>NZ_JBITIY010000009.1:104724-354925 GCF_044459385.1 Streptomyces sp. NPDC050287 | reverse complement strand
GTCTCCGAGGCGGTGACCAGCTCCCGCAGCGGATGCCGCGACAGCACCGCGTCCACCTCCGGCGTCAACGCCGCCGCCAGCCGGGCCGCGACGGGGCGGCTCTCGTCCCGCAGGGCCTCGACGGCGGCGAGGAGGACCTTCCGCGCGTCCTCGGGGGCCCCCTCGGCCGCGCGCGCGTGCAGACGCGCGCCGTCCTCCAGGACCAGCTCCGTGTCCATCCCCGCCGGGATCTTGATCTGGGCGTGGTGGCGCCAGGTGCTGACGGGATCGCCCCAGGCCTCCACGGTGTACGTCCACCGGCCGGGCTCCCCGGCGGTGACGGTGGCGCCCCAGCGGTCGGAGCCGGGGGCCAGCTCCCGCATGGGCGTCCAGGGGCCCGGGCGGCCTTCGGGGTCTTTCAGTACGACGTTCGCGGCGACCGCGTCGTGGCCTTCGCGGAACACGGTGGCCGAGATCTCGAACGACTCTCCGGTCACCGCCTTGGCCGGCCTGCGGCCGTGCTGGATGACCGGGCGGACGTCGAGGACGGGTATGCGCCCGACGGCCGTGCCGTCGCTCGCGGAGGGTGGCTCCGCAGCCGGCGGGCCGCTGTCGACCGGGCGTACGGGATACGCCTCGGTGCTCGAAGTCGGGGGTGCTGACGAGTGGTGCGTGGCGGGCATGACCGCTCCTGTCCGCGTCAACGTTGATGGGCGGATGTCTGTGGGGAGGTGGGTCCTGCGGGGCATCCCTGAGGCGTGCCGGTGTGGTACCTGCGGGGTGTACCGGAGGAGCCTTCCCACCCTATTCGGGTGGGCAATCCGGCACTTTGCTAACTACTCACGCGTATGTCTGCACACAAGACCGGCCCCGTTCTGGCCGAACGGGGCCGGTACCGGACGTGCCCCGCGTCAGCGCGTCACGTGCAGTAATTTGTCCGGCGAACCGAGACCCCGGCCGGACACCTTGCCGGATACCGCCTGGGAGACCAGTGCCTTGCCGACCTGCGCGGGGGTGGCCCCGCGATGATCCGCGAGATACAGCGCCGCCGCGCCGGCCGCGTGCGGCGCCGCCATCGACGTACCCGAATATGTTGCCCGCCCGGTGTTGCCGCTGTGTGACGCCGAGGTGATCGACACGCCCGGGGCGAAAAGATCGAGGGCCGGGCCGAAGTTGGAGAAGGCCGGTTTCGCGTCCCCGGGGCCGGTGGCACCCACCGTGACCGCCTCCTTCACGTCGGCGGGGGAGTAGCGGGAGGCCGGCAGCCCGTCGTTGCCCGCCGCCACCGTGTACGTCACTCCGGACCTGATCGAGGCGCGGACGGCGGCGTCCAGTTGGGCGTTGCGGGCGCCGCCCAGGCTGAGGTTGGCGACCGCCGGTTTCCTGGCGTGTTCCGTCACCCAGTCGATGCCCGCGATGACCCGGGCCGTGGTGCCCGCGCCGGCGTCGTCGAGGACACGCACGGAGACGACCCGGGCCTTCTTGGCGACCCCGTACCGGGTGCCGGCGACGGTGGCGGCGACATGGGTGCCGTGTCCGTTGCCGTCACCCGCGCCGCGGTCACCGTCGACGAAGTCCCAGCCGTCGCTCGCCCGCCCGCCGAAGTCCTGGTGGCCGATCCGGACACCGGTGTCGATCACGTACACGGTCACCCCGGAGCCCCCCGAGTCCGGCGAGGTGTACGTCCCGTCCAGCGGCAGACGGGCCTGGTCGAGCCGGTCCAGGCCCCACGACGGCGGGTTCTCCTGCACCCCGTCCAGGCTCACCCGGCTGTCCTGGACGACCGAGGCGACCCGCGGGTCCGCCGCGAGGAGCCGGGCCTGTCTCTCGTCGGCCCGGATCGCGTAGCCGTTCAGCACCGTGCCGTAGGTATGGCTGATTCGTGCCCCGTACTTCTCGGCGAGGCCCTTTCCGGCCGCCGACGGGGCCTTCGTTCCCCCCTTGAGTGTCACCAGGTAACTTCCGCCGACGGAGCCGGGCTGTCCGGCGCCGGATATCGGCCCCTGAGGTGCGGCGTGCGCGGGCAGGGTGATCGCCGAAAGAGCCGCGGCACAGGTCACCGCGGTCAGACCCCCCGCCACGCGCAGACGCCGCCTTCGCGTCCGTGCCATGGCTGTTTTCCCCCTCCTCGGTCGGCGTCCGGCAGCCGCGGTCCACGCGCTGGGCGGTTCCCGGGCCCGGACGCCACTGGAGAGCCTCTCGTGCGGCGCGAAGCACCACAAGAACGCCTGAGGGTGTGGAACCGGCCATATCGGGCCCGTCCGCGTCGGCGGCCCGTCCGGGGTCCCAGGACACGGTTCCTCGGGCCGACAGCGGGGAACACGGGGAGCGGGACGCCCAGCGAGAGGGGCACAAACGCCGGTACCGTTTGAAGAACGCTGCGCACAGTGTCGTGCGTCCTCCAGCGAACGCGTCGAGGTGGCAAGTGAAGGCGATCCGTCGATTCACCGTCCGTCCCGTTCTCCCCGAACCGCTCCGGCCACTCAGTGATCTGGCGCGGAATCTGCGCTGGTCCTGGCACGCCGAGACACGCGACCTCTTCCAGTCCGTCGATCCGGAACGCTGGGCCGCCTCAGGTGGCGACCCGGTACGGCTGCTCGGCAGCGTGCGTCCCGCGCGGCTCGCCGAGCTCGCCGAGGACCGGCGCTTCCTGCGCCGGCTCACCGCGGTCGCCGACGATCTGAACGACTATGTGACCGGCGACCGCTGGTACCAGACCCAGACCGCCGAACTCCCGGCCGCCGTCGCCTACTTCTCCCCGGAGTTCGGCATCACGGCCGCCCTGCCCCAGTACTCCGGCGGCCTCGGCATCCTCGCCGGCGACCATCTCAAGGCGGCCAGCGACCTCGGCGTACCGCTCATCGGGGTCGGCCTGCTGTACCGGCACGGATACTTCCGGCAGACCCTGTCCCGGGACGGCTGGCAGCAGGAGCACTATCCGGTGCTCGACCCCCACGAACTGCCCGTCGCCCCGCTGCGGGAGGCCGACGGCACCCCGGCCGACGTCTGTCTCGCCCTGCCCGGCGGCAAGCAGCTGCGGGCCCGGATCTGGCTGGCCCAGGTCGGCCGGGTACCGCTGCTGATGCTGGACTCCGACGTCGAGGAGAACGACCTCGGCGAGCGCGGGGTGACCGACCGGCTCTACGGCGGCGGCAGCGAGCACCGGCTGCTCCAGGAGATGCTGCTCGGCATAGGAGGAGTGCGGGCCGTACGGACGTACTGCCGGCTCACCGGGCACCCCGAGCCCGAGGTGTTCCACACCAACGAGGGCCACGCCGGCTTCCTCGGCCTGGAACGGATCGCCGAACTCTGCTCCGAGGGGCTGGACTTCGACTCCGCGCTCGAAGCCGTGCGGGCCGGGACCGTCTTCACCACCCACACCCCCGTCCCGGCCGGCATCGACCGCTTCGACCGGGAACTGGTCGCCCGCCACTTCGGCCCCGACGCCGAGCTGCCCCGCATCGACGTCGGACGCGTCCTGCAGCTGGGCATGGAGACCTACCCCGGCGGCGAACCCAACCTGTTCAACATGGCCGTGATGGGCCTGCGCCTGGCCCAGCGCGCCAACGGCGTCTCCCTGCTGCACGGCAAGGTCAGCCGGGAGATGTTCTCGGGCCTGTGGCCGGGATTCGACCCCGAGGAGGTGCCGATCACCTCCGTGACCAACGGGGTGCACGCCCCGACCTGGGTCGCCCCGGAGGTGTTCCGGCTCGGGGCCCGGCAGGTGGGGGCCCAGCGCACCGAGGACGCGCTGACCGTCGGCGGGTCGGATCGCTGGGACGCGGTCGGGGACATCACCGACCAGGACATCTGGGAGCTGCGCCGCAATCTGCGCGAGCAGCTGGTGACGGAGGTGCGGGAGCGGCTGCGCGCCTCCTGGCGGCAGCGCGGCGCGGGGACGGCCGAGCTGGGCTGGATCGACGGCGTGCTCGATCCCGACGTGCTCACCATCGGGTTCGCGCGGCGTGTCCCGTCGTACAAGCGGCTGACGCTGATGCTGCGCGACCGCGACCGGCTGATGGACCTGCTGCTGCATCCGGAGCGGCCGATCCAGATCGTCGTCGCCGGGAAGGCGCACCCCGCGGACGACGGGGGCAAGCGGCTGGTGCAGGAGCTGGTGCGCTTCTCGGACGATCCGCGGGTGCGGCACCGGCTGGTGTTCCTGCCGGACTACGGCATGGCGATGGCGCAGAAGCTCTACCCGGGCTGCGACATCTGGCTCAACAACCCGCTCAGGCCGCTGGAGGCGTGCGGGACCAGCGGGATGAAGGCCGCGCTCAACGGCTGCCTCAACCTCTCCGTCCTGGACGGCTGGTGGGACGAGTGGTTCCAGCCCGACTTCGGCTGGGCGATCCCCACCGCCGACGGCGTGGGCACCGACCCCGACCGGCGCGACGACATCGAGGCCGCCGCCCTCTACGACCTGCTCGAACAGCGGGTGACCCCCCGCTTCTACGAGCGCGGACAGGAGGGCCTGCCCGACCGGTGGATCGAGATGGTCCGCCAGACCCTCACCCTGCTCGGTCCGAAGGTGCTGGCGGGCCGCATGGTCCGCGAGTACGTCGAACGGCTGTACGCCCCGGCCGCCCACGCCCACCGCACCACCGACCCGGACTCCGCGCGCGAGATCGCCGAGTGGAAGGCCCGGCTGCGCGCGGCCTGGCACGGTGTCGCCGTCGACCACGTGGAGACGACCGCCGCCACGGCCACCGCGGAACTCGGCACCACCCTCGGCCTGCGGGTGCGGGTCGCACTCGGCGACCTCGGTCCCGACGACGTCGAGGTGCAGGCGGTCTCCGGCCGGGTGGACGAGGAGGACCGCATCACCGATGCCACGGCCGTCCCGCTGAAACCGGCGGGCGGCCCCGACCCCGAGGGACGGTGGGCCTACGAGGGCCCGCTGTCCCTGGACCGGACGGGCCCCTACGGCTACACGGTCCGCGTCCTGCCCGCCCACCGCCTGCTCGCGTCCAGCGCCGAACCCGGACTGGTCGCGCTGCCGTCGGAGGAGGTGGTGGAGGCGGCGGGGGTGCTGCTGAGGTGAGCCGGTCCGGGAGGCACTGACCGGCGTCGCTTCAGGGACTCATCAGGGCACCTCAGGTCTCTGTGAGCGGCGCCGGCTCAGATCCTCTCCACCGGGGCGCACAGCCTGCGCAGTACCGCCCCGCACCGCCGGGCGTACGCGTGCTGCAGTCCCCGGGTCGCCGGGCCGCCCGCGCGGGAGTACCACTTGGCGGCGCGGCTGAAGGCGGACACGGTCAGCCAGACCGTGCCGTCGCCGGTGCGGTCCACGACGAAGGACTCCTCGCCGCTCTCCGGGTGACCGGTGAGTGTGCCGTACGCCCAGCCGGCGCGGCGAGGTTCCTCGACCGTCCAGACGACGCGGCAGGGCGCCTTGATCAGGCCGGCGAGGGTGACGGTGACGTCGACGTCGGGGGCGGCCCGGTCAGCGCTCGCGTCGACGCCCACGCCGAGCTCCCGGTGCATCTCCCAGGTGAGGACCGCTTCGGAGGCTCTGCGGAAGACCTCTTCGCCCTCCCCGATACGGGTGCGCACATGCATGGGGTGGAAGCCGGGCGGGCAGAAGCCGGCCTCCCGGGTCGCGCCGACGTCGTCGTACGTGAAGGACATGGGTCCCAAGAGTAGGGCGGCACCCGGGAACGCTCTCGTTCCGGGTGCCGCCCTGTCACGGTGCTGTCAACTGCCTGACAGTCAGCTGACGTTGACCGCGGACCAGGCCGCGGCGACCGCCTTGTACTCGGTGCTGGTGGAGCCGTAGAGGGCGCTGGCCGCCGAGAGTGTGCCGGTGCGGGCCGCCTTGTAGTTGGTGGTGGAGGTGAAGTACGTGGTCAGCGCCTTGTACCAGATCTGCAGGGCCTTGGCGCGGCCGATGCCGGTGACCGTGGAGCCGTTGGACGTCGGCGAGTTGTAGGACACGCCGTTGATCGTCTTCGCGCCGCTGCCCTCCGAGAGGAGGTAGAAGAAGTGGTTAGCGACGCCCGACGAGTAGTGCACGTCCTTGTTGCCGACGGTGGAGGACCAGGAGTCCGCCGAGCCGCCGTCCTTGCTGGGCTTGTCCATGTAGCGCAGCGGGGTGCCGTCCCCGTTGATGTCGATCTCCTCGCCGATGAGGTAGTCGCCGACGTCGTTGGGGTTGTTGGCGTAGAACTCCACGCCGGTGCCGAAGATGTCGGAGGTCGCCTCGTTCAGGCCGCCGGACTCGCCGCTGTAGTTGAGGCCCGCGGTGTTCGAGGTGACGCCGTGGCTCATCTCGTGGCCGGCCACGTCCAGCGAGGTCAGCGGGTTGACGTTGCCCTCGCCGTCGCCGTACGTCATGCAGAAGCAGCTGTCGTCCCAGAACGCGTTGACGTACGCGTTGCCGTAGTGGACGCGGGAGTAGGCGGCCACGCCGTTGTTCTTGATGCCGCTGCGGCCGAACGTCGACTTGTAGAAGTCCCACGTCTCCTGCGCGCCGTAGGCGGCGTCGACGGCGGCGGTCTGGTCCGTGGCCGAGCTGGAGGCCGTGCCGGTGCCCCAGGTGTCGTCCGCGTCCGTGAACAGGGTGCCGGCCGACGAGCTGGTGCCGTGCGACTTGTTGTACGTCTTGTGGCCGCCGCGCGTGCCGTCCGTCAGGTTGTACGTCGTGCCCGACTTGGTCGTGCCGAGGGTGACCGTGCCCGAGTAGAGGCTCTTGCCGGTGCCGGTCTCGATGCCCTGGTACTCGTAGAGCTTCTTGCCGGTGGCCGCGTCGGTGACGACGTGCAGCTCGTTCGGGGTGCCGTCGTCCTGGAGGCCGCCGACGACGGTCTCGTAGGCGAGGACGGGGGTGCCGTTCCCGGCCCAGATCACCTTGCGCGGGGCCTGGTCGGCGGCGGTCTTCTCCGAGCCGGCGGCCTGCGCGGCGGTCAGGGCCTGCTTCTCCGCCTTGGCCGGGGCGAGCTTCGGCGTCACGGAGGCGACCTTGATGGCCGCCTTGGTCGCCTTGGTCACGCTCTTGGTGGCGCCGCTGGGCGACTGGTGGACGACGAGGTCGCCGCCGAGGACCGGCAGACCCGCGTAGGTGCGCTCGTAGCGGGTGTGGACCGAGCCGTCGGCGTCCTTCACGACGTCCTTGACGACCAGCTTCTCCTTGGCGCCGAGGCCTATGTCCTGGGCCGTGCCGGCGGCGTCGGCCTGCTGCTCCTGGATGAGCGAGGTGCGGGCGGACGCGGACAGCTGGAGCGGGGCGGCCGCGAGGGTGGCTCTGCCGGTGTCCGCCGTGGTCTCGGCGGCGGCTGAGGAGCCGGTGGTCAGGCCGGTGGTCAGCAGGGCTCCGGCGGCGACGGCGGTCGCGATGGCCAGGGTCGAACGCTTGTGACGCGCGTAGAGGGAGGTCACACAAACTCCTTGGAGTGGGGGGTTGCTGGGAAGTTGTGCGGCGGTTGAGGGAAGAGTGACATTGGTGCCGCGTACATGTCAGGACCCTGATGTGATGTTGGCCGAAAGTCGACCGTCCGGTAAATGTTTCGGGAGTGTGAACGAGGGCGCCGCGCCCGGGAGTTGGACCACCGGGTGCGGCGCCCTGTCTTCGAGGCTCGCGAAGGCCTGGGGCCTACGGGAAGGTGAGCTTCCAGCTGTTGATGTAGCCGGTGTCCTGGGCCGCGTTGTCCTGGACCCTCAACTTCCAGGTTCCGTTGGCGACTTCGGAGGACGCGTTCACCGTGTAGGTGGTGTTGATGTTGTCCGCGCTCCCGCCGGTGCCGTACGCCTTCAGCGTGTACGCCGTCCCGTCGGGGGCGACCAGCTGCACCTGAAGGTCACCGATGTAGGTGTGCACGATGTCGACCGCGACAGCGAGGTTCGAGGGCGCGTTGCCCGTCCGCCCGGAGACCGTGATCGACGACGTGACCGCCGCCCCGTTGTCCGGAATCGATACGTCGGCCGCGTTCTCGAAGGAGGTACCGCCACCCCCGCCGCCGCCCGAGCGCGCACCGACCGCGACGCCCGCCCAGGCGTCCTGCACCGCCTTGTACTCGGCGCTCGTGGTGCCGTACAGCTCACCCGTCGCCGCGAGGGTGCCGGTGCGGGCCGCCGCGTAGTTGGTGGTCGAGGTGAACTTCGTCGTCAGCGCGCGGAACCAGATCTTCTCCGCCTTGTCCCGGCCGATGCCGGTGACCGGAAGACCGTCCGCGGTGGGCGAGTTGTAGGTGACACCGTTGATGGTCTTGGTGCCGCTGCCCTCGCTCAGCAGGTAGAAGAAGTGGTTCGCCGGGCCCGAGGAGTAGTGCACGTCCACCGAGCCGATGCCGGAGTACCAGCTGTCCTTGGACGCGCCGTCCTTGCTCGGCTTGTCCATGTAGCGCAACGGGGTGCCGTCGCCGTTGATGTCGATCTCCTCGCCGATGAGGTAGTCACCGACGTCGGAGGAGTTGTTGGCGTAGAACTCGACCGTCGACCCGAAGATGTCGGACGTGGCCTCGTTCAGACCGCCGGACTCACCGCTGTAGTTGAGGCCGGCCGTGTTGGACGTGAGCCCGTGCGTCATCTCGTGCGCGGCCACGTCGATCGACGTCAGCGGGTTCGCGTTGCCCGAGCCGTCGCCGTAGGTCATGCAGAAGCAGGAGTCGTCCCAGAACGCGTTCACGTAGTTGTTGCCGTAGTGGACCCGCGAGTACGCGCCCACCCCGTCGCCGCGGATACCGCTGCGCCCGTGCACGTTCTTGTAGTAGTCCCAGGTGAGCTGGGCGCCGTAGTGCGCGTCCGCGCCCGCCGACTCCGCGTTCGAGGCGCTGCCGTTGCCCCAGACGTCGTCGGGCCCGGAGAAGAGCGTGCCGGTGCCGGAGGTGCCCCGGTTGAGGTTGTACGTCTTGTGCCCGCCGCGCGCGCCGTCGGTGAGGTTGTACGTCGACCCGGACTGCGTGGTGGTCAGGTTGACCGTGCCCGAGTACACCGTGTTGCCGGTGCCGGTCTCGATGGCCTCCCACTCGTACAGCTTCGCGCCGGTCGCCGCGTCCGTGACGACGTGCAGCTCCTGAGGAGTGCCGTCGTGCTGGAAGCCGCCGACGACCGTCTCGTACGCCAGGGTCGGCTTGCCGTCGGCCGCCCAGATCACCTTGCGCGGGGCGCGGTTGACGTCGGGGCTCTTGGCCTTCTCGGCCCGCGCGGCCTTGAGGGCCTGCGTCTCGGCCGTCGCCGCGGACAGCTTCGCCGTGGTGGTCGCCGGTGCGATGGCGGCCCGGGTGGCCTTGACGACCGCCTCGGTCGCGTCGGCCTTCGTACTCTCGACGACCAGGTCGCCGCCGAGGACGGGCAGGCCGTCGTAGGTGCGCTCGTAGCGGGTGTGGAGCGTGCCGTCGCCGTCCTTGAGGACGTCCCGGACGACCAGCTTCTCCTTGGCGCCCAGGCCCAGGTCCTTGGCGGTCCTCGCCTTGGCGGAGTCGGCCCGGCGGATCAGCTCGGCACGCTGGGCGGGGGTCAGCTTCACCGACTCGGCGCCCGGGAGGACCTTGCCGGCGGCCGACGGGGCCTTCGCGGGGGCGGCGGTGGCGGCGCCCGACTGGACGGCCGCGGCGATCAGGGCGGAGACGCCGACCAGGGCGACGGCGGCGGCCCTGCGCTGGGCGGTGCGGGTGTGGGGGGTGCGGGGGGTGCGTCTGTGGGAGGAACTTCTCAACACTGACTCCTTCTGCGTGGCCGCGGGTCGCGCGGCCAGGGGAGACCGGTCGGCGGGTGGGCCGTCCGGGCAGAGCAGGGGCGGTGCGGAAAACCTCGTGCGGGAGCTCGGCCGTGCCACAGCGGCGGAATCTGTGAGGTTGCTGTGGAGCAGCCGTGGGAAGAGTGGCAGCAGATCGCGGTTTCTGTCAGGGCCGCGTCAGGAAGTTGGCCGGAAGTCGTTCGTTGTCCGGGAGTTCATGTTCGGTATGCGGAACTCCCGGGGTGGTGGTGCGGGGCGGTGGTCGGGGTTCAGCGGGTGTTCTGGGCTGGTTTTCCGGGGGAACGGGAGTTCTTGGGGCGAACGGGTGACCTGTTGGGGTGGTGCTCGTTGATAGCGGTGACGGGGATCTTCGAGCCGTTGGGGGGTGGGACGGGTGGGTGGGCTGCGGGAGTTGGCGGCGCCGTTCGTGGTGCCCGGCCGGCCGGGGTTGCGGTGCGGGACCGGTTGCGGGTGTCGGCGGTGGATGCGGCGGTGCTGCGTGAGGTCGGGATGTTCCTGGGCTCGCTGGCCGCCGGTGATCTCGCCGTGCGGTCCCGGCAAGGGTGGGCGCATGATGCGGCTTCCTGGGCGGTGCGCAAGCGGGAGCTGACGGGCAGGTCGTCGGCCCGCTGGGCGGGCAGCGGCGGGTGTCCATGGTGAAGATCGCCTGACTGGGTGGCTGGGGCGGTTCCCGGGTTCTGCTGCGCCTGCCGCGAGACGCTGCCTACGATCCGTCGCTGTGCGGGGACGCCGCCGGAATCGCGGGGAGGGTGCCGGGCCGAGGCGGAGGCCGCTGCAACGGCTCCCGACCCGGCGGCCGGGCGGCCGAGTATGCCCATGCGCGGCGGCGCGCACGGGCGTGACCGGTCGTTCTGCCTTGGTCAGCCACTGAGTTGCGCTGTGGCAGTCGTCAAGGGATCTGGCAGGTGTGTGGCAGGTGGAACTGTCCGCGGACCGCTCGTCGGCTGCCGGGACATGACGATCTCGACGCGGTACTGCTCGGGGTGCGACTTGATCTGGGTCCAGTTCGTTCGAGCGCACAACTGGTCGACGGTCAGGGACGAGACGTATGGGTGCTGGCCGATGGGACGCATCTCGGCGGGCCTGCCATCGACGGTGTTGGAGGTCGGCGGGTTCTGCCGTCCGACGATGTGCCCGGCGTGCATCAATAGGCGGAGGAGGTGACCGGGTACCACCTGCCGGACGGCTGGTCGGCTTCGTCGGAGTTCACATACTGGTCGGCCCCGTAACCGACGTCGACGAGTTCCGCGTCGTACAGCGACGTCTCCGCCGGGATGGCGCCGTTGGCGCTGCCCTCCACGTAGCCGATGTGGTGGCCTGGGGTGTAGCCGAAGTCGCCCACCGCGTCCCCTTCGCCGGTCACGTCGGAGCCTTTCGGGAAGCAGTGGTCCGCTGGGATGAGGTACCCCTCACCCCCCGAGTCGTATGCCGCGAGACCGGAGGTGCACTGAGCCACGTAGCCGGACTTGCGTGCATCGCCGATGAGCACATCGCCGCCGATGAAGGCAGGCGAATTGCGGCCAGCGCCGTGTTGGAAGGTTTCTGACCGCGGGTGAGCGGGCGGTTCCGGGCGGCCTTGTAGCCGGTGATCACCGCCGGGTGGGCGTCCGGGCCGCTGTCGTCGATGCCGACGGGCAAGGGAGGGCGCGCTCAGCGCGCGTCGGCCGGCGATCTGACGCTGGGTGCGGCGGTTGCCCGGGCCCAGAGGCCCACCAGCCCTGGTGGACAGCGGGCGGCGATGGTTGGCGACGCTCAGCCGATGGCGATCCGAGGGTGGGCGGAGGGCGTGATCCAGCCCATGATGCGGTCCATGGTGGCCCGGGGCACGGAGACACAGCCGGCGGTGGCGCCGTTGCCGTTTACGTGGATGAAGATGCCGGCGCCGCGGCCGGGGGTGGCGGGCCAGCGGTTGAAGTTGATGACGAGGGCCTTGGCGTACTGGGTTGGGTAGTTGATGAGATGCTCGCTGCCTCGGTCGCCGGACTCGGTGAGGGGGAAGTCGGCGCCGGCTTCGCCGTGCATGGAGTTGTAGAACTTCGACTCGGGGTCCTCGACCCACCAGTCGTCGTTCGTCACCCGGTGGTACGGCATGGAAGTGCCGCCCGCCTCGTTGCCGAAGCCCTCGGTGAGGGTGTAGGTGCCGGTAGGGGTGGTGTACGTGCTCTGCCGACGGGTGGCCCCGTCCGTCACGCCGTTGGAGCCGACCCGGCCGGTGCTGGTGCTGAACTGCGCCTTCCAGCCCGTTGATCCCTTGGCCCAGGCGGTGACGGTGGCGTAGGACCCGCTCGCTTTGACGGTGATCAGCTGGGTGGCGTCGCCGGTCTCGACGGGCACCGGGAAGTCGGGGGCAGCGGGGGCCTGTGCGGCGGATCCCGTGTCGCCGGAACCCGTCCGCGATCCCGTGCTGCTGGCTGACTGTCCGGCCCCCTTCGCGTCACCGACCGATGCGGAAGCGGATGCCGAGGGCGAGGGCGAGGTGGAGGTGGACACCCGGCTGGAGGCGGCGGTCGAGGGGCTGGCGGAGGGGGATCCGGAGGCGCTGGGCGACGCGTTACCGGAGGCGTCGGTGGAGGGGTCGTTCGACTGCGGCATCTCGACCGAGTCGGAGGCCGCGGCCTGTTGGTCGTCCGGCCCGCCGCAGGCGGAGGTCACGGTGAGGGTGCTGAGAACTGCGGCGCCGATCAGAACCTTCCGGGGAAGGGCGTACACGTGGAACTCCTTGAGAGAGGGGGGAGGGCGAGCTCAGCTCGCGGTCGCGGGTGGGGTGGGCAGGGCGCCGGTGCAGGTGGCGCGGCCGAACGTGCCGCTGGCAGTGGCGCTTTGGACGTAGCGGCCGCCGATCGCCAGGGTGCAGCGGGCCTGCCCGCCGTTCTCGCCGAGGGTGATGCTCACGGTCGGGGCCTGGCCGAGGGGAACGTCGACCGTCTTGCGCCAGGGCAGGGCGGCGGCTTTGACGGCGGTGGCCTTTCCCGCCTCGCTGCGGGCCTGGAAGGTGATGTCGGCAGTGCCCTGGCCGGACACCTCGTAGGTGACCGAGGCGGTAGGAGTGCGGTGTTCCGACTTCTTGGCGTTCGCACCAGGGTCGAGGACCCCGTAGAGAACGAGCCCCCCGCAGGCGGCCAGTGCCGCGCCGGCCACGATCAGGCCCGAGCGGTCCGCGCGCCGGCAGAGCGACCGCATGGCCGCGACCGGTTCCGGGCCGGTCGGCGTGTCGGGCTCTTCGGTCTCCGGCCGTGGTTTTTCGGATTTCCGTGTTGTGCCGCCCATGAATACTTCCCTTCGAAATGCCGACTGCCCGGGATTCAACCGAGCGGGGTTATACACGACGCAGTCGGTCGAAGGCCAGCGAGGGGAAATATCGGGCATACGGCGGCCCACTCCAGGTCAATAGTCCGTATTGTCCGAACGCTTGACATTGCGTCACCGGAATGACTAGAAACCCGGCACCCCTGCCCATGTGCTCGCATTCCCGTGGGTGAGGTTGATTTTCCGGCGGCATGTTTATGCCATGACGCACGAGGAAAGGCTTGGCGTGAGACCCAGACTGGGCAGGCTGATGGCGTGCCTGGTGGTAGCCGCGGTGACCAGCACCGCGTTGCCCCAGGTCGCGTATGCGGCGCCCGCTGATGACGGTGACGACAAGGGCATTATCGACACCGTCAAGGGCTGGTTCGCGGATGACGGCGATGATAGCGGAGCGCTGGACGATCCACCGTCCCATGATGAATTGGGGGTGGCGGACCGGGGGAAGGTTTCCTGGCCCAAGAGCGATCCGAAGGCGAAGCGTGTCAGGGAACTGACAGGTAAACGTACGGCAAACGCACGGTTCTGGCAGATGTCGGACGGGCGTATCGAAGCAGAATTGTCTGCGGTGCCGACGTCGTATCTTTCCGGGTCGGGTAAGCAGGCTTCCTGGAAGCCGGTCGACACGACGGTCCGGGCGTCGGAGGCGAAGGGTTTCGAGTTCGCCAACACGACGAACGAGGGGCGGAGCTGGTTCGGCACCGAGGCGGACCGGCTGGTGCGTTTCCAGTCGCCGGACGGTCGTTCGGTCACCCTCGGCCTTGACGGCGCGGCCGGTGCGCTGAAGCCGGCGGCGAACGGTTCCACGGTCACCTACAAGGACGCGGCGCAGAGCGCTGACCTGCAGTATGTGGTGGGCCCGGGCCGGGTGAAGGAAAACATCACCCTCGCCGAACGCCCCAACGGGCCGGTGCAGTTCACGTTCACGCTGGACACCGACGGGCTGATACCGAAGGCGCGCAAGGACGGCTCCATCGCGTTGTACGGGGAGCTGCCGCACACCCCCGTGATGGTGATCCCCGCGCCGTACATGACGGACGCGAAGAAGGCGGACTCCTCCGTCTTCGGCCGTACCTACAGCACCAAGGTCACCCAGAAGCTGAACAGGGACGGCAAGTCCTGGAAGCTGACGGTCACGCCGGACGCGAAGTGGCTGGCGGCGAAGGACCGCCAGTACCCGGTGGTGATCGACCCGACGATCACGATCGCGCCGTCACCGTCGCAGTCCCAGGACACGATGGTGCTGTCGGATCAGCCGTCGACGAACTTCAACACCACGTGGAAACTGTCGGCGGGCCGCACCTCCGCCACGGCGAACTCCCGCTCGCTGATCAAGTTCCCGCTGGACGAGATCCCCTCGGGCACGAAAATCGACTCGGCGCGGCTGGAGATGTACTTCGACCAGGCGCACACCACCGCCACAACCAACACTCAGATCGGCGTGTACCGGGCCACCGGAGCCTGGGACGAGACGACGGCGACCTGGTCCAACACCAGCAGTCTGGTGGGCGAGCAGTCCGCGACGACGGTGCAGGTCGACGACGAGGACGCGGGCACGGCGGCGGTCGGCGCCTGGCCGACCTCGGGCGCGACCACGAACGCGGTCGGCGACACCTTCCGCTCCAACCTCGACTCGCTCACCGGTGACAAGTTCACCTGGCCGGTGCGCGTGCCCGAGACGGCCAGCTACCGGGTGGACGCGCACTATGTGCAGGGCGCCAACCGGGCCACCAACGCCCCCTACACGGTGACCGCGGCCGGCGGGGCGACCAGCACCTACACCGTCAACCAGACCACCGGCACGGGCGGCGTGTGGACCTCGCTGGGCGGCGACACCAACGAGCTCAGCTTCAACAAGGGCGGCGCCTACAAGGTCGAGCTCAAGGACACGTCCGTGGCGACCAGCCAGGCCTTGATCGCGGACGCGGTGCGCCTGGTCGACCCGGCGAAGATCACCAAGTCTGCGGGGCAGTACAACCGCTGGCACAGCTTCCCGGTCGGCGACACGGTGCAGAAGTGGGTCGACGGCACCGCCACGAACAACGGATTCGTGCTGAAGGCGACCGACGAGGCGAACAATCCCCTCGGCGGCCCCCGCTACGAGTCCGGCGACGGCGACTACGGCGGCGAAACCTCCACGATCCCCCGGCTGACGGTGACCTACGGCAAGGTCGGCACCGAGCTGAACTCACCCACGGTGATCCACTCCACCGGCCCGGAGCTGTCGTGGAAGGCGTACTCCAACACCACCGGCGATGCGGACCTGAACATCGCCGAGTACCAGCTGCACCGCTCCACGCAGCAGGCGTTCACCCCGTCCGCGGCCACCCTGGTGGCCCCGATCGACAAGAACGCGACCACGTACACGGACACCACGGCGACACCGACGCCCGACTCGTCGGCGGCGGAGATCGGGCGGTCGTACTACTACCAGATCGTGGTCAGGACGGTGGACGGCCAGCTGCTCGGCTCACCGACCCGCATCGTCGGCGTGCCGAAGGCGGGCCGCACCATGCGGCTGATCCAGGGCACCGCGGCAGGCGCCACCGACTCGACGCTGTCCTCCACCCAGCCGACGACCAACCAGGACGCCATCCAGTCGGCCGGCGCGGGCCAGACGTGGATGACGGTGGGCAACAACTCGCCGACCTACGGCAAGACCCGCGCCGTGATGAAGTTCCCCACGAGCGCTCTGCCCGCCACCGCCACGGTGCTGGAGTCCCGGCTGTTCCTGTGGGGCGCGGAGACCACCACCGACACCAACGGCGCGATCTACGAACTCCACGGCCTGAACAAGGACTTCGACGAGACGACGACCACCTGGAACAACGCGACCTCCTCGACCGCGTGGACGGCGGCCGGCGGTGACTTCTCCTCGACCGTTTCCGACACCGTCGCCTCGGTCTCGGAGGTGGGCCGGCACTGGTGGGACGCCACGTCGCTCACTCAGGGCTGGGTGAAGACCCCGACGTCCAACAAGGGCGCGCTGATCAAGCTCAAGGACGAGAGCACCACGGGTCCCCAGGAACGGACCGTGTTCCTCGCCTCGGAGACGTCCGACCAGCAGATCGGCCCGCTGCTGCGTGTGATCTACGTCGACTCCACGACCGAGGACACGTACTACGCGCCGCAGACCCCGGCCCGCATGACCCCGAACTCGGCGTACACGGTGAACTTCACGGTCACCAACACCACGAGCTCGGCCTGGGCGAGCGGTGAGCGGCAGCTGTCGTACACCTGGAAGCTCCCGGACGACACGGACGTGACGACCGGCGGCAACCAGCTCTCCACCGCCATCCCGGCCCTGTCACCGGGCCAGTCGGCGACGATCCAGGCACAGGTCAAGACGCCGATCAACTCGGACTCCGGCAACAAGCGCACGGACTACGTCCTCGGCTGGGACATCAGGAAGGTCTCCGACGGCAGCTGGCTGTCCGCCGGAACCGGCGGCACCCCGTCCCTGAAGCAGAATGTGGCGGTGGAGGACCCCACATCCAACAGCCTCGGCCTGGAGAAGTTCTACTCCTACACCGGCAAGAACACCGGCGCCGGCTCCACGGTGATGAACAACGTCGCCTCGGGCAACAGCGTCTGGTCGTACAACGCGTTCAGCAACCCCGGCCGCGGTCTGACGACCTTCGCGAGATTCTCGTACAACTCGCTGGACACGAGCGACACCGTCTCGGGCGCGGGCTGGTCGGCGCAGCTGGCGGGCCCCATCCGCCTGGGCGCCCCGCTGGACTTCCACCCCAACCCGAACGCCAACGCCACGGAGATCCGCCTGCCCGACGGCGACGGCACCACGCACGTCTTCACCAAGCAGGCCGACGGCAGCTGGAAGGCCCCGGCCGGCGTCCACTACAAGATCACCATGAAGACGGGCCTGGACTGCACCCCGGACAAGGACCCGGTCCCGGACGCCTGGACACTCCTGCGCCCGGACGGCACGCGCTTCTTCTTCGGCTGCGACGGCTACCTGACGTCGATCGTCGACAAGAACGGCAACACGCAGACGTACACGTACGAGGAGCGCAGGTCCAACAACAAACCGACCAAGTTCCTGACGTACGTCACCGACCCGGCGGGCCGTAAGTCGCTCACGGTCGACTACTACAAGAAGGGCGACGCGTCGTACGACTACATCGACGCCACGGGCGCCAAGGTCACGGGTTCGAACCTGACGAACTCGAAGATCTACGACCACGTGAAGTCGGTCAGCGACATCTCGGGCCGCAAGGTCTCCTTCTTCTACACGGACAAGGGCCTGCTCGGTCAGTTCACCGACGGTGACGGCTCCAGCCAGCCGAAGGTCTTCAAGTTCACCTACGACGCCACCCAGGGCAACAAGAACGTCAAGCTGGTCAAGGCCACGGACCCGCGCGGCCACGACACGCGGCTGGCGTACTACGCGCCGCAGACGGGTGACGACCCGAAGTACCACTGGTGGACCAAGACCATCACGGACCGTCTGAACGGTGATACGGGTTTCGCGTATGCGGCGGACACCACGAACACGAAGTTCACCGACACCACGGTCACCGACCCCGAGACGCACGCGACGCAGTACGTCACGGACGACTTCGGCCGCCCGGTGCAGAACACGAACGCCAAGTCCGAGGCGACGAAGATGTCGTGGGACGCGGACAACAACGTCACGTACCTGGAGGAGACCAACGGGGCCAAGACCGCGTTCTGCTACGACCAGAAGACGGGCTACCCGCTCTGGCAGCGGGACGCGGAGAACAACAAGTCCGGAGTCCCGGACCAGACGACCACCTGCGTGGCGGACACCACCAAGTGGCCGGCGAACGCGTCGAAGTACGAGTACCAGACGCGCGCGGACGGCTACTCGGCCGACCTGTTCCGCAAGACCTCCCCCGAGGGCCGCGCCTGGCAGTTCGGCTACGACAGCTTCGGCAACCTGAAGACGGTCACCGACCCCAAGGGCGTCGCGACCACCACGGTCGCCGGCGACTACACCACGTCGTACACCTACGACGCCTACGGTGAGCTGACCAAGGCCACGGACGCGAACACCAACGCGACCAACTACAGCGGCTTCGGCCCGACCGGCTATCCGGCCACGATCACCGACGCGCTGAGCAAGTCCACGTCGTTCGTGTACGACGAGCGCGGCCAGGTCAAGCAGGTCACCGACGCCAATCAGAAGGTGACCACGCAGACGTACGACACGTTCGGGCGTCCGCTGGTCAAGTCGGTGCCCAAGGACCAGGCGGCGGGCGTGCTGATCACGACCCCGGCGCAGGAGTACGACGCGAACGACAACGTCACGAAGTCAACGGCGCCGAACGGTGCGGTGTCAACGGCGGTGTACGACGCCGCGGACCAGGTCACCTCGGCCACGGCGCCCAAGGACACCTCCACGTCGGACGACCGGGTGACGACCTACACGTACGACAAGGCCGGCAACCTCAAGACGACGACGGAGCCCAAGGGCACGCTGACGACGTCGGATGCGACGGACTACGTCACGACGAACACCTACAACCCGATCTACCAGCTGACGTCGGTGGTGAACGCCATCGGCGACAAGATCAGCTACGAGTACGACAACGTCGGCAACGTCGTCACGGTCATCGACCCCAAGAAGAACGCGACGACGGCCACCACCGACTACACCGCCAAGACGGCCTACGACCTGGACCACCGGGTCACGTCAGTCACGGACGCGGCCGGCAAGACGACGAAGAAGGCCTACGACAAGGACGGCCTGGTCGTCTCCGCAACGGATCCCGAGAACAACACCACGCTCATCACGTACGACGAGCGCGGCAAGGCCACTCAGGTGCAGGTCCCGCACTCGGGCACCGCGCCGATCACCTACAACACGACGAAGTACGAGTACGACCAGGTCGGCAACACCACCAAGGTGATCACGCCGCGTGGCACGGCGACGGCCACGGCTGACGACTTCACCGGGCGCACCGAGTACGACGCGCTGAACCGGCCGGTCAAGCAGTACCAGCCGTACGACCCGAGCTCGGGCGACGCCCGCTACAACAACCCGAACGTCTACACCCAGACGTTCTACGACGCGGTGGGCAGGGTCTCCAAGACCTCGCTGCCGCCGTCGGAGGGCCAGACGGTCCGCAACGACACCACCTACGGCTACTTCGACAACGGCTGGGTGAAGTCCGCGACGGATCCGTGGGACATCACCACCACCTACGACTACACCGAGCTGGGCGAGCAGACGGCCCGGACGCTGACGTCGGCGGGCGGTTCCTCGAACCGCACCATGTCGTGGTCGTACTACCCGGACGGCAAACTCAAGTCGCGTTCGGACGACGGTGTGCCGGTCGGTAGCGCGGTGGTGCTGGTCGACAACTCCGACACCCAGAACACCTCCTCCACCGGCACCTGGACCAAGGCAGACATCACCGGGCAGCAGGGCTACAACCACGCCACGCACGCGGCGGGCACGGGCACGGATGCCTTCACCTGGACGCTGAACATTCCCAAGGACGGCACCTATGCCGCCTATGTGAAGTTCCCGAAGGTGACCGGCGCCGCCACCGCGGCGAAGTACACCGTCACGCACAAGGACGCGCAAGGTCAGAACACCACGACCGACAAGACCCTCGACCAGAACGCGGGCACCGGCACCTGGGTCTCGCTCGGCTCGTACAGCTTCAAGCAGGGCAACGACGCCAAGCTCCAGCTGTTCCAGAACAGCGCCGGCACGGTCGTCGCCGACGCGGTGAAGCTGGTGCGTGACACCACCACCGAGGTCGACAACGAGAAGAAGACCTTCGCCTACACCTACGACGCCAACGCCAACCTCACCAAGATCGATGACACGTCGTCCGGCGCGAAGATCGACGCCTACACGGTCGCCTACACGGGCCTGAACCAGGTCCAGAAGGTCACCGAGTCGCTGCTCGGCCAGCAGAAGAAGGCGACGTCGTACACCTACGACGCCAACGGCCAGCCGGACACGATCACTCACCCCGACCAGTTCTCCAAGTACACCTACGACCTGCGCGAAATGGTCAAGACTGTCTCGGTCGGCAAGTCCGCGACGGACGCGAGCCCGAAGGTGACGTCGTACACGTACACCGACCGCAGCCAGAAGCTGAAGGAGACCAAGGCCAACGGCAACACCGTCGACTACACCTACTACCTGGACGCGGCCCTCAAGGCCACGACGGAGAAGAAGGCGGGCGGCACCCTCGTCGCCTCGCACACCTACGCCTACGACCCCAACGGGAACAAGGCGCAGGACGTGGCGCAGAAGATGAACGCCGACAACCACGCGGCGTACCTGTCGTCCACCACGGACTACACCTACGACCCGGCCAGCCGCCTGACGAAGGCGGTGAAGACGGGCAACGGTGCGGGCACCGAGACGTACGTCCACGACAACAACGCCAACGTCATCAGCCAGACCGTGGGCGGCACCACGACCAACTACACCTACGACCGCAACCGCCTGCTGAGCGCCGGCATCGTCGGCGGTTTGACGGCGAACCACAACTACGACCCGTTCGGCCGCCAGGAATCGGTCACCTCCGGCGGAAAGATCATCTCGCGGAGCGTGTACGACGGCTTCGACCACGTCATCGAGTCCCAGCAGGCGGACTCCACGGGCGCGCTGAAGTCGACCACGTACACCTACGACCCGCTCGACCGCACCGCCTCCAAGACGGCGGACGGCAAGACGACGGACTTCGAGTACCTGGGCCTCTCCAGTGAGGTCCTGGACGAGAAGGTCGCCGGCACCCTGACCAAGTCGTACCAGTACAGCCCGTGGGGCCAGCGCCTGTCGCAGATCAAGTACAACAGCGACGGCACGACCGAGGACGGCTACTACGGCTACAACGGCCATACCGACGTCGAGACCCTCACGGACAACAACGGCGACGCCAAGGCGACGTACGGTTACACCGCCTACGGCAAGGACGACACCTCCGAGTTCACCGGCATCGACAAGCCGAGCACAACGGACCCGACCAAGGAGGCCTACAACCCCTACCGGTTCAACGCCAAGCGGTGGGACGCCCAGTCCGGTACCTACGACATGGGCTTCCGGAACTACGACCCGGGGCTCAACCGGTTCACCACCCGGGACATGTACAGCGGCGCCCTGGCGGACATGAACCTCGGCGCAGACCCCTTCACCGGGAACCGCTACGCCTTCACGGGCGGAAATCCGATTTCGGGCATTGAACTCGACGGTCATACATCGGTTGATGCCCTGTGTGCGGGCGTCGAGGGCTGCAACGCCACCACGGTCGGCCGGAACCAAGAAGCCGACGCCGAAGAGCCGTGGTACAAGGACCTCAGCGGGAACCACGACACGGCAGTCGTGATGGCGACCACCTGGCTCAAGTCCCACTACCCGGGCGACGACTTCGACAACGAAGTGCGGATCGATGGAGGATCGGCCAAGGGGAACGGCGAGTACGGCTGGGCCGACATCGTCCGCTGGGGCAAAGACCGGGTCGAGGTCTGGGAAGTGAAGCAGGCCGGCGGCCCGGCTGAGGCAGCAGGTCCCGCTCAGTTGGCGAGGTACATCGAGCAGCTTCAGGAGATGCTGGCGGCTTCCGGGGACAACCGAATCGTTGTGGCGGGCGCTGACATCGTTCCCGAACTCGGTCCCACACCGAGCCTCAGTAATCCCAACAAGATGATCACAGCCAAATCCGCGACGGGAGGCATCATCACCTACACCGTGAGCGAGGACGACGATGATCCGGTACCCACGCCACGTGTGACCGCGACTCCCTCGCCGTCGGCCATGCCCTCGCCGGTCCCGATCAGCGGCAAACGTCCGGAGTGGGTCAAGACTCGTCCGCTGTACCAGCCGAAGCCGGACCTTGTTCCGGCAGCCACTGTGGCTGGCGGCGGATCGTCCCTGGGGTTGCTGAATTCCTTTGCCGATTGGTGGCACAGGAACGTCGAACTCCATGATTGGTCAAACAGTCCATTCACTCCGACCAGTCCCGTGGGCCCCGTCCCGATGCCGATTCCGATAGTGCCGTAGGTTATTCCTGGATTTGCCCCTTCGTTGTCAAGTTGTACCGACGGCGAGGGGGTAAATCTGTTGGATGATTTTATGCTCTGATACACTCTCGTCCGCTGACTCACAGGCTGAAAACTTGCAACCCATAGTGAGGTGTCGCGTGGCCGAGGGTGGATTCGTGGTACGAGGCGAGATCGATGTCGAGTTTCGTTCTGAGGCCGAGTACTCGGGCAGCATGAGGGAGTGGTTCGAGGGTGCGCTGCGTGACCTCTTCCCTGATGAGCTGGGGGCCATTCTCAGCGGGCCTCCGCTCGACCCGAAGGGGATGCGTGGAGGCCCGCTCGGCCCTCCGGATTCATGGTGGGGCTTCTGCGGGGTGACCGAGCGGGTCGGGCGCAATCTTCGCGATTCGGCCAGAGTTATTTCCGAGAAGAACCTCGACTGGTTCTACCGTAAGGTCTCCACTGGCCCCTTCTCCGCTGAAGTCGGTATCTCCAAGCTGGGGGCCGACTGCCAGCCTCGCCTCCGGCTGGCCCGACTCACGGTCGAGCGCCTGGAAAAGGCGGAATCGTGGGTGCGTCTCGGCTGTAACATTCCCGAGGATTCCCTGCGCGACCCCGGCTTCCAGAGAGCCTTTCTGCGCTTTATGAAGACCCAGGCGAACACGCTGGACCCGTCATTCGGTCACATCGCTCACCTTTACACTCTGGGAAAGACGCCACTGGAGACAGTGCTGGGTCCGCCCTGGCTTCTTCCGAAGCAGACGGTATCCGAGAGCCGACAGTACCTTCGCGGGTACAGTTGGGTAACGGTATGCCCGAAAGAGCTTTCCGCCGCTGTGGGCGGGAAACAAGCGTTGCTTGATTCCGGAGCTTTCCACGAAGTGGAAGAACTGGCCGGCGGAGCGATCTGGCTGCAGGCCGGCCCGGACTTCGCGGCATACGACGACGACCAGGCCCGAGCGGTCTGGGCGGCGGTATCGCCGGCGCTCCGCCCCGGCACGCCCCAGCGCTTCGAACCCCTCCCGACCGATCCACCCCTCCATGTGGTGTACGAAGACGCGCGCAACGCGAATTCATGACCAAATCGGTGGCAGTGAGTGTCTGATACATCGAGCCTTTTCCTCAGCTGAACGGTCGTGCTCAGTGCTGTGGCGCAGAGTCCCCGCCCGGCCCGGCATCCCCGTGCCACGACCCCCACAGCGCCGCGTACGCCCCGCCCGCCGCCACCAGTTCCTCGTGCGTGCCGAGTTCGGTCAGGCGGCCGTCCTCCATCACGGCCACCCGGTCGGCGTCGTGGGCCGTGTGCAGGCGGTGGGCGATCGCGATGACCGTACGGCCTTCCAGTACGGCGGCCAGGGCGCGCTCGGTGTGCCGGGCGGTCGTCGGATCCAGCAGGGCCGTGGCCTCGTCGAGGATCAGGGTGTGCGGGTCGGCCAGGACCACCCGGGCCAGGGCGAGTTGCTGCGCCTGGGAGCCGTCCGTACGGCAACCTCCCTCGCCCAGCTCGGTGTTGAGCCCATTGGGCAGCTCCCGCACCCAGGTGTCGGCGCCGACCGTCGTCAGGGCGGACCACAACTGCTCGTCCGTCGCGGCCGGTTCGGCGATCAGCAGGTTGTCGCGGACCGTGCCCAGGAACACGTGGTGCTCCTGCGTGACGAGGACGACCTGCCGGCGCAGCTGCTCCGGGCCGAGCCCGACGACGGGCACCCCGCCCACCGTCACCGCCCCCGTGCTCGGCGCGTCGACCCCGGCCAGCAGCCTGCTCAGTGTGGACTTCCCGGCACCGGAGGGACCGACGACCGCCAGCCGCTCCCCGGGACGCACGGTCAGGTCCACCCCGTGCAGTACCTGGCGGCCCCGGTCGTAGGCATAGCGCACGTCGGTCACGTCGATCCGGTCGTCCGCCGGGGCGGCGGGGGAGCCGTGGTCCTCGTCGGCCCGCGGGGCACCGGCGAGGCCCTCCACCCGGGCGAAGGAGGCGCCGCTGCTCTGCAGTTGTTCGATCCGGACCAGGATCTCGTCCAGCGGCCCCTCGAACTGCCGCAGATACAGCGCCGCCGCCACGACCGCCCCGAGACTCACCGTCCCGTGCGTGTGCAGCACTCCGCCGAGCAGCAGCACCCCCGCCACAGGGAGGAGGTACGAGACCTCCACCACCGGGAAGAACACCGAGCGCAGGTACAGCGTGTACAGGCGCCTGCGCCGGGACCGCTCCAGCGCCTGACGGTTCACCGCGACCCGGCGCTCCCGCAGCCGGAACGCCTCCACCGCGCGGGCCCCCGCCGCGGTCGCCGCGAGCGTCTCGGCGACCTCCGAGTTCGCCGCGCCCTCGGCGAGATAGGCGTCCCGGGCGCGGCGCAGATACCAGCGCAGGGCGAACCAGACCGGCATCAGGCCGAGCACGGCCAGGGCGCCGAGCAGCGGGTCGATCACGAAGACCGCGCCGAGCAGGAACAGTGCCTGCACGGTGTTGATGAGCAGTTGGGGTCCGGCGTCGCGCAGCGTGGTGCCGACGGTGGCCACGTCCGCGGTCCCGCGGGCCGTCAGGTCGCCGGTGCCGGCCCGCTCCACCACGGACGCGGGCAGCGCCAGGGCCCGGTCCACGAACTCCTCGCGCACCCGCGCCAGCGTCCGCTCGCCGAACCGGTGCCCCGCGTACCGGGCCCAGCGCGCCAGCAGCAGCTGGGCCGCCGCACAGACCAGGATCCCGAGCGCGGCCCGGTCCACCGCGTCGACACCGCCCCCGGCCCGTACCTCGTCGATGATCCGCCCCAGCAGCCACGGCCCTGCGAGCCCGACCCCGGCGGCCGCCGCGTTCAGCGCGAGCACTCCGGCGAAGGCCCGCCCGTCGGCGCGCACCAGCCGTACGGAGGCCCGCCGTACGGCGCCGGGGTCGGCGACGGGGAGCTGTCCCCGGGTCATCCGACGATCTCCTCGGTACTGGTCATCCGACGATCTCCTCGGTACCGGTGGCGATCTCCTCGCCGGAAGTGTGGGCGTCCCGCGTCACCAGCGCCCGGTACCCGGGTTCCTCCGCCAGCAGCCGCTGGTGGGTGCCGGTGGCCGCGACCTTGCCGTCGACCAGGTAGTGCACGGTGTCCACACGGGCGAGCATGAGCGGGGACGTGGTGGTGACCACGGTGGTACGACCCCGGCGTGCCTCCCGCAGCCGGGACGCCACGGCCGCCTCCGTGTGAGCGTCCAGCGCGGAGGTCGGTTCGACGGCCAGCAGGACCTCCGGGTCGGCCAGCAGCGCCCGCACCAGCCGGACCCGCTGCCGCTGCCCGCCGGAGAGGTTGCGTCCCTGCGCGTCGATCGCCGAGTCCAGCCCGTCCGGCAGGCCCCGCACCAGGTCCTCGGCCGCGGCGGCCCGCACCGCCCTCATGATCTCCGCGTCGGCCGGTTCCCCGCGCCCGCCGACCACGTCCCGCAACGGCCCCGCGAACAGGTCGGCCTCGTGGTCGGCGACCAGGATCCGGGCCCGGACCTGCGGCAACGGCACCGCGTCCAGGCGTACCCCGCCCCAGGTCACCGCCGACGGCGCGTACCGGCCGAGCCGGTCGACGACGGCCGCCGCGTCCGCGGGCCGGGCCCCGGCCAGCGCGGTCAGCCGCCCCGGCGGCACCCGCACCCCGGACTCCGGGTCGTGCAGCGCCGACGGCTCGGCGGGGGCCTCGCACGTCCCGGCGTCCGGCTCGGGCGCCACCCGCAGCAGCCGTACGACCCGCCGGGCGGCCACCACACCCCGGCCGAGCTGGTAGCCCCAGTCGAGGAAGTACGCCACCGGGCGCACCAGCACAGCGACATAGCCGTACACCGACACCAACTGGCCCACGGTGAGCGTCCCTTGGGCGGTCATCCGGGCCGCCATCCAGGTCACCACCGCGAGATACAGCGTGGGCAGCCCGACTCCGAGCGCCTGCATCCAGCTGGTGACCGCGCCGACCCGGTAGCCCTGCTCGCGCAGCCGCGTCGAGTCGTGCCGGAAGGCGTCGGCGACCAGGCCCTTGCCGCCGAGCCCGTTGAGGACGCGCAGTCCGCTCGCGAGGTCGCCGATGCGTGCCGTCAGTACGCCCTGCCGCTCCCGGTACTCCGCCTCCGTGCCCTGCAACCGGAGCATCAGCGGGCCGACGAGCACGGCCACCACCGGCACCCCGAGCAGCACCACCAGGGCGAGCTGCGTGGACACGGTCAGCAGGAGTCCGGCGACCACCAGGTAGGCGACGACCGCGCCGACGCCGGGCCCGATGACCGTGAGGGCCGAGCTGATCTGGTTCACGTCGCCGACCCCGATGGTCACGACCTCCCCGGCGCCGACCCGCCGGGGCAGCGCGGCCCCGAGGCGCACCGCGTGGCCGACGACGACCTTGACGGTGCGGAAGTTGGCGTCCATCCGCACCCGGGTCATCGTGCGGTGCCGCATGATGCTCAGCCAGGCGTTGAACGCCCCGACCGCCACCAGCAGACCGGTCCACAGGGCCAGCGCCCCCAGGTCGCCCTTCTCCAGCCCTTCGTCCACCGCCTTGGCCATCAGGAACGGCGTCGCCGCGAGCAGCACCATCCACACGCTGCCCAGCAGCGCGCCCGCCGCCGACCGCCCCGGCTGCCGCAGCACCAGCCACCACAGGTACCGCCAGCCGCCGCGACAGTCGGGCGTGCCGGGATCCTCGTACGCGTCGATCACCGCTCCCCCCGCAAGGCTCCCCCTGGCCCCCGCACCCTCACGCCAGACTGTCCCGCCACGCCCGGTGCAGATCCGCGAACCGGCCGGTCTCCGCGATGAGTTCGGCCGGGGTGCCGTCCTCCACGATCCGGCCGTGCTCCATCACCAGCACCCGGTCGGCGATCTCCACGGTCGACAGCCGGTGCGCGATCACCACCGCCGTACGGCCGTTGAGGACCGTCGCCATCGCCCGCTGCACGGCCCGTTCGCCCGGGATGTCGAGCGAGCTGGTCGCCTCGTCCAGGATCAGCACAGCCGGATCGGCGAGCAAGGCCCGTGCGAACGCGACGAGTTGGCGCTGACCGGCGGAGATACGTCCGCCGCGCTTGCGGACGTCCGTGTCGTAGCCGTCGGGCAGGGAGCTGATGAACTCGTGCGCGCCGATCGCCTTCGCGGCCCGCTCGATGTCCTCTCGGGTGGCGTCCGGCCGTCCGATGGCGATGTTCTCGGCGACCGTGCCGGAGAACAGGAACGCCTCCTGCGTCACCATGACCACCCCGCGCCGCAGTTCGGGCACGGACAGCTCGCGCAGGTCGACACCGTCGAGCAGGACCCGGCCCTCGGTGGGGTCGTAGAACCGGGCCAGCAGCTTGGCCAGGGTCGACTTGCCCGCACCCGTCGAGCCGACGACCGCGACCGTCTGCCCGGCCGGCAGCGTCAGATCGAAGCGGGGCAGCACCTCGCCGCCGGTGCGGTAGGCGAACCGGACCCCGTCGAAGACCACCTCGCGGCCGGGGAACTCCGACTCCAGCGGCGGGAGTTCCCGGGGAGAAGCCGGCTCCGGCACGGACGGCGTCTGTGCCAGCAGCCCCGCGATCTTCTCCAGCGAGGCCGCCGCCGACTGGTAGGAGTTCAGGAACATCCCGAGCCGGTCGATCGGGTCGTACAGCCGCCGCAGATACAGCACCGCCGCCGCCAGCACACCCAGCTCCAGCGAGTCGTCCGCCACCCGGTAGGCGCCCCACAGCACGATCAGCGCGACCGCCGTGTTGGCGACCAGCCGGGAGCTGACGACATAGCGGGCCATCTCCAGCAGCGCGTCCCCGTTGGTCCGCTCGTGCCGCTTGTTGAGGGTGGCGAAGTCGGCGTCGTTGGCGGCCTCGCGGCGGAACGCGCGCACGGGGCGGATGCCGTTCATCGTCTCGACGAACTTCACGATCACGGCGGCGATCGCCGTGGACCGCTTCCCGTACACCCGCGCCGCTCGCCGTCGGTACGACCGTACGAGGAGGTACAGCGGCACGAAGGAGGCCACCGCGACCGCGCCCAGCCCCAGGTCGAGCCAGAGCAGCAGCACCGAGATGTAGACGAAGGACAGGATGACCGTGATCAGCTCCTGCAGGCCCTCGCTGAGCAGCTCGCGCAGCGACTCCACGTCGGTGGTGGAGCGGGAGATCAGCCGGCCGGACGTGTACCGCTCGTGGAAGTCGACGCTCAGCGCCTGCGCGTGCCGGAAGATCCGGCCGCGCAGGTCCAGCAGCACGTCCTGGTTGACGCGGGCGGAGGCGATGACGAACGCGTACTGGAGCCCGCCGGAGAGCAGCGCGCACAGCAGATAGCCGACCGCCACGGCGATCAGCGGGCCGTTGTCGTGGTCCCGGAACGCCGGCACCGCGCGGTCGATGGCGTACGCCACCAGCAGCGGGCCCGCCTGCACCGCCGCCTGCTGGAGCAGCAGCAGGAACGAGGCGAACGTGACCCGGGCCCGCATCGGAGCGAGCAGGGAACGCAGGAGGGTGCCGGTGGCGCCCGGGGGAGTGGGCAGGACGTCCCGGTCGAAGGGGTCGCCCGATCCGTGGGGTTCCCCGGTCGGCTGCTTCTTGCCCTTGTCCTTGCCTTTGTCCTCGCCCTCGTCCCAGTCCTTGTCCGGTGCGGTGGTCGTGGTCGCCGTCATCGGCCGTCCTCCTCGTCGGTGCCGGCCATCAGGTGGGCGTACTCGGCGTTGGTACGCAGCAGTTCGTGATGGGTGCCGACGGCGCTGATCCGGCCGCCGGACAGCAGCGCGACGCGGTCGGCGAGCAGAACGGTCGACGGGCGGTGCGCCACGATCAGGGCGGTGGTGTCCGCGAGGACGTCCCGCAGCGCGGCCTCCACGGCTGCCTCGGTGTGCACGTCGAGGGCGGACAGCGGGTCGTCCAGCACGAGGAACCGGGGCTTGCCGACGACCGCCCGGGCCAGCGCGAGGCGCTGCCGCTGGCCGCCGGAGAGGCTGTGGCCCTGCTCTCCGACCTGGGTGTCGGTGCCCTGGGGGAGGCGGTGCACGAAGTCGGCCTGGGCCACGGCGAGGGCACGCTCCAGCTCGACGGTTCCCGCGCCGCCGCCGGCGCCCATGAGGACGTTCTCGCTCACAGCGGCGGAGAACAGGGTGGGTTCCTCGAAGGCGACGGCGACCCTGGAGCGGAGCTCCTCCCTGGACATGGCCGTGATGTCCTGCCCGTCCAGCGTGATCCGGCCCGACGTCACCTCGTGGAGGCGGGGTACCAGGGCGGTGAGGGTGGTCTTGCCGCTTCCGGTCGCGCCCACGAGGGCCATGGACTCGCCGGGGCGGATGTGGAGATCGATGCCGTCGAGGAGGGGCGGGGAGTCCTCGGGGGCGTCGGGGTAGCGGAAGCGGACCTGGTGGAAGCGCAGTCCGCTGTCCTCGGCGCGCGTCGCGCCGGTACTGCCCTTCGGCTCCGGCTCCTCGTCCATCACCTCGAAGTACCGTTCGGTCGCCGAGGCCGCATCCTGACTCATCGCGAGCAGGAAGCCGATGGAGTCCACCGGCCACCGCAGCGCGAGGGCCGTCGACAGGAAGGCGACCAGGGTGCCGGCCGACAGTTCCCCGTCCGCCACCTGCACCGCCCCCAGTACCAGCGCCGCCCCGATCGCCAGCTCCGGCAGCGTCACGATGACGCCCCAGATGGTCGCCAGCAGCCCCGCCTTGCGCAGTTCGGTGCCGCGCAGGGTGCGGGACAGTTCACGGAACGCCCGGGCCTGGCTGCGGTGCCGGCCGAAGCCCTTGATGATGCGGATGCCGAGCACGCTCTCCTCGACGACCGTGGTCAGGTCACCCACCTGGTCCTGCGCGCGCCGCGCCACCAGGGAGTACCGCTTCTCGAAGATCACGCAGGTCACCATCACGGGGACGGCCGGAACCAGGATCACCAGACCCAGCGACCAGTCCTGCACCAGCATGATCACCACACCGACCAGGATCGTCACGGCGTTGACCAGCAGGAAGGTCAGCGGGAAGGCGAGGAACATCCGCAGCAGCATCAGATCCGTGGTCCCCCGGGACAGTAACTGCCCCGACGCCCACCGGTCGTGGAAGGCCACCGGCAGCCGCTGCAGATGCCGGTACAGATCCGCCCGCATCTCCGCCTCGACATGCGACAGCGGCCGCGCCACCAGCCACCGCCGCAGTCCGAACAGCAGCGCCTCCGCGAGCCCGAGCAGCAGCAGGTACAACGCCCCGAGCCACACCCCCGCCGGGTCCCGGTCGGCGACCGGCCCGTCCACCATCCACTTCAGGACGAGCGGGATCACCAGCCCCGTACAGGAGGCGAGCACCGCGACGAACGCGGCGCTGAACAGCCGCGCCCGCACCGGGCGGACGTACGGCCACAGGCGCAGCAGGGTTCTGACCGCCGAGCGGTCCTCGGCGGTTGCACGTGTCGTGGACATCAGCAGTGAGCCTACGGACCGGCACTGACATCGAACACCGAGTTTTGGCCGGACCCGAACCGGCCGCTGGACCTGCGACCTGCGTGTTCGAGGGTCGTCGGGGGAAGGTGCGGGGGTCGTGCGGTGAAGAGGTGAGGGCTGTGTGGCGGGGCGTGCGAGCCGTACGACGGGGGCGCCACGTCCGTACGGCAGAAACCCGACGGGTCGCGGCACCGCATCAACCGATCGGTCGATGCCGGTTCGAGCGCGACGGCCGATGTGCGGGCCGCCCCAGCGCCGGGACGCTGGGGTCATGTCCGTCATCGAAGTGAGCGACCTGCACAAGTCCTACGGCGGCCGGGCCGTCGTCGACGGTGTCTCCTTCACCGTCGAGGAGGGCGAGATCTTCGGCATCCTCGGCCCGAACGGCGCCGGCAAGACCACCACCGTCGAGTGCGTCGAGGGGCTGCGGACCCCCGACGCGGGCTGCGTCCGTGTCACCGGTCTGAATCCGGTCACCGACCACGCGCGGGTCGCCGGCGTGCTCGGCGCCCAGCTCCAGCAGAGCGAACTCCAGGCCAAGCTCACAGTCCGCGAGGCGCTGGAACTGTACGCCGCCTTCTATCCGCACCCGCTGGACTGGCGGCCGCTGGCCGAACGCCTCGGTCTGACCCCGAAGCTGGCCACCCGGTTCGGCAAGCTGTCCGGTGGCCAGAAGCAGCGCCTGTTCATCGCGCTGGCCCTCATCGGCAACTGCCGGATCGTCGTCCTGGACGAGCTGACCACCGGCCTCTACCCGCGGGCCCGCCGCGACACCTGGGAGCTGATCGAGGACATCCGCGAAAGGGGCGTCACGGTCCTCCCACCATCCTCTGTATCGCCCAGGAGGCCCTCTCCAACGCCTCCCGGCACGCGCACGCCACCCGCGTCGGCGTCACCCTCTCCTTCATGGGCGAGGAGGTCGTCCTCGACATCCGCGACGACGGCCGCGGCTTCGACCCGCTCGCCATCCCCGAACGCACCCCCTCCGGTGGCTTCGGTCTCGACGGGATGCGCGCCCGTGCCGAACGCATCGCCGGTGCCCTCACCGTCGAGTCCGAGCCGGGGCACGGTACGGCCCTGTCGGCTCGCGTACCGTTGGTCCGCCATGAGTGACGAGGTGCTGATCTCCCTGCTGATCGTCGACGACCATCCCGTTGTACGGGACGGTCTGCGCGGCATGTTCGAGTCCGCACTCGGATCCACGGTCCTCGGGGAGGCGTCGAACGGCGTCGAGGCGCTGGAGAAGTCGGCCGCACTCGACCCCGACGTGATCCTGATGGATCTCCGCATGCCGGGCGGCGGCGGCGTCGACGCGATCGCCGAGCTGAGTCGGCGGGGCGCCCGCGCCAAGGTCCTCGTGCTGACGACGTACGACACCGACTCCGACACACTCCCCAGCATCGAGGCGGGCGCGACCGGCTACCTCCTCAAGGACGCCCCGCGCGAGGAACTTTTCACGGCCGTCCGCGCGGCCGCCGACGGTCGCACGGTCCTCTCCCCGGCCGTCGCCTCCCGCCTGGTCTCCGCGGTCCGTACGCCCCGAACCGTTCCTACAGACTGAGCGGGAGTGAGTCCTGTTGCCAAGACTGCTGCTCAGCCGGGTGCCCCGAACGGTGTTGGGCATCCTGGTCGCCCGCTTTCGCTCCACGGCCGGGCGGCGCGCATCCGGTGCGCGGTCTGGGAATGTGGGGGCGGGTTTCCTCACGCCGCCGGGTCTCCGGTCGGGCCTGGGCGGTCCGATGCCCACCACGATCACTCTGGTCGGGGTGGGGCGGTGCCGTCCGTCGCCGGATCGGATACCCGAGGGCGCGTCGCCCGATCGCGATGCTTGCCGCATCGTGCCGGGACAGTTTGCGTCGTGGGGTGGTCAGCGGTTTCTGCCAGTGCTGCGCACCCCACCGGGAGGTGTAGGCCGGATCCACCGCGACGATCGCGACGTTCTGCTCGGCGGCCATCGACACGAGGCGGGCTTTGAGTTTGGCGGTGGGGAAGCGGGAGATGAGGCGGCGGAAGCGTTTGTTGCGGCCGTGCTTCTCACGGCCGGTGCCGTCGGTGAAGTCGAGGTCCTCGATGGCGATCGCGGACGCCCAGCACCGTCGGGCATGGTGCAGCAGTCGGGTCAGCGCGTGCCGGATCTGCGCGTCCCGATGCTGGGCAGTGCCGGTCAGGTCGTAGAAGAACCTTTGGGGATCGCCGACCGGGTTGCCGTGCACGTCCAGGTGCCAGGCGGCGAGGTGGTCGTCGTTCATGTCCACCCCCACCACACCCCGGGCCAGCGCCGCCTCCAATGGCAGGACGGGGACGGCGGCGCGCTGCCAGGACGCGGTCACATACCAGCGCCCCCGCGCCGGGTCGTGGTGGATGCGGTAGGCCACCGCCCGATGGGCGGTGATCCGGTCGAGCCACTCCTGCCCCCGATGCTGGAAGCGTACGGTCGCGTCCAGCAGGTAGCGGCCGTAGGGTGCGTTGGCCAGGTGGGCGAGCGGGGCCGGGAGTTTGAGGGAGACCTGTCCGGTGTCGGTGACGCGGATCGTCTCGTTGCCGAAGCGCTTGCCCGTCTCTCCGTCTGCGGCCAGGAACATCTGCTCCGCCCGCCAGCGTTCCCGCCACGCCCTCTCACTCAGCCCGGCGGCCTGCAGGTGGTGGCGGGTGTTCGCGAGGCGCTTTCCGCCGCGCACCACATGCACCCGGCCCGCCGCCCATTCCGCCTCCACCACCGCGAGCCGGTCCTTCAGGGCGTGCAGGCGGCGGGACTTGGCATGCCACTCCACCCTGCTGCCATAGCCGCGCACCAGCCCCGCGCGCCTGTCCCCCTTGGCGCCCAGCGGCCGGGCCAGCCGTGTCTCGATGGACGCGATCTGCCCGCGCAGCCAGCCCAGATGGGCGGCCTGCCCGCGCCTGGCCAGCGCCCACTGGTCGTGGCTGGCTTTGGTGATGCTGCCCGCCCACCGCGCCGACGACCTCCCCGTCAGCGACCTTTTGCGTACCGCCCATGAGGCGGCATCATGCGCGGCGCCCTGCCGGCAGCGTTCCGCGAGATCCCCGGCCGCCAGCGACCCCAGGAACACCCCCACCTCGGTCAACACCGCCGCGTCCGACTCGCTCACCCGCAGCCGGTCCCGAACAGCCACCCCAGCCGGGCCAGGCACCACGAACGACGCCGCCAACTCCCGCAGACCCGCCACCGCTCCCCCTCCCGCCCGGCCAAAGACCCCCCGTCTCGGCAGTCAACGAGCAGCCCCCGCGAAGGTCACCCATTCGACTCCGGAACTTCCGTTCCCCTCCGACAGCAAAGGACCACAGGACATCCCAGCGCGGAGGAGACCCTCCTGACGCACAGCGGAACAACCGCATCGGGCATGGACACTCACTCACGCTCATCAGAAATCACTCATGCTCGGTAAACCAGCAGCAGTTGCCAACCCCCGGCAACGAACCCCTCTCCGCCCGCGAGCGCGAGGTTCTCGCCCTGGTCGCCAGGGGCACGTCCAACCGCGAGATCGCCCGCGAACTCTTCATCAGCGAGGCCACCGTCAAAACCCACCTGACCCACCTGTACGCCAAGTTGGGCGTCAAGGACCGCGCGGCGGCGGTGGCGACGGCGTACGACCGCGGGATCCTGGGCTGATCAGGAGGCCGGGTACGGCAGCGGCCCGCCCGCGATCTTCTTCCACGGCGCTTTGAGCTCTGCGAGCAACTCGGGCTTGTCCGGGGTGATCGCGTCCATGTCCGACGGGACAGCTACGGGGCATTGCCCTGGCTCTGTCCCCGTTCGCGCATGCGGACCGCCACGAACACGACGACGGACAGTGCGACGACTGCGATGACCGCTTTCTGGAAGATGTCCGCGTACTCGTCCACGGTCTGCCAGTTGGCGCCCAGCTGGTAGCCGGCTACGACGAAGCCCGCGTTCCAGATCAGGCTGCCGAGCGTTGTCAGGGACAGGAACCGCCACACTGGTCCAGTTGCCGCGGGCGGCGCCGGCGGCGCGGCAGCCAGTCCAGCACGGGGTGTCCCCAGTCGGCCTCGGACCCCGCGGGCGGCGACGCTGCCGCCCCCGGGGCCTGGTCCGCGGCGACGGCCGAAAGGTGCGGACTCATGGGCCCGATTGTCCCCACTTCCCGACTTCCCGACTCAAGTGTCGGTCCGCTTCATCCGGATGGCTGCCGCGACGAGCGCGAGGGCCGCCCAGCCGGCGAAGACCGCGAACCCTGCGCCGGTCGAGAGGGAGTCGGCCGACCTGTACCGGTCACGGAAGGGCCATGACCTCGGCTTTCGAAGCTACGGACGGGGGAAGAGCGAGTCTCTGGGACGGCGGGCGACTCATCGGCGGCCCACTGGTACCGCGGTCCCAGTGGGCCGGGGGCGCGTGCTGGGGGTGGATCACGTTCTGTGGATGTGTCCAGCTGAGAAGTCTCAGCTGGACACTGGGAAGTCGGCTGCGGTTCGGCAGCGCCCTGAAGGGGCGCGGGGAACTGCGCGACCAGCCACGACGGTGTCGTGGACGACCGACGGCATGTCGCGGCACTTCCAGCGGAGCGCCTGGCCGTGCCCGGGGCCTTCGATGGACACCTTGGGCAGCTTGCCGGCGAGTGGTGCGGGGAGCCACCAGGCCCGTTTGCCGAGCATCTGCATGACGGCCGGGACGATGAGGCAGCGGATCACCACAGCGTCCAGCAGGATCGCGACGGCGAGGCCGAGCCCGAATTGCTGGAGCATCCGGTCGGAGCTGAGTACGAACGCGCCGAAGACGAACATCATGATGGCCGCGGCCGGGGTGATCACCTTGCCGGTGGAAGCCAGTCCCTCCCGCACGGCGTGCGAGTGGTCCTTCGTGCGTGTCCATTCCTCCCGGCCACCGCGGTGCGGAGGCCCGCACCGTCGGACGGACGGGTGATGATCTCCGCGCACAACGCGGCTGGAGCCATGACCAGCCGGCCGCTCACGGCGGGCTGTCCAGCCGCACCCCGACGTACTTCCTCATGAGGCTGAAACGTTGCCTCAGCCGGCCACCCGCAGCAACAACACCGCCCGCGCCGGCACCGTGATCGCCGCCCCCGCCCGGTGCACCACCCCGGGCGGCTCCCCCTGCTCCTCCCTCGACGTGTCGACGACCACCTCGTATCGCTCCGCCCACGGCGGGCCCGGCAGGACGAAGTCCGCCGGGCGGTCGCCGGCGTGCAGGACGGTGAGGAAGCTGTCGTCGACGATCGGGGCGCCGCGTTCGTCGCGGCCGGGGATGTCCCGGCCGGAGAGGTACATGCCGAGCGTGGCGGCGGGCGCGTACCAGTCCTGTTCGGTCATCTCGGCGCCCCGGGCGGTGAACCAGGCCAGGTCGCGCAGGCCGTCCGCCGAGTGGGCGCGGCCGGAGAAGAAGGCCCGGCGGCGCAGCACCGGGTGGCGGTGGCGCAGGTCGATCAGGCGGGAGGTGAGGTCGAACAGCGCCTTCCAGGCAGGGTCCTCCAACAGGCTCCAGTCGACCCAGCTGATCTCGTTGTCCTGGCAGTACGCGTTGTTGTTGCCGCGCTGGGTGCGCCCCAACTCGTCGCCCGCGACCAGCATCGGCACGCCCGTCGACAGGAGGAGGGTCGTCAGGAGGTTCCGCAACTGGCGGCGCCTGAGCGCCCGTACGCGCTCGTCGTCCGTCTCTCCCTCCGCGCCGCAGTTCCAGGACCGGTTGTCGCCGGTGCCGTCCCGGTTGCCCTCGCCGTTCGCCTCATTGTGTTTGCGCTCGTACGACACCAGGTCGCGCAGGGTGAAACCGTCGTGCGCGGTGATGAAGTTGACCGAGGCGTAGGGGCGCCGGCCGCCCCAGGCGTACAGGTCGCTGGAGCCGGAGAGGCGGTAGCCCAGGTCCCGTACGTCCGGCAGCGCGCCCCGCCAGAAGTCCCGGACCGCGTTGCGGTAGCGGTCGTTCCACTCCGTCCACAGGGGAGGGAAGGACCCGACCTGGTAGCCGCCCGACCCCACGTCCCACGGCTCCGCGATCAGCTTCACCCGCCGCAGCACCGGATCCTGGGCGATGACGGCGAGGAACGGGGACAGCATGTCGACGTCGTGCATGGAGCGGGCCAGCGCCGCCGCCAGGTCGAAGCGGAAGCCGTCCACGCCCATCTCCGTCACCCAGTAGCGCAGCGAGTCGGTGATGAGCCTGAGCACGTGCGGCTGGACGACGTGCAGGGTGTTGCCGCAGCCCGTGTAGTCGGCGTACCGGCGCGCGTCCGACTGGAGGCGGTAGTAGCCGCGGTTGTCGATGCCCTTCAGGGACAGCGTCGGGCCCAGTTCGCCCGCCTCCGCCGTGTGGTTGTAGACCACGTCGAGGATGACCTCGATCCCGGCCGCGTGCAGCGCCCGCACCATCCGCCGGAACTCGCCGACCTGCTGACCCGTCGTGCCGGAGGCGGCGTAGGCGGCGTGCGGGGCGAAGTAGCCGATCGAGTTGTAGCCCCAGTAGTTCTTCAGGCCCTTGCGCAGCAGGTGGTCCTCGTGCGCGAACTGGTGGACGGGCAGCAGCTCCACCGCCGTCACGCCCAGCTTCACCAGGTGCTCGATCGCCGCCGGATGGGCGAGGCCGGCGTACGTCCCGCGCAGCTCCTGAGGAATCCCCGGGTGCAGTCGCGTGAAGCCCCGCACATGGACCTCGTAGATCACCGAGTCCGCCCACGGTGTCTTCGGGCGGCGGTCGTCCAGCCACTCGTCGTCGGCGTGGTCGTCGTGGACGACGACACCCTTCGGGACGTACGGCGCCGAGTCCCGTTCGTCGCGCACGGTGTCCGCGACCTGCTGCTGCGGCCAGTCCCGGACGTGCCCGTACACCTCCGGCGGCAGAGAGAAGTCGCCGTCGACCGCGCGCGCGTACGGGTCGAGGAGCAGCTTCGCCGGGTTCCACCGGCCGCCGGTCCACGGGTCCCAGCGGCCGTGCACCCGGTAGCCGTAGCGCTGGCCCGGCATCACGCCGGGGACGAAGCCGTGCCATATCTCGTGCGTGAGCTCGCTGAGCCGGGCGCGGGTCTCCTTGCCGGCCTCGTCGAACAGGCACAGCTCCACCGCTTCCGCCCCGCCCGCCCACAGCGCGAAGTTGGTGCCCGCCACCCCGTCCGGGCCGACCCGGAAACGGGCCCCCAACGGCATCGACGCCCCCGGCCACACCGGGACGCCGGGCGTCCTGCGCGGGTGCGCGCCGTTCACGGCGGCGGGGCGCCCGTCCTCGGCGGCGCGTTCCCCGGCCACCGCCTCCTGCTCGGCTGCGCTGGACACCGTTCAGCCTCCCACGGCTCATGGAACGACGGGGAAGAGAGCGTACGGCGTCCCGGTCGCGGCGCCCTCTCGCGTCGTTCTCCCCACTGTTCTGCCCAGCGCTTGGCTCGCACTCACGTTTCCCCGAAGCGTGCCCGGTCGTTGGGGTCGTCGTGAGGCACGTAACTGGGCGCGCACGGCGCGCGGGGGTCGCACTGACCGCCGTACTGACATGGGCAGGACTGCTCGCCGGAGCCGCCGGCTGCACCGCGGACGGCACCGGCGACATCGGCATGGGCGGTATCGACGTCGGGGGGCTCGGCAAGCCCCCCGCACCCGAGGAGGTCATCCGGATCACCCCGGACGACGGCGAAAGGGACGTACGACCCGACGGGAAGCTCCGGGTCCGGGTGCCCAGCGGGCGCCTGGAGTCGGTGAGGGTCGTCAAGTCCCAGGACGCGCAGGAGTCCCCGGTCCCCGGGCAGCTCTCCGACGACCGTCTGACCTGGGAGCCCGACGAGAAGAAACTGGCGCTGGCCGCGAGGTACACCGTCGACGCGGTCGCCCTGGACGGCCACGGCCGCCGCTCCGCCCGGCACACCACGTTCACGACGTACGTCCCCGAGGAGCGCTTCATCGGGTACGTCACCCCGGAGAACCGCTCCGTCGTCGGCACCGGAATGATCGTCTCGCTGCAGTTCAACCGGGAGATCGACAACCGTGCCGCCGTCGAACGGGCCGTCCACGTCACCGCGAAGCCGCCCGTGGAGATCCGCCCGCACTGGTTCGGCGGGGGCCGCCTCGACTTCCGTCCCGAGCGGTACTGGAGGCCCGGCACCCAGGTCACCGTCACGCTCCGACTGCGCGACGTCGAAGGGGCGCCCGGCGTCTACGGCCTCCAGTACCGGAGGTTCTCCTTCACCGTCGGCCGCAGCCAGGTCTCCCTGGTCGACGCGGCCCGGCACACCATGGAGGTCCGGCGGGACGGCGAACTGCTGACCACCGTGCCGATCACGGCGGGCGCCCCGAAGACGACCACGTACAACGGCCGGATGGTCGTCACCGAGATGCTCGAGGTGACCCGGATGAACAGCCGCACGGTCGGCTTCGGCGGCGAGTACGACATCCCGGACGTCCCGCACGCCATGCGCCTGACCGACTCCGGCACCTTCCTGCACGGCAACTACTGGGCGCCCGACGTCTTCGGGCGGGTCAATGTCAGTCACGGCTGCGTGGGCCTGAGGGATGTGAAGGGCGGCGGTTCGGACACGCCCGCGGGCTGGTTCTTCGACCGCAGCCTCGTCGGGGACGTCGTCGAGGTCGTCCACAGCAATGACAAAAAGGTCGCTCCCGACAACGGCCTCGGCGGATGGAACATGGGCTGGAAGGAGTGGAAGGCGGGCAGCGCGGTGAAGTGACCCGACAGAGGGGGGAGGCGCGGGCCGGCTTTCTGTTGATGTTGGGACGGAATGGTGACCTTTGGCTCACACGATGCTCAAAACCGGGCGGTTAATATGCGCCGACGCGCGAGTGAAGCGCACAGGGGTGCGGGCCTGACCTGGCCCGGCGAGGGGAGCGGACTTGAACGTGCGACCGATATCGGGGGCGTCGGCTGACGGGTCGGGACGAGGTGGCAAAGGGCTGTTGGCGCTGATACTCGGCGTCCTGCTGCTGGCCGTCACCGCGTGCGGCGGGAGTGGTGGCGCCGGCTCGGGGTCGACAGGTGAGGGGAAGGGCAAGGACGCCGGGGGGACGGAGACGAAGCAGTCGCAGGCGGTCGTCTCCATAGTCCCGAAGGACGGCGCCACAGCGGTCGACACCAGTGGCGCCCTCAAGGTCGGTACGGTCAAGGGCAAGCTGACCGAGGTGCAGGTCAAGGACACCAAGGGCACCGCGATAGCCGGGAAGATGACCGACGGCGGCGCCTCCTGGACGCCGTCCACGCACCTCGCCGCCGGCACCAGGTACACGGTGCACGCGGTCGCCAAGGACTCCGAGGGCCGTATGGCCGCCGAGGACTCCAGCTTCACGACCCTCACACCGAAGAACACCTTCATCGGCACCTTCACCCCCGAGGACGGGTCGACGGTCGGCGTGGGAATGCCGTTCTCGATCCGCTTCAGCCGGGGCATCACCAACCCCCAGGACGTGGAGAAGGCCGTCAGCATCAAGACCGAACCGGCCGTCGAGGTCGCGGGCCACTGGTTCGGCAACGACCGCCTCGACTTCCGTCCCGAGAAATACTGGGCCTCCGGCACCAAGGTCACGGTCAAGCTGAACCTCGACGGCGTCGAGGGCCGGGACGGCGTCTACGGCAAGCAGGACAAGACCGTCTCCTTCACCATCGGCCGCAACCAGGTCTCCGTCGTGGACGCCAAGAAGCTCACGATGAAGGTCACGCAGGACGGCAAGGTCGTCAACACCATCCCCGTCACCACCGGCAAGTCCGGCTACGACACCTGGAACGGCCAGATGGTCATGAGCGAGAAGCTCACCGTGACCCGGATGAACGGCGACACCGTCGGCTACGGCGGCGAGTACGACATCAAGGACGTCCCGCACGCCATCCGCCTCACCACCTCCGGCACCTTCATCCACGGCAACTACTGGGGCGGCGACGCCTTCGGCAACTACCGGGCCAGCCACGGCTGCGTCGGCCTGCGCGACGTCAAGGGCGGCTACGACGGCGACGCCCCGGCCGCCTGGTTCTTCAACCACTCGATGATCGGCGACGTGGTCGTCGTGAAGAACTCCGACGACGCGACGGTCGCCCCGGACAACGGGCTCAACGGCTGGAACATGTCGTGGGCGAAGTGGAAGGCGTGAGCCTTCGCTGACGTGCGGGCCCGGTGCCGTGACGGACGGCACCGGGCCCGTCCTGTTGGTCCCCGTGCTGTGCCGCCTGGGGGCCCATCCCCAGACCCCCGGCCGGGTGTGACCCACCGCATCGGCCCAGTTCCGTCAGTCCCCGTGCTGTGCCCGCCTGGGGGCCGACCCCCAGACCCCCGGCCGAGTGTGACCCACCGCATCGGCCCAGTTCCGTTAGTCCCCGTTAACCTGCCTCCATGACCGTGAATCTCGAAGTCGCCGAGGGCGTCGGCACCATTCGTCTCGACCGCCCGCCGATGAACGCGCTGGACGTGGCCACCCAGGACCGGCTCAAGGAACTCGCCGAGGAGGCCACGCGGCGCGAGGACGTACGGGCCGTGGTGCTGTACGGCGGGGAGAAGGTGTTCGCGGCCGGCGCGGACATCAAGGAGATGCGGACCATGGACCACACGGCGATGGTCCTGCGCTCCCGCGCTCTGCAGGACTCGTTCACCGCGGTGGCCCGCATCCCCAAGCCGGTGGTCGCGGCCGTCACGGGCTACGCCCTGGGCGGTGGCTGCGAGCTCGCTCTGTGCGCTGACTTCCGGATCGCCGCGGACAACGCCAAGCTGGGCCAGCCGGAGATCCTGCTCGGCCTGATCCCGGGTGCCGGCGGCACCCAGCGGCTGGCCCGGCTGATCGGCCCCTCCAAGGCGAAGGACCTGGTCTTCACCGGCCGGATGGTGAAGGCGGAGGAGGCGCTGAGCCTGGGCCTGGTGGACCGGGTGGTGCCCGCCGCCGACGTGTACACCGAGGCGCACGCCTGGGCGGCGAAGCTGGCGCAGGGACCGGCGCTCGCGCTGCGCGCGGCCAAGGAGTCGATCGACACGGGCCTGGACACGGACATCGAGACGGGTCTGGCCGTCGAACGGAACTGGTTCGCGGGCCTGTTCGCCACGGAGGACCGCGCACGCGGTATGAAGAGCTTCGTCGAGGAGGGGCCCGGCAAGGCGAAATTCCTCTGAACGCCTTGCAGTTGACGCGCTGTCTGATCCGAGTCCCTCGGCAGGGTGGTTCAGGGGAGTCTTAAGGCACCCTTAAGGCTGTCTGGCCGAGGAGTCGGTCGATTGCCCTCCATCGAGCCTCCGTCGCAGCTCGGGGGGTGCGCGCGGACCTCCGGAGTGCCCTTGGCATATGCCGATCGACTTCTGCGGAACGAGAGGTTCCGGGGGGTGCATTCCCCCGGAACCGCCCCGGAGGGCGCTCCGGGCGGCCATGATGGGGTCATGGCGGGGCTGGAGGGCATCGAACAGCCGCGGGGAGAGAGCCGTGCGACCGCGGCCCGCTGGTCTCCGACGGTCGAGGACGAACACGCGCTCAAGGCACTCGAACTGTTCGGCAACCCCACGGAGGCGGAGGTTCCGCTGCCGTCCCGCCCCGAGTCCGCGGCCACCGCCCGCAGGCTGGCCCAAGTGGTGGTTCTGCGCGAGTGGGGACTGACCCCCAGGATGACCGAGGAAACCGTCCTGCTCGTCTCCGAACTGGTCGGCAACGCCGTCCGCCACACGGGCGCCCGTGTCTTCGGGCTCCGTATGCGCCGCCGCCGCGGCTGGATCCGCGTCGAGGTACGCGACCCCTCCCGGGGCCTGCCCTGTCTGATGCCGGTCCAGGAGACGGACGTCAGCGGCCGGGGCCTGTTCCTCGTGGACAAGCTGTCCGACCGCTGGGGGGTCGACCTGCTGCCGCGCGGCAAGACGACCTGGTTCGAGATGAGGGTGGCGGACCGCTGACGGCCTCCGCCACCGGACGGCAACACCCGCACCGGCCGCCGTTCGGGCGAATCGGCAACTTTCCCCCGTAACGCCCCTTAAATGGTGCGGGTGACCACGACCGACCGCCGTACGGCGCTGCGTGCGGGCACCGGCCTGCTCGCCGGAAGCGCGCTCGCCGCCGGATGCTCCACCACCGGCGCCGTCGCCCACCCGGACCCCGCCACGCACCCGACCACGCCCCCGCTCCCGTCCCACACCGCCGCGCCGGCCCCCCGCCGCTTCCCGGACCAGCCCGCCCAGGTCGCCCACGGCCCCCGCACCCACCCCCGCGTCGCCCTCACCTTCCACGGCCAGGGCGACCCCGCCCTCGCCCGGGCCCTCCTCGGCGAAGCCGAACGGCACGGCGCCCGTGTCACCGTCCTGGCCGTCGGCACCTGGCTGGACGAACACCCCGACCTGGCCCGCCGCATCCTCGACGGCGGGCACGACCTCGGCAACCACACCCTGCGCCACCTCGACGTCAACGCGATGCCCGAGCCCGAGGCGGCGGCGGAGATCACCGGCTGCGCCGACCGTCTCAGGCAGCTCACCGGCTCCGTCGGCACCTGGTTCCGCCCCTCCCGCGCCCCCCGCGCCTCCCCTCTCGTGGAACGCCTGGCCCACCGTGCGGGCTACCCCCACGTCCTCTCCTACGACGTCGACTCCCTCGACTTCACCTCGCCCGGCGCCGCGGCCGTCACCCGCAAGGTCCTCGGCGAGGTCCGCAACGGATCCGTGGTGAGCCTGCACTTCGGCTACCCGGACACGGTCGCCGCCCTCCCCGCCGTACTGGAAGAACTCGACCACCGCGGCCTCTCCGCGGTGACCACCTCGGAGTTGCTCAGCTGATGACGCACCGCACCCTCCTGAAACACGCCCTGATCCTCGGCGCCGCCCTCACCGTGCTCGCCGCGTGCGGCGCCGAGAGCAAGGACCGCGCCGCCGAGGCGCCCACCACCAAGGCGGCCGTCCCGGTACCGGCGAAGAAGAGAACGGTCCTCGGCCTGCCCGGCATGCCGCCCGTCCTCGACCCGGAGGACGTCTACGCGGCCGACCGCCCGAACAGGCTCTCCCCGGTGGTCAGGGACTTCCCCTCCCGCGTCTACGTCCCCAACACCGAGTCCGACACCGTCTCGGTCATCGACCCGAAGACGTACGAGGTCGTGGAGACGATCCAGGTCGGCCGGCAGCCCCAGCACGTCGTGCCCTCCTGGGACCTGAAGACCCTCTGGGTCAACAACAACCGCGGCCACACCCTCACCCCCATCGACCCGAAGACCGGCAAGGCGGGCAAGGCGGTCGAGGTCCACGACCCGTACAACCTCTACTTCACGCCGAACGGCAGGTACGCCGTCGTGATGGCCTCCCTCGACCGCGAACTCGTCTTCCGCGACCCGCACACCATGAAGCGGATCAAGACCGTCCCGGTCTCCTGCTACGGCGTCAACCACGCCGACTTCTCCCGGGACGGGCGGTACTTCATCGTCTCCTGCGAGTTCAGCGGCGAACTGCTCAAGGTCGACACCGAGAAGATGAAGGTCGTCGGCAAACTGAGGCTGCCCTTCGAAGGGGCCATGCCGCAGGACGTGAAGGTCTCGCCCGACGGGAAGCGCTTCTACATCGCGGACATGATGGCCGACGGCATGTGGGTCCTGGACGGCGACACGTTCACCCAGCCGGCCCTCCTGCCCACCGGCAAGGGCACCCACGGCCTCTACGTCAGCCGCGACTCCCGCGAGATGTACGTGTCCAACCGCGGCGAGGGCACCGTCTCCGTCTTCGACTTCACGCTGAACAAGCTCACCAAGAAGTGGCGCCTGCCCGACGGCGGCAGCCCCGACATGGGCGGAGTCTCCGCCGACGGCAAGGTCCTGTGGCTGTCGGGGCGCTACAACTCCGAGGTGTACGCCATCGACACCCGCACCGGCACCCAGCTCGCCCGCATCAAGGTCGGCAACGGCCCGCACGGCCTCGCGGTGTACCCGCAGCCGGGCCGCTACTCCCTCGGCCACACCGGCATCTTCCGATGACGGGCGGCCAGGCAGCCGCTCACCGCGCGCTGAGCAGTACTTCCGAGCCCACCGGCAGATATCCGGCCGCCTGGAACGCCCGCAGACTGCGGGCGTTCCCCGCCGAGACCTGGGCCCACACCGGCTCGCCCCCGCTCAGCCGGCGCGCCGCCCGCACCAGCGCCCGCCCCAGCCCCCGGTGCCGTACGCCCTCGGCCACCTCGACCGCCACCTCCAGCCGTCCCGCGACCCCGCGCCCGAGCACGAGCAGGCCGCCGTCCGCCGCCCACACCCGCACATCGTCGCGGCGGGTACGGGAACTCAGCACCCTCGGATGACCGGGATCGTCGATCTCCCGCAGCGCGAGCGGCGGCTCGCCCGGCAGCGGGGCACCCACCGTCAGCACGTCGATCGTGTCGCTCCCGCGTCCGGTGCGCTCCATGAGGGCCGCCAGGAACCGGGCGTTCATGGTCGCGGCGAGCGCGTCGCAGTCGACGGCGCGCAAGGTCTCGTACACCCACGCGGGGTCCTCGTCCGTGAAGACCACCGAGTGCGCGGTGAGAGCGAGGACACCGGCGTCCCGGTGGGAGGGCTGGGGGACGACGGTCGTACGGCCGTCGGCGGGCGGGAAGACGCCCATGGCCGCCGCGTCGAGAATGTCCCGGAGAGTCTCCACCGCCGCGCTCCTTGAGTCTCCACCCACTGGAAGGTCCACACTCGCAGACGTGATCGACGACGGCACCGGACTTTTCACCATCGGCGAGCTGGCCCGCGCCACCGGACTGACCGTGCGCACCATCCGCTACTGGTCCGACGAGGGCGCCCTGCCCCCGGTGACCCGCTCGGCGGGCGGCTACCGGCTGTACGACGCCGCGTCCGTCGCCCGCCTGGAGCTGATCCGCACCCTGCGCGAACTGGGCCTCGGCCTGGACGACGTACGCCGGGTGCTGGCGGGGGAGCGGACGGTGGCTCAGGTCGCGGCGGCGCACGTGGTGGCGCTGGACGCGCAGATCCGGTCGCTGAGGGTGACCCGGGCGGTGCTGTCGACCGTGGCGCGACGCGGTTCGACCGCGGAGGAGATGACGTTGATGAACAAGCTGGCACGACTGTCGGCGGCGGAACGACAGCGGATCATGGAGGAATTCGTGGAGGAAACGCTGCACGGACTGGACACCGTCGACCCGGACGTCCGGGAACGGATGCGGCGCACCGCCGTCGATCTCGCCGACGATCCGACACCCGAGCAGGTCGACGCCTGGGTGGAACTGGCCGAGATGCTCCAGGACCCCGACTTCCGGGCCCAGATGCGGCGGGCCGTCGAGTTCAACGCGGCCGACCGGGCCCCGGACGCTCCGCGCGGGCAGTCCATGTGGTTCGCCAAGCGACTCGTGGAGCTGGTGGGCCCGGTGCGGGAGCGCGGCACCGGCCCCACGGCGCCCGAGGCCGAGGAGGTGTTGGGGGAACTGTTCGGTGACGCCGACCGGACCGCCGTCCTCGAACGCATGACGGCCGGCTTCAACAACCGGGTCGCCCGCTACCGCGAACTGCTCGCCGTCGTGAACCGGCAGCCCGCGCCCCCGCATGCCGAGGACTTCGCCTGGGTGGTCGCCGCGCTCCGTGCCCGCACGGGCGGTTAACCTGACCTGCGGCACTACGCCGGCAGAACAGGTAAACGCGACACAAAGGGGCGGATCGGTGGCTGACATCGACGAGGCACGCAAGCACTTCGAGCGGATCGACACGGACGGCGACGGTTTCATCACCGCCGCGGAGTTCAAGACGGCCCTCGCTCAGCAGGGCGACTGGAACGTCACGGAGTCGGTGGCCGAGGTGATCATCAAGAGCCGCGACCTCAACGGCGACAAGGTCCTGTCCTTCGACGAGTTCTGGGCGTACCTGAACAAGTGACGTGAGCACGGGGCGGCCCTGTCGCGGGGTCGCCCGTTCCGGTCAGGGATCCCCCTTTCGGCAGGGGTCCGGAATAGCCCGCCGCCGACGCCGGTTGGTGCGGGACAGGTGTAAGCGCGCGTATGGGTACATATGCGACACATCAGTCCTGACATCGACATCTGGAGCGGGTTGTCATGAAGATCGGCATCATCGGCGCGGGCAACATCGGCGGCAACCTCACCCGGCGGCTCACCGCCCTCGGTCACGACGTCTGCGTGGCCGACTCGCGCGGCCCCCACACCCTCACCGCCCTCGCGGAGGAAACGGGCGCGACTCCCGTCCCGGTGGAGGAGGCGGCGCGCGGCGCGGAGGTGGTCGTGGTCACGGTCCCCCTGAAGGCGGTCCCGCACCTGCCGTCCGGTCTCCTCGACGAGGCGGCGCAGGGAGCCGCGGTGGTGGACACCGGCAACTACTACCCCCGGCGTGACGGGAGGATCGCCGAGATCCTCGACGAGGGTCTCACCGAGAGCCGCTGGACCGGGCGGCGCCTCGGCCACACCGTGATCAAGGCCTTCAACGGCACCTACGCCCAGGACATCCTCGACCGGCCGCGCCCGGCCGGTGCCGCCGACCGTATGGCGCTGCCGGTGGCCGGCGACGACGAGGCGGCCAAGGAGAAGGTGCGGGCCCTCATCGACGGCCTCGGCTTCGACACGGTCGACGCGGGCGGCCTCGACGAGTCCTGGCGCCAGCAGCCCGGCACCCCGGTCTACGGACTGCGCGCCGGCGTCGAGGAAGTCAGGAAGGCGCTGGCGGAGGCGAGCCCGGAGCGGGCGCCGGAGTTCCGCGCGTAACCCCCGGTCCTCAGGCCTCAGCCCCTTTTCGCCCACTCCCGCAGCGCGGCCTTGTCGGCGAAGTTCGCCACGTTCTTGTCGTGCGGGTCGTCGCTGTACTGGTGGAAGCGCCACTTCGCCTGGATACGGGGCTTGCCGGCCGCGACGTAGTCGGCGATCCAGAGCCCGTCGCCGGCGTAGGACGTGTCGTCCACGTTGAGCCAGAAGTGCCGGTTGCAGTAGAGGACGACCCGGTTGTGCGGCCTGAGCGCCCGCACCTTGCGGATGAAGCTGTCCTTCTCCGCGTTACTGGCGTGCGTGCCGTCACCGGTCGTCTCCCAGTCGACGGCGAGGACGTCGCCGGCCTTCTCGGGGGCGTGCTTGACGAAGTACTCCGCCTGGGCCGTGAGGTTGCCCGGCCAGAGGAAGTGGTAGAAGCCGACGACCAGGCCGGCGTCGCGGCCCCGCTTCGTCTGGGCGGCGAGTTTCGGATTGACGTACGAACGGCCCTCGGTCGCCTTGATGAAGACGAAGGAGAGACCGTCCGTGTCATAGGAGGACGACTGGTACGCGCTGACGTCGATGCCGCGGAGCATGGGCGACTCCCTGAGTGCCTGTGGGGGGACAGGAGTTGAGCGGTGACTGCGCTCCCACCCTGGCACGGGTGATCCGCGCGTGACGGGGAAACGTCAAGCTCGGTCGGTCGCCCCAGGTCAGCACTCGATGATGTTGACCGCCAGCCCGCCCCGCGCCGTCTCCTTGTACTTCACGCTCATGTCCGCCCCGGTCTCCTTCATGGTCTTGATGACCTTGTCGAGGGAGACCTTGTGGGAGCCGTCCCCGCGCATCGCCATCCGCGCGGCCGTGACCGCCTTCGCCGCGGCCATGCCGTTGCGTTCGATGCAGGGGATCTGGACCAGGCCGCCGACCGGGTCGCAGGTGAGGCCGAGGTTGTGCTCCATCCCGATCTCGGCGGCGTTCTCGACCTGCTCCGGGGAACCGCCGAGGACCTCCGCCAGCGCGCCGGCCGCCATCGAGCAGGCCGAGCCGACCTCGCCCTGGCAGCCGACCTCGGCACCGGAGATGGACGCGTTCTCCTTGAAGAGCATGCCGATGGCGCCGGCGGCGAGCAGGAAGCGGACGACTCCGTCCTCGTCGGCGCCGGGCACGAAGTTGACGTAGTAGTGGAGCACCGCGGGGATGATGCCGGCCGCGCCGTTCGTGGGAGCCGTCACCACCCGGCCGCCCGCGGCGTTCTCCTCGTTCACCGCCATGGCGTAGAGCGTGATCCACTCCATCGCGTGCGCCAACGGGTCCCCCTCCGCCCGGAGTTGGCGGGCGGAGACGGCCGCGCGGCGGCGGACCTTCAGGCCGCCGGGCAGGATGCCCTCGCGGGACATGCCCCGGGCCACGCACGCCCGCATCACCCGCCAGATCTCCAGCAGCCCCGCGCGGATCTCCTCCTCGGTGCGCCACGCCCGCTCGTTCTCCAGCATCAGCGCGGAGATCGACAGGCCGGTGTCCCGGGTCAGGCGGAGCAGTTCGTCGCCGGTGCGGAAGGGGTACTTCAGCACCGTGTCGTCGAGCTTGATGCGGTCCGCGCCCACCGCGTCCTCGTCCACGACGAAACCGCCGCCGACCGAGTAGTACGTCTTCGCCAGCAGCTCCGCTCCCGAGGCGTCGTACGCCCACAGGGTCATGCCGTTCGCGTGGTACGGAAGGGTCTTGCGGCGGTGCAGGACCAGGTCGTCGTCGAAGGCGAAGGGGATCTCGTGCTCACCGAGGAGACGGAGGCGGCCGGACGACCTGATCGCCCCCACCCGTTCGTCGGCTCCCTCCACGTCCACCGTCCGGGGCGACGCGCCCTCAAGGCCCAGCAGCACCGCCTTGGGGGTGCCGTGGCCGTGACCGGTGGCGCCGAGCGAGCCGTACAGCTCGGCCCGTACGGAGGCGGTCCTCTCCAGCAGGCCCTCGTTGCGCAGTCGCCGGGCGAACATGCGGGCCGCGCGCATCGGGCCGACCGTGTGGGAACTGGAGGGGCCGATGCCGATCGAGAACAGGTCGAAGACCGATATGGCCACGGTCACTCCTCAGTACGGGGTGGTGGGGCACCCGGTCCGGGCGCCCCACCGGGGACTTACTTGGTCAGGCCGGGGTACAGCGGGTGCTTGTCGGCAAGCGCCCTGACCCGTGCCTTGAGTGCTTCGACGTCGTAGGACGGCTTCAGCGTCTGGGCGATGACGTCGGCGACCTCGGCGAAGTCCTCGGCCGTGAAGCCGCGGGTGGCGAGGGCGGGCGTGCCGATGCGCAGGCCCGAGGTGACCATCGGAGGACGCGGGTCGTTCGGGACGGCGTTGCGGTTGACCGTGATGCCGACTTCGTGGAGACGGTCCTCGGCGGCCCGCCCGTCCAGCTCGGACTCGCGCAGGTCGACCAGGATCAGGTGCACGTCCGTACCGCCGGAAAGCACGTTGACCCCGGCCTCACGGGCGTCCGGAGCGGTCAGCCGCTCGGCGAGGATCCGCGCGCCCTCGACCGTACGACGCTGGCGCTCCTTGAAGTCCTCGCTCGCGGCCACCTTGAAGGAGACCGCCTTGGCCGCGATCACGTGCTCCAGGGGACCGCCCTGGAAGCCCGGGAAGACGGACGAGTTCAGCTTCTTCGCGAAGGCCTGCCTGGCGAGGATGATGCCGCCGCGGGGGCCGCCCAGCGTCTTGTGGGTGGTGGACGTGACGACATCGGCGTACTCGACCGGGTTCGGGTGCAGGCCCGCCGCGACCAGACCCGCGAAGTGCGCCATGTCGACCCACAGGTAGGCCTCGACCTCGTCGGCGATCCGGCGGAACTCCGCGAAGTCCAGCTGCCGCGGATACGCCGACCAGCCCGCGATGATCACCTTCGGCCGGTGTTCCTTGGCGAGCCGCTCCAGCTCGGCCATGTCGACCAGTCCGGTCTCGGCGTCCACGTGGTAGGCGACCACGTCGAACTGCTTGCCGGAGAAGTTCAGCCGCATCCCGTGGGTCAGGTGACCGCCGTGCGCCAGGTCCAGGCCGAGGATGGTGTCGCCGGGCTGGGCCAGCGCGAACAGCGCGGCCTGGTTGGCCGAAGCGCCGGAGTGGGGCTGCACGTTGGCGTACTCGGCGCCGAACAGCTCCTTGACCCGGTCGATGGCGATCTGCTCGGTGACGTCGACGTGCTCGCAGCCGCCGTAGTAGCGGCGGCCCGGGTAGCCCTCGGCGTACTTGTTGGTCAGGACGGAGCCCTGCGCCTCCAGCACCGCGACCGGCGCGAAGTTCTCGGAGGCGATCATCTCCAGGGTGGACTGCTGCCGGTCCAGCTCGGCGTCGACGGCGGCGGCGACCTCGGGGTCGAGCTCGTGCAGGGGCGTGTTCAGAACGGACATCGGGTGGACGACTCCTCAGCCGGCGGAAAAGGCGGTGTACTCGTCGGCGGAGAGCAGGTCGGACGGCTCCTCGGCGACGCGTACCTTGAACAGCCAGCCGCCCTCGAAGGGCGCGGAGTTCACCAGCGACGGGTCGTTCACCACGTCCTCGTTGACCTCGGTGACCTCACCGTTGACCGGGGAGTACAGGTCGCTGACCGACTTGGTCGACTCCAGCTCGCCGCAGGTCTCGCCCGCGGTCACCGTGTCACCGACCTCCGGGAGCTGCACGAAGACGACATCGCCGAGCGCGTTGGCCGCGTGCTCCGTGATGCCGACCGTCGAGACGCCGTCCTCGGCGCCCGACAGCCACTCGTGCTCCTTGCTGTAGCGCAGCTGCTGGGGGTTGCTCATGGCCTGAATTCTCCTGTACGCGGGGGAGTGCTGGTGAATGGGGGACTGCTGGAAACGTGCGTGAGCAGCGGGAAAGTGTGCGGGATCACGCGCACGGACGCTCAAGTGTCTGCTTGCGGCGCTTGAGTCTCCACTTCCGGCGCCTGAGTCGCTACTCCAGGCGCTTGAGTCTCTACTTGCGGCGCTTGTAGAACGGCAACGCCACGACCTCGTACGGCTCGTGACTGCCCCGGATGTCCACGCCGACACCGGGAGTACCCGGCGCCGCGTGGGCCGCGTCGACGTACGCCATCGCGATCGGCTTGCCCAGCGTGGGGGAGGGGGCGCCGGAGGTGACCTCGCCGATCACCTCGCCGCCGGCGACGACCGCGTACCCCGCGCGCGGGACCCGCCTCCCCTCGGCGACCAGGCCGACGAGGACGCGCGGGGGGTCCGTCTCGGCACGGGCGGCGGCCTGCCGGAGCGCCTCGCGGCCGACGAAGTCGCCCTCCTTCTCGAACTTCACGACCCGCCCGAGTCCCGCGTCGAAGGGGGTCAACTCGGTCGACAGCTCATGCCCGTACAGCGGCATGCCCGCCTCCAGGCGGAGCGTGTCCCGGCAGGACAGTCCGCAGGGGACCAGACCGACGCCCTCGCCCGCCTTGGTCAGCGCCTGCCACAGCTCCACGGCGTGTTCCGGCCGCACGAACAGTTCGAAGCCGTCCTCGCCGGTGTAGCCGGTACGGGCGATCAGGGCGGGGACGCCGGCGACGGTGCCGGGCAGGCCGGCGTAGTACTTCAGTCCGTCGAGGTCGGCGTCGGTGAGGGACTTCAGGATGCCGGGGGACTCGGGGCCCTGCACGGCGATCAGCGCGTAGGCGTCCCGGTCGTCGCGGACCTCGGCGTCGAAGCCCGCCGCGCGCTCGGTCAGCGCGTCCAGGACCACCTGGGCGTTGGAGGCGTTGGCGACGACCAGGTACTCGGTCTCGGCCAGCCGGTAGACGATCAGGTCGTCCAGGATGCCGCCGTCGGTGCGGCAGATCATGGTGTAGCGGGCGCGGCCGGCCTTGACGCCGCCGATGTTGCCGACGAGGGCGTGGTCCAGGAGGGCTGCGGCCTGCGGGCCGGTGACGGTGATCTCGCCCATGTGGGAGAGGTCGAAGAGCCCGGCCTTCGTGCGGACGGCGTTGTGCTCGTCGCGCTCGGAGCCGTAGCGCAGGGGCATGTCCCAGCCGGCGAAATCGGTCATCGTCGCGCCGAGCGAACGATGCAGGGCGTCGAGGGCGGTGCGGCGCTTGTCGGGGGGTGCGGTGCTGCTCATCGGACGGTCGTCTCCCAGGGCATGACAGCGAGGTCGTTCCTCCCCATCTGTCATCGGAACCTGAGAGGTTCGTCGGGACCCCGCGAACGGTGGACCACGACTTGCACCTTGGGTGGAGCCGCCGGAATCAGCGGCCCGCTTTTCAGATGTGCCTCGCCCGCGCGGTAACGGGGCCTGAGAGATTCAAGGGAGGGACTTGCTCCTTCGGCGCCCGGGCACCCGTACGACACACGTACGGCCCGGAACTCTCCCGCGCGGATTCAAGCGGCCGGTATGCAGTTGGCGCCGACATCATTGCACGCATCGGTCGGGTGCGGCAGGGCCGCATCTGTGACCGGCCTGTGGCAGGACGAGCACCAAAACGCGAGACGCCGCGCATTACCTTCTCTTTACACTCGACGGGGAGGGATCTCGTGACCACCCCAGGGGAGGAAGATCACGGTGAACAGGCCCACGGCGTACGCGACCACCTCGGCCCTCGCGCTGCCCCAGCAGCCGACGGCCCCGGCCAGGGAGGCCTGCGACCCGCTCGGCGCACCCGTCGTCCGTGACCTCCGGGACCGCGGCGGCCACAGCCCGCACGCCCTGCTCTTCGGCCCCCAGGACCTGGTGGTGATCACCGGCCTGCCCGGCAGCGGCAAGTCCACCCTGATGCGCCGCACGGTCAAGGAGGCCCGTATCGACTCCCAGGACACCCGAGACCGCTGGGACGAACGGATGCCCCGCCTCCTGCCGTACGCGGTCTACCGCCCGCTGGTCCGCCTCGCGCACTACGCCGGTCTGCGCCGCGCCCTGCGCTCCGGCGAGGGCGTCGTCGTGCACGACTGCGGTACGCAGGCCTGGGTGCGCTCCTGGCTGGCCCGCGAGGCCCACCGCCGGGGCGGCACGCTGCACCTGCTGCTGCTCGACGTCACCCCGGACACCGCCCTGGAGGGCCAACGCGAGCGCGGCCGCGGTGTTTCGCGGTACGCGTTCCTACGCCACCGGGGCGCGGCCTCCCGCCTGATCAGCGCCGTGGAGCAGGGCGACCTGCCCCCGGGCTGCGGCTCGGCGGTCCTCATCGACCGGGACGCGGCGGATGTGCTGCGGCGCATCGGCTTCACGGGGTGAGGGGCGGGGGCCGGTCGCGGGGTGGGCCGGGCTCGTCGGTGCCGGCGTCGGGGCGGTCGGGTTCCGCGGGCCAAGCGGTCCGTCCCGCCCGACGAGCCGCACCGTCCCGCCCCACGAGCCCGCACCACCCGTCGGTCCCGGCTCGCCCCGGAGGACCCGGTCGGGTCGGATGCGGCGCGGGTCTCTCCCGTGCGCCCCGTACCCGTTAGCCTTTCAGCCACAGCACGTGAGTACTCGGCAGGCGGTAGGCAGGCAGATGGACTTCCCGGCGGATTTTCCCGCTGACTTCTCGGGCATCCCGGCACAGGCGCACCCTCATCCGCACGGCGGATGGCCCGGCAACGAGCTGGAGGAGGTGCTCTCCGCCTCCCTCGGCGTTCCCGGGGCGGCCGGGCGGATCATCGAGGTGCTCGGGCGCAGTTTCGTCTGGGTGCCGCTGCCCAACGGCGGCGGCCCGCACAGCGGTCCCCTGGACCTGCCCGCCCTGGAGATCGAGGGCCAGGCCTATGTGCCGGTGTTCAGCTCGGAGGAGCAGTTCCGTCAGGTCGTCGGTTCGCACATGTCGTACACCATCGCGCCCGCCGTCGAGTTCGCCCGCGGCCTGCCGCCCCAGGTCGGCCTCGCCGTGAACCCGGACGGTGTGGTCGGTGTCCCGCTTCCGCCGGAGGCGGTCGCCGAACTGTGCCGGGCGGGCCGGACCCCGCTGGACGGCCCCGCGAGCGGCGGACGGGTCAGGCTCTACGAGCCCGACTGGCAGCACGACCCGGTGGACTTCCTGGCCGCCGCCTCGGCCGAGTTCGCCGCGACCGGCGTGGTCCTCACCGCCCGTCGCTGCCTCGCCACCATCGAGACCGCCGACCCGGTGATGTTCGTGGGCGTCGAACTCTCCCAGTGGGAGGGCGATCTGCGGGCCCTCCCCATGGACGCCCTGGCCCGGGCCCTCGGCCGCACCCCGGCCCCCTGGCCCGTCAACCTGGTCCTCCTGGACGTGACGGACGACCCGGTGGGCCACTGGATGCGCGACCAGGTACGGCCCTTCTACACGAGGGACTACTAGCGACCCCGAGAGGGGCAGCCCACCCGGCCCCACGATCCGCACCCGCACCCGCACCCGCCGACGCCCGACACCCCGAGCTCCCGGCGGCTGCTGTCGGTGGAGCAACTTAAGCTGGTTTGATATCCGGGGCACACTCTCGAAGGGGCGGTACAGGTGAGCGCCAGCGGCATCGCGACCGGGCAGGTCGAGCACATGCTGCGCCAGGTGACGCCCGGGCGTTACGACGCCTATGAGGCACTCCTGCGCGCGCTCGCGACCCCCTCCTCCGGCCAGGTCTGGATGCTGCTGTGGCACGGCCAGGCCGGCTCCCCCGACGCCCAGTACGGAAACATGCAGGTCGAGGGGTATGGCTACGCGCCCTGCGTGACCTCCGCCCAGGAGTTGTCGGCCAGCGGCTGGAACCGGTCGTACGAAGTGGTCGACGGCCTCGACGTGGCCCGCACCCTCTACCCCGACCACTACGGCCTCTGGCTCAACCCGCACGCCCCCGGCGGCGGCGTCGGCATCCCCTGGCTCGATCTGCGCCGTATCGCCACGGGACTTGAGCGCCAGCCCGCCGGACCCCTGAGGCTGTCCGAGCCCGCGATCGAGATCCCGCAGTTCTACGCCCTGCTCGCCCAGAACGCCCACCGCACCCCGGCGGTCCGCGCGTTGCGCCGCGCCTGGGTGCAACCCGCGCTCGGGGCCCCCTATCTCGCCATCGGTCTCGACGTGTACGACACCAGCCCGCCGGCCGTGGACTCGGTGCGCGCCATGATGCAGCAGTCCATCGGCGCGGTCCCCGACGGCCTGCCGGTGTCGACGGTGGCGATGTCCGACGAGTACGACCCGGTCGCCCTGTGGATGCGGGCAAGCGCCCGCCCGTTCTACGACCGTGAGGCGCACGGCGCCCCGGCGCAGGCCCCGGCGGCCGGGTACGGATATCCCCAGGCCGGCGGCCGGTACTGATCGCCGCGGACCCGGGAAAGAGTGCCGGTTCGCCGGTAAGCACACCGACCGCAGCGGCACGGCCAAACTCCCGTACCACCTCCCGGCCTTCTGGTCGAGCAGGGGATAGCCGCAGGGCTGTAGGAAGTTCCCACTTCCGCGGCCGCCGAAACGGGACCTCGCACCAGTGCGGGGTCCCGTTTTCGTTCTGGGCGGTCTCTGCGCGTAGATTGGCATCTGATGACTCAATGGTGCCCGTTTCGCCCCGGTGTCCCAACTTCCACACGTCCGCTACGTGTTACCCACTGTTCGGATAACGGAATCGCTGGTAGTGCATCACGGTTGCGCATCCATTCACCGTCAACCCTGGCACCTGATCGGCGAGGCGTTGAAGACTCCCCGCAATAGGGGGGTCGCCCCCGTGTGTTCGACGGACGATCAGCCGCCACAGCGGCATGTGCGGGCCGGTCACCGCCGGTTGAGAGGGGTCCCTGCCATGACGGCGCCATTGCACGACACTGCTGCGGAAGCGGCGCCGAGCGCTCCAGCCGATCCCACGGGGCCCGGAGCGAAGAAGGTCGAAGGCCGTTCCCTCAAGCAGATCGCCTGGAATCGCCTCAAGCAGGACAAGGTCGCCCTCGCGGGCGGCATCACCGTGCTGGTCCTGGTGCTGGTCGCCGTGTTCGCGCCGCTGATCGTCTCGCTGCTCGGACACCCGCCGAACGAGTTCCACCAGGACGAACTGGACCCGCTGACCAACCTGCCGCAGGGTGCCTGGGGCGGAGTGAGCGGGGACTATCTCTTCGGCGTCGAGCCCAACAAGGGCCGTGACGTCTTCAGCCGTATCGTCTACGGCGCCCGCATCTCGCTCCTCGTGGCCTTCCTCGCCGCCGTGGTGGCCGTGGTGCTCGGGACGCTCTTCGGGATCATCGCCGGCTACTTCGGCGGCTGGATCGACTCCCTCATCAGCCGCACCATGGACGTGCTGCTCTCGTTCCCGCAGCTGCTCTTCATCATCTCCCTGGTCTCGGTCCTCCCGGACGACCTGCTGGGACTGACCGGCTCGGGCGTGCGGATCGCCGTACTCGTCCTGGTCATCGGCTTCTTCGGCTGGCCCTATGTGGGCCGTATCGTCCGCGGTCAGACCCTGAGCCTGCGCGAACGCGAGTACATCGAGGCCGCGCGCAGCCTCGGCGGCGGCAGGCGGCACATCCTGTTCAAGGAGCTGCTGCCCAACCTGTTCGCCCCGATCATGGTCTACGCGACGCTGATGATCCCCACCAACATCCTCACGGAGGCGGCGCTCAGCTTCCTCGGCGCGGGTGTCCGGCCGCCGACGGCCTCCTGGGGCGGCATGCTGCGCGACGCCCTGCAGACGTACGAGCACGACCCGATGTTCATGGTCTTCCCCGGTGCGACGATCTTCATCACCGTGCTGGCCTTCAACCTCTTCGGTGACGGGCTGCGGGACGCGCTCGACCCCAAGGGGACCCGCTAGCCCACGACTTGCCCCTGCCGCACCGTCAGGTGGCTCTTCCCATGGTTCTCCGGCACAGGCCCGGGACCGCGAATCTCGGAGGTTACGAGAAAATGCCCACAGGTTCCCCGAAGCGGCGGCTCGCTGCTGGCGCAGCCCTCGTTGTCGCGGCGCTGGTGACCACCACGGCGTGCGGCGGCGGTGACGGTGACGACAAGAGCGAAAAGGGTGCCGGCTACAACGCGGCGCTGAACAAGGTTGTCAACGCGTCCGCCAAGAAGGGCGGGACGCTGAAGTTCGTCGGCAAGCAGGACTTCGACTCCCTGGACCCGCAGCGTGCGTACTACGGCATGACCTGGGACTTCATGCGGTACTACTCCCGCACCCTGGTCACGTACGACACCAAGCCGGGCACGGCGTCGAACAAGCTGGTCGGCGACCTGGCCACCGGCCCCGGCGAGGTCTCGGCCGACGGCAAGACCTACACGTACAAGCTGCGTGACGGCCTCACCTGGGAGGACGGCTCCACGCTGACCTCCAAGGACATCAAGTACGGCATCGAGCGCCTCTGGGCGACGGACACCGTCACCGGTGGCCCGCCGTACCTCAAGGCGAACCTCGACCCCAAGGGCGAGTACAAGGGCCCGTACAAGGACACGTCCAAGGACAAGCTGGGTCTGAAGGCGATCGAGACGCCCGACGACAAGACCATCGTCTTCAAGCTGCCCAAGCCCAACGGTGACTTCGAGCAGTTCCTGGCCATGCCCGCCGGTTCCCCGGTGAAGCAGAGCAAGGACACCGGCGCCAAGTACACGCAGCACCCGTTCTCCTCCGGCCCGTACAAGATCCAGTCGTACAAGGCAAACAAGAGCGTGGTGCTGGTCCGTAACACCGCCTGGAAGAAGTCGTCGGACCCGCTGCGCCCGGCCCTGCCGGACAAGATCACCGTGACGATCTCCGCCAACCTGGAGGAGAACGACAAGCGGCTGATGGAGGGCGACTACGACCTCGACGTCAACGGCACCGGCATGACCCAGTCGGGTCGCGTCAGCGCTGTCGAGGACCACAGGTCGGACATCGACAACATCCAGACGTCCTTCGTCCGTTACGTGGCCCTCGTCCACACGGCGAAGCCGTTCGACAACGTCAACTGCCGCAAGGCCGTCTTCTACGCCACGGACTTCGCCGGTATCCAGCAGACCCGCGGTGGCGCGATCGCCGGTGGCGACATCGCCAACTCCGTCTTCCCGACGACGATCCCGGGCTACAGCGACTACGACCCGTACGGCGTCGTCGCCCGCAAGGGCAAGCCGGACCTGGCCAAGGCCAAGGAGGCGCTGAAGGCGTGCGGCAAGCCGTCCGGCTTCTCCACCAAGCTCACCGCCCGCACCAACCAGCCCAGCGAGGTCGACGCGGCCGAGGCCATGCAGGAGCAGCTCGGCAAGGTCGGCATCAAGGTCGAGGTCGACCCGATCGACGGTGCCCAGTCCTCCAGCATCACCGGCTCGCCGAAGGTCGTGAAGGAGCGCGGCTACGGCATGACGATGAGCGGCTGGGGTCCGGACTTCCCGACCGGCCAGGGCTACGCGCAGCCGCTGTTCGACAGCCGCTTCATCTTCGAGAACGGCAACTACAACGAGTCGCAGATCAAGGACAAGGCGATCGACCAGCTCTTCGACGACGCGATCGCCTCGACCGACCCGGCCAAGTCCAAGAGCCTGTACGAGCAGATGAACAAGCGCCTGCTCGACAACGCCGACTGGATGCCGTTCATCTACGAGAAGAACATCTCGTGGCGCGGCCCCCGGCTGACCAACGTCTACTCGTCCGCCGCGTACAACGGCCGCTACGACTACGTCTCGCTGGGCGTCGTGAAGTAGTCGCCGGGCAGCCGCAGCTGATCGATTCCTTGCCGCCCCATCCCGCCAGTCCGAAGGGCAGGTGATGGCTCTGGTGGTGGCCGGGGACCTCCCACGAGGGGGCCCCGGCCACCGCCGGGCCGCGCACAGTGCTTGCTTATCTCATCCGGCGTCTGGTCGCCGTTGTCATCATGGTGCTGGTCGTCCTGCTCGCGACCTTCACCGTCTTCTACATGCTGCCCAAGTGGGCGGGACAGGACATCGCCGTCCTCTTCGCCGGCAAGGCCACCGGTGCCGAGCAGGTCGAGGGCATCCGGACCAAACTGGGCCTGGACGATCCGCTGTTCGTTCAGTTCTGGGACTTCGTCAAGGCCATTCCGCTGGGCCGGGACTACGCCAACGGCAGTGACGTCACGCACTGCCCGGCCCCCTGCTTCGGGTACTCCTTCGTCACGGAGCAGCCGGTGTGGAACACGCTGAAGGAGGCGCTGCCGGTCACCGCCGCGCTCGCCGCCGGCGCCTGTGTCCTGTGGCTGGTCGCCGGTGTCAGCACCGGCGTCCTCTCCGCCCTGAAGCGGGGCTCGGTCTGGGACCGCGCCGCGATGATCGGCGCCCTCGGCGGCGTCTCGCTGCCGATCTTCTTCACCGGCATGGTGGCGATGGGCATCTTCGTGCACAGCCTCGGCTGGGTGCACATCTCGGACAACCTCAGTACCGACGACTCCATCGGGGTCTGGTTCGAGACCCTGCTGCTGCCCTGGATCGTGCTCGCCCTGCTGAACGCCGCGATGTACGCCCGCCTGACCCGGGCCACCATGCTCGACGTGCTCGGCGAGGACTACATCCGCACCGCCCGGGCCAAGGGTGTCGCGGAACGTTCGGTCATCACCCGGCACGCCCTGCGGTCCGCGATGACGCCGATCCTTACCGTCTTCGGTCTCGACATCGGCGTGCTGCTCGGCGGCGCCGTCCTGACGGAGTCCACGTTCAACCTCCCCGGCCTCGGTCTCGCCGCGGTCCAGGCCATCAGCAGCAAGGACCTGCCGGTGATCCTCGGGGTGACCCTGTTCGCGGCCCTCGCGATCGCCGTCGCCAACCTCGTCGTGGACCTGCTGTACGCCGTCATCGACCCGCGAGTGAGGCTGGGATGACCGAACTGCACAAGACCGGAGCGGCCGTGGGGGAACCCGTGACCGGCCGGCCCGCACCCACCGCCTTCCTCGAAGTGCGCGACCTCAAGGTGCACTTCCCGACCGACGACGGCCTGGTCAAGTCCGTCGACGGGCTGAGCTTCCAGCTGGAGAAGGGCAAGACCCTCGGCATCGTGGGCGAGTCCGGCTCCGGCAAGTCGGTGACCTCGCTGGGCATCATGGGCCTGCACACCGCCGGTCAGTACGGCAAGAAGAAGGCGCAGATCTCCGGTGAGATCTGGCTGGACGGCACCGAACTGCTGACCGCCGACCCGGACGCGGTGCGCAAGCTGCGCGGCCGCGAGATGGCGATGATCTTCCAGGATCCGCTGTCCTCGCTGCACCCGTACTACACGATCGGCCAGCAGATCGTGGAGGCCTACCGGGTCCACAACGACGTGGACAAGAAGACCGCCAAGCGCCGTGCCGTGGAGATGCTCGACCGGGTGGGCATCCCGCAGCCGGACAAGCGGGTGAACAGTTACCCGCACGAGTTCTCCGGCGGTATGCGCCAGCGCGCGATGATCGCGATGTCGCTGGTCAACAACCCCGAGCTGCTGATCGCGGACGAGCCGACGACCGCCCTCGACGTGACCGTCCAGGCGCAGATCCTCGACCTCATCCGGGACCTGCAGAAGGAGTTCGGCTCCGCCGTCATCGTCATCACCCACGACCTGGGCGTCGTCGCCGAGCTGGCCGACGACCTCCTGGTCATGTACGGCGGCCGCTGCGTCGAGCGGGGGCCGGCCGAGAAGGTGTTCTACGAGCCGCGACACCCCTACACCTGGGGTCTGCTGGGCTCCATGCCGCGCCTGGACCGCGAGCAGCAGGACCGGCTGATCCCGGTCAAGGGCTCCCCGCCCTCGCTGATCAACGTCCCCTCCGGCTGCGCCTTCAACCCGCGCTGCCCGTACGCCGACATCCCCAAGGACAACGTCACCCGCACGGTCCGCCCCGAGCTGACCGAGGTCGGTGGCCGGCACTGGGCCGCCTGCCACATGACGCAGGAGCAGCGGGAGCGTATCTGGACCGAAGAGATTGCGCCGAAGCTGTGAGTGACGAGAAAGCCGAGAAAGACGGGAAAACGGCGACGATTCCCGCACAGAGCCAGGGCCACGACCGTGCCCACGGCGAGGTGCTGCTGAAGGTCACCGGCCTGCAGAAGCACTTCCCGATCCGCAAGGGTCTGCTCAAGCGGCAGGTCGGCGCGGTGCACGCGGTCGACGGACTCGACTTCGAGGTCCGCTCCGGCGAGACGCTCGGGGTCGTGGGCGAGTCCGGCTGCGGCAAGTCCACGATGGGCCGGCTGATCACCCGGTTGCTCGAACCGACGGGCGGCACGGTCGAGTTCGAGGGCAAGGACATCACGCACCTCGGCGTGAGCGGGATGCGTCCGCTGCGCCGCGACGTGCAGATGATCTTCCAGGACCCGTACTCCTCGCTGAACCCGCGCCACACCATCGGAACCATCGTCAGCGCCCCCTTCAAGCTCCAGGGCGTCCAGCCCGAGGGCGGTGTCAAGAAGGAGGTGCAGCGGCTGCTGTCGGTGGTCGGGCTCAACCCCGAGCACTACAACCGCTATCCGCACGAGTTCTCCGGCGGCCAGCGCCAGCGCATCGGCATCGCCCGCGCGCTCGCCCTCAACCCCAAGCTGGTGGTGGCGGACGAGCCGGTCTCCGCGCTCGACGTGTCGATCCAGGCCCAGGTGGTGAACCTGCTGGACGACCTCCAGCAGGAGCTCGGCCTGACGTACGTGATCATCGCGCACGACCTCTCGGTGGTCCGGCACGTCTCGGACCGGATCGCGGTGATGTACCTCGGCAAGATCGTCGAGCTGGCCGACCGCGATTCGCTGTACAAGGCGCCGATGCACCCGTACACCAAGGCGCTGATGTCGGCCGTGCCGATCCCCGACCCCAAACGGCGGGGGGCCAAGAGCGAGCGCATCCTGCTCAAGGGTGACGTGCCTTCGCCGATCTCCCCGCCGAGCGGCTGCCGCTTCCACACCCGGTGCTGGAAGGCGACGGAGATCTGCAAGACGGTCGAGCCGCCGCTGACCGAGCTGAAGCCCGGTCAGCAGGTCGCCTGCCACCACCCGGAGAACTTCGAGGACCAGGCCCCGCAGGAGACGGTCCTGCTCTCCGCCGCGAAGGAGGCGGCGGAGCTGGTGCCGGAGGCGGTGCTGGAGGAGTCGGCGGAGACGTCGGCGGCGGTGGCGGCGGAGGTCGCCGAGTCCTCGGAGATCGCCGAACCCGCTGAGGTCGCCGAGTCCTCGGAGATCGCCGAACCCGCTGAGGCCGCCGCACCCGCTCAGGTCGCGGAATCCTCGGAGGCGGCCGCCGAACCCGCTGAGGCCGCCAAGACCGATGGTGCCGGTGAGCCTCAGGAGTCAACCGACAAGTAGCGCATGACAAGTTGGCAAAGTCATGCACATGCCTGAACGGGAGAGCGCAGAGTCGTCCGTGTCCGACTTATCGGCACACGCTCGAAGGGACGACTCATGACGCTCTCCCGTTCAGCACGTTTATCCACACGTGTGGCGGCCCTCGCCGGCGCGGCGGCCACCTTCCTGGTCATCGCCGCCGCGCCCGCCCCGGCCCCGGGCGCCCCCGGCATCGGCGACACCTACTTCCCCGAACTGGGCAACGGCGGCTTCGACGCCCGCCACTACGCCCTCGACATCGCGTACAACCCGGACACCGACCGCCTCGACGGCCGTACGACGATCACCGCCCACGCCACCCAGAGCCTGTCCTCCTTCGACCTGGACCTGCAGAAGCTGGAGGTCACGAGAGTCGAAGTGAACGGCAGACGCGCCCAGTTCACCCGCAGCGGCGACGAACTGCGTGTCACCCCGCGCGACTCCCTGCGCAAGGGCCGCACGTTCACGGTCACCGTCACCTACGGCGGCGTCCCCGAACCCCTCGGCGGCCCGATCGTCTTCGGGTCCGACTACGGCTGGATGAAGACCGACGACGGCGTCTTCGTGGCCTGCGAACCCAACGCCGCCTCCACCTGGTTCCCGTCCAGCGATCACCCCTCGGACAAGGCGTCCTACGACATCCGGATCAAGGCTCCCAAGGGCCTGACCGCCGTCTCCAACGGCCGGCTCGTGTCGACGTACGACAAGGGCGGCTCGACGTACACCCACTGGCGCGAGACGAAGCCGATGGCGACCTACCTCGCCACCGCCACCATCGGAAACTTCGACGTACGGACCGGGAAGACCCCCTCCGGCATCCCGATCTACGTGGCCATCGACCCGGTGCTCGCGAACAGCAACTCCGTCGACGTGTACGGCGTGACCGCCGCTGCCACCGACTACTGGTCCCACGTCTTCGGCCCCTACCCCTTCGAGGAGACCGGCGCGATCGTCGACGACATGCCGCAGGCCGGGTTCTCGCTGGAGGTGCAGTCCAAACCGGTCTACTCGGCGGTCCGCAACGAGACGACCATCGTGCACGAGCTGGCCCACCAGTGGTTCGGCGACTCGGTCTCGGTGGCGCACTGGAAGGACATCTGGCTCAACGAGGGCTTCGCCACCTACGCCCAGTGGCTGTGGGCCGAGCACCAGGGCACCCGCACCGCGCACGACTCCTTCCTCGCCGGGTACACCTCCCGGCCCGCCGACAGCGCGTTCTGGCAGACGGTCGTCGGAGACCCGCAGCGCGACACCATGTTCGCCTCCGCCGTCTACCAGCGCGGCGCGATGACCCTGCAGATGTTGCGTGAGCGCATCGGCGACGACGCCTTCTTCAAGCTGCTGCCCACCTGGACGAAGCTGCACCGGTACGGCAACGCCGACACCGACGACTTCATCCGCCTCGCCGAGAGGATCAGCGGGAAGCAGCTGGACGACCTGTTCCAGACCTGGCTGTTCACCGCAGGGAAACCGGCCCTCTAGCCTTACATTGCAAGGTACACCCTGGTTGTGAGTAACAATATGGGGTGCTCCAGCAACTCTTCAGTCCCTCCGTCCAGCACACGCTCGACCTCGTCGGCATCTTCGTGTTCGCCATCTCCGGCGCGCTGCTGGCCGTCCGCAAGAACTTCGACGTGTTCGGCATCGCCGTGCTCGCCGAGGTCACCGCGCTGGGCGGGGGGCTGTTCCGCGATGTGGTCATCGGGGCCGTGCCGCCCGCCGCCTTCACCGACCTCGGCTACTTCCTCACCCCGCTGCTGGCCGCCCTGCTCGTCTTCTTCCTGCATCCGCAGGTGGAACGCATCCAGGGCGCGGTGAACGTCTTCGACGCGGCGGGCCTCGGTCTGTTCTGCGTCGCCGGGACGACGAAGGCGTACGAGTACGGGCTCGGGCTCACCGCGTCGGCGGCCCTGGGCCTGGCCACCGCGGTCGGCGGCGGGGTGCTGCGCGACGTGGTCGCGGGCGAGGTGCCCTCGCTGCTGCGCTGGGACCGCGACCTGTACGCGGTCCCCGCGATGGTCGGCGCGATGATGGTGGCGCTGTGCATCCGCTACGCCGTTCTCACCCCGCTGACCAGCGCGCTCGCGGTCGTCACCGCTTTCCTGCTGCGGTTGCTCGCGATGCGGTTCCACTGGCGAGCTCCGCGCGCTTGGAATCGGCGCTCGACGGTGCGGGAGGAGTAAGGCGCAGCGCGACGCGGCTCTGCCCCATCTGTTCGGTCAGCCAGCGGAACGACGGGATCATCTGCGGCCGCCACAGCGCCATGGTGTGACCGCCGGCGCTTTTCGGGATGTAGACCACGTGCACGGTCGTCGGCGCCTTCGCGGTCTGTGCGAGGGCCAGGGCCGCCTCGTAGCCGTCGTGCGGCTGACCGGAGAGGTAGAGCGCGATCTGCGGCGGAGTGCGGGCGTCCTTCAGCATCAGATAGGGGTTGTTCGCCCTGCGCAGGGCGGGACTCTGCGCGGTCAGCGAGTTGCGTTCGCCGATCGGGTCGTTGTAACCGGACAGGCTGACCGCGGCCCGGTAGCGGTCGGGGTGGGCGACGGCCAGCCTGGTCGCGCAGTGCGCGCCCGCCGAGTACCCGGCGACGCCCCAGCCCGCCGGGGCGCGGTCGGCGCGGAAGTTGTCCATGACCATCTTCGGCACGTCGAGGCTCAGCCAGCTGTCGGCGTTCACCGTGCCGGGGATGTTGGCGCAGCCGGTGTCCACCCCGGCCAGCAGGTTGGTGCGCGGGGCGACCAGGATGAACGGCGCCACCCGTCCGCTGCGCATCAGCGGCAGCAGCTGCTCGTGCACGTGCAGGGACCCGAACCAGGCCTTCGCCGAGCCGGGAAAGCCGGGCAGCAGTTCCACCACCGGGAACCTGCGGTGGCGGTAGGCCGGCTCGTGGTACTGCGGCGGCAGCCAGACGTAGACCTCGGCGTTCACGCCGGACACCCGGCCCTCGAGCTGGGTGACTTTCACCCCGCCGGCCGCGTGCATGCCGGGCCCACTGGCCTCCTTGAACGTCTGCCTGACCTTGGGCAGCCGGTGCAGCGCGATGCCGCCGGTGCCGTCGGCCCCGAGGTCGGCGGCCTGCTGGACATGGTTGCCCGTGCCGAGCAGGTCGGCCCAGTTGTCGTACAGGTTGTTCTGGTTGTTGACCAGTACGAAGACCAGCGCGACCGCCGTGACCTGGGCGAACACCAGCATCAGCGCCCGCCCCACGACCCGCAGCAGTCGCGGCCCACGGATCCGCGACCACAACGCGAACGGCAGCACCAGGGCGACCACGGCGAGCGCGATCAGGGTGTAGAAGAAGGAAGTCCCGGTAAGGCTCATGTCTCTACAGAGGGAAACCCGGCGCCTGGGGTTGAGGGACGAGTGCGGACACTTACCAAGAAGTTGCCGAGATCTCACCTGGGACCCGAGGCGAAGCCCAGGAGAAAGCTACCGCTTAGTAGTTACCTGTTGTACCGTTCAGCCATGCCAGAAGCAGCCACCGTGCGCGCCACCATCGGCGACAGCGAGTTCGACCGGGACACCGCGCTCACCCGCCGCGAGCCGGGGGTCCCCGGGGTCTACGACATCGACCTCTCCGCCGGCTGGACGATCATCAACGCCGTCAACGGCGGCTATCTGCTGGCCGTCCTCGGCCGCGCCCTCGCGGACGCCCTGCCGCACGCCGACCCGTTCACCGTCTCGGCGCACTACCTGACCGCGTCCGCGCCCGGCCCGGCGGTCGTCCGAACGGACGTCGTCCGCACCGGCCGCACCCTCTCCACCGGCCAGGCCTCGCTCTTCCAGTACGACGACGAGGGCCGCGAGGTCGAACGCATCCGCGTCCTCGCCTCCTACGGCGACCTGGACTCGCTCCCCGACGACGTCCGGACGACGGCCAAGCCCCCCGTGATCCCGCCGGTGGACCAGTGCTTCGGCCCCGAGGACGGCCCTGCCCCGGTCGAGGGCAGCTCCGCCATCACCGACCGGCTGATGCTCAAGCTCGACCCCTCCACCCTGGGCTGGGCGCTCGGCGCGCCCTCCGGCAACGGCGAGATGCGGGCCTGGTTCGGCCTCGCCGACGGCCGCGACCCCGACCCCCTCGCGCTGCTCCTGGCCGTCGACGCATTGCCCCCGACCGCCTTCGAACTCGGCCTGTCCGGCTGGGTGCCCACGGTCGAGCTGACGGTCCACGTCCGTGCCCGCCCGGCCCCAGGCCCGTTGCGCGTGTCCATCACCACGCGCAACCTGGCCGGCGGTTTCCTGGAGGAGGACGCCGAGGTCTGGGACAGCGCGGACCGACTGGTGGCGCAGTCACGGCAGTTGGCTCGGGTCAGGCTGTGAGGAGAGGCCGTGCGGTCAGCTGCGCTGAGGGGCCGTGCGGTCGGACTGCGCTGAAGGGGCGGTGGCCGAGCCAGGCGGCCAACTCCTTGTAGGCACCGGCACTTTACCCGAGAACCGCCAACTGCTCGCGCTCTCCGACCGCGTGGAGGTGCTCTTGCCGCCGGAAGTGCGCGAAGAACTGGCCGCGACGGTGCCTCCCGTCGCGGAGCTGTATCAGGGGGCGGCCGGAGGTGCCGGCCGCGACCCCGGGCCGGTGTGATCCGGTTCGGTCCGGTCCAGCCAGTGCTGCCGGCCGATGCTGATCAGCCGCATCTGGCGCTCGGCCACCTGCGCGACCCGCTCCCGCTCCTGCTCCGAGGACTCCAGCGTCTCCAGGAACAGTGAGGCGGTGATCAGCATCTGGTCGACGTAGAGGTGGGCCAGCATGAGGAGGTCGTCGTCGCTCCAGTGGGCCGCCTCGGGATCCTTGGCCAGTTCGTCCCTCACCTCCCGGCCGAACCGGGTCAGTTGCTCCCGTATCGCCTCCCGGACCGGCTGGACTCCGCCATGTCGTTCGCGGGCGATAAACCGGACATGAGCCGGGTACGCGTCTACGTGACGGGCGATCAGTTCGACCGCGCGTGTGATGCGCCGGCCGCTGTCGTCCGCGCCGGACACCGTCGTCCGGATCATCGGGTGCAGGCTGCCCAGCGCCTCCTCGACCAGGGCCACGCCGAGATCCGCGATGGAGCGGAAGTGCCGGTAGAAGGCGGTCGGGGCGACGCCGACGGCCCGTGTGACCTCGCGCAGGCCGAGACTGCTCAGGCTCTGTTCCTCCAGCAGTCCCAGGGCCGCGTCCAGGAGCGCCTGCCGGGTCTTCAGCTTCTGGGTCTGGCGGACGCCGAGGGTGTGACTCATGCCATGCAGTTAACAACTGTTCTCTGGAATTGGAAAGCGGTGAGGCGCGTTAGACTGGTAGGTCAGTGAACAACTGTAACCACAAGCGTTCACCGAAACGTAACGGAGGGGGATTCCCGCCATGCTGTTCCTTGTCGCCGCACTCCTGCTGTTCGGTGTTGTCCTGGGCACTGTCGCCCACGCGCCGCTGAGCTTCTCCCTCGTCGCGGCCGTCGTCATCGCCGTCTGGCTCGGCATCTTCGCGATCCGCGAGCGCCACGGCCGCCGTCGCGGCACGTCCACGCACTGATCAGCCGTCGTACGGCCGACCCGCCGTCCGTACGGCCGACCAGCCGCTTCGTACGGCCATTCGTGCAACCGCCCCGATCTCAGGGAGCTGACCGTCATGCAACTCACCGCACCCACCCCCACCACCGAGCGCCGCCGTACCGGCCCCCGTGACGCCGACGGCATGGCTGTCGCGTCCTTCATCCTCGGCCTCCTCGGCCTGCTGGTGCTGAACCTCTTCCTCGGCCCGATCGCCATCGCCCTGGCCGGAGTGGCCCTCTGGCGGGGCACCACCCGAAAGGGCCGCGCCTACCTCGGCCTCGGCCTCGGAATCGCCGACCTCGTCGTCCTCGTCGCGTTCATGCAGGCGGACAACTCGGTGTCCTGGAGCTTCTGAGGGGAGCGCGGGCAAGGCGCCCCGCCGTGGTCCGCCGTACGCGGCCCGTAGAATCGGCCTCACCATGGCATACCTCGACCACGCCGCGACCACCCCGATGCTCCCCGAGGCAGTCGAGGCACTCACCGCGCACCTGAGCGTCACCGGCAACGCCTCCTCCCTCCACGCGTCCGGCCGCCGCGCACGGCGCACCGTCGAGGAGGCCCGGGAAACCCTCGCGGAAGCGCTCGGCGCCCGCCCCAGCGAGATCGTCTTCACCGCCGGCGGCACCGAGGCCGACAACCTAGCGGTCAAGGGCCTGTACTGGTCCCGCCGAGACGCCGACCCGGCCCGCACCCGGGTCCTCGCGAGCCCTGTCGAACACCACGCCGTCCTCGACGCCGTCCACTGGCTCGGCGAACACGAGGGCGCCACCGTCGAGTACCTCCCCGTCGACACCCACGGCCGCGTCCACCCGGAGGCCCTGCGCGAGGCCATCGCCCGCAACCCCGACGACGTGGCCCTCGTCACCGTCATGTGGGCGAACAACGAGATCGGCACGGTCCTGCCGATTCCGGAACTCACGGCGACCGCGGCTGAGTTCGGCATTCCCCTGCACGCCGACGCCGTCCAGGCCTTCGGTCAGGTCCCCGTCGATTTCGCCGCCTCCGGCCTCGCCGCCATGACGGTCTCCGGCCACAAGATCGGTGGCCCGTACGGCATCGGCGCCCTGGTCCTGGGCCGCGAACACACCCCCGTCCCCGTCCTGCACGGTGGCGGCCAGGAACGCCACGTCCGCTCCGGCACCCTCGACGTCCCCGCCGTCGCCTCCTTCGCGGTCGCCGGCCGGCTCGCCGCCGAGCAGCGCGAGTGGTTCGCCCGGGAGATCGGCGCCCTGCGCGACAGCCTGGTCGAGGCGGTCCGCACGGCGGTGCCGGACGCGATCCTCGGCGGCGACCCGGCACCGGGCGGCCGCCTCCCGGCCAACGCCCACTTCACCTTCCCCGGCTGCGAGGGCGACTCCCTGCTGCTCCTGCTGGACGCCCAGGGCATCGAGTGCTCCACCGGCTCCGCCTGCACCGCGGGCGTCGCCCAGCCCAGCCACGTCCTCCTCGCCACCGGCACCGCCCCCGACCTCGCCCGCGGCACCCTCCGCTTCTCCCTCGGCCACACCTCGACGGAGGCCGACGTGGAAGCCCTCGCCAAGGCGATCGGCCCGGCGGTGGAACGGGCGCGGGCGGCGGGGCTGACCTGAGGGGCAGGGCCTGGGGGTGCGCCCGGTGCGCGCGCTCAGGCCACGGCGGTACGCGCCCGTCGTACGAGTTTCATGTAGCGGCTCCAGTCCCAGTGCGGGCCCGGGTCGGTGTGGTCGGTCCCCGGCACCTCCACGTGGCCGATGATGTGCTTGCGGTCGACGGGTACGCCGTAGCGCGCGCATATCCCGGCCGTGAGGCGGGCCGAGGCGGCGTACATCGCGTCCGTGAAGTCCCGCGGGCGGTCGACGAATCCCTCGTGCTCGATGCCGACGCTGCGTTCGTTGTAGGCGCGGTTGCCCGCGTGGTACGCCACGTCCAGTTCGCGGATCATCTGCGTGACGTGGCCGTCCTTGCCGACGATGTAGTGCGCGGCCGCCCCGTGCCCCGGGTCCTCGAACGCCTTCACCGCGCTGGCGAGACTGCCCTGGGTGACATGGATGACCACCATGTCTATGGGGTAGTCGGCGGGCCGGTCCGCGCGCCGCCAGTTCTCGTCCGACGCGGCCACCCACTGCGCGCCCGCGGAGTCGACCACGCCCTCCTCGCGCGGCTTCTCCACGCCGGGTGCGCGCCACCACAGCCGCGCCAGCTCGTCCCGGGCCAGCACGGCCGTGCCCGCCGCGGCCGCCGTGCCGCCGATCAGCAGGGCACGCCGGCCGATGCGCCGGTCGGCGTCCTTCGCGTTGGATCCTGTCTCCCCCATGTGATCGTGAACGCATACTCGTGGTCTGCGGTTCCCGCGCACCCGTACCCTGGAAGGGTTATGACTGACACCACGCAGCGCACCCGTCCCCTTCGCGTCCTCGCCGCCATGTCGGGCGGGGTCGACTCCGCCGTCGCCGCCGCCCGCGCGGCCGAGGCGGGGCACGACGTGACCGGCGTCCACCTGGCGCTCTCCGCGAACCCGCAGTCCTTCCGCACGGGCGCGCGTGGCTGTTGCACCATCGAGGACTCCCGCGACGCCCGCCGCGCCGCCGACGTCATCGGCATCCCCTTCTACGTGTGGGACCTCGCCGACCGCTTCCGCGAGGACGTCGTCGAGGACTTCGTCGCGGAGTACGAGGCCGGCCGCACCCCCAACCCCTGCCTGCGCTGCAACGAGAAGATCAAGTTCGCCGCCCTGCTCGACAAGGCCCTCGCCCTCGGCTTCGACGCGGTCTGCACCGGCCACTACGCCCAGGTGATCGTGAACTCCGACGGCACGCGCGAACTGCACCGCGCCTCCGACATGGCGAAGGACCAGTCGTACGTCCTCGGCGTGCTGGACGACCGGCAGCTCGCCCACGCGATGTTCCCGCTCGGCGACACGGTCACCACCAAGGACGAGATCCGCGCGGAGGCCGAGCGCCGGGGCCTCGCGGTGGCCAAGAAGCCCGACTCGCACGACATCTGCTTCATCGCCGACGGCGACACCCAGGGCTTCCTCGCCTCCCGCCTCGGCAAGGCGCAGGGCGACATCGTCGACGAGTCCGGGGCCAGGCTCGGCACGCACGAGGGCGCGTACGGCTTCACCATCGGCCAGCGCAAGGGCCTTCGGATCGGCACCCCCGCCCCCGACGGCAAGCCGCGCTACGTCCTCGACATCTCCCCGGTGAACAACACCGTCACGGTGGGCCCGGCCGACGCCCTGGACGTGACCGGCCTGACGGCGATCAAGCCGCGCTGGTGCGGGGCGGCCCCCACCGGCCCCGGCACCTACACCGCCCAGCTCCGCGCCCACGGCGGCGAGACCGAGGTCAACGCCGAACTCGTCGACGGCACCCTGGAGGTGACGTTCGCGGAGCCGGTCCGCGGGGTGGCCCCCGGCCAGGCGATCGTGCTGTACGACGGCACACGCGTGGTGGGGTCGGCGACGATCGCGTCGACGGTGCGGGCGACAGCAGGGGTGTCCTGACCCGTATCCGGGCTGCCTGATCCGCATCGGGGCTGCCTGACCCGGCTCGGGACTACGGGGTGAGGAACTCCGCCAGCACCGGGGCCAGCGCCTGCGGGTCCACCATGTGGGTCTGGTCCTCCAGCACCTGGTACCTGCCCTCGGGTGCCGCCTCCGCGACCGCCCGGGCGGCCTCCAGCAGCCACGGGGGACTCGCCCCGCCCGCGACGGACAGGACGGGGACCGTGATCGACGCCAGCAGGTCCCGGGGCACCCGGCCGTCGCCCATCACGGCGTCGTCGTAGGCCAGGCTCGGGGCGAGGGCCTCCATCCCGGGCCACATGGGGGAGCGGCGGGCGCTCTGGATCATCTCCTCGGCGAGGCCGGTGAGCCTCAGGAACAGCTCGACCGCGTCCCCGCGCCGGCCCTGCGCGAGCGCCTCCGTCAGGTTCGCGGTGTACTCCGCGCGCTCCTTCGCCCCGTCCTCGTCCACGGCGAATGGCACCTCGTACACGGCCACCCCCGGCACCGGCAGCCCGCTCGCCGCCGCGTGCAGCACCAGCGCACCGCCCGACGAGATGCCGTACAGCGCCGCCTGGCCGCCCATCACGTCGATCAGCGCGGCGAGGTCCTCGACCTCGCGTTCCACCGCGTACGGCGCCTTGTCGCCGCTCTCGCCGCGGCCCCGGCGGTCGTACACGAGGACGTCGAAACGGTCCGACAGGGCAGCGGCCAGCGGGCGTACCGTGCCGCCCGTCGACATCGCGCCGCTCACCAGGACGACCGCCGGGCCCTGTCCGGTGCGTTCGTACGCGAGGGGAGTGCCGTCGCGCGAAATGGTCTTCTTGTCCATGCCTTGAAGACTGCCGCACCGCACCGGATTAGTCGCTCACCACACCGCTAGTGGGTCACAGCACTTCCACCTCGTAGAAGCACAGGTGGTCCTTGATCCGGGCGACGTCCGCCTTGGGCTCGGGGTACGCCCACACCAGGTCCGCCGCGTCGGGCAGCGACCAGTAGGAGGCGGTGCCCTTGAAGGGGCACTCGGTGTGGGTCTCGGAGGGGGTCAGCAGGTCGAGCCGTACGTCCTCGGGCGGGAGGTAGTAGCGCACCGGACAGCCCGTCTCCCGCAGGAGGAGGGGCCGTTCGCTCTCCGCCAGCACCTGGTCGCCATGGACGACCCGTACGGGTCGCGTGCCCTGCTCGATGGTGATCGTGTGTCCTTCGGCCATACAGGAACAGCACCCGCGGGCTCCCGGTTCTTCCCGCGTACGGTGGCCGTATGCGAATCTGCGTCTTCCTCTCCGCCGCCGACCTCGACGACCGTTACACCCGCCCCGCGCGCGAGTTCGCCGAACTCATCGGCAAGGGCGGGCACACGCTGGTCTGGGGAGGGTCCGACGTCGGGCTGATGAAGGTGGTCGCCGACGGCGTCCACGAGGCCGGTGGCCGGCTCTGCGGGGTCTCCGTGGACTTCCTGGCCGCCAAGGCACGGCAGGGCGTCGAGGAAATGGTGATCGCGCGCGACCTGGCCGAGCGCAAGAAGCTGCTGCTGGACAAGGCCGACGCGGTGGTCATCATGGTCGGCGGCACCGGCACCCTCGACGAGGCGACCGAGATCCTGGAACTGAAGAAGCACGGCCACACCGACAAGCCGGTGGTCCTCCTCAACACGGCGGGCTTCTACGACGGCCTCAAGGAGCAGTTCCGCCGCATGGAGAACGAGGGCTTCCTGCCCCGCCCGCTGACCGACCTGGTCTTCTTCGCAGAGGAACCGGTGGGGGCGCTGGCGTACCTGGAGGAGAGCCAGGGCATCGAGTGAGGGCGGGGGAGACGGGTGTCGGGGCGGGCAAAGGGGACGCGCGGGTAATGCGAGCATGGCGGGCATGGCTACACATGTGATCACCGGAGCCGGTTCCGGCATCGGCGCGGCCGTGGCCCGCCGTCTGCACGCGCGCGGGGACGACCTCGTCCTGCACGCGCGCGACGCGGGCCGGGCCAAGGAACTGGCGGCGGAGTTTCCCGGCGCGAGAACACTGGTCGGCGACCTGGCGGATCCCGACAAGCTGTCCTGGGCCTTCTCTCACCAGTCGCTTCCGGACCGCGTGGACTCCCTCCTCCACATCGCGGGCGTGGTCGACCTCGGCCCGGTCGCCGAGCTGACCCCCAAGTCCTGGAGGCATCAGCTCAACGTGAACCTGATCGCGCCCGCCGAACTGACCCGCCACTTCCTTCCCCAACTCCGCGTCGCCCGTGGCCACGTGGTGTTCGTCAACTCGGGCGCGGGCCTGCGGGCGAACGCCGACTGGTCCGCGTACGCCGCCTCCAAGCACGGCCTCAAGGCCCTCGCGGACTCCCTCCGCGACGAGGAACACGCGGGCGGCATCCGCGTCACCACGGTCTACCCCGGACGCACGGCCAGCCCCATGCAGGCCAAGGTCCACCGGCAGGAGGGCAAGCAGTACGACCCCGCCCAGTGGATCGACCCCGAGTCGGTCGCCACGACGATCCTGCTGGCGCTGGACCTTCCGAGAGACGCGGAGATCAACGACCTGACGGTACGACCGGGACGCTGAGGGACGCTGTCCGCGGGGCTCCTCCCAGGGCCCGCGCTCGACGACCTACGTAGGCTTCCCCATGTGAACGCACACTTCAGTTTCGCCCCCGCCACCGGCATCGGTTCCCTCCCCGGCGGTGACGCCCGGGAGGCGGCCAGGACCGCCACCGGCTCCTTCGAGGACTTCCCGTTCCTTCCCGAGCTGCCCGCCCGGGGCCCCGGTGCCGACATGATCGGCCGCACCGCCGGGATGCTCGTCGAGGTGTACGCGCGCGTGGAGCCCAGCGGATGGCGGATCGGGGACCGGCCGGGACGGGACACCCGACGGGCCCGGTCATGGCTCGGGGAGGACCTGGACGCGCTGGAGGAGTTCACGCAGGGCTACGAGGGACAGCTGAAGGTGCAGGCCGTCGGCCCCTGGACGCTGGCCGCCAACCTGGAGCTGAGGAACGGCGAGGTCGCCCTCTCCGACCCCGGCGCCCACCGGGACCTCGCCGCCTCCCTCGCCGAAGGACTGCGCCTGCACCTGGAGGAGGTGCAGCGACGCGTCCCCGGTGCCCGGCTCGTCCTCCAGCTCGACGAGCCGTCGCTCATCGACGTACTGCGCGGCCGCGTCAGGACCGCCAGCGGCTACCGCACCCACCGCGCCGTCGACCGCCAGGTCATCGAGGCCACGCTCCGGGACGTCATCGGGGTTCACGGCGGCGGTCCGGCCGTGGTCCACTCGTGCGCACCCGACGTCCCGTTCGCCCTGCTGCGCCGGGCGGGTGTGGCCGCGATCTCCCTCGACTTCTCGCTGCTGACCGAGCGTGACGACGATGCGATCGGCGAGGCGGTGGAGGGCGGCACCAGGCTGTTCGCCGGTGTGGTGCCGGGCACGGACGGCTCATTGTCAGACCCTGCCGGTAGCGTCATGGGTGTCAGGTCGTTGTGGCGCAGGCTGGGGCTGGCTCCGGGGCTTCTCGCGGAGGCGGTCACGGTCACTCCGTCGTGCGGACTCGCGGGGGCTTCCCCGGCGTACGCACGGGAGGCACTCGCCCACTGCGCCCGGGCGGCGAGGTCCCTCGCGGACAACCCAGAGTAACGGGAGGACAACACGGTGGCCGGCGAAAAGCAAGCGGAGACGACGGTGCCCAGCGAGGCACGGGAGCAGCACGCGCAGCTCGCTGAGCAGATCGAGGAGCACCGCTTCCGGTACTACGTGAAGGACGCTCCGGTCATCAGCGACGCGGAGTTCGACCAGCTCATGCGCAGCCTGGAGGCGCTGGAGGAGGATTATCCGGAGCTGCGCACACCGGACTCGCCGACCCAGAAGGTCGCCGTCGAGTACGAGACGGACCTCGCCGAGGTCGAGCACCGCGAACGCATGCTCTCCCTCGACAACGTCTTCGACGACGAGGGCCTCGCCGCCTGGGCCGAGCGGGTGGCCAAGGACGTCGGTACGCCCGGCTACCACCTGCTGTGCGAGCTCAAGGTCGACGGCCTCGCGGTCAACCTGACGTACGAGGACGGCCGGCTCACCCGTGCGGCCACCCGGGGCACCGGGCGGATCGGCGAGGACATCACTCCCAATGTGATGACGATCGCGGAGATCCCGCACCGGCTGAAGGGCGACCGGGTCCCGCGGCTCGTCGAGATCCGCGGCGAGGTCTACTTCCCCATGGAGGCGTTCCAGGACCTCAACGCCCGTCGGGTGGCGGCCGGTGAGAAGCCGTACGCCAACCCCCGCAACTCCGCCTCGGGTTCGCTGCGCCAGAAGGACCCCAAGGTCACCGCGACCCTGCCGCTGCACATGGTGGTGCACGGCATCGGCGCCCTGGAGGGCTTCGACGGCCTGACCCGCCTCTCCCAGGCGTACGACCTGCTGAAGACCTGGGGCCTGCCGACCTCACCGCACAACAGGGTGGTCGACGACCTCGACGGTGTACGGGAGTTCATCGCGTACTACGGCGAGAACCGCCATTCCGTGGCGCACGAGATCGACGGAGTGGTCGTCAAGCTCGACGAGATCCCGCTCCAGGGCCGCCTCGGCTCCACCTCGCGCGCGCCGCGCTGGGCGATCGCCTACAAGTACGCGCCGGAAGAGGTGAACACCAAGCTCATCAACATCCGCGTGGGCGTCGGCCGTACGGGCCGCATCACGCCGTACGCACAGGTCGAGCCGGTCACGGTGGCCGGTTCGGAGGTCGAGTTCGCCACCCTGCACAACCAGGACGTGGTCAAGGCCAAGGGCGTCCTCATCGGCGACACCGTCGTGCTACGCAAGGCCGGTGACGTCATCCCGGAGATCCTCGGCCCGGTCGTCGACCTGCGCGACGGCAGCGAGCGCGAGTTCGTGATGCCGGGCGAGTGCCCCGAGTGCGGTACGGCGCTCAGGCCGATGAAGGAGGGCGACGTCGACCTGCGCTGCCCGAACGCCCGCAGCTGCCCGGCCCAGTTGCGTGAGCGCCTGTTCTATCTCGCCGGCCGCAAGTCGCTGGACATCGAGCACTTCGGCTATGTCGCCGCCGCCGCCCTCACCCAGCCGCTGGAGCCCGCCGAGCCGCCGCTGACCGACGAGGGGGACCTGTTCGACCTGACCATGGAGAGGCTGCTGCCCATCAAGGCGTACGTCCTCGACCAGGACAGCGGGCTGCCCAAGCGGGATCCGAAGACCGGCGAGGAGAAGGTCGTCACGGTCTTCGCCAACCAGCAGGGCGAGCCGAAGAAGAACGCGCTCGCCATGCTGGAGAACATCGCGGCCGTGAAGCAGCGCCCGCTGGCGCGCATCCTGACCGGGCTGTCGATCCGTCACGTCGGACCGGTCGCAGCCGAGGCGCTGGCCCGCGAGTTCCGCTCGGTCGACCGCATCGAGCAGGCATCGGAGGAGGAGCTGGCGAACACCGACGGCGTCGGTCCGATCATCGCAAAATCACTCAAAGAGTGGTTTGCCGAGGACTGGCACAAGGAGATCCTCCGCAAATGGAAGGCCGCCGGCGTCCGCATGGAGGAGGAGGGTTCCGGCGAGGACGAGGGCCCGCGTCCCCTCGAAGGGCTCACCGTCGTCGTGACCGGCACGCTCGAGCGCTTCACGCGGGACGGCGCCAAGGAGGCGTTGCAAAGTCGTGGCGCGAAAGTGACCGGTTCTGTTTCGAAGAAGACGTCGTTCGTCGTTGTGGGTGACAATCCAGGATCGAAGTTCGACAAGGCGATGCAGTTGAAGGTTCCGGTTCTGAACGAGGACGGGTTCGCCGTCCTGCTGGAACAGGGCCCCGAAGCGGCTGCCGAAGTCGCGCTTCCCGCCGAGGAGTAGCGAGGAGTCGCGGTTGAAGGCCACCCGATCGGCGCATACCAGATGCATACGGGTGGCCGGGGCGCATTCGGGCAACCGCCGACGAGCGGTGCCCGTGGAAGCCTTCTGCGGCCTACTGTTGGGATGTGCGCCTGCCGTGCCCAGCTGCGGTCGGGGCACCCCTTTGCTCTTGAAAGGCCTTCAGGAGCGAGGGGAAGGGCTTTCCAACGCGGCGCCGTCGAGGGTTGTTGTCGTGCACCGGGCCGCGTGGCGTGGGCACCGCCGGCTGTGAGAGGGACGGGAATGGAACCGAGCGAGAGCGCCGCCCCGGACTCCTGGCTGCGCGTGCGCCGGATGGCCGGCGCCTGGCGGGAGAGCCGGCGGACCGGGCGGCCCGGGGAGCGTCCGGGCGGGGACGGACCTGCCGCCGGACAGTACCCGGCCGGAATCTACACGGCGGCCGAAGGCCGCGGCGCCCCCCAACTCACCGCCGAACGCCCGTCCGGACTGCCGGGCGACGAACCGGAGCGGCACCTGTCCTGGCCCGCCCTGCCCGCGGCGATCGTCGCGGCGGCCGGGTTCGTCCTGGGCGCCGGCTTCTACCGGGCCTTCACCGGCGGCCACGCGCTCTTCCCGTCCGGCACCGTCGGCTGGTCGCTCGCCCTGCTGACCGGCGTCATCGTCGGCCACCTGGTCGCGCTCGGCCGTGCCCGCTGGTGGGGCGGCACCGGTTCCGGCGCCGCCCTCACCCTCGCCGTCCTGCTGCTGTACGGCTGGGTGTCGGCCGGCCTGGTCAGCATGACCGTCGTGCTGCTGGTCGGCGTGGCCCGCCGCCACCGCTGGCGGCAGGGCGTGCTGCACGGCGCGGTCGACATCCTCGGCATCGCCGCCGGAGCCCTGCTGCTGCGCACCTTCGGTCGGGTGCCGTCGGTCGAGCGCCCCTGGAACTCCGACACCTGGACGTTCTACACCGCCCCCCAGGTGGTGCTGGTCGCGGTCGCCTATCTCGCGGTCACCCGCACCGTGGGCTGGTACCTGCACGCCCCGCGCTCCGGCGGCCTGCCCACCGTCGCCCGCACCGCCCTGGTCAGACAGGGCCTGGTCGCGGTCGCGCTGCTCGGCATCGCGCCCCTGGTGTGCGTGGTCGCCACCGCCAAGCCCATCCTGCTGCCGCTGTTCGCGATCCCCCTCATCGCCCTCGACTCCACCCTCTGGATAGCCCGGGCCCGGGCGGAGGAACAGCTGCGCGATCCGCTGACCGGGCTCCCCAACCGCCAGTGGCTGCTGGAACGCATCTGGACGGCCCTGGACGACGCCGAACGCATCGGCGCCCGCTCCGCCCTGATGCTCATCGACCTCGACCGCTTCCGCTCGGTCAACGACACACTCGGCCACCTCGCCGGTGACCGGCTGCTCCTCCAGATAGCCGACCGGCTCCGACTGGCCCTGCCTCGCGGTGCGGAGGCCGCCCGGCTCGGGGGCGACGAGTTCGCCGTCTTACTGCCGGTCGCCGACTCCACGACCTCCGCGACCCGGGTCGCCCGCGGCCTCGTCGCCGCCCTCAGCTCCCCGCTCGACCTCGACGGCCTCACCCTCGTGCTGGAGGCCAGCGCCGGAGTCGCCGTCTTCCCGGACCACGCCCTCGACGCCGAGGGCCTGCTGCGCCGCGCGGACGTGGCGATGTACCAGGCGAAGCGGGACCGTACCGGCGTCGAGGTCTACGAGTCCAAGCGGGACTCCAACACTCCTGACCGGCTGGGCCTGCTCGGCGATCTGCGCCGGGCGCTGGACGCGCACGAGGTCCAGTTGCACTACCAGCCCAAGGTCCGCTTCGACGGCCAGGTCGCCGGCCTGGAGGCCCTGGTCCGCTGGGTGCACCCCGAACGCGGCAAGGTCCCGCCGGACGAGTTCATCGCCATCGCCGAGTCGTCCGGGCTGATGCCCCATCTCACCGAGTACGTCCTGGACACCGCTCTCGCCCAGGTCGCCCGGTGGCGCGCGCAGGGGCTGTTCGTGCCGGTGGCCGTCAATGTCTCCCCGCGCGACGTCCACACCCCCGGGTTCGCGGGCTCGGTCGCCGCCCGGCTGGCCCGGCACGGAGTCCCCGCGGGAGCGCTCCAACTGGAGATAACGGAACACGTCCTCCTGGAGGACCCGCAGCGCGCCGCCGACACCCTCGCCGGACTGACCGGACACGGCGTGAAGATGTCCCTGGACGACTTCGGCACCGGCTACTCCTCGCTGGTGCACCTGCGGCGGCTCCCGGTGAGTGAGCTGAAGATCGACCGCTCCTTCGTGGCCCGGCTGGCCGTCGACACCGAGGACGCGGAGATCGTGCGCTGCACGGTCGACCTCGCCCACTCCCTCGGCCTGCTCGTGGTCGCGGAGGGGGTCGAGGACGACGAGACCTGGGAGCGGCTGCGGGACCTGGGCTGTGACGCCGTACAGGGCTGGCTGGTCGCCGCCGCGATGCCCCCGGAGGAGACCACGGCATGGCTCCTGGCACGCGGCTCGCGAGGCTGGCAGCGCCCCCGGGCGGCTCTCCCCGCCGCCGAGTGACTCCCGCCGGCCCCACCCGTTGGGTCTCCGGTCCCACCCACCCGTTGGGTCTCCGGTCCCACCCACCCGTTGGGTCTCCGGTCCCACCCACCCGTTGGGTCTCCGGCCCCGCCCACCCGTTGGGTCTCCGGCCCCGCCCACCCGTTCGGTATTCGGCCCTCCCCGGCGCCCTGAACCCGTCGTAGAGGCCCTGCCCCCTAGGCCGGCATCGCACGCGCGCCGGCCGCACGGGGACCGGTCCCCGCTGCCCCTTCCGTCGCTGCCCTGTGCGCCGCCGCCAACTCCGTGGCCCGTTCCGCGCAGCCGTCCACCGCCACCGCCGCCATGATCGCGTCCTTGCCCTAGAAGTGGCTGTAGAGGAACCCGGCCGGCTGTACTCCATCCCGGCGGCAGCGAGTCGGCCGGCCGCCCTATGGTGACCGCGTCCCAGCCCACCGGCCTCCGAACGGCTCCCGCGCGGCCGTGACGATCAGCCGCTCGCGTTCCGCTTGTTCCCACCCCCGCGCCTCTGGATCGGTATGCAGAAATGCTAGCGCCGCTAGCTAACATGTCGTTGCTCTGCTAGCTTGGTTCCCGTCCCTAGCGCTGCTAGAAAAAGGAGCCCGGCATGACTGCCACCGCGTACACCCTCGCCGTTCTGCTCAACCTGTTCATCCTGTTCATCGGGGCGCGCTTCCTGCTCCAGCCCCGCCCCGCCGCCGCCGGCTACGGCGTGCCGGCCAAGCCGGACGGTGACGCCGCCTACCTCGCGATCAAGGGGCTGCGTGACGCCACCTTCGGTGTCCTCGGCCTGGCCCTCCTGCTGTTCGTCGGCGCGCGGGCCGAGGCCTGGTACATGCTCGTCGTGGCGCTGACCCCGCTCGGCGACACCCTGATAGTGCTGCGGCACGGCGGCACCAGGGCCGTGGCGTTCGGGATCCACTTCGCCACGGCGGTCGTTGTACTGATCAGTGCCGCGCTGCTCTTCCTCGTCTGATCAGGTCCGTACCGCAACAAGGGGGTTCAGGAATGTCGCTGTTCGTACCGAAGTTCGACCGGTCCGTGATCGTCCGCGATGCCGAGGCCGAGGTGGTCGGGCGCGCTCCCACGACGGTGAAGCTGCTTGCCGACAGCAGTGCGACGGCAGGGGCGCTGTCCACCCAGCGCGTCACCCTCGCCGACGGAGCCGACGGTGCGCGCCCGCACCGGCACAACAACTCCGCAGAGATGTTCTTCGTGCTCGACGGCGCCGCCGAGCTCCTGTCCGGAGAGGACGTCGTCACCGCCGGGCGGGGCGACCTCGTCATCGTCCCGCCCGGCCGCCCGCACGCCTTCGCGGCCGTCCCGGGCAGCGACGCCGACCTGCTCATCGTCATCACCCCGGGCGTCGAACGCTTCGAGTACTTCCGCCACCTCCAGCGCGTCGCGCTCGGCGAGGTCACCCCGGAAAGCCTCCTCGAGGTGCAGGAGCTGTACGACAACCACTTCCTGAGGAGCGAGGCGTGGGAGCGGCGCAAGGAGCACGGCGGGGGAGCGGCGGAACCGAAGAGTGAGGACCCCCGCGAATCCGTTTAACGGCCACGGCCCCCCGCCCCATAGGATTGGCCCTCACACCACACGCACTCACCCCAGAGGATCGCTGCATGCCTGGCATCACGCGCGAGGAGGTCGCCCACCTCGCACGGCTGGCGCGTCTGGAGCTGAAGCCCGAAGAGCTCGACCACTTCGCGGGACAGCTGGACGACATCATCGGCGCGGTCGCACGCGTCAGTGAGGTCGCCGACCAAGACGTACCGCCGACCTCGCACCCGCTCCCGCTGACGAACGTCATGCGGGCGGACGAGGTCCGTCCGTCGCTCACCCCCGAGCAGGCGCTCTCCGGCGCCCCGGCCCAGGAGCAGCAGCGTTTCAAGGTGCCGCAGATCCTGGGGGAGGACTAACCGCCATGACGGACAACGTCGCCATCATCAAGCTCACCGCGGCCGAGACCGCCGCGAAGATCGCCTCCGGCGAGCTCACGGCCGTCGAGGTCACCGAGGCCCACCTGGCCCGTATCGAGGCCGTCGACGAGAAGGTGCACGCCTTCCTCCACGTCGACCGCGAGGGCGCTCTCGCCCAGGCCCGTGCCGTCGACGAGAAGCGGTCCAAGGGCGAGAAGCTCGGACCTCTCGCCGGCGTCCCGCTCGCGCTCAAGGACATCTTCACCACCGAGGGCGTCCCGACGACCGTCGGCTCGAAGATCCTCGAGGGCTGGATCCCGCCGTACGACGCGACCGTCACCAGGAAGCTGAAGGCCGCCGACGTCGTCATCCTCGGCAAGACCAACATGGACGAGTTCGCCATGGGGTCCAGCACCGAGAACAGCGCGTACGGGCCGACCGGCAACCCCTGGGACCTCACCAAGATCCCCGGCGGCTCCGGCGGCGGTTCCTCCGCCGCGCTCGCCTCCTTCCAGGCGCCCCTCGCCATCGGCACCGACACCGGCGGCTCCATCCGCCAGCCGGCCGCCGTCACCGGCACGGTCGGCGTGAAGCCGACGTACGGGGCCGTCTCCCGGTACGGCATGGTCGCCTTCTCGTCCTCCCTCGACCAGGGCGGGCCCTGCGCCCGTACGGTCCTGGACGCGGCGCTCCTGCACGAGGTCATCGCCGGGCACGACCCGCTGGACTCCACGTCCATCGACGCGCCCGTCCCGCCGGTCGTCGAGGCCGCACGCAACGGCAGCGTCGCGGGCATGCGGGTCGGCGTGGTCAAGCAGTTCCGCGGCGAGGGCTACCAGGCCGGCGTCATCCAGCGCTTCGACGAGTCCGTCGCCCTCCTCAGGGAGCTGGGTGCCGAGATCGTCGAGCTGGACTGCCCGTCCTTCGACCTCGCCCTGTCGGCGTACTACCTGATCGCCCCGTCCGAGTGCTCCTCCAACCTCGCCCGCTTCGACGGCCTGCGCTACGGCCTGCGGACCGGCGACGACGGCACCCACTCGGCCGAGGAGGTCACCTCCCTGACCCGTGAGGCGGGCTTCGGCCCCGAGGTCAAGCGCCGCATCATGCTCGGTACGTACGCCCTGTCGAGCGGCTACTACGACGCGTACTACGGCAGCGCCCAGAAGGTCCGTACGCTCATCACCCGCGACTTCGAGAAGGCGTTCGAGCAGGTGGACGTCATCGTCTCGCCGACGACGCCGACCACCGCCTTCCCGATCGGCGAGCGCGCCGACGACCCGATGGCGATGTACCTCGCGGACCTGTGCACCATCCCGACCAACCTGGCGGGCAACGCGGCCATGTCGCTGCCCTGCGGTCTCGCCCCGGAGGACAACCTCCCGGTCGGCCTGCAGATCATCGCCCCGGCGCTGAAGGACGACCGGCTGTACAAGGTCGGAGCCGCCGTGGAGGCCGCCTTCGTGGAAAAGTGGGGACACCCGCTGATCGAGGAGGCTCCGTCGCTGTGAGCGCACTGACCAAGGCCAAGGGCTTCAAGAAGTCCAAGTCCGGCACGTACCTGTCCATCGCCGGGACCGCGTTCGGCGCTTTCGGCGTCGCCAAGCGGCTCAAGAAGGCCCGCGCCGAGAAGGACACGCTCGTCCTGATCGACGCCACCGTGTCCGCCGTCGCCATCGTCACCGGCCTCGCCATCCTCTACCGCGAGCTGAAGCGGCTGGGCGACGACGACGTCCTGCTGGGCTGAGAGGGAAGTTTCACCGTGACCACCACGACCGACCTGGTGTCGTACGAGGACGCGCTGGCGTCGTACGACCCCGTCATGGGCCTCGAGGTCCATGTGGAACTCGGCACCAAGACCAAGATGTTCTGCGGGTGTTCGACCGAGCTGGGCGCCGAGCCCAACTCGCAGACCTGCCCGACCTGCCTCGGCATGCCCGGCTCGCTCCCGGTCGTCAACGCGACCGGCGTGGAGTCGGCGATCAAGATCGGTCTCGCGCTGAACTGCGAGATCGCCGAGTGGTGCCGCTTCGCCCGGAAGAACTACTTCTATCCGGACATGCCGAAGAACTTCCAGACCTCCCAGTACGACGAGCCGATCGCCTTCAACGGCTACCTCGACGTCCAGCTGGAGGACGGGGAGACCTTCCGGGTGCAGATCGAGCGCGCCCACATGGAGGAGGACACCGGCAAGTCGACGCACGTCGGTGGCGCCACCGGTCGTATCCACGGGGCCTCGCACTCGCTCCTCGACTACAACCGCGCCGGCATCCCGCTCATCGAGATCGTCACCAAGCCGATCGAGGGCGCGGGCGAGCGGGCCCCCGAGGTGGCGAAGGCGTACGTCCGTGAGCTGCGCGAGGTCATCAAGGCGCTCGGCGTCTCCGAGGCCCGGATGGAGATGGGCCAGATGCGCTGCGACGTGAACCTGTCGCTGCGCCCGCACGGACGTGAGAAGTTCGGCACGCGCTCGGAGACCAAGAACGTCAACTCGCTGCGGTCCGTGGAACGCGCGGCCCGTTTCGAGATCCAGCGCCACGCGGCCGTACTGAGCAGCGGTGGGACGATCATCCAGGAGACCCGGCACTTCCACGAGGACACCGGGTCGACGACCTCGGGCCGCGTGAAGGAGGAGGCCGAGGACTACCGGTACTTCCCGGAGCCGGACCTGGTGCCGGTGGCTCCGACGCGCGAGTGGGTCGAGGAGATCCGTTCCGCGCTGCCCGAGCTGCCGCTGGTCCGCCGCAACCGGCTGCGCGAGGAGTGGGGGATCTCCGCCACCGACATGCAGGCGATCCTCAACGCCGGTGCGCTGGAGCCGATCGTCGCCACGATCGCCGCCGGTGCCGACGCGGCCTCCGCCCGCAAGTGGTGGATGGGCGAACTGGCCCGCAGCGCCAACGAGTCGGGCAGGACGCTGGACGAGCTGGCGATCACTCCGGAGCAGGTGGCCCGGGTGAGCAAGCTGGTCGCCTCCGGCGATCTGAACGACAAGCTGGCCCGCCAGGTCATCGAGGGCGTCCTCGCGGGCGAGGGCACTCCGGACGAGGTCGTCGACAAGCGCGGACTGAAGGTCGTCTCCGACGAGGGCGCGCTCACCGCCGCCGTCGACGAGGCCATCGCCGGCAACCCGGGCGTCGCGGACAAGATCCGCGGCGGCAAGGTGGCCGCGGCAGGCGCCCTGGTCGGCGCGGTCATGAAGGCCACCCGCGGCCAGGCGGACGCGGCCCGCGTCAAGGAGCTGATCCTGCAGAAGCTGGGCGTCGGCGAGGGCTGAGCACGCGACCCGGGGGGCTGTGTCGGCGTACCGACGCGGCCCCCGAGTCATGTCATCTCACAGACGGCGGCCGACGGCCCGTACGAAGCCCAGCGCGCGGCCCTCGTCGGCGCGGACCATCTCGCCGACCTGACGGGCCATGTGCCGGTGGAACTCCTCCGGACTCTCCTCGGCGACCACCTCGCACCACAGCAGCCAGTCCTTCCAGCCGTCCGGCAGCCAGTCGGCCGCCTCGACCTCGACGGCCCCACTGCGGGTCCAGTGGCGCCGCCACCAGTCGGCGGTGTGGAAGCACCAGAAGTCGGGCTCCCACCACGGCGTGAGATGCTGCGGCGGCTCGGTGCCCACCGGCTCCTCCCGCAGTGCGGGGACGACCACCCCGATCCGACCCCCGGGCTTCAGCAGCCGGGTCAGGGTGGGCAGATAGAGATCGTTCGTGCCGAAGTACTGGTACGCGTCGATCGACACGATCGCGTCGAAGCTTCCCTCGCCGAACGGCAGGTCGTGCGCCTCGGCGAAGACGGGCAGCACCTTGTCGGCGACGCCCGCCTCGGCGACGCGTACGGCGTTGTCGTCGGGCTTCACCCACAGGTCGGCGGCGACGACCTGGACGTCGTACTCCTTGGCGAGGAAGACGGAGGTCATCGCGCGGCCGCAGCCGAGGTCGAGGACGCGGGCGCCGGGGCGCAGCGAGTCGAGACCGAGGGCGGGGGCCAGCCACTCCAGCAGCCACAGGGCGTGCGGGCCCATCTGGTTGTCGATGGTCCAGCGGGCGTCGTAGCGGCTGCTGCGCGGATGGCGCGGATGGGTCAGACGCTCGGCGAGGTTTTCAGCCGGGGTCTTCGATGTGTCGTCGGACATCGGTGAACGGGCTCCTTGTGTCCTTCGTAGGGGAAAGAGATGCGTAGGAGCTCGGTCGGACCTTCATTCAATGCACCTGCTTCGGTCGGCGGCGATGTGCCTCGGACGACGGACGCCGGGACGCTAGCAGCGCCCACCCCCGCACCGCACCCGGATTCCCCGTCGACGGGGCGGGAGGCGCGGCGGGCCCGGTGGACGGCTGCCGGGACCGGGGTCCTGCTGGCCCTGGCCGGCGTGGCCGCGGCGACGCTCCGGCTCACCCGCTCCGCGCCGGCCCTCGTCCCGGCCGCCTACGCCGTCGGCGCCGCCGTGTGCGCGCTGGCCTCGGTCCTCGGCTCCCGGGGGCGTACCCGGCGGTCCCTGTGGCTGCTGGTCGCGGGGGCGATGGTGATGGCGTGGGGCGACCAGTTCGACTGAGCGGGGCTGTCAGATCCCCAGAGGTTACAGAGCCGCCGTTACTGTCCTGTGATCTGGCTCCCAATCCTGTGGTCCGGCCCACGAAAGCCATAAATGATCACTTCTTGCTGCGAGAGTGGTCCACACATTGCTCATGCGTTCTTTGCGGGCCGTTCACCTCATGAGTTGTCATGAACTGTTATGAGGTGTCATGAACGACTGTTCCCGGTCAAAGATCCCCACATAGTCACCTGGGAGCTCGTTCGTGGCAGCCCTCGCGCGCTGGTGTGTCCGGCACCGTCCGGTCGTCGTCCTGCTGTGGCTCCTCACCCTCGTCGGGGTCGGCACCGCCGCCGTCGTCACCGGAACCGCGTACTCGAACGACTACGAGGTCCCCGGCACCGAGTCGGGCCGCGCCACCCAGCTGCTGCGCGACGGCTTCCCAGGCCTCGGCGGCGACAGCGACACCGTCGTCTGGCACACCACGTCGGGCACCGTCCGGTCCGCCGACGTCGAACAGACCATGACCCGCACCCTCGACCGGATCGGGGACCTGCCCGGGGTCGCCGCCGTCGCCGGGCCCTACGACGGACAGGGCGCCGCCCGGATCAGCGCCGACGGGCACACGGCGTACGCCACGGTCACCTTCGACAAGCCGGCCGAGGACCTCGACCCGGCCCGGACACGCGCTGTGGTGAAGGCGGCCAAGGACGCCGCGGCCGACGGCCTGAGCGTGGAGCTCGGCGGCAGTGCCATAGGCCTCACCGAATCGTCCGGCGGGCACCTGGTCGAGGCGGTCGGCGTGGTCGTCGCCGCGATCGTGCTGTTCCTCGCCTTCGGCTCGCTCGCCGCCTCGCTGCTGCCCATCGCCACCGCGCTGGTGAGCGTCGGCGCCGCGTACGCCGGGATCGTGCTGCTCGGACACGTCATGACCGTCGCCGACTTCGCGCCCATGCTCGGCATGCTGATCGGGCTCGGCGTCGGCATCGACTACGCCCTCTTCATCGTCACCAGACACCGGCGCGGGTTGAAGCGGGGCCTGACCGTCACCGAGGCGGTCACCAACGCCGTCGCCACCACCGGGCGGGCGGTCGTCTTCGCGGGTGCCACCGTTTGCATCGCCCTGCTGGGAATGCTGATCCTGCGGCTCGGCTTCCTCAACGGCGTAGCGATCGCCGCCTCGCTGACCGTCGTCCTCACCGTCGCGGCCTCCGTCACCCTGCTGCCCGCCCTGCTGTCCCTGATCGGAGCCCGTGCCCTGAGCCGGCGCGAGCGGCAGCACCTTGTGGCGCACGGGCCGCAACCCGAAGTGCCGACCGGGTACGCCGCCCGCTGGTCCGCGTTCGTGGAACGCCACCCCAAGCTGCTCGGCGGCCTCGCCCTGATCGTCATCACCGTCCTGGCCCTGCCCACGCTCTCCCTCCACCTGGGCACCTCCGACCAGGGCAACAACCCGCGGGCGTCCACCACCCGGCAGGCCTACGACCTCCTCGCGGACGGTTTCGGCCCCGGGGTGAACGGCCCGCTCACCCTGGTCACCCACGTCGACGGGGCCGAGGACAGGCTCCTCCTCGACAACCTCGACGCGACCATCCGCACCACCGACGGCGTCGCGTCGGTGACCCCGGTGACGTACGACACCGGCGGCGACACGGCGTACTTCACGATCGTCCCCGAGTCGTCGCCGCAGTCCCAGAAGACCAGCGACCTCGTCGACCGACTGCGCACCGAGGTGCTGCCGCGCGCCGAGACCGGCACCTCCCTCGACATCCAGGTCGGCGGGGTGACGGCCGGCTACGACGACTTCGCCGACATCATCGTCGGCAAGCTGCCCGTGTTCGTCGGCGTGGTCATCGGCCTGGGCTGTCTGCTGCTCCTGCTCGCCTTCCGGTCCGTCGGCATCCCGCTGAAGGCCGCCGCGATGAACGTGGCCGCCGTCGCCGCCGCTTTCGGAGTCGTCGTCGCGATCTTCCAGTGGGGCTGGGGGAGCGAACTGCTGGGCCTCGGCCGCGCGGGCCCGATCGAGCCCTTCCTCCCCGTGATCATGGTGTCCGTGCTCTTCGGGCTCTCCATGGACTACCAGGTGTTCCTGGTCAGCCGGATGTACGAGGAGTGGCTGGAGACCGGCGACAACCGGCGGGCCGTCCGGGTCGGCCTCGCCGAGACCAGCCGGGTGATCAACTCCGCCGCGGTCATCATGATCTCCGTCTTCCTCGCCTTCGTCCTCAGCGGCGACCGCGTGATCGCCATGTTCGGCACAGGGCTGGCCGCCGCCGTCGCCCTCGACGCCTTCGTGCTCCGGACGCTGCTCGTGCCGGCCCTGATGCATCTGCTCGGCGGCGCCAACTGGTGGCTGCCGCACTGGCTGGACCGCCGTATGCCCCGCATCAGCATCGAGCCGCCCGAGGCCCGCGCCGCCCATGAGAGGCTGGCCGCCGCGACGGACGCCGAGGCGGCGGACGTACTGACGGCGGACGTACCGGCGAAGGGGCGGGAAGAACAGGATGTACGCGATATCCCTGGGTGACGACGGCGCCGAACTGCGGCCACTGGAGCCGTGGCACGCCGAGGAGTTCCTCGCGCATCTGGACCGGGGCCGGGAGTTCATCGGGCAGTTCATCGCCTTCGGGTCGAAGGAGACCGACGTGGCCTCCGCCCGTGCCATGCTCCAGAGGTACGCCGACCAGCGCGCCGCGGACACGGCCTCCCTGCACGGACTGTGGCTCGACGGCAAGCTCGTCGGCGGCGTGCTCTTCCTGAACTTCGACGCGGAGAAGGGCAACTGCGAGGTCGGCTGCTGGCTGGAACCCGCCGGCACCGGACGCGGTCTGGTCACCCGGGCGATGCGCGTCCTGCTCGACTTCGCCGTCGAGCAGCGCGGCATCCACCGGGTCGAGTGGATCGCGGCCGCGGAAAACCAGGCCAGCCTGAACGTGGCCCGGCGCCTGGGGATGACCCGGGAAGGGGTGCGGCGCGAGAGCCACCCGCATCACGGCGTACGACTCGACCTCGAGGTGTGGTCGATCCTCGCCCCCGAATGGCGCGCGGTACGGGCGCGTGCCGCTCACAGCGATCATTAAGAAACTTCTCAGACAGGATCCGTACGGTGCGCACCATGGGAACCAAGACAGCTGACGAGACCGGCGCCACGACGGGCGCCGAGACCACGACCGACGAGGAGAAGGTGAACGTCACCAAGACCGACGAGGTGCCTGAGGCCGAAGAGACCTCGGGGGAGGGCACCGCCGCCGACGAGCTCGACGCCGAGGACGGGGACGAGCTGCCCGAGGCGGCCAAGGAGGAGGCCCCCTCCGGGATCGGCCAGGGCGCGGGCGCCGTGGTCTCCGCCGCGCTCGGATTCGTCTCGCTCTCCGGCAGCTGGGTCGGCACCGTGGCCTCCGCGCGTCAGTCGCTCATCGGCCAGCTGCACGCGCAGACCTCGTCCTCCGGCAACGTCTCCAAGCTCCTGAAGGAGGGCTACGGCGACGCCTGGCAGGCCACCGCCTTGTGGAGCGGGATCTTCGCGCTGGTCGCGCTCGTCGTCGGCGTCGTCGTCCTGGCCCGGCCCGCGTTCGGCGCGCCCGGCAGGCCGCAGGCCGCGTGGATCAAGTCGGTCGCCTGGGGCGGTGTCGCGCTCGGCGTGATCGGCCTGTTCCTGGCCGTCCTCAAGTACACCGACGTCCTGCTGGGACTGCCGTCCGCCGGCTGACCCGCCGAGCAGCGTCACCGCAGGTCCTGAGGGGCCTTAGGCATCCGTGAGTACCTCGCGAGTCCTTCGTGAGTACCTTACGGATCGTCTGAGGCCCCTCAGGCACGTCTAAGGCCCCCTCCCGCGCGGAAGATGCGGAACTCTCCCGATGTGGCGCACCCCCCTGGGAGACGAAGGTTGAGGCATCGCAACGAGCGAAGCCGAAACCGACCTCACGAGGGACCCGCCATGTACGAGTACGAGCTCCAGCAACTCCGTTCCGCCGACCTCATCCGCCGGGCCGACCAGGAGCGCATCGCCCGCCAGGCAGCCCGCGGCACCCGCGCCGCCCGCCGCGAAGCCGCACGACGCACGGTGGGGGCCGACCCCCATACCGACCGCCCACGCCGGCACCGGTTCGCCCGCACGGCGTGAGCGGCGGGGTCCGGGCGGACGACCCCACGGGTCCGTTCGCCCCCACGGGTCCGCTCGCCCGCACGGCGAGGGACGCCCGCACGGCGAGTGCCGTCGGGGCGGCCCTCTCGGGGAACGGCGTCGCGGCGCGGGACGCCGAGGTCGTAGGCACTGCGCACCGGGGCACGGCGGCCGTGGCGCCTGCCGCTGCTGCTGCCCACCGCCCGAAACCCGCGGCGGCCGTTCCCGCCAGGACGGTCGTCGCAGGCGGTCCCGCCGGAAAAACCGGTGCCGTGGTGTCGGACCCGCGTGCGATGCTCGGGCGCGTGGAGACCAGGTCCGTCAGTCCCGTGTTCGTCGGCCGCGGCGACGAGTTGGAGATGTTGAACGACGCGCTCGCCCGTGCCGCCGCGGGTGAGCCGCAGGCGTTGCTGCTCGGCGGCGAGGCCGGGGTCGGCAAGACCCGCCTGGTCGAGGAGTTCGCCACCGCCGCCTGCCGCGGCGGAGCCGTCGTCGCACTGGGCGGCTGCGTCGAGATCGGCGCCGACGGACTGCCGTTCGCCCCCTTCTCCACCGCCCTGCGCGCCCTGCGCCGCGAACTTCCCGGGGAACTCGCCGCCGCGGCCGCCGGTCAGGAGGAGGAACTGGCCCGGCTGCTGCCCGAACTCGGCGAGGCGTCCCTCGGCCGGCACGAAGAGGAAGGCATGGCCCGCCTCTTCGAACTCACCGCCCGGCTGCTGGAACGCGTCGCCGCGGACCGTACGGTCGTCCTCGTCCTGGAGGACCTGCACTGGGCCGACGCCTCCACCCGTCACCTCCTCTCCTACCTGTTCCGAACCCTGCGCACCGGCCGTCTGGTCGTCCTCGCCACCTACCGCGCCGACGACATCCACCGCCGCCACCCGCTGCGCCCCCTGCTCGCCGAACTCGACCGGCTGCGCACCATCCGCCGCATCGAACTCGGCCGCTTCAGCCGCGCCGAGGTCGGCCGGCAGATCGCCGGCATCCTCGCCGCCGAACCCGACCCGGCCCAGGTCGACGACATCTTCGAACGCTCCGACGGCAACGCCTTCTTCGTCGAGGAACTCGCCGTCGCCGCCCACGAGGGCTGCCGCACCGGCCTCACCGACTCCCTCCGCGACCTGCTGCTGGTCCGCGTCGAGGGGCTCCCGGAGAGCGCCCAGCGGGTCGCCCGGATCGTGGCCGAGGGCGGCTCGACCGTCGAGTACCGGCTGCTCGCCGCCGTCGCCGGGCTCGCCGAGGACGACCTCATCGAGGCCCTGCGCGCGGCAGTCGGCGCCAACATCCTGCTCGCCGCGCCCGCCGGCGACGGCTATCGCTTCCGTCACTCGCTGGTCCGCGAGGCCGTCAGCGACGACCTGCTGCCCGGCGAACGCTCCCGCCTCAACCGTCACTTCGCCGAAGCCCTGGAGGCCGACCCCACGCTGGTCCCCGCCGGCGAACGCGTGATGCGCCTGGCCAGCTACTGGTACCACGCCCACGACCCCGCCAAGGCCCTGCCCGCGGTCCTGGACGCCTCCGTCACCGCCCGCCGCCGGCACGCCCTCTCCGAGCAACTGCGGCTGCTGGAACGCGCGATGGAGCTGTGGGACACCGCCCCGGAGGACGTGCGCGCCCGACTGCGCCCCGTCGACTGCATCGAGGTCTACCCGCCCTGCGGCGGCTGTGACCCCGCCACCACCCCGCTGCGCTACCTCGACCTGATGGCCGAGGCCGCCGTCGCCGGCCGGCTGTGCGGGGAACGCGAACGCGCCCTGAAGATCATCAAACGGGCGCTGCGGCTGCTGGAGGACGAGGGTGACCCGCTGCGCGCCGCCTGGTTCTGGGTCCAGCGCTCCCGCCTGGTCCAGGCCCAGGCCCGGGGCGACGGCTGGCAGGAGCTGGCCACCGCCCAGGACCTGGTCCGCGGACTGCCGCCGTCCGAGGTGCACGCCGAGGTGCTGTCCACCGTGGCCAACTGGGCGATGCTGCACGAACCCGGCCCCGAGGCCTTCTCGGCGGCCGAGCGGGCCGTCGAGTACGCGCGCATGGTCGGCGCCCGCGAGATCGAGCTGAACGCGCGCCTGACCCTCGGCTGCCTGATGGTCGACGCCGGCGACGTCGAGGCCGGGCTGGCCGAACTGCACGAGGTCAAGGAGCGGGCCGTCGAGGAGGGCATGACCTACGTGGCCAGTCGCGCCCACGTCAATCTGCCCTCGGAACTGGAGGCCGTCGGCCGCTCCCGGGAGGCGGTGCCGATCCTGGAAGCGGGCATCGCCCACGCCCGCAAGTGCGGCCTGTTGGACTCCGAGGCGTGGGTGTGGGGCAACCTGTCCGACTCGCTGTACTCGCTCGGCCGCTGGGACGACGCCGCCGAGGCCGCCCAGAACGCGATGCGGGTCGGTCACAGCGCCAAGCCCCAGGGCTACGGCGCGCTGCGCCTGGCCAACCTCGCCCTCGTCCAGGGCGATCTGGCCGGTGCGGCCGCCCATCTGACCACCGCCCGCGCCTACTACGGCACCCACGACCCCACGCCGCAGCAGGCCCTGCCCCTCGCCCGGATCGAGATCGGGGTGGCCGCGGGGCAGGGCCGCCTGCCCGACGCCCGCGCCGAACTGGAACGGGTCCTGGAGGCAGGCTTCCCGCCCGGCACCCAGCGTTACGGCTGGGCGGTGCTGCTGGCCGCCGCCACGGCCGAGACCGACGCCCGCGACCTGCCCGCCGCCGAACCGGGCCGGGCCGCCGCCCTCGACCGCGTCCTCGGCGCCGCCAAGAAGATCACCACGGGCGCGCCCGTATGGCTCGCCGTCGAGAAGTGGGTACGCGCCGAGGTCCGCCGCACGAAGGGGGAGGACACCCCCGAGCTGTGGTCGGAGGTGGTCACCGCCTTCGAAACCCTGGAGCACCCCTACGACCTCGCCCGCGTCCGCCACCGACTGGCCGAGGCCCTGCTCGCGGGCGGCGGAGAGCCCGAGCGGGCCCGGGCCGCGGAACTGCTCCGCCTCGCCCACACCGTCGCCGGACACCTCGGCGCCCGTCCCCTCGCCGACTCCACCGCCCGCCTCGCCCAGCGCGCCCGCCTCACCCTGACCGGCACCCTCGCCCTGAACGGCGGCCGGACGGGGACCGGCGGCGGGGCGGGCCCGGGCGGAACCGGAACCGGCACCCCGACCGGAACCGGCACTGCGGACGACCCGGCCCGTGCCCTCGGCCTCACCGGCCGGGAACGCGATGTCCTGCGCCTGGTCTCCGCCGGCCGCACCAACCGCCAGATAGCCGAGGAACTGTTCATCTCCCCGAAGACGGCCAGCGTCCACGTCTCGAACATCCTGGCCAAGCTCGGTGTCTCCGGCCGGGGCGAGGCGGCCGCGGTGGCCCATCGGCTGGAACTGTTCGCCGCCGACGCTTCCCAGGTGCCGACGCCGGGTTGAGGCGTACGCTGCAAGAGACCGGCAGGGAGGCGCCGTGTTCAATATGTTCGAGGAGCTGTTCGCACCCGGCCGCAAGCACACCCGCGACGAACAGAACCGGCTGGAGCTGACCCGCGAGGACGTCGGCGACGGCGATCCCGGACGCGGCCCGATAGACCTCGCGTCCGGCAAGGTCGTCGTCGTACGGCCGCAGACGCCGGACGAGGAGGACTCCCCGGCGGACCCCGCGGGGGACTCCCCGGCGGAGTGAGTGCCCGGGAGCAGGTGCGCGGGAGCGAGCCCCCTGGCCGGCACGCCGCCCCTGGGCGACGAGGCCCCTAGCTCACCTGTATCTCCAGGATCCGGTCGTCCCCGGTCTTCGGGTTGCCCCGGCCGTCCGTGTTGCTGGTCACCAGCCACAGCTTGTCGCCGCCCGCCGCGAGCACTGTGCGCAGCCGGCCGTACTCGCCCCGGAGAGAGGCCTGCGGGTCGGCCGAGGCCGCAGTGCCCTTGAGGGGGATGCGCCACAGGCGCTGGCCCTTGAGCCCCGCCATCCAGACGGAGCCCTTGGCGTAGGCGATACCGCTGGGGGAGGCGTCGTCCGTGCGCCACTGGGCAATCGGGTTGCGGTAGGCGGAGTTGTCGGACCTGCCCTCGGCGTCCGGCCAGCCGTAGTTGCCGCCCGGCTTGATCGCGTTCAGCTCGTCCCAGGTGTCCTGGCCGAACTCCGAGGCGAACAGGCGCTGTTTGGAGTCCCAGGCCAGACCCTGCACATTGCGGTGGCCGAACGAATACACCGGGGAGTCCGGGAACGGGTTGCCCGGCGCCGGATCGCCCTCCGGGGTCAGCCGGAGGATCTTGCCGCCCAGGGACTTGGTGTCCTGGGACAGACCGGTGTCACCACTCTCGCCCGTGCCCGCGTACAGCATCCGGTCCGGGCCGAAGGCGATCCGGCCGCCGTTGTGGATCACGCCCTTGGGGATGCCCTTGAAGATCGTGTCGGGCGCGCCCAGCTGCTCGCCGGACGGCTTCTTCTCGTCGTACAGCATCCGGACGACGCGGTTGTCCGAGGCCGAGGTGAAGTACGCGTAGACCATGTGGTCCGCGGCGTAGTCCGGGGAGAGCGCGATGCCCAGCAGGCCGCCCTCGCCCGCCGGGGAGACGCCGGTCACCTCGCCCAGCTCGGTCTTCCTGCCCGACTGCGTGTCGACCCGGGTGATCGTGCCCTTGTCACGGGAGGAGACCAGCAGATCGCCGTCCGGCAGCGGGGCCACGCCCCACGGGGTGTTCAGGCCCTCGGCGACGGTGCGCGCGACCTTCGCCGAGCCCTTGGCGGGGGGAGTGGGCTCGGCGGCCTGGCCGGAGGGCGAGGAACCTCCCGCCGCCGTACGACTCGGTGAGGTGGTGCCACCGCCGTCCGACGATCCCCCTCCGCCGTCGGAGGAGCAGCCGGACGTCAGCAGGAGCGCGGCCGCGGCCAACACGGCCGACACAGCTCGACGTTGCACGATCTTGGTCCCTTCGACGGGGGTCTCGCGGCAGGTTCTCCTGTTCATACACCGCTCGCGCCTCGCAGGTTCCCGATCACCGCGACCCGATGTGCGCCCGCGCCGCCCGTCACTCGCAGGTTCCCGATCACCGCGACCCGATGCGCGCCCGCGCCGCCCGTCATTCCCAGGATCCCCGCGCCCTCGGCAGTCCCGCCACCTCCGCCAGGTCCCGCGTGGTCAGTCGCAGGGCCGCCGACCCGGCGTTCTCCGTCACCCAGCGCTCCCGTTTCGTGCCGGGTACCGGGACCACATGACGCCCCTGGGCCAGGATCCACGCCAGGGCCACCTGGGCCGGTGTGACGTCCTCGCCGTGGCGCCCGGCGATCCGGCGCAGGCCGGCCACGATCGGCTGGTTCGCGGCCATCATCTCCGCGGTGAAGCGGGGGTGGCGGGCGCGGACGTCGTCCGGTTCGAAACCCTCGCCGGGGGTGAGGGTGCCGGTCAGGAAGCCGTTGCCGAGGGGCATCGCGGCGAGGAAACCGATGCCGCGGCTCTCGCACCAGGGCAGCAGTGCCTGAGTGGCCTCCGGAGACCACACCGACAGCTCCGCCTCCACCGCGCTCACCGGGAAGACCTGCTGCACCCGGCGCAGCTGCCGGATCGTCGCGTCGTGCAGCCCGCTCCCGGACCGGCGGCCGCCCCGCGCCCCCACCGCGCACAGCCCCAGGGACCGTACCTTTCCGGCCTGGACGAGCTCCGCCATCGCACCCCAGGTCTCCTCGACCGGAACCTCCGGGTCCGCCCGGTGCAGCTGGTACAGGTCGATGACGTCGGTCTGCAGCCGCCGCAGGGAAGCGTCGCAGGCCCTTTTCACATAGCCGGGGCGTCCGTTGGCCACGATGTGCTGCTCGCCCACCAGCAGGCCGACCTTGGTCGAGACGAAGGCGTCCCGGCGCCGTTCCTTCAGCGCCCGTCCGATCAGCAGCTCGTTGGTGAACGGGCCGTACATGTCGGCCGTGTCCAGGAGCGTGGAGCCCAGGTCCAGCGCCCGGTGCACGGCCCTGAGCGACTCCTCGCCGCGCTGCCGCGAACCGCTGTACGCCCAGCTCATCGGCATGCATCCGAGTCCGACGGCTCCCACCGCGAGCGCCGCCGCGCCGATCGTCCTGCGCTCCACCTGCTCGTTACCCTCCCTGTCCAGGTCCCCCAACCTAACCTCTGCGCTGCCGCGTCCCTGACATAGCCTCCTGACCATGACTGCTGCTGATGTGTGGCTCCCCGTACCGCCGGAGGAGATCGACGGGCTCCCCGAGGGACTCAACTACCGCTTCTGGAACGGCGGGGAGGAGTTTCCCGCCGATCCCGCCGACTGTGCCTGCTACGTCGTCCCCTACATGAAGCCCGTCGACGTCGTGCTGCGGCCGCTGCCGATGCTGAGCTCCGTGCAGGTCGTGCAGACGCTGACCGCGGGCACCGACGCCGTGGAGACGGGCCTGAAGTACCTGCGCCCCGGTGTGCGGCTGTGCAATGCGCGCGGGGTGCACGAGGCGAGCACGGCCGAACTGGCGCTCACGCTGATCCTCGCCTCGCTGCGGGGCGTACCGGACTTCGTCCGCGCTCAGGACCGGGGGGAGTGGCGCGGCGGGTTCCGGCCGGCGCTGGCCGACCGGAACGTGCTCATCGTGGGGTACGGCTCGATCGGATCCGCGATCGAGGACCGGCTCGTTCCGTTCGAAGTAGCGCGGGTGGCGCGCGTCGCGCGCTCCAAGCGCACCACGGCGCGCGGACCGGTGCACCCACTCACCGACCTGCACACCCTGCTGCCGGACGCGGACGTCGTCGTCCTGGTCACACCGCTCACCGAGACCACCCGCCACGTGGTGAACGCCGATTTCCTCGCCCGCATGAAGGACGGCGCGCTGCTGGTCAACGTGGCCCGCGGCCCGATCGTCGACACCAAGGCGCTGCTCGCGGAGCTGGAGAGCGGCCGCCTGACCGCCGCCCTCGACGTCACCGACCCCGAGCCGCTGCCCCCGGGCCACCCCCTGTGGCAGGCGCCCGGCGTGCTCATCAGCCCGCATGTCGGCGGCCCCACGTCCGCGTTTCTGCCGCGCGCCAAGCGGCTCCTGGTGGACCAGTTGAACCGTTTCGTGAACCGGGAGCCGCTGCGCAACGTGATCCTTACGACAGGCACAACCGGCGTCTGACCCCCGCGGGTTGAGCCGTACGCGCGCGATCCGCGCGACGGGCGCAACAGGGGCACGATCCGCTTCCGGCACCCTCCGCAACCTCCCGGACGCGGTCCGTGCTCGTGTCGCCGCTGGTCGTCACGGAGCGTAGAGGAACTATGTCCCTGAGTGACGAGACTGGTGTATCGTCCCGACAGGGGCTGCGCCGTGCACCGTTCGGCGCCGGGGATGGATTTCAGACTGTGAGGGGGGCGACGGGCGATGCACGGCCTATGGACGAACGATCCGACGCGGCGGAGCCGCCGCCGGCGACCCTGGCACACGGCCGCGCGCAGCCGCGGTCACCACAGCGGTCATGCCGGACACCACAGCCATCACCACCACAGCCGCCATCACCGCAGGCACAGCAGCCGCAAAGGGCATGTGCAGCCGCCGCACCGGGGCCCGAGGGACCTCGGTTCGGCCCGGACCGGGAGGGCCCGGTGAGTTCGCCCCCGCCTTCCACGACCACTCTCGACGCGGTGGTGCGGGTCCAGCCCGCGCCGGGGCCGGCACCGACCCGCCCTCCGGCCGCCGACAGCGGATCCACCATGGTCCGCCAACTCGTTCTGGCCCTGGTGTGCGCGGGATACGCCGTCGGTTCCGCGGTCGGCTGGGGCTCGGACGAAGTCGCGTTGATCATGGGCGATTTCGGGCTGAGCGCAGCGGCGGGCGCCGGGGCCGTCTCCTGCTTCCTCTACGCCCGCAACCGCCGGATCCGCTTTCGACCCGCCTGGCTGCTGTTCGCCCTGTCCTCGACGATGGCGGCCTTGGGCAACCTGGTCTGGGGGTGGTACGAGGTCGTCCTCGACACCGCCGTCCCCAGCCCCAGCTACGCCGACCTGTTCTTCCTGTGCTTCGCGCCGCCCGCGATCGTGGGCCTGCTGGTGCTCGCCAAGCGCCCGGTGACCAAGGCGGGTTGGGTCTGTCTCGGCCTGGACGCCTGGCTGATCGGCGGCTCCCTGCTCACGTTGTCCTGGAGCCTCGCCCTGGCGCAGGCGGCGAAATCCGAGGGCCCGAGCGTGGCGCACGCCGCGCTGTCCCTCGCGTACCCGCTGCTGGACATCGTCCTGCTCAGCATGGTGCTCGCGCTGCACTTCAGGCGCTCGTCGGTGAACCGTACAGCGGTCAACACCGCCATCGGCGCACTCGCCCTGACCGTGATGTGCGACGGCCTGTTCACCTCACCGCTGCTCCACGACGCCTACCGCTCGGGCCAGTTGCTCGACGCGGGCTGGTTCGCCGGGTCACTGCTGCTCGCGTACGCCCCCTGGGCCGCCCCGCGTTCCACGGGCGACGCCGGTCGGCCGCATCGGCCGGGGCCCGCCCGCGTGGTGCGCGAGCACCTGCCGGGACAGCGCACCGGTCCCCACCACCCGCCCGCGCCGGGAGGTGATCACAGCCGGTACCCGGCGACCCGGCCCATCGCCGGCTCCCTGGCCGCGCTCACGCCCTATCTGGCCGCCGCCGTCTGCACCCTGGGGATCCTCTACAACGTCCTCAACGGCCGCAGCGTCGACCACGTCGTGCTCATCACCGGCGGCACGGTGGTGCTCGCCCTGGTGATGCGCCAGGGCATCATGCTGCTCGACAACATCACCCTGACCCAGGAACTGGCGCAGAAGGAGAACCACTTCCGCTCCCTGGTGCAGGGCTCCAGCGACGTCATCATGATCGCCGCGCCGAACGGCGTCCTCCGCTACGTCTCCCCGGCCGCCGCCGGGGTGTACGGCCGCTCCGCGGAGGAACTCGTCGGCACGGAACTGGCCGGACTCATCCACCCGGAGGACCTGGGCTGCGTGGTGCACGAGGTGCGCCGCTTCCTCGCCGCCAGCCCTCTCGAGGAACCCACCACCCGCATCGAGTGCCGCTTCCGTTCCGGCGCCGGCGGCTGGCTCAACGTCGAGTCCACCGTCAACCGCCACCAAGGCGGCCTCATCTTCAACAGCCGGGACGTCACCGAGAGGGTGCGCCTGCAGGCGCAGCTCCAGCACAACGCCGAGCACGACCCGCTGACCGACCTGCCCAATCGCGCCCTGTTCACCCGGCGCGTCCAGCAGGCCCTGTCCGGCCGCCGCTCCTCCGACCGGGGCGCCGCCCTGCGCGGCACGGCCGTCCTCTTCATCGACCTCGACGGCTTCAAGGCCGTCAACGACACGATCGGACACCAGGCCGGGGACGAGCTGCTCGTCCAGGCCGCCCGCAGACTCCAGGACGCCGTCCGCCAGGGCGACACCGCCTCCCGGCTCGGCGGCGACGAGTTCGCGGCCCTGATCGTCGGCGACGGATCCCAGGACCGGACCGCCCGCGAACGCCACATACTGGAGCTCGCCGACCGCCTCAGGACCACCCTCTCGCAGCCCTATCTCATCGACGGAAACGATGTCCGGGTCAACGCCTCGATCGGCGTGGCCTTCGCCGAACCGGGCCTCGGTGCGGGCGAGCTGCTGCGCAACGCCGACCTCGCCATGTACCGCGCCAAGGCGGCCGGCAAGGGCCGGGTCGAGCTGTACGCCCCACAGATGCAGCAGGACGTCGTACGGAAGGCGGAGCTGGCCACGCGGCTGCGGGCCGCACTGCACGACGGCGAGTTCACGCTGCTGCACCAGCCGGTCGTGAGTCTGCAGGACGGCCGGATCGCGTCGGTGTCCGCGCAGGCGCGCTGGCGCTCCTCACAGGGGGTGCTGTTCACGCCCGCCGAGTTCCTGCGGGTGGCCGAGGACAGCGACAAGACCGCCGAGCTGGGCCGCTGGATGCTGGAGGAAGCCGTCGAGCAGGCGGCCGAGCGGGCCACGACCGGACTGAACGTGCCGGTGGCGGTCCGGCTGGGCGCCCGCCGGCTGCTGGACCGCTCGATGCCGCTCGGCTCGATAGAGGCCCTGCTGACCCGGCACGGGCTGCCCTCGGGCTCCCTGGTGATCGAGCTGTCGGACATCGACCCCCGGGTCTCCCTGGACGAGCTGGAGCGCCGGCTGAGCGCCCTGCGCAGACTGGGCGTGCGGATCGCCCTGGACGGCTTCGGGAGTGGCTACGCGGCCATCACGGCCCTGCGGCGGCTCCCCGTCGACGTACTGAAACTCGACCGCGGTCTGGTCGAGGGTGTCGTCGAGTCCGCGCGGCTGCACAAGATCACCAGTGGGCTGCTGCGGATCGCGGGCGATCTCGGGCTGCAGTCCGTGGCGGACGGCGTGGACCTGCCGGAGCAGGTCGTGGCGCTGCGGGCCATGGGCTGCACGCACGGACAGGGCATGGCCTTCTCGGGCCCGCTGGACGAGTACCGGCTGCGCCGGGCGCTGGGCAGCGGCCGCTATCCGGTGCCGCACGGGCCGGTCGAACCCGCGTTCGCGGGAGGTGGCGGAGGGGTGTACACCGGAGGTGTGGCCGCGGTGCTCGGTGGCGGTACGGCGCTGCGCTCACATAATGAGACTCCCGTCCCACCCACTTGACAGTGAGTGCGTGCCGGGGGGAGGGTCAGTGCCATGCGCACCCGAATTCTCGTACTTGGAAAGCGCGTCGGCTGAAGCTGGTGACGTCCGGACGGACCCGGAACTCCCAGCGACCCCACCCGGCGCGCTCCCCTCGCTTGCCTTATGGCACGAGGGGTTTTTTGTTGCACAGGAACTGTTCGTGCGGTAGCCGAACACCGTACAAACTTCGCGTAACCCCCAGCACGAAACCGAAGCACAACCCCAGCACAAACCCTCAGCATCGAGAAGAGAATGCCGATGACCGAGCAGGCCACCGGGGCCCATCACCCGCAGCCGCGGCCCCGATCCGGAGGACAGTCCGCCCCCGAGCACGTCACGGGTGCGCAGTCCCTCATCCGCTCTCTCGAGGAGGTCGGGGCCGAAACGGTATTCGGCATTCCCGGCGGTACGATCCTTCCGGCCTACGACCCGCTGATGGACTCCACCAAGGTGCGCCACGTCCTGGTCCGGCACGAGCAGGGAGCCGGCCACGCGGCCACCGGTTACGCGCAGGCCACCGGCAAGGTCGGCGTCTGCATGGCGACGTCCGGCCCCGGCGCGACCAACCTGGTGACACCGATCGCGGACGCCCACATGGACTCGGTGCCGCTCGTGGCGATCACCGGGCAGGTGGCCTCCAAGGCGATCGGCACGGACGCCTTCCAGGAGGCGGACATCGTCGGCATCACCATGCCGATCACCAAGCACAGCTTCCTCGTCACCAAGGCCGAGGACATCCCGCGCGCCATCGCGCAGGCGTTCCACATCGCCTCCACCGGCCGCCCGGGACCGGTCCTGGTCGACATCCCCAAGGACATCCTCCAGGCGAAGACCACCTTCACCTGGCCGCCGGCCATGGACCTGCCCGGCTACCGGCCCGTCACCAAGCCGCACGCCAAGCAGATCCGTGAGGCCGCGAAGCTGATCACCGCCGCCAAGCGGCCCGTCCTGTACGTCGGCGGCGGTGTCCTCAAGGCCGGCGCGACCGCCGAACTGAAGGTGCTGGCCGAGCTGACCGGCGCGCCCGTCACCACCACCCTGATGGCGCTCGGCGCGTTCCCCGACGGCCACCCGCAGCACCTGGGCATGCCCGGTATGCACGGTTCCGTGGCCGCCGTCACGGGACTCCAGAAGGCCGACCTGATCGTCGCCCTCGGCGCCCGTTTCGACGACCGGGTCACCGGCAAGCTGGACAGCTTCGCGCCGTTCGCCAAGATCGTGCACGCGGACATCGACCCGGCGGAGATCGGCAAGAACCGCGCTGCCGACGTGCCGATCGTCGGGGACGCCCGCGAGGTCATCGCCGACCTGATCCAGGCCGTGCAGAAGGAGCACAGCGAGGGTGGCCACGGTGACTACACCGCCTGGTGGAAGGACCTCAACCGCTGGCGTGAGACCTACCCGCTCGGCTACGACCAGCCGGCCGACGGCTCGCTCTCCCCACAGCAGGTCATCGAGCGCATCGGCCAACTCGCGCCCGATGGCACGATCTTCACCGCGGGCGTCGGCCAGCACCAGATGTGGGCCGCCCACTACATCCAGTACGACAAGCCGGCGACCTGGCTGAACTCCGGCGGCGCCGGAACCATGGGGTACGCCGTCCCGGCCGCGATGGGCGCCAAGGCCGGTGTCCCGGACCGGACGGTCTGGGCGATCGACGGCGACGGCTGCTTCCAGATGACGAATCAGGAGCTCACCACCTGCGCCCTGAACAACATCCCGATCAAGGTCGCCATCATCAACAACGGCGCCCTCGGGATGGTCCGCCAGTGGCAGACCCTCTTCTACAACCAGCGCTACTCCAACACCGTGCTGCACTCCGGTCCGGAGGCGGACGGCAAGCAGCCGAGCGCCGGCACCCGCGTCCCCGACTTCGTGAAGCTGTCGGAGGCCATGGGCTGTTACGCGATCCGCTGCGAGTCCGTGGACGACCTCGACAAGGTCATCGAGGAGGCGAACTCGATCAACGACCGTCCCGTCGTCGTCGACTTCATCGTCCACGAGGACGCGATGGTGTGGCCGATGGTCGCCGCCGGCACCTCCAACGACGAGATCATGGCCGCCCGGGACGTCCGCCCCGACTTCGGCGACAACGAAGACGACTGAGCGAGAGAGACCCCAGAGAAATGTCCAAGCACACGCTCTCCGTCCTGGTCGAGAACAAGCCCGGTGTCCTCGCCCGGATCACCGCCCTGTTCTCCCGCCGCGGCTTCAACATCGACTCGCTCGCCGTCGGTGTCACCGAGCACCCCGACATCTCCCGCATCACCATCGTGGTGAGTGTCGACGATCTGCCGCTGGAGCAGGTGACGAAGCAGCTCAACAAGCTGGTCAACGTGCTCAAGATCGTCGAGCTGGAGGCCGGATCGGCCGTTCAGCGCGAACTCGTTCTGGTGAAGGTGCGCGCCGACAACGAGACGCGTTCCCAGATCGTCGAGATCGTCCAGTTGTTCCGCGCCAAGACGGTCGACGTCTCCCCGGAGGCCGTCACCGTCGAGGCCACCGGCTCCAGCGACAAGCTGGAGGCGATGCTGAAGATGCTCGAGCCGTACGGCATCAAGGAACTGGTGCAGTCCGGCACGATCGCGATCGGACGCGGTGCCCGTTCGATCACGGACCGGTCGCTGCGCGCCCTGGACCGGTCGGCATAACGATGGACTCGGGCGGCCGGAGGACACCGGCCGCCCGTGTACCGCCCGTATACCGAGACCCCGAAACTTCCCTTCCGCCCTCCGTCATACGGTGGGACGCAACACCTGCACACCAAGGAGAGAACCCAAAGTGGCCGAGCTGTTCTACGACGCCGACGCCGACCTGTCCATCATCCAGGGCCGCAAGGTCGCGGTCATCGGTTACGGCAGCCAGGGCCACGCCCACGCGCTGTCGCTCCGTGACTCGGGTGTCGACGTGCGTGTGGGTCTGCACGAGGGCTCCAAGTCCAAGGCGAAGGCCGAGGAGCAGGGCCTGCGCGTGGTGAGCCCGGCGGAGGCCGCCGCCGAGGCCGACGTCATCATGATCCTCGTCCCGGACCCGATCCAGGCCCAGGTCTACGAGGAGCACATCGCCCCGAACCTGAACGACGGTGACGCGCTGTTCTTCGGTCACGGCCTGAACATCCGCTACGGCTTCATCAAGCCCCCGGCCGGCGTGGACGTCTGCATGGTCGCCCCGAAGGGTCCGGGCCACCTGGTGCGCCGTCAGTACGAGGAGGGCCGCGGCGTTCCGTGTATCGCGGCGGTCGAGCAGGACGCCACCGGCAACGGCTTCGAGCTGGCGCTGTCGTACGCGAAGGGCATCGGCGGCACCCGGGCCGGCGTCATCAAGACGACGTTCACCGAGGAGACCGAGACCGACCTGTTCGGTGAGCAGGCCGTCCTCTGCGGTGGTACGGCCGCGCTGGTCAAGGCGGGCTTCGAGACGCTGACCGAGGCCGGCTACCAGCCGGAGATCGCCTACTTCGAGTGCCTGCACGAGCTGAAGCTGATCGTCGACCTCATGTACGAGGGCGGCCTGGAGAAGATGCGCTGGTCGATCTCGGAGACCGCCGAGTGGGGCGACTACGTCACCGGCCCGCGGATCATCACCGACGCCACCAAGGCCGAGATGAAGAAGGTTCTCGCCGAGATCCAGGACGGCAGCTTCGCGCAGGCCTGGATGGACGAGTACCACGGCGGTCTGAAGAAGTACAACGAGTACAAGAAGCAGGACGCCGAGTCCCTGCTGGAGACCACCGGCAAGGAGCTGCGCAAGCTCATGAGCTGGGTCAACGACGAGGACGCCTGACGTCGTGGTCCGGCCGCGGCGCCCGCCGCGGCCGGACCTCTCCCGTCCGGGTGATCCTTCCGCCAAGGCGTAAGACGCCACCCGCCGCGCCACTACACTGCCGTACTACATACGCGTCAGGCCCACAGCGTCGTGCGTCTTCCACGCGGCTAGCACCCCTCCACCGCATGCGGCCGTCGGGACGGCCGTCCGCATTGGACATGTGAGGACTCACGTGAGCTCGAAACCCGTCGTACTCATCGCTGAAGAGCTGTCGCCCGCGACTGTGGACGCGCTTGGCCCCGACTTCGAGATCCGGCACTGCAACGGCGCCGACCGCGCCGAACTGCTTCCGGCCATCGCCGATGTCGACGCGATCCTGATCCGTTCGGCCACCAAGGTCGACGCGGAGGCCGTGGCCGCCGCGAACAAGCTGAAGGTCGTCGCACGAGCCGGCGTCGGCCTGGACAACGTCGACGTCTCCGCGGCCACCAAGGCCGGCGTGATGGTCGTCAACGCCCCCACCTCCAACATCGTGACCGCGGCCGAGCTGGCCTGCGGTCTCATCCTCGCCACCGCCCGCAACATCCCGCAGGCCAACGCCGCCCTCAAGAACGGCGAGTGGAAGCGGAGCAAGTACACGGGCGTGGAGCTCGCCGAGAAGACCCTCGGTGTCGTGGGCCTCGGCCGCATCGGCGCGCTCGTCGCCCAGCGCATGTCCGGCTTCGGCATGAAGGTCGTCGCCTACGACCCCTACGTACAGCCCGCGCGAGCCGCGCAGATGGGCGTCAAGGTGCTGTCGCTGGACGAGCTGCTCGAGGTCTCCGACTTCATCACCGTCCACCTTCCCAAGACCCCCGAGACCCTCGGCCTGATCGGCGACGAGGCGCTGCGCAAGGTCAAGCCGAGCGTGCGCATCGTCAACGCCGCGCGCGGCGGGATCGTCGACGAGGAGGCGCTGTACTCGGCGCTGAAGGAGGGCCGCGTCGCCGGCGCCGGTCTCGACGTGTACAGCAAGGAGCCCTGCACGGACTCCCCGCTCTTCGAGTTCGACCAGGTCGTGGCCACCCCGCACCTCGGTGCCTCCACCGACGAGGCACAGGAGAAGGCCGGTATCGCCGTCGCCAAGTCGGTGCGCCTCGCGCTCGCCGGTGAGCTGGTCCCGGACGCGGTGAACGTCCAGGGCGGCGTCATCGCCGAGGACGTCAAGCCGGGTCTGCCGCTCGCCGAGCGCCTCGGCCGTATCTTCACCGCGCTCGCCGGTGAGGTCGCGGTCCGCCTCGACGTCGAGGTGTACGGCGAGATCACCCAGCACGACGTGAAGGTGCTGGAGCTGTCCGCCCTCAAGGGTGTCTTCGAGGACGTCGTCGACGAGACGGTGTCGTACGTCAACGCGCCGCTGTTCGCCCAGGAGCGCGGCGTCGAGGTGCGGCTGACCACCAGTTCGGAGTCGGCCGAGCACCGCAACGTCATCACGGTGCGCGGCACGCTCAGCAGCGGCGAGGAGGTCTCGGTCTCCGGCACGCTGGCCGGGCCGAAGCACCTGCAGAAGATCGTCGCGGTAGGCGACTACGACGTCGACCTCGCGCTCGCCGACCACATGGTCGTCCTGCGGTACGAGGACCGTCCCGGCGTCGTCGGCACGGTCGGCCGGGTCTTCGGCGAGGCGGGCATCAACATCGCCGGTATGCAGGTGTCGCGCTCCGTCGCCGGCGGTGAGGCGCTGGCCGTGCTGACCGTCGACGACGCGGTGCCGGCCGGGACGCTGGCCGAGGTCGCGGAGGAGATCGGGGCGACGTCCGCTCGCGCGGTGAACCTGGTCTGACGCTTGACGGCAAGAAGCCGGGTGAGCCGAGAATCCTCGGCTCACCCGGCTTCTGTCATGCCGGGACCTTGTCCGGCTCCTGGGTCACCCCCCGCACCTGCACACGCCGCAGCGTCACCGCCGCCAGCACCGCTGCCCCCGCCAGCACGATCGCCCCCGCAATCGAGGCCGCCTGCATTCCACTGGTGAACGCCTCACGCGCCGTCGTCGCCAGGCCCGGCACCCGGTCGGCCACGGCGAGCGCCCCGCCCAGCGTCTCGCGGGCCGGAGCGGGGGCCGAGGCCGGCATGTCGTGGCGGTAGACCGCCGTGCCGATCGCGCCCAGGACGGCCATGCTGAGGGCGCCGCCGAACTCGGTGCCGGTCTCCAGGAGCGACGAGGCCGCGCCCGCCTTCTCGACCGGGGCCGTGCTCATGGCCAGGTCGGTCAGCTGGGACATCACGGCGACGGCGCCGGACGCCAGGACGCCGCACGCGGCCAGCAGCAGCCAGAGGGAGTCCGTGTCCGCCAGGGCCAGCAGCGCGTAGCCGCCCGCACTGACCGCGAAGCCTCCGGCGACGAGGTGGGCGCGGTGCACGCCCCGCTGCGCGAGCTGGGCCGTGAGCGGCCCGGCGACGCCGATGAGCACGGAAGGCAGCAGGCTCCACAGCGCGGCCTCCAGGGCGCTCTTGCCGAGAACCGACTGGAGGTACTGCGTGGTGAAGTAGGCCGACCCCATCATCCCGAAGGCGGACACGAGGTTGAGGGCGACCGCCGGCGTGAAGCCCGGGTTGCGGAACAGCGCCGGAGAGATGAGCGGGGAGGCCGTGGTGCGCTGGCGGTGGACGAACAGCGCGGCGAAGAGCAGGCCGACGGTCACCGACACGACGTACCGCACGTTCCAGCCCTCGGACGGGATCTCCTTCAGGCCGTAGATCACGGGCAGGACCGCTGCCAGGGAGAGCGGGACGCTCAGCAGGTCGAAGCGTCCGGGGTTCGGGTTCTTCGACTCGGGCAGCAGGATCGGGCCGAGGACCAGCAGCAGAGCCATCGCGGGCAGGTTGACCAGGAAGACCGAACCCCACCAGAAGTGCTCGACGAGCACGCCGCTCATCACCGAGCCCAGGGCGATCCCCGCCGTCATCACGCCGGACCACAGGCCGACCGCCTTCGCGCGCTGCGTCGGGTCGGCGAACATCGCGCGGACCAGCGCCATCGTCGACGGCATCAGGGTCGCGCCGCCGATGCCGAGCACCGCGCGGGCCGCGATCAGGGTCTCGGCGCTGGTGGCGTACGCCGCCACCAGTGAGGCGGTGCCGAAGGCGGCGGCGCCCATCAGCAGCAGCTTGCGGCGGCCGATGCGGTCGCCCAGGGAGCCCATCGTCATCAGCAGGCCCGCCAGGACGAAACCGTAGATGTCGAAGATCCACAGTTGCTGGGTGCCGCTCGGCTCCAGGTCGGCGCTGATCGCCGGGATGGCGAAGTAGAGGACGGAGACGTCCATCGAGACCAGCAGCAGCGGCAGCATCAGCACGCCGAGGGCGGTCCATTCGCGGCGGCCGGCGAGGGCACCGGGGGAGGCTGTCGTGCTCGTCGGGTTCGTCGTCATGACGGTGACTGTACGGGCGTCTTAAACGCTTGTCTAGAACGGTCGTATAAGTCATTCGTATAGGACGCTTGTATGGATCGAAGGGTAGGCTGGTCCGCATGGGACACCGCGAAGATCTGCTCGAAGGCGCGAAGCGCTGCCTGCTGGAGAAGGGGTTCGCGCGCACGACGGCGCGCGACATCGTCAAGGAGTCGGGGACCAACCTCGCCTCGATCGGCTACCACTACGGGTCGAAGGACGCGCTGCTGGCGCAGGCGTATGTGTCGCTGGTCGAGGGGATGGGTGACGCGTTCGAAGGCGACGTGACCGCCGGAAGCGCCGCGAAGCCCGGATCTCTCGATCGGTTCCAGGAGGTGTGGTCGAACATCGTCGACACCATGCGGGAGCCCGGCGGTCTCTGGCGGCTCAGCGTGGAGATCGTGGCGATGGGTGACCAGATGCCCGAGGTGCGAGAGCACTTGGCGCGGGCTCAGCGGGAGGGGGCGCGCGGCATCGTCCCGCTGTTCATGGGCGGGCGGGAGGAGGACGTCGCGGACGAGACCGTGAACACCCTCGGCAACTTCTATCTCGTCCTGATGCTGGGCCTGGCGATGCAGTGGACCTTCGACCCGAAGGGCGCCCCCGAGGCGGACCAGCTCACCGAGGGGTTGCGCCGTGTGATCGCGGAGGCCACGAAGGGCTGACGAGCGCCGTTGTGCTGCTTCACCACCCCTGGGCCCACAGCCGCGCCGCCTTCAACGCCATGTGCAGCAACAACCGGTCCTCCCCGTCGTCCAGGTCCAGCCCCGTGAGCTTCTCCACCCGGGACAGGCGGTAGTACAGCGTCTGGCGGTGGATGCCCAGTTCCGCCGCCGTACGGCCGGCCTGGCCCGCGCAGTCCAGGTAGGTCTCGGCGGTGTGGGCGAGTTCGCGGTGGGTGGGGGAGAGCAGGGGGCGTACGGCGGGGTCGTGGGCCGACTGCGGGGGGAGCGAGGTCAGCAGACGGTACGGGCCGATGGACATCCACTCCGCGACCGGCCCGAACCGGGGTTCCGCCAGGGCGGCCCGGGCCGCCGCGGACGCCTCCTGCCAGGCCGCGCCCAGTGCGGCCAGCCCGGCACGAGCGGCCGCGACCCCCGCGGCGGCCGATGCGGCCCCCGTGTCCCCGCCCGCCGTCCCGCCGCGGGCCCGCTCCAGCAGCCGTCCCGCCGCCGATGTGGCCGGTGTCAGGACGTCCGCCGAGCGGAGCCGTACCAGCAGGGCGAGGGCGTGGGCGGTCGTCCCCCACGGGATCGTGCACAGGGCCGTCGCTCCCGGCACCGTGCGCACCGAGGGCGCGTCCTCCGGGTCTGCCGAGGGCCAGGGGGCGACGCAGACCACCGTGTGGAGGGTGTCGGCGCGGGGGCCGAGGGCCGTTCGGAGTTCGGCGACCGCCATGTCGCGCTGCCAGTCCCGCTCGGCGGTGAGGACCGCCCGCAGTTCCCGGGTGAGGTCCGCCCCGTGCTGGGCCTCGTCCGCGAGCAGTGCGCCGATGCGGACCGTCACCTCCATCGCGGCCGTCAGCTGCCGTTCCGTCGGGCCGGGGTCGTCGTCCAGGAGCCAGACGTAACCGAGGACGACACCGCGATGGCGTACGGGCAGACAGATCCGCCCCCGGTACACCCCCGCCTCCGGGGTGGGCGGGATGCGGACCGGGGTGGTCGCGCGGGTGATGCCGAAGCTCTCGAACCACGTCCGGACGGCCGCCGTCGAACGGCGGGTCAGGATCGAGCGGGCACGGACCGGATCCAGTGCCGACGCGTCGAGCTCGCCCTCGCTGTCGTAGGCCCCGAAGGCGATCAGCTCGAAGTCGCGGTTCTCCAGAGTCGCGGGGGCGCCGAGCAGCTCGGAGATCTCGTCGACCAGCTCCTGGTAGTCGCCCGTGTGGTCCTTGTGGTCCTTGTACTCCGGCGTCGTCACGTGGGCATTCTCCCGTATTTCGCGTGGCCTTCATACATCTGTCTGAGATCTGGGGCACGGATGCGTGACAGCTGTCGATGGCCGACGATCGGAGGGATCCTTAGGTTTCACGGTGGTTCCCCGTGCCGTTCCCGAATCGTCGGGTGCGGCCTCATCCGGGTTGGTATGTGGAGGTGCCCCGTGCTGGGTCCCGTGATTCTCGCAGCGTCGCGCAGCGACCGGATCCGACGTCTGGTCTCGGCGGCCCCGGGGACCAGGCAGGTCGTCGACCGCTTCATCCCGGGGGAGACGGTGGACGAGATCGTCCCGGTCATCCGGGAGCTCACCGACCGGGGCCTGGAGCTGACGATGGACGTCGTCGGCGAGGACATCACCACGCCCGAGCAGGCCGCCACCGCCCGGGACGCCTACCTGGAGCTCGTGGACCGCCTGAAGCAGCTGGAGCTGGGCACCCGAGCCGAGCTGTCCGTGAAGCTGTCGATGTTCGGACAAGCTCTTCCCGGCGGGCACGCGCTGGCCCTCGCCAACGTCCGGCCCGTCGTCGAGGCCGCCGCCGCGACCGGTACGACCGTCACGCTGGACGCGGAGGACCACACCACCCTCGACTCGATGTTCGCCATCCACGAGGAGTTGCGCACGGACTTCCCGCAGACCGGCTGCGTCATCCAGGCCTACCTGTTCCGCACCGAGGCCGACGCCCGCCGTCTCGCGGAGAGCGGGAGCCGGGTGCGGCTCGTGAAGGGGGCGTACAAGGAGCCCGCCGAGGTCGCGTACCAGCGCAAACACGAGATCGACAAGGCGTACGTGCGGATCCTGAAGGTCCTGATGCAGGGCGAGGGGTATCCGATGATCGGGTCCCACGACCCGCGTCTCATCTCCATCGCCCAGGAACTCGCCCACCGCGCCGGCCGCAAGCTCGACGAGTACGAGTTCCAGATGCTCTACGGCATCCGCGGCGACGAACACCTGCGGCTCGCCGCCGAGGGACACCGGATGCGCGTGTACACCGCCTACGGCACCGACTGGTACGGCTACTTCATGCGAAGGCTCGCGGAGAAGCCGGCCAACCTGCGCTTCTTCGCCCGCAGCATGATCACCAAGGGCTGAGCCCGCAACACCCGCTCAATTCAAGGAGTTACGGATTCATGGACGCTGTGACCCAGGTCCCCACCCCCGTCAACGAGCCGGTGCACGGCTACGCCCCCGGCTCGCCCGAGCGGGCCCGGCTGGAGGCCAAGCTGAAAGAGCTGGCCGACAACCCTATCGACCTGCCCTGCACCATCGGCGGCGTCAAGCGGCTGGGCGGCGGCGAGCGCTTCGACGTCGTACAGCCGCACAACCACAAGGCCCGCCTCGGCACGTACGGCAACGCGACCCAGCAGGACGCGCAGGACGCCGTCGACGCGGCTCTCGCCGCCGCGCCGGCCTGGCGCGCGATGTCCTTCGACGACCGAGCCGCGATCATCCTGCGCGCCGCCGAACTGCTGGCCGGCCCCTGGCGGGAGACGCTGGCCGCCTCCACCATGCTCGGCCAGTCCAAGACCGCCCAGCAGGCCGAGATCGACTGCCCCTGCGAGCTGGTCGACTTCTGGCGCTTCAACGTCAAGTACGCCCGTGACCTGCTCGCCGAGCAGCCGCCGGCCAACGCCCCCGGTGTCTGGAACCGCCTGGACCACCGCCCGCTGGAGGGCTTCGTCTACGCGATCACGCCGTTCAACTTCACCGCGATCGCGGGCAACCTGCCCACCGCGCCCGCGCTGATGGGCAACGTGGTGGTCTGGAAGCCGAGCCCGACCCAGACCCACGCCGCCGTGCTCCTCATGCGTCTCCTCGAAGAGGCCGGTCTGCCCAAGGGCGTCATCAACCTGGTCACGGGCGACGGTCTCGCCGTCTCCGAGGTGGCGCTGAACCACCCGGAACTCGCCGGTATCCACTTCACCGGTTCGACCAAGACCTTCCAGCACCTGTGGAAGACGGTCGGCAACAACATCGAGAAGTACCGCGGCTATCCGCGCATCGTCGGCGAGACGGGCGGCAAGGACTTCGTCGTCGCGCACCCGAGCGCCGACCGTGCCGTCCTGAAGACCGCCCTGACCCGGGGTGCCTTCGAATACCAGGGCCAGAAGTGCTCGGCGACCTCCCGGGCGTACATCCCGGCGTCGATCTGGAACTCCGGGTTCAAGGAGGAGTTCGCCGCCGAGGTCGACGGCATCGCCATGGGGGACGTCACCGACCTGTCCCACTTCATCGGCGCCGTCATCGACGAGCGCGCCTTCGCCAAGAACAAGGCCGCGATCGACCGGGCCGCGGCGGACTCGTCCTGCACGATCGTCGCCGGTGGCACGTACGACGACTCGGTCGGCTGGTTCGTCCGTCCGACGGTCGTCGAGTGCACGGACCCCGCGAACGAGGTCTTCACGACCGAGTACTTCGGCCCGTTCCTCGCCGTGCATGTCTACGAGGACGACCAGTACGACGCGATGCTGGAGCAGATGGAGAAGGTGTCGGCGTACGCCCTGACCGGCTCGGTCATCGCGAACGACCGCGCGGCGGCGGCGTACACGATGGACAAGCTCCGCTACGCGGCCGGCAACTTCTACATCAACGACAAGTCGACCGGCGCCGTCGTCGGCCAGCAGCCCTTCGGCGGCGGCCGCGCCTCCGGCACCAACGACAAGGCCGGCGCCCCGCAGAACCTGATGCGCTGGACCCTGACCCGCGCCATCAAGGAGACCCTGGCACCGCCGACCGACTACACGTACCCGCACATGGGCTGAGGCCCGCCGACACACGCCGGGCCAGGAAGCCGTCCGTCAGGACGGCGACCTGGCCCGCGTGCGTCAGCTCTCGCAGGTCGTACGGCCCGCGTGCCACCGGCAGGCGATCGCCGCGAAGCCGCCGTCCGCGACCACCGGCACGGCGAGGGTGCCGCCGTCGCGCACCACGTGCGGAGTGCGGACGAGGCCCGACGGGCCGTCCGTGACCGTCTCCACCAGCCAGCGGCCCGCACCGAGACGTACCGGTACGTCCACGGTCTGTGCCGCGCCCGCGAACGTGCCGCCGATGAACCAGCGGCCGTCCGGCGCCTGCCGGGCGAGGACCGCGGCGCGGCCGGGGTCGCCGGTCAGCAGCCGGGTCCGCTCCCAGCGTGCGGGCAGTTGCTCCAGGTAGCGGCGGGCCTCGGGGCGGGCGTCGTACGACTCGGGGGTTCCGGCGAGGTTCTGGATGCCGGACTCGTACAGCACCGTCAGGCCCAACTCACCCGCGTCGGAGGCCACGTTGGGACGGTACGGGCGGTGGAAGGCGCCCGGGGTGAAGTCCATCGAGCCGATGACGTTGCGGGTGAAGGGCAGGGACGCGAGGTGTTCGGCCGTGTTGGTGCGCTTCTCCTCACCGCCGACGCCCTCGAAGGTGAGTACCTGCGGCCAGGTGCGCTGCATGCCCTTCGGGATGGTCGAGCCGTGGAAGTTGACCATCAGGTGGTGGCGGGCGGTGGCCTCCAGGACGTCGTCGTACCAGCGCATCCGCTCCTGGGACTCCGAGTCCATGAAGTCGATCTTGACGCCCGCCACGCCCCAGCGTTCCAGCGTGGACAGCCACTTCTCACGCTCGACGGGGTCCGTGAGCAGTGTGTAGTGCAGCCAGACCTGGATCTTTACGCCCTTGGCCGCCCCGTACCGCACCAGCTCGGGCATCCAGTTCTTGGTCTGCCAGTCGGGGTCGATGACCTCCCACTCGCCGGGCTTGAAGTACCAGCCCGCGTCCACGACCTCGTACGGCCAGCCGCGCTCGGCCGCGTAGTCGACGTACTTCTTCTGCGCGTCGAGGCTCTGCCCGGCCTCCTTGCCGCCCGCGAGCCAGGTCCACAGCGCCGGGCCCGGCTTGATCCAGGAGGTGTCGCGGACGCGGGAGGGCGGGGCGAGGTCGTCGACGAAGGTCGACTGGGTGACGGTCGCGAGGTCGCCGGTGATGACCGCCCGCCAGGGGGTGGTGAGTCCGGAGCCCTCCTTGACCTGAACGGGTTCGTCGTTCCAGAGGCCGACCCGGTACGTCGAGGAGCCCGCCTCGTGCGTCAAGTGGGCGCCGGAGTAGGTGCCGTTGAGGTCCGACTCGGCGATCAGGGCCTGTCCGCCCGGGGTGTTGAAGAGGGCCTGCATCGAGTACGGGCCCGTCGGCGGCTCCGTGGCGGACGCGTACCGGACGAAGGGCAGCTCGTTGTCGGCGCGGTACTTGCCGATGACCGCGTCCGAGCCCGCGGGGAGCGTGAACGCGGAGGTCTCGCGCAGGACGTCGCCCTGGTCGCGGGGGAGGACGTAGCGGTAGGCGACGCCGTCTCGGGCCACCCGGGTCAGCAGGTCGACGCGGGCTCCGGACGCGGTACGGAAACGGAAGCGGGACTCGGTCATCCGGACCACGCGGCGCTCGGACTTGCCGGTCGTGCTGGTGTAACTCCCGGCCACCGTGCGGTCGGTGCGGCCGGTGAAGGTCAAGTCCTTGGAGAAATCGGCTTTTTCGGTGACCAGGCCGACGGGCGAGGGCTCCAGGACCGTACGGTCGCCGCGTCTGACGGCGAGGGTGGGGTGGCCGTCCGCCGGGTCGAGCGCCACCACGGCCGTGGGCGAGCCGGGCGGACCCGCCACCTTCCAGGACCGTCCCTGGTCCGTCGGGTCGGCGAGGGCGGACGGGGCGCCCACCGCGGTGGCGAGCAGGGCGGAGCAGAGTGTCAGGACGAGGGGGCGCGGCCTCAACAGGGCCGGTATGGCGGGCATGCGGCTCTCCCTGTGGACAGTCATCGGATGACTGTGAGGGTGGAGGTCGTGAATGGGGCTGTCAAGAAGGCATGCAGCACGACGCCACCAAATACATCGGACAACTGGACGGAACGGCCGGCTCCGCCGTCTCAGATAGTAGGAAGTCCGAGTAATTGTGGAGACAGACAGGACACCCTCCCTTAACTTTGTAGAAGCCGAACGTCTCGCTCGATCCAGCGAATGGCGGTCGTGAGCCGGGCCGTATACGCAGGCGATCCCTGTGGCACCGCTCCCCGCCCTCCGGCGTCTCGTAACCCCTGTCCGCACTCCGTGATCTCGAAGGAGTCGATTCCCCATGGCCGAGACGACCGCCCGCCGTCGAGTCCGTCACATCTCCCGTACGAGCGAGTCCGACCGCAAGAACGCCGCTGCGGCGCTCCAGCGCGCCCTCGACCGCCGCGACAACGGCGGCTCGACCGGCCACTGAGCCCCGAGCAGCCCGCACGCACAGACCGGGAGCCGCACCCGTGCGAGGTGCGGCGCGGACTCACGCGCCGCGCCGCACCTCGAAATGGTCGATGCGCTCCCCGCTCTGCGCCAGCGCCGACACCGTGAGCCTGGGCCGCGCGCCGCTCTCCGCCTCCACCGAGAGGAAGGAGAACCCGCGGTAGCGCACCCGGGACCACTCCACGGTCTCCTTCCTGGACTGCTGCGCCTTCGTCCACTGGAAGGACTCCACGGACTCGCGGTCCTTGACGTGCCCCTCGTAGCTCTCCTTCACGCCTGCCGGGAAGCCGTACAGGTCACGGCCGCCACCGCCCGCCGTGACGTACACGATCCCGTCGCGGGTCGGGTCCGTCGAGGCGCCGATCGGGACCGGCCGGCCCACCTCGCCGTTCCTGATGGCGTCCGTGCGTTCGTAGACATGGTTGTGGCCGTTGATCACCAGGTCCACCTGGTGCTTCGCGAACAGCGGCAGCCACGCGGCGCGTACGCCCCCGTCGGAGGCGTGCGAGGAGGTCGAGTAGGCGCAGTGGTGGAAGAAGACCACGACGAAGTCGACCGAGGCGTCCGCCCGCAACTCGGCCAGCTTCCTGTCCAGCCAGGCCGTCTGCCGGCCGTCCGTGTAGCCGAGGTTGGCCGGGATCTCGTACGACACGTCGTTCGCGTCCAGCGCCACACAGGCGACGTTGCCGTACGTGAACGCGTACACGCCCGGTGCCGTGCGCGGGTCGAAGCCGTTGTCCGGGAGGGACCAGCGGGCCAGTTGGCCGCCGTAGCCGTCGGGGGAGTACCAGGCCTCCATGTCGTGGTTGCCGGTCGTCACCATCCACGGGACCGACTTCGCGACCTGCTCGTTCTGCTTGAGGAACAGGTCCCAGTAGCCGGGGTCGTAGCCGTCCGTCCTCTCGCCGTGTCCGGTGCCGTCGGCGTAGCAGATGTCGCCCGCGTGGAGGTGGAAGGCGGGCTTCTGGCGCAGCAGGACATGGTCGTTGGCGGCGGCCGCCCGGCTGACTCCCTGGTCGCCGAAGGCCGTGAACACGAACCGCTCCGGGGCCGAGGGGGCCGTACGGAACGAGCCGATCGTCGAGCGGTGGGCGGGCGCGGCCGGGTCGAAGCCGTCGTGGCCGACGCCGTAGTAGTACGTCGTGCCCGGGAGCAGGCCGTCCAGGGCCGCGTGCACATAGAACTGGTCCAGCGCCGACCGCACCCCGGTCACCCCGGGCGTGTGCAGATCGCGCACCTCGGCCTCGATCTTGTGGCTCAGCTCGTCGGGCCGGGTGCCGACGCGGACATACGGCTGGTGGACGGCGGCCGGCACCTGCCAGGAGATCCGCATCCGGGTCTTCGGGTCGGCGCCGAACGCGAGATGGCGGCCGAAGGGCAGGGCGGCCGAGCCGGGTACCCGGGACGCGGTCGAAGCGGCGGCGGCCGACGGTCCGGTGGCCGTGCTCCTGGGACCATCGCCCGAACACCCCGTCAGCAGACCACCCGCCACCGCGCCCGCCGTCACCAGCGCGCGGCGCCGGGGCAGCCGGGTGCGCAGGTACTCGTGCTGCTCGGCCATGCTCATCCGGCGCGCGAGCTCGGGCGGAATGCCGCAGTCGGGTGTCTCCATGGGGGAGACGTTCCCGGCGAACCCCAACGACGGTCCTGCGTACGGGTGAATAGGCGGCAAAGGGTTGACGTGAGCCCACTCCGGCGTGTCCGTATCGCGGACGTGTCGTGTCATCCCATGGGACAAGGAGTACGGTGCCGACATGTCTCGCAGCATCAATCTCGCAGTGATCCCCGGTGACGGCATCGGCCAGGAAGTCGTGGCCGAAGGCCTGAAGGTCCTCTCGGCCGTCCTTCCGCAGGATGTGAAGCTGGAGACCAAGGACTACGACTTCGGCGCCACGCGTTACCACGCGACCGGTGAGACCCTCACCGACGCCGACCTCGACGCCCTGAAGCAGCACGACGCCATCCTGCTCGGCGCGATCGGCGACCCGAGTGTCCCCTCCGGCGTCCTGGAGCGCGGCTTCCTGCTCAAGCTCCGCTTCGCCTTCGACCACCACGTCAACCTGCGTCCCTCGAAGCTCCTGCCGGGTGTCGCCACCCCGCTGGCCGGCGAGCCGCAGATCGACTTCGTGGTCGTCCGCGAGGGCACCGAGGGCCCGTACACCGGCAACGGCGGCACCATCCGCAAGGGCACCGAGCACGAGGTCGCCACCGAGGTCTCCGTCAACACGGCCTTCGGTGTCGAACGCGTGGTCCGGGACGCGTTCGCCCGTGCGCAGGCCCGCCCGCGCAAGAAGCTGGCGCTGATCCACAAGAACAACGTGCTGACCTTCGCGGGTCACCTGTGGACCGACGTCTTCAACCGGGTGGCCGCGGAGTTCCCCGACGTCACCACCGAGTACATGCACGTGGACGCGGCGACCATCTACCTGGTCACGCAGCCCGAGCGCTTCGACGTGATCGTCACCGACAACCTCTTCGGCGACATCATCACCGACCTCGCCGCGGCCGTCTCCGGCGGCATCGGCGTCGCCGCGAGCGGGAACATCAACCCGTCCGGCGAGTTCCCCTCGATGTTCGAGCCCGTGCACGGCTCGGCCCCGGACATCGCCGGCCAGGGCAAGGCCGACCCCACCGCCACGGTCCTGTCCGTCGCCCTGCTGCTGCGTCACCTCGGCTACGAGGCGGAGGCCGCCCGTATCGACGAGGCGGTCTCCGTGGACCTCGCGGAGCGCACCGGCAAGCCGGCCCGCAGCACCTCCGAGATCGGCGACGCGCTCGCCGTACGCGTAGCCGGCTGACCCGCCGCGCTTTCCGCGAGCCGCCGGGTCACTCCGTACCCGGCGGCTTTCGCATGTCCCCGCCGGGTGCCACCATCATCCCCTGGGCCGCATTCACGCTGTTTTCGTCCATGGCTCCCCGCAAGTGATAATCGAACGCGGAGCCGCGGAATGAGGGAATGCTCGGACGTCCTGACACTGGCCACTGGCAGTACGGGCGTGAGCGCGGCCCGTCACTACAACCGGTGAAGGACACCACTCATGACGACGCCCACGACGATCGAGCTCAAGCCCTCCGCCAGCCCGCTCTCCGCCGCCGAGCGCGAGACGATCCTGGCCAACCCCGGGTTCGGCCGCCACTTCACCGACCACATGGTGACGATCAAGTGGACCGAGGGGCGGGGCTGGCACGACGCGCAGCTCGTCCCGTACGGGCCGATCTCCCTCGACCCCTCGACGCACGTCCTGCACTACGGCCAGGAGATCTTCGAGGGCCTCAAGGCGTACCGCCAGGCCGACGGCTCGGTCGCGGTCTTCCGCCCCGAGGCCAACGCCCGGCGCTTCCGCAACTCCGCCCGCCGCATCGCCATGGCCGAGCTGCCCGAGGAGCTGTTCATCGCGGCCCTCGACGCGCTGCTCGGCCAGGACGCCGACTGGGTGCCGCCGCACGGCGGCGAGGAGTCCCTGTACCTGCGCCCGTTCATGTTCGCCACGGAGGCCGCGCTCGGCGTGCACCCCGCGAACGAGTACCTGTTCATGCTGATCGCCTCCCCCTCCGGCGCCTACTTCGCCGGCGGCGTCAAGCCGGTCACCATCTGGGTCTCCGAGGACTACGTGCGCGCCGTCCCGGGCGGCACCGGCCACGCCAAGACCGGCGGCAACTACGCGGCCTCCCTGCTGCCGCAGGCCGAGGCCGCGGCCAACGGCTGCGACCAGGTCGTCTACCTCGACGCGGTGACCCGCACCAAGGTCGAGGAGTCCGGCTCCATGAACATCGCCTTCGTCTACGGCGACCGCATCGTCACCCCGGAGCTGACCGGCTCCATCCTGGAGGGCATCACCCGCGACTCCCTCCTCCAGGTCGCCCGCGACCTCGGCTACAAGGCGGAGGACGGCGTCGTCACCCTCGACCAGTGGCGCGCCGACGCCGCCTCCGGCGACCTCACCGAGGTCTTCGCCTGCGGCACCGCGGCCGTGGTCACCCCCATCGGCCACGTCAAGACCAGGTCCGACGCCTGGACCCACGGCGACGGCACCCCCGGCCCGGTCACCGTCCGCCTGCGCGAGGCCCTGCTGGGCATCCAGCGTGGCGTGCGGGAGGACAAGCACGGCTGGATGCACAAGCTGGGCTGACCGCCCCGCAGTTGACGACGCGGCCCGTCCCGGTCCCGGGGCGGGCCGCGTCGTGCAACACGGGGGCAGCATCGCGCCGCCGCGCGTGAGCGGGGGCAACTTTTCGGCCACGTACGGGAGTTCCGGTACGAGGGCCGCCTCGCGGACGCCCGAGGGTGCGCCCGGGTTGTACTCAATTCGAGGGATTGACCCCGTACTTGGTGATGCGTTTGCCTCGTGGGGAGCCCTCGGCGCGGGGCCGGGGGAGAAGCGCTTGCGGGGAAACTGGGGGAAGAGATGTTCAGAACCATGCGGGGGGCGTCCGTCGCGGTGATCGCGGGGGCGATGGTCGCACTGTCGGTGACATCGGCGGCGTCGGCGCCGGCACCGAAGCCGGCGATCGAGCGGGTCACGCTGTCGGCGACGGGGGAGCAGGCCGACAACGACGCGTACGGGCCGCAGTTCAGCGCCGACGGCCGGTTCGCTGCCTTCACGGCGGACGCGTCCAACCTGGTGCCCGGCGACACCAACGGGCATTCGGACGCCTTCGTGCGCGACCTGCGCAAGGGGACGGTCGAGCGGGTCAGCGTCGGCTCGGACGGCGCGCAGGCCGACAGTTCGTCGTCCGCGCTGGAGATCAGCGCGGACGGGCGGTACGTCCTGTTCCGCTCCAACGCCAGGAACCTGGTCCACTGGGAGAACCCGCCCACGAACGAGGCGGCCTACGACATCTACCTGCGCGACCGGCGCACCGGCACCACGAAGCGGATCAGCGTCGCCCTCGACAAGGGCTCCGCCCTCGCGGCCGGCGCCACCATGTCGGCCGACGCCCGCTACATCGCCTTCAACGCCAAGGCCGACCGGATGGAGAACAGTCCCGGTGACCTCTTCGGCGTCGTGTACGTCTTCGACCGCCGCACCGGCACCACCGAGCGGATCACCAACCGGGACCGCCCCACCACCCCCGCGCTCCTGCAGGGACTGAGCGCCGACGGCCGCTATGTGGCGTACACGCAGCTGGTGCCGCGCAGTTCGGTCGGGTGGACATGGGTGCACGACCGGCGTACCGGCACCGAGGAACAGGTCAACGTCAAGCCGGACGGCACCCCGGCGGAGCGTTACGCGCTGCCCGCCTCCCTCTCCGCGGACGGCCGGACGATCGCCTTCGACTACTGGGGCCCGGACGAACTCGTCCCGGGTGACTCCGGGGACGACTCCACCGTCTACGTCCGCGATCTGCGCAGGGACGTCACCCGGCGGATCCATGCCGGTCCCGCCGGCGAGAACAGGGTCCGCCAGCCCGTTCTCAGCCCGGACGGCCGGTACGTGGCCTACCAGGCGGATCCGCGGCTGGCGGACGGACAGCTCGGTCCGGACAACGTCTACCTCCGCGACCTGCGCACCGGCAGCACCCGTCTGGTCGGCGAGTCCGTCACCGGCGGACCCGTGACGGACGCCGTGGTGTCGCTGTACTCGGTGAGCGCGGGCGCCCGGCGCATCGGCCTCGGCAGCCGCTCCGGCCAGCTCGTCCCCGGCGACACCAACGGCCACTACGACGGCTTCGTCCGCCGGCTCCGCTGAGCCCGCCGGGCCCCGGCCGAGAGATCAGGGCCCCTGGTCGGAGAGATCAGGGGCTCGCATGCTGAGACGGACGGTGAGCGCGGGGGCGCGTTGTGCCAGACTGCCTCCGTGCTCTCGTTCGCCATGATTATTGGCAGCAGGCGCGCCGGTCCGCAGTGACCGCCACGTACGACCAGGTACGGGCGGACACCGTCGTCCTCGACCCGCGCGCAGACCTCTCGCACCCGCGAGAGGTTTTTCGCATTTCTGGCCCACCCGAAGCCGGAGGCGAGAGCGCGTGGGACCAAGTGGGGACGGTGGAGCCGGTCATTCCGGTAGACCGAGATCCAACACAGGAGCCTTGACACCATGACCGAAACCAGCGAACTCGACGACTCGTTCCACGTCTTCGACACCACCCTGCGCGACGGCGCCCAGCGGGAGGGCATCAACCTCACCGTCTCGGACAAGCTGGCCATCGCGCGGCACCTGGACGACTTCGGCGTGGGGTTCATCGAGGGCGGCTGGCCCGGCGCCAACCCGCGCGACACCGAGTTCTTCGCCCGCGCCCAGCAGGAGATCGACTTCCGGCACGCCCAGTTGGTCGCCTTCGGCGCGACCCGGCGGCCCGGTGCCAAGGCGTCAGAGGACCCGCAGGTCAGAGCGCTGCTCGAGTCGGGCGCCCCGGTGGTCACCCTGGTGGCGAAGTCGCACGACCGTCATGTCGAGCTCGCCCTGCGCACCACGCTGGACGAGAACCTGGAGATGGTCCGCGACACCGTCTCCTTCCTGCGCGAGCAGGGCCGCCGCGTCTTCGTCGACTGCGAGCACTTCTTCGACGGCTACCGCGCCAACCCGGAGTACGCGAAGGCCGTCGTACGGGCCGCCTCGGAGGCCGGCGCGTCCGTCGTGATCCTCTGCGACACCAACGGCGGCATGCTCCCGGCGCAGGTCCAGGCGGTCGTCTCCACGGTCCTGGCCGACACCGGCGCCCGGCTCGGCATGCACGCCCAGGACGACACGGGCTGCGCGGTCGCCAACACCCTGGCCGCCGTGGACGCGGGCGCCACCCACGTCCAGTGCACGGCGAACGGCTACGGCGAGCGGGTCGGCAACGCCAACCTGTTCCCGGTCGTCGCCGCCCTCGAACTCAAGTACGGCAAGAAGGTCCTCCCCGACGGCAGGCTCCGCGAGATGACGCGCATCTCCCACGCCATCGCCGAGGTCGTCAACCTCACCCCGTCCACCCACCAGCCCTACGTCGGCGTCTCCGCCTTCGCCCACAAGGCCGGCCTGCACGCCTCGGCCATCAAGGTCGACCCGGACCTGTACCAGCACATCGACCCCGAGCAGGTCGGCAACACCATGCGGATGCTGGTCTCCGACATGGCGGGCCGCGCCTCGGTCGAACTCAAGGGCAAGGAACTCGGCGTCGACCTCGGCGACGACCGCGAACTGGTCGGCCGGGTGGTGGACCGGGTCAAGGAGCGCGAACTCCGCGGCTACACGTACGAGGCGGCGGACGCGTCCTTCGAACTCCTCCTGCGCGCCGAGATCGAGGGCAAGCCCCTCAAGTACTTCGAGGTCGAGTCCTGGCGCGCGATCGTCGAGGACCGCCCCGACGGCACCCACGCCAACGAGGGCACGGTCAAGCTCTACGCCAAGGGCGAGCGCATCGTCGCCACGGCGGAGGGCAACGGCCCCGTCAACGCCCTCGACCGCGCCCTCAGGGTGGCCCTGGAGAAGATCTACCCCCAGCTCGCCAAGCTCGACCTCGTCGACTACAAGGTCCGCATCCTGGAAGGCGTCCACGGCACCCAGTCCACCACCCGCGTCCTGATCTCCACGTCCGACGGAGCGGGCGAGTGGTCGACGGTGGGCGTCGCGGAGAACGTGATCGCCGCGTCGTGGCAGGCGCTGGAGGACGCGTACGCGTACGGGTTGCTGCGGGCGGGGGTGGAGCCGGCCGCCGAATAGGGCATCGTCCGGCCGCCGCTCAGGCCTCTTGTCCCACTCCTTGACGAACGCGGCCACGTGCCGGGTATACGGCGAGCACCGGACCGGTGTTCTCGGTGTCCCCGACGTGGACGGCGGAGGGCTGAGCGGCGACCTCGACGCGGTCGCCGCCTTCGCTGCCGCTGTAGCCGGACTTGATCCACTGGGGCGCCGGGCGCATCACGCCGCGGCGGGTGTGTCAGGCGAGGGCGAGGAAGAGTTTTTCGAGTTCGGCCTCGCTCATCGGGGGTGCGTCCTCGTCGGCGGCGGTCATGCACTGGCGCATGCCACTGGCGACGATTTTGAAGCCGGCGCGGTCCAGGGCGCGGGAGACCGCGGCGAGCTGAGTGACGACGTCCTTGCAGTCGCGGCCGGCCTCGATCATGGCGATGACACCGGCGAGCTGCCCCTGGGCGCGACGGAGGCGGTTGAGAACGGCGGTGCTGGCTTCCTCGTCGACCTTCACGGACGGCTCCTCCTAGTGGGTTCCTTATGGGGTCGATCGTACCCCCTGGGGTATCGGTGGAACCCCGGCCGGGACCGGGGCCACCGAGGCGGGGTCGCTCAGTCGTGGGAGAAACGGATGTCGGGCAGGACCCTGCGCAGCCACGCGGGACTCCACCACGCGGCACGGCCGGTGACGCGGAGCAGGGCGGGGAGCAGAACGAGTCGGATGAGGAAGGCGTCGAGGAGAACGGCGGTGCCGAGAACGATGCCCATCTCCTTGGGCGGGAGCGGCTTCGCGAGGGCGAAGGTGAAGAAGACGGCGACCATGACGCCCGCCGCCGCGAAGATGACGCGGCCGGAGTGAGCGAGGGCGGCGGTCATGGCCTTACGGGGGTCGCCCGTGCGCTCGAAGTGCTCCTTGGCGGAGGAGAGCAGGAAGACGGTGTAGTCCATGGCGATGGCGAAGATCATCGCGAAGAAGAACACCGGACCCCAGCCGTCCAGGAACCCCTGCGGGTCGAAGCCGAGCAGCCCGGAGCCGTGGCCGTCCTGGAAGATCAGCCGGGCGACGCCGAAGGCGGCGCCGGTGGCGAGGAGATTGGTGAGCACCCCGAGGGCCGCGATCAGCGGGGCCTTAAGGGCGATGAGCAGCAGGACGAAACCGAGGGCCAGGATGACGCCGATGACCAGCGGGGCCTTGTCGTCCAGGGCCTGCTTGAGGTCGAGGTTCTCCACGGCCGCGCCGCCGACCGACGCCTGGCTCGGGAGTTCGGCCCGGAGGGTCGTGACGGTGTTCCTCAGTGACGCGTCGGAGGGGTCGGCCGATGGCATGGCCTGGATCAGGCTCCAGTGAGAGCCGTCGGTGGCCGACTGGGCGGGCAGGACGGCGGCGATGCCGTCGGTGGTGGCGAGGGTGCGGGCGGTGGCCTGTGCCTGGGCGGTGGGCGTGACGATCTGGAGCATGCCGGGGGCGCCCTTGCCGAGGGCCTGCTGCACCATCTCGTAACCCTGCCGTGAGCTGTCGGCGGCGGGGACGACGGCGATGGACGGCATCGCGGTCCTCAGCCCGGTCACCGGGGCGGCGAGCGCGACCAGGACCAGCACCGCGGGCACCCCGTAGCGCAGCGGGTGACGCCACAGCCGCTCGCCCCAGGCGCCGAAGAGCGGGGAGACGACCTGGTCGGTGCGGGTCCGGGGCAGGGCGAGCCGGTTGACGCGCGGGCCCAGCTTGCCGAGGACGGCGGGCAGCAGGGTCAAGGTCGCGGCGAGCACGAAGGCGACGGAGAGCATGATGCCGACGGCCATGGTGCGGACCGCCGGGGCGGGCACGAGCATCACGGCGGACAGGCTGACGAGCACGGTGAGTGCGGACAGCAGGACGGCCTTGCCCGCGGTGTCCATGGTCTCCTCCACCGCGCGGCGTGGGTCGCCGTGGCGGGCGAGTGCGCCGCGGAAGCGGATGACGAGGAAGAGCGCGTAGTCGATACCGAGCGCCAGGGCGAACATCAGGGCGAAGTCCATGGCCCAGACGGAGATCGGCGTGACATGGCTGATCAGGACCAAGGAGCCCACGGAGGCGGCCAGCCCGGCCATGGTGAGCAGCAGGGGCAGGCCGGCGGCGACGAGCGAGCCGAAGGCGACCACGAGGACGACCAGGGTGACCGGCCAGGACAGGATCTCGGCGTGGATCATCGCGTCCAGGTTGGCGGTGTTGAAGTCGCTCCACATGACGGACGCGCCGGTGGCCCGCACGGCGATGCCGTCGGTGGACAGCGCGCGCAGCGGATCCTTGAGGTCGTCGGAGGCCCGCACCATGTCGTCCGGGTCGGCCTTGGCGCCGCCCAGCAGCACGGCGGTCCGGCCGTCCCGGCTGATCGTCACCCCGGCCCGGGGCTGGACGACCTCGGAGATCCGGTCGTCGGCGGTCAGCAGCTCGGTCGCCTTGGCGAGCACGGTCCGCACGGCGGGGTCGGTGACCGGCCGGTCGGCGTGGACGACGACCTGGATCGCGGTGGAGCCGGTGCCGCCGAAGTGCTGCTGGGTCAGCTCACGGACCGCGACGGACTCCGATCCGTTGCTCTGCCAGCCCGCACCGGACAGCGCGGTGGTCACCTGCGGCGCGAAGACACCGAGCACGGCGACGACGATCACCCACCCCGCCAGGACGGTCCTGAAATGGCTCGCTGTCCAGTCGCCGAGGCGCCCCAGCGGGCCGGGTGAGGAAGGTGGGGAGAGTGGGGCTTTGGTCTTCGGTGCGTGGTCGACGCTCGTCATGGAATCCTCCTGAGATACCCCGGGGGGTAATGGTCGGATGAGCGTACACGATACCCGGGGGGGTATCATCGGGTCATTCGCATGCTTGCCCATCACTGGAGAAACCCGTGAGCTACGACCGCACCGTCAGCCTGACCAGCGACTTCGCCACCACGGTCGACGCCGTACGCGAAGCCCTCGCCGCCCAGGGCTTCGGCGTCCTCACCGAGATCGACGTCGCAGCCACCCTCAAGGCCAAGCTCGGCCACGACATGGAGGACTACCTGATTCTCGGCGCCTGCAACCCGCCGCTGGCCCACCGTGCCATCGAAGTCGACCGTGCCATCGGCCTGCTGCTGCCCTGCAACGTCGTCGTGCGCCGAGAGGGCGACCACACGATCGTCCAGGCCCTGGACCCGAACACGATGGTCTCTCTTACGGGTCTGTCCGCCCTGCAGCCCGTCGCGCAGGAGGCCGCCGCGCGCCTGGACGCGGCCCTCGCCTCCCTCAGCTGACCGCCGGTCAGATCCCTCCGCGCCAGGCGTGACCTGACGCGCCCCTGTGGATGGCCGCCGGGCACGGGCGGCCACTCGCGGCCGCCTGGCTCTAGGTGGGGATCGTGCGCGGGCGTGGGCCCGCGTCGGCGGCCCGAGCCGCGGGTGCCAAGGCGCATGCCGGCCGTCCGTCGGACGGGTTCGGTGAGTGGGGCCGGCGTCTGAGGCGTCCGTTCGTCGTACGGCTGCTGCGCCCGCCGGACGGCTTCGAGCCGGCCGGCGTCCTGGCGTCCTGGTGCGAGGGCGACGGCGTGGCCGACGTCCGCTCCGGCAGCACCGGCCGGACCGTGTTCGTCCGGGCTGACGCGGCCACCACTGGCCATTCGCTGGAGGAACGGTAGGTTCGAGGTATGAAGGCCGCGACACTTCCCCGAGGCCCCGTCGGACTGCTGATCGCTCTGGCGCTCGTCGCCCTGACCGCCCTTGCGGCCCTGACGGCGGGCGCCCCGCGCGCCTCCGCGGCCACCGGCGTCCCGGCGATCGCCGAAGCGCTCCGCGAGAACCCGGTCTACGTCGATCCGGCCGCGCGCGCACAGCTCTCGTCGGCGGACGCCGAAGCGCTCGCCAGGCAGATCAAGAACGCGGACAAGCCGCTGTTCCTCGCCGTGCTGCCCGCCGGCTACCCCACCCAGGGCCTCTTCACGAAGCTGCGCACCGCCACCGGGATCACCGGCCTGTACGGGGTCCGCCTCGGCGACCGCTTCGACGCCCGCGCCGACTCCGCCGTCCTGCCCCGGGCCGCCGTGCAGAACCTCGTCACCACCGTCGCGGGCGAGGGCGCCAGGGCCCAGCTGAACGACTTCACCGACAGCGCCCTCACCAACATGGGCGGCTCGGCCCCCTCCACCTGGAACTCCTCCGGCGACAACGGCAGCGGCGTGCCCACCACCGGCCTGATCACCACCGGGATCGTCCTGGCCGTCGTCGGCGCGGGCGCCTACACGCTGGTCCGGCGCAACCGGCGCCGGCACGTTCAGGAGCAGCGGGCCGCGATGGAGAAGCTGCGGGTGGTCGTCGACGAGGACATCACCGCGTTCGGCGAGGAACTGGACCGGCTCGACTTCCATCCGGCGGAGGCGGGCGCGGACGACACCATGCGCGCGGACTACGAGCGGGCGCTGGACGCCTACGACCGGGCGAAGTCGGCCATGGCGGAGGCCGGGAAACCGGAGGACGTACGGGCCGTCACCCAGGCCCTGGAGGACGGCCGCTTCTCGCTCGCCACACTGGCCGCCCGCCGTGAGGGCCGGCCGCTGCCCGACCGCCGGCCGCCCTGCTTCTTCGACCCGCGCCACGGCCCGTCGGTCGCCGACATGACCTGGACGCCTCCGGGCGGCGCGACCCGCGAGGTCCCGGTCTGCGCGGCCGACCGGACCCGGCTGGCCGACGGCCGCGACCCGGTGGTCCGCGAGGTCGACACCGAGTACGGCCGCCGCCCGTACTGGGAGGCGGGCCCCGCCTACGGCCCCTGGGCAGGCGGCTACTTCGGCGGCGGCATCCTGCCCGGCCTGCTCGTCGGCACCCTGCTCGGCAGCGTGATGGCCGGCCCGGCGTACGCGGCCGACTACGGCTCCGGTTACGGCGACTTCGGCTCGGGCGGCTACGAGGGCGGCGACCTGTCGGGCGCCGACTTCAACTCCGACGACTTCAGCGGGGGATTCGGCGGGGGAGGGGACTTCGGCGGCGGCGGGGACTTCGGCGGGGGCGGCGGGGACTTCGGCGGCGGGTTCTGACCCGCCGGACCGGGTGTGCGGACGCGGGCACGGGCCCGGCGCGGGGCAGCGCCGGGCCCGTGGACGTCGTACGGGATGCGGGATGCGGGATGAGAAGACGTACGAGAAGCGGCGCGCGTCAGAGTGAGGACGCCGCCGAGGCGATGGCGGAGGCGAAGGTGGAGACCTCCGAGTAGACGCCGGGGGCGTTGGGACGGGCGCAGCCCTGGCCCCAGCTGACGATGCCGACCTGGATCCAGGCGTTCGCGGAGTCACGGCGGAACATCGGGCCGCCGGAGTCGCCCTGGCAGGTGTCGACGCCGCCGGCCGCGTAGCCGGCGCATATCTCGTCGCTCGGAACCAGACCGCTGTAGCCGCTGTAGGAGCGGCAGGTGGCGTCGCTGATGAACGGCACGGTGGCCTTGAGCAGGTAGCGCTGCTGGGCACCGCCCTCGGTGGCCGCGCCCCAGCCGGCGACCGTGAAGGGGCCGGTGTTGTACTGCGTGGTCGTGGCGATCTTCAAGGTCGGCAGGTTGATCGGCTGCGCGAGCTTGATGAGCGCCCAGTCCTTGCCGTTGCCGTTGTAGCCGGGGGCCCGGTAGACGTAGGTGGACTTGACCTGGACGCGGCCGGTGGTGGACTGCAGGTCCACGACGCCGGCGGTGGCGGTGATGCCGGTGTTGGCGCCGGTGCCGCTGACGCAGTGCGCGGCGGTGAGCACGATCTGCTGGGTGTAGAGCGCGCCGCCACAGCCCATCGAAAGCCGGACCATGAACGGGAACTCGCCCTGCGTGGCGCGGGTTCCGCCGATGACGGGCGAGGGGGCGGCCTGGGCGGCCGAGACGGGCTGGAGACTGGCGACCGCGAGGGCGACGGCACCGGCGGCCGCGCATCTCTTGAGGGCCGTGAGGAGCTTCTTCAACGTGGTGCCCTTCTGTGGGGGGTTGAGCTGCGGATCCGAGCAACCGGAACACAGAGCTGACGTGCGCATGTCATCAATGGCGGCAAAGAATTGCCCATCGAGTGGCATGGGCAGGACAAAATCTGATGTTGGATTATGAGAACGCCGTGACCGCTCACACAAGGGGCGGGATTCGGCCACCGCGTGCTGTGCGCGGGGGAGCGGTGGCGCTCGGAACACGAGACGCCTGACGCGTGACGGCGTACACCTGCGTGCGCGGGGCCGCGTACCGCGGGGTTACATACGCGAGCGCCCGCCTCCCCGTGCGGAACGAGGGGCGGGCGCGCTCAGGGGCGCGGTCGGCAGACCGGCGCCGACGGCTCACGCGTTCTTGATCGCCGAGATGTCGAAGTTGAGCTTGATCTTGTCGGAGACCAGCATGCCGCCCGTCTCCAGTGCCGCGTTCCAGGTCAGGCCCCACTCGGAGCGCAGGATCTCCGCCTTGCCCTCGAAGCCGACGCGCTCGTTGCCGAAGGGGTCCTTCGCGGCGCCGTTGAACTCCAGGTCGATGGTGATCGGCTTGGTGGTGCCGAGGATCTCCAGGTCACCGGTGATGCGGTAGTCGTCGCCGCCCAGGGCCTCCGCGGACGTGGAGCGGAAGGTCATGGTCGGGAACTCGTCCGTCTTGAAGAAGTCCGCGCTCTTGAGGTGACCGTCGCGGTCCGCGGATCCCGTGTCGATGCTGTCCATCTTGACGTCGAGGGAAGCCGTGGACGCGGACGGGTCGGTGCCGTCCAGGTGCAGCGTGCCGGTGAAGTCGAGGAACTTGCCCTTGACGTTGGTGACCATGGCGTGCCGGGCCACGAAGCCCAGCGAGGAGTGGGACGGGTCGATGGTGTAGTCGCCGGTCAGGGCGGCGAGGTCGGGGTTCACCGCGGCGGGCGCCGCGGTGGTGTTGGTGCTGTCCTTGCGGCCGAAGATGCCCATGATGTGCTCCCGGGGAGAGGATGTTGAATCTTCAACGAGGTGAACGGAAACGACGGTAGACCTATTCCGGGCGCGCGGCAACGTCATCGGCGAAATGTTGGCGTGCGGACGCGGAGGTGGTAGGCGACGTGGTCATGACTCCCGACCGGCGAGCCCTGTCCCCCATGAGGTCCACCCGCAGAGCGCTCCTGCTCACGGCCGCGTTGATGGCGACGACGGCCGCGGCGGCCCCCGGATTCCGAGCCGACGGCGATCCCCGGCACCCCTCCGAGGCCGCACCGGGCACCGAGGCCGCACCGGACCCGTACGCCGTCCTGCGCCGCCGCTGGCTCGACATCTGCCTCGGCATCGGCTACCGGAATTCATTCGCAGTGCATTGGCCTTCAGGCCGGTGGTGAAGCGAATCTGGTGGTGGCGACGCCAAGCGTCGCGGATTCAGGTCCGGCGGAGCCGGACATCGCAGTTCTTTTCTTGCGGCGCGGAGCGTCGTGAGGGCTGGTCCCGGCGGAGCCGGGTGGTGCTCACACGGGCCGGTTCCGCTGTTCGATGTACTGCATGACCACGGAGAGCGGGGCGCCGCCGACGGTGCCGGCGAAGTAGGACCCGGACCAGAGCTTGTTGGCCCGCCAGTAGTGGCGTACCAGGTCGGGGAACTCCTGGCGCAGCCGACGGGAGGAGACGCCCTTGAGGGAGTTGACCAGCTTGGTCACGGCGACCTTGGGCGGGAAGTTCACCAGCAGGTGGACGTGGTTGTCCTCGCCGTTGAACTCCACCAGGTCGCACTCGAAGTCCGTACACACCGACCGCATGATCTCCTCCAAGGACGCCCGGCAGTCGATCCGGTTCACCGCCAACGCCCGCTGGAGCATCACCGGCAGCGGCCGTCTGAACCTGCCGAAGATCGGCGCGGTGAAGGTGAAGTGGTCCCGCATGCTGCCCGCCACTCCCACCTCCGTCACCGTCATCAAGGACGCCGCGGGCAGGTTCTTCGCCTCCTTTGTCCTTGACACCGACCCCGCCGCCGACGCGACCCGGATGCCCGACACCGACCGCACCCTGGGCATCGATCTCGGCCTGACACACTTCGCGGTCCTCTCCGACGGCACGAAGATCGACTCCCCGCGCTTTTTGCGGCGCGCGGAGAAGAAACCGTGCACGATGCCGGATGGGCATCGTTCATCAGCATGCTGGCGTACAAAGCGGAACGGTACGGCCGCACCCTGGTGAAAATCGGCCGGTTCGAGCCGACCTCCCAGACCTGCTCCACCTGCGGCGTCAAGGACGAGCCCAAACCCCTGAACGTCCGGGAATGGACCTGTACCGCCTGCGGTACCGTCCACGACCGGGACACCAACGCCGCGATCAACGTGAAAACGGCCGCCGGACTGGCGGTATCGGCCTGCGGAGCGCCGGTAAGACCAGGAGCAATCCCGGCACAGCGCGAAGAAACAGGAAGCCACGGATTCCCGACCGAACCCCGTGCCGCGTAGCGGCACAGCAACAAGTCGAGAAGGCCAGAATCCTCGCCCTTCAGGGTGAGGAGCTAGTCAACCTCTGCGTGAGCGAGCCCGTACGGGCGCACCCCTGCGGATCACCTGGGACCACCCCGTGCGCGAGGTGATCCGGGCGGACGACACGGTCGAGGTGCTGCCCTCGCCAGACGGCCGACTGGACCTGACTGTCACTCCGGGGAGGGCATGTGCCACCCATGAATGTGAGGTGACTCTCAGCTGACGACTTTGTGCGACCTCTACAAGCCCGATCCCCTCTGAGCAGTCGGAAAGCCTGCATGCGCCCGCGGTTCTGTTCGGTGGTACCAGGAAAACGGTCCGGAGACTGTACGGAGTCGACGGCGAGCTTTTCTTGGTGGTGTTCGTAAGGTCGCTACATGACCGTTTTGGATGAGGCGCCGGGTGAGTCGACGGACGAGCTGACGGGTGAGCCGACCGACGCGCGCGGGCGGGTCGCCGAGCTGCACGTGATCCGTGAGCAGGCACTGGCCGGTCCCAGCGAGAAGGCGACCGAGGCGCAGCACGCCAAGGGCAAGCTGACCGCGCGGGAGCGTATCGAGCTGCTCCTGGACCCGGGTTCCTTCCGGGAGGTCGAGCAGCTGCGCCGGCACCGGGCGACCGGGTTCGGCCTGGAGGCCAAGAAGCCGTACACGGACGGTGTCATCACCGGCTGGGGCACGGTGGAGGGCCGGACGGTCTTCGTCTACGCCCACGACTTCCGGATCTTCGGCGGTGCGCTGGGCGAGGCCCACGCCACCAAGATCCACAAGATCATGGACATGGCCATCGCGGCCGGGGCGCCCCTGGTGTCCCTGAACGACGGCGCGGGCGCCCGCATCCAGGAGGGCGTCTCCGCCCTCGCCGGCTACGGCGGCATCTTCCAGCGCAACACCAAGGCGTCCGGGGTCATCCCGCAGATCAGCGTGATGCTCGGCCCGTGCGCGGGCGGCGCGGCCTACAGCCCCGCTCTCACCGACTTCGTGTTCATGGTCCGCGAGACCTCCCAGATGTTCATCACGGGCCCGGACGTTGTCAAGGCCGTGACCGGCGAGGAGATCACCCAGAACGGCCTGGGCGGCGCCGACGTGCACGCCGAGACCTCGGGCGTGTGCCACTTCGCCTACGACGACGAGGAGACGTGCCTCGCCGAGGTGCGCTACCTCCTGTCGCTGCTCCCGCAGAACAACCGCGAGAACCCGCCGCGGGTGGAGTCGACGGACGCGCCGGACCGCCGCTCGGACGTCCTGCTGGACCTGGTCCCGGCCGACGGCAACCGCCCGTACGACATGACCAAGGTCATCGAGGAGATCGTCGACGACGGCGACTACCTGGAGGTCCACGAGCGCTGGGCCCGCAACATCATCTGCGCGCTGGCCCGCCTGGACGGCCAGGTGGTGGGCATCGTGGCCAACCAGCCGCAGTCCCTGGCCGGCGTCCTGGACATCGAGGCGTCGGAAAAAGCTGCGCGCTTTGTCCAGATGTGTGACGCTTTCAATATCCCGATCGTCACGTTCCTGGACGTCCCCGGGTTCCTCCCGGGCGTCGACCAGGAGCACGGCGGAATCATCCGCCACGGCGCGAAGCTGCTCTACGCCTACTGCAACGCGACGGTGCCGCGGATCTCCCTGATCCTGCGCAAGGCCTACGGAGGTGCGTACATCGTCATGGACAGCCAGTCCATCGGTGCGGACCTGACGTACGCCTGGCCGACGAACGAGATCGCCGTGATGGGCGCGGAGGGTGCCGCCAACGTCATCTTCCGCCGCCAGATCGCTGAGGCGGAGGACCCCGAGGCCATGCGGGCCCGCATGGTCAAGGAGTACAAGTCCGAGCTCATGCATCCGTACTACGCGGCGGAGCGCGGTCTGGTCGACGACGTCATCGACCCGGCGGAGACCCGCGAGATCCTCATCCAGTCCCTGGCGATGCTGCACACCAAGCACGCCGACCTGCCGTCCCGCAAGCACGGCAACCCCCCGCAGTAACCCAGCGGAACATCCGCGGTACCCCCGCGGAAACCTCTCTCACGGAGACTGAGACCTATGAGCACCCCTGACATTCGTGTCGAGAAGGGCCACGCGGAGCCCGAGGAAGTCGCCGCCATCACGGCCGTCCTCCTGGCTCGCGCGGCGGCCGCCCCGTCCGCCGCCCCGACCCACCGAGGCCGCCGCAAGGCAGGCTGGCGCCGCCTGGAGCGCGAACCCGGCTTCCGCGCCCCGCACAGCTGGCACTGAGCCACAGGCACGACGTCACAGAAGAAGGGCCCCTCCTGCGAGGGGCCCTTCTTCATGCCGTGCGCCCCCGAAGGGGCGCGGGAACCGCGTCCGTGCGCCTACCGCAGGCGGGCCATCAGCGCGTGCTCGACCAACGTGATCAGCGCGGACTTGGCGTCAGCGCGATGGCGGGCGTCAGTGGTGATGATCGGGGTGTCCGGGCCGATCTGGAGCGCCTCGCGGACCTCGTCGGGGTTGTACGGCTGCTGGCCGTCGAAGCCGTTGAGGGCGATGACGAACGGCAGGCCGCTGTTCTCGAAGTAGTCGACGGCCGGGAAGCAGTCGGCGAGGCGGCGGGTGTCCACCAGGACGACGGCGCCGATCGCGCCGCGCACCAGGTCGTCCCACATGAACCAGAAGCGGTCCTGGCCCGGCGTACCGAAGAGGTACAGGATCAGGTCCTGGTCGAGCGTGATGCGGCCGAAGTCCATGGCGACCGTGGTGGTCGTCTTGTCCCCGGTGTGGGTCAGGTCGTCGATGCCCGCGCTCGCGGACGTCATCACGGCCTCGGTGCGCAGCGGGTTGATCTCCGAGACGGCGCCGACGAACGTGGTCTTGCCCACGCCGAAGCCGCCAGCCACCACGATCTTCGCGGACGTGGTGGAGCGGGAAGGCCCTCCGCTAGAGCTTGCGAAGTCCACTGAGCACCCTTTCGAGCAAAGTCACGTCTGGCTGGCCGCCGGCGCTCTCGTCGCCGCCGGGCTGATGGATGGCGACCAGGCCCGCCTCCGCCAAGTCGGCGACGAGGATCCTGGCCACGCCGAGAGGAATTGTCAGGAGGGCCGAGATCTCGGCTACCGACTTGATCTCACGGCAGAGGTGGCAGATCCGCTGATGCTCGGGCAGCTGGCCCTGCATCTGGTGCGGCTGCGCGGTGGTGTGCACCAGCGCCTCGATGGCGAGCTGGTAACGCGGGCGGGTCCGGCCACCGGTCATGGCGTACGGACGCACCAGCGGGTTGTTCGACGCCCCTGCGGGCGCGGGCTCAGGGGTGCGTCGCTGCGGCTGCACGGGCTGGATGCGCGGCGCCGGCGGCTGGTCGTACGGCGAGGGCCCAGGACCTTGGGGGTGCTGGTGCGCGTACGGCTGCTGACGCCGCTGGCTCGGGGTGGAGGGGAAGTTGTAACGGTTGGGGTTCTGGGAACCGTCGCCCTGACCCTGGCCAGGGCCGTACGACCAGTTACCCGAAGGTGAACCGCCTGGGGGTGTTGCCACTCTCTCTCCTCCTCCGACTGTGCCGGGGCACCCAACGCTGTGGAGCCGCGTCCCGAAACCTTATGGCTCGGGACGCCAAAACGCACCGTCTGTCTGTCAGTTGAGCAGGCTCCCCTGGAGCTCCGCACGCAGATCGGGCGTCAAGACCGTACCGGCACGGTCCACCAGGAGCGCCATCTCGTACCCGATGAGGCCGATGTCCGCCTCCGGGTGTGCGAGAACCGCGAGCGACGAACCGTCGGAGATGGACATGATGAAGAGGAATCCCCGCTCCATCTCCACAACCGTCTGGTTCACGCTGCCGCCCTCGAAGATGCGGGAGGCGCCTGCCGTCAGAGACGTCAGACCGGAGGCGACGGCCGCGAGCTGGTCGGCACGGTCGCGCGGAAAGCCTTCGGACATCGCCAGAAGGAGTCCGTCGGCGGAGACCACCACCGTGTGGGACACCCCCGGGGTGTTGTCCACGAAGTTGGTGATCAACCAGTTCAGGTTCTGCGCCGCCTGGCTCATCGGGCTCACACTAACGCTCCTGGTTGTAGGTGCTGTCAGGACCACTGTGCTGATTACTGGTGGCCTGGCCGTTCGTTTCACTGCCTGCGTTACGTCCCCGCTGGACCCCTCGGCGCAGGTTGCTCAACCTGCCCCGGACGTCCTCGGGAGCGCGGGAGACCTGTGGGCCTCCCTGAGGGGTCGCTTCGGCGGCTCCCTCGACCAGGTTGGCCTTGGGCACCCGCCGCGGCAGACCGGAGGAGGTCACCCCGCCCGCCTTGGGCTTCCGGAGCTGCGAGGCCTGCTGCCAGCGCGCGTCGTTGGCCGAGCGCCAGGAGTCGGTGCCGTTGCTCTCCGGCGCGGGAGCCGACGGTTCCTGGGTCGTGTGCCGCGCGCCGCCCGAGCCGTTCACGCCGCTCGCGGTGGATCCGCGGCGGGGGAGCCCGGCATCGGTCAGCTCGTGGGCGACGGAGGGGGTCGGTCCCGGACGATCGAAGCCTACGCTTTCCCGCTCGCTCACGTCAGCGGCCTGCGCGGATTCCGCTTCCGGAGCGTACTGGTCCGGGTATCCGTTGCGGTAGCCGTCGCTCTGCGGCCAGTCGTCCTGGTAGGCCTGCTCGCCGAAGCCGGCGAAGCTCTCCGGGGCGGCGGCGCGGGCCGACGCGGGCTCCTCCTGGACCGGCTCGGGATACGCGGGCTCCGGATAGCCGCCGTTCGACGAGAAGCCGTCGCTCTGCGGCAGGGAGCCGTTCGGCGCGTAGTAGGGCTCGTCGTACGAGGGACCCTGCTGCTGCCCGTACGAGCGCTGCGGCTCCTCGTACGTCGGCTGCTGCTCCTCGTACGACTGCTGACGCTGCTCCTCGTACGTCGGCTGACGGTCGAAGGCGTTCGGCTGCTGCTCCGGGAAGGCGCTCTGGCCGGTGTCGTAGCCGGACGGGGCGTCGAAGGACTCCGGGTACGCAGGGGTCTGCTGAGTCTGCGAGCCGGGCTCCTGGTCCTGCGACTGGGACTCCAGGGCCGCCCGGCGCTCCTCGCGCATCAGGGAGCGGCCCACCGGGTCCAGCTCCCGGATGTCGTCCGGGACCTCGGTGTAGCGGCTGTCGTCGAAGCCGAGCTCCGCGGCCGTACGCATCGGCAGGCCGTTGTTGAAGTTCTCGCCGCCGAAGTTCTGCTCCGGGATGATCTGCGAGACCGTGAACTCGTCACGGTCCGGCTGGTGCTCGCCGCCGCCGCCGTGGGTGATCGCGTCCGGCAGCATGACCAGCGAGGTGGTGCCGGCCTGCTCGCCGGAAGGGCGCAGCTGGACGCGGATGCCGTGCCGGTCGGACAGCCGGCCGACCACGAACAGGCCCATGCGCTGGGAGATCGCGGCGTCCACGGTCGGCGGGTTGGCCAGCTTGTGGTTGATGTCCGCGAAGTCCTCGGCGGTCAGACCGATGCCCTTGTCGTGGATCTCGATCATGATGCGGCCGTCGGGCAGCCGGGTCGCGGTGACGCGGACCTTGGTCTGCGGCGAGGAGAACGTGGTGGCGTTCTCCAGCAGCTCGGCGAGCAGGTGCACGAGGTCGGTGACCGCGCGGCCGTGGATCTCGGCCTCCGGGACGCCGGACAGCTCGATGCGCTCGTACTGCTCCACCTCGGAGGAGGCGGCGCGCAGCACGTCGACCAGCGGGACCGGCTGGTCCCAGCGGCGGCCGGGCTCCTCGCCGGCGAGGACCAGGAGGTTCTCGCCGTTGCGGCGCATACGGGTCGCGAGGTGGTCCAGCTTGAAGAGGTTCTCCAGCTGGTCCGGGTCGGCCTCGTTGTTCTCCAGTTCGGTGATCAGGGTCAGCTGGCCCTCGATCAGCGACTGGTTGCGGCGCGAGAGGTTGGTGAAGATCGCGTTGATGTTGCCCCGCAGCAGGGCCTGCTCGGCGGCCAGCCGGACGGCCTCGCGGTGAACCTGGTCGAAGGCGCGGGCGACCTCGCCGATCTCGTCCCGGGTGGTGATCGGGATCGGCTGGACGCGGGTGTCCACGCGGCCCGGGTCGGTGCGCGAGAGCTGGTCGACCAGCATCGGCAGGCGCTGCTCGGCGATGCCGAAGGCGGCGTTGCGCAGCTGGCGCATCGAGCGGCTCATCTGCCGGGCCACGGCGCCGGCCAGGATGAACGCGAGGAGCAGGGCGACCACGACGGCGGCACCGGTGATGAGGGCGTCACGCTTGGCGCTGTCGGCGATGTCCGAGGCCTCGGCCACGGCCCTGTCGGCCAGGTCCGACTCGATCTGCCGGTAGGCGTTGTACTTGAGGGTGTTGACCGCCCACCAGTTGCTCGCGGTGATGCCCTTCTGGGCGAGCAGGTCCCGCGCGGCGGGGTCGGTGGTCTGGAGCGTCGAGATGGCCCTGACCATGTCGGTCGGGTCGGACGGCGGCGGCACGTAGGTCGGGTCCTTGGCCTTGGCCTCCTGGGCCAGCGCCGCGCCGTCCGTCTTGATCTTCGTCTCGGCGTCGGTGAGTTTCTGCGCGTCCGCCTCGGTGCCACCGCCGATGTACTCCTCGACGGCGATGCCCTCCAGATACGCGTACGAGGACAGCGCGACCCGCTGGGCGCCCAGGTCGGACACCTTGGGGCCCGGGTTGATCAGCAGGTGCATGCCGATGGAGCGCTCCAGCGACAGGGCGGCCTTGGTGAGCGAGATCGCGTAGACCGTCCGGCCGTAGCTGGTGATGTTTCCGGTGCCCAGACCGAGTTCGTTGGAGAACTCCATCAGGGGGTGGGCGATCTCGACGTAGCCCTCTTCGGTCTGCACGCCGGTGCGCTTGCTCGTGTACGCGGTCGACCGCAGCGCCTGGAGCTTGGGCTCCTCGTTACGGAAGATCTGCAGGCGGCGCAGCAGGCCGGCCTTCTGCGGCATGTTCTGCGCGGCCTCGTCGAAAGCGTCCGCGGCCTGGTCCGTCTGGGAGCGGACCTGGGTGACCGTCGCCTTGTCCCGGGCGGTCTGGCTCTTGCCCTTGAGCAGCGGCGCGGCGGTGATGTCCCGCTCGTTGTACAGCGCGTCCGCGTAGGTGAGGGACGCCCGGACCAGGACCGCGGTGTTCTCCGCGTCCTCCGCCTGCTGCCAGGTGTCGATCGAGCTCTTGACCTGGAAGCCGCCCATGACGAGGCCGACCACCACGGGTATGAGCAGGATCGCGTTCAGCCGGGTCGGCACCCGCCAGTTGCGCGGGGAGAAACGGCTGCCGCCTGGCGCCGGCACGGCCGTTGGCTCCGATCCGGGCACAGGGGCGGGCGCCGCTCCGCGCGGCGGCGGGGTGAAGTTGCCCCGGGCCGACGGCTCGGGACCGTTCTTGCTTCGCCTCACTCGACCAACAACCTCTCGGCGGCGGGCACCAACGTTGTGCCGCAGTGTCTCAGAGCCCAGTGCGCCATCGACTGGTGAGTACGTCTTTGACTATTGGGCAGTTCAGGCATTCCAGCACGCCGTCCTGCGCACTTCCAAACAGTGCGGAGCGAGCATTCGGAGTGATGTAAGCCCCAGATAAAACGGTCATAAAGAACGAGCCCCGCCAAAAGACGGGGCTTTCGTGCGCGCAGCGAGACCGGTTGACCGCGACGCGTGGCCATACCACCGGATTCCTCTGCCGAAACGTTATGAACACCGGGGCCGGCCGTGTCAAAGGACACAGCCGGCTCCGGCATGTCTACGACAACTGCCGTATGACACGGACGATTTGGACGCTACCGCAGACGTGCCATCAAAGCGTGCTCGACCAGCGTGATCAGAGCACCCTTGGCATCGGAGCGGTGGCGGGCGTCAGTGGTGATGATCGGGGTGTCCGGTCCGATCTGCAGGGCCTCGCGGACCTCCTCGGGCTGGTACGGCTGATGCCCGTCGAAGCCGTTGAGCGCCACGACGAACGGCAGGCCGCTGTTCTCGAAGTAGTCGACGGCCGGGAAGCAGTCGGCGAGGCGGCGGGTGTCCACCAGGACGACGGCGCCGATCGCGCCGCGCACCAGGTCGTCCCACATGAACCAGAAGCGGTCCTGGCCCGGCGTACCGAAGAGGTACAGGATCAGGTCCTGGTCGAGCGTGATGCGGCCGAAGTCCATGGCGACCGTGGTGGTCGTCTTGTCCCCGGTGTGGGTCAGGTCGTCGATGCCCGCGCTCGCGGACGTCATCACGGCCTCGGTGCGCAGCGGGTTGATCTCGGAGACGGCGCCGACGAACGTGGTCTTGCCCACGCCGAAGCCACCCGCCACCACGATCTTCGCGGAGGTGGTCGCCCGCCCTCCGTCAGAGCTTGCGTAGTCCACTGAGCACCCTTTCGAGCAGTGTCACGTCCGGAGCGCCGGTGCTCTCGTCGCCGCCCGGCTGATGGATGGCGACGAGTCCTGCCTCCGCGAGGTCCGCGACAAGGATCCGGGCCACGCCCAGAGGCATGGCCAGCAGCGCCGAGACCTCGGCGACCGACTTCACTTCCCGGCACAGGTGGCAGATCCGCTGGTGCTCGGGGAGCAGCCCCATGAGCGCCGTCGGGTCGGCCGTGGTGCTGATCAGGGCTTCGATGGCGAGCTGGTAGCGCGGCCGGGTCCGGCCGCCGGTCATCGCGTAGGGGCGTACCAGCGGCTGGTCGCCCTCATCCTCGTACGGCTCCGCGTACGGATCATGAGAGGCGGTGGGCGGGGTCATGAGTCCTCCGGGCGGGACAGCAAGATCGATCGGTCATGCCGTCTGAAGTGGCCGGTGGGGGGATTGTGACGGCCGGACGGTGATGTGGTGAGACGGGTGGATCCAGTGCGGGTCAGTGGAGCAGACTGCCTTGGAGCTCGGCGCGCAGGTCGGGCGTGAGCACCGCGCCCGCGCGGTCGACCAGGAGCGCCATCTCGTAACCGACGAGGCCGATGTCGCAGTCGGGGTGAGCGAGTACGGCCAGCGACGAGCCGTCGGAGACGGACATCAGGAACAGGAATCCCCGCTCCATCTCGACGACCGTCTGTGCCACGTCGCCGCCCTCGAAGATCCGGGAGGCGCCGGCCGTGAGTGAGGTGAGTCCGGACGCGACGGCCGCCAGCTGATCGGCACGGTCACGTGGGAAACCCTCGGACATGGCCAGCAGGAGACCGTCGGCGGACACGACGACGGTGTGGGACACCCCGGGGGTGTTGTCCACGAAGTTGGTGATCAACCAGTTCAGGTTCTGTGCCGCCTGGCTCATCGGGCTCAACTAACGCTCCTGCTGGTGAGTGGGGCTCGGGAAGCTCCCGGTCTGGCCGGTACCGGCCTGTCGACCTTGAGCGATGCCCCGACGGAGATTGGTCAGCCGGCCGCGTACGTCGTCAGGCGCACGCGAGACCTGCGGACCGGCTTGGTGCTGTTGCTGCTGAGCCGTGCCCGGGACGAGGTTCGCCCGGGGCACCCTGCGCGGCAGACCGGAGGTGGTGACGCCGCCCGCGGCCGGCTGCCGGACGCGCTCTGCCTGCCGGACGAGTTCGTCGTTCGGCGAGCTGCGCCAGGAGCTGGCGACGGGACGTTGGGGGGCAGCCGGAGCCTCCGGCTGCGGAGGGGCCGCCGGAGCGGGAGCCGAGCCGTTGCCCTGCTGCCCGTTCTGCTGGCCGCTTTGCTGACCGTGGAACCAGTTGGTCTCGAGCGTGTCGTACAGCGGTGTACGGCCGTCACCGGGACCCGCGGGCGGCAGCGCCTCGGGCTCCGGACGGACCGGCCGCTGCTGCGGACGCTGCGGGGCCGGCGGACGCGGAGCGCCGAAGTCGGCGCCCTGCGCGCCGCTGACCTGCGGACGCTCGAACTGGCCAGTGGAGCCACCGTCGTACCCGGGCCGGGCGAACTGGCCACTGGCGCCGCCGAACCCGGGCTGCGGGAACTGTCCGGTCGCGCTGCTGTCGTACGCCTGCGGGGAGGCGAACTGACCCGTGGTCGACGAACTCGCAGGATCGTTCCGGCCGCCCGGGGCGCCGAAGACGTCGGAGCGGACGAACGAGCCGTCGGCGTTCTGGTCCGGCCGGTCGCTGCGGCCGTTCTGCCCGCCGCTCGTGCCCGGGCGGGGGAACTGCCCGGTGTGCTGCGGGGAGCCCGGCGCCGGGGCCTCGAAGTCCGGACGAGGGAACGCAGAGGTGGACGCGGGACCCTGACGGCTCTCGAGCCGCGGGATCGCCGGCATCTCCGCCGTCGCGCCCGGGCCCTGCCGGTCGTCGATCCGCGGCATCCGGGAGGTCTGCGCCGGGTCCTGCTCGTCATGGCCGCGCGGGGTGTCCAGCGAGGCCCGCGGCACCGGCGGCTGCGCGTTCTCGTCGCTCCAGCTGGGCGTACGGGGCTGGTTGCCGCCGGGCAGCTCGGCGCGCGGACCACCGCGCCCGGGCAGCTGCGGCCGACGACGCCGGCCCTGCGGCTCCGAGTCCTTCTTCGAGGGCGGCGACTGCGGGGGTACGGCACCCCGGGCGCCGCCGAAGGAGTCCTGACCGCTCCCGAAGGCGTCCTGGCTGCCGCCGAAGGAGTCCTGACCGCCTCCGAAGGCGTCCTGACCGCCGCCGAACGGGGCCTGGCCCTGCGGACCGCCGGTGCCCGCCGCCTGCAGGCCCTGCGGCGCGCCCGGAGCCGGAGCGCCGAAGCCGGCACCCGCGCCGGCCGGAGCCGGCCGGCCCTGCTGGGGCGCACCCGGACCCTGCGGCCCGCGCGCCGCGCCCGGACGACCGCCCGAGTCCCGCCCGGGCAGCGCGGCCCGCGGTCCCTGACCGGGGTTGAGGCGTCCGCCCGTGGGGGCACCGCCACCCAGCGCGCCGGCGCCGGCTCCGGCGCCGAGGGCACCGCCCGGCTGGCCGGTGCCGCGCCGCGCCGCCGCCACGCCGGCCGCCGCCGCGGCCACGCCGCCACCGGCACCGGCGCCCTGACCGGGCTTCGGCTGGGGCTTCTTGCCGCCCTGGGCGACATCGACGGGCAGCATGACCAGCGCGGTGGTACCGCCGGAGTCGGACGGACGAAGCTGGATGCGGATGCCGTGGCGCTGCGACAGCCGGCCGACGACGAACAGACCCATGCGGCGGGAGACGGAGACGTCCACGGTGGGCGGCGAGGCGAGCCGCTCGTTGATCGCGGCGAGGTCCTCGGGGGAGAGGCCGATGCCGGTGTCGTGGATCTCGATCAGCACCCGGCCGTCGGGCAGCGCGTGACCGGTGACCTTGACCTTGGTCTGCGGGGAGGAGAACGAGGTCGCGTTCTCCAGCAGCTCTGCGAGCAGGTGCACGAGGTCGTTGACGACCCGGCCGGCCACTTCGGTGGTCGGTACGGAGGCCAGCTCGATGCGCTCGTACTGCTCCACCTCGGACGCGGCGGCGCGGAGCACGTCGACCAGCGGGACCGGACGGGTCCAGCGGCGGCCGGGCTCCTCACCCGCGAGGACGAGGAGGTTCTCACCGTTACGGCGCATACGGGTCGCGAGGTGGTCGAGCTTGAACAGCGAGGACAGCTGGTCCGGGTCGGCCTCGCGGGACTCGAGCTCGGAGATGAGCGAGAGCTGACGCTGGATGAGGCCCTGGGAGCGGCGCGAGAGGTTGGTGAACATCGCGTTGACGTTGCCCCGCAGCAGGGCCTGCTCGGCGGCGAGGCGGACCGCCTCGCGGTGCACGTCGTCGAAGGCCGCGGCCACCTGGCCGATCTCGTCCCGGGAGTGCACACCGACCGACTCCACGGACGTGTCGACGTCCTGCGGGTCGGACTCGGACAGCTGCTTGACCAGCTCGGGCAGCCGGTCCTGGGCGACCTTGGTGGCGGTCTCCTGGAGCCGGCGCAGTGAGCGGATCATGGAGCGGGCGACGACGAAGGCGCCGACCAGCGAGATACCGAGGACGAGCAGGATCAGGACACCGGAGATGATCGCGTCGCGCTCGGACTCGTTGCGCAGCTCGCGGGCCTTCTGCTCCATGTCCTCGAGCAGCGTGTGCTCGATGTTGCCCATCTGCTCGATCTTGATCGAGCTGTCGTCCACCCAGTCCTTGTAGGACCGCTTGTCCACCTGCTGCAGACCGCCCGCCTGACCGAAGGCGCGCACGGCGTACTGGTCGGTGGCCCGGATGGTGGGGTTGCCGTCCTCGACGGGCTTGAGGAGCTCGGTGGCGCGGTCCGTGCCGTAGATGCTGCGGAAGGTGGCGAGGTCGGAGTCCTCGCTCTCCTGGGCGCCGTCGGCGTACAGCCGGTCGTTCTCGGTGAGGTTGCCGAAGACGTTGTTGTTGGCGGGCAGTGCCGCCGCGAGGACCGCGCGCTGGACGGACGCGTATTCCTTGGCGGAGGAGAAGGCCGCCAGGGCGCGCGTGCGCGAGATCATCTCCGGGTTGCTGGTGGCCTCCGCCATGTCCTGCGAGAGGTCGAGCAGGTGGGTGATGAGGCGGTGGTAGCCCTCGACGGTCTGCGAGGCGTTGTTCTTGGTCTCGTAGGCCGAGTTGCGGATCTTGGACAGGCCGCTCAGGTCACGGACGAGGCCGACGAGGCTCTCGCGGACGCCCTGGAGGTCGGCGGAGTCGATGTCCTCCGCGGCGTTCGTGAACGACTGCACGGCCCGGTCGGTCTTGGTGCGGTAGCCCTTGACCGTGTAGTCGGTGGCCGCTCCGTGCGCCAGCGGGCCGGCCGACTGGTCGCGCTCCTCCTGGAGCGCGGCGGCGAGCTCGGTGGCCTGCTTGGTCATCTCGGTCAGCAGCTTCATGTTGTCGAGCTGCTGGATGTCGTCCATGGACTGGTTGATGCGCAGGGCACCCAACGAGGTGGCCGCGACCACGGGGAGCGTGAGCAGCGCCACCAGACGCGTGGAGATGCGCCAGTTGCGCAGGGCTATTCGCGAGCCGGGCCCGGACTGACCCCTCGGCGGCTTCACCGGTGGCGTGATCGGAGCGGACGGGCCGGACGCCGTGGACGCACCGGGGCGCCCGGTGCGGCCGGAGCGGTCACCGCCGTTGCCGACCGCGGCCGGGCCCGGGTTCTGGGCGTGCTGGGGCGAGGAGCTGCCGGCCGTCGGGCCAGTCCCGCCATGCGGCTCCGGCTCCGCCGAAGCACTGCCATCCCTCTTGAAACGTCCCTGCACTAGCGTCGCAACCTCTGGACCAGGCGCCCTTCCGCGCGAACGGAAGGACGGTGTCGGCGTCGTAGGGGGCGTCCTGAAAACGCACCCTGATGGTCGTGAGTGACCGGCGCTGGCTCCCCCGTTCTCGCCGCCACTCGGCGCTTCTCTGCGCCCCCTGTGCGCCGGCTCGATCCTGCGGCGGTCCGTGGAATTCCAGCACAGTGCCGGATCTCCAACAAGGCCGTGAGCCGAGCCGTGACCTACATGACAGCACGTGAGTGCGAAGTCACCGGGTGTGCCATGCGATCTCCCTCATAACGGACTTAAGCCCGCGAGTCCCCCGGAGGTAAGGGGTGTCCCAGTCGAGATGATCAGGAGCGGAATGATGGCTTCAGGGGGTCAATGTCCGTTTCGCAAAGGCGTGTCACCCGTCCACTATGACCCTTTTGCCGGTACCTCCGTGAGCAAACTCACACGCAGGCCGGTGGGTGTTCGCGGCTTCGGCGGGGAATGGCGTGTTTAGCCTGACGCTTTACAGGGATGGCACATCCGACAACCCGCGTCGGCCGCGGGGCCCTTCGGCCCGCCCGGCGCACGTACAGGACAGGTCTCGTAAGAACCGTGAAGACGACGATGATGTTCCACAAGATCGCCAACCCGCGGCGCACGACGCTGGCGCACCTGAAGGACGCCGACGAACTGCGGACCCCGGACCAGCCGGAGCACTCCGTCGACCTCCCCGGGCAGACCGCCAACCCCAAGCGTACGGTCCTGATGGAGGTCCCCGCCGCCCGGTCCACCGTCTCGGAGTAGGCGCCGTGGCAGCCGGCCGCGACGAGGCTCTCCGGGAGACCGGGGAGCCTCTTTTGTGCAGCGCCTCCCGCGGAGGTCCCGATGATCATGCCCTGCGACCGGTTAGCCTGGATCGTCCAGCGTCGGCTCGCGGGCACGCCGGTGGCCGACACGCACACCAGTTCTCAGTGAGGGGCGCAAGGATCCCGTGCGCATCGCCAGATTCTCCATCGACGGGAACGTCGCCTTCGGCGCGGTAGAGGGCGACAGGCCGGACGAGCTCGTCCTCGACATCATCAAGGGCATCCCGTTCACGGACTTCGAGCTCTCCGGTACGAAGGTCCCGCTGGCATCTTCCGATTCGGGGACCAGGGTGCGGCTGCTGCCCCCGGTGCTCCCCAACAAGGTCGTGGCCTTCGGCCGCAACTACGCGGACCACGCGCGCGAGCTGGGCAACGAGGTGCCAGACGCCCCCTTCGCCTTCTTCAAGCCGTCCACCTCGGTGATCGGCCCCGGCGACGAGATCCAGTACCCGCCCTTCTCCGAGGACCTGCACCACGAGGCCGAACTGGCCGTCGTCATCGGCCGCATGTGCCGAGAGGTCCCGCGCGAGCGCGTCAAGGACGTCATCTTCGGCTACACCTGCGCCAACGACATCACCGCGCGCGACGTCCAGAAGCGCGAGAAGCAGTGGGCCCGGGCCAAGGGCTTCGACACCTCCTGCCCGCTGGGTCCCTGGGTGGAGACCGACCTGGACCCGTCCGACCTGACCATCCAGCTCACCGTCAACGGCGAGCAGCGTCAGCTCGGCCGCACCGGCGAGATGATCCACTCCATCGAGGATCTGATCGTGAACATCACCGAGGCCATGACGCTGCTCCCCGGCGACGTGATCCTCACGGGCACCCCGGCAGGCGTCGGACCCCTCACCGTCGGCGACGAGGTCGCCGTCACCATCGAAGGCATCGGCACTCTCACCAACAAGGTTGTCAAGCGTGGCTAGCGCACCCTCCCCCAAGCTCTCGGCTTCGCTCGAGCAGGGGGTACCCCCAGCCGCCGTCCGAGTACGGTTCTGCCCCTCGCCCACCGGTAACCCGCACGTGGGCCTGGTCCGCACCGCCCTGTTCAACTGGGCGTTCGCCAAGCACCACAAGGGCACGCTGGTCTTCCGCATCGAGGACACCGACGCGGCCCGCGACTCCGAGGAGTCCTACACCCAGCTCCTCGACTCGATGCGCTGGCTCGGCTTCGACTGGGACGAGGGCCCCGAGGTCGGCGGCCCGCACGCGCCCTACCGCCAGTCGCAGCGCATGGACCTCTACAAGGAGGTCGCGGGCAAGCTCCTGGACGCCGGCCACGCCTACCACTGCTACTGCTCCCAGGAGGAGCTGGACACCCGCCGCGAGGCCGCCCGCGCGGCCGGCAGGCCCTCCGGCTACGACGGCCACTGCCGCGACCTGAGTGCCGAGCAGGTCGAGGAGTACGTGGCCCAGGGCCGCACGCCCATCGTCCGCTTCCGCATGCCCGACGAGACGATCACCTTCACCGACCTGGTCCGCGGCGAGATCACGTACCTCCCGGAGAACGTTCCGGACTACGGGATCGTACGAGCCAACGGCGCGCCCCTCTACACGCTCGTCAACCCGGTCGACGACGCCCTGATGGAGATCACCCACGTCCTGCGCGGCGAGGACCTGCTCTCCTCCACCCCGCGCCAGATCGCCCTGTACAAGGCGCTGATCGGGCTGGGCATCGCCAAGCGGATCCCGCAGTTCGGCCACCTGCCCTACGTCATGGGCGAGGGCAACAAGAAGCTGTCGAAGCGCGACCCGCAGTCGTCGCTCAACCTCTACCGCGAGCGCGGCTTCCTGCCCGAAGGCCTGCTCAACTACCTCTCGCTGCTGGGCTGGTCGCTCTCCGCGGACCAGGACATCTTCACGATGGACGAGATGGTCGCGGCCTTCGACATCGCGGACGTGAACCCCAACCCGGCCCGCTTCGACCTGAAGAAGTGCGAGGCGATCAACGCCGACCACATCCGCCTGCTGGACGTGAAGGACTTCACGGAGCGCTGCGCCCCCTGGCTGAAGGCCCCGTTCGCCCCCTGGGCCCCGGAGGACTTCGACGAGGCCAAGTGGCACGCGATCGCCCCGCACGCCCAGACCCGGCTCAAGGTCCTCTCGGAGATCACCGACAACGTCGACTTCCTGTTCCTGCCGGAGCCGGTCTTCGACGAGCCGAGCTGGACCAAGGCGATGAAGGAGGGCAGCGACGCCCTCCTGCGAACGGCCCGCGAGAAGCTTCAGGTCGCGGACTGGACCTCCCCGGAGTCCCTGAAGGAGGCCGTACTGGCCGCCGGCGAGACCCACGGCCTCAAGCTCGGCAAGGCCCAGGCCCCGGTCCGCGTCGCCGTCACCGGCCGCACCGTCGGCCTGCCCCTCTTCGAGTCCCTGGAGGTCCTGGGCAAGGAGAAGACGCTGGCCCGCATCGACGCGGCGCTGGCGAGGCTGACCGAGGCGTAGGTGCCGCCTGACCCGCACAAGGGCGGCCGCTGTGGAAGCTGCCGCCCTTGTCGTATGCCGCCCGACTACGGCACGAGAGGCAAACCGCCGTCCGGCTCAGTTTCGGGCCGCTCGGGGACCGGCGCTCCTGGCTGGCCCGGGATCGCGGGAGCCGGCACGGTGATGGCCTTCGTGGGCCCGAACATCAGACTGGACGACTGCCGAGTCCTCCGGTCCGATACGACGATCCCGCCCCGCCACTTGCCCAGGGGATCCTGATACCGGAACTGCAACTTCTTGAGCCGCTCTCCGAACTGCTCCCGGAGGGGCTGGTAGGCGTCGTCGCAGTGCACGTTCCAGGTTACGTCGTTGAGGTAGGCGTTACAGGCGATGGGAAACAGCAGCGACGAGACCACTAGGTCCGCGAGCTGGAGAAGCGCATGCGTGTCACTGTGTCCGAAAACCGGTGACTCGATGACTCCGCGCAGACTGTCGCCGCCCGTGCGGTACTTGCGGGTGGTCACACAGTGCACATTGGGTGCGTTCTTGACCTTCGTACGGCTGTCGAGGACCATCATGCCGCGGGAGTGCTCGTGGGCGAGCTGAGCCTGGAAGGTCTCGTTCAGCGCGGCGACGGAGGCCGGGTAAACGCCGGATTCGTCGAACGCCAGCCCTTCCTCCTTGATCCACACACGGGCGAGGATGCGGGTTTCGTGCGCCTCAAGTATGCCGAGCACCGAAGCCACCAGCTCCATGGCTGCGCGCTGCCAGTTGTGGTTGCCGGCTCGGAGGTTCTTGCGGACGTCCGCGCCCTTGATCTCGTGCTGGATCACTTCGGAAAGCTGCTCCGCGTTCCGTAACTGCGGGCGGTACCGCTTCTTGACATCGAGAAAAGCCCAGGTGAGGGACTTGAGCTGAGCCCTGGGTACGGTGAAGCCGCCGACGACGAGAACCGGAGGGGCGTCAGGTCTCGCGGGGTCGAGCGTCTGCCCGTTGCCCGCCTCGTCGATGTAACACAGATGCACCGAACCTCCCGGAAACACGTCTGTGGCCGCCCCCGAAGGGACGGCCACAGGGTCTGCGCAGCCATATGCGCGGTGTTTTGCTTGCTAGGCCCGATCCTGCCAAGGCGGCTACGGACGGTCAAGGCAGGGATCACGCGGGGTTGACTTCGGGGTCGGGTTTCGGTCAGTCCAGGCGGGCCAGGCAGAGGAAGGCGGACCAGGTCGCGGGGTGCACGGTGAGGGTGCCGTGGGCGGGGGCCTTGGAGTCGCGGATGTGGACGGTGGCGGAGGTGGGGGCGATCTCGATGCACTCGCCGCCTTCGCCGCTGCTGTGGCTGCTCTTGATCCAGCGGAGGGACTGGGCTTCGGACCGCTTGATGCTCATAGCTCTCCTTGCAGCAACTTCTCGATGTGGCGCAGCGAATGGGCAGGAGACAGCGCCTGGGCTCGCAGGATTCCATACCGGATGGCCATGCCACGTACGGATTCCCGATCAGTGATCACCTGCCCACGGTCCTGGCTCTCGATGTACGCGGCCTGATCTCCGCCTTCCGGCGTCATCAAGGTGAACGGACCGGCCGCGCCAGGGTGGTCAGTGGTCCGGGTCGGCATCACCTGAATCTCCACGTTGGGGTTTTCTCCGACGAGACGCAAGTGTTCGAGCTGACCTCGGAGCACGTCGACGTTGCCGTATGGGCGTTCCAGCACGGACTCTTCGATCACGAAGCTCAGTGTCGGAGCGGGAGCGCGGTCGAAGATCTTGTGCCTGGCCATCCGTGCGGACACCATTTGCTCGATCTCCATTTGGTTGCGACGCGGGCGCCTCACCGTGAACATGGTCTTCGCGTACTCCTCGGTCTGCAGTAGACCCGGGACCGCGAGGACGGCGTACGCGTGGAACTCGACTGCCTCTTCCTCGATCCGCGCCGCGTCGCGGAAGAAGGCGGGGTAACGGGTCAGCGCCATGGGCCGCTTCATGGCGAGCAGCATGCCTCCGGCTTCCAGCAGCTGATCGAGCTTGTCGATGGTGTTGGGCCGCGGAATGCGCCTTCCTTGCTCAATGGCCGCGACCTGCGCCTCGCTGTATCCGAGGAGCTGCCCCAAGGCGGCCTGGGTATGCCCGGCACGCTCCCGGAGGATCTTGATCTGCCTACCGAACGACCGCAGCAACTCGTCGGCGGGATCCTCACTCCGTCGCACGACGACTTGTTCCGGGACTTGCGTCATGGTCTTCCCTCCAGCACCTGGCTCACCATCACCCCGACAGAACACCCACCGCAGCGGTACAGCCACGCTGTGTAGGGATGTCGTTGCTGGTCAAGGTACGCGCGTCGGCTCACGCTCGTGCCTATGACTGCAGAAACGCACTCTTCCGGGAACACCTGCCGAGTTCCGCTGCCAGTACGGGAGTTCCGCATGTCGTTTGCGTCGACGCCGCGCGGCGCCAGGCTGGCCCGCAGGCTCACCGCTCACCGTCTCGACACCTGGGGCTACCCGTACGAATCCGAGTTGAACACCACGGTGACTTTGATCGTGGGTGAGCTCGCCGCGAACGCGGTGACGCACGGGCGCGTACCCGGACGGGACTTCAGGCTCTGCCTGTGGCTGGATCAGCCGATGAGGCTCGTACGGGTGGAGGTCACTGACACGCGGGGCGACCGCATGCCGCCGGTACCGCTCCCGATGTCGCCCGGGTTGGAGGTGGAGTCGGGCCGAGGCCTATGCCTGGTCTCGGCGCTGGCGAGTCGCTGCGCGGTGGTGCCGCGTGCGGATGGAGGGCCGGGGAAGACCGTGTGCGCGGAGGTCGACGTCTGAGGTGCAAGGTGGTGGTATCTCTCCTTTGAGTCAGGCCACTGCGGGGCGCGGGGGCCGTAAGATCCCTGTGTGATTACGGGCGAACTGAAGAGCAAGGTGGGGCGCGTCTGGGACGCGTTCTGGTCGGGCGGTATCTCGAACCCGCTGGAGGTGATGGAGCAGATCACGTACCTGCTCTTCATCAAGCGGTTGGACGAGATCCAGACCCGCAAGGACCGCAAGGCGACGGCAACGGGCAAGCCCGACCCGGACCCCTTCTTCTCGGAAGACCAGCAGGATCTGCGTTGGCAGAACTTCAAGGTCAAGGACCCCGAGATCATGTACGGGATCGTCGCCGACGGCGTCTTCCCCTATCTGCGCCGCATGGGCGGGGACGAATCGACGTACTCCCACCACATGAAGGACGCCCGGTTCACGATTCCGGGGCCCAACCTGCTGGCGAAGGTCGTTGACCTGCTCGACGACATCTCCATGGACAGCAGCGACACCAAGGGCGACATCTACGAGTACCTGCTCGCGAAGATCGCCACGGCCGGCCAGAACGGCCAGTTCCGTACGCCGCGCCACATCATCGACCTGATGGTCGAGATGACCCAGCCGGGGCCGCGTGACGAGATCTGCGACCCGGCGTGCGGCACGGCCGGTTTCCTGGTGCAGGCGGCGTCGTATGTGCAGCGGGTGCACCGCGACGCACTGCTCGGCGTGGAGCAGCGGAAACACTTCAACGAGTCGATGTTCCACGGCTTCGACTTCGACTCCACGATGCTCCGCATCGGCTCGATGAACATGCTGCTCCACGGCATCGAGAACCCGGACATCCGGTACCGTGACTCGCTCGCGGAGAGCGCGGCCGGCGAGGCCGAGCGCTACTCCCTGATCCTGGCGAACCCGCCCTTCGCGGGAAATCTGGACTACGAGTCCACGGCGGTGGACCTCCAGCGCATCGTCAAAACGAGGAAGACGGAACTGCTGTTCCTGGCCCTGTTCTTGAGGCTGCTGAAGCCCGGTGGCAGGGCTGCCGTCATTGTCCCGGACGGGGTGCTGTTCGGCTCGACCAAGGCGCACAAGGAACTGCGCCGGATGCTGGTGGAAGAGCAGCAACTTCAGGCGGTGGTCAAGCTACCGAGCGGGGTCTTCAAGCCGTACGCCGGCGTCTCTACGGCGATTCTGTTCTTCACGAAGACTGAATCGGGCGGCACGGACCATGTCTGGTTCTACGACGTGCAGGCAGACGGCCTGAGCCTGGACGACAAGCGCAACCCACTGCTTCCGGAGGAGCGCTTGGGCGTCCGTCCGCAGGGCGACCCGCTGACGGCGGACGAGTTCCTGAAGAACAACCTCCCGGACGTCCTGACCCGCTGGCAGGAACGGGACGGCGCGGAGAGGGACCGGGCGCGGACCGAGCAGAGTTTCTGCGTACCCAAGGCGGACATTGCGGCCCAGGACTACGACCTCTCCCTGAACCGATACAAGGAGATCATCCACGAGGAGATTGTGACGCGGACGCCGGTGGAGATTTTGGGGGATCTGGAGCTGTTGAACGAGGAGATCGTCAAGAGTACGGAGGAGCTGAAGGGGATGCTGGCGTGAGCGTCGAATCAGCTCGTCTCGGAGATGTCGCCTCATTCATTCGAGGAATTACTTTCAAGCCGGAAGACGTGGTACCCCTCGGGACTGATGGTTCGATTTGGTGCCTTCGAACAAAGAATGTTCAGTCAGAGCTTGACCTGTCCGACGTGTGGGCTATTGATGCAGACTTCGTAAAACGCGCTGAGCAACACCTGCAAGAAGGTGACGTGCTCGTATCAAGTGCCAACAGCTGGAATCTTGTTGGGAAATGCTCCTGGGTCCCCGAGTTGGATTCCGAAACGACTTTTGGCGGATTCGTCACAGCACTTCGTGGAGACCTGGATTTTGTGGATCGGCGATACCTGTACCACTGGTTCTCGAGCCCCCGAACGCAAACAGTGGTGCGCAGTTTCAGTCGCCAGACGACGAATATTGCCAATCTCGACCTCCGCCGGTGCTCCGAGCTTGCCATCCCGCTGCCATCTCTTGCCGAGCAGAAGCGCATTGCTGCGGTCCTCGACCGGGTGGACACTCTCCGCGTCAAGCGCCGTGAGGCCATCACCCTCCTCGACGACCTCGCCCAGTCCATCTTCCTCGACATGTTCGGCGACCCTGCTTCGCGTAGTACCCAGTGGGATCGAAAAACGATCGGCGAGCTCGGTGCAGTCGTCACAGGGAACACACCGCCACGGGCCAAGTCGGAGAACTACGGTAACGGCATCGAGTGGATCAAGACGGACAACATCAGGCCCCCTGAACTGAACCCCAGCCAGGCGGCTGAGTACCTCACCACGGTGGGGGAGAAGGTCAGCAGAGTTGTCCCGGCCGAAGCGATTCTGGTGACATGCATCGCGGGCAGTCCCGCAAGCATCGGGAATGCCGCTCTGGCGGGACGTCGAGTCGCCATCAATCAACAGATTAACGCTTTCATTCCTGAGGGGGCACTGCCGCGATTCATGCTGGAGCAGATCCGCGTAGGTAAGGTCCTGATTCAGCGGAAATCGACCGGAGCTATGACAGGCTTGGTTAATAAATCACAGTTCTCGTCGATTTCTCTTCTGGTGCCACCCGTGGCCCGGCAACAGGAATTCGTGCGCCGAGTGGAACGTGTGGACAGTGCGCGAGCCCGGAACGTCCGACACCTCGCCACCCTCGACGAACTCTTCAATTCCCTACAACACCGTGCCTTCTCCGGCACCCTCTGGGATCATGAAGCCCCCGGCGAAGCCGCGTAAGCCGCTTCCGCCGTACCCGGTGTCCAGCACCGACCGCACCACAAGCACCACCGCATGCCACCCGCACGGCCGGGCAGGGGAGCCCGGCCCCCGGGTGGTCCTGCCGTAGGAGACGGACCGACACGTCGGCCTCGTACGGGCGGCCGGGATGCCCGGGGCCCATAGGCAAGGCCGCAACAGGGGAGAGGGACACCGCACCGGCATGGGTAGTGACCAGAACGACCAGAGCGGCCAGAACAGCCAGAGCGACGACGGCCACAGCCAGGCCGGCCACGACAAACCCGTCCGCGACCGCGCCGCCGCCGACAACGTCGGTCGCGCCGTCAGCGGCAATTTCGCCTTCCTGCGTGCCGAGTGGCCTGCCCTCTATGACGAGGCGACCCGCGCCGAGCGGCTGATCCACCACGACCCCCGTACCGCCTGCTTCTACGCCCGCCGCGCCATCGAGATCACGGCCCGGTGGATGTACGACAAGGACAGCAGCCTCAGCGAGCCGTACAAGAAGGACCTTGCGGCGATGCTTCACGAGCCGAGCTTCCGGCAGCTCGTTGGGCCGACGGTCAACGCGAAGATGGACCTCATCCGCCGGCATGGGAACAACGCCGTGCACAAGGCCGCTCCGGTCGCGAAGACCGTAGCCGAGGCCAGCGTCAAGGAGTTGTTCCACTCCCTGTACTGGTTCGCCCGGACCTACACCCGCCAGCCCACCGCCCTGCCGCCCGCCGGGCTGGAGTTCGACACCAGCGTCGTACCGCGCCCCCTCTCCACCCAGGCTCGCATGCTGAAGCAGGCCGAGCTCAAGGCCAAGGAAGCGGAGGACGAGGCACGCTTCAAGGAGCAGGCCGAGCAGCTCGCGGCCGAGCGCGCCCAGAACGCGGACCTCGCCCGGCAACTGGAGGAACTCAAGGCGCAGGTCGCCGCCGCGAAGGCCGCCAACCAGTTGGTGCAGGACACCCACGACTACGACGAGCAGGCGACCCGCGACGCCTTCATAGACCTGCTCCTCAAGGAAGCGGGCTGGGACCTCCTCACCCCGGGCAAAGACACCGAGTACCCGATCGCCTCCGGGATGCCCACAAAGACGGGCAAGGGACGCGTCGACTACGTCCTCTGGGGAGATGACGGCAAGCCCCTCGCCGTCATCGAGGCCAAGCGGACCCGGAGTGACGCCCGTGACGGGCAGCAGCAGGCGAAACTGTACGCCGACGCGCTCCAGAAGCAGTTCAACCGGCGTCCGGTGATCTTCTACACCAACGGGTACGAGACCTACCTCTGGGACGACGGTCTCGGCTACCCGCCCCGCCAGGTGCAGGGCTTCTTCACCAAGGACGAGCTGCACTGGCACATCCGCCAGCGCGCCGGACGCCTCTCCCTGACAGCCACGCCGGTGAACGAGAAGATCGCCGGACGCCCGTACCAGCTCCGCGCGATCAAGCGGGTGGGGGAGACCTTCGAGCGGGACCTGGGTCGTGAGGCGCTGCTCGTCATGGCGACCGGTACCGGCAAGACCCGCACCACCGTGGCTCTCGTGGACCAGCTGATGAAGGCCGGGTGGGCGCAGCGGGTGCTGTTTCTCGCCGACCGGCAGGCGCTGGTCACCCAGGCTATGAAGGCGTTCAAGGAGAACCTGCCGAACACCCCCGCGGCCAGCCTCCTCGACGACAAGGCGGCTGCGGCCCGCGTCTATCTCTCCACGTACCAGACGATGATGAAGCAGATCGACGTGACGGACGGCACGGGCCGCCGCCGCTTCGGGCCGGGCTACTTCGACCTGATCGTCATCGACGAGGCTCACCGGTCCGTGTATGCCAAGTACGGCGAACTGTTCCGCTACTTCGACTCACTGCTGCTCGGCCTGACCGCCACGCCCAAGGACGAGATCGACCACAACACGTACAAGCTCTTCGCCATGGAGGACGGCGTCCCGACCGACTCCTACGACCTCCACGAGGCTGCTGCCGAGGGCTATCTGGTACTCCCGAAGGCGGTGAAGGTGCCGCTGAAGTTCATGGAGCGCGGCATCCGGTATGCCGACCTCTCGGAGGAGGAGAAGGCCGAGTGGGACGCCAAGGAGTGGACCGAGGACGGTGACATACCCGATGCGGTCGGCCGCCATGAGATGAACAAGTACCTCTTCAACGAGGACACCGTGGACAAGATGCTGGAGACGCTGATGACGCGCGGCCACCGCGTCGAGGGCGGCGACCGGCTCGGCAAGACCATCATCTTCGCGAAGAACAACGACCACGCCCGGTACATCGAAGAGCGGTACAACGCCAACTACCCGCAGAGCGCCGGCCATGCGGCGCGGGTGATCACGTACAAGGAGACGTACGCCCAGTCCCTCATCGACGACTTCGCCAACCCGAAGAACCCGCCGAACGCCCCCGACATCGCCATCTCGGTCGACATGCTCGACACCGGTATCGACGTGCCGGAGGTGGTGAACCTGGTCTTCGCCAAACCGGTCTTCTCGAAGACCAAGTTCTGGCAGATGATCGGCCGCGGCACCCGCTTGCGCCCCGCCCTCTACGGCCCCGACCCGGACAACCCCGATCACAGCAAGCGGAACTTCTACGTCTTCGACTTCTGCGGAAACATCGACTTCTTCAACAGTCAGCTCGACCGGTCGGAGGGGCGCAGGGCAGTCACCCTCACCGAGCAGCTCCTTCAGCGCCAGCTCGACCTTGTACGGGTACTGGACAAGCGGCAGCAGCCCGACCCGGCACGGGACGCCGGCTCTGACGCGATCGCCACCGAGGCCGAGATCCGCTGGTCGTTGGCGCATCGGCTGCATCGGACCGTCACGGGCATGAACCTGGACAACTTCCTGGTCCGCCCGCACCGCCGGGAGATCGAGGTGTTCAGCGACTTCGGCAGCTGGCATCGGGTGGACGACGACGCGGACACCGCGATCCGTGACCACCTGCTCGGGCTGCCCAGCGAGTTCCGTCTCGACGACGAGGAGACGGGCGAGGAGGCCAAGCGGTTCGACCTGATGGCGTACGGTCTCCAGCTCGCCGCGCTGGAAGGCGGCAAGGAGTTCGCGAAGCTGCGTACGAAGATCCAGGAAATCGCCTCCAATCTGCTCACCAAGACCAACATCCCGGCGGTCGGCGAGCAGGCCGAGCTTCTGGAAGCGGTGGCCGACGAGGAGTGGTGGGACGGCGTCACCCTCCCGCTGCTGGAGGACATGCGGCGCCGTATGCGTCGGCTGGCACGGCTCACCGACCCCAAAGTCAAGCGGAACGTCGTCTACACCGACTTCGTCGACGAGCTCGGAGATATCACCGAGGCCGAGATCCAGGGGATGCCTCAGGGCACGGACGAGCAGCGCTTCAAGCAGAAGGCCCGTGCATATCTCCTCCGCCACGAGGACCAGCCAGTGGTGCGCAAACTGCGTACCAACGAGCAGATCACCGAATTCGATCTGACAAGCCTGGAGGAGATCTTCCTCACAGAAGCCATAGCCTCACCCGAAGACCTTGACGAGGTGCGTTCCGCCGGTGGCCTCGGTCTGTTCGTGCGTGGGCTGTGCGGGCTGGACCGGCAGGCCGCACAGAAGGCGTTCGAGGTCTTCATCGCCGGTAAACAGCTCAGCTCCCGCCAGATCGACTTCCTGACACTCATCATCGACACGGTGGCCAAGCGCGGAATCCTGGGCCTGGGCGACCTCTACGAGGGCTCGTTCGCTGATCTTGCCCCTGGCGGTCCGGACGACTTGTTCACGGGTGAGGAACTGGAACACCTCAAGGTCATCTTCAAAGAGTTGGAGCGTACGGCCAAGCCCGCGGCTCTGGCTGCTTAGGCTGGGTGTCATGCCGATACATGCCGTGGTCTGGGACGTCGACGACACCCTCTTCGACTACACCGCGGCCGACCGTGTCGGCATGCGCGAACACCTCACCGCCGAAGGGCTGCTCGACTCGTACGACAGTGTCGAGCAGGCCATCGCACGGTGGCGCGAGATCACCGACCGGCAGTGGGCCCGCTTCTCGGCCGGGGCAACGTCCTTCGAGGGACAGCGCCGGGACCGCGTACGGGTCTTCCTGGGCGAGGAGCTGACCGACGACGAGGCCGACGCCTGGTTCAGCCGTTACCTGCGTCATTACGAGACCGCCTGGTCCCTCTTCCCGGACGTCCTGCCGGCTCTGGACGCCCTCGCCGTCAGCCACCGCCACGCCGTGCTGTCCAACTCCAGCATCCACGTGCAGGACCGCAAGCTGCGCGCCCTGGGCGTGCACGACCGCTTCGAGGTCATCCTGTGCGCGGCGGAACTCGGCGTCTCCAAGCCGGAGGCCGCCGCGTTCCTGGCGGCCTGCGACGCACTGGAGCTGGCCCCGCACCAAGTGGCGTACGTCGGCGACCATCCGGAGATCGACGGACGGGGCGCCGCCGACGCCGGACTGCTGTCCGTGTGGATCGACCGCGGAGGCGTGTACGCGACGGTGGAGCCGCCGGTGGGGCCGCGACGGATCGCCTCCCTCGCCGAACTCCCCGCGATCCTCGGCGCCGATACCCGTTTTGGAGCCCCGTCCACCTTCAGGTAATGTTCTTCCTGCGCCGCCGGGGAGCGGGCCGAAAGGCCGGAGCCGGGGGAGCGAACTAGAACAAGATCCCCTCAGGGGCTTGCGTTCCAGTGGCCTATGGTGTAATTGGCAGCACGACTGATTCTGGTTCAGTTAGTCTTGGTTCGAGTCCAGGTAGGCCAGCTCGCAGAGCTTATCTGCGCCAGTGGAGATCGATTCCACGAAGCCCCCGTTGTGTAGCGGCCTAGCACGCTGCCCTCTCAAGGCAGTAGCGCCGGTTCGAATCCGGTCGGGGGTACAGATCCTTCCCGCGGGAACAGTCCGGGTCGCACCCATTGTTTCTGAGACGCAGGATCGCTAGGGCCCCCGTTGTGTAGCGGCCTAGCACGCCGCCCTCTCAAGGCGGTAGCGCCGGTTCGAATCCGGTCGGGGGTACAAACTGGTCTAAACCACATTGGTCTATGGTGTAATTGGCAGCACGGCTGATTCTGGTTCAGTTAGTCTTGGTTCGAGTCCAGGTAGACCAGCTCGGATCTGCGGAAACGCACGATCCTCGCCCCCGTTGTGTAGCGGCCTAGCACGCCGCCCTCTCAAGGCGGTAGCGCCGGTTCGAATCCGGTCGGGGGTACGCGACTGAAGGGCCCTTCCTCGGGAGGGCCCTTCGGCGTTTTCCGGTTCCCCCGTTGCCCGTCACTTGCCGCCGAACCGCCGGCGCGACTCCTCCGCCTCCGCCAGCCGGCGCAGGCTCAGCAGCACCGGCTCGTACAGCACGGTCAGCGCCACCGCGGCCTCCACCTGCTCCTCCGGCGTCCGGTAGCGCTCCACCAGGTCGAGGTCGGTGACGGCCAGCGACTCCAGCGCGCGGCCGTACGGCTCCAAGTCCTCGGCGGAGCACGGGTATCCGAGCCGGTGGAGGGTGGCGATCGCGGTCACCAGCATCCCGTACGCCGGTGCTGCGGGAGTTTCGCACGCAGGGCCGTAGCTCCAGCCGAGCCGGTTCATGAGGGCGTCGGCGGTGCGCCGGCCCACCTCGGTCGCCGGGTCGTTCTCGTCGGGCGCCGGCCCGTGCGGCAGGGCCCACACGGCGGTGCCCAGCCGCTCGTTCCGGTCGAGGTCCTCGTCCTGCAGGGCGGCGAGCACCTCCCGGGCCGAGGTCACCGGGATCCGTCCCACCTGGATCAGCGCGCGCACCAGACGCAGGCGTCGCAGATGCTCCTCGTCGTACTCGGACTGCGTGGCCGTGATGCGGCGGCCGGGGTGCAGCAGCCCTTCGCGCAGGTAGTACTTGATCGTCGCCGTGGTCACACCGCTGCGCTCGCTCAGCTCCGCCAGTCGCATCCGCCCGCACGCTCTCTTCCTCTTGCGCCCCTCATTGGAGAGTGTCACTATCCAAGCATGGATAGTGCCGCTATCCAATCCTTGGGTCACGACGTGAGTGAGTGGGGGACGCGATGGGTGCCAAGCCGATCGAAGGACGCATGACGGCGGCGAGCCAGGACGAGGTGGTCGTCTTCCTGATCGGAATGCGGATCAACGACTTCGCCGCGCCGCGCAGTTGGCTGCCGGTGGCCAGGGCCATGGGCCCGATGATCGCCGAGCTGTCGCGGGAGAAGGGCAGCGGGCTGCTCGGTCACCAGTTCCTGTTGGGCTTCCCGCGCGTGCTGTACGTGGTGCAGTACTGGGACTCGAAGGAGAAGCTGCTCGCCTACGCGTCGGCGCCGGACGGGAAACACCGGCCGGCGTGGGCCGCCTTCAACCGGCGGTTGCGTGAGGGGAAGGGCAAGGTCGGCTTCTGGCACGAGACATACGTCGTGCCGGCGGGATCGTACGAGTCGATCTACGTCAACATGCCCGAGTTCGGCCTGGGGAAGGCCACCGGCGTCGTTCCGGTCGGCCGACGGGGCGACCGGGCGGCCGACCGGCTCCGGATCTCCTGAGAGTGTTCGCTCGAGGGCGTCTTGTCTGCGTGTGTTCGCTGGTCACCGGCGTGCGTTCGGCCAGGAAGGCCTGCCGCGGCGTTGAGGCCGGCCCTTCCCGGTGTCGCACGGGTCTGGCGGTCAGCCCGTGCGGCGCAGGGCCTCCGAGAGGCGGGCGGCGGCGTCGATGACGGCCTGGGCGTGCATGCGGCCCGGGTGGCGCGTCAGGCGCTCGATGGGGCCGGAGACCGAGACGGCGGCCACCACGCGGTTGGAGGGGCCGCGCACCGGCGCGGAGACGGACGCGACGCCCGGCTCGCGCTCGCCGATCGACTGGGCCCAGCCCCGGCGCCGTACGCCCGACAGGGCCGTGGCCGTGAAGCGGGCGCCCTGGAGGCCGCGGTGCAGGCGCTCCGGCTCCTCCCAGGCCATCAGGATCTGCGCCGAGGAGCCCGCCTTCATCGTGAGCGTCGAGCCGACCGGGACCGTGTCCCGCAGGCCGGACAGGCGCTCCGCCGCGGCGACGCAGATGCGCATGTCGCCCTGGCGGCGGTAGAGCTGCGCGCTCTCCCCGGTGATGTCGCGGAGGTGGGTGAGCACCGGCCCGGCGGTGGCCAGGAGGCGGTCCTCGCCCGCCGCCGCGGCCAGCTCGGCCAGCCGGGGACCGAGAATGAAACGGCCCTGCATGTCGCGCGCCACCATGCGGTGGTGTTCCAGAGCCACGGCCAGCCGGTGGGCCGTGGGTCGTGCCAGCCCGGTCGCCGCGACCAGACCCGCGAGGGTGGCCGGACCGGACTCCAGGGCGCTCAGGACAAGGGCTGCCTTGTCCAGGACGCCGACGCCGCTACTGTTGTCCATGCAACGATACTCGCGTCTCACTCTGTGAAACGCAAGTTCAATTTTCCGTGGAACGCGCCACTCTGGAAGACACAGCGGCCCGCAGAACAGGGGCCCGGCGGCGGATGCCCGGACGCAGGGGCGAGGGCGCCGCTTCCGCACGATCTCTAGTTGGGCCGGCGCAGCATTGCCGGCCGGAGGGAAAGCGATGGGTAGGACACTCGCGGAGAAGGTCTGGGACGACCACGTCGTCCGGCGCGCCGAGGGCGAGCCCGACCTCCTCTTCATCGATCTGCACCTGCTGCACGAGGTGACCAGCCCGCAGGCCTTCGACGGCCTCCGCAAGAGCGGTCGCCAGGTGCGGCGGCTCGACCTGACCATCGCCACCGAGGACCACAACACCCCGACCCTCGACATCGACAAGCCCATCGCCGACCCGGTCTCCCGGGTCCAGCTGGAGACGCTGCGCAAGAACTGCGCCGACTTCGGGGTGCGCCTGCACCCGCTGGGCGACGTCGAGCAGGGTGTCGTGCACGTCGTCGGCCCCCAGCTGGGTCTGACCCAGCCCGGCACGACCGTCGTCTGCGGTGACTCGCACACCTCCACGCACGGCGCCTTCGGCGCGCTGGCGTTCGGCATCGGCACCTCCCAGGTCGAGCACGTGCTGGCCACCCAGACGCTGCCGCTGGCCCGCCCGAAGACCATGGCCATCACGGTCGACGGCGAACTGCCCGACGGCGTCACCGCCAAGGACCTGATCCTGGCGATCATCGCCCGGATCGGCACCGGCGGCGGCCAGGGCTACATCCTGGAGTACCGCGGCTCCGCCATCGAGAAGCTCTCGATGGAGGCCCGGATGACCATCTGCAACATGTCGATCGAGGCCGGCGCCCGCGCGGGCATGATCGCTCCCGACGAGACCACCTTCGCGTACCTCAAGGGCCGCCCGCACGCCCCCGAGGGCGCGGACTGGGACGCGGCCGTCGCGTACTGGAAGACGCTGAAGACGGACGACGACGCCGAGTTCGACGCCGAGGTCGTCATCGAGGCCGCCGAGCTGGCCCCGTTCGTCACCTGGGGCACCAACCCCGGTCAGGGCGCGCCGCTTTCGGCGAGCGTCCCCGACCCTGCTTCGTACGATGACGCTTCGGAGCGCCTCGCTGCCGAAAAGGCCCTGGAATACATGGGGTTGGAGGCAGGACAGCCGCTGCGCACCATCAAGGTGGACACCGTCTTCGTAGGCTCGTGCACCAACGGCCGTATCGAGGACCTGCGCGCCGCCGCCGAGATCGTCAAGGACCGCAAAGTCGCCGACGGCGTACGGATGCTGGTCGTCCCGGGCTCCGCGCGGGTGGGTCTGCAGGCCGTCTCCGAGGGCCTGGACGTGGTCTTCAAGGAGGCCGGCGCCGAATGGCGGCACGCGGGCTGCTCGATGTGTCTGGGCATGAACCCGGACCAGCTCGCCCCGGGTGAGCGCTCCGCGTCCACCTCCAACCGCAACTTCGAGGGCCGGCAGGGCAAGGGCGGTCGTACCCACCTGGTGTCGCCGCAGGTCGCGGCCGCGACCGCGGTCCTGGGCCACCTGGCCTCCCCGGCCGACCTGTCCGACGCCGCAACCCGTACGCCCGCTGGAGTCCGATAGCCATGGAAGCATTCACCACGCACACCGGCCGGGCCGTCCCGCTGCGCCGCTCCAACGTCGACACCGACCAGATCATCCCTGCTCACTGGCTCAAGAAGGTCACACGGGACGGGTTCGAGGACGGGCTGTTCGAGGCCTGGCGCAAGGACCCGGCGTTCATCCTCAACCAGCCCGAGCGCGCGGGCGCCACGGTCCTGGTCGCCGGCCCAGACTTCGGTACCGGCTCCTCCCGTGAGCACGCCGTGTGGGCGCTGCAGAACTACGGCTTCAAGGCCGTGATCTCGTCCCGCTTCGCCGACATCTTCCGCGGCAACTCGCTCAAGAACGGCCTGCTCACGGTGGTGCTGGAGCAGAAGATCGTGGACGCGCTGCAGGAGCTCACGGAGAAGGACCCCACGGCCGAGATCACGGTCGACCTGGAGAGCCGTGAGGTGCGCGCCGAGGGCATCACCGCGCCCTTCGAGCTCGACGAGAACGCCCGTTGGCGGCTGCTGAACGGGCTGGACGACATCTCCATCACCCTCCAGAACGAGGCCGACATCGCCGCGTACGAGGCCAAGCGCCCGTCGCACAAGCCGCAGACGCTCCGGGTCTGATCCGGTAGCCGACCGGAGGCCTCGGACCGCCCCGGACCCCGGAGCGCCCCCCGGATACCCCGGACTCCCTCCGTGGACAACTGAACAGGTCGAGTTTCGGCCACCGCGACACCCCCGCCGTACCCCCGATCAGCCCGATCGGGGGTACAGCTGTGTCCGCACTCGAACGGCCCTGCGCGCCGCTGGGCGGCCAGCCAACTTCCCACGTTAGAAGGGTTGTTGCCGGGGTACGCGTGCTGTGGAGCCGCGGCTCCCACATGTGCCGGGAAGGCCGTTTGAGGCGGCAGTTGCACCCTGAGCAGGCGACAACTCGCCCCAGATGGCACAATCTGTGCATGGAACACGACGGCCAACTCCAGCTCTATGCGGCAGTCGCGGACCAACTCAAGGAAGCGCACGCAAGGGTGCGCGCACTGCAAGTCCCGGAGGGCGTACGGATGGCGCTGACCCGGAAGCTGCTGGTCATTACGGCCGCGGCCAAGCACGATCTCGCCGATGCGGCAAGGCGTCTGGAGGGGTTCGTGGCGGACCTCGAAGCGGGTCGAATCCCCGATGAGGAACGCTGAGCAGTCCAGAACAGCCGAGTTCGTTGCGGCGCACGGGTGATAAGCCCGTTTCGTGTTTGATTTGCGGTATATATCTGCCTAACGTGCGAAAACGCTTGAACACTTTCGTTCTGGCAATGTCTCCGAAGGGGAAGACGTGAACAAGGCGCAGCTCGTAGAAGCGATTGCCGACAAGGTGGGCGGTCGCCAGCAGGCCGCCGACGCTGTCGACGCGGTCCTGGACGCCATCGTCCGCGCGACCGTCGCGGGGGACCGGGTCTCGGTCACCGGCTTCGGTTCGTTCGAGAAGGTCGACCGTCCGGCCCGTTACGCCCGCAACCCCCAGACCGGGGAGCGGGTTCGGGTCAAGAAGACCTCCGTTCCGCGCTTCCGCGCGGGCCAGGGTTTCAAGGACCTGGTGAGCGGCTCGAAGAAGCTCCCGAAGAACGACGTCGCCGTCAAGAAGGCGCCCAAGGGCAGCCTGACCGGCGGGGCTTCCGCGACGGTCAAGAAGGCGGCCGCCAAGAAGGCCGCCCCGGCGAAGAGGGCGACGGCCGCGGCGAAGAAGACCACCGCGAAGAAGACGACGGCCAAGAAGACCACGGCCACCGCGAAGAAGGCCCCGGCCAAGAAGGCGCCCGCCCAGAAGAGCACGACGGCCGCCAAGTCCACCGCGGCGAAGAAGACCGCGGCCACCAACGCACCGGCGAAGAAGGCGACGGCCAAGAAGGCCCCCGCCAGGAAGTCGACGGCTCGCACCACCACCACCGCCAAGAAGGCCACCGCCCGCAAGAGGTAGGGCTACAGGGCACTCACGCGCCGGGCCGGACTCCGTACGGAGCCCGGCCCGCGGCGTGTTCGCTTCCGCGGAAGTCTTCTTCGACCGCCCGCAGAGCGTCCTCAGAGCGCCGCAGAAGTTCCTCAGAACGTCCGCAGAACGTCCTCAGAGAAAAGCGACGCGAGCACGTTCTCAGAGCAACCAAGGAACGGCTCAGAGCGACCACAGAACGAACTCAGAGCAACCGCGGACCTCGAAGCCAGGTGCAGAACAGCTTCTGGGCACCCGCAGATCGCCTTCAGAACGTCTGCAGCGTCACCAGTGTGATCCGGCGGGCCTCGCCCTCGCCCTCCGTCTCGATGCGCACCCGCTGCCCGGGCCGCAGCAGCCTCAGCCCGCCCGCGTCGAAGGCCGGAGCGTCGAAGGGAACCGGCGTGCCGTCGTCCAGCAGCACCTGTCCGCTGCGGCTGTCGGGGTCGTACGTGTACGCGGTGGCCTGCATGACGGCAGCCTACTGCCCGGGGATCAGCAGCCGCGCGGCCTGAGCCGCCGTGCGGGGACCCACCCCGAGGGCCAGCGCGGCCCGCAGGTCGGCGCCGGTGTCCACGTCCTGGCGTACGGAATCCACCGTGTCGAGGGTGAGTTCGACGGCTCCGGAGGCGCGATGGCGGGCCCGGGAATCCGGGCCGAAGGCGGGCCGCAATTCCGCGCCCTCCCGGGCGGCCAGCAGAGTGGTGCCGATTGCGGCGGCGTCCGGGAGAAAGGCCCGGGGGAATTCCGCGGCCGCGTCCAGGACCCGGGCCAATTCCAGGGGGCGTAGCGCCGGCAGATCGGCGTTCAGGGCCGCCACGGCGCTTTCCGGGCGCGTTGCGCGTACGGCGGCCGCCGCGTGCGCCAGAGCCGTGTTGAGGCCGCCGTACGGCTCGTCGGAGACGATATGGGCGCCCAGCGCGCCCAGCTCGCGGCCGGCCCAGGGGTCGTGGGTGACGACTGCCACATCCTTCACCGCCGGGCAGGCCAGCGCCGCCGCCACGGTGTCCTGGGCGAAGGCGAGGGCGAGGCCCGGGCGCAGCGCGTCGGCGGCGGTGTCCGAGAGTCTGCTCTTGGCCCGCGCCAGGGGTTTCACAGGTATGACCAACATCCACTGCACGAGCGCTCCGTCCCTGTCTTGTCGCGGCCATTGTTACTCAGCCGTCACCGGGCCTCCTGGCGGTCACGGAGTCGGGGCGTACGGTGTTCTCGACAGACCGGCGGCCTGGGGCGACACTTGTGCGGCCCCGAGGCCCTAGAGGAAGGTGTCCGCGTGCCCCGCCGCAGAATCGGCTTCTGGTACCGCCTGGCAGCGGTGCTCTGCAAACCGCCGCTGGTGGTTCTGATCAAGCGGGACTGGCGCGGAATGGAGCACATTCCGGCTGATGGCGGATTTATCACCGCGGTGAACCATAATTCGCACATCGATCCCTTCGCATACGCGCACTTTCAGTACAACACCGGCCGCGTTCCGCGATTCCTGGCGAAGAGCGGTCTTTTCAAGAAGGGATTCGTCGGCGCCGCGATGCGCGGTACCGGACAGATCCCCGTCTACCGCGAGAGCACGGACGCGCTGAGCGCCTTCCGGGCCGCCATCGCGGCCGTGGAGCGCGGTGAGTGCGTCGCCTTCTACCCCGAGGGCACCCTCACCCGCGACCCGGACGGCTGGCCCATGACCGCCAAGACCGGTGCCGCGCGCGTCGCCCTGCAGACCAAGTGCCCGGTGATTCCGGTCGCCCAGTGGGGCGCCAACAAGGTGCTGCCGCCGTACGCCAAGAAGCCCGACCTCTTTCCCCGCAAGACCCACCAGGTCCTCGCCGGACCCCCGGTGGACCTGCGGCGTTTCTACGACAAGGAGATGACCCCGGAGCTCCTGAAGGAGGCGACCGAGGTCATCATGGCCGCCGTCACCCGCCAGCTGGAGGAGATCCGCGGCGAGAAGGCACCGGCCAGGCCCTACGACCCGCGCCGCGAGCGGATCGAGCAGCGGCGCCGGACCCGGGCGCAGACGCAGCAGACACCAACCCAGCAGCCACCGCCCCAGCGGACACAGAGCCAGCAGCCCCAGACGCAGAGGAAGCAGGCAGAAGGGCAGGGCACGTGAGCAAGCCGGTCAAGGCGGCGGTCTTCAGCGCCGGTTCGTGGGGTACGGCGTTCGGCATGGTGCTCGCCGACGCGGGGTGCGAGGTCACTCTGTGGGCACGCCGGGCACAGGTCGCGGATGCGATCAACTCCTCCCGCACGAACCCCGACTACTTCCCCGGTGTCGAGTTGCCGGAGAACATGCGGGCCACGACGGACGCGGCCGAGGCCGCCGCCGGCGCCGACTTCACGGTCCTTTCCGTCCCCTCCCAGACACTGCGCGCCAACCTCGCCCAGTGGACGCCGCTGCTCGCGCCGGACACGGTCCTCGTGTCGCTGATGAAGGGCGTCGAACTCGGTTCCGCCATGCGGATGAGCGAGGTCATCGAGGACGTCGCCAAGGTGCCCCAGAACCGCGTCGCCGTGGTCACCGGACCCAACCTCGCCCGCGAGATCGCCGCCCGGATGCCGGCCGCCGCGGTGGTCGCCTGTACCGACGAGAACCTCGCCCAGCGGCTCCAGGCGGCCTGCCACACGCCGTACTTCCGCCCGTACACCAACACCGACGTCGTGGGCTGCGAACTCGGCGGCGCGGTCAAGAACGTCATCGGTCTGGCCGTCGGCATCGCGGACGGCATGGGACTCGGCGACAACGCCAAGGGCTCGCTCATCACGCGCGGGCTGGCGGAGACGACCCGGCTCGGCCTCGCGATGGGTGCCGACCCGCTGACGTTCGCCGGACTCGCCGGGCTCGGCGACCTGGTGGCGACCTGCTCCTCACCGCTGTCCCGCAACCACACCTTCGGCACCAACCTCGGCAAGGGCATGACCCTGCAGGAGACCATCGCGGTCACCCGGCAGACCGCCGAGGGCGTCAAGTCCTGTGAGTCCGTGCTGGATCTGGCCCGGCGGCACGGTGTCGACATGCCCATCACCGAGACGGTCGTGGGAATCGTGCACGAGGGCAAGCCTCCCGTGGTCGCTCTCAAGGAGTTGATGTCGCGCAGCGCGAAGCCCGAACGACGCTGAGCGACGCCGCACGACGCCGCCGGGTGGACGCTGTCTCGCGGCACTACCAACGGGTACTCTCATCGCGATATGAGCACCGATAACCTCCCTCAGAGCCCTGGGCAGCCGCCTCGTAAGCCGCGTGTGGCCGTCGTGTTCGGCGGACGCAGCTCCGAACACGGGATCTCCGTGGTCACCGCCGGAGCCGTCCTCAAGGCCATCGACCGGACGAAGTACGACGTCCTGCCGATCGGCATCACCCCGGACGGCCGGTGGGCGCTCACCGCCGACGAACCGGAGCGCATGGCGATCACCGAACGCCGCACGCCCAGCGTCGGCGAGCTCGCCGACTCGGGCGAGGGAGGCGTGGTGCTCCCCGTCGACCCCACCAACCGCGAAGTCGTCTACGGCGAGCCGGGATCGGTGCCCAAGGTGCTCGGGGAGATCGACGTCGTCTTCCCGGTGCTGCACGGGCCGTACGGCGAGGACGGCACCCTCCAGGGCATGCTGGAGCTGTCCGGTGTGCCGTACGTGGGTTCCGGTGTGCTCGCCTCCGCGGTCGGCCAGGACAAGGAGTACATGAAGCGGGTGTTCACCTCCTTCGGGCTCAAGGTGGGCCCGTACCTGGTGATCCGGCCGCGTGAGTGGGAGCGCGACGAGTCGGCCGCCCGCAAGAAGATCGTCGACTTCGCCGGCGAGCACGGCTGGCCGCTGTTCGTGAAGCCCGCGCGCGCGGGTTCGTCGATCGGCATCACCAAGGTCGACGACCTGTCGGGGATGGACGAGGCGATCGCCGAGGCCCAGCGGCACGACCCGAAGATCCTCGTGGAGGCGGCGCTGCGCGGCCGTGAGATCGAGTGCGGGGTGCTGGAGTTCGAGGACGGCCCGCGTGCCTCCGTCCCCGCGGAGATCCCGCCGCCGGACGCGCACGCGTACTACGACTTCGAGGCCAAGTACATCGACTCGACGCCCGGCATCGTCCCGGCCCCGCTGACGCCCGAGGAGACGGCCGAGGTGCGGAAACTCGCGGTGGACGCCTTCGAGGCGGCCTCCTGCGAGGGCCTGGTCCGCGCGGACTTCTTCCTCACCGAGGACGGCGAGTTCGTCATCAACGAGATCAACACGATGCCCGGCTTCACGCCGATCTCGATGTACCCGCAGATGTGGCAGGCCAGCGGGGTCGAGTACGGCGAGCTGGTGGACCGCCTGATCCAGGCGGCCATGCGCCGCTCGACGGGCCTGCGCTGACCGGCGCGGGGCCCGGGTGCCGTGGAGCGCTCTAGTCGGCGATCCCTTCGGGGATCGCCTTCTTGATCGCCGGTGCGAGATCTATCAGCACACCCGAACTGTCCCGCCCCTCCGGCACCGTCACCTCGACGTACACGCTGCGGTTGGCGGTGGTGAAGCGGTACGCCCCGCCGTCCCGCTTCTCCATCAGCCAGTCGACGCCGTTCACCCCGCCGGCGACCGCGTCCGGGTCGTCGCCTTTCGCCACCGTCGGGTCGGCCATCTTGGGCGGCTGGGTGACACCGCAGCGCAGTATGATCTCCGGGCCTCCCCAGCCCGCGGTCAACGCGGAGGCGGGCTCGGGATCGTGGCGGCTCGCACCGTCCACCCTGGACGGCAGTACCTTGTGCAGATCCCGGCACAGCCGTGCCGCCTTCGCGTCCGGGCTGGGAACCGCCGCCGACGCGCTGTCGTCTGCTGAGGAGCAGCCCGCGATCGTGATCGACAGAGCGAACGCGGGCCCGACGAGGATGCGGCGCCGGTGACGGAAGAAGTTCACCGGTCAAGGGTAGACGGGGGCTACAGATGGACCACCGGGCAGGTCAGGGTGCGGGTGATGCCGTCCACCTGCTGGACCTTGGCGACCACCATGCGGCCGAGATCGTCCACGGTGTCGGCCTGGGCGCGCACGATGACGTCGTACGGTCCTGTCACGTCCTCGGCCTGGATGACTCCAGGGATCTTGCTGATCGTCTCGGCGACGGTCGACGCCTTGCCGACCTCCGTCTGGATCAGGATGTACGCCTGTACCACGGAACCTCCAGGGCGGCCACGAGGATCATGTGGGGAAAAGGAACGCCACGGTATCGCGTCGCCGCTCGCCACGGGGAGACCCGCGGGGGCCGCGACTCGCGCGCCGGAGTGCGGGCACGACAGAAGTGGACGGTCACCTCGACCGTATCGAGGACACTGGTGACGCGCGAGCGGGCACGGACAGGGACAGAAGGGGCGTAAGGGCAATGAAGGGCACTGTTGGTGAGCTCGGTGAGTTCGGGCTCATCAGGGAGCTCACCTCCCGTCTCACCACCACCCCGGCGGTCCGGGTCGGCCCCGGCGACGACGCCGCGGTGGTCGCCGCGCCCGACCGCAGGGTCGTGGCCAGCACCGACATCCTCCTGGAGGGCCGGCACTTCCGCCGCGACTGGTCCACCGCCTACGACGTGGGCCGCAAGGCCGCCGCGCAGAACCTCGCCGACATCGCCGCCATGGGCGCGGTGCCGACCGCGCTGCTGCTCGGCCTGGTCGTCCCCGGCGAACTCCCGGTGACCTGGGCGAGCGAGCTGATGGACGGCCTGCGCGACGAGTGCCAGGTCGCGGGCGCCTCCGTGGTCGGCGGGGACGTCGTACGCGGCGACACCATCATGGTGTCGATCACCGCGCTCGGCGACCTGCGCAACAACGAGCCCGTGACGCGTGGCGGCGCCATGCCCGGCGACCTCGTGGCGGTGACCGGCTGGCTGGGCTGGTCGGCGGCCGGGTACGCGGTGCTCTCCCGCGGCTTCCGCTCGCCGCGTGCCTTCGTGGAGGCCCACCGGCGCCCCGAGCCGCCCTACCACGCGGGTCCGGCCGCCGCCGGGCTCGGGGCGACCGCGATGTGCGACGTCAGCGACGGGCTGATCGCCGACCTCGGGCACATCGCCGAGGCCAGCAAGGTCCGCATCGACATCCGCTCCGGCGCCATCGACATCCCGTCCCAGATGAACGACATCGGGCAGGCCGTCGGCGTCGACCCCATGCAGTGGGTGCTGACCGGGGGCGAGGACCACGCGATCGTGGCGACCTTCCCGCCGGACGTGAAGCTGCCCGCCCGCTGGAAGGTCATCGGCGAGGTGCTCAACCCGTCGGCGCTGCCCCAGGTGACGGTGGACGGGGCGCCGTGGACCAAGAAGGGCGGCTGGGACCACTTCGGGGACATCGAGTCATGAGCGCTCCGCCTCGCGTTCTCACCGTCGCGGGCTCCGACTCCGGCGGGGGCGCCGGCGTCCAGGCCGACCTGAAGACGATGCTCGCGCTCGGCGTGCACGGCATGAGCGTGATCACGGCGGTCACCGCGCAGAACTCCCTGGGCGTGCAGGGGGCTTGGGAACTGCCGGTGGAGGCGGTGCGCTCGCAGTACCGGAGTGTCGTGGACGACATCGGCGTCCAGGCGGTCAAGACCGGGATGCTGGCGTCCGCCGAACTCGTCGAGGCGGTCGCCGAGTTGATCGGCGGGACGGACGCACCGGCCGTCGTCGACCCGGTCGGCGTCTCCAAGCACGGGGATCCCCTGCTGGCCGCGTCCGCGCTGGACTCCGTACGGACGAAGCTGCTGCCGGTGGCCACCGTGGCCACGCCGAACCTGGACGAGGTGGCCCAACTGACCGGCGTGCACGTCGAGTCGGAAGCGGACCTTCGGCGGGCCGCGGCGGCCGTGCTGGCGTACGGCCCGCGCTGGGCGCTGATCAAGGGCGGTCATCTGCCGGGGGGCACAGCTCGGGTGGGCGGGAACCAGGCAGCGACGGTGGGCGGGAATCAGGCGGTCGACCTGCTCACCGACGGCTCCGAGGAGTACTGGCTGCGTGCTCCGCGCCACGACAACCGGCACACGCACGGCACGGGCTGCACCCTCGCCTCGGCCATCGCGTCGCAGCTCGCGAAGGGCCAGTCCGTGCCGGAGGCGGTGGCGGCTGCCAAGGAGTACGTCACCGGGGCGATCGCGGCCGGGTTCGCCCTGGGAGGCGGCATCGGACCGGTGGACCACGGCTGGGTCTTCCGCACTCAGGATCCCGAAGGCGCCGGGTAGTCCCGCAGCCCGATGCCGGCCGCCGCTGTCTCGGTCGGTTTCTTGATCGAGCGGGCTCTTCGAGCGGGTGGGCGTGGGCATGCAAAAAGCCGGGCCCACCAGGGTGGGACCGGCTGTCTGCAGTGAACCAGCAGTGGCCGCGCGCGATGGGGGTCCCCCGCCTCGACCGAAGTCGAGAGGTGGGGGATGTGCGTCAGCGCGAGACCTTGCCGGCCTTGATGCACGAGGTGCAAGCGTTCACGCGCTTCGGCGTCCCGCCCACCACGGTACGCACACGCTGGATGTTCGGGTTCCAGCGACGGGGCGTACGGCGGTGCGAGTGCGAGATGTTGTTGCCGAAGCCCGGCCCCTTGCCGCAGACGTCGCAGTTGGCAGCCACGGGTCACTCCAAAGACTTCAGATGCACTTACGGTGGATCCCGGCATGCCGGGGGATCGAGATCGTAGGATCAGAGATCTGAGTGGCGCTGCCAGGGGGAAAATGCCCGACCGGGATCGGGCAACCGGAGCAGCATACAACGACCGCGCCAGTAGAACGAAACTACCATGGCTGCTCAGAGCTCTGCCCCGGCCCGCTTCCGGTGGACCGCCCCCCGAGGTCTACGCTGCGTCCCACGTCCAGCAGCTCAGGGAGGCGCAGGTGGCGCAGGTGCCGCAGACATTCTTCGATGCTCTCGCGGTGCGCACCTGGTGCGGTCTCGCGCTGACCGCGCTCGGACGGGCGCGCGAGGAGATCGACGCGATCAACGTGTATCCCGTGGCGGACGGGGACACCGGCACCAACCTGTATCTGACCGTGGAGTCCGCCGCAGGGGCCGTGGAGGCGGTGTTCGCCGGTCACGAGGCCGACCGGGCCCCCGGCGAGCCGACCCTCGCCGATGCCGTGCGGGCGATGGCGCACGGGGCGCTGATAGGCGCGCGCGGCAATTCGGGGACGATCCTCGCGCAGTTGCTGCGGGGCATGGCGCAGGTGCTCGCCGCCGACGGTGAGACCGCTCACACCGACGGCCGGGGCCTCACCTCCGCGCTGCGGCACGCGGCCGACTCCGCCCGCCGGGCCGTGGCCCACCCGGTCGAGGGCACGGTCCTCACGGTCGCATCGGCCGCCGCCGACGCGGCCACCGGAGCCGGGGGCGACTGCGCGGCGGTGGCCCGGGCCGCCCACGAGGGAGCCCGCACCGCCCTCGCCGCCACCCCGGGCCAGCTGGCCGTCCTGGAGCGCGCCGGGGTGGTCGACGCGGGCGGACGGGGGCTGGTGGCCGTCCTCGGGGCTCTGGTGGAGACGTTCACGGGGGAGTCGCCGGGCGCGGTGTCCGGTTGCGGGGCGCACGCGCGCGTGGAGGGTGTGGCGGGTGTCGAGCGCGAGGGGCGCGACGATGTGGCGTCCCCCGCGCGCGGGTCCGCGGAGCCGGCGGATCCGCAGGACGCCGCAGCTTGCGGGGACGGGCCGGCGGGGCCGGGGGAGAGCGGGCCGGCCTTCGAGGTGGTCTACCTCCTGGAGGCGGAGGACGAGGCGGTCGAGCGGCTTCGGGCCAGGCTCGACGCCCTCGGGGACTCGCTCGTCGTGGTGGGCGGTGACGGGCTGTGGAACGTTCATGTGCACGTCGACGACGCGGGCGCCGCCGTGGAGGCGGGCGTCGAGGCCGGGCGGCCGTACCGGATCCGGATCACCCACTTCGGGATCGGCGATGTGCACACCACCGGCGCCGAGCGGCCGCCCCGGGAACGGGTCCAGCGTGCCGTCGTGGCCGTCGTCCCCGGTGAGGGACTCGCCGGGCTGTACACCGAGGCCGGCGCGACCACCGTCCTCGCCCGGCCCGGGGAGCCGCCCGCGAGCGGGGAGCTCGTGGAGGCCGTACGACGTGCCCACGCGCGTGAGGTGGTGCTGCTGCCCAACGACGCGGATCTGCGCCACACCGCTGCCGCGGCGGCCGAACAGGCCCGCGCCGAGGGCATCCGCGTGGCCCTCATCCCGACCCGCTCCGCGGTCCAGGGCATCGCCGCGCTCGCCGTGCACGAGCCGGAACGCCGCTTCGACGAGGACGTCGTGACGATGACCTCGGCGGCCGGAGCCACCCGGTACGCCGAAGTGGTCGTCGCTGAACGCCAGTCCTGGACCATGGCGGGCATCTGCCAGGCCGGTGACGTCCTCGGGCTCATCGACGGCGACGTGGCCGTGATCGGCGCGGACGTCCGGGCGACCGCGGAGACGGTCCTCGACCGCATGCTCTCGGCCGGCGGCGAACTGGTCACCCTCGTCCTGGGCGACGAGGCCCCCGAAGCCGTCGCCGACCACCTGGAAGCGCGGGTACGGGAGTCGTACCTCGCCGTCGACACGGTGGTGTACCGGGGCGGACGGCAGGGGGCCGTGCTGCTCATCGGGGTGGAGTAGCCGCGTTTCGGCGGTGGTCGCTGAGGGGGGTGGCGGGGAGCGGTGCGGGTTCGGGTTCGGGTTCGGGCACTGGGTCCTTTGCGGGCTGCCCTCCCCGTCTGCCGCCCGGGGCGGCTGTCCGTCCCCTGCCCTTTGCCCGGCCGGCTGTCCGTCCCCGGGCCGCTGCACTGTCGGCTGTCTGTCTGCCGCCCGGTGTACTGCCGGCTGCCCTTTCCCGCCCGCCGCTCAGCCGGCCGTCTGCTCCTCCGCAACGTCGAGCAGTTGCCGGGCCTCGGACCGGCGTGCCTGCGCCGTCTCGTCCTGGTCGCCGGCGTATGCGGCCAGCACCGCACGCGCGCGTGCGGCCGCGTCCGCGGGACGGCTCAGGTCGGCCTCCAGCCAGCCCGCGGCGAGTTCGGCGCCGGTGCGGCTGGGCAGGGCTTCGGGCCCCAGGGCGGAGAACACGACGATCGCCTCCGCCACCTGGGCCAGGGCCTCCTCCAGGACGGTACGGATCGAGTCGTCCTCGGCGTCCTCGGCGGCGGAACGGGCGAGCAGGTCGCCGAACTGCCGGTGAGTGTGGCCGAGTTCGGCCACCAGGCGCAGCCGTGTCTCCTCGTCGTCCGGGGCCGCGCCCAGCGCCGCCTCGCACTCCCCGACCGCGGCCGCCATCAACTCCCGCGCCGCGTCGGGCCCGCCCTCCGTGCGCAGCGCGAGCCAGGCGCGGGCCCGCAGCGAGCGGACGAGTCCGTGGACGTTGCCCAGGGCCCGCCACAGCTCGCCCGCGCGCGCGTAGGCGCGGTCCGCCTCGGCGGGCAGCCCCGCCTGTCCGAGGGACTCGGCGGCGAGATGGGCGAGCGTCGCGTGGTCGTGCTGCTCCGGCCAGTGCCGGGCGATCTCGGCCGCCTGGAGCCGTCGTTCGGCCGCCTCCCGGTGCTCGCCGAGCTCGCTCAGGCAGTCGCCGAGCCACCACTGCGTCTGCACGATCGCGCCGTCGCCGTGCGTCTCGGCGCTCAGGTCGGGCAGCGCCGACTCCAGCACCTCCGCGGCCTCGGCCCAGCGGCCCTGCCGCAGCAGGAACCCGCCGAGCTGGTGCCGGGCCCAGGTGCCGAGCGTCGGGCCCTGTCCGGCCTCGTCGGCCCAGTGCGCCGCCTCCAGGGCGTGCTCGGCGGCCTCCTCGGCGTCCCCGCGGCCGCCGACGACCTCGGCGAGCTGAAGGTGCAGCTGTGCCCGTCCCGTCGGCTCCAGATGCGGTCCGCCGTGCTCCAGGGCGGACCGCAGCGCCCGTTCCGTCTCGGGCAGGTCGCCGAGGTGGTGCGCGAGCGCGGCGAGCCGGGCCTCGTACTCGACGGCGAACCACGGCAGTCCGGCCCCGACGAAACCCTCCGCCGCCCGCGTGAACAGCTCCGCGGCCGTCTCCGCGTCCCCGGACTGCGCCGCCAGCTCCGCGAGCATGGCCTGCGCCTCGGCGGCCCGTGTGGCCAGCCGGACGTCGTCCCCGATGTGCCCGTCGACCAGGGCCAGCACCTCGCGTGCGGCCATCTCCGCCTCGGCGAGCACCGAGCCGAACGAGGAACTCCCGCCCCTGCCTCCGCCACTCTGGGAGCGGTCGGTTCCGGTCGGATCGTCCAGCAGGCTGTCGGTGCGGGCCGAACCCTCCTCAAGGCTGTGCGTTCGAGCGGGCCCGTCGTCAAGGCCGTGAGTTCCAGCAGGCCCCCCTGGGAGCGGGTCCGTCTCAGCAGGCCCCCCTGGGAGCCGGTCCGTGTCAGCGGGCCCCTCTTCGAGCCCGTCCGCCCCACCAGGCCCCTCTTTGCGCCCCTTAGGCCCAGCAGGCCGCCCTGGGAGCCCGTCCGCCCCACCAGGCCCCTCTACGAGCCCGCCGGTCCCGACCGGGCCCTCCTCGTCCTCCTCAGAACCGCCGCCGACGTCATCCCCCGCCTCGGAGCCGTCGTTCACCACCGCGCCCGCAAGAGGCTCATCGTCCGGGCCGGGCTCCTCAACGGACCCGTCCCCCTCCTGCACCCGCCGCATGAGGATCCGCGCCCGTCCCATCAGCACGGACGCCGTCTGCCGTACGCCTGTCCCGCCCTCGGCGTACAGCGCGAGGATCTCGTCGTAGGGCCCGGCGACCGCCGCGAGCGCCTCGTCCACGTGGCCCGTGAGGGCGTGGACGTAGGCCGCACGTGTGTGGGCCGCCAGGGCCTCACCCGGGTCGCCGGCCTGCGCGTACAGTTCGGCGGCGAGTTCGAAGTCAGGCATGCCCTCCGGGCCGAGGTCCATGGCCCGGTGGTCGGCGATCTCTGCCTGGTCTCGGGCGTCCAGTTCGACGCCCTCCGCGGCGCGCGCGACGGCCGCCCACGCCTCGACGGCGTTCGGCTGCAGGGTGTCCGACAGCCGCCGCGCCTCGGTGAGCAGCGCCGCCAGATCGGGCTCCTCGGGGGCCGCGGTCGCCGGCACCGGCGCGACCGGCGGCACGGGGGCCGTCCGTACCGAACGCACCCCCAGCGGCAGCCGCTCCACCAGTGGCCGTTGCGCCATACGCGCGCGTGCCCGCTCGCTGACGTGCCCGGTGCCGTTGCGTTCGTCGAAGCGGGCGGCCAGCGCGAGGGCCTGCCCGCGCGCGTGGGCGGCGAGTTCGCGGGCGGTCCACGCCCGGCCGGCCGGTCCGGGTACCTGCTGGTCGGCGAGCCCGAGCTCGGTCAGCCGGTCCATGAGCAGCGTCACCACCGCCATGAAGTCCAGCCTGCTGCGGGGATGCCCGTCGTCCGTGAAGTACGCCGGCCGCTCCGCGAGCAGCTCCAGAGCGCGCGCCTCGTTGCCGGTCAGCGCGCAGAACTCCACGTGGTCCGCGTAGGCGCCGCGCATGCTCTCCATGGCCCGTACGAGCCTGAAGCCCCGCAGATGGTGGGCGCGCGCCTCGTCCACGCGGCCCAGCCGCAGCAGGGGCGCCAGGGAGGACGCGAGGACCGTGTGCGGCTCGTGGGCGCAACTGAATTCGCCCTCCAGGACCGGCGCCCACAGCTCCAGCGCCTCGGCGTCCCGCCCCCGCTCTGCCTGCCACCAGCCCTGCCCGTGCAGCTCGCAGGCGTGGCAGTCGGCCATGCTGTCCCGGTCGGCGGCCAGCCACGCGGCGTACGCCCGCTCGGCCCGCGCCACGTCCCCGACGTGCGCGGCCACGCTGAACTCGGCGCTGCGCACGGCCCGTTCGGAGTGACCGGCGAGCCGGTAGCGGTGCTCCATCTCGCCGAGCCACTTCTCGATGGACGCCAGCGGAATGTGCGGCTGGTCGAGCATGCCGGACGACATCCACTTGAAGACCCAGTGCAGCGAGTGCGTCTCGTACTCGTCGAAGTCCCCGGGCCGCTCGTCCCACATGCGCAGCAGACGCGCGAAGGGGACGAACATCTTGTCCTTCTCGGAGCTGTAGTTGTAGACCTTCAGCTGGTGCCCGAGCGCCTCGATCACCGCGAGCGGGATGTTCAGCTTCTCCGCCTCGGCGAGCAGCTGCTCCGCGCGCGCGTTGCGGGCCGGTCCCTCCGGCTGCTCGGAGTTCTCCGCCATCGCCTGACGGAGCGCGTCGAAGTCCGTGATCCCGCTCATCGGTGACCGTCCTCGCTGTGCGTGGCCCACTCCAGGAGGCCGATGAACGCCCGGTTCAACAGCGCGGAGTCCGCCGGCCTCAGCGGCCGCTGCGCCATCAACAGGGCCTGCCCGTACAGGGACTCCGTGGCGGTGCCGATCAGTTCCGGGTCGCCGAGTGAGCTGATCCGGCGGATCAGCGGGTTGAGATGGTTGAGCACCAGCCGCGCGCGCGGGGCGCTGCCCCGCAGCGAGCCCAGGATGCCCGCCCACAGATCGTCGGCCTGCTCCTCGGCCTCCGCCCGGGCCTGCTCGTGCCGGGCCGCCCGGTCGTCCAGGTGCAGCGCGGGCACCGAGAGCGGATGGAAGGCACGCAGGGCGACGTCACAGCCCAGGGGGTCGAGTCTGGCCCGCGCGGCCGCCAGGAAGCCGGACAGCGCGAGCTCCTCGGCCGGATCGACCGCGTCCAGGTGCGCGGTCACGGTGTCGGCGTCCAGCTCGGCGACCACCGTCCCCGGCCGCACCGAGGGCAGCGCCTCGATCAGCTCGCTGTCGTACGTGTAGCCGCCGTTGATCACCCCGACGCCCTGCGCGGACGCGATCGGGGCGACCTGCCGGTACTCCTCGACGGACCGCGTGAAGTGCACCACCGGGTGCCGCTGCGCGAACTCCTCCAGGGACAGCCGTCCGTCGGTCGTCTCGAAGGGCAGCCACGGCAGCATCGTGCGCAGCATCTCCGTGTCGTGCCGCGCGAGGGACTTCACGCCCAGGTGGTGCACCGACAGGAACGCCGCCAGCCGCTCCGGATCCCCGGCCGCCAGGCCCGTCAGCCAGGACCGGATCCGTTCGCCCAGGGCCTCCCGTACGGCCGCCAGCGTCTCGTCCTCGTAGAGCGACTCGCGCGAGGCCGTGGGCCGCAGACTGTCGGTGTCCAGGACGCAGCGCACGAAGAACGCCCAGTCGGGCAGCAGTTGCTCGCCCCGCTCGGTCAGCAGCATGCCCTTCAGGTGCACGCGGTGACCCGCCCGCTGCGCCGGACTGACCGCCGACGGCAGCACGTACGCCACCCCGCGGATCCCGGCGACCGGGACGGCCAGGTCGATCGCGTCCAGCGGGGTGAACCCGAACTGGTCGTGACAGTGCCGGGCCAGCGCCACCCGGCGGCCCGCGGGGCTCGGATACGCCCGGTCCCAGGGCGCGGGCAGGTCGGTCACCGCCTCCTCGCCCACCCGGACGTCGTACGGCAGCAGCGCCCCGAAGTCCCGCGCCAGCGCCAGGACACGCTCCCCGGTGAGCCACTCGCCGGCACCCGCCCGGGCCGTCAGCTGCACGGTGGTGCCCGGTTCGGGCCGGGCCTCGTCCGGCAGCGTCCGCACGGTGTACGAACCGTCGTCGCTCGCCGTCCACTCCACGGGCACCGCGTCCGGCGTACGGGCGCTGCGGCTGACCACCCGGATCCGCTCGGCGACCACGAAACAGGCGAGCAGCCCGATGCCGAACTGCCCGAGGAAGTCCGAACGGGCCTCCTGCAACCCGTCGGCCCGCTTGGAACTGCGCCCGATGGTCGCCAGCAGGGTGTGCACGTCCGCCTCGGTGAGCCCCACGCCGGTGTCCTCGACACGCAGGGATCCGCCCTCGGCGTACAGCCGCACCCGGGCAGGGGCGTCGGACTGCTCCGCCCGCCGGGCGGTGATCGCGTCCACCGCGTTCTGCAGCAGCTCGCGCAGATAGACCTTGGGGCTGGAATAGAGATGATGGGAGAGCAGGTCCACCAGGCCGCGCAGGTCGACCTGGAACGTATGAGGTGGCTGGGAAGCCTGGGATGACTGTGAGGTCTGGGAATCCATCGTCGCAGCGCCGGTGGGGGGACAGGCGACGGCGCGGGGTCGGGCGGTCCCTGTAAGACGGTGACCGCAGAGGTGGCTGGGCCGGGAGCGCGTCATCCTACGGGTCCAACCAGCCGTCTGACCAGGGGTTTCCCTGGACATATACGGCATTGTCAGTGGTGTGGTGTGCAATGGATCTCGTGCCCGCGCTGAAAGAACCACTGAAAGAACCACTGGAACAACCACTGAAGTCAGTGCTCGGCCCCGCCACCGCGAAGGTGATGGCCGAGCATCTCGGCCTGCATACCGTCGGCGACCTCCTGCACCACTATCCGCGCAGGTACGAGGAGCGCGGCCAGCTCACCCACCTCGCCGACCTCCCCATGGACGAGCACGTCACGGTGGTCGCCCAGGTCGCCGACGCCCGCCTGCACACCTTCGCCTCGGCCAAGGCCCCCCGGGGCAAGGGGCAGCGCCTGGAGGTCACGATCACGGACGGCAGCGGCCGACTCCAACTGGTCTTCTTCGGTCACGGAGTTCACAAGCCCCACAAGGAACTCCTGCCGGGCACCCGGGCGATGTTCTCGGGAAAGGTCTCCGTCTTCAACCGCCGCCTCCAACTGGCCCACCCGGCGTACGAGTTGCTGCGCGGCGCCGACGACGAAGCCGCGGAGACCGTCGACACCTGGGCCGGCGCCCTCATCCCGATCTACCCCGCCACCGCCAAACTGGAGTCCTGGAAGATCGGCAAGGCCATCCAGACGGTGCTGCCCAGCGCCCAGGAAGCCGTCGACCCGCTCCCCGACTCCCTGCGCGAGGGCCGCGGCCTGGCCTCCCTCCCCGAGGCCCTCCTGAAGATCCACCGCCCGCACACCAAGGCCGACGTCGAGGACGCCCGCTCCCGCCTCAAATGGGACGAGGCCTTCGTCCTGCAGGTCGCCCTCGCCCGCCGCCGCCACGCCGACGCCCAACTCCCGGCGGTCCCCCGCACACCCAAGCCGGACGGCCTCCTCACGGCCTTCGACGACCGCCTCCCCTTCACCCTCACCGACGGCCAGCGGAAGGTCACCCGGGAGATCTTCGACGACCTGGCGACCGACCACCCGATGCACCGGCTGCTCCAGGGAGAGGTGGGCTCGGGAAAGACGCTGGTGGCCCTGCGCGCCATGCTCACCGTGGTCGACGCCGGTGGCCAGGCCGCCATGCTCGCGCCCACCGAGGTGCTTGCCCAGCAGCATCACCGGTCGGTCGTGGAGATGATGGGGGAGCTGGCCGAGGGCGGGATGCTCGGTGGGACCGAGCAGGCCACCAAGGTGGTGCTGCTGACCGGGTCGATGGGGACGGCCGCGCGCCGGCAGGCGATGCTGGACCTCGCCACCGGGGAGGCCGGGATCGTCATCGGCACGCACGCGTTGATCGAGGACAAGGTGCAGTTCCACGACCTGGGGCTGGTCGTGGTGGACGAGCAGCACCGGTTCGGCGTCGAGCAGCGGGACGCCCTGCGCGGCAAGGGCAAGCAGCCGCCGCACCTGCTCGTCATGACCGCGACTCCCATCCCGCGCACGGTCGCCATGACCGTCTTCGGCGACCTGGAGACCTCGGTCCTCGACCAGCTCCCGGCCGGCCGCTCCCCGATCGCCAGCCACGTCGTCCCGGCCGCCGACAAGCCCCACTTCCTCACCAGGGCGTGGGAGCGGGTGCGCGAGGAGGTCGAGAACGGCCATCAGGCGTACGTCGTCTGCCCCCGTATCGGGGACGAGGAGGACGACCCGAAGAAGCGGAAGAAGTCCGCCGAGGACGAGGCCGAGAAGCGGCCCCCGCTGGCTGTCCTCGACGTGGCCGACCAGCTCACCAAGGGTCCCCTCCAGGGCCTGAAGGTGGAGGTCCTGCACGGCCGTATGCACCCCGACGACAAGGACGCCGTCATGCGTCGCTTCGCCGCCGGCGAGACCGACGTCCTGGTCGCCACCACGGTCATCGAGGTCGGCGTCAACGTGCCCAACGCCACCGCCATGGTGATCATGGACGCCGACCGCTTCGGCGTCTCCCAGCTGCACCAGCTGCGCGGCCGGGTGGGCCGCGGCTCGGCGGCCGGCCTGTGCCTCCTGGTCACCGAGATGCCCGAGGCCGGCGCGGCCCGCCAGCGGCTGAACGCCGTGGCCTCCACCGTCGACGGCTTCGAGCTCTCCCGCATCGACCTGGAACAGCGCCGCGAGGGCGACGTCCTCGGCCAGGCCCAGTCCGGCGCCCGCACGAGCCTGCGGATGCTCGCCGTCATCGAGGACGAGGAGATCATCGCCGAGGCCCGCGAGGAGGCCGCCGCCCTCGTCGCCGCCGACCCGGACCTCACCCGCCTGCCGGGCCTGCGCACGGCCCTGGACGCCCTGCTGGACGAGGAGAGAGAGCGGTACCTCGACAAGGGGTGACAAGGGGTGACAAGGGTGAGCCGCTGCGCACGGCCCACCGGCTGAGACACTGGAACCCCATCGAGTTCCACCGACGTAACGGACAAGGACCGAGGACATGACCCGCGTGATCGCCGGAGCAGCCGGCGGACGCCGCCTGGCCGTCCCGCCGGGGACCGGCACCCGCCCCACCTCCGACCGTGCACGCGAGGGCCTCTTCTCCACCTGGCAGTCCCTGCTCGGCGGCCCCCTGGGCGGCGAACGCGTCCTCGACCTGTACGCGGGCTCCGGCGCCGTCGGCCTGGAGGCTCTCTCCCGCGGTGCGAGCCACACCCTCCTCGTCGAGGCCGACGCCCGAGCCGCCCGCATCATCCGCGAGAACGTCAGGAGCCTCGGCCTGCCCGGCGCCGAGGTCCGCGCCGGCAAGGCCCGGCAGATCATCCAGGAACCGCCGGCCCTGCCGTACGACCTCGTCTTCCTCGACCCCCCGTACGCCGTCTCGGACGACGATCTTCGGGAGATTCTGCTCACACTCCGCACGGAGGGCTGGCTCGCGACCGACGCCCTCGTCACCGTGGAGCGCAGCACCAGAGGCGGCGCGTTCCACTGGCCGGACGGCTTCGAAGCGATCCGGGCCCGTCGCTACGGCGAGGGAACGTTTTGGTACGGTCGCGCCGCCGCTACGTGCGAAGACGCACGATGACCGGACCGGAGAGCGAGGGATCTCAAGTGCGCCGCGCCGTCTGTCCCGGGTCGTTCGACCCGATCACCAACGGACACCTCGACATCATTTCCCGCGCCTCCCGTCTGTACGACGAGGTCTATGTCGCGGTCATGATCAACAAGTCCAAGAGGGGCCTGTTCGACATCGACGAGCGGATCGACCTGATCCGCGAGGTCACCGCCGAGTACGGCAACGTGATCGTCGAGGCCTTCCACGGACTCCTCGTCGACTACTGCAAGCAACGCGACATCCCGGCCATCGTCAAGGGCCTGCGCGCGGTCAGCGACTTCGACTACGAGCTGCAGATGGCCCAGATGAACAACGGCCTGTCGGGCGTGGAGACGCTCTTCGTGCCGACCAACCCGACCTACAGCTTCCTGTCCTCCTCGCTCGTCAAGGAGGTCGCGACCTGGGGCGGAGACGTCTCCCACCTGGTGCCGTCCACGGTTCTCGAGGCTCTGAACGAGCGCCTGCGCAAGGACTGATGGGGCTACAGTCGTCCCGTCCGTCTCCAACACAGCTGTAGAGAGTGGCGAGCACAGGTGGACGTGCAGAAGAAGCTCGACGAGATCGTGGCCACGGTCTCCGGTGCCCGGTCGATGCCCATGTCGGCCTCGTGCGTGGTCAACCGCGCCGACCTGCTCGCGATGCTCGAAGAGGTGCGCCAGGCCCTGCCCGGCTCCCTGGCGCAGGCCCAGGAGCTGATCGGCGACCGGGAGCAGATGGTCGAGCAGGCCCGCCAGGAGGCCGAGCGGATCATCGGCCAGGCGCACGCCGAACGCGGCTCCCTGATCTCCGACACCGAGGTCGCCCGCCGCTCCCAGGCCGAGGCCGACCGCATCCTCACCGAGGCCCGCCAGGAGGCCGAGGAGATCCGCGCGGAGGCCGACGACTACGTCGACTCCAAGCTCGCCAACTTCGAGGTGGTCCTCACCAAGACCCTCGGCTCGGTCGGCCGCGGCCGCGAGAAGCTCCTCGGCACCGGCCCGGGCACCGACGAGCAGGGCTACGAGGACGAGGACGCCCCCGAGCGCAGCCACGACCCGGAGACCCTGCGCCGCACCGCCGACGAGTACGTCGACGTCAAGCTCGGCGCCTTCGAGGCGGTCCTCGCCAAGACCCTGGAGGCCGTCGGCCGCGGCCGCCAGAAACTGCACGGCCGGATCGCCAGCGACGACCTCGGCTCCCTCGCCGACGACGACTCCACCGTCCAGCACTCCAGCGACGCCGACTACCTGGCCGACCTGGTCGCCCTGGCGGAGGCGGACGCCCCGGCGGCCCCGGCCGAGCACCCCGTACCGCAGCACTACGACCAGCAGGCCCCGCAGCCCGCGTACGGCTACCAGCAGCAGGCAGCCGATCCCTACGGCGGCTACCCGCAGCAGTACGCCGCCCAGCAGGACCAGTACGGCTACCAGCAGGCCGACCCTTACTCCCCCACCTCCGGCTACGCTCCGGCGGGAGGTGGCCCCTTCCAGGGCTACGAGGGCCAGCAGCCCGCCTACGACCCGCACCAGGGCCAGCCGGTCCAGCAGGACCACCATGGCTACGTCCCGCAGCAGGCGCACTCCCTCGACGAGACCAGTCTCTTCGACACGGGCATGATCAGCGCGGAGCAGTTGCGGGCCTACGAGCAGGGGCGCGGCAACGGCTGACGACCGGGTCCGGGCGGGCAGCGACCACCGGATTGGGCCGTTCGCGAAAGGTCAAGTATCCTGGCTCTTCGGTCGCGTGCACGTCCGCGATCAACGCTGCCCGGGAACACCGAAGGGCAGCGTCCCCCGAGCTCAGCAGATCGAAAGCAGGAATGGCCCTGAACGCCCGCCTCGACCACCGCAACCCCCTCGTGTTCGACACACACGAGCTGGGTCGGCGGCCCGGTGCGCTGCAGCGCCTGACCCGCACGATCGACGCCCCCAGGGATCTCGGGCTCCAGGGGGTCATCGGAGTGCCGGAAGGCGCCCCGGTGAAGCTCGAACTCCGGCTCGAGTCGGTCATGGAAGGTGTGCTTGTCACCGGCACCGCCCGTGCAACCGCCGAGGGGGAGTGCGTAAGGTGTCTGGAGCCGCTCGAGCTGCAGCTCGAAGCGGACTTCCAGGAGATGTTCTCGTACCCTGACGCCGACGACCGGGGCCGCGTGAAAGCGGAGCCGGCCGACGACGCCGAGGACGACGAGGACAGGCTCTTCATCGAGGACGGCCTGTTCGACCTCGAACCCGTGCTGCGGGACGCGGTGGTGCTCGCACTGCCGATGCAGCCGGTGTGCCAGGAAGACTGCCCAGGTCTGTGCGCCCAGTGCGGCACGCGCCTTGCGGACGACCCGGACCACCACCATGACGCCGTCGACATCCGTTGGGCGGCACTGCAGGGACTCGCCGGTTCACTCGAAGATGGCGAGAAGGACGAGATCAGCGGCGCCGAAGCGGGCGTCGACGAGAAGCAGGAGAAGTAGCCGTGGCTGTTCCGAAGCGGAAGATGTCGCGCAGCAACACGCGCCACCGCCGGTCGCAGTGGAAGGCTGCGGTCCCCACCCTGGTTGCGTGTGAGCGCTGCCACGAGCCCAAGCAGCAGCACATCGCGTGCCCGTCTTGCGGCACCTACAACAAGCGCCAGGTCCTCGAGGTCTGAGCGGCTGGTGAGAGGCACTGTGTCCACGCCTAAGAAGAACGGTGCCCGCGCAGCCGCGGGCGACCCGGCGGACAACACGGCCTCGTCCCACACGCTGTTGGAAGGGCGGCTCGGGTACACACTCGAGTCCGCCCTTCTGGTGCGCGCGCTGACCCACCGTTCCTACGCGTACGAGAACGGCGGCCTGCCGACCAACGAGCGCCTGGAGTTCCTCGGGGACTCCGTCCTCGGCCTCGTGGTCACGGACACGCTGTATCGCACCCACCCCGACCTGCCCGAAGGCCAGCTGGCCAAGTTGCGGGCCGCGGTGGTCAACTCGCGTGCGCTGGCGGAGGTCGGCCGCGGGCTCGACCTGGGTTCCTTCATCCGGCTCGGCCGCGGTGAAGAGGGCACAGGCGGCCGGGACAAGGCATCCATCCTCGCCGACACCCTGGAAGCGGTGATCGGCGCGGTCTATCTCGACCAGGGGCTCGACTCGGCGGCGGAGCTGGTGCACCGCCTGTTCGACCCGCTGATCGAGAAGTCCTCGAACCTCGGAGCCGGCCTGGACTGGAAGACCAGTCTCCAGGAGCTCACCGCGACCGAAGGACTCGGCGTTCCCGAGTACCTGGTCACGGAGACCGGCCCCGACCACGAGAAAACCTTCACTGCTGCCGCCCGCGTCGGAGGCGTCTCGTACGGCACCGGCACCGGCCGCAGCAAGAAGGAGGCGGAGCAGCAGGCCGCGGAATCCGCGTGGCGGTCCATCCGGGCCGCGGCGGACGAGCGCGCCCAGACGGTGGCCGAGAAGGCCGCCCACGAGGACGGCGAAGATCCGTCGTCCGTCTCCGCCTGACCGAACGAGCACAGTCCGAGCGCCCGCCCCCGTGATCCGAGGGCGGGCGCTCGGCTCATACACCGGTTTGTCACGGGGGAGCCCCATGCCCGAGTTGCCCGAGGTCGAGGTCGTCCGGCGCGGTCTGGAGCGGTGGGTCGCCCATCGGACGGTCGCCGAGGCCGAGGTGCTGCACCCGCGTGCGGTACGCCGTCATGTGGCCGGCGCGGACGACTTCGCCCACCGTCTCAAGGGCCACCGCATCGGCACGCCGAGCCGGCGCGGCAAGTACCTGTGGCTGCCGCTCGAGGACACCGGGCAGGCGATCCTGGCCCACCTCGGCATGAGCGGCCAGCTGCTGGTCCAGCCGCACGCGGCGCCGGACGAGAAGCATCTGCGGATCCGGGTGAGGTTCGCGGACGAGGTCGACACCGAGCTCCGCTTCGTCGACCAACGCACCTTCGGCGGCCTGTCGTTGCACGACACGAGCCCCGACGGACTGCCCGACGTGATCGCGCACATCGCCCGCGACCCCCTCGACCCGCTCTTCGACGACGAGGCCTTCCACCAGGCCCTGCGCCGCAAGCGCAGCACCGTCAAACGGGCCCTGCTGGACCAGTCGTTGATCAGCGGCGTCGGCAACATCTACGCGGACGAGGCCCTTTGGCGCTCCCGCATCCACTACGAGCGCCCGACCGCGGACTTCACCCGCCCGCGGACGGCGGAACTCCTGGGCCACATCCGGGACGTGATGAACGAGGCCCTCGCGGTCGGCGGCACCAGCTTCGACAGCCTGTACGTCAACGTCAACGGCGAGTCGGGCTACTTCGACCGCTCGCTCGACGCGTACGGGCGTGAGGGCCTGCCCTGCAAGCGTTGCGCCACCCCGATGCGCCGACGGCCCTGGATGAACCGGTCAAGCTACTTCTGCCCGCGCTGTCAGCGCGCCCCGCGCGTCTCGTCGTAACGCTGCCGGGCCGCGAGCACGTCGTCCATGCGGCCCTCCACGAAGTGGATGAGGCCCAGCAGACGCTCGGCGACCTCGTGGCCGAGGGGGGTCAGTTCGTAGTCCACGCGGGGCGGGTTGGTGGGCTGGGCCTCGCGGTGGACCAGGCCGTCGCGTTCCAGCCCGTGCAGGGTCTGGGACAGCATCTTCTCGCTCACGCCGTCGACCCGGCGGCGCAACTCGTTGAAGCGCAGCGAGCCCTCGTGCAGGGCGCCCAGGGTGAGCGCGCCCCAGCGTCCCGTGACGTGCTCCAGCGTGCCGCGCGAAGGACAGGCCCTGGCGAACACGTTGTACGGGAGGTCCTGCGCCTCCGTGCGCTCCTGCATGGTGTCCATGGCCCAAGCGTACGCGAACACAGCGCTAACCTACAGGTTGCACTAACCATGGGTTAGCGCTCGCTGTGCATGACCTCAGCCGGCCGGGCCGCGGCTGACGCCGGACCGGCGTGATCAGGGCTGCTAGTAGCCGAAGTCCTGCGTCCACCACGGGCCGCCCGCCCCGAACTGCACGCCGACGCCCAGCGTCGTGAAGTCGCAGTTGAGGATGTTGGCCTTGTGGCCGGGGCTGTTCATCCAGGCCTCCATCACCGCGGCCGCGTCGGCCTGGCCCCGGGCTATGTTCTCGCCGCCCAGACCGGTTATCCCGGCCTTCGCCGCACGGTCCCACGGGGTCGCGCCGCTCGGGTCGGTGTGGTCGAAGAAGCCCTGCTCGGCCATGGCCTCGCTGAAGCCCTCGGCCAGACCGGACAGCGCGCTGTTCGCGGCGACCGCGTCGCAGCCAACCTTCGCCCGCTCCTCGTTCACGAGCTTGAGCACCTCGGCCGCGGCCTGGGCCTCGGCGGAGACGGTCACGGCGGGCGCGCTGGGCTCCTCCGGCGCCTTCGTGGCCTGACTGCGCGGAGGCTGCGGGGTGGGCTTCGGCTTCTCGCTGGGCGTGGCCTCCGGCTTCTTCGGCGGTGTCTTGGTCGGCGCCGCCGCCGAAGTCGAGGTCGAGGGGGAGGGCGTGGGGGAGACGGAGCGTTCGGCGCCGCGACTGGTCGAGGCGGAGTCGTCGCGGCCCTCGGCGCTGCCCGAGGTGCCGCCCTGCTCGGCCGGGCTGTTGGTGGGGGTGCCGGCGGCCTGCACGTTGTCGCCGCCGGTCCCGCTGCCCCCGCCGATCTTGTAGTTGTCGAGGCCGGGCACGGCGCCCGTGGCGACCGCCACCGTACCGAGGGCGACCGCCGCGGAGACACCGAGCAGACCGGTCTTCACCGGCGTCGCGGTCCTCTTCTTGCGGCGGCGCGAGCGCCCGCGCCGGGACCCTCCGTCGGGCTTGAAGCCGTCGGCGCCGAAGACCGTGGCGTAGTCCTCCTCCGTCGCGAAGAGGTAGGCGGCACTGCGTGCGGCGGCCGTCTCGTCGTACGCGTCAAGACTCGGGTCGGGGGTCTCGGTGTACGTCTCCGGTGCCGGGGCGGGGGGCTCCGCGTAACCCTCGGGGTTCAGATAGGCGGCGGTGCCCATCGTGGGGCGGTCTCCCGCGTACGAACCCTGCGCGTCGTGAACGTAGGAGCCCCGCGGGTCGTAGTCGAAGCTGTACGAGTCCCGCGGATGGTGGCTCCCCGTGGAAGAGCCGTTGGGTGTGACTCCCGTGGCGCGGCCCGTGGCGGCGCGGCCGGCGGCGGAGCGTCGGTGGCGTCCCATGTCCTTGCCTTTCTCGTCCTGGCGGTCGACGCGTCCCCCCGGCCAACCAAGGTCACAAAACTCACACGATCGAGTGAGTTTCGTATGAGATTCATTGGTGGAGGACGGTACCGCATGGCGCCAGGGGAGGAAGTGTCAGACGAGACATTGCCCGGTTAGGTTGCGTGCATGAGCGAAGATGTACGGCTGGTCGCCTGGGTGCGCGGACACGTCCAAGGTGTGGGTTTCCGCTGGTTCACCCGGGCCAAGGCCCTGGAGATCGGTGGCCTGAGTGGCTTTGCTCTCAATTTGGCCGATGGCAGGGTCCAGGTGGTCGCCGAGGGGCCGCGCCCGGGATGCCAGGGGCTCCTCGACTGGCTCCAGGGAGACGACACGCCCGGGCGCGTGGACGGCGTCACCGAGATCTGGGACACACCTCGCGGGGGCTACGACAGCTTCGCCATCCGCTGAGCCGATTCTGTAAAACGACGCAGGCGGAAGCGGAGGGATCTGCCACGGGCACATGCCTGGAGCAGAAAGGCCCTGGTGGTTGCCAAGAACCCCTTGCAGTGGCAGGCTCCGCAGGTAAGGATGATCGACACGCCCCGAGGGCCCTGTGAGAGCCGTCGCGCCGCCGTTCAAGGCCGCGCCGAACCGGGTTGCCCGCCAATACGGGGCGTGATCGTGTTGACCGTCAAACTTTTTGGTGAGACGCTGAAAGCACCCCGCGCACCTTAGCTGTTTGGCATGGTTGAACGGCAACACAACTCAACAATGCCAAGCACCGCGGGTGCGAATCCCTCACGACCCACACCGCTTCGGTCGGTCACTCAGTGTGGAGGACCATCCATCATGGCAAAGGCGCTTCTCGGTTACGTCGGCGGCTCCGACCCTCGACTCCTCGCCGAGATGCGACGGCTCCAGCAGCGCGTCCAGGACCTGGAATCCGAGCTCGTACGGATCCAGGCCGAAAACGACTCGCTCGCGGCTGCCGCTTCTCACGACAGGATCATGGAGAGCATCGACGCACACCAGGCGGAGCCTGCGCTCACCTGATCTGCTGCATCGCTCCACGACAGCTCACGCAGTGGTTGGGCAGCCCATATCAACCGCTAAGTTGTCAGAGTTGCAAGGGACGCTTCGGCGTCCCTTCTTTCTTGCCCCCGCTCCGCCTTCTCCCTGTTCCCCCGCCCTTTCCCCGCTTTGCTGACCGGCGCATCCTTTCACCGTCTTTAACGTCTGGTGTGCCCTGCACGTTCATCGGTGAAACCGTGGGTTCATGGAGTGAGACACCCCCGGAAGGTAGAGTCCAGCGGCGTGCACCTCAAGGCCCTGACCCTCCGAGGGTTCAAGTCGTTCGCATCGGCGACCACGCTCCGGTTCGAGCCGGGCATCACGTGCGTCGTCGGACCGAACGGCTCGGGCAAGTCCAATGTGGTGGACGCCCTCAGCTGGGTCATGGGCGAACAGGGCGCCAAGTCACTGCGCGGCGGCAAGATGGAGGACGTCATCTTCGCCGGCACCACCGGCCGCCCCCCGCTGGGCCGCGCCGAGGTGTCCCTGACCATCGACAACTCCGACGGGGCCCTGCCCATCGAGTACGCCGAGGTCACCATCACGCGGATCATGTTCCGCAACGGTGGCAGCGAATACCAGATCAACGGCGACACATGCCGGCTGCTCGACATCCAGGAACTCCTGTCCGACTCCGGTATCGGGCGCGAGATGCATGTCATCGTCGGCCAGGGCCAGCTCGACTCCGTCCTGCACGCCGACCCCATGGGCCGCCGCGCCTTCATCGAGGAGGCGGCCGGAGTCCTCAAGCACCGTAAGCGCAAGGAAAAGGCGCTGCGGAAGCTGGACGCGATGCAGGCCAACCTCGCGCGCGTGCAGGACCTGACGGACGAACTCCGGCGCCAGCTCAAGCCGCTCGGCCGGCAGGCGGCGGTCGCCCGCCGAGCCGCCGTGATCCAGGCCGACCTCCGCGACGCGCGCCTGCGCCTGCTCGCCGACGATCTCGTACGACTGCGGGAAGCGCTGAAAGCCGAGATCGCGGACGAGGCCGCACTCAAGGAACGCAAGGAAGCCGCCGAGCTGGAGCTGAAGAAGGCCCTTCAGCGCGAGGCGCTCCTGGAGGACGAGGTACGGCAGCTCACCCCCCGGCTCCAGCGCGCCCAGCAGACCTGGTACGAGCTCTCCCAACTGGCCGAGCGGGTGCGCGGCACGATCTCGCTGGCCGAAGCGCGCGTGAAGAGCGCGACCTCCGTGCCCCCCGAGGAGCGGCGTGGCCGCGACCCCGAGGACATGGAGCGCGAGGCCGCCCGGATCCGTGAGCAGGAGGCCGAGCTCGAAGCGGCTCTGGAGGCGGCCGAGCGTGCCCTGGAGGACACGGTCGCCCACCGCGCCGATCTGGAACGCGAGCTGGCACATGAGGAGCGGCGCCTGAAGGATGTCGCCCGCGCGATTGCCGACCGCCGCGAGGGCCTCGCCCGACTGAACGGCCAGGTCAACGCCGCCCGTTCCCGCGCGTCCTCCGCCCAGGCCGAGATCGATCGCCTGGCCGCCGCCCGCGACGAGGCCCAGGAACGGGCCGTCGCCGCGCAGGAGGAGTACGAGGCGCTCAAGGCCGAGGTCGACGGCCTCGACGCCGGCGACGTCGAACTCGCCGAGCGGCACGACGCCGCCAAGCAGCAACTCGCTGAGGCGGAGGCCGCGTTCACGGCGGCCCGGGAGGCGGCCACCGCGGCGGAACGCAGACGGGCCGCGACCCAGGCCCGCCACGAGGCCCTCGCCCTGGGCCTGCGCCGCAAGGACGGCACGGGTGCGCTGCTCGCCGCGAAGGACCGCCTCAGCGGCATGCTCGGCCCCGCCGCCGAACTCCTGACCGTCACCCCGGGCCACGAGGTCGCCCTGGCCGCCGCCTTCGGCGCCGCCGCCGACGCCCTCGCGGTCACCACCCCGTCCGCCGCCGCCGACGCGATCCGCCTCCTGCGCAAGCAGGACGCGGGCCGGGCGGCGCTGTTGCTGGCGGGGGCGCCGGAGGAGTGGGGCACAGGGCCGCGGACGCGGGCCTCGGCGGGGAACGCCGGGGGCGCGCGGCCGGGGGAGCGCACGGACACCGGGGCCGGGGTCAGCGCGCCGGGCACGTGGCCCCCGGCAGCCGCAGACGCGGCCTCCGGGTCCCCCGAGCACGCGCCTGCCTCCGCAGACGCGGACCCCGGGTCCCCCGAGCACGCACCGGCTGCCTCCGGAGCCCTAGGGTCCGTCGGGCCTGCGCCGGTTGCTTCCGGGGATGTCGGGTCCGTCGGGCCTGTGTCGGTCGACTCCGGAGCCCTAGGGTCCGTCGGCTCTGTGCCGACTGCGTCCGGGGACCCCGGCTTCGCCGAGCACGCGCCGGCTGCGTCCGGGGACCCCGGCTTCGCCGAGCACGCGCCGGCTGCGTCGGGGGACCCCGGCTTCGCCGAGCACGCGCCGGCTGCGTCCGGGGACCCCGGCTTCGCCGAGCACGCGCCGGCTGCGTCCGGGGACCCCGGCTTCGCCGAGCACGCGCCGGCCGCCTCCGGAAACACCCGCCCCGGCGCTCCTCCCTTCGCCGCCGACCTGGTCCGCGCTCCCTCCGACCTCATGCCCGCCGTACGGCGTCTCCTGCGGGGCATCGTCGTCGTCGGCACTCTCGAGGACGCCGAGGATCTCGTCTACGCGCGCCCTGATCTCACCGCCGTGACCGCAGAAGGCGACCTGCTCGGTGCGCACTTCGCGCAGGGCGGGTCCGCCGGGGCGCCGAGCCTGCTCGAAGTGCAGGCGTCCGTGGACGAGGCCGCCGCCCAGTTGGAGGAACTGGCCGTGCGGTGCGAGGAACTCACCGAGGCGCAGCACGCGGCCGTGGAGCGGCGGAAGGAGTGTGCCGCGCTCGTCGAGGAGCTGGGGGAGCGGCGCAGGGCCGCGGACCGGGAGAAGTCGGCTGTGGCGCAGCAGCTCGGGCGGTTGTCCGGGCAGGCGCGCGGGGCCGCGGGGGAGGCGGAACGGTCTGTCGCCGCGGCCGCGCGGGCGCAGGACGCGCTCGACCGGGCTCTGCAGGAGGTCGAGGAACTCGCCGAACGGCTCGCGGTGGCGGAGGAGATGCCGGTCGAGGAGGAGCCCGACACCTCCGTACGGGACCGGCTCGCCGCCGACGGGGCCAACGCCCGGCAGACCGAGATGGAGGCCCGGCTTCAGGTCCGTACGCACGAGGAACGGGTCAAGGGGCTGTCCGGACGGGCCGACGCGCTGGACCGGGCCGCCCGTGCGGAACGCGAGGCACGCGCGCGTGCGGAACAGCGGCGGGCGCGGCTCAGACATGAGGCGGCGGTGGCGGAGGCCGTCGCCTCCGGCGCCCGGCAGCTGCTCGCGCACGTCGAGGTCTCCCTCGCCCGCGCCGACGAGGAGCGCACCGCCGCCGAGGCCGCCAAGGCCCGCCGCGAGCAGGAGCTGACCGCCGCCCGCGCCACTTGCCGCGACCTCAAGGCCGAGCTCGACAAGTTGACGGATTCAGTCCACCGGGGCGAGGTACTCGGCGCCGAGAAACGGCTGCGGATCGAGCAGCTGGAGACCAAGGCGCTGGAGGAACTCGGTGTGGAACCCGCGGGGCTCGTGGCCGAGTACGGCCCGCACCAACTGGTGCCGCCCTCGCCCCCCGCCGAGGGCGAGGAGCTGCCGGAGGATCCGGAGCACCCGCGCAACCAGCCCAGGCAGTTCCACCGGGCCGAGCAGGAGCGGCGGTTGAAGGCCGCCGAGCGGGCGTACCAGCAGCTCGGCAAGGTCAATCCGCTCGCCTTGGAGGAGTTCGCGGCGCTGGAGGAACGTCACAAGTTCCTCAGCGAGCAGCTCGAGGACCTGAAGAAGACCCGCGCCGACCTGCTCCAGGTCGTCAAGGAGGTCGACGAGCGCGTCGAGCAGGTCTTCACCGAGGCGTACCGGGACACGGCCCGTGAGTTCGAGGGCGTGTTCAGCCGGCTGTTCCCGGGCGGGGACGGACGGCTCGTGCTGACCGATCCCGACAACATGCTCACCACGGGCGTGGACGTCGAGGCCCGGCCGCCGGGCAAGAAGGTCAAGCGGCTGTCGCTGCTGTCGGGTGGTGAGCGCTCCCTCACCGCTGTGGCGCTGCTGGTGTCGATCTTCAAGGCGCGGCCCAGCCCGTTCTACGTCATGGACGAGGTCGAGGCGGCGCTCGACGACACCAACCTCCAGCGGCTGATCCGGATCATGCAGGAGCTGCAGGAGGCGTCGCAGCTGATCGTGATCACGCACCAGAAGCGGACGATGGAGGTCGCCGACGCGCTCTACGGCGTCTCCATGCAGGGCGACGGTGTCTCGAAGGTCATCTCGCAGCGACTCCGCTGACCTCCGCCACTTCTGCACCCGCGGTCCTCTCCGCCCGCTCCCCTCACTCCACTTCGATCTCCTTCGTTTCTTCAAGTCTTGAACGCAACACTGCCACTTGGCTGGGCATAGCTCACAGACACCCCCTATTGACTTCGAAACTTGAAGGCATAGTCTCGGCAATGTTGCTTTTACCTTCAGGTACCACCTACCTCGAAGGGCCGACCCCCGCCGGCGGCGTTGCCGGTGGCCCGAGGAGTACACGTGACCAGCACAGCGCAGGCACCCAAGTCAGGAGCCGCAACGGCTCACCCCGATCATCTCGGGCACGTCATCTTCATCGCGGCGGCGGCCGCGATGGGTGGTTTCCTCTTCGGCTACGACAGCTCCGTGATCAACGGTGCCGTCGAAGCCATCCGGGACCGGTACGACGTCGGATCGGCGGCCCTGGCGCAGGTCATCGCCATCGCCCTGATCGGCTGCGCCATCGGCGCCGCGACCGCCGGCCGCATAGCCGACCGCATCGGCCGTATCCGGTGCATGCAGATCGCCGCCGCCCTCTTCACGGTCAGCGCCGTCGGCTCGGCACTGCCCTTCGCGCTGTACGACCTCGCCTTCTGGCGGGTCGTCGGCGGTTTCGCCATCGGTATGGCGTCCGTGATCGGCCCCGCCTACATCGCCGAGGTCGCCCCGCCGGCCTACCGCGGCCGCCTCGGCTCCTTCCAGCAGGCCGCGATCGTCGTCGGTATCGCAATCTCGCAGCTGGTCAACTGGGGTCTGCTGAACGCCGCCGACGGCGACCAACGCGGCAAGCTGATGGGCCTGGAGGCCTGGCAGGTCATGCTGGGCGTCATGGTGGTCCCGGCCGTCCTCTACGGTCTGCTCTCCTTCGCGATCCCCGAGTCCCCGCGCTTCCTGATCTCCGTCGGCAAGCACGAGCGTGCCCGCGAGATCCTCGAAGAGGTCGAGGGCGACAAGATCGACCTGGACGCCCGGGTCACCGAGATCGAGCTCGCCATGAAGAGCGAGCACAAGTCGGCCTTCAAGGACCTGCTCGGCGGCGGTTTCTTCTTCAAGCCGATCGTCTGGATCGGCATCGGCCTCTCGGTCTTCCAGCAGTTCGTCGGCATCAACGTCGCGTTCTACTACTCCTCGACGCTGTGGCAGTCGGTCGGTGTCGACCCGTCGGACTCGTTCTTCTACTCGTTCACCACGTCGATCATCAACATCGTCGGCACCGTGATCGCCATGATCTTCGTCGACCGTGTCGGCCGTAGGCCACTGGCCCTCATCGGCTCCGTCGGCATGGTGATCGGCCTCGCCCTGGAGGCCTGGGCGTTCAGCTACGACCTCGTCGGCGGCAAGCTGCCGGCCACGCAGGGCTGGGTCGCCCTGATCGCCGCCCATGTGTTCGTACTCTTCTTCGCCCTGTCCTGGGGTGTGGTCGTCTGGGTCTTCCTCGGCGAGATGTTCCCGAACAAGCTCCGAGCCGCCGCCCTGGGCGTGGCCGCCGCCGCGCAGTGGATCGCCAACTGGGCCATCACCGCGAGCTTCCCGTCGCTGGCCGACTGGAACCTCTCCGTGACCTACGTGATCTACACGGTCTTCGCCGCCCTCTCCATCCCGTTCGTCCTCAAGTACGTCAAGGAGACGAAGGGCAAGTCCCTGGAGGAGATGGGCTGAGCCTCCTGCCGAGGCCCCGTGAACCCGGGGGGAAGGGCCAAGTCCCCGCTGCCCTCTCCCCGTACCCCGCCGCCGTCCCGGCTCGGCCACTGTCCGAGCCGGGACGGCGGTCCTCGTACGGGGATCAGTCCGCCAGCTCCGGTACCACCCGCTCCGCGAACAAGCGCAGACTCCGCCACCCCTCCTCCACCGGCATCCCGCCCGCCAGGGGATGCAGGACCAGGTTGTCCAGGCCCTGGGACAGGCACTGGTCCGGGGTGAGGATCCGGTACACACCCTCCGCGCGCAGCTCGTCCACCGTGGTGGCCGCCGACCGCACGGCCGAGCGGATGTCGCCGGACTGCCAGGAGGCGTAGGTACGTGCCTCGTGGAGGAAGTGGGAACCGTAGCGGTCCCACGCCTCGTCCGGGTCCTCGGCGAGGTGCAGCAGGGGCGTCTCGGAGGCCGGCATCATGGTCCAGCCCTCGGTGCCGTACTCGACGAGCCGCTCCTTGTAGTAGGCGTCCAGCTCCGGCAGATGCGCGCTGGGGAAGAAGGGCAGCCCGAGGCGTGCGGCCCGGCGGGCGGCGGCCTTCGAGGACCCGCCGACCAGGAGCAGGGGGTGCGGGTCGGAGCAGGGGCGCGGGGTGACCCGTACCGTGCGGCCCCGGTACGTGAAGGGCTCGCCCGTCCAGGCTTTCAGCACCGTCTCCAGCACCTCGTCCTGGATCCGGCCGCGCCGCTTCCACTCCACGTCGAAGAGCGCGTACTCCTCCGGCCGGTACCCGATCCCGGCGACCGTGACCAGCCGTCCGCCGCTCAGCAGGTCCAGGACGGCGATGTCCTCGGCCAGCCTGAGCGGGTCGTGCAGCGGTCCGATGACCGCCGAGACCGTGACCGCGATCCGGCGCGTGGCCCCGAACACCGCGCCCGCGAAGGCGAACGGCGAGGGCAGCCAGTTGTTGTCGACGCCGTGGTGCTCCTCGGTCTGCACGGTGGTGATCCCGTGGCCGTCGGCGTACGCCGCCATCTCCAGCGCGGCCCGGTAACGGGCGCTGAGCGAGGCGGGAGTGGCGCCGGGCTCGACCAGGTTGAAACGGACGACCGTGACGGGCATGGGAGTCCCCCTTCACGCGGTGGGTGGGAAACGGCGGGTGGGAAGGGGACGGTAGCTGACGGTTCGTCAGACAGCCAGAGGCGCGGACTCCTCGGCCGGAGCCGCCGCGGTGACCGCCGGCTTCGGCACGGCCGCGGACGGCAGGCCCCGGGCCGCGACCGGCGCCACCCGGCCGAGGCCGTGGGCGCCGACCGGGTTGCCGACGACCTTTGGAGGAAGGTACAAGCTGGGTTCGGATCGCCCCATGGCCGATACTGGGTGGGTTATGGACATCGTCATCCTTGTTGTAGTCATCGCCGTGGTCGCGCTCGTCGCGCTCGGCGGGCTCGTGGTCGGCAGCCGGCGCAAGAAGTCCCTGCCCCCACCGCCCCCCTCGGCCCCTGACATCACCGCCCCTCCGGCCGAGCCGCACGTCGGCGACGAGGCCGAGACGCCGCGCGACGAACCGCGCCGGACCATAGAGGAGGTGGATCTCCCGGACGGCTCGGCCCCGGTCGTCGTCGAGGAGCCCCCTGTCCCAGAAGCTCCCGTCACCCCCGAGATCGAGGTCCCGGAACCCACGGCCGGCCGTCTGGTCCGGCTGCGCGCGCGGCTCTCCCGCTCGCAGAACGCGCTCGGCAAGGGGCTGCTCACGCTCCTGTCGCGCGAGCACCTCGACGAGGACACCTGGGAGGAGATCGAGGACATCCTCCTCACCGCCGACGTCGGCGTGACCCCCACCCAGGAGCTGGTCGAGGGGCTGCGGGAGCGGGTGAAGGTGCTCGGCACCCGGACACCGGACGAGCTGCGCGCTCTGCTGCGCGACGAACTGCTCAAGCTGGTCGGCACCGACCTCGACCGCACGGTCAGGACCGAGCCGGAGACCAGCAAGCCCGGCATCGTGATGGTCGTCGGCGTCAACGGCACCGGTAAGACCACCACCACCGGCAAGCTGGCGCGCGTGCTCGTGGCCGACGGGCGCAGTGTGGTCCTCGGTGCCGCCGACACGTTCCGGGCCGCCGCCGCCGACCAGTTGCAGACCTGGGGCGAGCGGGTCGGTGCGCACACCGTGCGCGGGCCCGAGGGCGGTGACCCGGCCTCCGTCGCGTTCGACGCCGTGAAGGAGGGCAAGGAGATGGGCGCGGACGTCGTGCTCATCGACACCGCCGGGCGCCTGCACACCAAGACCGGCCTCATGGACGAGCTCGGCAAGGTCAAGCGGGTCGTCGAGAAGCAGGCCCCGCTCGACGAGGTGCTGCTCGTCCTCGACGCCACCACCGGCCAGAACGGTCTGGTCCAGGCCCGCGTCTTCGCCGAGGTCGTCGCCATCACGGGCATCGTCCTGACCAAGCTGGACGGCACGGCCAAGGGCGGCATCGTGATCGCGGTGCAGCGGGAACTGGGGGTGCCGGTGAAGCTGGTCGGGCTGGGAGAGGGCGCCGACGACCTGGCACCCTTCGAGCCGGAAGCGTTCGTGGACGCGCTCATCGGCGACTGACCGATGGAATCCGCCAAGAAGCGCCCGCCCCCGAGGTGCAGTCGGGAGCGGGCGCTTCGCTGTGTGCGGCCGACTTGGCCGACTACGGCGTGACCCGTCCGGCTAGGGCCTGTTGCGAAAGTGGCCTCTGCCGCGCGACGCCCGGCACGCACTCTCGCCGCACCGCCCGAAAGCCCGAGTACGCCCAGTACGAGGGCTTCCGGGCGGCACTCCCCCAGCCTTCGGCCGGGGGGACCCCCAGAGCACGCACCGGACGCCGCGCGGCCGCCCTCCGGGCGACGAGGCCACTTTCGCAACAGGCCCTAGGCGCGCGACCGGTGTGCCGCGTAGGCCAGCGTGCCCAGCAGCAGCCTGGCCGCCGGGGGCTTCGTGGCCGTGTCCAGTTCCGGCGGGCGCAGCCAGCGCGCCGGGCCCCGTCCGCCACGGTCCGACGGCGGGGCCGTGATGTGGGTGCCGGGGCCGAGGCCGCGCAGGTCGAGGGAGGTGGGGTCGTCCCAGCCCATGCGGTAGAGGAGGTCGGGGAGTTCGGCGGCGCCGCCGGGGGTGACGAAGAAGTGGGCGCGGCCCTCGGGGGTGGAGATCACCGGGCCGAGCGGGAGCCCCATGCGCTCCAGACGGATCAGCGCGCGGCGCCCGGCGGACTCGGCCACCTCGATCACGTCGAAGGCCCGGCCGACCGGCAGCATCACCGCGGCGCCGGGGAACTCCGCCCAGGCGCGGGTCACTTCGTCGAGCGTGGCGCCGGCCGGGACCCGGGACGCGAATCCGAAGGGGTGGGCGCCGGGGGCGGCGCAGTCGGCGCGGCCGCACGAGCAGGCGCCCGCCGCGGCGCGCGCGCCCGGGACCACGTCCCATCCCCAGAGGCCGGTGAACTCGGCGACAGCGGTGCACTCCGACGAGCGGCCGCGCCGACGTGAACTGGAGCGGATCTCCCGAATGCCGCCGATCGTGAAGCCCATGCCCCCTCCAACGTGTCCGGCGCGCCGGTGGTTACGTGGCGAACGCGAACTGTGACCCTCCGTCACCGCTTTCGGGTGCACGCGGCGCTGAGGTGTACCCCGGGTGGTGCGCTCGGCGGCGCGCGCCCCTCAATGCACCGCTCCGCCCACTCCCGTTCGCTCTCTGTCAAGTGAATCGCGCGGCGGCCACCGTTAGTTCATTCGAAGGGGTGGCGAATGGTGGCGTTTCTGGGATCGCCATGGCTGGACGCGTGATCGTCGGATTACGCTGAGTGCACGAGTCCTGGAGGCTCATGCGCTTGTGGGTATGCCGGAGGCAAGTCGACTCCCCGTCCGGAGGATGACAACTGCCGGACGGGAGGCGGTATTTACCGGCATTCTGATAGGCCTTGGCGCACTCAGTGACAAGTGGTCTCAGGGATGGGGGCGTTCCAGTGAGCGGCAACGGCGGTAGCGGAGCGAACGCGGCAGACGCGACGGCCGCGATGAACGCAACGCACGCGGCGCACACGTCACACGCGACGAACGCGACGCACGCTGCGAACACTGACAAGCGCCCCAACGAACTGCTCACTTCCTGGTTCGTGCGCAGCGGCTGGTCGAAGGGCGAGCTGGCGCGCCAGGTCAACCGCCGGGCCCGCCAGCTGGGGGCCAACCACATCTCCACCGACACCTCGCGGGTCCGCCGCTGGCTGGACGGCGAGAACCCCCGCGAACCCATCCCCCGGATCCTGTCCGAGCTGTTCTCCGAGCGGTTCGGATGTGTCGTCTCCGTCGAGGACCTCGGACTGCGCACCGCCCGCCAGTCACCCTCCGCGACCGGAGTCGACCTGCCCTGGACGGGCCCGCAGACCGTGGCCCTGCTCAGCGAGTTCTCGCGCAGCGACCTGATGCTGGCGCGGCGCGGCTTCCTCGGAACCTCGCTGGTCCTGTCCGCGGGCCCGTCCCTCATCGAGCCCATGCAGCGCTGGCTGGTGCCCGCGACCTCCACCCCGCTCAAGGAGCCGGAGCCCGTGTCGCCCGCGGCCCGCCGCGGCAGGCTGTCGCGGCCCGAGCTGGAACTCCTCGAGTCGACCACGGTGATGTTCCGCCGGTGGGACGCCCAGTGCGGCGGCGGCCTGCGCCGCAAGGCGGTCGTCGGCCAACTGCACGAGGTGACGGACCTCCTCCAGGAACCCCAGCCCGAGGCGACCACCCGCACCCTGTTCAAGGTCGCCGCCGAGCTCGCCGAGCTGGCGGGCTGGATGTCGTACGACGTCGGGCTGCAGCCCACGGCGCAGAAGTACTTCGTCCTTGCCCTGCACGCCGCCAAAGAGGCGGGTGACAAGCCGCTCGGCTCGTACGTCCTGTCCAGCATGAGCCGCCAGATGATTCACCTCGGGCGGCCCGACGACGCACTGGAGCTGATCCATCTCGCGCAGTACGGCAGCCGGGACTGCGCGAGCCCGCGCACCCAGTCCATGCTGTATGCGATGGAGGCCCGCGCGTACGCCAACATGGGGCAGCCCGGCAAGTGCAAGCGGGCGGTCCGGATGGCCGAGGACGTCTTCGCCGACGCCGACGAGTGGGACGAGCCGGACCCCGACTGGATCCGTTTCTTCTCCGAGGCCGAGCTGTACGGCGAGAACTCCCACTCCTACCGCGACCTCGCCTACGTCGCCGGCCGCAGTCCCACCTACGCCTCCCTCGCCGAGCCCTTGATGCGGCGCGCCGTCGAGCTGTTCTCGAAGGACGACGAGCACCAGCGGTCGTACGCACTGAACCTGATCGGGATGGCCACCGTGCACCTGCTCCAGCGGGAGCCCGAGCAGGGCACCGTGCTGACCGCGCGGGCCATGCAGATCGCCAAGAAGGTCCGCTCCGAGCGGGTCAACACTCGTATCCGAAAGACGGTCGACACGGCCGTACGCGATTTCGGTGACCTCGCGGAGGTCGTGGACCTCACCGACCAGCTCGCCATCGAGCTGCCCGAGACCGCCGAGGCGGTCTGACAGGGCGGCCCGCCTCCCTGAACTCCGGCCGCGGCCGGCCCTCCCGAACTGCCCGACTCGGCTCCCCCATGCCAGGTCATCGGAGGGCCGACCGCGGCCGGACCGCTTCCCGGGCCGAAGGTTGCGCCACGATAACGATCGACTCGGGCCATATCTGCCAGTTCATCGAGGCGTAACACGCAAGGCGCCTTCGTCACGCCGGCGAAACAATGAGGGGCTTCCATCGAAACCGTGCTGCGCGAATCTCATGGCGCATAACCGGCCCACCCCTCATAACCGCTCAAGGCTTCGCCCGCACGGGGCCGTACCAATGACGAGGAGACGCCGATGGCACCAGCCATCATGATCGCGGCGGACGCACCCAAGCTGTCGTCCGCCAACACAGGCTTCATGCTTATCTGTTCTGCCCTGGTGCTGATCATGACCCCGGGCCTGGCCTTCTTCTACGGAGGCATGGTCCGCGTCAAGAGCACCCTGAACATGCTGATGATGAGCTTCATCAGCATAGGGATCGTCACCATCCTGTGGGTGCTGTACGGCTTCTCCATGGCCTTTGGTACTGACTCCGGCCACATCGTCGGCTGGAACTCGGACTGGCTCGGCATGAGCAATGTCGGCCTGACCCAGCTGTGGGACGGCTACACCATCCCGATCTTCGTCTTCATGGTCTTCCAGATGATGTTCGCCATCATCACCCCCGCCCTGATCAGCGGTGCCCTCGCGGACCGCGTGAAGTTCACGGCGTGGTCGCTGTTCGTCGCCCTGTGGGCCACGGTCGTCTACTTCCCGGTCGCGCACTGGGTCTGGGGCACCGGCGGCTGGGCCTTCGACCTGGGCGTGATCGACTTCGCCGGCGGTACGGCGGTCCACATCAACGCGGGTGCCGCGGCGCTCGGCGTGATCCTCGTGATCGGCAAGCGGGTCGGCTTCAAGAAGGACCCGATGCGCCCGCACAGCCTCCCGCTGGTCATGCTCGGCGCGGGCCTCCTGTGGTTCGGCTGGTTCGGATTCAACGCCGGCTCGTGGCTCGGCAACGACGACGGCGTCGGCGCGCTGATGTTCGTCAACACGCAGGTCGCCACCGCCGCCGCCATGCTGGCCTGGCTCGCCTACGAGAAGATCCGCCACGGCGCGTTCACCACCCTGGGTGCCGCCTCCGGCGCGGTCGCCGGTCTGGTCGCCATCACCCCGTCGGGTGGCGCGGTCTCCCCGCTCGGCGCCATCGCGGTCGGCGTCATCGCCGGTGTGCTGTGCGCCATGGCCGTCGGCCTGAAGTACCGGTTCGGCTACGACGACTCGCTCGACGTCGTCGGTGTCCACCTGGTCGGCGGTGTCGTCGGCTCCCTGCTGATCGGCCTCTTCGCCAGCGGCCACGGCCAGTCCGACGTCGAGGGCCTCTTCTACGGCGGCGGCATGACGCAGTTCTGGAAGCAGTGCGCCGGTGTCTTCGCGGTCCTCGCCTACTCCCTCGTCGCCTCCGCGATCCTCGCCTTCCTGATCGACAAGACGATCGGTATGCGGGTCACCGAGGACGAGGAGGTCGCCGGCATCGACCAGGCCGAGCACGCCGAGACCGCATACGACTTCAGCGGCGCCGGCGGCGGTGTCGTCGGATCCGCGGGTCCCGCCGTGGCCGCGACGGAGACCAAGAAGGTGGACGCATGAAGCTCATCACCGCTGTCGTGAAGCCCCACCGGCTCGACGAGATCAAGGAAGCCCTCCAGGCCTTCGGAGTGCACGGCCTGACGGTCACCGAAGCGAGCGGTTACGGTCGTCAGCGGGGCCACACCGAGGTCTACCGCGGTGCCGAGTACACGGTCGACCTGGTCCCGAAGATCCGCATCGAGGTACTGGCGGAGGACGACGACGCCGAGCAGCTGATCGACGTCATCGTCAAGGCCGCCCGCACCGGCAAGATCGGTGACGGCAAGGTCTGGTCCCTCCCGGTCGAGACCGCCGTAAGGGTCCGCACCGGCGAGCGCGGCCCGGACGCGCTCTGACAGAAGAAGAGAACAGGAGCCACTGGGTGACGAGTACGGACATGCGCAAGGATGCAGAGGACTCGGGACCCAGCGGCTATGCGGCGGCCCGGCTGCGCCTCCTCACCGAGGGGGTGCAGTCCGGGCCGCCGCGCCGTTCGGCGCTGTCCGAACTCACGGACGACTGGTTGTCGGGGCTGTTCAGCGCCGGCGCCGAGGGTCTGCGCGGGGTCTCCCTGGTCGCCGTCGGCGGTTACGGCCGCGGCGAACTGTCCCCACGCAGCGACCTGGACCTGCTCCTGCTGCACGACGGCAGCGACTCCGGCGCGGTCGCCGCCCTGGCCGACCGCCTCTGGTACCCCGTCTGGGACCTGGGCCTGGCCCTGGACCACTCGGTGCGTACGCCCGCCGAGGCCCGCAAGACGGCCGCCGAGGACCTCAAGGTGCAGCTGGGCCTGCTGGACGCCCGCCACCTCGCCGGTGACCTCGGTCTCACGGCCGGCCTGCGCACCGCCGTCCTCGCCGACTGGCGCAACCAGGCCCCCAAACGCCTGCCCGAGCTCCAGGAACTGTGCGCCGAGCGCGGCGAGCGGCAGGGCGAGCTGCAGTACCTGTTGGAGCCGGACCTCAAGGAGGCGCGCGGCGGTCTGCGCGACGCCACCGCCCTGCGCGCCGTCGCCGCCTCCTGGCTGGCCGACGCCCCGCGCGAGGGCCTCGACGACGCCCGGCGCCGGCTCCTCGACGTCCGGGACGCCCTGCACCTGACCACGGGCCGCGCGACCGACCGGCTCGCACTCCAGGAGCAGGACCAGGTCGCGGCCGAGCTCGGCCTGCTCGACGCCGACACCCTGCTGCGGCAGGTCTACGAGGCGGCGCGGGTCATCTCGTACGCCAGTGATGTCACCTGGCGTGAAGTGGGGCGCGTGCTCAAGTCGCGCGCTGTACGGCCGCGGTTGCGCGCCATGCTCGGGGGCGGCAAGCCCGTCGCCGAGCGCTCTCCGCTGGCCGAAGGCGTGGTGGAGCAGGACGGCGAGGTGGTGCTCGCCCGCGCCGCGCGCCCCGAACGCGATCCCGTGCTCCCGCTGCGTGCCGCGGCCGCCGCCGCGCAGGCCGGGCTTCCGCTCTCCCTGCACGCCGTACGGCGGATGGCGGCCGCCGTGCGCCCCCTGCCCACGCCCTGGCCCGCCGAGGCACGTGAACAGCTGGTGACCCTGCTCGGCTCCGGGCAGCCCACCATCGACGTCTGGGAGGCGCTGGAGGCCGAAGGCCTGATCACCCGGCTGCTGCCCGACTGGGAGCGGGTGCGCTGCCGGCCGCAGCGCAACGCCGTGCACGTGTGGACCGTCGACCGGCACCTCATCGAGACCGCCGTGCGCGCCTCCGAGTTCGCCCGCCGCGTCCACCGCCCCGACCTCCTCCTGGTCGCCGCGCTGCTGCACGACATCGGCAAGGGCTGGCCGGGCGACCACTCCGTGGCCGGCGAGATCATCGCCAAGGACGTGGCCGCCCGCATCGGCTTCGACCGCGCCGAGGTGGCCGTGCTCGCCACCCTCGTACGCCATCACCTGCTGCTCATCGACACGGCCACCCGGCGTGACCTCGAGGACCCGGCCACCGTGCGCTCGGTCGCCGAGGCGGTCGGCTCGCAGAGCACGCTGGAGCTGCTGCACGCGCTCACCGAGGCGGACGCGCTGGCCACCGGCCCGGCCGCCTGGTCGTCCTGGCGCGGCTCCCTCGTCGCCGACCTGGTCAAGCGGGTCTCCGCGGTCCTCTCCGGCGACGAACCGGAGGACCCCGAGGCGGCGGCGCCCACCGCCGAACAGGAACGGCTCGCGATCGAGGCAATGGCGACGGGCAGCCCCGTACTGTCACTGCGCGCACAGACCGAACCGCCGACCGAGGACCAGCCGTCCGGTGACCCCGAGCCGCTCGGCGTGGAACTCCTCATCGCCGTACCGGACCAGGCGGGCGTGCTGCCCGCGGTGGCCGGGGTTCTCGCCATGCACCGCCTCACCGTCCGCACGGCCGAACTGCGCACCCTCGACCTGCCGGACGGCGTCGAGGGCTCCGCGCTGCTGCTGAACTGGCGGGTCGCCGCCGAGTACGGCTCCCTGCCGCAGGCCGCCCGGCTCCGCGCCGACCTGGTGCGTGCCCTGGACGGCTCGCTGGACATCGCCGCCCGCCTCGCCGAGCGGGACGCCGCCTATCCGCGCCGCCGCGGGGTCGTCGCGCCCCCGGCCCGGGTGAAGGTCGCCCCGGCCGCCTCCCGGCACGCGACGGTGATCGAGGTCCGGGCCCATGACGCCCCCGGGCTGCTGCACCGCATCGGGCGGGCGCTGGAGGAGGCGAAGGTCCGGGTGCGCAGCATGCACGTCAGCACGCTGGGTTCCAACGCGGTCGACGCCTTCTACGTCACCACCGGCGAGGGCGTGCCGTTGCCGGCCGACGAGGCGGCCTCGGCCGCGCGCAGGCTGGAGGAGACGCTTCGGGCATGACCTGAACGGCCCGCGGCGTTCCTGTCCCCGCCTGCTGTGCACAGCGGGCGGGGACGATTGTCTTGCGCGGCCGGATACCCTGGAAGACGCTCACACTGCTCCCGACTCCGAGGACCGACGCCACCGTGTTCGATACCCTCTCCGACCGCCTCAGCGCGACTTTCAAAAACCTCCGCGGCAAGGGCCGGTTGTCCGAGGCGGACATCGACGCCACGGCGCGCGAAATCCGTATCGCGCTCCTCGAAGCCGACGTTGCCCTGCCTGTCGTCCGCACGTTCATCAAGAACGTCAAGGAGCGCGCCCTCGGCGCCGAGGTCTCGCGGGCGCTGAACCCGGCCCAGCAGGTCCTGAAGATCGTCAACGAGGAACTCGTCACGATCCTCGGCGGCGAGACCCGGCGCCTGCGCTTCGCCAAGCAGCCGCCGACCGTGATCATGCTCGCGGGTCTGCAGGGTGCCGGTAAGACCACCCTCGCGGGCAAGCTCGGCCGCTGGCTGAAGGAGCAGGGCCACTCGCCGCTCCTGGTCGCCGCCGACCTCCAGCGCCCGAACGCCGTGAACCAGCTCAGCGTCGTCGCCGAGCGCGCCGGTGTCGCGGTCTACGCGCCCGAGCCGGGAAACGGCGTCGGCGACCCGGTCAAGGTCGCCAAGGACTCCATCGACTTCGCGAAGTCCAAGGTCCACGACATCGTGATCGTGGACACGGCCGGCCGCCTCGGCATCGACCAGGAGCTGATGCGGCAGGCCGCGGACATCCGCGACGCGGTCTCGCCCGACGAGATCCTGTTCGTCGTCGACGCGATGATCGGCCAGGACGCCGTCAACACAGCCGAGTCCTTCCGCGACGGTGTCGGCTTCGACGGCGTCGTCCTCTCCAAGCTCGACGGTGACGCCCGCGGTGGTGCGGCCCTGTCGATCGCCTCGGTCACCGGCAAGCCGATCATGTTCGCGTCGAACGGCGAGAAGCTCGAGGACTTCGACGCCTTCCACCCTGACCGGATGGCCTCCCGCATCCTCGACATGGGTGACCTGCTCACCCTGATCGAGCAGGCGGAGAAGACGTTCAGCCAGGAAGAGGCCGAGAAAATGGCCTCCAAGCTGGCGTCCAAGAAGGGCCAGGACTTCACCCTGGACGACTTCCTGGCCCAGATGGAGCAGGTCAGGAAGATGGGCTCCATCTCCAAGCTGCTCGGCATGCTCCCGGGCATGGGCCAGATCAAGGACCAGATCAACAACCTCGACGAGCGTGAAGTCGACCGCATCGGCGCGATCATCAAGTCGATGACCCCGGCCGAGCGCCAGGAGCCGACGATCATCAACGGCTCCCGCCGTGCCCGTATCGCCAAGGGATCGGGTGTCGAGGTCAGCGCGGTGAAGGGCCTGGTCGAGCGGTTCTTCGAGGCCCGCAAGATGATGTCCAGGATGGCTCAGGGCGGCGGCATGCCGGGGATGCCGGGTGTCCCGGGCATGGGCGGCGGCCCCGGCCGCTCCAAGAAGCAGCCCAAGAAGGCCAAGGGCAAGCAGCGCTCCGGCAACCCGATGAAGCGCAGGCAGCAGGAGCAGGAGGAGGCCGCGCGCCGCGCCGCCGCGGCCCAGGGAGGCGGCGCCTTCGGCGTGCCGGGCCAGCAGGCACCGCAGGACTTCGAGCTGCCGGACGAGTTCAAGAAGTTCATGGGCTGACGGCCCCACCCGCACGACCCTGAGGGCGCCCTTCTACGGAGGGGCGCCCTGTGGCGTTCAGCACCGACGGTTTCCGGCCAATCCGTCGCTGACCGCCCTCACCATGCTCAGGGCGTACGTGCGATCAGGTACCTGAACACGTTCGGCATCCACACCGTGCCGTCGCGGCGCCGATGCGGGTGCAGGGCCTCCGTCAGCTCCTTGTCGACCTGGACCGGGTCGGTCGCGGAGATCGCCGCGTCGAACAGTCCCGTCGACAGCAGTCCTCGCACGGCGCTTTCGGTGTCGGCATACCCGAAGGGGATGGCGACCCGGCCGGAGCCGTCCGGCTTGAGCCCGGCGCGCTGGGCGACCTCCTCCAGGTCGTCCCGCAGGGCGGGGCGCCAGCTGCCGGCGCTGCGCAGCGGATCCGCCAGTTTGGTGGCCAGCCGCAGGACGGACGTCGTGGCGCACCGTTCCGGCGGGCCCCAGCCGGCCAGTACCACGGCGGCCCCCCGCTCGGCCAGCGGCGTCGCCGACGCGAGCAGTTCACCGAGCCCTTCGGAGTCGCCCGCGAGACACCCGATGGGCTCGAAGGCGGTCACCAGGGTGTACGCCGGCGTCGTGGCGTCGGCCGCGTCCCCGGGGGCTCCCGCGACCAGCCGGGTCGCGCCCCGCGCGCGCGTGCCCCCCGCCTCGGGAAGCAGCCGCTCCCGCGCGAGGGCGAGCCGTTCGGGGGAGGAGTCGTCGACACCCGTGACCGCGGCCCCTCTGGAGGCCGCCATCAGCAGGGCCAGCCCCGAACCGCAGCCGAGGCCGAGGAGCCGGGTGTTCGGGCCCACTTCGAGTCGCTCGTAGACGGCCTCGTAGAGCGGCACCAGCATCCGCTCCTGGATCTCCGACCAGTCACGCGCGCGTGCCCCGAGGTCCACGCGGGATGTTTCGCCCGCCTGGGACCGGTGCTGCCGCACGAGCGTAGGTGTCATAGGTAAGCGCCCCAATCCGCCGAGAGGTTCCCCTGTGCCCGTTTCCGTAGCCCCCGTGCAGTGCGCTCGCACTCCCCCCGTATGCCAGGTAACTCCGCACTCGACCGCGCGTCCAGGGGTTGTCGGGTCCGGCTTGCGGGCTGAGCGCCCTTGTGGCGAGATTTCACATGCCGGCAACCTGGGCCCGTACCATCGCGCCATGGCAAAGGCACCCGTTCTCACGCCGCGGTCGGACGACTTCCCGCGCTGGTACCAGGATCTGATCGCCAAGGCCGAACTGGCCGACAACGGTCCGGTGCGCGGCACCATGGTGATCCGACCGTACGGTTACGGACTGTGGGAGCGGATGCAGGCCGAGATGGACGCCCGCATCAAGGAGACCGGCGCCCAGAACGCGTACTTCCCGCTGTTGATCCCGCAGTCGTACCTCGCGCGGGAGGCTGACCACGTCGAGGGCTTCGCGCCGGAACTCGCGGTCGTCACGCACGGCGGCGGCAAGGAACTGGAGGAGTCGGCGGTCGTCCGGCCCACCTCCGAGATGATCGTCAACGACTACTTCGCGAAGTGGGTGCAGAGCTACCGCGACCTGCCCCTGCTGATCAACCAGTGGGCGAACGTGGTGCGTTGGGAGCTCAGGCCGCGTCTGTTCCTCCGTACGACGGAGTTCCTGTGGCAGGAGGGCCACACCGCGCACGCCACCTACGAGGACGCCCGCGACTTCGCCGCCCACATCCACCGCCGGGTCTACGAGGACTTCATGGTGAACGTCCTCGCGATGGACGTCGTGCCCGGCCGCAAGACGGCGGGCGAGCGCTTCGCCGGGGCGATCAACACCCTCACGCTCGAAGGCATGATGGGCGACGGCAAGGCCCTTCAGATGGCCACCAGCCACGAGCTGGGCCAGAACTTCGCCAAGGCCTTCAACACCTCGTATCTGTCGAAGGACGGCACCCAGGAACTGGTCTGGCAGACCTCCTGGGGATCGACCACCCGCATGATCGGTGCCCTGGTGATGATGCACGGCGACGACAACGGGCTGCGCGTCCCGCCGCGGCTGGCGCAGACCCAGGCCGTCGTCCTCGCGATCAAGGACGACGCGGCGGTTCTGGCCAAGGTCCACGAGATCGGCGACCGGCTGAGGGCGGCGGGGGTGCGCGTCCACGTCGACGACCGGGTGGACACCCCCTTCGGCCGCCGAGCCGTCGACTGGGAGCTCAAGGGCGTACCCGTGCGCGTCGAGGTCGGACCCCGTGACCTGGAGAACGGCACCGCGATGCTGGTGCGGCGGATCCCGGGCGGCAAGGAGCCGGTGTCCCTGGAGGCGTTGGCGGGCCTTGTCCCCGCGATCCTCGAAGAGGACCAGGCGCTGCTGCTGACCCAGTCCCGCGAGCGCCGCGAGTCCCGCACCTCGGAGGTGTCGACGATCGAGGAGGCCGTCGAGGCCGCCGCCGCCGGCCGCTGGGCTCGCATCCCCTGGGCGGTGCTCGGCGAGGACGGCGAGGCCGAGCTGGGCGAGCACGCGGTGACCGTACGGTGTCTGGTCGCCGAGGACGGGTCGGTGCCCGATGCCGACGACGCGCCCGGTAACGTCGCGGTCGTCGCGCGCGCTTACTGAGGAGACGCCCTCCGGCGGGAGAGCGACCGAAACGCCCCTTGCGCAACGGCGGACGACAGCTGCCCCGGCGCGTGGACGCGATCTACGCGCCAGTCAAGGGGGGTGGCCCGAATGGGCCTCGGTTGAGGGTGGTGGTGGGAGACGGGCGGGCGTAAGTAAGGCTACGCACCACCTTGGTACGAGCTGTGAGGCTTCTCCACAGATCAGCGCACCCGCCCTCGTCAGGACGCATCAGCGGCAACTGACGGGTACGTGCAAATTATTTGGGATGCCCCGGAATCGGAACACAGCGGCACCCTGGCTCGTTGTCATTACGTGAGCACGACACAGACACCACCTGTTCTCGCCGCAGAGCTGGCACAGGCGTGGGCCGACATTCAGCGGTACCACCCCGAGTTGCCCGATCTTGCCGCGCCAGAGTCCCTGATCGGGGAGTCGTCGTCCGCCTGCGGTCACGAGCTCTCCTTCGAGCGACTGCTTCACGAGGCAGTCCATGGCATCGCCGCCGCGCGCGGCATCCGCGACACCTCCCGCGCCGGCCGCTACCACAACCGCAGATTCCTCGCGATCGCCGAGGAGATGGGTCTCGACCACCCCGAGGAACCGCATCCCAGCAGCGGTTTCTCCCTGGTCCTGCTCACCCCCGAGGCGAAGCGCCGATACCGTCCGACCATCGAGCGCCTCCAGCGGGCCCTGAAGGCCCACTCGGCGGCGACCACGTCCGACACCTCCCGCACCTTCCGCGGCCCGGCCGCCCGCCACGGCTCCTCCGGCGGCGGCGTCCGCGTCAAGGCGGTCTGCGACTGCGGTCGGAACGTACGGGTCGTCCCGTCCGTCCTGGCCCAGGCTCCGATCGTGTGCGGGGGCTGCGGGAAGCCGTTCCGGATCCCTGAGGTCCTGGGCGCGGCGGCAGGCTGACCCGGCCGAGGCGGGCGAGCACCGGCATCTCGTGGCTGCCGGTCGAGCCCACGGCACGGGCACAGGGGGTGCCGTCGAGCACGCTGTCGACGGCACCCGGCGGCGCCGGGTTCGCACCCGAGCTGTTCACCGCAGCGCCGGGTGTCCCTCAGTCATGCCCCACCGCAGCCTCGGTCCAAGGCGACCCGCAGGGTATGGCACAATGGCTAGCTGTACTCGACAGCCGCACAGGAACCCTCTCGCCTCCGGCTGACGCGTCCATCGGGCACTCGGGTACCGCAACCCCACGCGGCCATCTGCCGTGCCCAACCACGTCAAATCCAGGAGAACCAACTCCCGTGGCAGTCAAGATCAAGCTGAAGCGTCTGGGCAAGATCCGCGCGCCTCACTACCGCATCGTCGTCGCCGACTCCCGTACCCGTCGTGACGGTCGTGCGATCGAGGAGATCGGCCTGTACCACCCGGTGCAGAACCCCTCGCGCATCGAGGTCGACCCCGACCGCGTCGCCTACTGGCTCTCCGTCGGCGCGCAGCCGACCGAGCCCGTGCTCGCCATCCTGAAGAAGACCGGCGACTGGCAGAAGTTCAAGGGCGAGCCCGCCCCGGCTCCGCTGCTCCAGCCGGCCGAGAAGGCCGCGCGTCCGACGTTCGAGGCTCTCGGCGGCGACGACGAGGGCAAGGGTGAGGCGATCACCCCGAAGAAGAAGGCCGAGAAGAAGGACGAGGCTCCCGCTGAGTCCTCTTCGGCTGAGTCGACCGAGGCCTGAGCAGCATGCTCGAAGAGGCGCTCGAGCACCTCGTGAAGGGCATCGTCGACAACCCTGACGACGTGCAGGTCGCCTCGCGCGACCTGCGTCGTGGTCGCGTGCTGGAAGTCCGGGTCCACCCGGACGACCTCGGCAAGGTGATCGGCCGCAACGGCCGCACCGCACGCGCCCTGCGAACCGTCGTGGGCGCCATCGGCGGCCGCGGTGTCCGCGTCGACCTCGTCGACGTGGACCACGTCCGCTGACGCAACGCAGCACCGGCTCGGGCCGGGGAGGGCCACTGGGCCGTCCCCGGCCCGTTGTCGTGCACGCAGCCCCGTAGAGGCGGCTGTCGGAGATCAGGAGAAGCAAGCAGTGCAGCTGGTAGTCGCTCGCATCGGCCGTGCCCACGGCATCAAGGGCGAGGTCACCGTCGAGGTCCGCACCGACGAGCCGGAGCTGAGGCTCGCGCCCGGCGCCGTCCTGCTCACGGATCCCGCCTCCACGGGCCCCCTCACCATCGAGACCGGCCGCGTCCACAGCGGCCGTCTCCTCCTGCGCTTCGAGGGCGTGAAGGACCGCACCGCCGCCGAGGCGCTGCGCAACACGCTCCTGATCGCCGAAGTGGACCCGGAGTTGCTCCCCGAGGAGGAGGACGAGTACTACGACCACCAGCTGATGGACCTGGACGTGGTGACGAAGGACGGCGTCGAGGTCGGCCGGATCACCGAGATCTCGCACCTGCCCTCGCAGGACCTGTTCATCGTGGAGCGCCCCGACGGCAGCGAGGTCCTGATCCCCTTCGTCGAGGAGATCGTCACGGAGATCGACCTCGAGGAGCAGAAGGCCGTCATCGACCCGCCACCCGGGCTGATCGACGACCAGGCGGAGATCGCCTCCAGCGGGGACGACAGCGCATGAGGCTCGACGTCGTCACGATCTTCCCCGAGTACCTCGACCCCCTGAACGTCTCCCTCGTCGGCAAGGCACGCGCGCGTGGACAGCTGAACGTGTACGTCCACGACCTGCGCTCGTGGACGTACGACCGGCACAACACCGTCGACGACACGCCGTACGGCGGCGGACCGGGCATGGTCATGAAGACCGAACCCTGGGGCGATGCGCTGGACTCCGCCATCGCGGACGGCTACGAGACGGGCTCCCACGCGCCCGCCCTGATCGTCCCCACGCCCAGCGGCCGCCCCTTCACCCAGGAACTCGCCGTCGAGCTCTCCGAGCGGCCCTGGCTGCTCTTCACGCCGGCCCGCTACGAGGGCATCGACCGCCGTGTCATCGACGAGTACGCCACCCGGATGCCCGTGTACGAGGTCTCCATCGGCGACTACGTCCTGGCCGGCGGCGAAGCGGCCGTCCTCGTCATCACGGAGGCCGTGGCCCGGCTGCTGCCCGGCGTCCTGGGCAACGCCGAGTCCCACCGGGACGACTCCTTCGCGCCCGGAGCCATGGCCAACCTCCTGGAGGGTCCCGTCTACACCAAGCCGCCCGAGTGGCGCGGGCGCCAGATCCCGGACGTGCTGCTCAGCGGCCATCACGGCAAGATCGCCCGCTGGCGCCGCGACGAGGCCCTCAGGCGCACGACGGCCCACCGGCCCGACCTGATCGAGCGCTGCGACCCGAAGGCCTTCGACAAGAAGGACCGCGAGATGCTCTCCATCCTGGGCTGGGCACCGGACCCCGAGGGGGAACGGTACGGCCGATTTTGGCGCAGGCCGGACGGCGTGGAAGAATAGGCCGCTGTTGTGCGTCCGGCGTGCGCCCCTGCCACAGGGGGACACGACGCCCGCCCCGACGCGGACAGCATCCTTCCGGACACCCTAGTTCCCGTTGATGACCTGTGGCATCAGCGAAGAAAGCAGACGAAATGTCTCACCTGCTCGACTCCGTCGACTCCGCGTCGCTGCGCAGCGACATCCCGGCCTTCCGCCCGGGTGACACCGTCAACGTCCACGTGCGCGTCATCGAGGGCAACCGCTCCCGTGTGCAGCAGTTCAAGGGCGTCGTCATCCGCCGTCAGGGCGCCGGTGTCCGCGAGACCTTCACGGTCCGCAAGGTCTCGTTCTCCGTCGGCGTCGAGCGCACCTTCCCGGTGCACACCCCGATCGTCGAGAAGATCGAGCTCGTCACGCGCGGTGACGTGCGTCGCGCGAAGCTGTACTACCTGCGCGAGCTGCGCGGCAAGGCCGCGAAGATCAAGGAGAAGCGCGACAACTGAGCGCTTTTCTGGCGTCACAGCGGGGCCGGATAGCATCTGGCCCCGATGGACACCGAAGCACAGCCGACGGAGCGCGACCGCTCCTCCCGCCCTTCCGATGCCGAGGAGATCTCGGGCACGGGAGGACCGGAGGGCCGGTCGCGTTCCGCGTTGGTGTCACGGGCCGCCGAGTCGGTACCCGGCGGGCGGATCACCCTCACGCTGCTGGTCTGCCTGGTGTTCCTGCTGCTGCTCAGCACCTTCGTGCTGCAGCCCTTCCAGATTCCCAGCGGATCCATGGAAAAGGGATTGAGGATCGGGGACCGCGTTCTCGTAAATAAGTTGGCGTACCGTTTCGGTGCCGATCCGCGGCGCGGCGATGTCGTCGTGTTCGACGGAACCGGGTACTTCGGGGATGCCGACTACATCAAGCGCGTTGTGGGTGTGGGGGGAGACCACGTGGTCTGCTGTGACAAGGAGGGGAGGATCGAGGTGAACGGCCGGTCCGTCGACGAGTCGACCTTCCTGTACCCCGGCGACCGCCCGTCCACGGTGCCCTTCGACGTCGACGTGCCCCCGGGCACCCTCTTCGTCCTCGGTGACCATCGTGGCAACTCCAGCGACTCCCGCGACCATCTGGGCTCCCCGGGCGGCGGCATGATCCCCGTCGACGACGTCATCGGCCGGGCCGACTGGATCCTGTGGCCCGGCGACCACTTCACCCGGCTGCGCCGGCCCGCCGCCTACGCGCGCGTGCCGGCCGCCGAAGAGCAGACGACGGCGGGAGCCCATGGGTAACCGCGGCCGACCGCGCGGTACGTCGTCCAGCGCGGCCGACAACCTGCTGCCGACCGGCTCCCGACGCGCCCTGGCCGGCACGGGCGCGGGCCCCGGACGCAGCCGTGCCGAGCGGCGCAAACTCCAGCGCAAGGTCAAGCGTCGCCGCAGGCGCTCCGCGATCAAGGAGATACCTCTCCTCGTCGGCGTCGCCGTACTCATCGCCCTCGTCCTGAAGACCTTCCTCCTCCAGGCGTTCGTGATCCCGTCCGGCTCCATGGAGCAGACCATCCAGATCGGCGACCGGGTCCTGGTCGACAAGTTCACCCCGTGGTTCGGCTCCAAGCCCGAGCGCGGGGACGTCGTCGTCTTCAAGGACCCCGGCGGCTGGCTCCAGGACGAGCAGCCGGCCACGAAGAAGAACGACCCCGTCGTCGTCAAGCAGGTCAAGGAGGGGCTCACCTTCATCGGCCTGCTGCCCTCGGACAACGAGAAGGACCTCATCAAGCGGGTCGTCGGTGTCGGCGGCGACCATGTCAAGTGCTGTGACGCGCAGGGGCGGGTCACCGTCAACGACGTTCCCCTGAACGAGAACTATCTGTATCCCGGCAATGCCCCCTCCCTGACGCCGTTCAACATCACCGTCCCGCAGGGACGGCTGTGGGTGATGGGCGACCACCGGGCCAACTCCGCGGACTCCCGCGCGCACCAGAACACCGACTACGGCGGCACGGTCTCCGAGGACTCCGTGGTGGGCCGGGCCATGGTCATCGCCTGGCCGTTCGGGCACTGGAGCGAGCTGGAGGAGCCGAAAACCTACGCTTCCGTGTCCGACTCGGTATCCGGGTCGACCGCGGCTGCTCCGCCGTCGCTTAGGGTTGCTCCCGACGGTCCGAACGGATCGGTCCAACTCCCGAGCCCTGCGGAACTCCCGCTCGTTATGGGAGTGGTGGGTCTGCGCCGTGTACGGGGCAGGCGGCAGCGGCACAGAGTAAGGAGTTGGCGTGGGGGATGTGGCGGTTGGCGCACGGTCCGGACACGATGGCGAGGAACCCCGCGGACGCCCCGCGGAGAGTGCCGTCCCGGCCGCGGACAGCGCCGTGACCCCCGGGAATGACTCCGGGGCGGCACAGGAGGGCACCACGGCCGAGCGGACCGGGACCGACGGCCGGGGGCCCGGTGACGCGACGCCCCAGGCCAAGAAGCCGCGCTCCTTCTGGAAGGAGCTGCCCATCCTGATCGGTATCGCGCTCGTGCTGGCGCTGCTGATCAAGACCTTCCTGGTGCAGGCGTTCTCGATCCCGTCCGACTCGATGCAGAACACCCTCCAGGAGGGTGACCGTGTTCTGGTCGACAAGCTGACCCCGTGGTTCGGCTCCGAGCCCGAGCGCGGTGAGGTCGTGGTCTTCCACGACCCTGACAACTGGCTGGCGGGCGAGCCGACGACCAACCCGAACGCGGTGCAGACCTTCCTCAGCTGGATCGGCCTGATGCCGTCCGCCGAGGAGAAGGACCTGATCAAGCGCGTCATCGGCGTCGGCGGCGACACCGTCTCCTGCAAGGACAACGGCCCGCTCATGGTCAACGGCAAGGCGCTGAACGAGCCGTACGTGTACCCCGGCAACACCCCGTGCAGCGTCGACGACCAGGGCGGCCGGTTCACGGTGAAGGTGCCCAAGGGCTACATCTGGGTGATGGGCGACCACCGGCAGAACTCGCGTGACTCGCGCTACAACCAGAGCGACAAGCACCACGGCATGGTGCCGGTGGACGACGTCGTCGGGCGGGCGGTCGTGAAGGCCTGGCCGATCAACCGCTGGGGCACCCTGCCCGTCCCGGACACCTTCGGCCAGAAGGGCCTCGACACCCAGGCGTCGGCCTCGGCCGCCCTCACGGTCGCCCCGAACGGGATCGCCCTCGCCGGGGTCGTACCGGTGGCCCTGTGGCGCCGCAGGAAGACCGCTGCCGCCGAGACGCGCTGAGGTTCCCGGCGCGATGGTGACCTTGGTCGGCCGGAGGGGCTGACCGGGTCAGGTACCGCCCGGTAGGGTGCGGACCCATGGGTGAGAGCACGACACGTACGGCCCCGCACAGCGGCGGCACAGGCACGGGCCCGGTGGGCGGCCGGACCGGACAGCGACTGTCCGGACTGGCCGTCGCACTGGGCATTGTGCTGTTCCTGGGAGCGTTCGCCTGGGGAGCGGTGCTCTACCGGCCGTACACCGTGCCCACCAGCTCGATGTCGCCGACCATCGCCGCCGGTGACCGGGTCATGGCCGAGCGGGTGGACGGTGACGAGGTGCGCCGGGGCGATGTGGTCGTCTTCAAGGACACGGCCTGGGTGAGCAACGCCCTCGTGGTCAAGCGCGTCGTCGCCGTCGGCGGGGACACGGTGTCCTGCTGCACCAAGGGCAAGCTGACCGTCAACGGCAAGCAGATCGACGAACCGTATCTGCCGGCCGGCAGCATCGCCGAGGACAAGGTCATCCCGACCGTGACGGTGCCCAAGGGCCGGCTCTTCCTGCTCGGTGACGAGCGCCAGGGCTCCCTGGACTCCACGGCCCACCTGACCGACGCGGCCAATGGCACGGTGTCGCAGAACGCCGTGAGAGCCCGGGTGGACGCCGTCGTATGGCCCATGAACGGCATGCTGAAGAAGCCCACCGGCTTCGAGACGCTCGGCCCGCTCTCCACGCCCGGTCCGCTGCGGACGATCATCGTCCTGATCGTCGCCGGCGGGGTGCTCGTCCTCGGCGGTGCCGCGTACGGGTCGATCGCCCAGCGGATGGGCGGTCGCTCCCGGACCCGGACGGAACCCGCCCGTGCCCACTGAGACGGGCGACACGTTCCCTGAGGGCTCCGGGGCTGGCGGGCTGCGCAAGGTGTCCCGGGTGGTGCTGCTCGATCCGCAGGACCGCATCCTGCTGCTGCACGGCCATGAGCCGGACGATCCGGCCGACGACTGGTGGTTCACACCCGGCGGCGGCCTGGAGGGCGACGAGACTCGTGAACAGGCCGCGCTCAGGGAACTCGTGGAGGAGACCGGCATCACCGACGTCGACCTCGGCCCGGTGCTCTGGCGGCGGACGTGCTCGTTCCCGTTCGCGGGCCGCCGCTGGGACCAGGACGAGTGGTACTACCTGGCCCGTACCACCACGACGGCGACCCGGGCGACGGCCCTGACCGAACTGGAGCGGCGCAGCGTCGCCGGAGCACGCTGGTGGACGTGTCAGGAACTGACCCGGGCACATGAGACGGTGTATCCGACCAGACTCGCCGAGCTGCTCCAGCGGCTGCTCGACGAAGGTCCTCCGGCCGGGCCCGTGACCCTGGACACCGAAATCGTCTAGGGGCTCGCGGGACTGGCGCACAATGGGGGGATCGCACGGCTGAAGGGGAACATGCCATGAGCGCCGAGGACCTCGAGAAGTACGAGACCGAGATGGAGCTCAAGCTCTACCGGGAGTACCGCGATGTCGTCGGTCTGTTCAAATACGTGATCGAGACCGAGCGCCGCTTCTACCTCACCAACGACTACGAGATGCAGGTGCACTCGGTCCAGGGCGAGGTGTTCTTCGAGGTGTCCATGGCGGACGCCTGGGTGTGGGACATGTACCGGCCGGCTCGCTTCGTGAAGCAGGTCCGGGTGCTCACGTTCAAGGACGTGAACATCGAGGAGCTGAACAAGAACGACCTGGAGATGCCCGGCGGCTGAAGCCTTCGGCGCGGTGGTCCCTCGCCGGAGTGACGGAGTTTTCCACAACCGGTGAGTAGTCCACCAAGATCAACTCGGTCGGCTCGGCTGCGTGACCGTTGGTGCCGGAGGTGGTGCCGACATGAACGCACGCAGTGCACTCGGCAAGTACGGCGAGACGCTCGCCGCCCGGCGGCTGGTGGAGGCCGGGATGACGGTCCTGGAGCGCAACTGGCGCTGCGGCAGGACCGGTGAGATCGACATCGTGGCACGGGACGGCGACGTGCTGGTCGTCTGCGAGGTCAAGACCCGGCGGGCGGGGCTCTTCGAGCATCCGATGTCCGCGGTGACCCCCGACAAGGCGGAGCGGCTGCGGGGCCTCGCCGAACACTGGATCCACGCCCACGGGGGAGCACCGCCGGGAGGCGTCCGCATCGACCTGGTCGGCGTCGTCCTGCCCAGCCGCGGAGCACCCGTCGTCGAGCACGTGCGGGGGGTGGCCTGACATGGGGTTCGCACGGACGTGCTCGGTGGCGCTGGTGGGCGTCGAGGGGGTGGTGGTCGAGGTCCAGGCCGACCTGGAACCCGGGGTCGCGGCGTTCACGCTGGTGGGACTCCCGGACAAGAGCCTGACCGAGAGCCGGGACCGGGTCCGGGCCGCGGTGGTGAACTCGGGGGCCGAGTGGCCGCAGAAGAAACTGACGGTAGGGCTCAGCCCCGCCTCGGTGCCGAAGGCCGGCTCCGGGTTCGACCTCGCCGTCGCCTGCGCCGTCCTCGGCGCCGCCGAGCGGATCGACCCGCGGGTGCTCGCCGACATCGTGATGATCGGCGAGCTGGGCCTCGACGGGCGTGTACGGCCGGTCCGGGGCATCCTCCCGGCGGTGCTGGCCGCGGCGGACGCCGGCTACGAGCAGGTGGTGGTGCCCGAATGCGCCGCCGCCGAGGCCTCCCTGGTGCCCGACGTGTCCGTCCTGGGGGTGCGCAGCCTGCGGCAGCTGATCGCGGTCCTCGCGGACGAACCCGTACCCGAGGAGGAACCCGACGAGGCGGGCCGCCCCGACCCGCTGCTCGCCGGCCTGCGCGTGCCGGGCACGGGCGCGGCCACGGGCGTCCACAGCATGGGTGCCGCGCAGCTCGACCAGGGTCACGACCTCGCCGACGTCGTGGGCCAGAGGTCGGCGCGTACGGCAGTGGAGGTCGCCGCGGCGGGCGGGCATCACCTCTTCCTGGAGGGACCGCCCGGGGCCGGCAAGACGATGCTCGCGGAGCGGCTGCCCGCCATCCTGCCCCGGCTCAGCCGCCAGGAGTCGCTGGAGGTCACCGCGGTCCACTCGGTGGCCGGACTGCTGCCCCCGGGCAAGCCCCTGGTCGACGTCGCCCCCTACTGCGCCCCGCACCACTCGGCGACCATGCAGGCGCTGGTCGGCGGGGGCGGCGGTGTCGCCCGGCCCGGGGCGGTCTCGCTGTCTCACCGTGGGGTGCTGTTCCTGGACGAGACCCCGGAGTTCAGCAGCCATGCCCTGGATGCCCTCCGGCAGCCCCTGGAGGCGGGGCACGTGGTGATCGCGCGCAGTGCGGGGGTCGTGCGCTTCCCGGCGAAGTTCCTGATGGTGCTGGCGGCCAACCCCTGCCCCTGCGGCCGCTTCTCCCTGACGGACAGCCTGTGCGAGTGCCCGCCCTCGGCGATCCGGCGCTACCAGGCCAGGCTGTCCGGCCCGCTGCTCGACCGGGTCGACCTGCGCGTCGAGGTGGACCGCGTCACCCGCTCCGAGCTGAGCGGCCGAGGTGCCCCGGGCGACTCGACGGCGACCGTGGCCGACCGGGTCCGGGAGGCCAGGGACCGCGCGCTCGCGCGACTGGCCGGTACTCCGTGGCGCACCAACAGCGAGGTGCCCGGACGGGAGCTGCGCAGCCGCTGGCATGCCGCACCCGGTGCCATGGACGAGGCGGAGCGAAACCTGGAGCGGGGCGTGCTGACCGCTCGCGGGCTCGACCGGGTCCTACGGGTGGCCTGGACCGTCGCCGACCTCGTCGGCCACGACCGCCCCGACGCGACCGACGTCGCGCTGGCCCTGCAACTGCGCACCGGAGTGCCGCGCGGCGTGCCCATGGCCATCGGGGCCCTGGCGTGAGCGGCGACGACCCGCGCGGTGAGCTGCTCGACCGGGTGTTCCTCACCCGCGTCGTCGAGCCCGGCGACGAGGTCGCCGGGCGGTGGGTGCGGGAGCTCGGGGTGGGCGTGGTGGCGAGGAGGTTGCGGGAGGGCGGGGCGGCGCTTGCCGGCGTGAGTGACAAACGGTGGGCCGGGCTGGTGGCTCGGGCCGGGCGGGCCGAGCCACGGGAGGACCTCGCCGTCGCGCGGGGCGCCGGGGTGCGGTTCCTCGTCCCCGGTGACGCCGAGTGGCCGGGCCAGCTCGACGATCTCGGGGACGCGCGGCCCCTGGGGCTGTGGGTGCGGGGCCGGCCCAGTCTGCGGATGTGGGCGCTGAGGTCGGTGGCCGTCGTCGGCGCCCGGGCCTGCACCGAGTACGGCGCCCACATGGCGGCCACCCTCGCCGTCGGCCTCGCCGAGCGCGGCTGGGTGGTGGTGTCCGGCGGTGCGTACGGCGTCGACGGGGCCGCCCACCGCGGTGCCCTCGCCGCGGGCGGCGCCACCGTCGCCGTCCTGGCCTGCGGGGTCGACCGGCCCTACCCGCGCGGGCACACCCAGTTGATCACCAGGATCGCGGAACAGGGGCTGGTGATCGGGGAGTTGCCGCCCGGGGACCATCCGACGCCGAGCAGGTTCGTGCTGCGGAACCGGGTGATCGCCGCGCTGACACGGGGCACCGTGGTGGTCGAGGCCGCCCATCGCAGCGGTTCCCTGGTCACCGCCCGGGCGGCACAGCGGCTGGGCCGGCACACCATGGGTGTTCCGGGGCCCGCCACCAGCTCTCTCTCCGCCGGTGTGCACGAGCTGCTGCGGCAGGAGGCGGTGCTGGTCACCGACGCCGCGGAAGTCGTCGAACTGGTCGGCGACATGGGGGAACTGGCCCCGGACCGGCGCGGGCCCGTACTGCCGCGGGACCTTCTCGACGCCGCCGCCCGACGGGTCCTGGCCGCCCTGCCGGGGCGTGACACGGCGACCGCGGACGAGATCGCCCGCGGTGCGCAGACCACCCAGGACGACGCCGTCGCGAGACTGTACGAACTGCGAGCACTTGGTTACGTCGAACGACATGGCGACGGCTGGAAGTTGACACGCCAGTCGATGATCTCCGTACGGGGTGGTCGACATGGGTGTTGACCGAGCGTGTTCGGCCGTCCGGGGGAACCCTGACGCCCTTGCGGATCCCCGCAGTTGGCGTGCCGGCACCCTCACGCAGAGCGAGGACGGCGGCTGCCTGGAGTGCCCGGCGGAACGCGTCCGCGCACAGCGCGAGCTCCGCCCTTCGCGCACCGCGACACTTCAGTCACGCTACGCTCACGAGGATTGCCGCGCAGTCAGGCAACTCGACATCAGACCGGCAGCTCCCCCAGGCAGCACCACTTCACAGCAGAACGGCACAAGGCGACGAATGCCCCAGCACACCTCCGGGTCCGACCGGGCGGCGATCCCCCCAGCCGCCCGCGAGGGTGGCAGCGTGCGGCCGCCCGCTCCCTCGACGCTCGAGGAACTGTGGCGGTCGTACAAGGCGACGGGGGACGAGCGGCTGCGCGAGCAGCTGATCCTGCACTACTCGCCCCTCGTGAAATACGTGGCGGGGCGGGTGAGCGTGGGCCTGCCGCCCAACGTGGAACAGGCGGACTTCGTGTCCTCCGGCGTCTTCGGGCTGATCGACGCGATCGAGAAGTTCGACATCGACCGGGAGATCAAGTTCGAGACATACGCGATCACCCGGATCCGGGGCGCGATGATCGACGAGTTGCGGGCGCTGGACTGGATCCCGCGGTCGGTGCGGCAGAAGGCACGCAACGTGGAGCGGGCGTACGCGACGCTGGAGGCGCGGCTCAGACGGACGCCGAGCGAGGCCGAGGTGGCCGCCGAGATGGGGATCGCGGTGGACGATCTCCACGCCGTCTTCAGCCAGTTGTCGCTGGCCAACGTGGTGGCTCTGGAGGAACTGCTGCACGTCGGCGGCGAGGGCGGCGACCGGCTGAGCCTCATGGACACGCTGGAGGACACCGCCGCCGACAACCCCGTGGAGGTGGCCGAGGACCGGGAGCTCCGGCGGTTCCTGGCCCGGGCGATCAACACGCTGCCCGAACGGGAGAAGACCGTGGTGACCCTCTACTACTACGAGGGGCTCACGCTCGCGGAGATCGGGAACGTGCTGGGGGTCACCGAGAGCCGGGTGAGCCAGATCCACACCAAGTCCGTGCTGCAACTGCGGGCGAAGCTGGCGAGCTTCGGGCGCTGACCTGGGACGGTGCGGTCCGCCAGGGCGGTGACTCCCCTCGGGGGTGGTTCGTCCGTAAAGTGGTTGACGTGCCAAGGATTCGAGCGGCCTCCGTGGCCGAGCACCGGTCGATGCAGCGAGCCGCCCTGCTGGACGCGGCTCGTTCCCTGCTGTCCGAAGGCGGGACGGAGGCGCTGACCTTCCCCGCCCTCGCCGAGCGGACGGGGCTTGCCCGGTCGTCCGTGTACGAGTACTTCCGGTCGCGGGCCGCCGTGGTCGAGGAGCTGTGCGAGGTCGACTTTCCCGTCTGGGCGGCGGAGGTGGCGACGGCGATGGCCGCGGCGGACGGGCCTCACGCCAAGGTCGAGGCGTATGTGCGGCAGCAGCTGGCACTGGTCGGGGACCGGCGGCATCGAGCCGTGGTCGCCATCTCCGCGAGTGAGCTGGACGCGGGAGCCCGGGAGAAGATCCGGGCCGCGCACGGAGGGCTGGTCGCGATGATCGTGGAGGCCCTGGGGGAGATGGGGCACGCGCAGCCCCGGCTGGCGGCGATGTTGCTCCAGGGGGTCGTGGACGCGGCGGTGCGGCGGATCGAGCTGGGGGCGGCGGAGGAGCCGGCCGTGATCACTGAGGCGGCGGTTTCCATGGCACTGCGGGGTGTCCAGGGCTGACGCCGGGTGGGGCTGGACCGGGCTGGAAGGCGGGTCACGCATCCCGACGCTTTCGATGCCGCCCTTCTTGGGGCCGGAGCCCGTTCCAGGCGGCACGACGGCCCGCAGCTGGGCGGAAGCCGGCCCTGGCCGGGCGGAAGCGGTGTCGTGGCCGGGCGGAAACTGGTGCCCACGACTGGGTGGAAGCGGGTGTCCACGACTGGGTGGAACAAGCTGGTGCCCACGACCGGCGCAAGCGGTGTCCTGGCTGGGAGGAAGCGTATGCCCCGGCTGGGGCGGGGCGGCCGACGGCTGTCGGCTGCCGTGGGGTGGCCCGGTTGGGGTGGCTGACGGGTGCGGCTGCCGTGGGGTGGCCCGGCTGGCGTGGCTGACGGGTGCGGCTGCCGCGGACTGCCCCGGCTGGGGGGCCGACGGTTGCCGGCTACCCCGGAAGCGGTACGCCGATCACCGGCAGCAGTCTCGAGGGGCCCCGGTGCAACAGCCACCCCGGCATCAGCGACAGCGGGTCCAGATAGCTCTCGCCTCGCCGCAGGCCCCAGTGCACGCACGTAGCCGTGCAATGCGAACCCGTCGGTTCCACCGTGCCGATCACCTCGCCCGCCGCCACCTCCTCGCCCTTCTCCACCGAGGTCCGGACCGGCTCGTACGTCGTGCGCAGAGGTGGGTCGCCCGTCCCCGTCAGCTCCACCGAGACGACCCCCCTGCCCGCGACCTTGCCCGCGAAGGAGATCCGGCCCGCCGCCACCGCTCGTACCGGGGTGCCGGGAGGCGCTGACAGGTCCACGCCCCGGTGACCGCGGCCGTACGCCGTCGCCGGGGGCTCCCAGCCGCGGAGGACGGGTGGGCGCAGGCCCACCGGCCAGGTACGGCCGATGGCCGGCACCGTCGTGTCCGTGGCCGCCGGGCCCAGGGTGACGGGTTCTCCCGGCCGGACCGTGCAGGTCAGCAGCGCCGCCGTCAGCAATGACAGCACCACCGCCCACGTACGCCCATACACATCCGCATATCGCATCGCTCGCATGCGAGAACCGTCCCGCACCCGTGGCGACCACGGCCGGGACCTGTGGACTACTCCCCGGTTGTGGACAACGGCGTCACCCGGTCCCTCGCCGGTCCCGTACACTTCTTCTGGCGATCCGGGTCACCGGGTCGACTTCGCACGCCCCGACACCAGGCCGTCACACGGTCGGTGTCAGCGCCACTCGGTCCCTAGCGGCACGGCGCATCGCGGGCGTCAGGCGCGAGTGCCATCCCGGCGCGCGCGGCACAACCGAGAACACCAAGGAGAACGGCCATGGCCGTCGTCACGATGCGGGAGCTGCTGGAAAGCGGCGTCCACTTCGGTCACCAGACCCGTCGTTGGAACCCGAAGATGAAGCGGTTCATCTTCACGGAGCGCAACGGCATCTACATCATCGACCTGCTCCAGTCGCTGTCGTACATCGACCGCGCCTACGAGTTCGTCAAGGAGACCGTTGCCCACGGCGGCACGGTCATGTTCGTCGGCACGAAGAAGCAGGCGCAGGAGGCCATCGCCGAGCAGGCCACCCGCGTCGGCATGCCCTACGTCAACCAGCGCTGGCTGGGCGGCATGCTCACCAACTTCTCGACCGTCTACAAGCGTCTGCAGCGCCTCAAGGAGCTCGAGCAGATCGACTTCGAGGACGTCGCCGCGTCCGGTCTGACCAAGAAGGAGCTTCTCGTGCTCTCGCGCGAGAAGGCCAAGCTGGAGAAGACCCTCGGTGGTATCCGCGAGATGTCCAAGGTGCCCAGCGCCGTCTGGATCGTGGACACCAAGAAGGAGCACATCGCGGTCGGCGAGGCCCGGAAGCTCAACATCCCGGTCGTCGCCATCCTCGACACCAACTGCGACCCCGACGAGGTCGACTACAAGATCCCCGGCAACGACGACGCGATCCGCTCCGTCACGCTGCTCACCCGTGTGATCGCGGACGCGGTCGCCGAGGGCCTCATCTCCCGCTCCGGTGTCGCCACCGAGGGCAAGGGCGAGAAGGCCGCGGGCGAGCCGCTGGCCGAGTGGGAGCGCGACCTGCTCGAGGGCGAGAAGAAGGCGGACGAGGCCGAGGCCCCTGCCGCCGAGGCGCCCGCCGCTGAAGCCGCCCCCGCGGCCGAGGCTCCGGCCGCCGAGGCTGAGGCCCCCGCCGCTGAGGCTCCGGCCGAGGCCGCCGCTGAGGCCCCCGCCGCCGAGGCCCCTGCCGCGGACGCCGAGCAGGCCTGACCCCTCACCACCTACGGGTTCCGGACGGCGGGGGCCCACGAAGCCCCCGCCGTCCGCCCGTAGATCTTCGGACTTCGAGAGAGATTCCAGAAATCATGGCGAACTACACCGCCGCCGACGTCAAGAAGCTCCGCGAGCTCACCGGCGCCGGCATGATGGACTGCAAGAAGGCGCTGGACGAGGCCGAGGGCAACGTCGAGAAGGCCGTCGAGGCGCTCCGTATCAAGGGCCAGAAGGGCGTCGCCAAGCGCGAGGGCCGCTCCGCCGAGAACGGCGCCGTGGTCTCGGTCATCGCCGACGACAACTCCTCCGGTGTTCTGGTCGAGCTGAAGTGCGAGACGGACTTCGTCGCCAAGGGTGACAAGTTCCAGGCTGTCGCCACCGCGATCGCCGAGCACGTCGCCAAGACCGCCCCGGCCGACCTGGAGGCCCTGCTCGCCTCCGAGATCGAGTCCGGCAAGACCGTTCAGGCGTACGTCGACGAGGCCAACGCCAACCTGGGCGAGAAGATCGTCCTGGACCGCTTCGCGGTGTTCGCGGACGGCTTCGTGACGGCGTACATGCACCGTACGATGCCCGACCTGCCGCCGCAGATCGGTGTCCTGGTCGAGCTCGACAAGCCCAACGCCGAGATCGCCAAGGGTGTCGCCCAGCACATCGCCGCCTTCGCGCCGAAGTACCTCTCCAAGGAGGACGTGCCGGCCGAGGTCGTCGAGTCCGAGCGCCGCGTCGCCGAGGAGACCACCCGCGCCGAGGGCAAGCCCGAGGCCGCCCTGCCGAAGATCGTCGAGGGTCGCCTCAACGGCTTCTTCAAGGACGCCACGCTGCTCGGCCAGCCGTACGCGCTCGACAACAAGAAGTCGGTCCAGAAGGTCCTGGACGAGGCCGGTGTCACCCTGAAGCGCTTCACGCGCATCAAGGTCGGCATCTGAGTCCGTACGGCGCTCGGCGCTCGACCCCGATAGGGTCGTAAGTGTCGTCCGCGTACGCCCTCACGCACGCGTGCGTGAGGGACGACAGCAGATCTGACGAGGAGGCCATTGCCGCGCATGGGATGCGAACGACACCCCACCGGCAATGGCCTTCTTCGCATGTGCACCACGTGAAAGAGGCGGGATCTCCATGACCACCAAGGCACAGAAGAGCGACGACGGCAAAGTGAGCGGCCGGTTTCTGCTGAAGCTGTCCGGAGAGGCCTTCGCCGGCGGCGGCGGCCTGGGGGTCGACCCCGACGTGGTGCACAAGATCGCCCGTGAGATCGCGGCGGTCGTGCGGGACGGCGCGGAGATCGCCGTCGTCATCGGCGGCGGCAACTTCTTCCGCGGGGCCGAGCTCCAGCAGCGTGGCATGGACCGGGCCCGCTCCGACTACATGGGCATGCTCGGCACGGTCATGAACTGCCTCGCCCTCCAGGACTTCCTGGAGAAGGAGGGTATCGACAGCCGCGTGCAGACGGCCATCACCATGGGGCAGGTGGCCGAGCCGTACATTCCACTGCGTGCGGTGCGCCACCTCGAGAAGGGCCGTGTGGTCATCTTCGGCGCCGGTATGGGCATGCCGTACTTCTCCACCGACACCACTGCCGCCCAGCGCGCCCTGGAGATCGACGCCGAGGCGCTGCTGATGGGCAAGAACGGCGTGGACGGGGTCTACGACTCCGATCCGAAGACCCACCCCGAGGCCGTCAAGTTCGACTCGCTCAGCTACGGCGAGGTCATCACCCGCGACCTCAAGGTCGCCGACATGACCGCGATCACGCTGTGCCGCGACAACAAGCTCCCGATCCTGGTGTTCGAGCTCCTGGTGGAGGGCAATATCGCCCGCGCCGTCAAGGGTGAGAAGATCGGCACGCTGGTGGGTGACCAGGGCAGCCGGGACTGACGAATCGACGAACCACCCCGTCCGGGGGACGGACGGGACGGACCCTGGCCGGGGGATGGACAATGTCCTGCCGGTCGGGAACCGTGCAGGAAGAAGACGCGACGCAGCCGGCCGCCGCCCTCACCAAGGAACCGCAGCCGGGCCTACTCAAGACACGCAGGAGCAAGTGGTGATCGAAGAGACCCTCCTCGAGGCCGAGGAGAAGATGGAGAAGGCCGTCGTGGTCGCCAAGGAGGACTTCGCCGCGATCCGCACCGGCCGTGCGCACCCGGCGATGTTCAACAAGATCGTGGCCGACTACTACGGTGCGCCGACGCCGATCAACCAGCTGGCTTCGTTCTCCGTGCCGGAGCCGCGCATGGCGGTCGTGACCCCGTTCGACAAGAGCGCGCTGCGCAACATCGAGCAGGCGATCCGCGACTCCGACCTGGGCGTCAACCCGAGCAACGACGGAAACATCATCCGGGTGGTGTTCCCCGAGCTCACCGAGGAGCGCCGTCGCGACTACATCAAGGTCGCCCGGGGCAAGGCCGAGGACAGCAAGGTCTCCATCCGCTCGGTGCGCCGCAAGGCCAAGGACGCCATCGACAAGCTCGTCAAGGACGGCGACGTCGGTGAGGACGAGGGCCGCCGTGCGGAGAAGGAGCTCGACGACACCACCCACAAGTACGTCGCCCAGGTGGACGAGCTCCTCAAGCACAAGGAAGCCGAGCTGCTCGAGGTCTGATGAACGACTCTTCCTGGGGCGCTCCGCCACAAGCCGGGTCACAGGCCGGGCCGCAGGCCGGTTCCCACGCCGGCTCGCAGGCCGGTTCACACGCCGGGTACTGGGGACCGTCCGACCAGGGACCTGTCCAGGGGGCTGCCCCGACGGGTCCCGCGTACGATGCGCATGACGCGCAGCACACTCGCCCCCTGCCCATCGTGCCCGACGAACCCGCGTACGGCGGAGACCAGGATGACGACCGGGGGGCCGCTCGGGTGAGCGGCCCCTTGTTCCGCGACGACACTCCGCAGGTCCGCTCCCGCGGGCCTTACGACACGCCGCAGGCGCGGCCCTACGGGACGGCGCCGCAGAATCCGGAGCCCATGCCCGACGCCTCGCAGCCGGCGTCCGCGCCGCAGAAGAAGAGCGCGGGCCGTGACCTGGGTTCGGCCATAGGGGTCGGGGTCGGACTGGGTGTGGTGATCGTCGCCTCCCTGTTCGTCGTCAAGGCCGTCTTCGTCGGCGTGATAACCGTCGCCGTGGTCGTCGGCCTGTGGGAGCTGACCAAGCGGCTGGAGGAGCGCAAGGGCATCAAGGCGCCCCTCGTCCCGCTCGCGCTCGGGGGTGCGGCCATGGTCGTCTCCGGGTACGTCCGGGGCGCCGAGGGCGCCTGGGTCGCGATGGCGCTCACCGCGCTGGCCGTTCTGGTCTGGCGGATGACGGAACCGCCGGAGGGCTACCTCAGGGACGTCACGGCGGGCGTCTTCGCGGCCTTCTACGTCCCGTTCCTGGCCACCTTCGTCGCCATGATGCTCACCGCCGACGACGGACCGTGGCGTGTGCTGACGTTCCTGCTCCTGACCGTCGTGAGCGACACCGGCGCGTACGCCGTCGGCTGGCGCTTCGGCAAACACAAGCTCGCCCCGCGGATCAGTCCCGGAAAGACCCGCGAAGGCCTGCTGGGCGCGGTGTCGTTCGCGATGGTGGCGGGCGCGCTGTGCACGCAGTTCCTCATCGACGACGGCACGTGGTGGCAGGGCCTGCTGCTGGGGCTCGCGGTCGCGGCAAGCGCCACGCTCGGCGATCTCGGCGAGTCGATGATCAAGCGGGACCTGGGCATCAAGGACATGGGCACGCTGCTGCCGGGCCATGGCGGCATCATGGACCGGCTGGACTCGCTGCTGCCCACGGCTCCTGTGGTCTGGCTGCTGCTGGTGATCTTCGTAGGGTCGGGCTGACCGTTCGTACCGTTCGTCATCGCGCGCCCATCCTTCGTACGCCGCTTTCGTGGGGCCCTCGCTTCGGCGGGGGCTTCTCGCGTTCCCGGGGACGGGCGATGGCATCCCCGTCCGTCGAATGGGACGATTTAGTTGTAAGTACCTCAAACGGGTGCACGCTGGAAGGAGGGCGCGATGTCCGCCATCCGAGAAGTGATCGACATCGACTGCAGCCCCGACGACGTCTTCGCGTATGTCACAGACTCCTCCCACCTGGCGGAATGGCAGTTGAGTGCCGTCGCTGCGGAGCGGCTCGACGAAGGCCCGCCCCATGAGGGCTCCCTGGTCCGGGTCACCCGGCGCGTCGGCACCCGTGAGATGCCGATGACCCTGGAGTTCACCGAGGTCGTCCCGCCGTACAGCTGGGGTCTGCACGGTGTCGACGGCCCTGTCAGGCCACACGTCCACGGCGAGGTCGAACCCCTCGACCAGGGGCGGCGTTCGCGCGTGACGATGGAGGCCGACTTCGAGGGCCACGGCCTCGGCAAGGTCCTGGTCCCTCTCTTCGTCCGCCGCCAGCTCCGCAAGGAGCTGCCGCGTGACGAACAGCTCCTGAAGGAGCGGCTGGAGCGTGACGTGGCGTAGACCACTCGGACGGCGGTCCCTTACAGTCCGGCCATGGGGAGAGCACGTCTGGGGGAGGACGGCAGGTATCACGGTGACCTGCCCTGCCGTTGGTGCGAGACACTCATCGACCAGGGCGGTCGCCGCAGGCCGCGCCTGTACTGCCGTAAGTCCCACCGCTGGAAGACCTACGGCACGTGGGTCGTCGGGCTGGTGGCCGGGCTCTTCTGAGGCGCCGACGGGGCAGGGCCGGGCTCCGATCCCTGCGGCCAGGGTCACATGATTCGATCTGCGACACTGGTACAGCCATGCCTAAGCCCGGAGAACTCACTTTCGTCGCCCCGCGCGGAGCCAAGAAGCCGCCGCGGCACCTTGCCGATCTCACGCCTGCCGAGCGTAAGGAAGCGGTGGCCGCGGTCGGGGAGAAGCCGTTTCGTGCCAAGCAGCTCTCGCAGCACTACTTCGCGCGGTACGCGCACGACCCGGGGGAGTGGACCGACATCCCGGCCGGCTCCCGCGGCCGGCTTCAGGAGGCGCTGCTTCCCGAGCTGATGACGGTCGTCCGGCATCTGTCGACCGACCAGGACACCACCCGCAAGACGCTGTGGCGGCTGTTCGACGGGACGCTCGTCGAGTCGGTGCTGATGCGCTACCCGGACCGGGTGACCATGTGCATCAGCTCGCAGGCGGGGTGCGGGATGAACTGCCCGTTCTGTGCGACCGGGCAGGCGGGACTGGACCGGAACCTGTCCACCGCCGAGATCGTGCACCAGATCGTGGACGGGATGCGCGCGCTGAGGGACGGGGAGATCCCCGGTGGCCCGGCGCGGCTCAGCAACATCGTCTTCATGGGCATGGGCGAGCCCCTCGCCAACTACAACCGGGTCGTCGGTGCCATCCGTCGGCTCACCGACCCCGAGCCGGACGGGCTCGGGCTCTCGCAGCGCGGGATCACCGTCTCGACCGTCGGACTCGTCCCGGCGATCAACCGCTTCGCCGACGAGGGCTTCAAGTGCCGCCTCGCCATCTCGCTGCACGCCCCCGACGACGAACTGCGCGACACCCTCGTCCCCGTGAACACCCGGTGGAAGGTGCGCGAGGTCCTCGACGCCGGCTTCGAGTACGTCGAGAAGTCCGGCCGGCGGCTGTCCATCGAGTACGCGCTGATCCGGGACATCAACGACCAGGCCTGGCGCGGTGACCGGCTCGGACGGCTGCTCAGGGGCAAGCCCGTGCACGTCAACCTGATCCCGCTCAATCCGACGCCCGGGTCGAAATGGACCGCCTCCCGACCCGAGGACGAGAAGGCGTTCGTCGACGCCATCGCCGCTCATGGTGTGCCGGTGACTGTCCGGGACACCCGTGGACAGGAGATCGACGGGGCGTGTGGTCAGCTCGCCGCGACCGAGCGGTAGTGTGACGTCCGTCCGTACATCTTCATATCCCGACGTCTTCATATTCCGACAGGGGAGCGCCACAGCGCTGAGAGTGCGGCAACCAGGCCGCAGACCCTCTGAACCTTGCCCAGGTCATTCTGGGTAGGAAGTTCGGTCATCACTCAAGCTGTTGCGCCCTGCCCGGGAGCCGGTGGAATCCTCCGGCGGTCCCGGGCGGGGCCGCGTCTCTTCCTGGTCACCCAGGAGGAATTCAGTGAGCATCACCAGCAGGCGGTTCGCGGCCGTGGTCGTCGGGCTGGGTCTGGTCGGCCTGTCCGCGTGCGGATCGTCCGACGGCGGGACCGGCGGCGACTCCAAGACCGTCACCCTCGTCAGTCACGACTCGTGGGCCGTGTCGAAGAACGTCCTCGCGGACTTCGAGAAGCAGTCCGGGTACAAGGTCAGGGTCCTCAAGGACGGCGACGCAGGGCAGGCCGTCAACAAGGCCATCCTCACGAAGGACAACCCGCAGGGCGACGCCTTCTTCGGCGTCGACAACACCCTGCTGTCCCGGGCCCTCGACAACGGGCTCTTCCAGTCGTATGAGGCCAAGGGCTCCGGACAGGTCGAGTCCCGGTACCGGGTCGACCAGGACAAGCACCGGGTCACGCCCATCGACACCGGCGACATCTGCGTCAACTACGACAAGGCGTACTTCAGCAAGCACAAGCTGACCCCGCCCACCTCGTTCGACGACCTGGTCAAGCCGGCGTACCAGAACCTCCTCGTCACCGAGAACGCCTCCACCTCCTCGCCGGGCCTCGGGTTCCTGCTCGGGACTGCCGCCAAGTACGGCGACGACGGCTGGCAGGGCTACTGGAAGAAGCTCAAGGCCAACGGCGTCAAGGTCGTCGACGGCTGGGAGCAGGCCTACAACGAGGAGTTCTCCGGGTCCGCCGGCGGGAAGAAGGCCAAGGCCGACCGGCCGCTGGTCGTGTCCTACGCCTCCTCGCCGCCCGCCGAGGTGATCTACGCCGACCCGAAGCCGAAGACGGCGCCCACCGGCGTCGCCACCGGCACCTGCTTCCGCCAGACCGAGTACGCGGGCCTGCTGAGCAACGCGAAGAACACCAAGGGCGGCAAGGCGTTCCTCGACTTCCTGCTCACCAAGGAGTTCCAGGAGGACATGCCGCTGAACATGTTCGTCTACCCGGTGCGGGAGGGCGCCCAGGTGCCGGAGGAGTTCGTGAAGTTCGGGCCGCAGGCCAAGAACCCCGAGACCATGGCCCCGGACCGGATCGCCGACCACCGTGACCAGTGGGTCAAGTCGTGGACCTCGCTGGTACTGAAGTAGCCCCGCGCCAGGGCCGCAAGAGCAGGAAGAGCGCGGCGGCGCGGCTCGGCCTCGTCGCCGTGCCCGTCGCGTTCTTCGCGGTCTTCTTCGCCTATCCGGTCGCCGCGATCGTCGCGCGCGGCCTCAAGGTCGACGGGCGCTGGCAGTTGGGCCGCATCGCGGATGTCGTGGCGCAGTCCGACATCCGGCACGTCCTGTGGTTCACCACCTGGCAGGCGTGCGCCTCCACCGCGCTCACCCTGCTGGTCGCGCTGCCGGGCGCGTACGTCTTCGCCCGTTTCGACTTCCCCGGCAAGCAGGTCCTGCGGGCCGTGGTGACGGTCCCGTTCGTGCTGCCGACGGTCGTCGTCGGGACGGCGTTCCTGGCGCTGGTGGGGCGCGGCGGGCTGCTGGACGAGCTGTGGGGCGTACGGCTGGACACCACGGTGTGGGCGATCCTGCTCGCGCACGTCTTCTTCAACTACGCGGTGGTCGTACGGACCGTGGGCGGGCTGTGGTCGCAGCTCGATCCGCGGCAGGAGGAGGCCGCGCGGATGCTCGGCGCGTCCAGGCTCGCGGCCTGGCGGCAGGTCACGCTGCCCGCTCTGGCGCCCGCCGTCGCCGCCGCCGCGCTGATGGTCTTCCTGTTCACCTTCACCTCCTTCGGTGTGGTGCAGATCCTCGGCGGGCCGACCTTCTCGACCCTCGAAGTGGAGATCTACCGGCAGACCTCCGAGATCTTCGACCTGTCCACGGCCGCCGTGCTGACGATCGTCCAGTTCGTCGCGGTCGGCGCGGTCCTCGCCCTGCACGCGTGGACCGTACGGCGCCGGGAGACCGCCCTGCGGCTGGTGGACGCCTCCGTGACCGCGCGCCGGCCGCGCGGGACCGGGCAGTGGGCGCTGCTGGCGGGGGTCCTCGCCTCGATCGCCGTCCTGCTCCTGCTGCCGCTCGCCGTGCTGGTGCAGCGGTCCCTAGACGTGCCCGACTTCGGCTACTACCGGGCGCTGACCAGCGAGGACGGCGGGATCTTCCTGGTCCCGCCGATCGAGGCGATCGGCAATTCGCTGCGGTACGCCGTCGCCGCGACCGCCATCGCCGTGGTGATCGGCGGACTGGCCGCCGCCGCGTTGACGCGGCGTGACGCGGGCCGGTTCGTACGGGGATTCGACGCGCTGCTGATGCTGCCGCTCGGGGTGTCCGCGGTGACCGTCGGGTTCGGGTTCCTGATCGCGCTGGACGAGCCGCCGCTGGATCTGCGGGCCTCGTGGATCCTGGTGCCGCTCGCGCAGGCACTGGTCGGCGTGCCCTTCGTCGTACGGACCATGCTGCCCGTGCTGCGGGCGGTGGACGTACGGCTGCGGGAGGCGGCGGCCGTGCTCGGGGCGTCGCCGTGGCGGGTGTGGCGCGAGGTGGATCTGCCGATGGTGCGGCGGGCGCTGCTGGTCGCGGCGGGGTTCGCGTTCGCCGTGTCGCTGGGGGAGTTCGGCGCCACGGTGTTCATCGCGCGGCCGGACAACCCGACGCTGCCGGTCGCCGTGGCGCGACTGCTCGGGCGGGCCGGTGAACTCAACTACGGGCAGGCGATGGCCCTTTCGACGATTCTGATGATCGTGTGCGCGGCGGCCCTGCTGGTCCTGGAGCGGCTGCGCACCGACCGGACCGGGGAGTTCTAGATGCTGCTGAGCCTTGAGGACGCGACCGTACGGTTCGGTGAGCGGGCCGTGCTGGACGGGGTCGGCCTCGATGTCGCCGAGCACGGGATCGTGTGCGTGCTGGGGCCCAGCGGCAGCGGCAAGTCGACGCTGCTCCGGGCGGTGGCCGGGCTGCAGCCCCTGGACGGCGGGCGGGTGGTGCTCGACGGGCGCGACCAGGCGGGGGTGCCCGCGCACAAGCGGGGGGTGGGGCTGATGTTCCAGGACCATCAGCTGTTCCCGCAGCGGGACGTGGGCCAGAACGTGGCGTTCGGGCTGCGGATGCACGGCGCGTCGAAGGGGCGACAGGACGAGCGGGTACGGGAGTTGCTGGAGCTGGTCGGGCTGCCCGGGGCCGGACGGCGGGCCGTCGCCTCGCTGTCCGGAGGGGAGCAGCAGCGGGTGGCGCTGGCCCGGGCTCTGGCACCCCGGCCGCGGCTGCTGATGCTGGACGAGCCGCTCGGGCAGCTGGACCGGTCGCTGCGGGAGCGGCTGGTCGTCGAACTGCGGGAGCTGTTCGGGCGGTTGGGGACGACCGTGCTCGCGGTGACGCACGACCAAGGGGAGGCGTTCGCGCTCGCCGACCGGGTCGTCGTGATGCGGGACGGGCGGATCGCCCAGTCCGGTACGCCACTTGAGGTGTGGCAGCGTCCCGCGGACGAGTTCGTGGCGCGGTTCCTCGGCTTCGAGAACGTCGTGCGGGGCACGGTCGCCGGGGAGGCCGCCGACACCCCGTGGGGCAAGCTGCCGGTCCCCGCGGGGTCCGCGCAGGGCGTGCGCTGCCTGCTGGTGCGGCCGGCGGGTGTACGGCTGGTGGGCGCGGACGCGGGGCTGCGGTGCGCGGTGGCCGCGCGGACGTTCAAGGGCACGCATGTCGCCGTCCGTCTGCAGCCCGAGGAGGACGCGCCCCGGCTGGAGGCGGCGTGCGCGCTGCGGGAGGCGCCGGAGGTCGGGGACACGGTCGGGGTGGAGTTCGACGCGGCGGAAATCGTGGTGCTCGGCTGAGGGCGGTCCGCCTAGGGTTCGCGGCATGACGCTGCTCACCCATGAACGCTACTGCGACGAGATCGCCCACCAGGTCGGCCTGCTGAGGGCCGTGGTGACCTCCGGGGCCGATCTGTCGGTGACCGTGCCGACCTGCCCGGACTGGTCGCTGGAACAGCTCGTACGGCACACGGGGGGTGCCCTGCGCTGGGTGGAGCTGCTGGTGCGGACGCGCGCCGACGCGGACATCCCCGAGGACCAGCTGCCGCTGGGCGACGGACCGGAGGTCACCGGCGACGCCGTCGCGCTGGACGCCTGGCTCGCGGAGACCGGCGAGATGATCGTCCGCACGCTGCGCGAGGCCGGGCCGGACACGAAGGTGTGGGCGTGGGCCGGGATCCACACCTCGGGGTTCTGGGCCCGCCGGATGGCCCACGAGGTCACGATCCACCGCGCCGACGCCACCCTCGCCGCCGGGCTGCCCTATGAGGTCGCCCCGGACGTGGCCGCCGACGCGATCGACGAATGGCTGCAGATCGTGGAGTTCGTCCAGCGGACCCAGCCGCAGGACGGGGTCAGGGAACTGCGCGGCCCGGGCCGCAGCATCCATCTGCACGCCACCGACACTCCGCCGGAGCTGAACGCCGAGTGGATGGTCGAGCTCACCGACGACGCCGTCGCCTGGCGCCGCGGACACGAGAAGGCGACCGTCGCCCTGCGCGGACCGCTCACCGCCGTGCTGCTCGCCTTCTACCGCCGACTGCCGCTGGACAGTCCGGAGGTGGAGGTACTCGGCGAGCGGGCCCTGCTGGAGTTCTGGCTGGAACGGGCGAGCTTCTGACGACACGGCGACGGCCCGCCCCCGGAACGGGGACGGGCCACAGCTGTTCGTGACGGAGTGTCAGCGGCTGCTGTTCGTTCCACGGCGGCGCAGGCCGAGGAAGACCGCGCCGCCGCCGACGGCGACCAGGGCGATGGCCACGCCGGCGATGACGCCGGTGTTGGAGTTCGCGCCGGTCTCGGCCAGGTTGGACTCACCGGCCGCGGGGGACGGGGCATTGCTCGCCGCGCCCGCCGGGGCGGTGCTCTCGGCCTGCGAAGGCGTCGGCGTCGGGGCCGGGCTGTCGGACTCCTCGGCCGGGGTCGAGGCGGACTGCGACGGCGACGGGCTGGCCGGCGGGGTCGACTCGTCCTTGGAGCAGCCCTCGGACGGGGTGGTCAGGTTCGGCGTGATGTCCTTGTCGACGATCAGGTGATCCTTGTCCTTCCCGGCCTGGACGCGGATACGGTACTCGGCGTTGGGCGACCAGTCCTCGCTGAAGGTGATGGTCTCGCCCGCCCGGGAACCGATGATGTCCTGCGAGCCGACCTGCTTCGCGTCGGAGCCGTTGTTCTCGAGGTAGACGGTCACGGTCGCCGGGGTACCGCTGGCGTCCTTGTCGGTGACGATGATGACGCCCTTGGTGCCGTCGCACTTGGCTTCGGCGGAGAACTCATTGATGTTGCAGGCGAGCGCGTTGCCCGCGGCACCGAGCGCGAGGGCGGCCGAGGCGGAGGCGACACCGAGGATGCGTGCCGTACGCACGGCGGTACGACGGGATAGGGACAGGACTGCCACGTTTGTCCTTCACGGGAAGCGTAAATGCGGGGGGTGGAAGGGGTGGTGACGTGACGTCAGAGTCACATCAGCCTCCCCAGCAGGCTCACAGGTCTATAAGCGCTGCATAAGTAGTGTCAATGCATATGCCGCCTGCCGTGGTTCGCTTTGCCTGCTTATTAACCACCGAGACGTTTCAAGGCTTCGGGGACCTCCTCGATCCGGTCAACGAGGGCGATACGGGACTCCATCGACCGTTCCCGGGCGAGCGCCCGCAAGAGGGGCCACGTGGGCAGCCGCTCCGTCCAGTGCGCCCGGTTCACCAGGACCATGGGTGTCGGCTCGCCACGCGACTCGTAGTAGTTCGGCGTCGCGTTGTCGAAGATCTCCTGCACGGTCCCGGCGGCGCCCGGAAGGAACACCACTCCCGCGGTGGAGCGGGCCAGCAGGCCGTCCTCACGGGTGGCGTTGGCGAAGTACTTGGCGATGTGCCCGGCGAAGGCGTTCGGCGGCTCATGGCCGTAGAACCAGGTCGGGATGCCGACGGAGGGCCCGCCCTTCGGCCAGCGGTCACGCACCTCGAAGGCGGCCCGCGCCCACTCGGAGACCGAGGGCGTGAACCGGGGCGCCTTGCCCAGGACACGGAGCGACTCGGTCAGCATCTCGTCGTCGTACGGCGCCGCGTACGCGCCGAGGTTGGCGGCCTCCATCGCGCCCGGGCCGCCGCCGGTGGCGACCGTGAAACCGGCACGGGTCAGCTCCCGGCCGAGCCGCGCGGCGCCGGCGTACTCCTCCGTCCCGCGAGCCATCGCGTGACCGCCCATCACGCCCACCACCCGCGCACCGCGCACGAGTTCGTCGAGCGCGTCGGAGACGGCGTCGTCGTGGACGGCGCGCAGCATGGAGGCGAATATGTCGCCGTCGGCCTTGGTCTGCTGGAACCAGGCGTACGCGCGGGCGTCGGGTGTGGCCTCGTAGCCGTCCGCGAGGTTCTCGAAGAGTTCGTCCGGGGAGTAGACCAGGCCCCGGTACGGGTCGAAGGGCAGATCGGGAACGGGCGGGAACACCAGCGCGCCGTCCACGCGGACCTTGGCGGCGGCGTCCTCGCGCATCCGGCAGCCGAGGAAGACCGCTGTGGCCGTGTCCGTGGAGAGCAGTTCGCGGGTACGGTCCGTCAGGTCGACGCCCTGGACACGGAATCCGGCGAGGGTCCCGCGCGCCGAGACCGTCGCGTCGAACTCCTCCAGCGTCTCTATCTCACGGTCGTTGTGGTGGGCCGCATGGGCGGGCATCGTCTGCACCCGCCCATGCTAGGAGGCTTCCGGACACGGCGGGGCTCAGCTCTCCACAGCCGTGGGGTCCATCCAGATGACCTCCCAGGTGTGGCCGTCCGGGTCGTCGAAGGAACGGCCGTACATGAAGCCGTGGTCCTGCGTCTCGCCCGCCGGGGAACCGCCCGCCGCGAGCGCCTTCTCCACCAGTTCGTCGACCTTCTCGCGGCTCTCGGCGCTCAGCGCGACGAGGACCTCGCTGGTCTTCGTGGCGTCGGCGATCTCCTTCTTGGTGAAGGTCGCGTAGAACGGCTTGGTCAGCAGCATGGCGACGATGGTGTCGCTGATCACCACGGAGGCCGCGTTCTCGTCGCTGAACTGCGGGTTGATCGAGTAGCCCAGCTCGGTGAAGAACTTCTTCGAGGCGTCGAGGTCGTTCACGGGCAGGTTGATGAAGATCATCTGCTGGTACGTCGAGGTCATCGGTCTCTCCCATCGGGTCCGTGCTGTTCGCTGGGGTAGACGGTGCCACCCCGCGGAACTCATCGCCCGACGGAGACTTTTTTCGTACGGATGTCGTACGACTGTGTCAGCGGGCCGCCAGCGGGAGGGCCGCCAGCTCTGCCACGAGCAGGGTGAGCGGGCCGAACAGGGCCAGCAGCGCGCCGGCGCGCAGGGCGGCGGCGCCGCGCAGCATGGCGGCCGGTGCGCCGAGCCGCAGCAGGGCGGCCGTGATCTCGGCGCGAGCCTGCTTGGCCTCCACGGCGGCGGTGCACAGGGTCGCCACGGTGCAGCCGGTGACCAGCAGCAGGCCGAGGGTGGTCAGCGGGCCGAAGGAGGGCTCTGTCGTGTCGTACAGCGCGGCCATGGCGTACGCCCCGGACGCGACCGCGCAGACGACGCCCAGCGGTCGGCCGACGCGGACGGACTCCGTCATGAGGACGCGGCCGGCCAGCAGACGGAGGGCACCGGGGCGGGCGGACTGCAGGAGTCGTCCGCACAGGTGGGCGAGGCCGGGGCCGACCAGGGCGAGGCCGAGGGCGGTGAGGATCCAGCCGACCAGAACGGAGGAGGCTCCGGCGAATCCGCCAGGGAGGGGGGCCTCGGGGCTGCTTCCGGAGCGGCCGGCGTATGCCTCCACCGCCAGGCCCGCGGCGAGTACGGCGATGCCCCAGGGGAGGCCCCGGGGGGCTTCGGCGGGGAGCGGTGGGAGCGTGTCGGGAAGGGTGCCGGGAAGGACGCCGGGATCCAGGTCGGCGGTCGGCTGGTCGGGCGCGGGGGCGCCACTGTCCGCGTCGGGAGCCGCCCCGGCGGCACCGGCGCCCACCACGGCGCCCACCGCTTCCACCGCGTCCGCGGCCTGCGGACGCCGTGCGGTTGCCCGCAGGCGCGCGCCGAAGCGGCCGTACGCTCCGAAGGTCTCCCTGGCCGTGGAGGTGCCGTACGCGCCGAAGCGGCCGAACGACCGGATCACCGGCCGTGCCGATGCCGGGCGGTCCTGCCGTGGCCGGGACACGAGCCCCACCGCAACCGACGCGATCACCGGGACCAGGGCCAGCAGCGTCAGGGCCGCCGGGAGCGGCAACGAGTAGTCGGCCGCCAGGAACTCCGCCGCCGCCCCGTCGAAGGGCATGCCGGTCAGGTCGCCGCGCAGGTGCAGGAAGAGCAGCAACGCGAGCAGGGAACCGAGGGTGCAGGACAGTGCCGTCATGGTCGCCGAGACGGCCATCAGGCGGGTCGGACCCAGGCCGACGGCGGAAAGGCCGGGGCGGGGCTTGCCGGCCGGGTCGGTGCGGGCGACGGCGACCGCGAAGTACACCGTGGCGGCCAGTGGTGTGGCGCACCACGCCAGGCGGAGGAGGGAGCCGTCCGGATCGTCCGGGTGGGTCATCGCGTAGCCGAGGGTGCACAGCAGGAGGAAGCCCGTGCCGGCCGAGGCCGCGGTGACCAGGAGGCGGCGGAACTGGACGGCCGGCTGGGCACCGCGGGTCAGACGGAGAGCGAGCACGTGGCCCGGCCTTCCGTCTCGGGGACCGGTGGCAGGTGCAGGGTGTGCACATGCCGCCCGTCCAGCAGCGAGACCGTGCGGTCGGCGAGGGCGGCCGTCTCCGCGTCGTGGGTGGCCAGCACCACCGTGATGCCGTGCGAGCGGGCCGCCGTGGTGAGCGTCCGCAGGACGTGGGCGCGGTCCGTGCGGTGCAGGGGGGCCGTCGGCTCGTCCGCGAACAGGACCGCGGGGGCCGGGGCGAGGGCCCGCGCGATGCACACGCGCTGGCGTTCGGACTGCCGCAGTTCGTTCGGACGCTTGTGGGCGCGGTCACCGATGTCCAGGCGCTCCAGCCACTCCAGCGCGGCGGTCTTGGCGCGACGGCGGCTGGTGCCGCGCAGCATCAGGGGAAGGGCCGTGTTCTCCCAGACGTTCAGCTCGGGTACGAGGGCCGGGACCGGGTCGATCCAGCCGAAGCGGTCGCGGCGCAGGCGTTCGCGGGCCATCGGGCCCATGGTGTGGACCGGCACACTGTTGAACCAGACTTCGCCGCGCTGGGCCGCGACCATGCCGGACAGGCACCCGAGGAGGGTCGTCTTGCCGCTGCCGCGCGGGCCGCTGACGGCGAGGATCTCGCCCTCCCGGACACCGAGCGAGACACCGCCGAGTCCGGGCGAGCCGTCGCGGTGGGTGAAGTGCAGGGAGTGTGCCCAGAGCACGTCGTTGTCGGGCGGGGCCACCATGGGGGTACACCTCGGTTCTGATCGGAAATGCTGTGCCGTGTCCCCCGGACGGGGGAACGAGCGCAGAGACCCGTGGTCACGGTCTCGGCCCCTCCTGGGAAGTGCGGACAGCACATCGCGAGAACCAAGCACGTGCTGCCTCCCGGGCGGCCAGGAATCCCCGTCGCCCGACGAGGGGGAGGAGTCAATGGCACGCTAGGCAGCCCATGTGGGATGGCCGGACAGCACACGGCCCCGGGGCGCCCTTTCTCACTCGAACGGGCGGCACCGGGGCCGGTGTTGATCATGCAGAACGAGGATCGGAGCGTCCTCCAGGACGAAGATCAGAGCTTCGTCCACGCCTCCGTCAGTGTCGCGCGCAGGATCTGCTCGATCTCGTCGAACGTGCCCTGGTCGGAGATCAGCGGCGGGGCGAGCTGGACGACCGGGTCGCCGCGGTCGTCGGCACGGCAGTACAGGCCGTTGTCGTACAGGGCCTTGGAGAGGAAGCCGTACAGAACGCGCTCGGTCTCCTCGTCGTCGAAGGACTCCTTGGTCGCCTTGTCCTTCACCAGTTCGATGCCGTAGAAGAAGCCGTTGCCGCGCACGTCGCCGACGATCGGCAGGTCGTGCAGCTTCTCCAGGGTCGAGCGGAAGGCGCTCTCGTTGTCGAGCACGTGCTGGTTGAGGTTCTCGCGCTCGAACAGGTCGAGGTTGGCGAGGCCGACCGCGGCGGAGACCGGGTGGCCGCCGAAGGTGTAGCCGTGCAGGAACATGTTGTCGCCCGTGTAGAACGGCTCGGCCAGGCGGTCGGAGATGATGCAGGCGCCGATCGGGGAGTAGCCCGAGGTCATGCCCTTGGCGCAGGTGATCATGTCCGGGACGTAGTCGAACTTGTCGCAGGCGAACATCGTGCCCAGGCGGCCGAAGGCGCAGATGACCTCGTCCGACACCAGCAGCACGTCGTACTTGTCGCAGATCTCGCGGACCCGCTGGAAGTAACCGGGCGGGGGCGGGAAGCAGCCGCCGGCGTTCTGCACCGGCTCCAGGAAGACCGCGGCGACGGTGTCCGGGCCCTCCATGAGGATCTGCTGCTCGATCTGGTCTGCGGCCCAGCGGCCGAAGGCCACCGGGTCGTCGGCGAACAGCGGCGCCCGGTAGATGTTGGTGTTGGGGACCTTGTGCGCGCCCGGGACCAGCGGCTCGAAGGGGGCCTTCAGGGCCGGCAGGCCGGTGATGGACAGGGCGCCCTGCGGGGTGCCGTGGTAGGCGACCGCGCGCGAGATGACCTTGTGCTTGGTGGGCTTGCCGGTCAGCTTGAAGTACTGCTTGGCGAGCTTCCAGGCCGTCTCCACGGCCTCGCCGCCGCCGGTGGTGAAGAAGACCTTGTTCAGGTCGCCCGGCGCGTGGCCCGCCAGCCGCTCCGCCAGCTCCACGGCCTTCGGGTGGGCGTAGGACCACACCGGGAAGAACGCCAGTTCCTGCGCCTGCTTGAAGGCGGCCTCGGCCAGCTCCACGCGGCCGTGGCCGGCCTGGACCACGAACAGCCCCGCGAGACCGTCGAGGTAGCGCTTGCCCTTGTCGTCGTAGATGTAGGTGCCCTCACCCCGGACGATCGTGGGGACAGGGGCGTTCTCGTACGAGGACATGCGGGTGAAGTGCATCCACAGGTGGTCGTACGCGGTCCTGCTGAGGTCCTGGGGGCTGTCGGTGCTCACGATTATCGGGTTCCCCACATGTAGGTCTGCTTCTTGAGCTTGAGGTAGACGAAGCTCTCCGTGGAGCGCACTCCGGGGATGGCTCGGATGTTCTTGTTGATGACGTCCAGGAGGTGGTCGTCGTCCTCGCAGACGATCTCCACCATCAGGTCGAAGGAGCCCGCGGTCATCACCACGTACTCGCACTCCGACATGGCGCTCAGCGCGTCGGCCACGGACTCCACATCACCCTCGACGTTGACGCCGACCATCGCCTGCCGGCGGAAACCCACGGTGAGCGGGTCCGTGACGGCGACGATCTGCATCACGCCCTGGTCGAGCAGCTTCTGCACGCGCTGGCGCACGGCCGCCTCGGAGAGGCCGACGGCCTTGCCGATGGCGGCGTAGGGCCGGCGGCCGTCCTCCTGGAGCTGCTCGATGATGGCGAGGGAGACGGCATCCAGGTGCGGGGTGCTGCCGTTCCTGGATTCGCGAGGGATTTCGCGAGGGGACTCGCGACGGGACTCGCGACTCTCCCGCGAGTCCTTGGGGTCTGCGCTTCGACTGGCCACGACATCACTGTGCACGAGGTCTCGATACTTTCGCAAGGCTCCATCGATGAAATTCGTTGTTTACGAGAGCGAGATCTGCGGATTCCGCAGTCTTGACGCGATTGGGGGTGTTGAAAACGTGAGCCTGCGGATTAGGGTGGTGTCTCAGCAATCGGACACCCCGCAACAGTTCCATCACTGACAGGAGGCCGGCAGTGAGCACCGAGCCGCGTGGGCTGCGCACACTACGGAATTACATCGCCGGTGAGTTCCGTGACGCCGCCGACGGACGGACCACCGAGGTCGTCAACCCCGCGACGGGCGAGGCGTACGCCACCGCGCCGCTGTCCGGACAGGCGGACGTGGACGCCGCGATGGCGGCCGCGGCCGAGGCCTTCCCCGGCTGGCGCGACAAGACCCCCGCCGAGCGCCAGAAGGCCCTGCTCAAGATCGCCGACGCCTTCGAGGAGCGCGCCGAGGACCTCATCGCGGCCGAGGTCGAGAACACGGGCAAGCCGGTCGGGCTGACCCGTGACGAAGAGATTCCGCCGATGATCGACCAGATCCGCTTCTTCGCGGGTGCGGCGCGCATGCTGGAGGGGCGCAGCGCCGGCGAGTACATGGAGGGGCTGACCTCGATCGTCCGCCGGGAGCCGGTGGGTGTCTGCGCGCAGGTCGCGCCGTGGAACTACCCGATGATGATGGCGGTGTGGAAGTTCGCCCCGGCGATCGCCGCGGGCAACACGGTCGTCCTGAAGCCCTCGGACACCACCCCGGCCTCGACGGTCCTGATCGCCGAGATCCTCGGCTCGATCCTGCCCAAGGGTGTCTTCAACGTCATCACCGGCGACCGTGAGACCGGCCGCATGATGGTCGAGCACCCGATCCCGGCGATGGCGTCCATCACCGGGTCGGTGCGCGCCGGCATCCAGGTAGCGGAGTCCGCGTCGAAGGACGTCAAGCGGGTCCACCTGGAGCTGGGCGGCAAGGCGCCGGTCGTCGTGTTCGAGGACACCGACATCGCCAAGGCCGTCGAGGACATCTCGGTGGCGGGCTTCTTCAACGCCGGGCAGGACTGTACGGCCGCCTGCCGGGTCCTCGTCCACGAGGCCATCCACGACGAGTTCGTGTCGGCGCTGGCCAAGGCCGCCGCGGACACCAAGACCGGGCAGCCGGACGACGAGGACGTCCTGTACGGCCCGCTGAACAACCCCAACCAGCTCGCGCAGGTCGAGGGCTTCATCAACCGCCTGCCCGCCCACGCGCGCGTGGAGACCGGCGGCAAGCGCGTCGGCGACAAGGGGTACTTCTTCGCGCCGACCATCGTCTCCGGGGTCAGGCAGGACGACGAGATCATCCAGAAGGAGGTCTTCGGGCCGGTCATCACCGTCCAGTCCTTCCGCGACGAGGACCAGGCGGTGGAGTGGGCCAACGGCGTCGAGTACGCCCTCGCCTCCTCGGTGTGGACCAAGGACCACGGCCGCGCGATGCGGATGTCCAAGAAGCTCGACTTCGGCTGCGTGTGGATCAACACCCACATCCCGCTGGTCGCCGAGATGCCGCACGGCGGCTTCAAGAAGTCCGGCTACGGCAAGGACCTGTCGGGGTACGGCTTCGACGACTACACGCGGATCAAGCACGTGATGACATCGCTGGACGCGTAGGCGCAGGCGTAGTTGCAGTCGTAGTCGTAGTCGTAGTCCGTACGACGTGACGCGGCCCCGGACGGAGAGGTGTGCCGTCCGGGGCCGCGCTGTCCTGCTGAGCGGCCGGCCCCGCTACTTCAGTGCCGCCCGTGCGATCCGCTCGGTCACCGGGTTCATGTTCTCGCCCTTCGCGTCCGTCGCACCGACGGAGACGACCAGCGTGCGCGACAGGTCACGGGTCGCGGCGATCACCGTGCCGTAGCCGTACCGCGCGCCCGACTTGAGCCAGTGGACCCGTCCCCCGAACGGGAAGCGCTGCAGTCCGGCGCTCATGTCGGCGCCCTCGATGCCCCTCGGGACGGTGAACATCTCCTTCAGTTGCGGCCGGGGCACCAGGTCACCGCGGAAGAGGCGGTTCACCAGACGTTCCAGGTCGACGGTGGTGGAGATCATGTTGCCGGCCGCCCACCGGTCCGCCTGGTTCCAGTCGGTCGGTGATCGGCTTGAATGCGCGGGACAGCAGGCCCGGCAGGTAGTGCTGCACGGGTGTGGCTGAACCCTGACCAACTGCCCTGAGACACAAGGGGGTTGTGAGGGATCGCCCCCTAGGGGCGCCCCCGGGAGCGAAAAACTGTTATCGCGGACGCCTTCACGCCGTCTCCACGTGTGATCCCCGGCATAGCCAACCTCCCGGGCCCGCCTGAGAGGGTGCGTGCAGCACTGATGTGCAGGAAAGGACGACGTGGACACGCGGCACTGGAGCTCCACCATCGCGGCAGCGCAGGCCGGCGACCGGCAGGCGCTGGACGAGCTGGTCGCGGGCTGGCTGCCGCTGGTCTACAACATCGTGGGCCGCGCTCTGAACGGCCATGCCGACGTCGACGACGTCGTGCAGGAGACCATGCTGCGGGCCGTCGGTAACCTGGGCTCCCTGCGGGACCCGGACAGCTTCCGGTCCTGGCTGGTCGCGATCGCCATGCGGCAGATCCGGGACCGGGCCCGCCGCAGGTCCACCCAGACGCTCGACGAGTCGGCGGCCCAGGCCACCGACTTCGCGGAACTGACTGTGCTGCGGCTCCAGTTGGAGGGCCAGCGGCGCGAAGTCGCGGAGGCGGTCCGCTGGCTCGACGACGAGGACCGGCATCTGCTGTCCCTGTGGTGGCTGGAGGTCGCCGGCGAACTCACCCGGCGCGAGCTCGCCGCGGCCGTCGGCGTCAGCCGGCAGCACGCCGCCGTGCGCGTCCAGCGGATGAAGGAACGGCTGGAGTCCTCGCGCGGGATCGTCCGCGCCCTCGACGGGGCCTGCCCGGAGCTGCGCGAACTGACCGGCCGCTGGAACGGCCGCCCCGACTCCGTCTGGCGCAAACGGCTGGCCCGGCACATCCGGGGCTGCGGCTACTGCGGCGACCCCCGCGAGTCGGTCGTACCGGCGGAGCGGCTGCTCGTCGGGATCGCGCTCGTCCCGGTCCCGGTCGGTTTCACGCTGTCGCTGGCGCTCGGCGGCAAGACGGCCGTGGCCGCCACGGCCGCCTCCACCTCCGTCGGCTGGTCCGCCAAGGTGCTCGGCGCGCTCACCAAGCCGGCGGTCGCCCTGACCGCCGGGGCGACCGTCGCCGCGGGCGGTGCCTACGTCGTGACGCACACCCCGGACGCCCCGCCTCCGCACGCGGCCGTCACCACCCCCGGCCCGCCCGCCGGCACCGCCCCACCACCCCCGCCGGCCTCCCGGCCCGCCTCGCCCTCACCGTCCTCCCCGTCGCCCACCCCGACGACGAAGACCGACCTGTACGGCACGGTCGTCGACGCCGCCGACCGGGCACCCGATCCCAACGCCGAGCCCGCCCCCCTCCCGCACCGGCCGGAGTCCGGCATCACCAGCACCGGCGGTGCGCACGCCACCATGAACCACCGCGGGGACAGCGTGACGCTCAGCGGCCGGGGGTACGTCCTGGTCCGCTGGCAGATCTCACCCCAGTACCGGGCGGGCGGCCTGGTCATGCCGGCCTGGACCGGACTGAAGGGCAAGCTCTTCCACGTCGCCTCCGGCGGCGGCCGCCGCATGGACGACCCCGTCAGCACCACCGACCCCTCCGCCACCGGCATGGGCGACGCGGCCACCGGCTACACCGTCCTGCCGGCCGGCGCCCAGCAGATGTGGCAGAACGAGTACTTCTACGTCGACGGCAGCGTCACCCTCACCGTGAACGAGCGGGGCGCCGACTACGGCGTGAGCGTCTTCCCGACCACCTGGGACGCGGTGCGACGGGATGTCACCACCGGCCCGGCCCAGGGCGCCCGGCGCTACGGCCTCGTCCGCGACACCGGCCGGGACGACACCCCCGTCCCGCAGTACGCCACCCGCGCCAACCCGGCAGATCCGGCGACGGTGCCTCAACTGTCCCGCGTGTAGCGGGCGTCAGCTGCCGTCGCGGAGGGCGCGCAGCGCGTCGATGCGGTTGGTCGTGATCGAGTCGACGCCCATGTCGATGAGGCGGCGCATCGAGCGGCGGGTGTCGGGGGTCCAGACGGAGAGGAGGTAGCCGTCGGTGTGGACGCGTTCGGCGAGGTCGTGGTCGACCAGGCCGAAGCGGTAGTTGAGCCAGCGAGGACGGACCGCGGCCAGCAGCGCGGGACGTGGCGGGGCCAGGGTGGTCCAGGTCAGCGCGATCTCGGCGGCCGGGGCGGCGGCGCGTACGGCGAGCATGGCCCGGGCGCCCGCGCAGTAGTACACGCGCTCCTCGGCCCCGCACTCGCGCACCACGTCCACGACCCGGCGGGCCGCCCGTACGTCCGGTGTGCCCGGCAGGTCGAGCATCACGCGGCTGCCGTCGGTCGCGGTCAGCGCCTGTGCCAGCGTCGGCACCTGGCCGTCCGTGAGAGCGCGCACCTCGTCCGCCGACAGCGACAGCAGCGGGCGGTCGCGCTCCCACAGCCGCTTCAGCGTGTCGTCGTGCAGCAGGACGGGCACACCGTCCCGGGTGAGCCGTACGTCGACCTCGACCGCGTCCGCGCCCCGCCGGAGCGCGGAACGCAGGGAGTCGACGGTGTTCTCACGGACGCGGTAGGGGTCGCCGCGGTGGGCCACGGCGGTCAGCTTCTGCATGCGCCCATTGTGGTCGGCCCCGGCGGGCCCGGCGGCCCCGGGCTCAGGGTCGAGCCACTGAGCGGTGCGCGTGTCGTCAGGGCGGGGAGCCGCGACGCGGTGTACGTGGCGTCATGGGCGAGCCGGCGCGCGGTGTACGTGGCCTCAGGGGGCGAGCCACCGCGCGGTGTACGTGTCGATCTCGTCCTTGATCCGGGCCTTGCCGGCCTCGTCGAGGAACGAGGAGTCGACCGCGGTCTTCGCCAGTTCGGCCACGCCGTGCTCGTCGAGGTCCAGCAGCCGGGCGGCGACCGCGTACTCGTTGTTGAGATCGGTGCCGAACATCGGCGGGTCGTCGGAGTTGATCGTGACCGGCACCCCGGCCTTCACGAACTCCCTGAGCGGGTGCTCGTCGAGGGTGCGCACCGCACGCGTGGCGATGTTGGAGGTCGGGCACACCTCCAGCGGGATCCGGTGCTCGGCGAGGTGGGCCAGGAGCTTCTCGTCCCGCGCCGAACTGGTGCCGTGACCGATGCGCTCGGCCCGCAGGTGGGTGAGCGCGTCCCACACCGTCTCGGGTCCGGTGGTTTCGCCGGCGTGCGGGACGGAGCGCAGACCCGCGGCGATCGCCCGGTCGAAGTGGGGCTTGAACTGCGGCCGGGGGACGCCGATCTCGGGCCCGCCGAGTCCGAACGACACCAGCCCCTCCGGACGCAGCCGCTCGTCGGTGGCCAGCCGTACCGTTTCCTCGGCGGCCTCCAGCCCGGCCTCGCCCGGAATGTCGAAGCACCAGCGCAGGATCGTGCCGAGCTCGGCCTCCGCCGCCTTGCGGGCGTCCTCGATCGCCTCCATGAAGGCGAGCTCGTCGATGCCCCGGCGGGTGGAGGAGAACGGCGTGATGGTCAGCTCGGCGTACCGCACCTGCTGCCGGGCCAGATCCCGGGCCACCTCGTACGTCAGCAGCCGTACGTCCTCCGGCGTGCGGATCAGGTCGACGACGGACAGGTACACGTCGATGAAGTGGGCGAAGTCCGTGAAGGTGAAGTAGTCGGCCAGGGCCTCGGGGTCCGTGGGCACCTTGGAGTCGGGGTGCCGGGCGGCCAGGGTCGAGACGATGCGCGGGGAGGCGGAGCCCACGTGGTGCACATGCAGTTCGGCCTTGGGCAGCGCCGCGATGAAAGCGTGCAGTTCGCGTGGGGCACGGGCGTCGACGAGGTGGTCGGTCATGGGGGCCTCCCCGGGCAGGGCGCCGGGCACCGGGTGGAGTGCGGTGCGGCGCGGGTGATCGGCTGATCGAGTGCGCTGACATCGTAGGCCGTGGATGCGCGGGCCCCCTCGGCGGCCGACCTGGGACCGGCTCTGGCGTGCGGTTCCTCAGGCCGTAGCATGGCGGGACGATCGACCTTGGGGGGACATGACATGACGGACGCAACGCCGCCGAGCGGGGAGGCCGGGGGCGGCCGCGACCCCTGGGCGCCACCGGAGAGCAGGCCGTCCCTGGACAAGGACCGGGCCCCCGGCCCGGGTCAGGCTCCCGGCACCGGGCAGCCTCCCGCCTCGCAGCCGCCGTCCGTGCACGACCAGGCCACGGTCACCTCGATGCCCGCCGACGGGTTCGCCGCCCCCGGCCACGGTTCGCCCGGCTACCCGCCCCCCGGCGCCACCCCCTTCCCGGGCGCGGACGCTCCCGGCCCCGGCGCCGTGCCGCCTCCGCCCTTCGCACCCCCCGACCCCACGGCCCCCGGCGGATACGGCTACCCGTCCTATCCCGCCGGCTACGGCTGGCCCGGTATGCAGGCGCCTCCGCAGAACGGCATGGGCACCGCCGCGATGGTCCTGGGCATCCTGGCCTGCTGTCTGTTCTGCCTCTACGGTGTCGTCTCGATCGTGCTGGGCATCCTCGCCGTGATCTTCGGCATCAAGGGCAAGAAGCGCGTCGAGCGTGGCGAGGCCGACAACCACGGCCAGGCGCAGGCAGGCCTGATCACGGGCATCGTCGGCATCGTCCTCGGCGTCGCGGTCATCGTCCTGATCGCCATCGGGATCACGGCCGCGATCAACTCGGACGACGACTGGGACTCCGGCTCCTCCTACGGCGCCCTCCACACGGTCTCGGTGTCCGCGGCGTCGCAGCACTGAATCCAGCCCGGCCGAACGGCATCCCCGGGGGTGACCTGGGCCACTACGATGCCCTGGCAGGCAACGAGGGGAGAGCAGTTCATGTCTGACGCCAATCCCGGATCCGGTGGGTTCGGGCCGCCGCCGCAGCAGCCACCACAGCCGTCACAGCCGCCGTCACAGCCACCGGCCGGCTACGCCTATCCGCCGGCCGAGTCCGCTCCGGGGTACGGCTATCCGAACCCGGCCCAGCCCTACGGGAGCCCTGCGCCGTCCTACCCGGTCGCCCCCGCGGTGGGCGCCTACCCGCAGACGCCCGGCTACGGAATGGCGGCGCAGCCGAGCAACGGCATGGGCACGACCGGACTGGTGCTGGGCATCATCGGCGTCGTGTTCAGCCTGACGTTCGTCCTGTGGTTCTTCGGGGTCATCCTCGGGATCCTGGCGATCATCTTCGGTGCGATCGGCCGGGGCCGGGCGGGCCGCGGCGAGGCCACGAACAAGGGCGCGGCGACCGCCGGGCTCGTCTGCGGGATCGTCGCCACGGTGATCCTGCCGCTGCTGGGGCTCCTGGCCTTCGCGAGCTTCATGAGCGTCGCCTGAGTCAGCCGGAGTCCGCGAGCCGGCCGGAGTTCGCTGAGTCAGGCTGAGTCCGCGAGATTCCGCGGTGGAGTCGGGGGGGGGGGGGGGGGGGGCGGCCCCCCCCCCCCCCCCCCCCCCCCCCCCCCCCCCCCCCCCCCCCCCCCCCCCCCGGCGAGCAAAACCCCCCCCCCCCGGG
>NZ_JBITIY010000009.1:0-104714 GCF_044459385.1 Streptomyces sp. NPDC050287 | reverse complement strand
TGGCGCGCCCTGCGGGCGCGCCCCCGGCGCCGGCGGGCCGCGGCCGCGGCGGGGGGGGGGGGCGGCGCCCCGTCCGCCCGCGCGGGCCGGGGGGGGGGGGGGGGGGGCGCCGGGCGGCCCCCCCCCGACTCACTCCCCCCGGTCCGCCAGGTCCGCCCGCAGTCGCTCCCGCGCCTTGATCAGCGCGAACCCCAGCAGGTTCGGTCCCCGCCACCGCTCGGGATCCTGAGCCGCCGGATCGTCCGCGGCCAGTCCGATGCCCCACACCAGGTCCACCGGGCTCGCCTCCACCAGTATCCGCTCGCCCGTGTTCAGCAGGAACTCCCGCAGCTCGGGGTCCGAGGCGAACTTGTGGACGTTGCCCTCGACCACGATCCCGAACCGCTCCCGCTCCCACACGGCCTGGTCGAAGCCGCGCACCTGCCGCCCCGCCTTCTTGGCCTCGGCCGGATGGCCGGCCGCCAGCACCCGCCGCTCCGCCTCCGCGTCCTCGAAGAGCCGTGCCTTGCGCGCCATCATCCAGTGCTCGGCGGTCGCGTAGGTCACCCCGTCCACCGTGAACGGCGACGGCCACCACTGGCTCAGACAGCTCGCCCCGATCCGGCCGTCCGGCCGCGGCCGGTGACCCCAGAAGTGCAGGTACTTGATCCGGGCCCCCGCCCGGACCTCCCTGATCAGCGCTTCCCGTGAACAGATCATCCCCCTGGTCCTTTCCATGCACGCGAGTCTGGCAGCCACCACTGACATTCCGTCCTCCTTTTCCGCGTCGGCTCGACACGTGGTCGACAGATTCCGTCGCGTAACCAAAAGGCAACAACGGAATCCCTTGTTGAGTGCCCTTTGCTCTGTCAGGATCGGCACTCAAATCGAGCTGGAGCTACGCCACCCGCCTCCGACCATCGCGGGGCGCCGGCGGAGGAGAGCGAGAGCGACATGCACAACCCGGGCACTGCCACCCCGGAACGATTCCCGGCCCACGAGCGCTTCGCGGCCCAGGAGCGCTTCGCGGACGGCGCGCAGTTCATCGCGGGCCGCCTGACCAAGGGCACCTCCGGCCGTACGCACGCGGTCGTCGACCCGTCGACCGGCGAGGAGGTGTACACGTACGAGCTGGCGAGTGCCGCCGACGTCGACGACGCCGTCGCCTCCGCCCGCGCCGCCTTCCCGGGCTGGTCCTCGGCCACCCCGGGGGAGCGTTCGGACGCCCTGCACCGCTTCGCCGCCGTGCTCGCCGACCGGGCGGAGGACTTCGCCCGCGCGGAGTCCCTCCAGTGCGGCAAGCCGCTGAAGCTGACCCGCGAGTTCGACGTCCCGGGCACCGTCGACAACACCGCCTTCTTCGCGGGCGCCGCCCGCCACCTCCAGGGCCAGTCGGCGGGCGAGTACTCCGGCGACCACACCTCGTACGTCCGCCGTGAACCCATCGGCGTCGTCGGCTCCATCGCGCCCTGGAACTACCCCCTCCAGATGGCCGCATGGAAGATCCTCCCGGCGATCGCCGCGGGCAACACGATCGTGCTCAAGCCCGCCGAGCTCACCCCGCTCACCTCGTTGCTCTTCGCGCGGGCCGCCACCGACGCCGGGATCCCGGACGGCGTGATCAACATCGTCAACGGCACCGGAAAGGAGGCGGGCGAGCACCTCGTCGGCCACCCGGACGTGGCCATGACGTCCTTCACCGGCTCCACCGCCGTCGGCAAGCGGGTCGCGGAGATCGCCACCGCCACCGTCAAGCGTCTGCACCTGGAGCTCGGCGGCAAGGCGCCCTTCCTCGTCTTCGACGACGCCGACCTGGAGGCGGCCGTCCACGGCGCGGTCGCGGGCGCGCTCATCAACACCGGGCAGGACTGCACGGCCGCCACGCGCGCGTACGTACAACGTCCCCTCTACGAGGCGTTCGTCGAGCGGACGGCCGCCCTGATGGAGACCGTCCGGCTCGGCGACCCGTTCGCACCGGGCACCGATCTCGGCCCGCTGATCTCCCACGTCCAGCGCGACCGCGTCGCCGCTTTCGTCGACCGGGCGCGTGCCTACGCGCGCGTGGTGACCGGTGGCGAGGCCCCGCAGGGGGAGCTGAAGAAGGGGGCGTACTACCGCCCGACCCTGGTCGCGGACGCCGCCCAGGACAGCGAGATCGTCCAGTCCGAGCTCTTCGGGCCGGTCCTGGTCGTCCTGCCCTTCGACAGCGACGACGAGGGGATCCGGCTGGCCAACGACACCCCGTACGGGCTCGCCGCCTCCGCGTGGAGCCGGGACGTGTACCGGGCGAACCGCGCCACCCGCGAGATCAAGGCGGGCTGCGTGTGGGTCAACGACCACATTCCGATCATCAGCGAGATGCCCCACGGCGGGTACCGGGCGTCCGGCTTCGGCAAGGACATGTCCTCGTACTCGTTCGAGGAGTACACCCAGATCAAGCACGTCATGTTCGACAACACGGCGGTGTCCCGCAAGGACTGGCACCGCACGATCTTCGGGGACCGGTAGCCGTTTCCCGGCCGCCTGACCAGCGGCCGCACACCCTCCCAGAAGGCCCTCCCAAGAAGGCACTCCCCAACGGGCACTCCCGAAAGGGCACCACGCGCATGGAGCAGTACGAGCCCGACCGCCTGTCCCAGGCCCAAGTCGCCGCCATGCGGCGCAGTTTCAGGAACGGCAGGGCCGCCATGACCCGGCGTTCGCTGCTGCGCGCCTCGGCGGGCGGCGCGCTCGCGGTCGGCGGCCTCGGGGCGCTCAGCGCCTGCGGCATCCCCGCGGCGGGCACCCCACAAGGCGGTGTCTCCGCGGACGACCGCTCGGCGAAGGAGAAGACCGTCAACTTCTCCAACTGGACCGAGTACATGGACGTGGACGACAGCGAGAAGCACCACCCCACGCTCGACCAGTTCACGAAGCGGACCGGGATCAAGGTCAAGTACACCGAGGACATCAACGACAACAACGAGTTCTTCGGCAAGATCAAGCCGCAGCTCGCCGCGGGCCAGGACACCGGCCGTGACCTCATCGTCCTCACCGACTGGCTGGCCGGCCGCCTCATCCGGCTGGGCTGGGTGCAGAAGCTGGACCCGTCCCTGCTGCCGCACGCCTACGCCAACCTGTCCGCCCAGTTCCGCAGCCCGGACTGGGACCCCGGCCGCGCCTACTCGTACGTCTGGCAGGGCATCTCGACTGTCATCGCCTACAACAAGAAGGCGCTCGACGGCGTCGAGGTGAAGTCGGTCTCCGACCTGCTCGACAATCCCAAGCTCAAGGGCCGGGTCGGTTTCCTGTCGGAGATGCGCGACAGCATCGGGATGACCCTGCTGGACATGGGCAAGGACCCGGCGAAGTTCACCGCCGACGACTACGACGCGGTGATCGCCCGCCTCCAGAAGGCCGTCGACAAGGGCCAGATCCGCCGCTTCACCGGCAACGACTACACCTCCGACCTCACCAGCGGCGACTTCGCGGCCTGTGTCGCCTGGGCGGGTGACGTGGTCCAGCTCAAGGCGGACAGCCCCGACATCGACTTCCTGATCCCGGACAGCGGCTACATGACGTCGACCGACAACCTGCTGATCCCCAACAAGGCGCGGCACAAGACGAACGCCGAACGGCTCATCGACTACTACTACGAGCCCGGGCCGGCCGCCGAACTCGCCGCCTACATCAACTACGTGTGTCCGGTCGAAGGCGTCAAGCCCGAGCTGGAGAAGATCGACAAGGATGCGGCGAACAACCCGCTGATCATCCCGGACAAGGCCATGGTGGCGAAGTCCCACGCCTTCCGCTCGCTGAGCTCGAAGGAAGAGACCGAGTTCGAAGAGAAGTTCGCGAAGCTGACTGGGGCGTGATCACCGTGACGACGACCAACACGACGGACCGCGGCGGCGATGTCCGCCTGTCGGGCATCAGCAAGACCTACGGCTCCTTCACCGCCGTACACCCGCTCGACCTGACCGTCCCGCAGGGCTCCTTCTTCGCCCTGCTCGGCGCCTCCGGCTGCGGCAAGACCACCACCCTGCGCATGATCGCGGGCCTGGAGGAACCCTCCTCCGGGACGGTCTTCCTCGGCGACCAGGAGGTCACCCGCCTGCCGCCGTACAAGCGGCCGGTGAACACCGTCTTCCAGTCCTACGCCCTCTTCCCGCACCTCGACATCTTCGAGAACGTCGCCTTCGGTCTGCGCCGGCGCGGCGTCAAGTCGGTGAAGAAGCAGGTCGGGGACATGCTCGACCTCGTACAGCTCGGTGAGCAGGCCCGCAAGAAGCCGCACCAGCTCTCCGGCGGCCAGCAGCAGCGGGTCGCGGTCGCCCGCGCGCTCATCAACCACCCCAAGGTGCTCCTCCTCGACGAGCCCCTGGGCGCCCTCGACCTCAAGCTGCGCCGCCAGATGCAGCTGGAGCTCAAGCGGATCCAGACCGAGGTCGGCATCACCTTCGTCCACGTCACGCACGACCAGGAGGAGGCCATGACCATGGCCGACACGGTCGCGGTGATGAACGCGGGCCGCGTGGAGCAGCTGGGCTCGCCGACCGACCTCTACGAGAACCCGAACACCACCTTCGTCGCCAACTTCCTCGGCACCTCCAACCTGATCGAGGCCGAGGTCGACTCCAGGAGCGGCGACGACATCGTCCTCAAGGCGGGCGGCGGCAAGCTGGTCCTTCCCGAGGCGCGCTGCTCCGCGCCGACGACGGCCGGCGGCAAGGTGCTGGTCGGCGTCCGCCCCGAGAAGATCTCCCTCACCCACGCCGACGACGCGGGCGAGATACCCACGGGCCGCAACCGGATCACCGGCACGATCGCCGACTCCAGCTTCATCGGCGTCTCCACGCAGTACGTCATCGACAGCCCGGTGTGCCCCGAGTTCGAGGTCTACGTCCAGAACATCGACCGTGACGCCCGGCTGGTGCCCGGCGCCGAGGTCGTCCTGCACTGGAATCCGGCGCACACCTTCGGCCTCGACGCGGCCCAGTCCCTGCTTGCCGGGACGACGGGCTCCGCGGGTGTCCAGGAAGAGACGGCGGCCTGATGTCGACGCTCACCGAAGCGCCTCCTCTGGCGCCCGCCCCGGAGAAGCGGCCCCCGCGCGGACGCGGCCGCCTCGTCCCGTACTGGCTCCTGCTGCCCGGCATCCTCTGGCTGATCGTCTTCTTCGCGCTGCCGATGATCTACCAGGCCTCCACGTCCGTGCAGACGGGCTCCCTGGAGGAGGGCTACAAGGTCACCTGGCACTTCGCCACCTACTGGGACGCACTGTCCGAGTACTGGCCGCAGTTTCTGCGCTCGGTCGCCTACGCCGCCGCGGCGACCGTCCTGTGCCTGGTCCTCGGCTACCCGCTGGCGTACCTGATCGCCTTCCGCGCGGGCCGCTGGCGGAACCTGATCATGATCCTGGTGATCGCCCCCTTCTTCACCAGCTTCCTGATCCGCACCCTCGCCTGGAAGACGATCCTCGCGGACGGCGGCCCGGTCGTCGGCGCCCTCAACACGCTGCACGTCCTGGACGTGACGAACTGGCTCGGCTGGACCTCCGGCGACCGCGTACTGGCCACGCCGCTCGCCGTCGTCTGCGGTCTGACGTACAACTTCCTGCCGTTCATGATCCTGCCGCTCTACACCTCGCTGGAGCGCATCGACCAACGACTCCACGAGGCGGCGGGCGACCTGTACGCGCGCCCCTGGACGGTCTTCCGCAAGGTCACCTTCCCGCTGTCGATGCCGGGCGTGGTCTCCGGCACGCTGCTGACCTTCATCCCGGCGGCCGGCGACTACGTCAACGCGGACCTGCTCGGCTCGACGGACACCCGCATGGTCGGAAACGTCATCCAGTCCCAGTTCCTGCGGATCCTCGACTATCCGACGGCCGCGGCCCTCTCCTTCATCCTCATGGCCGCGATCCTCGTGATGGTCACGGTCTACATCCGCAAGTCCGGCACGGAGGATCTGGTTTAGAAATGACCTTCGTCAACTGGCTCAAACGCCATCTCGTCGTCATCGCGGGACTGATCACGCTCGGCTATCTCCTGCTGCCGAACATCGTCGTCACGGTGTTCTCCTTCAACAAACCGAAGGGGCGCTTCAATTACCAGTGGCAGCACTTCTCCATGGACGCCTGGAAGGACCCGTGCGGGGTCGCCGACATGTGCGGCTCCCTGTCGATCAGCCTCCAGATCGCGTTCTGGGCGACGATCGGCGCCACCGTCCTCGGCACGATGATCGCCTTCGCGCTGGTCCGTTACCGCTTCCGCGCGCGGGGGTCCGTCAACTCGCTGATCTTCCTGCCGATGGCGATGCCCGAGGTCGTCATGGCGGCCTCGCTGCTCACCCTGTTCCTCAACATGGGCGCCCAGCTGGGCTTCTGGACGATCCTGATCGCCCACATCATGTTCTGCCTCAGCTTCGTCGTCGTCGCGGTGAAGGCGCGCGTGATGTCGATGGACCCACGGCTCGAGGAGGCCGCGCGGGATCTGTACGCCAGTCCGGTGCAGACGTTCCTCCGGGTCACGCTGCCCATCGCGGCTCCCGGAATCGCCGCGGGCGCGCTGCTGTCCTTCGCGCTTTCCTTCGACGACTTCATCATCACCAATTTCACCGCGGGCTCCACCGTCACCTTCCCCATGTTCGTCTGGGGCTCGGCGCAGCGCGGAACGCCCGTTCAGATCAACGTCATCGGTACGACCATGTTCCTCGTCGCCGTACTGCTCGTCCTGTCCTCGATGGTCGCCGGCAATCGCCGCACCAAGCAGAAGGCATGACCGCGAAACACCTGTAGGGAGTTGACATCATGGCCCCGAGTGCCATGAGCCGTTGGACGAAGTCTCTTTCCGAAGCCCAGCCGGTCCCGTACTGGCTGGACGACCCCGGCAGGCCCCGCCCCGAACCCGCCCTCACCGGCGCCGAGACCTGCGACCTGCTGGTCGTCGGCGGCGGCTACAGCGGACTGTGGACCGCGCTGAACGCCAAGGAGCGCGACCCGCAGCGGGATGTCGTCCTGCTGGAAGGCCGCGAGGTGGGCTGGGCGGCCTCCGGCCGCAACGGCGGCTTCTGCGCCGCCTCCCTCACCCACGGCCTGGCCAACGGCCTGGCCCGCTGGCCGGACGAGATCCACCGGCTCCAGGAGCTGGGCACCCGCAACCTCGACGAGATCGAGAAGGCGGTCGCCCGCTACGACCTCGACTGCGACTTCGAGCGCACCGGCGAGATCGACGTGGCCACCGAGACGTACCAGGCCCGGGAACTGCGCGACTGGTACGAGGAGATGCAGCGGGCGGGCCTCGCCGACGGTGTGGAGTTCCTGGACGCCGAGGCCGTACGGGAACAGGTCGCCTCCCCGACCTTCCAGGCCGGTCTCCACGACCGCCGGGGCGTGGCCATGCTCAACCCGGCCAGGCTCGCCTGGGGGCTGAAGCGGGCCTGCCTGCGCCTCGGCGTCCGCGTGTACGAGCACACCCCGGCGCTCACCCTGAAGCCGTACGGCGCCCAGATGGCCGTACGCACTCCGTACGGATCCGTCCGGGCCCGCAAGGTCGCGCTGGGCACGAACGTCTTCCCGAACCTGGTCAGGCGTGTGCGGGCGTACACCGTCCCGGTCTACGACTACGCGCTGATGACCGAACCGCTCACGGCCGGCCAACTGGCGTCGGTCGGCTGGAAGAACAGACAGGGCCTGGGCGACAGCGCCAACCAGTTCCACTACTTCCGGCTCGCCGCGGACAACCGGATCCTGTGGGGCGGCTACGACGCGATCTACCCGTACGGCGGCCGGGTGCGCCCCGAGTACGACGACCGCCCTCAGACCTATGCCAAGCTCGCCGGGCACTTCTTCACCTGCTTCCCGCAGCTGGAGGGCGTCCGCTTCACCCACGCGTGGGGCGGCGCGATCGACACCTGCTCGCGCTTCTCCGCGTTCTTCGGCACCGCCCATCACGGCAGGGTGGCGTACGCGGCGGGTTACACGGGCCTCGGGGTCGGGGCCACCCGCTTCGGCGCCGACGTGATGCTGGACCTGCTGGCGGGACAGGCCACGGAGCGCACCGCGCTGGACATGGTCCGCAGGAAGCCGCTGCCCTTCCCGCCGGAGCCCTTCGCCTGGGCGGGCATCGCCCTCACCAAGTGGTCGCTGGCACGGGCGGACGCGCACGAGGGCCGGCGCAACCTGTGGCTGCGGACGATGGACCGACTGGGCCTGGGCTTCGACAGCTGATCACAGGCGGGTGAGCACATGTGAGCCGGTTCGCCGGTTCACCGGTTCAGCGGTTCCCCGGCTCACCGGTTCAGCGGTTCACTCCAACGGGATGTCAGAACCCGGGTGATGGTCGCCGAAGACCTCCCTGTCCCTCATGACGCGACGCGCGTCCAGAGTGAAAGGGAGGTCCCCTCATGACTGGGGCGCAGACAGCGGTGGAGTGGCTCGTATCCCTCGCACCCGACCCTGAGGCCTGCCGCCGGGAATGGGAGCGCGACCCCCACGGGGTCGCGCTCCTGCCCGCCGGCAAGGCCTGGGACGTACTGATCCTGCCGGGCGAACTCGGCTATCCCACCCTCGACGTCCTCACCCGCATCCTCGACCGACCTGGCCCGGTGCTCGTCGACTTCGGCGACGCCCGGATGGGGTTCCTCGTCCCGCCCGGCACCGCGGCCCGCTGGCTCGGCACCGGCATCCGTACGGCCGGCACCGGCACCTGGATCGTCGTGCCGTACCCGGGCCGCTCCACCGGCTCGGTCCGCTGGCTGGTCCCGCCGGACGGCTCCGGCACCCTCACCGACCCGGCCCTCCTCGAACTGGCCATGCACGAGGCGGCGGCGGGCCTCGCGACGCGGGAGGGCGACTAGGGCCTGTTGCGAAAGTGGCCTCTGCCGCGCGACGCCCGGCACGCACTCTCGCCGCACCGCCCGAAAGCCCGAGTACGCCCAGTACGAGGGTTTCCGGGCGGCACTCCCCCAGCCTTCGGCCGGGGGGACCCCCAGAGCACGCACCGGACGCCGCGCGGCCGCCCTCCGGGCGACGAGGCCACTTTCGCAACAGGCCCTAGGCGGCGGGACGGCGAGCGGACGGCGAGCGGACGGAGCCGGGCGACCGGAGGCCGGGCGCGAAAACCAGCGGCCGGGCGTGACGACCAGGCGGTTGTGGGGGACTGGCGGCCGGGCGTGACGATCAGGCGGTCGTGCGCCGCCTGAGAAGCAGCCACAGCGACGAGAGCAGTACCCCGCACAGACACCAACTGGCCACGACGTCCAGTGGCCAGTGGTAGCCGCGGCGGACCAGGCCGAAGGAGACGGCGAGGACGAGGACGGAGCAGGTGATCACGCAGGCTCGGCGGGCTGTCGCCGAGCGCAGCCAGGGCAGGAGGAGCAACGTCGTGCAGCCGTAGGCGACGGCCGCGGTGGCGGTGTGGCCGGAGGGGAAGTAGCCCGTGCCGGGGGGCATGACAGGGGTGCCCGGGCGGGCGGTGAGTTCCTTCAGCGGGACGACCAGGGCCGGCACCAGGACCATCAGGAGGGCCGCGGCGGTGGACGGGAGCCACCAGCGGTCTGTACCAGTGCGGCGGGAGCGCAGAGCGACGTAGGCCAGGGCGGCGGCCAGGACCGGGACCGCCACCTGGACATCGCCCAGGTGGGCGAGGAGTCCGGAGAAGCGGTCCGGGTGGACCAGGGCGCGGCTGACGCGCTCGTCCGCGCGCAGCAGCGGGCCGTCGGCCACGACCTGCCAGGTGATCAGCGCGAAGAGGAGGGCCGGAAGCCCGAGAAGGAAGAAGAAGGTCGGCCGCCCCGGAACAGGGGGGGTGGTTCCGGGGCGGCCGAACGGATCGGATGGTCGCGCGCCCCGGGGGGTTTGGGGCGGGCGACTGTCCGATCGGTGAGGAGATCCGGAGCCAGAGGCCCCGTTTGTGTGCGCGAGGGCACGACCAGGTCGAAGCTGGGGAGGCCCCGGCCTGTTCTCGCCCACAGTCCCCTGTGGGCGGGGTGTATCTCTCATCTGGGTAGAACCTACGCCAGCGGATGGGGCGAGGACAGGCGGAACCCGGTCCTCCCATGCACCCCGCACACCTTCTTCACACGGTCTGCCGTTGGCGCGAATCAGGTGTGCGGGTGACCCGTCAGATGGGCGCGCGGTGGCCCCTCGGACGCGGGCGGCGGGCGGCGGGCGGGCATAGTCGGCCCTGGACCGCTCAGATGCGTGCGAACGCCTGCTCGATGATGTCCAGGCCCTCGTTCAGCAGGTCCTCGCCGATGACCAGCGGCGGCAGGAAGCGCAGCACGTTGCCATAGGTGCCACAGGTCAGGACCAGCAGACCCTCCTGGTGGCAGGCCTTGGCCAGCGCGGCCGTCGCCTCCGGGTTCGGCTCCTTCGTCGTACGGTCCTTGACCAGTTCGATGGCGATCATCGCGCCCCGGCCGCGGACGTCGCCGATGACGTCGAATTTCTCGGCCATGGCGGTGAGGCGGGGCTTCATCGTCGCCTCGATGGCCTTCGCCCGCGCGTTGAGGTCGAGCTCCTTCATCGTCTCGATCGCGCCCAGCGCACCGGCGCAGGCCACCGGGTTTCCGCCGTAGGTGCCGCCCAGGCCGCCCGCGTGCGCGGCGTCCATGATCTCGGCGCGGCCGGTGACGGCGGCCAGCGGCAGACCGCCCGCGATGCCCTTCGCGGTGGTGATCAGGTCCGGGACGATGCCCTCGTCCTCACAGGCGAACCACTGGCCGGTGCGGCAGAAGCCGGACTGGATCTCGTCGGCCACGAAGACGATGCCGTGGTCGGCGGCGAACCTGGCGAGCGCGGGCAGGAAGCCCTTGGCCGGCTCGATGAAGCCGCCCTCGCCGAGCACCGGCTCGACGATGATCGCGGCCACGTTGTCCGGGCCGACCTGCTTGGTGATCTGGTCGATGGCCTGCGCGGCGGCCTCGGGGCCCGCGTTCTCGGGGCCGGTCGGCCAGCGGTAGCCGTATGCCATCGGCATGCGGTAGACCTCGGGCGCGAACGGACCGAAGCCGTGCTTGTACGGCATGTTCTTGGCCGTCAGCGCCATCGTGAGGTTGGTACGGCCGTGGTAGCCGTGGTCGAAGACGACGACCGCCTGGCGCTTGGTGTACGCCCGCGCGATCTTCACGGCGTTCTCGACGGCTTCGGCGCCACTGTTGAAGAGGGCCGACTTCTTGGCGTGGTCGCCGGGGGTCAGCTCGGCCAGGGCCTCGGCGACCTCCACGTACCCCTCGTACGGCGTGACCATGAAACAGGTGTGGGTGAAGTCGGCGAGCTGGGCGGAGGCGCGGCGTACGACGGCCTCGGCGGAGGCGCCGACGGACGTCACCGCGATACCGGAGCCGAAGTCGATCAGTCGGTTTCCGTCGACGTCCTCGATGATCCCGCCGCCGGCCCGCGCGGTGAACACGGGCAGCACGGAACCCACGCCCCGCGCGACCGCGGCAGTGCGGCGGGCCTGCAGCTCCTGCGACTTCGGGCCGGGGATGGCGGTGACGACGCGGCGCTCCTGCGGAAGTGCGGTCATGGGGGCTCCCTGATGTCTTGCGACCGGAGATTCCGGGTGTTCCGGAGATTCGGGCGTTCGGTGGGTCCGGGTGTTGGGTGGGTCCGGATGTTCGGTGGGTCCGGGTGTTGGGTGTGTCCGGATGTTCGGTGGTCCGGGCGTTGGGTGGGTCCGGGTGTTCGGTGGGTCCGGGTGTTCGGTGAGTCCGGGTGTTCGGTGAGTCCGGGTGTTCCGGAGCTTGTGGGCGTTCGGAGCTTCCGGGTGGGCGTCTTTCGGACGACTTTCGGACGACTGAGGTCCTTTCTCGCAGGCTAGGGCGAGAGGTGTGGGGCGGGCATGCTCCATGTGGGCGTTGTCGGCGGTTCGGGTTGTCCGCGGTGGACATGGCGGCGGGGCCGCGCATCACCGGACACCCGGCCGCGTAAACGGTGAACTCCCCTGCGCGGGGCGTTAGATTGGCCGCTGATGGTGGACGGAACGGCTGGTCAAGGGGCGAGGGCGATGGACAGCGACGGGACGCAGGACGCGCGGGGTACGCATGCGAACCCTGTGCCACGTCCGGCGGGGCCCCCTCAGATGCCGGCGATGCCGCCACGGCCGCCCGCGGCGCCGGAGCCGGGTGCGCCGCCGATGCCGGACGGGTCGGCCTTCCTCACCTGGCTGCGGACCCCGCGCCCACAGGCGGCGCCCGGGGTCTGGCGGTTCGGGCACAAGCCCCGGCCCGAGGAGGAGCCGGAGCGGATCCCGACGCGGCAGCTGCTGAGCGGGGCGGTGATCGCGTTCCTGTGCGGGTGGCTGGTCTGGTCGCTGCTGTGGAACGGCTACCTCGGCGGCTGGTGGGTGCTGCCGCTGGAACTGTTCACCCCGGACTCCTGGCGGCACAGCGGCGACCGCGTCGGCAACGCCGTCCTCTGGTACACGTACTACACGCTGATCGCCTTCACGATCATGATCGTCGTGGGCCGCCTCGGCCGCTGGAGCGAGGTCTGGCGGCGCTTCGGCCCGCCCGCCTGGAACCGCGCCGCCGCCGCGCCCGAGCGGCCCCCCGTCCCCGAGCAGGACCCCGCCGAATGGCCCCAGCTGCGCGCCGCCGGAGCCGTCGACGCGGCCGAGCGGCTCGCCGCCGAGGCCAGGGCCGGGCTGATGCGGGACGTGGACCACGCCCGCATCACCCGTGCCTGGCAGAGCGTCCGCAGCGGCCGGCACAGCCTCGCCACCTTCACCGGCGCCGTCCTCCAGGAGGGCGCCGCCGCCTGTCTGCACCCCTCCGGCGAACGCGACCTGCCGACCCGGCTGGCCCGGCACGACCTGGTCACCGGCCAGGTCCGGCTCGGCACCACGGCCGACGACGCCCGCAACCCCTACGCCTACCGCGGTACCGGTCTCGGCCTCGACCCCGACCTGCTCGGCACCTCCCTGCTCGCCGTCGGACCGCCCGGCTCCGGCAAGACCGGGACCGTGGTGCGGCCGCTCGCCGAGGCACTGTGCCTGCACGCGCTCGCCGGGCGGGCCGCCGTCGTGGTGGTCGGCGCGGCGGGCGCGGGGCTCGGCCCGGCCGACTCCTACGACGTCGTCGTACAGATCGGGAATCCCGAATCCGTGTACGACCTCGATCTGTACGGCGGCACGACCGACCCGGACGAGGCCGCGGCCGTGCTCGCCGAGGCCCTCGTCGGCGACCTCGCCGAACCCCACCAGGGCGGGGACACCCGACGCTCCACCACCGTCCTGGCCCAGCTGCTGGGCCCGTTCCACGCGGTCCACGGCCGCTTCCCGTCCGTGCCGGAGCTGCGCCAGCTGCTCGACGGGACGCCCGGGCCGCTGGCCGCGCTGCGCAAGGGACTTCAGGACGCCGGACAGGAGGCGCTGCTGCGCGAACTGGACGCGCGGGAGCGGCAGCTGGGACACCCCGGGGACGTGGGCGGGATCCTCGCGGACCGGGTCGCGCTGCTGGACCGGCCGACCTTCGCCGGGTTCTTCGACACCTCGGGACAGTCACGGCCCTTCTCCCTCAAGGCGCTGGACCACCCGGTGCGGGTGCGCATCGACCTGCCGCAGCGCGGGCACGCCGAGGCCTCGCGGATGCTGACGCGGCTGGTGCTGGCCCAGTTCTCGGCGAGCGTGGCGGTACGGGAGGACCGGTCGCTGTTCGCCTGCCTGGTGCTGGACGACGCCACCGGTGTGGTGACGCCCGAAGCCGTACGGGGCATCCAGCGGCTGCGGTCCGGCAACGCCGGGGTCGTGCTGACGCTGCGCACCCTGGACGACGTACCGAGGCCGCTGCGCGGGCCGCTGCTCGGGGCCACCGGGTGCCGGATGGCGCTGTCCGGGCTCACCCCGTGGGACGGGCAGGACTTCGCCGAGGTGTGGGGCAAGGAGTGGATCGAGGCGCGGGACGTCACCGACCGGCAGATCATCGCGGAGACCCCGGCCGGGAAAGTGCTGCACGCGGTGCGGCGGGTGATCACCGGCAAGGCACCGACCGCGCGGGCGGTGACCGTACGGCAGGTCGAGCGGGAGCGGTGGTCCGCGTCCGAACTGGCGCACGGGGTGCCGCCGGGGCACGCGGTGCTGTCGCTGACGAACGTGAAGGGGGAGCACGCGCCGCCGCTGTTGGTGGACCTGCGGGGCTGAAGTGACCCGGCGACCGTACGGTGAGGCAGAATCACCATAGGTCGTTCATACGTGACGGCTAAAAGATCACGATGTTCACACATTCCTTTCACGCGCACCTGTCACGCCCAGCGGTCCCACATGGCTGTCACGCACCACTGTCACGCACGTCTGTCGCACATACCTGAAGGCCCCATGCCTCCCACGCTCGCCTCGCTCGTCCACCACTCCGCGCTCAAGCTGACCGTGCGGGCGGGTGGCGACCGCCTGGACGTGCCCGTGCGCTGGGCCCACGTCAGTGAACTCGCCGACCCCGTGCCCTACATGGAGGGCGGCGAACTGCTGCTGGTCACCGCGCTGAAGCTGGACGCGGAGGACCCGGAGGCGATGGCGCGTTATGTGAAGCGGCTGGTCGGCGCCGGGGTGGTGGGACTCGGCTTCGCCGTCGGGGTCGCCTACGAGGAGATCCCCGAGGCCCTCGTGGACGCGGCGGAACAGGAAGGCCTGCCGCTGCTTGAGGTGCCGCGCCGCACCCCCTTCCTCGCCATCAGCAAGGCCGTCTCGGCGGCGATCGCGGCCGACCAGTACCGGGCGGTGACGGCGGGCTTCGCCGCGCAGCGCGAGCTGACCAGGCAGGCGCTGGCAACCGGGCCGGAAGGCGTGCTGAGCGCGCTGGCCGCGCAGGTCGACGGATGGGCGGCGCTCTACGACGCCTCGGGCGCTGTCGTCGCCACCGCGCCCGAGTGGGCCGGGCGACGGGCCGCCCGGCTCACCGCGGACGTCGAACGGCTGCGGGAACGGCCCGCACCCGCCTCCTCCGTGGTCGGCGGACCCGAGCACGAGGACCGGGTCGAACTGCACTCCCTGGGCACCGGGCGGCGACCGCGCGCGGCCTTGGCCGTCGGCACGGCCGCGGCCCTCGGCACGGCCGAGCGGTACGCCGTCCACTCGGCGATCGCCCTGCTGACGCTCACCACGGAACGCTCACGGTCCCTGCACGCGGCCGAGCAGCGGGTCGGGGCGGCGGTACTGCGCATGCTGCTCGCCGGGGAGCCGGACCACGCGCGGGCGGTCGCCGGGGATCTGTACGGGGAACTGCTGGACGCGCCCTACCGGATGATCGTCGCCGAGTCGGGCTCCGCCGCGTCGGCCGCACGGGTGCAGTCCGACGACCACGCGCGCGTGCCGCCCACCAAGTCGACGGCGGCGACGCTGGCCGCCGCCGACCCGCACGACGATCCGCTGGCCGCGCTCACCGAGGTCGTGGAGTCGGCGGCGGCGCGGGCCGGGGAGGCGGTTCTGGTCGTGCCCGAGGGCGGGAGCGAGGGGCGGCTGGTGGTGCTGGCCGCGGACGGGGGTGCGGCGGTGGCCGCGTGCGGGGAGTACGCGGCGGCGTTGGAGGCGGCGCGGGAGGGGGTCCGGGAGGAAGCGCCCGTCGGTGAGGACGAACTGGTCGTGGGGATGTCCGCGCCGGCCGGCCCGATCGCCGCGGCGGCGGCCTACAAGCAGGCCGAGCAGGCACTGTCGGTCGCGCGGCGGCGGGGGCGGGTCTGCGTGGAGCACGAGCAGATGGCGGCGGGGTCGGTGCTGCCGTTGCTCGCGGACGACGCGGTGAAGGCTTTCGCCGACGGCCTGCTGCGGGCGCTGCACGAGCACGACGCGACCGGGCGGGGGGACCTGGTGGCCTCCGTGCGGGCCTGGCTCTCGCGACACGGGCAGTGGGACGCGGCCGCCGCGGACCTGGGAGTTCACCGGCATACGCTGCGCTACCGGATGCGGCGGGTGGAAGAGATCCTGGGCCGCTCGCTGGACGATCCGGACGTCCGCATGGAGCTGTGGCTGGCGCTGAAGGTCACGACGGCGGAGTAGGCGCGGCGTCAGTCCAGGACCAGCACCGCTTCCCGCTGCACGGGTGTGCCGGTGGCGTGCGGAGCCGATACCTCCACCATCCACACGCCGGCTGAGGGTGAGAATGTCGCGCTGTAGCCGCCGTCGCCGTCGGGGCGGAGCCGTCGGCGCTCGATCGTCTCGCCGCTGTCCGGGGAGACGAGGTGGGCTTGAAGCAGGAGCCCGGGGTCCTCGGACACCGCGGTCACCGGGAGCGGGGTTCCGGCACCCACCGCCTCCGGTACGTCGATACCGAAACCCGTGCCCAGCACCTGGTAGGGGCGGTGGTCCAGCGCCTCGTACCGGTCGTGCAACTGGCGGTGGACCAGAGCGTCGTTGGGCAGGGCCGTATGGCCGAGACGGAACCAGTCGACGCGGGCGCTGTCCTCCCACTCGGGGGGAGTGGCGGACAGACACGGCACGGTGCCGTCACCCTGCCAGGGGTCCTCGGCTCCGAATCGGTCCGCGTAGGTGATGTCTCCCGCTGAGAGGCTGAGCGTGACGTCGGTCGGTTCCCCCTTGCCGCCCGAGGCGAACACCCGATACGGGGCGGGACGACCGGCCAGCAGATCCTCCGCGGTGTTCCGGCGCACCGCCGCGTCCAGCTCGCGCCGGAAGGCGAAGGCGTCGTCGACCATGGCATTGTCGAGGTCAGGGAGTGGCACGGCATCCAGCCGTGTCCCGGCGGCGTGTTCCGTCACGCATTGATAGGTGGGCAGGAGCTGGTGGACGGCCGGCATGGTGCGTGCGGCCGCTACGAGGGCTTCGCGCAACCTGTCCCCGACCCCGAGGAGCTTTCTGCCGGACAGGGTCCCGGTGAGGATCCGCACGGCCTTCACCGCGCCCGAGTACGGGGTGCCGATGGTCACCAGTGACCGGGCGGTCTCCCGTCCGCCCAGGACCTCCAGGTAGTAGCGGGTGACCAGACCGCCCATCGAATGGCAGACGAAGATCACCCGCGGCTCCTCCTCGTCGTCCGCCGCCCGCCGCTCCTCGCACCACCGCTGAAGTTCGCGGTCCACGAACTCCTTCAGCAGGCGGGCGGAGTGCCGGTTGGACAGCCGCCAGTCGTACGGGAAGACGGCGACGCGGCCCTCGGCCAGTTCTCCGAGATGCCGGGCCAGCTCCCGGTAGGCCACGTGGGGCAGCAGCCCCGGGTAGATGCGCGGTTCGCGCAACAGACCGGCGGGCGTCAGCGCGCCCGGCCCGTCGGGGACCTCGTCGCCCAGACCGGGCGGAAGAGCCAGACGCTGGAAGAAGCGCTCCATGCCCACGGCCAGTCTGCCGCCGACGCTCAGCGACAGGTTCCACACGTCGCGCCCGTCCCCGTCCCGCAGGACGCTTCCCATCACTCCGGGTACGAACACCACAAGGTCGTGCGCCACGCGCTGACTCTCCTTCATCTCGTCACGTTCGCTGTGCTGAGTGCTGCCGGTCACGCGCCGGGTGGAAACACCGTCAGGACGTCCATGCGTTCCAGACCCACCGACGCCACGACGAGCCCGGAGCCGTCCGGTGCGGCCTGCGCCGTCACCCCGAAGACCTCGAAGCCCCGATCCGGGATGCTCGGCGCGCCCCGCTCCTCGTTCAGGTCCCACACGCGCAGTGCACGGGAGCCGTCGGCGGCCACGACAAGAACGCGGTTGCCCGGCAGACAGCGGCACACCAGGGACCGCACCGCTGTCACCGCCGTACTGAGCGGGCGGAGTTCCACGGCGTCCTGCGGAACTTCCCGCTCCGCCAACCGTGCGACGAAGACGCCCGTGTCGGTCGCCACGGCGACATGACGGCGTCCCTCGTCGTCATGAGTGCCGGCAAGGGCCCGGACGGGTGACCGGTCCGGCGGCTTCAGGGGTACCGGAGTGCCGGGCTCTTCCCCGTCCCACATCCAAACGGTGTCGCCGGCACCGGCGAGCAGGAAGGGGCGGCCCACGGGCGACTCGACGAAAGCGAGGTTGCGGACCATGTCGTTGGGCACGTGCAGGCGCGGCAGGGACGCGGAGGACCGCACGTCCCAGCGCCGGACATAGCGGTCGTCGGCGGCGAAGACCCGCACGGTCCCCCTGGTGGCCAGCGCCACGGCCCCCACCGTGCCGTCCTCACCCGGGGCGACCGGAAGCGTGGTCGCCCAGCCGTCGTCGAGCCGGGTGACCACGACGGTCGGCCCGTGCGCGGCGCTCCGCCCTCCGACCGCCAGCCACAACTCGCCCGAAAGACCGGTGCGCAGGTCCAGGGACCGGTAGGCGGCGAGCTCCGACTTGTCGTGGACGACGTGTCCGGGCAGATTCCACACGCGCACGGCGCTCCCGGCGCCGAGCGCGACAGCACCGTCGCCGGAAGCGGTACACACGAGGGCTGCGGCATGCTCCATTCCCGCCGCGGGAAGCCCCTCACGCCGTGCGGGGGACGCGGCATTCGCTGCCGGCCCGTGCTCCCACAGACGTACCCGGCGTCCGTCGGCAACGGCCACCCGACGGGTCTCGTCACGCAGCAGGGTGACTGAGGTCGGCCGCGACCGGTGTCCGGTCAGAGGGGCGAACTCATGCCGTGTGGTGACGGACCACTGGCGGATCCGCCCGCCGTCCACCGCGACCAGCACGGGTGCCTCGGAGTCGGTCAGGGCGACGGTCGCTCCCGAAGGGTGCCGCAGACGAGCGCTGAGCATGAGCTCGGACCGTACCTCCTCGGTGCCCTCAAGGCGCCACACGCGCAGCTGCGGGCTCGACGTGGTAACCGCGGCCACCCATGGACTGCCGCCCACCGTGGTGACGCTGAGGCACTCGACCCGTCCGGCCTCGGCGCCGAACCGGCCGCGGCACATGCCGGTCCTGACGTCCAGGACGGCCACTCCCCGTTCCCCGCCGGCCAGCACGCAGGGCGAACTCCCCACAGTGGTGATGGCGGTGGCGAGTACGTCGCCCACACCGCTCTTCCAGAACCCGCGGTGCCGGGGGCGTTTCTCCTGCCAGTCCCAGACGCCCGCATGGGTTCCGGAAGCAGCCGCGACGAACTCCTGGCCGTCCGCGACACCCACCGCGACGGCACAGACGGGCGCCCCCCAGCCGAGCACGTGGACGCGTCCGGGCTCACTCCGCGACCAGATCAGCACCCGTTCGGCGTCCGCCGCGACGGCTTCGATCCCGCAGACCCGCCCAGGAGTGGCCAGTGCCGTCAGCCGCAACGGCGCTCCGTCGGCCGCAGCCGGTACGTATCCCCGCACGAGGTCGGGCCGACCACCGGTTCCGTTCCAGCGCCACAAGCGTTCCCCTGCGGCGTAGAGTGCGCCGTCCGGGCTCGCGGACACCATGAGGACGTCCCCGAAGGGCAGCGCGAGGCTGCGCTCGGGGGCGGAACGCTCGGCCGTGGTCCACCTGTCCTCCCAGTGCAGCCGCGCCGCCGAACGAGCCCATTCCCGCAGATCCGGCTGCTGCCGCAGGGCTTCCGCCTGCAGCAGGGCGGCGCGTTCGTCCGGCGGCCTGCGGACCAGATCCTCGGCGACTGTCCGGTACAGCTGTGCCTTGGCCGAAGCCGCCGCATCGGGCTGGTCGAGCTGCGCCACGAGCCGCTCGGGATCCAGCCGGACGAGCAGGTCGGCGTCCTCCAGGAGATCGGCCAGGCGGTCGGCCCGGGCGGCGTGCGCTGCGGTGTACCGCGCGATGTAGGCGTTGGTGGCACCTCGTCCCCGGTACAGCGTGTCGTGGATCCGGCGGAGCACCCCGGCCATCGTGTCGTGGGCACTGCGATCCGAGAGGCCCGAGGCGCGCACCACGTGACTGGCGAGAGCTTCGTGGTTCAGCCGGAACACCGGCTGGCCCCCTTCACCGTGCGCCACGATGTGCGCGCCGGCGGCTCTCCGGATCGCGATGACGTCGTGGGCCTCGTAGCCGAGGCTGTCCCCTCGGGCCACGGCCAGTGCCCGCGCCGCCTCGAGCCAGATGCCGTCGTCCTCGGGCAGACCGGCTCCGAAGGACAGCGCGAGCGGGAGCAGCAGCCCGAGGGCCCAGCCGGCAGCGGGACTCCCGCCTGGCGCGGCGCTGTCCAGCGCTCGGATCTCGTGGTCCAGGGCCTCTTCCAGACCCGAGGCCAGCGTGTGCCGGAACTCCTCTTCCTCGGGGCCCACCGCTTTGTTCAGCCGCAGCAGGGCGGAGCAGTGCAGCTTCGTCACCAGGAAGGTGCCCTGGCTCTGCCGGACGAGGGCCTGGCATACGGCCGCGAGCGTCTCCTCGTCAGCGCGGTACGGACTTGTCGGGCCGCCGAGGCGGGCGCGTACATAGCCCGCGATGTCGTCGTCCCGGTCCGGGGCCTTGTCGAGGTCGAGGGTGAGGGCGCCGTCCAGGAGCGCGGTGGCACCGCCGGAGGCGAGGGGCCTGCTGCCGATCACGACACGGACGTTCGGCTCGTGGGAAAGCGGGACCAGCACGTCGGCGATGAGCGAGTCCAGCTGTGCCTGGTCCGCCTCGTCGAGTCCGTCGGCCAGAAAGGTCGTCGACGCGGCTGCGCGGCACTTGTCCAGCAGGGCGTCCATCACCGCCCGCAGATCCGGCCAGCCGTCCTCCGGCTCGTCGAGTTGCAGGCCCTCGGCCAGCTCTCGCGCGCATTCCAGGGCGCTGCGGCCGCGGCACTGGATACCTGCGTCGATGGCGCTGAGCAGAGCCCCTTGGCGCGCGGGCGAAAGACTGTCGAACTGCGGCGTGTCGGCGATGGTCATCAGGGCCAGCTGTGCGAGCAGGGCAGATTTGCCGCTGCCCGGGCCCCCGGTGACGATCAGTGCGCCGTTGCGGTCCGGTGAACCGATCCAGTCGACGAGACGGTCGAGGTAGTGCCGCCTTCCGGTGAAGAAGGCGGTGTCGTCCTCCAGGAGCAGCCCGGTGAAGCGGCTCTTGAGCAGTGCCTGCACGTGGGCGTCGAGCAGTTCCTGCCGACGGGACGGCGCGGCCGTGGACAGCGGCCGGGCCAGCGCGTCGTAGTACGGATTGACGAACAGTCCCAGGAGCCGGCTGCCGCCGTGGACCTGCGGGTACACGCATTCGTCGGCGAGGACGCTGCTGACGGCCTCGAGGACCTCGGACGCGTGCAGGGCCTGGGCATACGGGGTCCACAGCAGCCGCTCGCGGAACTCGAAGCGCGGATCGTCGCAGACGGTGCGGAAGGCGTTCAGCCAGGCGCCGAGCTGCGCCGGTTGATTGCCGTGCACCGTGCCGAGGACGCCCACTCCACGAAAGTCGGGTGACCCGTTGGCCGCCGGCTGCGGGCCGTGGTAGTCGTCCTCACGCTTGAAGAAACCCATGTGGAGGTCGCGTGCGACGTGGGAGGCATGGCAGGTGTCGACGATCACCAGGATGTCGCCGACCGCGCGGCGCAGCAGCTTGGCGAGTTTGTCGGCGGCCAGATAGCCGTCGTCCCCGTCCGGGGTGAAGTCCCGGCAGGGCAGGATCGCGATGTCCGTCCCGTCCTTGAGTCCGTGGCCGATCCAGTAGAGGATCTTCCGTCTGGCGGGCGAGGCAAGGAAGCGGCGCAGCCCCTGAAAGACCTCGTGCTCGGTGCCCGTGAGGGGCGGGGCGTCGGCGGTGAAGCCCAGCCGGCGGGCCAGGGATCTGAACTCCTCGGCGTGGTCGCCGGCGCCGGGCAGGTTGTAGTGCCGGTAATGGTCATAGGTGTCCAGGCACACCGCAAGGGCCTCGCCATGGTCCCCGGCCATACCCCCCTGCCCCTCCTCCGTACGTGGGGGATCATGTTGCCGCTCGTCGTAGCGGTGTGCAACTGTCATGCAACAGAAGCGGATTGAAGAATCGGGGCATCCTTGAGCGATCGTGAGCACTTTCGTATCGGGCCACTGCGTACGACGTGCTACGTCTACGAAGGGGACGGCACCCGGCCCATCACCGAGCGGAACCTCAGGGTCTACTACGAGGCCGACGAGCCCGTGTACGTGCCGGAGGACGTGCGGCGCTGGCGGCAGGAGATCGAGGACGAGCAGCGCACCCGCGCCGTGGCGGGCCGCGACCGGCGCTGGAACCATCCGCGCTTCGCGGTGGAGACGGTGGCGGTCACCCGCAGCGACGAGCGTGAGGACCCGATCGTGGAGATCAGGTTCTCGCCGACCGACTACTTCACCTTCCTCGCCTCCCAGCAACTGGACCGGCCGCTCGAAGAGGGAGAGGGCGCGGGACTGACACTGCGGGAGCACTACCTCGACGGCAAGGATCCGGTCGTCGTCAACGGCTTCGTCTCCGCCAGCTTTGGTGCCAACGTGGCCGTCGTGACCGGTCGTGACCAGAAGATGCTGTTCTCCCGGCGCAGCGCGACCGTCGGCGGCAACCCCGGCCAGTGGAACTCTTCGGCGAACGAGGGGCTGTCCGGAGAGCACGATCTCAAGGACGGGGTCCCCGACCTCTTCGGGGCCGCGCGCCGTGCCCTGCGGGAGGAACTGGCCGTCCACGAGGGCGATGCCTGCGAGCTGGAACTGCTCTCCTTCGCCATGGACACCAAGCTGCACCAGTGGGCCGCGTTCTTCCTGGCTGTGCTGCCGGACCTCAGCGAGGAGAAGCTCCGCGACCGGTGGAGCCGGGGCGTCGACGACAAATGGGAACACAGCGAGTTCCGCTTCGTCCCGGCCGAGCCCGACGAGGTGCTGGGCTTCATGCTGAGCCCTCAGGTCAGAGACCAGTGGACGGCCTGCGGTCCGGCCCTGTTCCAGCACGCGCTGGTCCGTCTCATGACGAAACGGCTCGAGGACGCGGGCAAGGGGCGGCTCGCGGTGGAGAAGGCCATCGACCGTGCCGTGGACGCACTCGCCGCCGCGCCGGAGTGAGTGCCACCTGGCGGATTTGGCCGGTCCGGTGTCCCTGCCCGTGTGAGTAGTACGGTTCGGACAAGCATCCTGGCAGTCGTCCGGCTCTACCGTGGGTCAGGCAAGCTTCCTCGATCTCGGAAGGGCCGGACACCGCACATGCCAAAGGAAGAGACGGCAGCCACCCACGCCTTCTGGCTCGCCGGCCGCCAGGTCACCGGCGAGGACACCTTCGACGTGACCTCCCCCTGGGACGGCGGCCTCGTCGGCAAGGTCGCCCTGCCGACCGACGCCCAGATCGAGGAGGCCGTGGCCGCCGCGTACGCCGTCCGCGAGGACTTCGCCGCCACCCCGGCCCACGTCCGCGCCGCCGCCCTCGACCACGTCAGCAGGCGCCTCGTCGAACGCACCGAGGAGATCGCGCGGCTGATCTCCGCCGAGAACGGCAAGCCGGTCAAGTGGGCCCGGGGCGAGGTCGGCCGGGCCGTCTCCGTGTTCCGGTTCGCCGCCGAGGAGGCCCGCAGGTTCAACGGCGGTGAGGCCCAGCGGCTCGACACCGACGCCGGCGGCCAGGGCCGTCTCGCCCTCACCCGCCGCTTCCCGAAGGGCGTCGTCCTCGGCATCGCGCCCTTCAACTTCCCGCTGAACCTGTGCGCGCACAAGATCGCCCCGGCGATCGCGGCAGGCGCGCCGATCATCCTGAAGCCGGCGCCCGCCACGCCGCTCTCCGGCCTCGTCATCGGTGAACTGCTCGCGGAGACCGACCTTCCGGCCGGTTCCTGGAGCATCCTCCCCGTCCCGAACGACCGGATGGCCGCCCTGGTCCAGGACGAGCGGCTGCCGGTCATCTCCTTCACCGGTTCCGAGAAGGTCGGCTACGCGATCATGGACTCGGTGCCGCGCAAGCACTGCACGCTGGAGCTGGGCGGCAATGGAGCCGCCGTCGTCCTCGGCGACTACGCCTCCGACAGCGACCTCGACTGGGCCGCCACCCGCATCGCCACCTTCTCCAACTATCAGGGCGGCCAGTCCTGCATCTCCGTGCAGCGGGTCATCGCCGACGCCTCCGTGTACGACCGGCTCCTGCCGCGCATCGTCGCCGCCGTTCAGGCTCAGGTCACCGGTGACCCGGGCGACGACGCGACCGACGTCGGCCCGCTGGTCAGCGAGGACGCCGCCAAGCGGGTCGAGGCGTGGGTGCAGGAGGCCGTCGAGGCCGGCGCCCAGCTGCTCACCGGCGGCAAGCGCGACGGCGCCTCCTACGCGCCGACCGTCCTCACCGACGTACCGGCCGACACCATGATCTCCTGCGAGGAGGTCTTCGGGCCCGTTCTCACCGTGCGCAAGGCGGACGGGGAGGCCGAGGCATTCGCCGCGGTCAACGACTCCAAGTACGGCCTTCAGGCAGGCGTGTTCACCCACGACCTCCAGGTGGCCTTCCGTGCCCACCGCGCCCTGGAGGTCGGCGGTGTCGTCATCGGCGACGTGCCCTCCTACCGCGCCGACCAGATGCCGTACGGCGGCGTCAAGCAGTCCGGTGTGGGCCGCGAGGGCGTGAAGTTCGCGATGGACGACTACACGTACGAGCGCGTGCTGGTCCTGACCGGCCTCGCCCTCTGAGCCCAGTACGTCGAACACCCACCCCTGGCTAATGGGAACCGTTTTCATATAAGGTTCCCGAAGAGGCCCGGCACCGATGCCTTCCGGTGCCGGGCCTCTTCTTCAAGTCGGCTTCTGCGGACCCTCAACCGGAGAAGCCGACGCGCGCCAGCCGCAGTGGGCCGCGCAGTCCTATGCGCACGTCGTGCACGCCCTCGGCGGCCAACTCGGCGCCGAGCGTGGTGTAGTCGTAGGGGCCGCCGGTCCCGGGCGCCTCCACCGTCAGCGCGGCCAGTACCGGGCCGCCGTCGAGGGAGATCTCCACCGTGCCCTCGCCCGCCACCGACACGCTCACCTCGGTCACCGAGACGCCGAAGTCGCAGTTCCGGTAGAGCAGTTCACCGGTGAGACCGGTCGCCGCGGTCACCGCGTCGCCCGACGTCTTCGTCCGGTCGACGATCTCGGCACCGCTCTGCTCGTCGAAGCCGGCCGCCTCCAGGCCCCGTTCCAGCACGGGGCGCGGCGCGGCCGGCTCGCCATCGAGCCGCACGGTCGTACGCAGGCGGATGTCCTCGCTGGAGGCGCCGACCAGGACATCGTACGGCCCCGGCTCCAGACGCCACCCGTCCCTGGCCACGTCCCAGAACTCCAGGGCGGACAAGGGAAGGTCGAAGACCGTCTGCGTCCGCTCGCCCGGCGCGAGCGTCACCCTGCGGTGCGCGAGCAGTTCGCGGCGCGGGCGCGGGACCGTCGGGTCCACGGCGCGGGTGTAGAGCTGGGCGACCTCGTCGGCCGTCACGTCACCGGTGTTCGTGATCGTGAAGGAGACGCGGAGGGTGCCGTCGGTGACCCGGGTCGCCAGGTCACCGTACGAGAAGGACGCGTACGACAGGCCGTGGCCGAACGGGAACAGCGGTGTTCCCTCGAAGTAGAGGTAGGTCTGGCGGCTGCCGATCACGTCGTAGTCGAGGAGGCCGGGCAGGTCGGCGTCGTCGGCGTACCAGGTCTGCGGGAGGCGGCCCGCGGGGGAGACGTCGCCGGCCAGCACCCGGGCGAGGGCGGTGCCGGCCGCCTGGCCGCCGTGCGCCGTCCACAGCGCCGCCGCCAGGGAGTTGGTGTCGACGGCGTACGGGTAGGCCGAGGTCAGCGCCAGCACCGTGTTCGGGTTGCTCGCGCGGGCCGCGCGCAGCAGGCGTTCCTGGTGGGCGGGCAGCCGCAGGGTCGTACGGTCCTCGGTCTCGCGGCCGTTGATGTGCGGGTCGTTGCCCGCCACCACCAGGACCACGTCCGCCCCCGCGGCGACCCGGGCCACCGCGTCCTCACCGCGTTCGACGATGATCAGCTCGAACGTTTCCGGATTCTCGTCGGCAACCTTTACTCCTTCGGCGGACACAGAGATGTGGCGACCCGTACCGACGTGCCTGAGGAGGTGTCCGTTCCCGTGCGGTTCCAGACGGAACGTCTCCTGGACGATCCAGCCTCCGGGCTGGTCGGCGGAGGCGCGGACATATCCGTCGTCGGCGACCGAGAGGTAGCGGCCGTCGGGTGCGCGCAGCGTCAGCAGGCCCTCGCCCCAGTCGCCGAGCGCGAGTTCGCTGCCGGCCGGGTCGGTGGTGAGCGGGGGCAGGTCCGTACGGCCTGCGAGCAGCGCCGGGTCGAGCGCGCCCTCGGCACCGCGCACCTCGTCGGTCGCGTCGGCCGGGGGAACGTGCAGGAAGGTTCCGGCCGACGTCCTCAGCCGGACCCGGTCGACCCCCTCCGCGAACTCCACGCGCTCGGCGCCGAACCGCTCGTACAGGCCCTCCAGCGGGGTGGAGCGGTGGATGAGCGTGCCGCTGTACCAGTCGAGCTTGCACTCGTCGGCGAGCAGACCGACCACCGCGATCCGGGAGTCGGGGGCCAGCGGCAGCACACCGTCGTTCTTGAGCAGCACGATCGCCTGCTCGGCGGCCTCCTGGGCGAGCGCGCGGTGCGCCGGGGTGTCGAAGTCGTCCGTCTCCGCGTACGGGTCGTGGTGCGGATCGAACTCGCCGAGCCGGAAGCGGACCGAGAGCTGACGGCGGACAGCCGTGTCGATGTCGGCCTCGGTCAGCAGCCCCTGTTCCAGGGCGCCCCGGACTCGCCGGCCGATCTGCGAACCGTCCGTGCCGTGGTCGGTGAAGCTGTCGACACCGGCCAGCAGCGCGGCCGCGGTGGCCTCCTCGTGGGTGTCGAAGTAGTGCTCCGAGTCGACCAGGTTGCTGGGCGCACCCGCGTCCGAGCAGACCAGCAGGTCCTCGTCGGTCCAGGCGCGCAACTGCTCGCGCAGGTACGGCGAGACGTGGTTCGGGCGGCCGTTGACCAGGTTGTACGCCGGCATCACCCCGACTGTCGCACCCGCCTCGACCGTCTCGCGGAAGGCCCGCAGGTCGTACTCGCGCAGCACGCGCGGCCGGACGGAACTCGACGAGGTGTCCCGGTTCGTCTCGTTGTTGTGGGCGAGCCAGTGCTTGAGGACGGGAGCGGTGCGCCAGTACGTCGGGTGGTCTCCGCGCAGGCCGCGGGTGTACGCGGTGGCGATGGCCGAGGTGAGCTTCGGGTCCTCCGAGTAGCCCTCCTCGTTACGGCCCCACAGCGGGTGCCGCAGCAGGTTCACCGTCGGCGACCAGACGTTGAGGCCGACGCGGTCGTCACGGGCGCGCATCGCGCGGGTCTCCTTGGACACGGCCTCGCCGACCCGGCGTACCAGATCGGTGTTCCAGGTCGCGCCGAGGCCCACGGCCTGCGGGAACACCGTCGCCGGGCCCATCCACGCGACGCCGTGGAGCGCCTCCTGGCCGGTGCGGAAAGCGGCGATGCCGAGCCGCTCGACCGCGGGTGCGAACTGGTGCAGGAAGGCGGTCTTCTCGTCGAGGGTCAGCCGCGACAGCAGGTCGTCGATGCGCTTCGCGAACGGCAGGTGCGGATCGCGGAAAGGCGGCGTAGGCGGCGTGTGAGCGGTCACGTGGGGTTCCCCTTGCGATGGAGCGACGAAGCGCTTTCGAAGCGCTTCGATGCTCATTCGACCCGAGGGTGGGTGTCAAGACACCGCGGGGCAACAACTCCGACTCCCCGCCGACATTCCAAGCCGCGTAAAGGCTCGGTTGTTTGCCCAATACCATCGAGGAATCTTGGAAGCGACCCTTGTGCACCCCTGGGTGTTCACTTAACCTCGCAGCAACATCGAAGCGCTTCGACTACTTCGACGACGAGGAATCGCCGCCGGTAGGTGTGCGGCCCTCCGGGGATCCGAGAACCGCTTCAGCTCAGCCAGTTCCACTGAAGACACCGCAGCCGACGGCCCACCGCCGGGTGTCCTGGTGCGCCATGAAGGGTTGACGCAATGACGCCGAACGCCGCTTCCGCCTCCTCCGGGCCCAGCCGGAGAAGCTTCCTCGCCTCGACGGCGGTCGCCACCGCCGCGGTGGCGGGAGGGATGCCGCTGCTTGCCGCCTGCGGCGGTTCGGACAGCAAGTCGCGTGAGGGAACCACGTCGGGCAAGGACGCGAAGAAGATCCTGCCGGCCTTCGTCGCGAGCAACGTGGTGAAGCCGGACATCCCGTCCAAGAACGGGTCGTCGATGGGCTTCACCGCCAAACTCGACATCGACACACTCAAGACGTCGGTGTCGAAGAAGCTCGGCAGCGGCGGCAAGGTCACCATCATGTCGCCGTTCTGGGGCTCGCCGCCCAAGGGCAACAACCCCTACTACACGTCGATGAACGCCCTGATCGGTGTCGACGTCCAGTGGCAGAACCAGGACGGCAACACCTACGACCAGAAGCTCGGCGCGGTCCTCGCCTCCAGCGACGTCCCGGACGTGGTGGTCATCCCGGGCTGGAACATGATGGGCAAGATACCCAGCGCCATCGTCGGCAAGATGGCCGACCTCGGCCCGTACCTGTCCGGCGACAAGGTCAAGGAGTACCCGAACCTCGCGGCGATCCCGAGCGACGCCTGGCAGCGTTCCATCTTCGGCGGCAAGCTGATGGGCCTGCCGATGCCCGCCCCGTCCGTCCAGAACATCGTGCCCCTCTACCGCCAGGACATCTTCGACAAGGAGGGCTACGAAGTCCCGCGCTCCGCCGACGAGTTCCTGGCCCTGTGCAAGGAGATCACCAACGCCCGGGCCAAGCGGTGGGCCTGCGGTGACATGAAGTGGACCGCGTTCAACACCTTCGGGGTGCTCGGGGGCGGGGAGAAGCCGCTCTGGTGGAACCTGGAGGACGGCAAGCTGGTCAACCGCATCGAGACCCCGCAGTACCTGGAAGCCATCGAGTGGACGCGCAAGCTGTTCGCCGCCGGGGTCGTGCACCCCGACTTCAAGCTGGGCAAGAGCCAGGCCTCCGACCCCGCCCCCAAGTTCGCCGCCGGAGAGTTCCTGATCTGGGAGAACAACATCGTCAACTGGTACGGCCAGCAGGCCTCCCAGGCCACCCAGAACCCCGGCTTCAAGGTCTGGGGCATGGACGTCTGGGGTCATGACGGCGGTGACCCGACGCTGTACGCCCAGAACCCGGCCGGCATCTTCGCCTTCGTGAGCAAGAAGGCCTCCGAGTCCGTCATCCGCGACGTGCTGGCGGTCGCCAACGTCACCGCGGCGCCGTACGGCACCAAGGAATGGATGATGACCAACTACGGCGTCGAGGGAACGCACTACACCCTCAAGGACGGCGTCCCCGTCAAGAACGACAAGGGCAACAACGAGGTTCTCAACGCCTACGTCATGGTGGCGAGCCCGGCCGCGACCACCGCCCACCCCGACCTCCCGGACTACACCAAGGCCATGGTCGAGTGGGAGCAGCGGATGGGCGCCTTCACCAAGAAGTCGTCCTTCTGGGGCCTGCAGATCACCGAGCCCTCCCGGTACACCAACCTCGCCAACGACTTCGAGCAGCTCGAGGACGACATCATCCGCGGGCACAAGAAGATCAGCGACATGCAGCAGGCCGTCTCCGACTGGAAGAGCAAGGGCGGCGACAAGCTGCGCGACTGGTACAAGAAGCTTCTCGACGAGAACGGCACGGCGGCGAGCTGACCGGGCTCTGAGGCAAGGAGAACAACCGTGTCCCACAGCACGGTGCCTCGGAGCAGCGCCGAGGCCAGCACGCCGGTGAAGGAACCGGTGGTGTCCGGTGGCGCCACCCGTTCCCGGGAGAAACAAGGCTCGGGCAATCTGAGCCTGCGGCTCAGGTTCAAACGGGACCGCACCCTGATCCTCATGACACTGCCGGCCGTCGTGCTGGTCCTGGTCTTCAACTACCTGCCGATCCTCGGCAACGTCGTCGCCTTCCAGGACTACGACCCCTACGTCAGCGACAACGGCATCGTCTCCATGCTGCACAGCCCCTTCGTGGGCCTGGACAACTTCCAGCGGATCTTCGAGGACTCCGCCTTCTGGAACGCCGTCCAGAACACCCTGGTGCTGTTCTTCGTGCAGCTGGTGCTCTTCTTCCCGATCCCGATCCTGCTGGCGCTGCTCATCAACAGCGTGGTGCGGCCCCGGGTGCGGGCCGTCGCGCAGGCCGTGCTCTACCTGCCGCACTTCTTCTCCTGGGTCCTGGTCATCGCCGTCTTCCAGCAGATGTTCGGCGGCGCGGGCATGCTCTCCCAACTGCTGCGGCAGCACGGGTACGACGGCCTGAACATCATGACCGACCCGAACACCTTCCCGTTCCTGATCACCGCGCAGAGCGTGTGGAAGGACGCCGGGTGGGGGATCATCGTCTTCCTCGCCGCGCTGGCCTCGGTCTCCCCGGACCTGTACGAGGCCGCCGCGATGGACGGAGCCGGGCGCTGGCGCCGCATGTGGCACGTGACGCTGCCCGCCCTGCGTCCGGTGATCGCCCTCCTCCTCGTGCTGCGTGTCGGCGACGCCCTGACCGTCGGGTTCGAACAGATCCTGCTGCAACGCGACGGCGTCGGAACCGGCGCGGGGGAGGTCCTCGACACCTTCGTGTGGTGGAACGGCGTGCGCAACCAGGACTTCGGCTACGCGGCCGCCGCCGGTCTCATCAAGGGCGTGGTCAGCATCGGCCTGGTCCTCGCCGCGAACAAAGCGGCCCATCTCATGGGCGAGCAGGGGGTGTACAAGAAGTGACCACCGTCATCGACAAGCCGGCGAGCACGCCGCGCCCGTGGGCCGCGCCTGACCGCCCGGCGTGGGAGGAAGAGCCCTCGAAGGCCGGCCTCGCGGGCAAGGGCATCGCCCTGACGTTCGCCTGCCTGGCGGTTCTCTTCCCGCTGTGGATCGTGATCGTCACCAGCCTCTCCTCACGGAAGACCATCGACGAGGCGGGCGGCCTGGTGATGGTGCCCAAGGGCATCACCTTCATCGCCTACCGGGAGCTGCTCAGCGGTGGCCAGGTCACCCGCGCCACGCTCGTCAGCGTCCTCGTCACCCTGGTCGGCACGCTGTTCTCGATGACGGTGTCCGTCCTGTGCGCCTACGGCCTGTCCCGCAGCGGATCCCTCGCCCACCGCTGGATCCTGATGACGCTGCTGGCGACCATGTTCTTCAGCGCCGGCCTCATCCCCACCTATCTGCTGGTGCAGTCCCTCGGCCTGACGGACAGCTATCTCGCGCTGATCCTGCCGAGCGCGCTGAGCGTCTTCAACATCCTGGTGCTGCGCGGCTTCTTCATGGGGATCTCGCAGGAACTCATCGACAGCGCCCGCATCGACGGCGCCGGCGACTTCCGGGTCCTGTGGCAGATCGTCATGCCGCTGTCGCGGGCCGTCCTCGCGGTGATCACCCTGTTCTACGCCGTCGGGTACTGGAGCGCCTGGTTCAACGCGTCGCTGTACCTGAACGACCAGGACAAGATGCCGCTGCAGAACGTCATGATCCAGCTGGTGCAGAAGCAGGAGGCACCGGTGGGACTCAGCCAGGCCATCAAGACCGGGCAGTTGTCCGGGCTGGCCATCCAGATGGCGGTCATGGTGATGGCGCTGCTTCCGGTCGCCGTGCTGTCTCCCTTCGTGCAGAAGCACTTCAAGAAGGGCATGCTGACGGGCGCGGTGAAGGGCTGACGCCCGAGCGGGGGCGTGAGCGGTCGGGGATGTCGTCGGTGATGCGGACGCCGTGTCCGCTTCCGCGGTCTTCCGGCTGCGGTCCGTCGTGGCTGGTCGCTCCCCCAAGTTCTCGGCTTCGCTCGAACCCGGGGGGACCCCCATCGCGGCGGAGCCGCACATTGATACAGCCCCGCGCCCCTAGGCAGGTCTCCCCACTCCCCTTCACAGAACGAGGTATGTGTCATGCGCGCGTCCATTCTGAGCCGGCGTGCTGTTCTTGCCGGGACCGCGGCCGCTGCCGCGCTCACCGCCGTTCCCGTCCCTCAGAGCGGCCGTGCGTACGGTGCCGAGGCCACCGCCCCCGCCTACCGCTGGCGCACCGCCGTGATCGGCGGCACCGGATTCGTCACCGGTGTCCTCTTCCACCCGTCCGTCCGCGGGCTCGCCTACGCCCGCACCGACATCGGCGGTGCCTACCGCTGGGACGACCGCGCGGCCCGCTGGACCCCGTTGACCGACCACCTCGGCTGGGACGACTGGAACCTCCTCGGTGTGGAGGCCATGGCCGTCGACCCCGCCCACCCCGACCGGCTCTACCTCGCCCTCGGCACCTACACCCAGCCCTCGTCCGGCAACGGCGCCGTCCTGCGCTCCGACGACCGGGGCGCCACCTGGAAGCGCACCGACCTCACCGTGAAGCTCGGAGCCAACGAGGACGGCCGGGGTGCGGGGGAGCGGCTGCTCGTCGATCCGCGGGACAGTGACACCCTGTGGCTGGGCACCCGGCACGACGGGCTGCTCAAGTCCACCGACCGCGGCGCCAGTTGGGCGGCGGCGACCGGGTTTCCGGCCACCCCGAGCGCCACCGGCCAGGGCGTCACCCTCCTCGTCGCCGCCGGCCGCGCCCTCTACGCCGGCTGGGGCGACGCCGACGGGAGCGCCGGCGCGGCGAACCTGTACCGCACCACCGACGGCACCACCTGGGAAGCCGTCCCCGGTCAGCCCTCCGGAACCGCCGCCAGGGTCCCGATCCGCGCCGCGTACGACAGACACACCCGCGAGCTGTACGTGTCGTACGCCGACGCGCCCGGCCCCAACGGGCAGTCCGACGGCAGTGTGCACAAGCTGCGCACCACGGACGGCACGTGGACCGACGTCACGCCGGTGAAGCCGGGCGGGACGACGAGTGACGGGTCGGCCGACACCTTCGGTTACGGCGGGGTCGCCGTCGACGCCCGCTGCCCCGGCACCGTCGTCGTCTCCACCAACAACCGCTGGGCGGCGGTCGACACGCTGTTCCGCACCACCGACGGCGGCCGCACCTGGACGTCCCTCAAGGACACCGCTGTCTTCGACGTGTCCGAGACTCCTTTCCTCAAGTGGGGCGGCGACAAGCCGAAGTTCGGCTGGTGGATCCAGGCGGTCGGCATCGACCCGTACGACTCGAAGCACGTCGTCTACGGCACCGGCGCCACCCTCTACGGCACCTCGGACCTGAAGCGCTGGGCCCCGCAGATCCGCGGTCTGGAGGAGACGGCCGTGCGTCAGCTGATCTCGCCCCCGGTCGGGGAGGCGCACCTGATCAGCGGACTCGGGGACATCGGCGTGATGTACCACGAGCGGCTCACGGCCTCGCCCTCGCGCGGGATGGCCACGAACCCCGTGTTCGGGTCGGCGACGGGACTCGCGCAGGCCGCGGCCAGACCGGCGTACGCAGTCCGCGCGGGCTGGGGCGACAACGGCAACGGTGCTTACTCGAACGACGGCGGGAAGACCTGGGCGCCCTTCAAGGGACAGCCCACCATCGCCAAGGACGCACCGGGGCCGATCGCCACCAACGCCGACGGCAGCGTGCTGCTGTGGTCCTTCGTGCACTGGGACGGCACGAAGTACCCCGCCCACCGCTCGGCGGACAACGGAGCCACCTGGACCGAGATCTCCTCCTTCCCGAAGGGCGCCACGCCGGTCGCCGACCCGGCCGACCCGACGCTCTTCTACGCGTACGACACCGACACAGGAACGCTATACGCCAGCACTGACAGTGGCCTCTCGTTCACAGCGCGTGCGACCGGGCTGCCCTCGGGTGACAGCCAGTTCAAGGTGGCCGCCGCCCCCGGCAGGTCCGGTGACCTGTGGCTCTCGGCGAAAGAGAACGGGCTCTACCGGTCCACCGACGGCGGGGCGACCTTCTCGAAGATCGACAGCTGCTGGGCCTCGTACACCCTCGGCTTCGGCAAGGCGGCCGAGGGGGCCCGGTACCCCGCCGTCTACCAGGTCGGCTCCACCGGGACCGGCACCGCCGTCCACCGCTCCGACGACGAGGCGAAGACCTGGGTGCGGATCAACGACGACCGGCACCAGTGGGGCTGGACCGGCGAGGTCATCGCCGGCGACCCGCGGATCCACGGCCGTGTCTACCTCGCCACCAACGGCCGGGGCATCCAGTACGGGGACCCCGTCTGATGCCGTCGCTGAGCGGCGCCGGACGCGGTCGCTTCCGCCGCCGGCTCCAGGACACGTACCGCATCCGCGACGCCCGGATCGCCGTCGGCACCGGTGTCCGCCCGGAGCTCGTCGGCCTGCCGGACCGGGTCGAGGCGGTCCGCCGCGGTGGCCTGCTGTTCCTCCTCCACTGTGGGCGCGAATCCATGACCGTCGAGGTGCCGGGCGCCCACCGGGACCTCCTGACGGGCGCGACCGTGACGGACGAGATCACGCTCGGCCGCTGTGGAGTGGCGGTGCTGAAGCCATGACCGCGCGCCCCGTCCACGCCACCTGGGAGCCACGGCCCGCCGCCCGCTGGGAGGACGCCTTTCTGAGCGGCAACGGCCGGCACGGCACCCTTGCGTTCGGTGACCCGAACGACGAACGCGTCATCGTCACCCACCACACCTTGGTCCGCCCCAACGGCGCCGAACACGCCCGCCCACCCGAACTGGCCGCCGAACTCCCAGCGCTCCAGGACCGGTTGCTCGCCGGCGACCTGACCGCCGCCGAGACCTTCACCGACGGCCGCCACCTCCAGTGGGTCCAGCCCTTCCACCCCGCCTTCCGGATACGGCTGCGCAGACCGACCGCCGCGGAACCGCGCGCGTACCGCCGTACCGTCGACTTCGGCACCGGCGAGGCGTCGGCGGACTGCGCGGGGTGGCGCAGCCGGGTCTTCGTCTCCCGCGCCGACGACGTCGTCGTCCAGCAGATCGACACCCCCGACCTGGACATCTCCCTCGACCACCGACTCCCGGGCGCCCCCCACGACCTCGCCGTCGGCCAGGGCGTCGTGCTCACCCCCGAGGGCGCCCTGCTCACCCTGCGCGTCCGCTACCCCGGCAGCGACCGCGCGTACACCGGGGTCACGCTGGTCGTGGTCACCGGCGGCCGTACCACCCTCACACCCCCTGGCCTGCGCGTCACCGGCGCCGAGTCCGTCCTGCTCCTCACCCGAGTCCAGCGCCACACCGACGCCCCGGACTCCGGCAACGACAGGGACCCCCTCACCCAGGCCCGCGCCCTCAGCGACCTCATCCCGGCCGGGACCGGCGACGACCCGTACGCCCGTCTCCTGGACCGCCACACCCTCCTCCACCGCACGGCGTACGAACGGGTGTCCCTCGACCTCCGCGCCGATCCCAAGGAACGGGCCCTCTCCGGTTCGGAGTTGCTCGGCCGCGCTGACAGCCCCGCCCTCCTGGAGCGCCTCTTCGCCGCCGGCCGCTACCACCTGCTCTCCGCCGCCGGAATGCTCCCGCCCCGCCTCGTCGGCCTGTGGACCGGCGACTGGAACACCGCGTGGGCCGGAGCCTTCACCAACGACGCCAACCTCAACCTGCAGACGGCCTCGGCGGCAGCTGCCGCGCTGCCCGAAGTCACCGAGGCACTCGCCTCCCTGATCCACCGTCAGCTGGACGACTGGCGGGAGAACGCCCGTACCGTCTTCGGCGCCCGCGGTGTGGTCGCGCCCGCCCACACCGACGGCGAGTCGGGGCTGGCGTACCACTTCAGCCGCGAGTATCCCCTGCACTTGTGGACCGCCGGCGCCGACTGGCTCCTCAAGCCCCTCGCCGACCACGACGAGACCCGCGGTGCCCACGACCCGCGCACCGCCCACGCCCTCGCCCAGGTGGCCCTGTTCTACGAGGACTTCCTCACCCGGACCGACGCCGACGGGCATCTCACCGTCGTCCCCTCCTACTCGCCCGAGAACCGCCCCGCGAACGCCAGTTGGGGCGCGATCAACGCGGCGATGGACCTGTCGGCGGCCCGGCACGCCCTGCTCACCGCCGCCGCGTACCACCCGGAGAAGGCGCAAGCCTGGCGCGCCCTCGCCGGCCGCCTCCCGCCCCACCGCGTCAACGCCGACGGTGCCCTCGCCGAGTGGGCCCGGCCCGGCCTCGACGACAGCTACGACCACCGTCACCTCAGCCACCTCTACGGCGTCTGGCCGCTGGAGGAGATCACCCCGTACGACACCCCGGACCTCGCGTCCGCCGCTCACCGCGCTCTCGAACTCCGCGGCTCGGAGAACGACTCGGCGCACGGACACCTCCACCACGCCCTGGTCGCGGCCCGCCTGCGGGACGGCGAACGGGTCGCGCACGCCCTCGGCCAGGTCCTCAAGGGCGACTTCTTCCACGCCTCGCTGATGAGCGCGCACTACCCGAACCGTCACGTCTACAACGCGGACGCCGCGCACACCCTGCCCGCCGTGGTCATCGAGACGCTCGTGCAGTCGACCCCGGACCGGCTGGTCCTGCTCCCCGCGCTGCCGACGACGTACCCCGAGGGCGAACTGCGAGGCATCCGCACCCGGTTCGGGGCGGAGCTCGACCTCACCTGGAGCCGGCACACAGTGACCGCGGTCGTGCGCCCCACCCGCACGCACCGGGTCGAACTCAGGACTTCATCCGGCGCGGAGCCGCTCGACCTCGTCGCCGGAGAAGACCACGTCCTCACCCTGAGGGCGTGGTGATCCGCCCGCACATCCCACGAAACCACACCATCCCCCCGCGATTCCCCCCACCCATGGAAGGGACACCATGGCACTGCACACACTCCGCAAGGTCACCATGGCCGTGCTGGCCCCGGCGATGGCCATCGGCGCCACCGTCTCTCTCGCCTCCGCCCCCGCCTCGGCCGCCGTCTGGAACACCTGCGACCAGTGGGGCAACACGACCCTGAACGGCTACACGCTCTACAACAACATCTGGGGCTCCGGCGCCGGCAGCCAGTGCATCTGGGCCAACTCCGGCACCAACTGGGGCGTCAACGCCAACCACCCCAACACCGGCGGCATCAAGTCCTACCCGAACTCCAAGAAGGTGATCAACAAGTCGATCACCTCACTGGGTTCACTCTCCAGCAACTACAACGTCTCGGTCCCGTCGTCCGGCGCGTACAACACGTCGTACGACATCTGGGACACCGACTACGACTACGAGATCATGCTCTGGGTCAACAAGACCGGAGCCGTCGGCCCCCTCGGCACCTCGCAGGGGAACGTGACGCTCGGCGGTCACACCTGGACCGTCTACAAGGGCACCAACGGGGCGAACGAGGTGTTCTCCTTCGTGCGCACCTCGAACTCGTCCTCCGGCTCCGTGAACATCCTGCCGATCCTCAAGTGGATCAAGGACACCAAGGGCTGGTTCGGCAACGAGACCATCGGTGACGTCCAGTTCGGCTTCGAGATCACCTCGTCGTCCGGCGGCCTGAACTTCACCACCAACAACCTGACCGTCAGCAGCAGCTGACCCGCTTGACCACGCGGCAGTGGGGGGGGGGGCGCCCCCCCCGCGGGGCGGCGCGCGGGGGCGCGCGGGGCGGGCGCCGGGGGGGCGGCAGGAGCGGCGCCTCCCCCGCCGCGCCCGCGGCCCCCCACAAACCACCCCCACCCCCCCCCCCCCCCCCCCCCCCCCCCCCCCCCCCCCGGGGGCGGGGGCCGCCCCCCCCCCCCCCCCCCCCCCCCCCCCCCCCCCCCCCCGCGTCCGGCGCGGCTACCGGGCTACCGGAAGCCGCGCCCCGTCCCGCAGGAACAGCGGGATGCGGTCCAGCGGGGCGTCGACCGTGACGGTCGTGCCGCCCTCGTACGTCTCACCCGTCCACGCGTCCGTCCAGGTCGCGCCCGCCGGCAGGTACGCCGTACGGGCCGTGGCACCCGCGGTGAGCACCGGGGCGACCAGCAGGTCCGGGCCGAAGAGGTAGGCGTCGTCGACCGACCAGGCCGCCTGGTCCTCGGGGAACTCCAGGAACAGCGGGCGCATGACCGGCAGGCCCTCCTCGTGGGCCTCTCCCATGACCTTCAGGACGTACGGCTTCAGGCGCTCGCGCAGCCGCAGGTACTTCTCCAGGATCGCGCCGGCCTCCTCGCCGTACGACCACACCTCGTTGGGGCCGCCGGTCATCTCCGGGCCCAGCGGCATGCCCGGGTCGCGGAAGCCGTGCAGACGCATCAGCGGGGACAGCGCGCCGAACTGGAACCAGCGGACCATGACCTCCTGGTACGCCGGGTCGTCCGGGTCGCCGCCGTGGAAGCCGCCGATGTCCGTGTTCCACCAGGGGATACCGGACAGGGCCGTGTTGAGACCGGCCGCGATCTGGCGGCGCAGGGTGGGGAAGTCGGTGCCGATGTCACCGGACCACAGGGCGGCACCGTAACGCTGACTGCCCGCCCACGCCGAGCGGTTGAGGGTGATCACCTCGTCCTCGCCGGACGCCAGCAGACCCTCGTGGAAGGTGCGGGCGTTCTCGGCCGGATACATGTTGCCGACCTCCAGGCCCGGGCCCGCCCAGTAGCGCAGGTTCTCCGAGAAGCCCGGCTTCAGTTCCGGCTCGCAGGCGTCCAGCCAGAAGGCCGTGATGCCGTACGGCTCCAGGTAGTTGCGCTGGATGCGCGACCAGAGGAAGTCACGGGCCTCGGGGTTGGTGGCGTCGTAGAAGGCGACCTGGACGGTGGAGGCGACCTCCTTGTCCGGCCAGTCGGCGTGCGCCATGGGGCCGTACTGGGTGCCGATGAAGTAGCCGCGCTGCTCCATGAGCTGGTGGTTCTCGGAGAGCGGGGACACCGACGGCCACACGGACACCACCAGCTTCACGCCCAGCTCCTCCAGCTCGCGCACCATCGCCGCCGGGTCCGGCCACTCCTTCGGGTCGAACTTCCAGTCGCCCAGGTGGGTCCAGTGGAAGAAGTCGCAGACGATGGCGGACAGGGGCAGGCCCCGGCGCTTGTACTCCCGGGCCACGGCGAGGAGTTCGTCCTGGGTGCGGTAGCGCAGCTTGCACTGCCAGAAGCCCGCCGCCCACTCGGGGAGCATCGGGGTGCGGCCGGTCACCGCGCTGTAGTGGCGCTGGGCCTTCGCGGGGGCGCCCGCGGTGATCCAGTAGTCGATCTGGCGGGCCGAGTCCGCCACCCAGCGGGTGCCGTTGCCGGCCAGCTCCACGCGGCCGATCGCCGGGTTGTTCCACAGCAGCGTGTAGCCGCGGCTGGAGGTGAGGACCGGGATGCCGACCTCGGCGTTGCGCTGGACCAGGTCCAGGACCAGGCCCTTCTGGTCGAGGCGGCCGTGCTGGTGCTGGCCCAGACCGAACAGCTTTTCGTCCTCGTAGGCGGCGAAACGCTGCTCCAGGCGGTGGTGGCCGTTGCCGACGGCGGTGTACAGGCGCGAGCCCGGCCACCAGAAGTGGGCGCGTTCCTCGGCCAGCACCTCAAAGCCGTCCTCGGTGCGCAGGAAGCGGATCAGGCCCTCGGCGCTCACCTCGACGGTCAGCGCGCCGACGGTCAGCGAGCCGTGACCGTGCTCGATCTTGACGGTGGACTCGGTGACCGGAGACTCGTCGAGCAGCGCGCCCGGCAGCCCCTCCAGAACCGGGCCGCCGAGCCGGGCCCGGACCCGGACCGCGTCCGGCCCCCACGGCTCGATCCGCACGGTCTCCTGGCGGCCGCTCCACTCCAGCGCGCCGTCCCGCTCCCGGAAGGTGCCGACGGTGGGTGACGACTGCGCGAGGCTGACCTGGGACTGACCTCCGGCCAGGGGCTGGGTTTCGGCAGGCTGATTCACGTGGGGTGCTCCTTGAAGGAGGGCAGACGACGGAGTGCGGACAGCGGACAGCGGACAGCGGAGTGCGGGCATGGCGGTGCCCCGGCGGGGCGACGTGCGCGACCGAAGGCAGATCAGGAAGGGCAGATCAGGAAAGGCAGGTCGGGCCAAGGGCAGAGGCAGGTCGGGCCAAGGCGGGTCAGGTGAAGGCGGGTCGGGTGAACGCGGGTCAGGAAGCGGCGGCCGGAGCCGGTCCGGTACTCGTCCGGACCGTCAGCTCGGGGGCGAGCAGCACGACTTCGTCGGCGCCGTGGCCCTCCAGCTTGGCGACCAGGCGTTCCACGGCGTGCCGGCCCATCTCCTGCGCGGGGATGGCGACGGACGTGAGGCGCACCGAGGCCTGCACGGCGACCTGGTCCGGGCAGATCGCCACCACCGACACGTCCTCGGGCACGGCCCGGCCCTGCTGGCGCAGCAGGGCGAGAAGCGGTTCGACCGCCGACTCGTTCTGCACCACGAACCCGGTGGTGCCCGGGCGTTCGTCGAGCACCCGGGCGAACGTCACGGCCATCGCGTCGTACCCGCCGTCGCACGGCCGGTGCAGCAGCCGTACGCCCAGCTCCTGGGCGCGGGACCGCAGTCCGTCGAGGGTGCGCTCGGCGAAACCGGTGTGCCGTTCGTAGACGGCCGGGGCCTCGCCGATGACAGCGATGTCACGGTGGCCGAGCTTCGCGAGGTGCTCCAGGCACAGTGCGCCCGTCGCCTTGAAGTCGAGGTCCACGCAGGTCAGGCCGGTGGTGTCGGCGGGCAGCCCGATCAGCACGGACGGCTGGTCGGTGCCGCGCAGCAACGGCAGCCGCTCGTCGTCGAGTTCGACGTCCATCAGGATCATCGCGTCGGCGAGCCCGCTGCCGGTGACGCGGCGCACGGCGTCGGGCCCCTCCTCGCCGGTGAGCAGCAGGACGTCGTACCCATGGGTGCGGGCGGTGGTGGCCACCGCGATGGCGATCTCCATCATCACCGGCACGTACATGTCGGTGCGCAGCGGGATCATCAGCGCGATGATGTTCGACTTGTTGCTGGCCAGGGCACGGGCGCCCGCGTTCGGGTGGTAGCCGAGTTCGCGGATGCTCTGCTCGACCCGCTGCCGGGTGGTCGTGGAGATGGACCGCTTGCCACTGAGGACATAGCTCACCGTGCTCGCCGAGACTCCGGCGTGCTGGGCGACCTCGGCGAGGGTGACCATCCAGCTCTCCAAGCTTTGTGAAGCGCTTCGACAGTGCGCAGTGCGAACAAGGGCGGGTGAGAGTGGTTCGACAGTAGCTCCACTGGAGGTGGGTGTCCATAGGTTGTCGAAGCGCTTCGACTAAGACTCTGCTTCGACTGGGACTCTTCTGCGCACCCCTCCTCTTCCACGCACCCTTTTCAGTGTGGCCTGCGCGGCGCGGACTTCCGGACGGGAGCCGACGGCGGCACCGGGCCCGGGTCACCCGGCCCGGTGTCACCGCTCCGCGTGGCGTCGGGGTCCCTGCCTACCACGACCGGCCGTGCGGGGCCATGCGGCGGGACCTTTGGAGGCGACCGGCCGGCCGGCATCGGCCGAACGGACCGCGAGGGGTGGTGGGGGCGGCCCGGATCGGGTACATACGATCGGGTAGCACCCGTCGGTAACCAAACGGTCCGAAGATCCCGATTCGCGGCGAGGTGAGCCCCCATGTCCGCTCCACCCACCCCCTCCCGACCTGCCGTCACCGAACGTGAGGCGCGCCAGGTCGCGGAGGCCGCCCGGGAACAGGACTGGCGTAAGCCCAGCTTCGCCAAGGAACTGTTCCTGGGCCGCTTCCGGCTCGACCTCATCCACCCCCACCCGATGCCGGCCACCGAGGAAGCCCAGCGCGGCGAGGAGTTCCTCGCCAAGCTGCGCGACTTCTGCGAGACGAAGATCGACGGCGCGCTGATCGAACGAGAGGCCCGCATCCCCGACGAGGTCATCGACGGCCTCAAGGACCTCGGCGCCCTCGGCATGAAGATCGACACCAAGTACGGCGGCCTGGGCCTCTCGCAGGTCTACTACAACAAGGCCCTCGCCCTGGTCGGCTCCGCGAACCCGGCGGTGGGCGCGCTGCTGTCCGCCCACCAGTCGATCGGCGTCCCGCAGCCGCTGAAGATCTTCGGCACCCAGGAGCAGAAGGACACCTTCCTGCCGCGCTGCGCCCGCACGGACATCTCGGCGTTCCTGCTGACCGAACCCGACGTCGGCTCCGACCCGGCCCGCCTGGCCACCACCGCCGTGCCCGACGGGGACGACTACGTCCTCGACGGGGTGAAGCTCTGGACCACCAACGGCGTGGTCGCCGACCTGCTCGTCGTGATGGCCCGGGTGCCCAGGTCCGAGGGCCACAAGGGCGGCATCACGGCGTTCGTCGTCGAGTCCGCCTCCGAGGGCGTCACCGTCGAGAACCGCAACGCCTTCATGGGCCTGCGCGGCCTGGAGAACGGCGTCACCCGCTTCCACCAGGTCCGGGTCCCCGCCGCCAACCGCATCGGCCCCGAGGGCGCGGGCCTGAAGATCGCGCTCACCACCCTCAACACCGGCCGCCTGTCGCTGCCCGCGATGTGCGTGGGCGCCGGCAAGTGGTGTCTGAAGATCGCCCGCGAGTGGTCGGCGGCCCGCGAGCAGTGGGGCAAGCCGGTCGCGTTCCACGAGGCGGTCGGCTCGAAGATCAGCTTCATCGCGGCGACGACGTTCGCCCTGGAGGCCGTCGTGGACCTCTCCTCCCAGATGGCGGACGAGGACCGCAACGACATCCGTATCGAGGCCGCCCTCGCCAAGCTCTACGGCTCCGAGATGGCCTGGCTGATGGCCGACGAACTGGTCCAGATCAGGGGCGGCCGCGGCTTCGAGACGGCCGAGTCCCTGCGGGCGCGCGGCGAGCGTGGGGTCCCAGCCGAGCAGATCCTGCGCGACCTGCGCATCAACCGCATTTTCGAGGGTTCCACCGAGATCATGCACCTGCTGATCGCCCGCGAGGCGGTCGACGCCCACCTGTCCGTCGCCGGTGACCTGATCGACCCCGACAAGTCCCTCTCGGACAAGGCGAAGGCAGGCGCCCAGGCCGGCGTCTTCTACGCCAAGTGGCTGCCCAAGCTGGTCGCCGGACCGGGCCAGCTCCCGACCTCGTACAACGAGTTCAAGCGCGAGATCGATCTCTCCCCGCACCTGCGCTACGTCGAACGCACCGCCCGCAAACTCGCCCGCTCCACCTTCTACGCCATGTCCCGCTGGCAGGGCCGGATGGAGACCAAGCAGGGCTTCCTGGGCCGGATCGTCGACATCGGCGCGGAACTGTTCGCGATGAGCGCGGCCTGCGTCCGCGCCGAGCTGCTGCGCGGCAACGGGGACCACGGGCGCGAGGCCTACCAGCTCGCCGACATCTTCTGCCGCCAGGCCCGCATCCGCGTCGAGGAACTCTTCGGCCGCCTGTGGACCAACACCGACGACCTGGACCGCACGGTCGTCAAGGGTGTGCTGTCGGGCACGTACGAGTGGCTGGAGGAGGGCATCGTGGACCCGTCCGGTGACGGCCCGTGGATCGCGGACGCGACACCGGGGCCGAGCAGGCGGGAGAACGTGCACCGGCCGATCCGCTGACCGGTGTCACGGGCCGGCGGGCGGGCGCGCCCGCCGGCTCGCGCGCCCCCCGGGAGGGGGACGCGCTGTCCTGCGCACAGCCTTGTGCGGCCACAATGGGGGGATGAGCGACAGTCCAGCCCCCACAGGGCGCGGGGCGGATGCCCCGTCTGCCCTCGCCGACCCGCACCTCGTCCACGACCCGGTCGCCGGCACCGGCCCGAAGGACGTGGTGATCCTCGGCTCCACCGGCTCGATCGGCACCCAGGCCATCGACCTCGTGCTGCGCAACCCCGACCGGTTCCGGGTCACCGGGCTCTCGGCCAACGGCGGCCGGGTCGCGCTTCTGGCCGAGCAGGCGTGCCGGCTCCGGGTGCGGACCGTCGCGGTCGCCCGTGAGGACGTCGTACCGGCTCTGCGTGAGGCCCTGAGCTCCCAGTACGGCCCCGGAGAGCCGCTCCCCGAGATCCTTGCCGGACCGGACGCGGCCACCCAGCTCGCCGCCGCTGATTCCTCGCAGTGCCACACCGTCCTGAACGGCATCACCGGCTCCATCGGCCTCGCCCCGACCCTCGCCGCCCTGGAGGCGGGCCGCACCCTCGCGCTCGCCAACAAGGAGTCGCTCATCGTGGGCGGCCCCCTGGTCAAGGCCCTCGCCAAGCCGGGCCAGATCATCCCGGTCGACTCCGAGCACGCGGCGCTGTTCCAGGCCCTGGCCTCCGGCACCAGGGCCGACGTGCGCAAGCTCGTCGTCACCGCCTCCGGGGGCCCTTTCCGCGGCCGTACGAAGGCCGAACTGGCGGACGTCACCGTCGAGGACGCCCTCGCGCATCCCACCTGGGCCATGGGCCCGGTGATCACGATCAACTCCGCGACCCTCGTCAACAAGGGCCTGGAAGTCATCGAGGCGCACCTTCTCTACGACATTCCCTTCGATCGGATTGAGGTGGTCGTGCACCCGCAGTCGTATGTCCACTCGATGGTTGAGTTCACGGACGGATCCACGATCGCCCAGGCGACACCCCCCGACATGCGCGGCCCGATCGCGATCGGCCTGGGCTGGCCCGAACGCGTCCCCGACGCGGCACCCGCCTTCGACTGGAGCAAGGCGTCGACCTGGGAGTTCTTCCCGCTCGACCACGAGGCGTTCCCGTCCGTCGGCCTGGCGCGCCGCGTCGGACAGCTCGCGGGCACGGCCCCCGCGGTGTTCAATGCGGCCAACGAGGAGTGCGTCGAGGCCTTCCGGGCCGGCGCGCTGCCGTTCAACGGGATCATGGAGACCGTGACCCGGGTGGTGGACGAGCACGGCACCCCGCGCGCGGGAACCTCGCTCACCGTCGCGGACGTCCTCGAAGCGGAGACCTGGGCGCGGACCCGGGCCCGGGAACTGACGGCACAGACGGCGGAGGCCCGTGCATGACGACCCTGATGTTCATCCTCGGCATAGTGCTCTTCGCCGTCGGCCTCCTGGTGTCGATCGCGTGGCACGAGCTGGGGCACCTGTCCACCGCCAAGATCTTCGGCATCCGCGTGCCGCAGTACATGGTCGGCTTCGGCCCGACGGTCTTCTCCCGCAAGAAGGGCGACACCGAGTACGGCGTCAAGGCCATCCCGTTCGGCGGCTACATCCGCATGATCGGCATGTTCCCGCCCGGCCCGGACGGCCGCCTGGAAGCCCGCTCCACCTCGCCCTGGCGCGGCATGATCGAGGACGCCCGCTCGGCCGCCTTCGAGGAGCTCGAGCCGGGTGACGAGAACCGCCTCTTCTACACGCGCAAGCCGTGGAAGCGGGTCATCGTGATGTTCGCGGGCCCCTTCATGAACCTGATCCTGGCGGTGGCGCTGTTCCTCACCGTCCTCATGGGCTTCGGCATCTCGCAGCAGACCACCACCGTCAGCTCGGTCTCGAAGTGCGTCATCGCGCAGAGCGAGAACCGCGACGACTGCAAGAAGTCCGACCCGGCCTCCCCGGCCGCTGCCGCCGGCCTGAAGGCGGGCGACAAGATCGTCTCCTTCGACGGAGTCACGACGGACGACTGGAACCGGCTGTCCGACCTGATCCGCGCCAACCCCGGCAAGGAGGTGCCGATCGTCGTCGACCGCAAGGGCGAGCAGCTCACCCTGCACGCGAAGATCGCCGACAACCAGGTCGCCAAGAAGGACTCCAGCGGCCAGTACGTCCAGGGGCAGTACGTCAACGCCGGCTTCCTCGGCTTCAGCGCCGCCACCGGCATCGTGAAGCAGGACTTCGGCGACTCGGTGACCTGGATGGGGGACCGCGTCGGCGACGCCGTGGACTCCCTCGCCGCCCTGCCCGGCAAGATCCCGGCCCTGTGGAGCGCGGCCTTCGGCGACGGCCCGCGCGAACCCGACTCCCCGATGGGCGTGGTCGGCGCGGCCCGCGTGGGCGGCGAGATCTTCACCCTGGACATCCCGCCCACCCAGCAACTGGCGATGGCGTTGATGCTGGTGGCCGGCTTCAACCTGTCTCTCTTCCTCTTCAACATGCTCCCGCTGCTGCCGCTCGACGGCGGCCACATCGCGGGCGCCCTGTGGGAGGCCCTGCGCCGCAACCTGGCGAAGGTGCTCAAGCGACCCGACCCCGGCCCGTTCGACGTGGCGAAGCTGATGCCGGTCGCCTACGTCGTCGCGGGGATCTTCATCTGCTTCACGATCCTGGTGCTGATCGCCGACGTCGTTAACCCGGTGAGAATCTCCTAGCCATCCGGCGTTCCCGGCGGCCCGGCATGCTCCATGCCGGGCCGCCGCCATTGGGTGGGTTTGGCGGCAGTGATGTGCTCGCGCTGTCGCACGTGCCGTAATCTCGAAGCCTGGAGCCCGCCGCTGACGGGACCTGGACCTTGATCCACGACTTGGGGTTGCACAGCAGATGACTGCGATTTCTCTCGGCATGCCGTCCGTTCCGACCAAGCTCGCCGAGCGCCGCAGGAGCCGGCAGATCCAGGTCGGCACCGTGGCGGTCGGCGGTGACGCCCCGGTGTCCGTGCAGTCGATGACCACGACCCGTACGTCCGACATCGGCGCCACCCTCCAGCAGATCGCCGAGCTGACGGCCTCCGGCTGCCAGATCGTGCGGGTGGCCTGCCCCACCCAGGACGACGCGGACGCCCTCGCGACCATCGCCCGCAAGTCCCAGATCCCGGTCATCGCGGACATCCACTTCCAGCCCAAGTACGTCTTCGCTGCCATCGAGGCCGGTTGCGCCGCGGTGCGGGTGAACCCCGGCAACATCAAGCAGTTCGACGACAAGGTCAAGGAGATCGCGCGGGCCGCCAAGGACCACGGCACCCCGATCCGCATCGGCGTCAACGCGGGCTCTCTGGACAGGCGCCTGCTCCAGAAGTACGGCAAGGCGACCCCCGAGGCGCTCGTCGAGAGCGCCCTGTGGGAGGCGTCCCTCTTCGAGGAGCACGACTTCCGGGACATCAAGATCTCGGTCAAGCACAACGACCCGGTCGTGATGATCGAGGCGTACAAGCAGCTCGCCGCCCAGTGCGACTACCCGCTGCACCTCGGCGTGACCGAGGCCGGCCCCGCCTTCCAGGGCACGATCAAGTCGGCGGTGGCCTTCGGCGCGCTCCTCTCCCAGGGCATCGGCGACACGATCCGCGTCTCCCTCTCCGCCCCGCCGGTCGAGGAGGTCAAGGTCGGCAACCAGATCCTGGAGTCCCTGAACCTCAAGCAGCGCGGCCTGGAGATCGTCTCCTGCCCGTCCTGCGGCCGCGCCCAGGTCGACGTCTACAAGCTGGCCGAAGAGGTCACCGCCGGCCTCACCGGCATGGAGGTCCCGCTGCGCGTCGCCGTCATGGGCTGCGTCGTCAACGGCCCCGGCGAGGCCCGCGAGGCAGACCTCGGCGTCGCCTCAGGCAACGGCAAGGGTCAGATCTTCGTCAAGGGCGAGGTCATCAAGACCGTCCCCGAGTCCAAGATCGTCGAGACCCTCATCGAAGAGGCCATGAAGCTGGCCGAGCAGATGGAGACGGACGGCGTCGCGTCGGGCGAACCGTCGGTGTCGGTGGCGGGCTGACGCGACGGGCGGGACCGGCGGGACGGCAGAGCGCCTTCGACGCCGGTCGGCTGCGTCCAGCCCGTCCGGCGTTTGAGGACGAGGCCCCTTCAGGGCCGACAGCGGGGGTCTGGGGGCGGCAGCCCCCGGGGGCACGGCATCCCAGGGCCACTTTTGAGCGAGCGGCAACCAGAACACCCGGCGACGCTGCCCAGCTTCCGCAGGTACAGTGCGGAGATCAGCAGAACCCCAGTGTGAGGCCCCGCCCGTGTTGACCCAGACGACCTCCCGGGTCCTCGAACCGAGCGACCTGGACGCCGCGCTCGCCGTCCTGGACCGCGAGCCGGTCGCGAACGCCTTCGTGACCTCCCGGGTCCAGGTGGCCGGCCTCGACCCATGGCGGCTCGGCGGCGAGATGTGGGGCTGGTACGAGGACGGCATGCTGACGTCCCTGTGCTACGCGGGCGCCAACCTGGTCCCGATCTGCGCCACCCCGCGTGCCGTCCGCGCCTTCGCCGACCGGGCGAGAAGGGCCGGCCGCCGCTGCTCCTCCATCGTCGGCCCCGCCGAACCCACCACCCAGCTCTGGCGGTTGCTGGAACCCAGCTGGGGTCCCGCCCGCGAGGTCCGCGCCCGCCAGCCCCTCATGGTCACCGACCGGATGCCGACCGACATCGCCCCGGATCCGCACGTCCGCCGCACACGCAAGGACGAGATGGAGACGATCATGCCGGCGTGCGTGGCCATGTTCACCGAGGAGGTCGGCGTCTCCCCGATGGCCGGCGACGGCGGCCTCCTCTACCAGGCCCGGGTCGCCGAACTCGTCGGCGCCGGCCGCTCCTTCTCCCGCCTCGACGAGAACGGCAAGGTCGCCTTCAAGGCGGAGATCGGCGCCGCGACGGACCGAGCGTGCCAGATCCAGGGCGTCTGGGTGGCCCCGGAGTACCGGGGGAGGGGCCTGGCGGCGCCCGGCATGGCCGCGGTCCTGCGCTACGCCCTGGCGGACGTGGCCCCGGTGGCGAGCCTGTACGTCAACGACTTCAACACGGCGGCGAGAAGGACGTACAGAAGGGTGGGATTCCAGGAGATCGGCGCGTTCACGAGCGTTCTCTTCTGACGGAGTCCGTCCTCTTCCGGCGGACCTCCACAGGTCACCCGCACTCGGCAGCCGACCGAAACCCCCCTGTAGGCTCCCCGCCATGGACCTCGTCATCGGCCCCCTGGACCTGTCCGCCCACGTCGATGAGGCCCTAGCCGTCCAAGCCATCGCTTTCGGCCTGGGCCCCGACGAGGTGGCCGTACGCCGTCAGATCGTCCTGCGCCACATGACCTATCCCGGCGCCCGCGCTTTCGGCGCCACCCAGGCCGGACGCCTCGTGGGCTTCGTGTACGGCATGCCGAACGACCGCGGCCACTGGTGGTCCACCGTCGTCGAGCCGTACCTCCGAGCGCGCGGCCACGACGACTGGCTCGACGACTCGTTCGTCATCACCGAGCTGCACGTCCACCCGCGCCATCAGAACCGCGGCATCGGCCGGTCCCTGATCACCACGATCACGGACACCGCCGACGAACCCCGCTCGATCCTCTCCGCGATCGACACCGACAGCCCCGCCCGCGGCCTGTACCGCTCCCTCGGCTACCAGGACCTGGCCCGCCAGGTCCTGTTCCCCAGCGCCCCGAAGCCGTACGCCGTGATGGGCGCCCCGCTCCCGCTCCGCCGCCGTTAACCGATTACCGCCGGGATGGACCCCCCGGTTAACCTCCTGCCATCACCCTTACGTTGCAGGAGTACGAGAACCATGGCGAACGCACCGGTCCAGCGCATGTCCCAGTTGATGGCGAAGACGCTGCGCGACGACCCGGCGGACGCCGAGGTCCTCAGCCACAAGCTGCTCGTCCGGGCCGGCTACGTCCGCCGCACCGCCGCGGGTCTGTGGAGCTGGCTGCCGCTCGGCAAGAAGGTCCTCGGCAACATCGAGCGCATCGTCCGCGAGGAGATGGACGCGATCGGCGCCCAGGAGGTGCTGCTCCCCGCGCTGCTCCCGCGTGAGCCCTACGACGCCACCGGCCGCTGGGACGAGTACGGCCCCGAACTGTTCCGCCTCCAGGACCGCAAGGGCGGCGACTACCTCCTCGGCCCCACCCACGAGGAGATCTTCACCCTGCTGGTGAAGGACCAGGCGTCCTCCTACAAGGACCTGCCGGTGATCCTCTACCAGATCCAGCACAAGTACCGTGACGAGGCCCGCCCCCGTGCCGGCATCCTGCGCGGCCGCGAGTTCCTGATGAAGGACTCCTACTCCTTCGACCTGGAGGACGAGGGCCTCGCCCACTCGTACGCCCTGCACCGCGAGGCCTACCAGAAGATCTTCGCGCGCCTCGGCCTCGACTACCGCATCTGCGCCGCCACGGCTGGTGCCATGGGCGGCTCCAAGTCGGAGGAGTTCCTCGCCCCGGCCGAGGCCGGCGAGGACACCTTCGCCGACTGCCCGAACTGCGACTTCGCGGCCAACACCGAGGCGATCACGTACGAGTTGAAGCCGGTGGACGCGGCCGGCGTGCCAGCCGCCGAGGAGATCCCGACCCCCGACACCCCCACCATCGAGACCCTCGCCGCCTCCCTCGGCGTCCCGGCGTCGGCGACCCTGAAGAACCTCCTCGTGAAGGTGGACGGCGAGATCGTCGCCGTCGGTGTGCCCGGCGACCGTGAGGTCGACCTGGACAAGGTCGAGGCGCACTTCGCCCCGGCGGTCGTCGAGATGGTCACCGAGGCGGACTTCGCGGGCCGCCCCGACCTGGTCCGCGGGTACGTCGGCCCGCAGGGACTGGAGAAGGTGACGTACATCGCCGACCCGCGGGTGGCCCCCGGCACCGCGTGGATCACGGGCGCCAACAAGGAGCACACGCACGCGAAGAACGTCGTCGCGGGCCGTGACTTCGAGGTCGGCCAGTACGTCGACGTCGTGGTCGTCCAGGAGGGCGACCCCTGCCCGAAGTGCGGCACCGGCCTCACGCTGGACCGGGCCATCGAGATCGGCCACATCTTCCAGCTGGGCCGCAAGTACGCCGACGCCCTCAAGCTCGACGTCCTCGGACAGCAGGGCAAGCCGGTCCGCGTGACCATGGGCTCGTACGGCGTCGGCGTCTCCCGTGCGGTGGCGGCCCTCGCCGAGCAGACCGCCGACGACAAGGGACTGTGCTGGCCCAAGGAGGTCGCCCCGGCCGACGTGCACGTCGTCGCCGCGGGCAAGGCCCTGCAGACCGAGCTGGCTCTCGACGTCTCCGGCAAGCTGGCGGCGGCCGGTGTCCGCGTGCTGGTGGACGACCGGGCCGGCGTTTCCCCGGGCGTGAAGTTCACCGACTCGGAACTGATCGGCGTACCGCAGATCCTGGTGGCCGGCCGGCGTGCCGCCGAGGGCGTCCTGGAGCTGAAGGACCGCCGCACCGGTGAGCGTGAGGAGCTGACGGTCGAGGAGGCGATCGCCCGCCTGACCGCCTGACCGCCTGACGGCTGACGCCTGACCGCTTCCGGCAGAGGAGTCAGAGCCAGCCCGCGAACTCCAGCAGCAGTTCGGCATCCTGCGGACGCCCGACCCGGCGCGCCCGCACGCCGGACTCCACCGCTCGGAACAGCGTCCAGCCCCGCAGCCGTTCCTGGTCCACGTCCAGGGACTCCGCGAGCCGCTTGATCCGCCGCCGGGTGGTCGCCGCGCCCGACGGTGAGGCGATCAGGTCCTCCACCCGGTCCCGCACCAGCCGCGCCAGATCGAAGGCGCACTCGCCGGCCACCGGGTCGGGTCCCACGGCCAGCCACGGCATCCGCTCACCGGCGAGCACCTTGCTCTGCCGGAACGTCCCGTGCAGCAGCCGCTGTTCGGGCGGCGCGGCCAACAGCTCCTCGCGGGCCGCGAGCGCGGCGTCCACCAGGGGCGCCACCTCGGCGTCGGCGGCTGCACGTGCCCGCATCGCCTCGGCCTGCCGCCCGGTCCGCTCGGCCACCGTCTCGAAGGGATGGTCCCCGGGCTCCACCCACAGCCGCCGCAGTGTCCCCGCCGCCTCCAGCAGCGCCTTCGCCTCCGACAGCGACCTCACCGAGACATCCGGATGCAGCCGCTCCAGCAGCAGCACCCCTTCGGTGGTCAGGGGTTCGATCAGCTGTACGGCACCCAGACCGGCCCAGCGGACCAGCGCGGCCCGCTCACTCTCCGGGCGCGCCCGGGGCGGGGCCAGCTTGAGCACCGCGGGCGTCCCGTCCGGCCGCCGCACCAGCACGACCAGACTGCTGCGGCCACCGGGCACCTGCACCCGCTCGACGGTCAACTCGCGCAGCGCGACGGCCTGCCGGGCCGCCTCGGGCAGCTTCTCCAGCCAGCCGTCGGCGTCCGGTGCCGTCTCACCGAGAGCTCTCACCAGACGCGGCGGCGGTTCGAAAGCCATACCCGAGCCGTTCCCTTCCGTCTGTGTCCAGCCGTACAGCCGTACGTCCTATGCGGTGGGCGTCCCCGACGCCGGTGCCGAAGCGGCCCGGTCCCGCTCGGCGAGCCCAGGGAAGGCTACGCTCTCGCCGCGCCAGCGCACCGCCCGCACCGCCGCCTCACGCAGCGCCGCGGTCGCCGTGCCCCGCAGCTCGCCCTCGGCCGACCGCACCAGATCCGAGTACACCCCGGCCACCCGGTCCTCCAACTCGGCGGCCAGCCGAACCGCCGCCGCCGAGTCCGGCACCGGAAAGGGCAGCGCGTACGCCGGCGCCGCGGCCACCGGTGTCCCGCCCAGGTCCCGCACCTCACGGACCAGCGCGTCCCGCCGGGCGCGATGGGCGTCGTACGCCGCCTTCGCCTCCGTGCGGCGGTCCGGGCGGATCCGTCCGCCGACGACGCCGTAGCCGTAGACCGCCGCGTGCTCGGCGGCCAGCGCCGTCTGGAGGGCGGTCAGCTCGCGGTCCTTCACTTCGCACCCTCCGTCAGCAGATACGCGTGTGCCGCGCCGGCGGCCGACACCGAGGCCAGCAGTCGTGCCAGCTCGCCGGGCAGTCCGAGCAGCGCCTTCGCCCGCCGGTCCGCGAGGGCCCGTTCGGCGGCGGCGAGATCGGCGAGGGCGTCCTTCTCGTTCCCCGGTACGGCGGCCGGCGGGGAAACGGAGGGCGACGGAGCGGGGGAGGTTCCGGACGGCTCGGCAGAGGCGGCCGGGGTGCCGCCGAAGGCCTCCGTGTGCCGGGCGACCTCCGCGCGCAGCGGCCCCAGCCGGTCGGCCAGCGCGGGGTGGGCGGCGAGGACGAGGTCGTACCGCTCGGCCAGGCCCCGGCTGTCCCGGGCCGCACGCGCGCGTGCCCGCGCGGCCACCGACGGAGTGCCGCCCGCGCTCTCCTCGGACTCCTCGGTCCCGGACGAGCAGCCCGCGAGCAGGGCGGCCCCTGCGGCCGAGACGAGCAGCGCTCTTCTTCGCGGCCCCAGGGGGGTGCGCGACGGTGGGGGGTACGGCACGGCAGACGTCCTCGGGGGGCTCGTACGAACATACGGGCGGGCAGGTCCGGCCCCGCCGATGATCACGGTACCCGCGCGCCCGCCCGCCGCCACTCATCGGCACCGCGCGAGCCCGCACCGGCGCCCGCCGGCGCCCCGGTGGACGGCAACACCCCCCGCGACCCGATACCCTTTCACCAGACACGCGACCAACCCACAACAGCACACGCGGCCGAGGAGTCACCCGGATGAGCACCACCCAGAGCGAGAGGCTGCGAGAACTTCTGGAACCGCTCGTCGGCTCCCAGGGCCTCGATCTCGAGGAGATCGCGGTGGACTCCGTCGGACGCAAGCGGGTGCTGCGCGTCGTCGTCGACTCCGACACCGGTGCGGATCTGGACCAGATCGCCGATGTGAGCCGCGCGCTCTCGGCGAAGCTCGACGAGACGGACGCGATGGGGCAGGGCGAGTACACCCTGGAGGTCGGAACCCCCGGCGCCGAGCGCCTCCTCAAGGAGCACCGGCACTACGTACGCGCTGTCGACCGGCTGGTGAAGTTCCAGCTGCACGAGGGCGACGAACTGGTCGCCCGGATCCTCCAGGTCGACGACGAGGGCCTGGACGTGGAGATCCCCGGTGTGAAGGGCCGTAAGGCCACCACCCGCAGAATCGCCTTCGCGGACATCGACAGGGCACGTGTGCAGGTCGAGTTCAACCGCAAGGACAAGCACGACAAGCACGAACAGCACGACAAACAGGACGCGAACGACATGATGGAAGAGGAGGAGGCGTAGCCGTGGACATCGACATGAGTGCCCTGAGGGGCTTGGTGCGGGAGAAGGAGATCTCCTTCGACCTGCTGGTCGAGGCGATCGAGTCGGCCCTCCTCATCGCCTACCACCGCACCGAGGGAAGCCGCCGGCACGCGCGCGTGGAGCTCAACCGGGAGACCGGGCATGTGACCGTGTGGGCGAAGGAGGACCCCGACGACCTCGAGGAGGGCCAGGAGGCCCGCGAGTTCGACGACACCCCGTCCGGCTTCGGCCGTATCGCCGCCACCACCGCCAAGCAGGTCATCCTGCAGCGGCTGCGCGACGCCGAGGACGACGCGACGCTCGGCGAGTACGCGGGCCGTGAGGGCGACATCGTCACCGGTGTGGTCCAGCAGGGCCGCGACCCGAAGAACGTGCTGGTGGACATCGGCAAGCTGGAGGCCATCCTGCCGGTGCAGGAGCAGGTCCCCGGCGAGACGTACCAGCACGGGATGCGGCTTCGGTCGTATGTCGTCCGGGTGGCCAAGGGGGTGCGCGGTCCGTCCGTGACCCTGTCCCGTACACATCCCAATCTGGTGAAGAAACTCTTCGCGCTGGAGGTGCCGGAGATCGCCGACGGGTCCGTCGAGATCGCCGCCATCGCCCGCGAGGCGGGTCACCGTACGAAGATCGCCGTCCGGTCCACCCGTTCCGGGCTGAACGCCAAGGGCGCCTGCATCGGCCCGATGGGCGGGCGGGTGCGCAATGTCATGGGCGAGCTGAACGGTGAGAAGATCGACATCGTCGACTGGTCGGACGACCCGGCCGAGATGGTGGCGAACGCGCTGTCACCCGCCCGGGTGTCCAAGGTCGAGGTCGTTGACATGGCCGCCCGCTCCGCGCGGGTGACCGTCCCCGACTACCAGCTGTCGCTGGCAATCGGCAAGGAAGGGCAGAACGCCCGCCTCGCGGCCCGGCTGACCGGCTGGCGGATCGACATCCGTCCGGACACCGAACAGCCCGGCGAGTAGGGCGGGCGGGCGGCTGGGGGAATAGATCCAAGCCGCAGGTCGCTGAGATCACGACAACAACCGTTCGATTCCTGCCCCAAAGGGGTGAGGTCGTTACGGGGAGGTAGACTTAAGAGTGTCTGGCCGGACGCGGACCGGAGCATGCCCTGAACGCACCTGTGTGGGGTGCCGGGAGCGAGCGGCCAGGACCGAACTGCTGCGGACCGTGGCGATCAAGGACGCATGCGTCCCCGATCCACGCGGTACGCTGCCCGGCCGGGGTGCGTATGTACACCCCGTCTCGGTCTGTCTCGACCAGGCGGTACGCCGCCGGGCGTTCCCGAGGGCGCTGCGCGTCCCGGGCCCGCTCGACGTAATGGCGTTGCGCCGGTACGTCGAGCAGACAGAAGGTTGCTGAGCAGCTCTCGCTGTGCAGGCAACACCGCAAGGAGTGTCGTACGGAACCCCGTGCGGCCCTGGTACCCCGCGAGTTGGAAGTAGGTCGAGATTGCGATGAGCACTCGATGAGCACGCGATGAGTACGCCCATGAAGTAGCGACGGTCCGGACGCAACCCGGACCTAAAAGGAGCGAAGTGGCTAAGGTCCGGGTATACGAACTCGCCAAGGAGTTCGGGGTGGAGAGCAAGGTCGTCATGGCCAAGCTCCAGGAACTCGGTGAATTCGTCCGTTCGGCGTCCTCGACGATCGAGGCGCCCGTTGTACGCAAACTGACTGACGCCCTCCAGCAGGGCAACGGAGGCGGCAAGTCCGCCCCCGCACGCAAGGCTGCCCCGGCCAGGCCGGGTGCCCCCTCTCCCGCGCAGGCCGCCCGTCCGGCCGCCCCGCGCCCGCCGGCCCCCAAGCCGGCCGCCGCCGAGACGCCCGCGGCTCCCGCCGCGCCGGCTGCTCCCGGCCCCCGTCCCACCCCGGGCCCGAAGCCCGCGCCGCGGCCCGCCCCGGCGTCCCCGGCTCCGACCACGCCCGAGTTCACGGCACCGCCGGCGGCTCCCGCCGCACCGGCCGCCTCCTCCGGCTCCGGCGCTGGTACCGGCACCGGCTCCGGCCCCCGTCCGGGCGCTCCGCGTCCGGCAGGCCAGGCGCCGCGTCCGGGTGCCCGTCCGGGTGGTCCCGGTCAGGGCGGCCAGGGCCGCGGTGACCGTGGTGACCGTCCCGGCGCTCCGCGCCAGGGTGGCCAGGCGCCGCGTCCCGGTGCCCGTCCGGCCGGTCCGCGTCCGGGCAACAACCCCTTCACCTCTGGTGGCTCCACCGGCATGGCGCGTCCGCAGACGCCCCGTCCGGGCGGTGCCCCGCGGCCCGGCGGTCCTGGTGGCCCCGGTGCTCCCGGCGGCGCTCCGCGTCCGCAGGGCCAGGGCGGCGGTCCTCGTCCCCAGGGCGCTTCGGGCGGTCCCCGTCCGCAGTCTCCGGGCGGCGCGCGTCCCACCCCGGGCGGTATGCCCCGCCCGCAGGGCGGCGGTCCGCGTCCCGGCGGCGGCCCCGGCGGCCCCCGTCCCAACCCCGGCATGATGCCGCAGCGTCCGGCTGCCGGCCCCCGCCCCGGTGGCGGCGGTCCCGGCGGTCGCGGTCCCGGCGGCGGCGGTCGTCCGGGCGGTGGCGGCGGCGGTCGTCCCGGTGGCGGCGGCTTCGCCGGTCGTCCGGCCGGTCCCGGTGGCGGCGGCGGCTTCGCCGGTCGTCCCGGCGGTCCCGGTGGCGGTGGCGGCGGTTTCGCCGGTCGTCCGGGTGGTCCCGGTGGCGGTGGCGGCGGTCGTCCCGGCTTCGGCGGTCGTCCCGGTGGTCCGGGTGGCCGTGGTGGCACGCAGGGCGCCTTCGGCCGTCCCGGCGGTCCCGCGCGTCGCGGTCGTAAGTCGAAGCGGCAGAGGCGCCAGGAGTACGAGGCCATGCAGGCCCCGTCGGTCGGCGGCGTGATGCTGCCTCGCGGCAACGGCGAGTCCATTCGCCTGTCGCGCGGTGCCTCCCTCACCGACTTCGCGGAGAAGATCAACGCCAACCCGGCGTCGCTCGTCGCGGTCATGATGAACCTCGGCGAGATGGTCACGGCCACGCAGTCCGTCTCCGACGAGACGCTGCAGCTCCTCGCCGACGAGATGAACTACACGATTCAGATCGTCAGCCCGGAGGAGGAGGACCGCGAGCTTCTCGAGTCCTTCGACATCGAGTTCGGCGAGGACGAGGGCGACGAGGAGGACCTGGTGGTCCGCCCGCCGGTCGTCACCGTCATGGGTCACGTCGACCACGGAAAGACCCGGCTGCTCGACGCCATCCGCAAGACGAACGTCATCGCGGGCGAGGCCGGCGGCATCACCCAGCACATCGGTGCCTACCAGGTCGCGACCGAGGTCAACGAAGAAGAGCGCAAGATCACCTTCATCGACACCCCGGGTCACGAGGCGTTCACCGCCATGCGTGCCCGTGGTGCGCGGTCGACCGACATCGCGATCCTGGTCGTCGCGGCCAACGACGGCGTCATGCCGCAGACGGTCGAGGCGCTCAACCACGCGAAGGCGGCCGACGTGCCGATCGTCGTCGCGGTCAACAAGATCGACGTCGAGGGCGCGGACCCGACCAAGGTGCGCGGTCAGCTGACCGAGTACGGCCTCGTGGCCGAGGAGTACGGCGGCGACACCATGTTCGTCGACATCTCCGCCAAGCAGGGTCTGCACATCGACTCGCTGCTGGAGGCCGTGATCCTCACGGCCGACGCCTCGCTCGACCTGCGGGCCAACCCGAAGCAGGACGCGCAGGGCATCTCGATCGAGTCCCGTCTCGACCGCGGCCGTGGTGCCGTGTCGACGGTCCTCGTCCAGCGAGGCACGCTGCGGGTCGGCGACACGATGGTGGTGGGCGACGCCTACGGCCGTGTGCGCGCCATGCTCGACGACAACGGCAACAACGTCGCCGAGGCGGGTCCGTCGACTCCGGTCCAGGTGTTGGGTCTCACCAACGTCCCGGGCGCCGGCGACAACTTCCTGGTGGTCGACGAGGACCGTACGGCCCGTCAGATCGCCGAGAAGCGCGCCGCCCGCGAGCGCAACGCCGCGTTCGCCAAGCGCACGCGCCGCGTGTCGCTGGAGGACCTGGACAAGGTGCTCAAGGCCGGCGAGATCCAGCAGCTGAACCTGATCATCAAGGGTGACGCTTCTGGTTCCGTCGAGGCGCTCGAGTCCTCCCTGCTCCAGCTGGACGTCGGCGAAGAGGTCGACATCCGCGTCCTGCACCGCGGCGTCGGTGCGGTCACGGAGTCCGACATCGACCTGGCGATGGGCTCCGACGCCATCGTGATCGGCTTCAACGTGCGCGCCGCCGGGCGGGCACAGCAGATGGCCGAGCGCGAAGGCGTGGACGTCCGGTACTACTCGGTCATCTACCAGGCGATCGAGGAGATCGAGGCGGCCCTCAAGGGCATGCTCAAGCCGGAGTACGAAGAGGTCGAGCTCGGTACGGCGGAGATCCGCGAGGTCTTCCGCTCGTCCAAGCTGGGCAACATCGCGGGTGTGCTCATCCGCTCCGGCGAGGTCCGACGCAACACCAAGGCGCGCCTCATCCGCGACGGCAAGGTCATCGCGGAGAACCTCAACATCGAGGGTCTGCGTCGCTTCAAGGACGACGTCACCGAGATCCGCGAAGGCTTCGAGGGCGGTATCAACCTCGGAAACTTCAACGACATCAAGGTCGACGACGTCATCGCGACGTACGAGATGCGCGAGAAGCCGCGCGCGTAAGCGCTCGGGCTTCCGGGACGGTCCGGTCCGGGGCCGGTCGACGGAGAGTAATTTCCGTCGATCGGCCCCGGCCGTTCGTTGTACGGTTCTGATGTCCCTGCCACGTGGATGGCGGGGCCATCGATCCCGTACCGGCGGGTGAACCGGTTGCGCACATGTATGTGGGGACGCTGTCCTTCGACCTCCTCCTCGGCGACGTACGGTCGCTGAAGGAGAAGCGCTCCGTCGTCCGCCCCATCGTCGCCGAGCTCCAGCGCAAGTACGCGGTGAGCGCGGCCGAGGTGGATCACATGGACCTCCATCGCAGGACGGTCATCGGCCTGGCCATGGTGTCCGGCGACGCGGGGCACATCACCGACGTACTGGACCGGTGCGAGCGGCTGGTCGCCGGCCGCCCCGAGGTGGAACTGCTGTCCGTCAGACGGCGGTTCCACGGCGACGACGACTAGAGATCGGCGACCAGATGTCGGCGATGAGATTTCGTAGATCTCGGCGACGAGATTTTCTGAACGTGGAACAGGAAGAACGGGAGACGACCAGTGGCCGACAACGCGCGGGCTAAGAGGCTGGCGGACCTCATCCGAGAGGTGGTGGCCCAGAAGCTGCTGCGCGGGATCAAGGACCCGCGGCTCGGCTCGAACGTCACCATCACGGACACCCGGGTCACGGGTGACCTGCGGGAGGCGACCGTCTTCTACACGGTGTACGGGGACGACGAGGAGCGGGCGGCCGCGGCCGCCGGACTGGAGAGCGCCAAGGGCGTGCTCCGCAGCGCGGTCGGCGCGGCGGCGGGCGTGAAGTTCACGCCGACGCTGACCTTCGTGGCCGACGCGCTGCCCGACACCGCCAAGACCATCGACGACCTCCTCGACAAGGCACGCCAGTCCGACGAGAAGGTGCGCGAGGTCTCGGCCGGCGCCACCTACGCCGGCGACGCGGACCCGTACAGGAAGCCGGGCGAGGACGAGGACGACGCCGCCGAATGACCCAGAAGAACCGGACGCCCGACGGCCTTGTCATCGTCGACAAGCCGTCGGGCTTCACTTCGCACGACGTGGTCGCCAAGATGCGCGGAATCGCCCGGACCCGCCGCGTCGGCCACGCCGGAACCCTCGACCCCATGGCGACGGGCGTGCTCGTCCTCGGCGTCGAGAAGGCGACCAAGCTGCTCGGGCACCTCGCGCTGACCGAGAAGGAGTACCTGGGCACGATCCGCCTGGGCCAGACGACCCTGACCGACGACGCCGAGGGCGAGATCACGGGGTCGGCGGACGCCTCGAAGGTCACCCGCGACGCCATCGACGCGGGAGTCGCAGAGCTGTCCGGCGAGATCATGCAGGTGCCGTCCAAGGTGAGCGCCATCAAGATCGACGGCGTGCGCTCCTACAAGCGGGCACGGGAGGGCGAGGAGTTCGAGATCCCCGCCCGCCCGGTCACCGTCTCCTCCTTCGCGGTGTACGACATCCGGGACGCCGTCGCCGAGGACGGCACCCCGGTGCTCGACCTGGTGGTGTCGGTGACCTGCTCGTCCGGCACCTACATCCGCGCCCTGGCCCGCGACCTCGGCGCCGGCCTGGGCGTCGGCGGCCACCTCACGGCGCTGCGGCGCACCCGGGTCGGCCCCTACAAGCTGGACTCCGCGAGGACGCTGGACCAGCTCCAGCAGGACCTGACGGTGATGCCGATCGCCGAGGCGGCCGCGGCCGCGTTCCCCCGCTGGGACGTGGACGCCAGGCGCGCCCGGCTGCTGCTGAACGGCGTACGGCTCGACATGCCCGAGGAGTACACCGGCAAGGGCGCCGTGGCGGTCTTCGACCCCGACGGGGCTTTCCTGGCCCTCGTCGAGGAGCAGAAGGGCAAGGCGAAGAGCCTGGCAGTGTTCGGCTGAGGCCGGCACGAGCTCGTCAGGCATCCGCCCGTGGAGCGGCGTCACGGGGTCGTCACTGCCGCCGCTCCACGGTCCCCCCTCGGTTCCCCCACCCCTAGGGTGTATCCAACGTCCCCCGTCCATTCACCCGTCCGGGCAGGCGCTCGGAGTGAACCGGGGGAGCGGAAGGGGGCGCGTTCGCCGCGCGATCTTTCCCGCTGATCATCCCCCGCCTACCGTCGAGAACAGGCACGTGCGTGCGTAAGGGAGACGCGCACGTGCGTGCGGACGGGAGACGCGCACGTGCGTGCGGACGGGAGACGCGCACATGCATGCGGACGGCGGGGAGGTTCGACCATGGCGGGACAGGGCCGGCGGACCGGGGACGCCGATGAGGGCGCGGGGGCGGCGCGGGGAGGCGGCACCGCGTGGCCGCCTCGGCCGGGACAGAGCCCCGGGCGTGAGGAAGCCCTCGTCCGCATCCATGACCTCGCCGGCCGCCCCCGGGGCACCGGTTTCCTGGCCGACCACCACGGCACGCTCATCACCAGCCACGAGACCGTCGACGGCCTGCCGCGGCTCATCCTGTACGCAGCCGGGGGCCGCGGCTGCGTCGTGACCGCGGATGCGGTGACCCCGCTGCCCGGGCTGGACCTGGCCCTCGTACGCACGGAGGGTCTCGGTGTGGACCCGCTCCCCGTGACCGTGCGGGACCGCGTCGAGACCGGCACGTATGTCAGGATCCCGGCCGGATGCTGGCGTGAGGCACGGGTCCTGGGCTCGACCGGCGTGACGTACACCGCCACGACAGGCTTCCATCTCCTGGACGACGCGCTGGAGTTGGCGATCGGGACGGCGGGACGGGACGCGCTGCGGCTGGGCGGCGGGGCCGCCGGGGGACCGGTCCTCGACGCCGCGACCGGCGCGGTGATCGGCGTCCTCGGCACGGCACTGCACAACGGCCACCGAGACGTCGGCTTCGCCGTTCCCCTGCGCCCGGACCAGGACGGCTCCCTCGCCACCCTCCTCACCGAGAACGCGGCCACGGTCCCCGCCTATGGCGCCGACCTCAACCTGGCCGGCGTACTGGAACTGACGGCCACGTCGGTGGGGCAGGACGGGCCGGTGGCGGCCGCTGGTGTGGAGCCCGTCGAGCGTGGCGTCACCGCTGCCGAGTTCGGGGTGTTCGAGCGGGGGGCGGCTGCTGTGCTGGGGCTGGTCGGGGATCCGGGGAGCGGTCGTACGACCGAGCTCGCGGTGCTGGCCGGGCGGCGGCAGCGCAGAAGGGAACCGGCGCCCACGCTGTGGCTGCGAGGAGCCGATCTCGAGGACGGTGACCGCTCGGTCGCGGACGCGGCGCGCCGGGCGGTGGACCGGGCCGCGCGGATCGTCGCGGCCTCGCGGGGTGTGCCGCCGGCCGACCTCGGTGACCTCACCCCGGACCGGCTGGCCCGTGTCTCCCGCACTGCGGGCCGACCCCTCCTGCTCCTCCTGGACGGACCGGAGGAGATGCCTCCGGTCCTCGCCCACCGACTCACCGACTGGACCGACGGAACAGCGACGTGGCTGCGGGAAACCGGGGCCCGGCTGGTGGTGGCCTGCCGCGAGGAGTACTGGGAGGGAGCGGGGGCCCGTTTCCCGGCGGACCTGCTGCACGTCCCCGGAGAGCCGTTGAGCGAGGCTCCGGGGACGGCGGCCCTTGGGGACGGCGGGAGCGGCGGGGCCGGGACACCTTCGCCGTTCCCTCCCCGGGTGCACCTCGGCGACCTGGACGAGGACGAGGCTCGCCAGGCCCGCGCGCGCCACCGCATCCCGGAGCACACTCTCGCCGCCCCTGATGCCCGGCATCCCCTCACCCTCCGACTCCTCTCGGAGATCCGCGCCGCCTTCCCCGACGGCCCCCACGCCCGCGTCGAGGTCGGCAGAAACGTCGACAGAAGCGACGTCGACAGAGGCGACGTCGACAGAAACCAGGTCGACAGAAGGTTCGACAGGAACGACGTCTTCTCCGCGTACCTCGATCTGATCTGTCTCCGTATCGCCGTCCGCCTCGCCGCCGAACGCGGCCTGCGCGGCAGTGCCGTACGCCGCCTCGCCGCCAAGGTCTCCGGCCAGGTCCACGAGGCCGCCCGCCGCAGTCTCGGCCCCGGCCATGGAGAAGTGGACCGGGAGTCGTTCGAGGCGGTGTTCCCCTGGGGCACGGCCCCCGCGCGGCTCGGCGGCGGCACCGGCTGGGCGTCCGCGGTCCTCGCCGAGGGACTCCTCGTCCCGGCCGGTTCCGGCTACCGCTTCGCCCACGAGGAACTCGCCGACTGGATCCAGGGCATGCACCTCGACCTGGACGAGGCCCTGCGCACCCTGATCCACCGCCGCCGCGGTCACCCACCGGGCACCGCGCCCGCCGAGCCCCTCACACCCGTCCCCCAGCACCGCATCGGCCCTGTCCTCCAGGCCCTGCTGCTCCTGGCCCGCCAGCGCGGCACTCCTCAACTCGCCCTGAGACTGGAGGAGTTGGTGTACGCGCTCGATGCCGACCCGCACTCCTGGTGGGCCGCCCGCCTCCTCACCGGCGCCCTGAGACGCGTCCCCGACGCGACCCCGTACACCGCCGTCCTGTGCCTGCTCACCGACCGGATCGTGACCTGGCGGCAGCAGCGACGACCGGTGCCCGCGGAGCTCGGCCCCGACTTCTGGACGGCTCTGCCGCTCCCACAGGAGACCCGACTCGACCTCCTTCGGCGGCTCGTCCTCGCCGACGGCCCCCCGCACGAGGCCGGCCCACGGTTCCTGGACGCCGTGGGCCGGCTGTTCACGGCCGACCCCATCGCCGTACAACAGCAGCTCATCCGCTGGTTCGAGGACGAGCGGCCGTTGCCCGCGACCCCGGACGCGACCGTCGCGAAGGCCGCGCAGGCGCTGCTCCACACCCACCGGCACCGCGCCCCGGACGACCTCACGGAGGCGCTGGTGGCCGGTGCGCATCCGCGCGCGGACGAGTTGCTCGCCGTCCTCGCGGAGGACGAACCGCCGACGGTCTGCCGGGCCGTCGACCGGTGGGCGCACGACGAGCGGCCCGCGCGGCGGAGCGCGGCGGTCGCGTACGGGCTGCGTGCCGCCCCGCACGTACGCACCGAGGCCGACCGCGCACTGCTGCGCCACGCCGCCCTGGCCCTGCTCGCCCGCCCCGACGACGGCGCCCTGCACGGCGGCGCGCTCGCCCTGCTCGCCCGGGACCCGCACACCCGGGCCCGTCATCTCCCGCAGGCGCTCGGGCACTTCGTGGCCGGCGACCCGCAGCTCCCGCCGAGCGCGCTGGTCCCCGCCCTCACGACCCACCCCGAACAGGTCCTCGACGCCTTCCGTGCCCGGCTGTGCCGCTCGGAGCCCGGGGAGGCGCTGCGTACCCTCGCCGACGTCACCACGCCCGCCCTGGCCCGCCGGGTCGCCGCCCTGGTACGGGAGGCGGTGGAGCGCCGTCCGGAAGCCGCCGTGCACGTCGCCGCGTACGTCGACCGGCATCTGGAGCACGGCCCCACCACCCGCACGGTCCTCCTACCGCTGGTCAGCGGAGTGCTGGACGACGGCCCTGAGCAGGCGAGGGCGGCCCTCGCGGCCGTACTCGCCGCCCCCGGCACTGCCGCCTCCCGCCCGTTGCGCCACGAACTCCTCGAACTTCTCCTGGCCCGCGAACGAGACCCGTCCGTCCTGATCGCCGTACTGCACGCGGCGGCCTCCCGTGACGACGACCCCCTGGTCGCCCGCGGCCTGGTCCACCGCACCGGCCTCCTCCTCGTCCGCACCCCCGAGGGCGCGACCCTCTTCGACCGCGGCCTCGTCGACCTGGGACGACACATCCCCGGCTTCGCCGCGCGGGTGGCCGGGTGGCTGACCGAGACGCCTGAGGAGTGGGCGGCGGTGGTGGGGCCCAGCGCGCGGCGGACGATCGAGAACCTGGCGGGCGTCCGCGTGCCCGCCTGACGGGGCACGTGCGCCCCGCTCGTCCGACGGGGCACGTGCGCCCCGCCCGCGAGGCCGGGCACGTGCGCCGGGTCACAGCCCCCATGCCGATGCCGGGCCCGGGCACCCGGCATGGCACCCTTAGACCTGCGTAACAGGCAGAGCGACGGACACCGGTTCGGGTTCGGCGAGGATGCGACGAGGAGCGGTCACAGTGCAGCGCTGGCGTGGCTTGGAGGACATTCCCCAGGACTGGGGGCGCAGCGTCGTCACCATCGGGTCCTACGACGGAGTCCACCGCGGACACCAGCTGATCATCAGGCATGCCGTGGAACGGGCGCGTGAGCTGGGCGTTCCGTCCGTGGTCGTCACCTTCGACCCGCACCCCAGCGAGGTCGTCCGCCCAGGCAGCCACCCGCCGCTGCTGGCCCCGCACCACCGCCGCGCCGAGCTGATGGCTCAGCTGGGCGTGGACGCGGTCCTGATCCTCCCGTTCACCACCGAGTTCTCGAAGCTCTCGCCGGCCGACTTCGTCGTCAAGGTCCTCGTCGACAAGCTGCACGCCAAAGCGGTCGTCGAGGGCCCCAACTTCCGCTTCGGCCACAAGGCCGCGGGCAACGTGGGGTTCCTCGTCGAGCAGGGCCAGGTGTACGACTTCGAGGTGGAGGTCGTCGACCTGTACGTGCGCGGCGAGGCGGGCGGCGGCGAGCCGTTCTCCTCGACCCTGACCCGGCGCCTGGTCGCCGCGGGGGACGTCGAGGGCGCCGCCGAGATCCTGGGCCGCCCGCACCGGGTGGAGGGCGTGGTCGTCCGCGGCGCCCAGCGCGGGCGTGAACTCGGTTTCCCGACGGCCAACGTCGAGACCCTCCCGCACACCGCGATCCCCGCCGACGGCGTCTACGCGGGCTGGCTGCACGTGGAGGGCGAGGCGATGCCGGCGGCGATCTCCGTCGGCACGAACCCGCAGTTCGACGGCACCGAACGCACGGTGGAGGCGTACGCCATCGACCGGGTCGGCCTCGACCTGTACGGCCTGCATGTCGCCGTCGAATTCCTGGCCTTCGTGCGCGGACAGGCGAAGTTCGACACGTTGGACGCGCTGCTGGAGCAGATGGCTCAGGACGTGAAGCGGTGCCGGGAGCTCGTCGCGGGGGCAGCCGGGTAGTAGTCGGTCGCGGGGGTTGACGGGTAGTTCCCGGTCCCTTCGCCAAACGTCGAAGGGCGGCCGGTGCCAAGGGCACCGGCCGCCCTTCGTTCATGGCCGGGCAGTGCCGGGCGGCTACTGCGGCGGAGCCGGGGGCGGGGGCGGGTTCTGTCCGGGCTGCTGCGGATAGCCGTACGCCTGCCCCTGAGCGGGCTGGTCCGGCTGCGGCTGCTGCGGGTAGGGCTGGGGGGCGGCCTGCGGGTACGGCTGTCCCGGTCCGGGTTGCGCGGGCGGCTGTCCCGGGTGGCCCTGCTGGCCCGGGTGGCTGTGCTGACCCGGCTGTCCCGGCTGGGGGTAGGGCTGGCCGGGGGCGTACGGGCCCTGGCCGGACTGACCAGGCTGGCCGGGCTGCGGTTGCGGCTGCTGCGGCGGGTAGGGGCCAGGCCGGCCGGGGAACTGCCCTGGCACCGGCTGCTGCCCGGGAACGGGCTGCTCCGGGTAGGGCTGTCCCGGGTAGGGCTGTCCCTGCACCGGGTGGCCCGGCATGGGCGGGGCGGCCACCGGGGGCGGATTGCCGTCGCTCGTCCACAGGCCGTGCGCCTGCTGATGCCGTACCAAGTCCTCGGCGACCATCGCGGCGAGGTTGAAGTACGCCTCCCGCACCTTGGGCCGCATCATGTCGAGGTCGACTTCCGCACCGGCGGCCAGGTGCTCGTCGAACGGCACCACGATCACGCCGCGGCACCGCGTCTCGAAATGGCTGACGATGTCCTCGACCTTGATCATCTTGCCGGTCTCGCGGACACCGGAGATGACGGTGAGGGACCGGGAGACCAGGTCGGCGTAGCCGTGCGCGGAGAGCCAGTCCAGTGTCGTACTGGCGCTGCTCGCACCGTCCACCGACGGCGTCGAGATGATGATGAGCTGGTCGGCGAGGTCGAGCACGCCACGCATGGCGCTGTAGAGCAGACCGGTGCCGGAGTCGGTGAGGATGACCGGGTACTGGTTGCCCAATACCTCGATCGCGCGCCGGTAGTCCTCGTCGTTGAACGTGGTCGACACGGCCGGGTCCACGTCGTTGGCGATGATCTCCAGGCCGGAGGGAGCCTGGGAGGTGAACCGCCGGATGTCCATGTACGAGTTGAGGTACGGGATCGCCTGGACGAGGTCACGGATGGTGGCCCCGGTCTCCCGGCGCACCCGGCGGCCGAGCGTGCCGGCGTCCGGGTTGGCGTCGATCGCGAGGATCTTGTCCTGGCGCTCCGTGGCGAGGGTGGCGCCGAGGGCGGTGGTCGTCGTGGTCTTGCCGACACCGCCCTTGAGGCTGATCACGGCGATCCGGTAGCAGGACAGCACCGGCGTGCGGATCAGTTCCAACTTCCGCTGCCGCTCGGCCTCTTCCTTCTTCCCGCCCAGCTTGAACCGGCCTCCGCCGGCCGCCGGACGGCTGCTCTTCGCCTTCTGCTTCTTGCTGTTGAGCAGCCGGTCGGACGACAGCTCCACGGCCGCCGTGTACCCGAGGGGCGCGGCACCGGAATGGGTGGGCTGCCGCTGGTCGTGCTGGATGGGCTGCGGCCAGGCGGCACCGGTACGGGGGTCCACGGCCTGCGGGTGGGGCGACTGGGGCTGCGGCTGCGGCTGGGCCTGAGGCTGGGGCGATTGGGGGTGCTGGACTTGATGGGGCTGTTGGGGGAACGGTGGGTTCTGCGCGGTCTGCGGCGACTGAGGTGTCTGCGGACTGTGGGGAGCCTGGCCGTCGGGGTGCTGCGGCAGACCCGGGTTCCCCGGCCCGCCCTGCTGTGCCGGCGGCTGCGGGAAGCCGTAACCACCCGGCTGGGCGGGAACATTGGGGTCGCCGGGCTGGGCGTTCGGCGCCGGAGTGGCCGGGGTGGCCGGGGTGCCGGGCTGGGGGAAGCCGTATCCGCCCTGGGCGTTGGGTGCGGGAGGTTGCGGGAAGCCGTAACCGCCCTGGGCGTTGGGTGCGGGAGGTTGCGGGAAGCCGTAACCGCCCTGCGCGTTGGGCGCCGGAGGCTGGGGGAAGCCGTATCCGCCCGGTGCGGCGGGCGGCTGCTGGGACGGAGCGCCGGGGGGCGGGAAGCCGTAGCCGGGCTGGGACGGGGCCGGAGGGGAGTCCTGGCCAGGCGGCGTCGGCGGGGCGGGCGGGTTCCAGCCGGTCGGCGCGGGCTGCGGAGCCTGCGGCTGGAAGTGCGGCTGCTGGCCGGGCGCGGACGGCCGGCCCTGCGCGGGTTCCCTGGGGTCCGCCGGCTGCGGCTGCACGGGCCACTGCGGCGCGGCCGCCGGAGCGGCGGGCTGGTACGACGGCGGCAGCGGCGGCACCCCGCCCTGCGGCGCGGGCGGGGGAGTCCAGGCGGACGGGGCGCCCTGCGCAGTGGCAGCCGCATCGGCAGCCGCGGCGGAAGGCGCGGTCCCAGCCGTGTCGACGCGCGCAGCGCCGGGGGCGGACTCGGCGGCAGTGTCGCCGTCCTGTGCGGAGGCGTTCTCGGCTTCGCCGTCCGTGGTGCCCTCGGTGGACTCGCCGTCCTCGGACAGGGCAGCCGGAGCCTCTTCGTCGTCCCCGCTGTCCACGGCTTCGGGCAAGGCGCCGCCGGAGGCGGTCTCGCCGTCATCGGTACCGGCCGGGTCCACGGCCGTTCCCTCGGAGTCACCGTCACGGCCGCCGTCGCCGGACGGCACCGACGTGTCGCCGGCCGAAGCCTCTTCCACGGGACGACCGCCGGCCGTGGCCTCGCCCTCGCCTTCATGGGCAGGCTGTTGTGCTGCCCCCGCGTCAGGGGCGGACTGCGCCGCGGCGGTGCCGGCCAGCTCCGCGATCTCCCTCTTCAACGAGGCGGCGGAGAACCGCATGGTGGCGCCGCTCTCCCGGTGGCCGGTGCCGGACTCCTCCTCCTCACCGAACGCCGGGAAGGGAGAGGCGGTGGAGGAGGACGGGCCAGGCGGCGGGGGAGAGACGGGCTGAGCAGGCGGCGCCGGCGGCGCGACGGGAGCCTCGGGCGCGGCCTGCGCCCACTGCTGCCCCTGAGCCTGGACCTGACCGTGTCCCTCAGGGTGCCCGAGTCCCTGTCCCTGACCGTGCCCCTGCTGAGGCTCGAAGCCGCCGCTCGCGGCAGGCCCGGGCGGCGGAGGCGCGGCCGGAGGCGGAACCGGAGCCGTCGGCGGGGTCGGAGCCGGGGCCGGGGCCGCCGACGGAAACGCAGGATCCGGCGGCGGCACGGCCGCGGGCGCTCCCGAGGCACCGCTGCCCGAGTTCTGCGTGTACCAGGCAGGCGGCGCGTAGTCGATGGTGAACTCGCCCGTCATCTCAATGGCGGACTCCGCGTCGGTCTGGTCATCGCCGGGTGTGTCCCAGCCCCCGCGGATCCCGTCCCGATCGCTGCTCACAGTTCCTCCTGGTGTGGTCGAGCACCCTCATGCCGTGCCGGACATGCCGTGCCGGGGCGACCGTTACTTGTCGTCCTGAGTCGTTCGAGGTCGTCCGATCCACCGGCTCTCCCCCTGGGCCGGGACGCCCGGTCCACGGGTTCTGGCGTCGCGCCCGGTACCAGCCTAATCACCACGCACCCCACCTCGGCAGGCCCGTCCACTCCTCACGGCCTGCCCATGGCGTCACATCCGGCCCGAAAGCGTCGTCCATGACACCGCTCTTCGGTGAACAAACCGGCCGATAGCAGGCGCCAGAGTGGGGCGAAAACCGGAACAACCGCCCCTGAGTACCCTCTTGGTGACGCTGGACGTCCCCGGCCGCACCTTTCCCGTCAGGCGGCGGCTGATTCAGTCCATCCTTCGTGGCATACCCAACAATCCGATCTCGGCGTCCGTCGGATGGGTCATCACATACTGCCGGTCGCGGTCGCTGCACCACAGCGTGAGTCCGTCGGAGAGCCCTGGCAGAGCGTCCATCTCCGCCCGGGGCAGCGCCATCGTCCGGCCCAGTTCCGCGGCTTCGTCCGGCGAGACGCGCTGGACGCCGACGAGCCGGGCCTGTCTGACGAGGCGCGGCGCGACCGGGCTGAGGTACGGCAGCAGGGTCAGTACCGCCTGCCAGGGCCCGGAGGTGACCCGGCCGCGCGGCGGGCGCATGCCGCAGTCCCGCACCACCAGCACCGGCGTACCGGCCGAGGTGCCCTGCGGGGGGACCCGCCCGACGTCGTACACCGCCAGGCCGTTCTGGCCGCCGCCCATGGCGTGCACCATCTGCATCCAGGCCTGCGGACGTCCCGTCTCCACGGCGACCCGTGCCCCCGTGGCCGCCGCCCTGAGCGCGATGACCTGGACGGTCCACAGACCGCCGATGAGGACGACGTCATAGGGGGTGGGCCGGTTGAGCCCCAGCACTGCGGGACCGCCCTCCGCGTTCACCCCGATGACGACGCCGTCGTCCCCGATGGGCAGCGCGAGCCCGTCCAGTTGGTCGGCGGACACGGAGTGCCGGCTGTGCCGCGGGCCGATCAGCCCGAAGCCGTTGCGCAGCAGTTGCCGCGCCCGTGCGGGAGCGGAGGGCCCGCTCTCGCCGTGGCCGGCGGCCGGCTGTCCCGGGCGGGTGGTCATCGCTGTCACCGGGCACCTCCGAGGGGCAGGGTGGCGAGCATGCCGGGCACCTGTTCGCGGTCGAGGCGGGCCAGACCCGTGCCCGTGTGCCGGGCCGCTGACTGCACGGCGCGCCGGGCCGCGACGAGTTCGTCGTCGCTGCGCCCGGTCACCCGCAGATGTCCGCACACGGAGACCTCCTGCCGCTCCCCGCGCGTGAGCGTGAGGCTGAAGGTGGTGGCGAGGGCGGGGACGGCCGTGACCAGAGCCACGAGCTGGGGCAGTGACGGGGCCCTCTCGCCGCCCAGCGAGGGCCAGCGGCGGATCCAGTAGGTGGTGTGTCTGCGGTTGTCGCAGCGCCAGCTCCGGCCGGACTCCTCGGTACGCCGCTCCCGGGTGTCCGTCCGCCCCGCCTCCGCCGTCACGAGCGGGTTGGCGCAGGCCGAGGTGGCGACGGCGGTGGTCAGCTCCTCCTCGTCGAGGAGGGTCGCCCGGAATCCGGCACCGGTCAGCCGGCTGGCGAGCTGGTCGGCGGCCCGTACGACACACTTCTGGGCGCCGACGAGACCACCGCCGCGCACCGCCACGGCCTCCGGGCACAACTCCGGGTCGAGCTTCAGCGCGATCCAGGTGATGCGCACGGCCGGCGCACCCGTCTGCTCCTGCAGCGGCGCGTAGTTGGCGACGGCCACGGACTGCTGGGGCAGGTGGAGCGCGGGTGCGGGCTGGGTGTGCAGCACGACCTGCGCCGACTCCAGCCGGATCCCGTCCACCTCCAGGGCGTCGTACACCAGGGACAGCGGCAGGGGGTGCTGGTTGCGCTCGGCCCGCAGCGCGGTGGCGTCGGCCTCCACCTGCAGAACGGCGGTGACGAACGTGCCGTCCCCGATGATGCCGACCGGGCGCCGGTCGCGGCCGCTGTACGTGTACGTCCGCAGGCTCGGGTCGCACTCCACGGCCGGCGCGAGTCCCGGCTCGGTGCCCTCCGGTATCGGCGTGTTCGCGGCCTGCCGCTGTCGGGCCCGCAACGCCCTTGCGGTGGCGAGCCATTCGGGCAGGGAGCGGCCGCGGCGGCGAACGAAGGACAGCAGCACCAGGCCGACGGCGATCACGGCGGCCACCACGAGTGCCATGGGGCCGATCACCCAGCCGACCAGCAGGGCGGCCGCGGCCAGTTCCAGCAGGACGACGCGTTGCAACCGGGATGTCCCGGCCTGGCCGGAACGGGCTCTGAGATGGAGTGTGCCCGCCGCCGCGGGCCGCTGCCGCGACGGCTGTCGAGGCGCTGCGGCGCTCTGCGTCCGCGCTGGGCCGCGGGACCGCGCGCGCGTTCCGGTAGCCATCACACCATCCCCCCGTTTTGCTCACAACTCGCTGTATTCCAGCACCACACAGGCCCCTTGAGGGTCCGGGTACCCTACCCGCTCCGGCAGTGCCTCCGGATACCAGGCATAGTAGGGGGCCGGTCTGACATCGGCGGCGGGAACTGCGTCGCGCCCGCCCGAGCGGCCCAGGTGACACACGGGGAGAGACAGGCACAGATGGCATCTCGGCGGGACCAGCTCAATGCCTACACCTTCGCGAAGCGCCGTATGCTCGCGGCCTTCCTGCAGTCGTCCTCCGACGGCTCCGAGGAGGGGGCACCCCGGCCGCTTCGCGCGATCCTTCCCGGCACCATCGTGGGCGTGGTCATCCTGGCCGTGTTCGGTGCGATCGGCATGTTCAAGCCCACCGCGCCGAAAGGCTGGAACACGCCGAACGCGAAGGTGATCATCGCCAGCGACTCGACCACGCGTTACGTGGTCCTGAAGACCGACGGACAGGTCCAGTTGCACCCGGTGCTCAACATGGCGTCCGCGAAGCTGCTGCTCAACGCGAACCAGGGCGAGGTCGTGACCGTCGCCGAGTCCGTGCTGGACAGCGGCAAGATCCCGCACGGCGTCACCATCGGCATCCCGTACGCGCCCGACCGTCTCCCCTCGGCGTCGGAGGCGGGCAGTGCCAAGCGCTGGGCGGTGTGCGAACGTCCCAGCGCCGGCGGCGAGTCCATCCAGAAGGCCGCCCTGGTCCTGGCCTCCCGCGACATGGACGCGACCGAGGGCAAGGGACAGAAGCTGACCGGCGGTCAACTGCTCTACGTCCAGGGACCGGACGGGAAGCGCTATGTCGTGGACGCGACCGGCAGGGCGTACCCCGTCGACAAGAGCGACGAACTGCTGCTGCGCGCCGTGGTCGGCTCCGGCCGCGAGCCCCAGAAGGTGTCCAGGGAGTGGCTGGCGACCCTGCACGAGGGCGACCCGATCTCCTTCCCGCAGATTCCCGGCCAGGTCGGCGCCGCGGCCGGCGCCCCCGGTCAGCTGGACGAGGCGACCGACAAGGTCGGCATGGTGCTCAAGGCCTCCGACCTCAACTCGGACCAGTACTACGTGGTGCTGCCCGGCCGGGTCGCCCCCATCTCCGCGTTCGTCGCCCAACTCCTGATGTTCAGCGAGGACCTGGCCCCGCTCGGCCAGGCCGGTCGGGCCAAGGAGCTGAGCCCCGGCGCGATCGTCCCGGGCAAGCCGTTCGGCACCGAGCACCGCTGGCCCAGCGAGGATCCCGAGCCCGTCAACGAGACCTCCGGGGCGGCCGGCAGCCGCAGCACCGTCTGCAACGTCCTGCGTGGCGTGAACGGCGACTCGGGCGCCACGACCCTGAGCACCTGGGCGGGCACGGACTTCCCGGCCAAGCTCCCCACCGGCTCCTCCAGCGCCTACGTCACGCCCGGCTCCGGCCAGCTCTACCGCCAGTTCCAGGGCAAGGAGACCAAGGTCGGCCCCGTCTTCCTGGTCACCGACACGGGCCTGCGGTACGTCCTGCAGTCCAACGCCGACAGCGCCACCGATGACGCGGGCATCGGCACCACGGCCAAGGAACGCGAACAGGCCCAGCAGGAGGCTCAGCAGGCCCAGAGCCGCCTGGGCTACGCCGATGTGGACCCGACCCCGATCCCCGCCCCCTGGTCGGAGTTCCTGCCCACGGGTCCCCGCCTGTCCACGACCGCGGCCCGCCAGCCGCAGGGCTCCTGAGGAGAGTCGGACATGGCATCGACGTCCTTCCCCCGCCTGCGCCTGCGCCGTATCACGACGGCGGCGGCGACCCTGCTCGTGACGGTGACGGCCCCGGCCGCCCTCGCACCGCCCGCGGCGGCGGCCGACCTCCCCTACTCGGACCAGTGCGCGTTCCCCAACGGCAAGTACCCCGGCCGCCCTTGGTCCCTGCAGCGGGTGCTCCTGGACGAGCTGTGGAGCCAGTCCAAGGGCAAGGGCGTACGCGTCGCGGTGATCGACACCGGCGTGGACGTGAAGAACCCACAGCTCGCCGACGCGGTCGACGTGAAGAGCGGCCGCAACTTCCTGGACAAGAACCTCAAGGACGACCAGGGCAACCCCATCGAGCGGGGCAACGAGAACGGCACCACGGACACCGTCGGCCACGGCACCAAGGTCGCCGGCATCATCGCGGCCCGCCCCGCCGCGGGCACCGGTTTCGTGGGCCTCGCCCCCGAGGCGACGATCATCCCGATCCAGCAGAACGACGCGGAGGGCCACGGCACCACCGACACCCTGGCCAACGCGATCCTCTACGCCATCCAGGCCAGGGCCGGCGTCATCAACATCTCCCAGGACACCTCGAACGCGGTGAGGCCGACCCCCCTGCTGGAGCAGGCGATCGACACGGCGCTGGCCCAGGGCATCGTGGTCGTGGCCTCCGCGGGCAACGACGGCCTCGGCGGCAACGTCAAGAAGACCTACCCCGCGTCCTTCAAGGGCGTCCTCGCGGTCGCGGCCTCGGACCGCAACAACGAGCGCGCCGCCTTCTCCCAGTCCGGCGATTTCGTCGGCGTGGCGGCTCCGGGCGTCGACATGATCTCCACGGTTCCCAAGGGCGGTCACTGCTCCGACAACGGTACGAGTTTCTCGGCGCCGTACGTCGCGGGCGTCGCCGCGCTGATCAAGGCGAAGCACCGGAACTGGACCGCACGGGAGGTCGTCGCCCAGATCGAGCAGACCGCCGAGCGCACGATCGCCGGCCACGACCGGCTGGTCGGCTGGGGCGTGGTGGACCCCGTACGCGCCCTGACGGAGGACGACAAGCCGCTGGAGTCCCCCGACCCCCGGGACGGCCTCGCCCGGCAGGAAGCTCCCGCCCCCGCCACCTTCCAGTTCGGCGAAACCCCCGCCGAACGCAACGCACGGCTGGCGACGTACGTCGTGGTCGGCGGTCTCGTCCTGGTGGCCGGCCTGGGCGGGACGGCGGTGGCCATACGGGACGCGCGGCGCAAGCGGGGGCGCCGGCCGGACGGCGCACCGTGGACGCGCTGACGAAGCCGGACGGGCTGAACGTGCTGGGCCTTCGCCTGTCCGCGGGCTGCTGGCCATGGCCTGCGTCAAGGCGGACCGTGTACGGGCCTCGCGCGCGCCCGCATCGATCCGTCGGCCGAGGCATTGCGGCCGGTTGCGAAGCACAGGTTGGGAGCCGCCGGTTGAGCTGCGGCGGTTGAGGAGTGCCGGTTGAGGAGTGCCACTTGAGGACTGCCAGTTGAGGAGCGCCGGTTGAGAAGTGGCGGTTGAGAAGCGTCGGTCGGGAAGAGGCCGCACTCGGCGGGCACTCCGGTCATCCCACGGTCAAGCGCCGGCCTGGTCGTGGCCAAACCGACGTATGGGTTCCGCATGCTCGTATCGCGCCAACCTGAAATAACGGGAATTGCCCGATTGCTCGCTGGCTACGGTGGTGCCGCCACATCATCCACGGGGAAGAGGAACCGGCGGTGGGCATACCGATCCGTTCGCGCCTTCTCGACTACGCCGAGGCGGAGCCGTCCGCAGATCCGCCCCCAGCCGCTCCATCGGCCGGGAAGCCCCAGAGATCACGCCTTCTCGATTACATCGACTACGGCGACCCCATAGACCACGCAGATCACGCAGATCACGCAGATCACGCAGACCGCGGAGACCACGCAGACCGCGGAGACCACGCAGAGGTGACGCCCGCCGCGGAGGATCGGCCAGGCCCGAAGCCCGGCGTTCCGGCCTACCACACCCCCGTGTTCGTACCGGCGCACCCCCGCTACGTCGACACCACGGACCCGTCCGGTGCCCTCACCAGCGTCCCGTTCATCGAGTACGAACTCTTCGACCACCCCATTGACGGAACCGTGGCCCTCGCCTTCACCACCCTCGACCGGCTCGTGGCCGCGCTCGGCGAGGCCCAGCCGTGGGTCGCCACCTCGATCGGCCCGTTGGCGGAGGGCGTGAGCGAACACGGTGTCATTGTCCGCCTCGACCCGCGCCTCGCGCCGGGACCGCCGAACTGGCAACCGGCCGACCTGGCCGCCTACGCCCGGGCGGTGCGCTGATGCCGGCCGACTTCAAGGCGATCCTGAGCGACCTCAGCTCGATGGCGAAGACCTTCCACGACGAGGCAGTCAACTACCGCAAGTTGCACGCCGACGTGGCCCCGCCCGTGGCCGACGGCGGCGACGCCGGCCTTGACCACGCCCTCAAGGAGGTCGCCGACCTGATCGTCGCCCTGCACATCGGCTTCGCCGACCGCCTGGACGACCACGGCGACAAGGTGACGTACGCCCACGACTCCTTCCAACGGCACGACATCGACGTACACGGCCTGTTCGAGGACCTGATGGTGGGTGACGGCTGATGGCCGACAGCTGGGTCGGCGGCGACATCGGCGGACTGCGCACGATGGCCGAGACGTACAAGAACGCCAAGGCGAAGCTGGACGGGGTGGTCCAGCCGCTGAGCCGTGCCGTCGAGGGGCTGGCGGGCGACGCCGACTGGAAGGGCGAGGCCGCCGAGACCTTCCGCGCCACCTGGAGCGAGGACGCGCTGGCGGCCGGCGCCTTCGCGAGCCTCGTCCACAGCGCGGGCGACATCCTCTCCACCCTCGTCGACGCACTCTCCGCCTGCGAGACGGCCCTCCAGAACGCCGAGCACGTCGCCACCCGCAAGGGCGTACCGATGGGCGACAAGGGCACCCCGCTGGCCATCGCCACCGCGAATCCGCCCAGCGCGGAGGACCAGAAGACGATCTCTGCGATGGGCGAGTACGGCAAGGTGCGCGAGGAGATCCTGCACACCGCCCAGCACGCACGGCTGGTGGCCGCGGGTCAACTGCGGGGGCTCTACGCGCAGGTGACGGCACCGGTGTCGACGGGGGACAAGGTCACCATCGCCGACGCGCTGCGTGGCTTGTACGCCTACGACGCCGAAGACGCCAGGGCCGGCGGCAAGGAGGCCCGGAAGCTGATCGACGGAGCCAAGGCCGAGGAGCAGGCGGCCAAGAAGGAACTCCGCGCGGAGCGCAAGGCGTTCCAGAAGGCGGGCCGCGCCCTGCCCAAGGATCTTCCGGCCAAGGGCGCCTACGCTGATGCGACCACCAAGGTCGACTCGCTGGAAGAGGCCATCGCCCGCGCCGACCGGGGCAGCACGGCGCTGCCGTACGACCGGGCGCTGAACGTCAAGCTGGCTGACGCGGCGGACGCGTTGCGCCTCGGCAAGGGCCTGGCTGAACTGCCGGAGTTCCTCAGGGAAATCCCGGTCCTGGACGTGGCGGCTGCCGCCGCCTGTGGGCTGGTCGAGGCGAAGGACGACCACGACAAGGGCTGGTCCTGGCAGCACTCCGTCGTCGTGGACGGCGGCGCTGCCCTGGGCGGTGTGGCCGTCGGAGCGGCGGCCACGGCCCTGCTGCCCGTCGAAGGCGCGGTCGCGGTCGCGGCGGTCGGAGTCGGTGCGGCGGTCCTGGCCACCGACGTCCTTGACCATTCCTTCCACGAACACTGGAGCGAAGACATCCACGACCACGGGGTTGTGGGCGGTGTGCTGCACGGCACCGGCAACGTCCTCTCCGAGACCGGGGACGACGTCGTACGACTGAAGGATGACGTCTGGCATGGCATCAAGAGCATCTTCTGACGTTCCCGCTTCCGAAGCCCCCGTCCAGATCCCGAAACTGCCCGGACTCGGCACGAGTTGGTACGACCGAGGGGCGGGCTACTGGACACGTCGGGTCCGCACGGCGGTCATCATGCTGCTTCTCCTGGCCTTCTTCTGCTACATCGCGCTCAGGCTCTACTTGGGCGTCCCCCGCAGCGACCTCTCGCCGGCTGTGCGCACCGTGTGGGACTGGGCGCAGGCCGCCGCGTCCGTCGTAGCTCTCGTGTGGGGGTGGGTGAAGCAGCGGCGGGACCACCACAAGAGGCTCCTCGACCCTCCGAACCCCAAGCAGATGTGGGAGTCCCGACGCGGCCAGACCTCGCGCGCTCCCGGACTCGCCCGTGCCGGATTTATCCCCCTGCTCATCGCGGCCCCTGTCCTGCCGGCAGTCGCCGCGTGGTGCGTTGGCTGGTCGGCAGGCATGCTCACCGTGCGCGAATACCCGAGCGAGGTGGGGGCCCGACGGTGGCTGCGGGAGCAATCGTCCAGACCTGACGACTAGTCATATCCTGGACACCCACCCATCCACCTGCCCGCCGGAGCGTCCCGAGCCCAGCCGAGCCCAGACCTGCCGGGTCTCGGAGCAGTGCGCCCTCATGTCCAAGTTTCAGCTGCCTCCAGGGACTTTGTCCACGTCAGCTGACGGCGTCTCGACAACTCCGTAACTAGGCCAACACAAAGTTCAGTTGGCCGCGATTTGCACAATGACTACAGTGGTCACCGCGTGTGTCGATCAGGATCCAACCTGTACAGCACGCGTATGCATGACAACGGGGAACGGGGAAGGAAGGCATCGTGCCTGCTGCGCAGGGCCGGGCTCTCAAAGCCAGTCTCGAGTCACTCGAAGACTTCAAGAAGCGCGTGGACGCCGCACTCGCCAAGTTCGAGGACTCGCCGGGCAGCGCGCAGAAGGTCGGAGCACACCGGCTCTCCGAAGCGTCGTTCAGCGGCGCGGGAGGCTTCGGCGAGGCGAAGGGGCTGCACCGGCAGTACGAACGCGTCCACGAGCGCTTGACCGCGCTCTCCAAGAACCTGGGCCTGCAGATAGAGGCGCTTCAGATCGCCGTCAACGGTGCGCGGGGCGACTTCACCAATCTGGAGGAGGAGCAGCGGCGGCGGTTCTGGGAGATCCAGACCGGCATCGAGCGCCAGTGGCGGGAAGCGCGGTGGGAGAAGGCCACAGAGGAAGCGGCGAAGAGCACTCCGTCTCGCTCTGAGCGGCGCTCCGACGACAAGCAGGTGACCACGGAGAAGGGGGGCCAGTACCAGTGAGCGGCGAGCAGAAGCAGCAGGATCCGCACGCGGCGGAACAGGAAAAGGTCACCCTGCAGGCCGGTGTCATCGACGCGGCCAATTTCCTGACGGAGATGACCGGAGGCGTCCTCGGCGGCAACACGCGCTTCCTCAGCAAGACGGACTTCGAGGGTCATGACCTGAACGACATGATCGACCTGGTCGAGTCCGCGAATCCGGAGCACCTGGAGAGCGCTGGGCGGGCGCTCTGGAACGCCCAGGCCGCCATCCACGAGGCTGCTACGGAACTCAAGGACCACATCACCACCGTCGAGTGGGAGGGCGAAGCCGCTGCCGCCTTCCACACCTGGGGTGGCAATCTTGTTCAGCACGCTCTCGACCTCGCGGCGTTCGCGGACACCGCCGGCACCCAGATCATGACCGCCGCAACGGGCCTCGCGTCCGTCAAGAAGGCCATGCCGCCTCGCGACACCCGGCTTGACCCCAAGACGGTCGACGAGATCCCGACGCCCATGCAGGTCGAGGGCAACAAGGATTACGCGGCTGCGGTCAAGGCCGAGAAGGACCGCCAAGAAGCGATCAATCAGATGAACCGTCTGGCGTCCTTCTACGCGGTGTCGGAGGAGACACTGGCGAAGCAGGAGCCGCCGACGTTCGAGGCCATGCCGGATGTGGGGGTGCCCAAGCCGGACGGTGCTGTGGAGCGTTGGAGTCCCCGTGCCAGCAGGACGCACGACTCCGGGTCGGCCACGAGTGCCTCGGGCGGTGTCGACCATGGCTCGGTGGACGCAGCAGTAGAGCGGTCACGTCCGCATGAAGTCCCGCTGCCACCCACGCACCCGGACGAATCCATCGCACCGCCCGAGCCTCACGTGGGTACGACGATCGACAGCGTCGGCACCCTGCCGCCGCAGGAGACGGCGAAGCCCGTGACGTTGACACCGCCGTCCCCAACAGGGCCGGGCGGACCCGCTACCGGGCCAGTTCCTCCCTTTGCCACCGGTACGGTGCCACCCGGCCGCGGTGGGCAGACCGGCCGCAACTCCGGATACGGCGGAGCGACCGGCAACAGGACTCCCGTCTCGGCCCAGGGGCGAGCGGGCGCTATCAACGGCGGCACAGGCGGACGCGGTGCCACGGGCCCGATCGGCCGTGCCTCGGCCACCGGACAGTCGGGTGCCGGAGGCGGCGGCTCGGCCACAGGCAGGTCTCCCATGGGCCGAGGCGTATCCGGCGGTACGCCTCGCCCTCTCGGGGGACAAGCGAGCGGCCGTACAGGCGGAGTGGGCCCCACGGGGGCGGCGCGCGGCAATGGCGTCATCGGTGGAAAGCCGGCCAGCCCTGCCACCCAGGGATCCACCGGTTCCAGGGTGCCCCGAGGCACGGTCGTCGGCGCCGAGGGCAACACCGGATCCCGTGCACCTGCCGGCAACATCGGACAACGGGGTGTCATCGGAGCGCCGAATTCCACTCCTGGCGCCCGCCCAGGAGCAGCGGCCCGGCCTGCCGCGGGCAATCCCGACGGCGTCGTCGGTACCCCTAATGGGCGAAATTCCGCAGGGTCGAGCGGCGGATCCGCCGGTGGTCGTGCCGGAGCCCCGCACGGCCGGACCGGGAACCGACGCGACAAGAATCGCGACGACCGCGAAGGTGCGCGTCAGGCCGAGACAAAGCGGCGCAACCCACCGCCGGCGACTGACTGAAGACGAGCGAGGATCTACAGAAGCATGACAGGAACCAGCCCAGGCGGCACATTGACTGCGTTTTTCGCAGGGCGTGCAGGGAGACGGATCTCCACCGGATGCGCCGCGCTCGGTGCTTTTGCCATCGTTTCTTCGGGACTGGCTTCGAGCGCGGTTGCCGCCGACGTTCAGTCGCAGCAGTGGTACTTGGACGCGATGGACGCCACGGGTCTGTGGAAGGTGAGTACCGGTAAGGGCGTAAAGGTCGCCGTCATCGATTCAGGGGTCAATCCCGAGACCTCCTCCCTCAAGGGACAGGTACTCGGCGACGAAGTACCGAAGTCAGTCGCGTACCACGCCACCAAGGATTTCAACGGCCATGGAACCAGCATCGCGGAACTGATCGTCGGCACAGGAGCAGGTGGCGGCCTCAAGGGAGTTGCTCCAGGGGCGAAGGTTGTGCCCTATCGGATCCGCCTCGACGGTCTCAAGGACAAGGCGGAGACAAAGAAGACGCCGGATGCGGCTGAGGCCATCAAGGCTGCCGCCGACACCGACGCCGAGATCATCAACATGTCCTTTGGCTCGCCCTACCTGTATGCCGATGAAGAGGCGGCGATCAAGTATGCCCAGTCCAAAGGCAAGCTGATGTTCGCCAGTGTCGGAAACGAGGCGGAGAAGAAGAACGACATCGGGTACCCCGCCGCCTACCCCTACGTCGTTGGGGTGGCTGCCGCCGACGAGAACGGAAGGGTCGGAAACTTCTCGGAGCACGGCAGGTACGTCGACCTGGCGGCTCCCGGCCTCAAAGTACCCGCGTGGTGCGACGCAACATTCCGCGCGTACTGCGATGAAGCCGGTACGAGCTTTGCTTCCGCCATTGCTTCCGCCTCCGCCGCCCTCATCTGGTCCGCCCACCCCAACTGGACGGCCAACCAGGTTCTCCGCAGTCTGATCGACACCGCGGGCAGGGACTGGCCGAAGGATCGGCCGAGCAACTACCTCGGTTACGGCCTGATCCGGCCCAAGAGGGTGCTCACGAACAGCAATATCAATCCGGGCCCGCCCAATACTGATCCCCTCAGTTTGGAGAACGGCCCGGGCGCCCTGGTCTCGTCCCCCTCCCCTTCCGCCCCTGCCTCGTCACAAGCGCGGAAAAACCCTTCCGGCGGGACCAACGCGGCGGCAACATCAACCTCGAACTCCTCCGACGACAACACCCAGTTGTACGTCATCCTCGGCGCAGTCCTCGTCGTAGCCATCGGCGGCGGAACTCTCGCCGTGGTACGCAAGAGACGAACTGCCTGACCGCTTCCCGTATCAGCGCGTCACCTCAGTGACGCGCAACTCAGCAAGCGGCTCGTAACCACCTTGTAAGCGACAGCGAACTCCATGAAGGGAAGTCCGGCAAATGGCAGATGGGCAGAAGCTCAGCGACGGCGAAGTAATCAAGCTCGAACAGGAAATGGTTCAGCGGTACGAGTCGATCCGTGGCCAGCTCACGCGCCTCCAGGGAACCCTGGACACGATGGAGGCGAACTGGCGCGGCATCGGCGCCAACGCCTTCAACAGCAAGCAGGTCGAGATCAACGAGCGCGTCAAGCACATCGGCGGGCTGCTCACGTGGTTCCTGGACAACCTGAACGAGACCCGCAAGATCAAGAACAAGAACGAGGACGCCGTGCGCTCCACCATGCAGGGCATCGATGTCCAGTACGGCGGCTCTCAGTCGGCCCTCAACAGCTACTGAACGGTCCGCGGACCCACGCATTGCATGCGCCCCGGGCCGTCGAGGCCCGCGACGAACCCATGAAGAGATGAGGAACCATGGTCAACGTGCACAATGACGAACTCGCTGTGAAGTACGGCGGTCTCGACGCGATCACCACCGAACTCGGTAACCAGGCCAAAAAGCTCGAAGAGGACATCCAGGCCCTGAAGTCCGCGGTAGTCCGCGCCGCCGCCGGCTTCGAGGGTGAGGCTGCGAACGCGTTCGGCCAGAAGATGAAGGAATGGGACACCGACGCCGCCGCCATCCACACGGCGCTGGTCAGCATCGGCCAGAAGGTCACCCTGGCCAGCGGCGACTACCGAGGCGGCGACCTCAAGGCGGCCAGCTACTTCCAGTGAGCTGCTGAGGAACACACGACACCAGGGGTGGGCGCGCACGGGAGGTGCCCACCCCTGGTGTTCTTTCATGGCTGCACCGCGCCAGGGAGAAGCGGCGAGTCAGCCTGTGGATGGCTGCCCGGCTGCACGGGCGACGCCAATCAGGGCATGGCAGTCAGCGGCACTCGTTGGAGTCCTCAAGTGCCTTGGTATAAGCAGCAATGAGTTTCTTCATCGCGTCGGAGTCGGATCGGCCAGGGGCGAATACCTGGACCACGGCGTACAGGCTCTGATCCGGGCGATCCGAGGACTTGCAAGATGTTGCGGTCTTTCCCACGGCGCCAGTGCCGGAGTAGAGAAAGCGACCATCATCGGTTACTCGACTATCGTCCATCTTGTCGTACGCAGCGGCCACATTGGACGCGCTCTCTCCACCGCTCCACCAAGTCTGGATTTGCCGGACGGCTAGATCGCCATCAACGATCACGTCACACCGCTTGGTCCCACCGTTGGGCGATAATGGCTTCGAGGTGGCGGAATCGCCGCCCGGCAGGAAAGCGGTCAGCAGGTCAGAGTCCTGCGGAATTCCAAACAACGCGTTGGGGACTGTGTACTTCTTTTCCTCACCCCGCCTCCGCTCGAGCAGGCAGACACAGCGAGCGCTCCGGCCAGGAGGACGGCGGCGGAAGCCGAAACTCTGGACCCTCGCCCAGATCGGCCGAGTTGGGGGCGGAACATACAGTGTCCCTCTCACGTGATGTCAGATCTGGGTCTGGCGCACCAGAAGGGCGGCTATGGGCGGCGACGGCTTTGTTCATAGCAAAGGACGCAATCATTACGTTATCCGTCAAGCTTGGGCGACATATCGCACTTCGCCTTGACGTGGGCGTACGAGGCGGCATTCCTTGCCAGCTTGATCAACTCATCGCGCGCTGCGGCATTGGCGGAGTCCCTGCCTGCTTCAACTCTCTAGAAACGCTGAGATTGTGTTGTCCGCCTGGAGCCTCTCCAGCGGAGTTGCACGGTACGAAGATGGCCGCGAAACTACGAGATGCGACCGCTGTATCGCCGGGCATTGAATGGCGTGAGTGATTGGGGGAGGCTTTGTTCGCAGCGATGAGGTTTCATCGCTGTCTCTGGCCCAGATTCTCATCAGCCCGCCGGCGGGAATTTCTTGAGTGTACCCAGCGCCTCCGGGATGCGGCTCTCGCTGAAGCAGTCCAACTCCTTCGCCAGCTTGACCGCGACTGTATGCGCAATGTGCGTGAGGAGTTCCGGAGACTTTTCGGCTTGATTGGTTGTCATGGAGTTCAAGGAACCCAGTATCTCCACAGCGAGTACAGTCGCCTCGTTGCTGCCGGGCCCCACAGGGCACCGGAAATCGAATCCTGCGAATTTTTTCCCCGCGTATGCGTACGGCAGTTTCACATCTTTATCTCCGGTGCCGGAGATGTCGAAGGTTGTGATGTCATCACTACTCTGCCAGCTGTAATCCTTAGAGGTAGTCCGAAGCCATTGAGCTGAAATGGCCAGATTATTAGCGGCAGATTCACCTGTAGCGTTCGGCAAGCAGAGGTTGATCTTCTTGCTACGTCTTTCGAAAGATGCCGTGGCGCGGAGTTTAGTCGCCGCTTGAGGCAGTTTGTTCACTTGTTGGTCGCCAGTCCCACGTGTTTCCGTGAAGTACTGGGAATCGGTAATTTCCTCCAGGGCTGCCCCGCCCTCAGTGTCGAGGAGATCATTGCAGAGTTGTGTGGCTCGCATTCCCTGCTGCGAGGGGCTTAGGTCCGCTTTCGGGGTGGAATCCGACGAGCATCCGCTAACCATCAAGGCCAGGAGGAAAGCTGATGATGAAAGTGTGGGCTTCCTGGAGATAAACGTCATGGTTTCGGCCTTAGGGGGTAGGGAGTTGACCAACGTTCTCTTGGGTCTGACTTCCGGATGTGTAACCCTGAGAGTAAGCACTCGTCAGGGCCTCGCTGAGTCTCTGGTATTCACCGCGACCCCAGGAGGGATCCCTGTCGACCCTCTCCAGAACCGAATGTCCTGGCTGCCAGGACGCCTTGTAGCCATTCTCGAATACGTGATTTCCGTCAGCGTGGTACTGCTCGGAGTTGTCCCTGTGTTGCGCTTCCGCATACTCGTCCAGATTCTTCTCGATGAGCCCGTCGACGACGCCGTTGGTCTGGTCGCTCACGATCGGAACCACGGTCGCCGCCAGCCCGCTGCCAGGCTCGGGAACGAGGGAGAACAGGCCACCAGTGACGGCGCCGGCGATCATCTTCTGGCGCGCAACACTGTCGTCGATCGCCTTGTTGTAGGCCTCGTCCAGGGCCTGCCCGTGAGCCTTGATCTCTTCGACGCGCGACTTGTCGAGGATGCCCTGAACCTCCGCCCCGTGCCTGATCGCAGTCTCGGCCTGGAACGAGTTCAGATCGCCGTCGGCCCCCATCGTCGGCGGGTATTTGTCGACCAAGGACGTCGTGTACGCCTGCTGCGCGGCCCCCAACTCCGCATAGGCTGCTGGGTCCTGTCCGAGGGTGCTGATGAACTTGCCGACGCCGAGCCCTTCGGTATCGAAGTGCGCCCGCTCGCCGAGGGAAGTGCGCTCTCCGTTGTTCATGGCGTAGAGCGACTTGCCGGCATTGCCGTCCATCGCCCAGTTCATGTCGTCGATGTACGCCGATCCGATCTTGCCGAGGCTGTCCCCGATGCCTTTCTGCTTGTCCATGAGCTGAGCGCCACTGAGGCCGGTCTGCTTGTCGTCCTTGTACTCGGCGTCGCGTCCGTACAGCTCGACGACCTTCTCGGCGACCTTGGCGGTCTCCCCGTCACGATGCAGTGCGGGCGGGTCGGAGTCGTACGCAGCCCCGGTCGTCGCGGATTCGAGTGCGTGCCCGAGCGAGTCGTAGCCCGCGGTCGTCTTCGCGCCACTGTCGGCGAAGTCGTGGGGCCACTCTCGGTCGTCAGCGAGGTATGTGAAGTTGTCGCCCTCGTTGAAGAAGTCCGTGGAGGCGTCGGAGTTGTGCCCGAGCGCCTCCATGAACCCGGTCATCGGGTCCCGCCCCGCATCATTCGCATCGCCGTAATGGAGCTGTTCGTAACGGCCGGAGTGGTCCCACGGGAGCACGTTCTCGCGTGTGACGTTGCGCTGAAGCCCCCCGTACTCGTCGGACGTGTGCTTCTTCTCGTAGTCGATCAGGTGGTTGCCGTAGTCGTGCAGGAAGTCCGTTTCGTACGAGCCGTTGCGCATGAGGTTGCTCATGACCTGGAAGCCGTAGACGGGGTTCTCCCCGTTAGGCCGCACGTTCGTACCGCCGAGCTGGATGACGTCAGTCTTCCATTGGCGCATGTCGTCGCTGTTCGAATGGCTGGCGGTCGCGAGCGTTGTGCCGAGCTGCTTCTCAAGGCCCTCGACCAGCTTCACACGCTCCTTCTGCTCGTCGGAGAGGCCTTGGCGGGACCGTGGGTTGACATAGAACTGGGCGTCGTCGACGACGCTCGCGTAGAACTCGAGGGTGCGCTTGGGACCCGCATCGGTGGCTAGTTTCTCGGCGAACAACGGGTCGTTCCGGTACTTGGCCAGAGTGGTGTTCAGCGAGTTCAGTTCGGTGTTGCTGAGCTCTCCGGGATCCTTCTTGAGGATCTTGGCCGCCTCCTCCGCGGCCTTCAGGGCCCCGGCAGCGGAGTCCCGGTCCTTGTAGTTGGCGTCGGAGAAGCCGTTCTTGGCTTGGTCGACGAGAAGCTTGAGGACCTTCGCGGCTGTGTCCTCACTCTCGGTGGCCTTGCTGAGGATGCCTTCGATCTCGGCGCGAAAGGCGTCGACTTCCTTTTGATCGACTGCGCCGGTTTCACCACTTGGATCGGACGCCCAGTCGGGGCGGGTGTTCCCAGAAACAACGAACGTGCCTTCGCCTGTGTCCGCCACGGTCAGGTGTTTCGCGTGGCACCGCTCGATGGCGTCGTTGAGTTGAGTGCGGTAGCCGACGAGTTCTCCGCGGGTGTCCTTGAGGATCTTCGCGATGGAGTTCGCCTGGGTATGCGCGTCGCCGAACTCGTTCGCTGTCTTGTCGACGAACTCGCGGGTCACCGTGGCGTTGACACCGGCCCAACGAGCCTTGTCGGCTTTGGCCTTGAGATTGCGCTCAGCGTCATTCTTGAGCGTGGCCAGGTCCTTGACCATCTGTTCCCAGTCGGTGATGGCCTCGCCGAGCTGAGAGAAGTCACCGAACCGAAGCGTGTCGAGATCCATCAGTGCGTTCCTGCCCTGTGGTCGAAGCCTTCGTCCAGCGTGGAGATGCTGCTGATGGTGCCAGCGATATAGACCTCGTCGCCGGCATGCGCACCCTTGGTGTAGTCGAGGTGATTTGAGATGTGGGCCGTAGCATCGAGGAGGGATCGGACCTGGTCGATCCAGCGTTCCGCCACATGATCCAGGGCGCCCCCAAGGGTCTTGAAGCCCTGCTTCTTCATGCCTTCGGCCGCCTTTTGGGATGCAACGCGAGCATGGTCGCTGTAGCGCTCGAAGTCACGATGCAGTTCATAGGCAGCGTTGCCGACCGCCGCGAGGTCGCTCTGGTTGACGCGAAGGTCCCCTTGTTGGCCACCGCCCTGGTCCGTCGGAAGCTGGTTGAGCTGCATGTGGGCTGAACTCTGTTGACGCTCCAGTGCCTCACCCTTGAGCTGCTCCCATTCATCCCATGCCATGCGTGCGCCCTCTCCCCGTGTCCCCGTGAAGCCCGCCCTTCAGGCGGAACTCCGTCAAAGTACTAACCGGCCGACCCGTTTACGCGTTTCGAGTGACCTCACTACCATGTTGACGTGGCGGATCGGATCAGCTCGGTTCCATAACCGCCCCCGCATCCGCGCAGCGAATGAAACGTCCACACGGCCCACACAGAAATGTCTCAGTACCCCCCCTCCTCCACCACCCCCACCTGCACCAACGGCTTCCCCCGCCGTCGGGACACAAAGACCCCCCGCCCCGCAGGCATCGCCCGCGGCCGGACCCCGCCGAGCAGGTCGCCCTCGCTGGGGTCGCCGGCGAGGACCACGCCCTGGGCGCCGAGTTCCTTCATGCGCTGCATGAACGGCTCGTAGGAGGCGCGGCCCGCGCCCGCGGTGGAGCGGGCGATGATGAAGCGGACGCCCACGTCCCGGGCGAACGGGAGGAGTTCCGTGAGACCGGCCAGCGGGTTGCCGCTGGACGTGGAGACGAGGTCGTAGTCGTCGACGACGACGTACACCGTCGGGCCACGCCACCAGCTGCGGTCCCGAAGCTGCTGTGCTGTCACGTCGGCTGTCGGTGTCCGCCGTTGCATCAGGTCGGCCAGGGCGGCCATGTGGTGGTCCATGGAGTTGGACATCGGGATGTACTCGGCGAGGTGGGACGCGGGTGTCGCGTCCAGCAGCGAGCGCCGGTTGTCGATGACGAACAGCTTGGCCTCGTTGCCCGAATAGCGTTCCGTCAGCTGCTTGACCAGCAACCGCAGCAAGTTCGACTTGCCGGACTCGCTTTCGCCGAAGACGAGGAAGAACGGGTCCTGCTCGAAGTCGACGAAGACCGGTTCGAGGTTGTCCTCGTCGAGCGCGAAGGCGACACCGCGGCGCGGGAAGCGGTCGCCCGGAGGCAGCTCGTGTGCCGGGAACTCGCGCGGCAGGAGCCGGACCTCGGGGGCCGGGGGTGCCTGCCAGTGGCGGGACACCTCGGTGGACAGGGCCTGCGTGGCGTCGGAGAGGTCGGTGTCGGAGGTGAGGCCGTCGATGCGCGGTACGGCGCCCATGAAGTGCAGCTTCTGCGGGGACTGGCCTCGGCCGGGCACCCCCGTGGGGACGTTCGCGGCGACCTTGCGGTCCAGCTCGGAGTCCATGGTGTCGCCGAGCCGCAGCTCCAGGCGGTTCATCAGGTGGTCCTTGAGGCTGGAGCGGACCTCCATCGACCGCGACGCGGTGAGGATCACGTGGATGCCGTAACCCAGGCCGCGCGCGGCGATGTCGAGGACGACCGGGTCCAGTGACTCGTACTCCGTGCGGAAGTTGCCCCAGCCGTCGATGACGAGGAAGACGTCACCCCAGGGCTGGTCGGTGACCGAGATGTCGCCGCGCGCCCTGCGGGTGCGGAAGTCCGCGATCGACGGGATGCCGGCCGAGCGGAAGTACTCCTCGCGGCGGGTGAGCACGCCGTACACCTCGGCGACCGTGCGCCGCACCCTCTCCGGATCGAGTCGCGACGCCACCCCGCCCACGTGCGGCAGCCCGGCGACCGCCGACATGCCGCCACCGCCGAAGTCGAGGCCGTAGAACTGGACCTCGTACGGCGTGTGGGTGAGCGCGAACGACGAGATGATCGTGCGCAGCAGCGTCGACTTGCCGGACTGCGGGCCGCCGACGATCTGCATGTGGCCGGCGGCGCCGGAGAAGTCGAGCCAGAGGGGGTCGCGGCGCTGCTCGTACGGCTTGTCCACCAGGCCGATGGGTACGACCAGACGGCCGGCGCCCTCGTAACCGGGCTGGGTGAGGCCGCGGCCCTGCACGGCGGCCAGGCCGGGCAGGAGGCTGTCCAGTGAGGGCGGGCTGTCCAGCGGCGGCAGCCACACCTGGTGTGCCGACGGGCCCTGTGCCTCCAGGCGCCGCACGATCACGTCCAGCACGGTGTCCGCGAGCGCCTCGTCGACCTCGGGTTCCGCCGCGGAACGCTGCTGCGGCACCGGCACGTACTGCACGGGGACCTCGGCCGCCGTGAACAGCACCGGCCGCCGGTCCACGGGCAGCGGTCCGTCGCCCGTCACCCCCCGCTGCGTACCCGAGCGGTACACACCGGAGACGTACGCCGCCTTGAACCGCACCATCTCGTCCGTGCCGAACTTCAGGATTCCGGAACCGGGCACGTTCGGCAGCTCGTAGGCGTCGGGCACGCCCAGCGCGGCACGCGACTCGGCGGCCGAGAACGTCCGCAGACCGATCCGGTACGACAGGTACGTCTCCAGTCCGCGCAGGCGGCCCTCCTCCAGCCGCTGCGAGGCCAGCAGCAGGTGCACACCGAGCGAGCGGCCGATGCGGCCGATCTGCACGAACATCTCGATGAAGTCCGGCTTCGCGGTGAGCAGTTCGCTGAACTCGTCGATCACCAGGACCAGGGTCGGGATCGGCTGCAGCGGGGCACCGGCGGCGCGCGCCTTCTCGTAGTCGTGGATATTGGCGTAGTTGCCCGCGTCGCGCAGCATCTCCTGGCGGCGGTTGAGCTCGCCGCGGATGGAGTCGCCCATGCGGTCGACGAGGGTGAGGTCGTCGGCGAGGTTGGTGATGACGGCCGCCACGTGCGGCATCTGCGCCATGCCCGCGAAGGTCGCGCCGCCCTTGAAGTCCGCCAGGACGAAGTTCAGCGTCTCCGAGGAGTGCGTCACCGCCAGACCCAGCACCAGCGTGCGCAGCAGCTCCGACTTGCCGGAACCGGTGGCGCCCACGCACAGCCCGTGCGGGCCCATGCCCTCCTGTGCGGCCTCCTTGAGGTCCAGCATCACGGGCCGGCCGTCCTCACCGAGACCGATCGGCACCCGCAGCCGCTCGGCGAGCGACCGGGGCCGCCAGGTGCGCTTGGTGTCCACGGACGCCGCGTCACCGAGGTTCAGCAGATCGGTGAAGTCCAGGTTGGCGAGGAGCGGTTCGCCGTCGTCCCCGCCCGAGGCCATCCGCAGCGGGGCCAGCTGCCGGGCGAGGGCCTCCGCGGACTCGTAGGAAAGGGTGTCGGGTGTCCCCTCGTAGACGACGCCGTGCCCCGACTCCAGGTGCAGCGCGTCCGGTTGGACGACGATGGAGAGTTCGCCGCCTCCCGCGGTCAGCTCGCCGGGAACGACCTCCAGAACGGTGACGCCCTGCAGCCCTTCCGGATTGGCCAGCACCGAGTCCGGTGGCAGGGAGAGACCGTCGAGTACGACGACGATGTGCGGTTCCTCCGGCAGGGGCGCCGCGTTCGGATGGAAGCGCGGGCGGCCGGTCAGCCGGGACGCGAGCAGGTTCTCCAGCTCCCGGGTGTCGCTGTCGATCAGCCGGCGACTGCCCGCGCCGTCCACGGCACCGGGCGTCTGGACGTGCGGCAGCCACTTGGCCCATTCCCAGTGGGGCAGCGCCTCACGGCCCGCGGCGATCACCAGGACCAGGTCCTCGGGGGAGTGCAGGGCGGCGAGCGAGCCGGTCACCGCCCGGGCGGAGGACCGTACGGACTGCGGGTCGCCGCTGATCGTGACGTGATAGAAGGCGCGCAGCGAGATAGCCATCGGCAGGTCGTCCAGGGTGCCGTGGACGGCGAGGAAACGCTGCATCGCGCCCGCCGTCAGCGGCTCCAGCTGCTCCACCGGGGCGGTCTCCGGAGCGAGGACCGCGGTGGCGAGCGCCTGCGCGCCCAGGCCGATGCGGACCTGTGCGAAGTCCTCGTCGCCGGTACGCCGTTCCCACACCCGGCTGCCCTCGGCGACCAGCGCCCACAGCTGCTCGGGGGAGGGATGGAGGAAGTACTGGGCGTCCCGCTGTGCCTTCGCCGTGTCGACGGCCGCCCGCCGGGTCTGCGCCAGGTAACTCAGGTAATCGCGGCGCATGTCCGCCAACTGCCCCTGGGAGCCGCGGCGGAAGCGGACCACCATCGCGATGGACATGGCGATCGTCGATGCGATCATCACCATGCCCATGATCCTCATGAACGGCTGTCCGCTCGTGAAGAAGAAGACGACCGAGCCACCCATGCCGAGCGTCGGCAGGAGTTGCATCAGCACGCTCTCCTGGTGTCCGCGCGGCAGTTCGGGCGGAGGCTGCAGGACGATCTCCTGCGTGGGCACCTCGGACGGCAGCGCCCGAGGCGGGCGCTTCACGACGATGTGGCTCACTGCTCACCCATTCTCTTGGCCGGCCCGTGAGTCCCGTCCGCCGCCCCGTGTCAGGCGGACGCAGGCCGCCGCGCGATCCTACTGACTTCCCCGCGGACGAGGGGGCGATAGGGTGCCGGATGTTCGCGTGAGCACACGCGAGTTGGGCCGGACGATCAGGGCATTCCGCGCCATCTGGCGAGGTGCGGAGTCCCGTTGACGGTACGACGGCGCCCTCCCCGCGCCCGCTCGGCAGTGCCGGTCGCGGACGACGGGGAAAGCGGCGCAGGATTTTCACACCGCAGACGCGGGATCATCACTGAGGGGGAGCAGCAGGTGAGCATGACGGCCTCCGCGGCAGCCACCGGAGGAGCGCCCGGGACGGGGTCTCCTTCGGGTGCGGGCACGGGACTCGGTTTCTGCCGCGTCACGATCGTCGCACCCGACAGCCGGATCGACGTGGCGCTGCCCGACGACATCCCGGTCGCCGACGTCTATCCGGAGATCCTCAGGCTCTCCCAGCAGAGCCCCGCCGAGGGCGCCCCCGTCGGCTACCACCTGGTACGCAGGGACGGCACCGTCCTCGACAGCTCCCGCTCGTTCGCCGCCCAGCGCATCCTCGACGGCGAACTCCTCACGCTGCGGCCCTTCTCCGAGTCGCTGCCGCCCGCCGTGTTCGACGACGTCTCCGAAGCGGTCGCCGCGGCCGTGACGAGCGAACGCACTTTGTGGAGCGGCGAGTTGACGCGCGCCGCGGGCCTCGTCGGGGGCGGCGTCCTGCCGGTCCTGCTGGCCTTCGTGGCGTGGATGGGCGACCCGCGCCACGACATGAACAGCCTGCCCGGCATCCTCGCCGCGGTCGCCGGCGTCCTCCTCGTCGTCCTCGCGTGCGTACGGGCCCGTATCTACGACGACCGGGCCTCGGCCATCGCCCTGGGCCTGGGCGCGCTGCCCAACATCGGGGTAGCCGGCTCCGGGCTGCTTCCGCTCACCGACGGACAGGGCATCGGCAAACTCCAGTTCCTCCTCGCCTGCGCGGCGGTGCTGCTGGCCGCGGTTCTGCTCGCCCTGTGCGCACCGAGCGGGGACGGGCCGTTCGTCGCCTTCGTCGTCGCCTCCGCCATCGGCCTGCTGGCGGTGTTCGTGGGAATCCTCGTCGACTGGACGCCGTCCGAGATCGGCGCCCTGTGCGCCCCGATCGCCGTCGGTGGCCTGGCCTTCCTGCCGGGCCTGTCGATGCGCTTCGCCCGGCTCCCGATCGGTTTCGACGCCCCGGACACCGCCCCGCGCAGCGCGTACGCCACCGATCCCACGCCCCACGAGCCGGTCGACGCCGAACGCGTCGCCGCCAAGGCCCGCCGCGGCCACGAACTCCTGGTCGGCCTGGTCGGCGGCTGCGCCCTGATCGCGGTCGGCGCCTCGGCGGTCCTCGGGTTCTCCTCCGACGTCTGGGCCCAGCTGCTCGCCCTCGCGACCGGCGTGGCCCTGCTGATGCGCGCCCACCTCTTCCGCTACACCGCCCAGGTGGCCCCCGTGCTGGCCGCCGGCCTCGCCTCTCTCGTACTCCTCGGCCTCGGGCTGGCACTCGACCCGCCGCGCACGCTGATCCATGAGGCCCTCCAGGGCGACAGCACCGGCCTCGACATCCGGACCGTCTGGCTCGTCGCGGCGATCGCGGTGGCGGCCGCGCTCGTCACCGCCATCGGGCTGACCCTCTCCCGCGGCGGCCTCACCCCGTTCTGGGGCCGCTTCCTGGAGATCGCCGAGGGCTTCGTGCTGCTCACCCTCGTGCCGCTCGCCCTGGCCGTCTTCGACGTGTACGCGACAGCCCGCGCGATGACGAGCTGACCGGGTGGCAGCGGCAGCGGCGCATGTCCCCGGTGGCCCCGGCAGCGAGGGGACGCCACCGGCACTGACGGAAGGGATCTTCGCGCGTGAGCTGCGGCCCGCCTCCTTCCGTGTACACCCAGTCCACACTGGCGGCGGACCAGCAGCGCGGGAAGCGCCGTAGGACGCTGTCAGCCGCGCCGGCCGCCGCCCCCGGGCCCGTCGCCCGTGGTGCGGCGCTTCGGCGCCAAGGAGGCGGTCTGCCCCTCCATGAAGGACGGCAAGCCCTGGATCTGGCTGGCCCCGGGCATCGAGAGCGCCGCGGAGCGGACGGCGTTCGCGGGGCGGTAACGGCGTTCGCGGGGCGCTACGGCGACGGACTCACTGAGGGTCGACAGAGGCGGGCGGGGCGGCAAACCCACCGGTTCCCCGCCCCGCCCGCACGTCACTCCGCCACGCGCTCCCCGGTGTCCGCCGGCTCAGGCGCCGGCTCCAGATCGAACTCCCCGTCCCGGGCCCCCAGCACGAACGCCCGCCACTCCGCCTCCGTGTACCGAAGCACGGTGTCCGGGTCGAGTGAGGAGCGCATGGCCACGGCTCCACCGGGGAGGTACGCGATCTCGACCCGCTCCTCGTGCTCCTCGGTTCCCGGCGCGCTCTGCCACTCGACGCCGGAGATGTCGAGGGCGTACAGCTCGTCCCTCTCCCGCTCCTTGCGCGCCTTGATCTCCTCTGCCGTCTCCGCCATGCCGCAGCGACCCCTTTCCGACGTCCGTACCATCGACTCCGACGGTTCAGCCTAGTGGCGCCGTCCGCCCTGCCCAGGGGCTTCGGCGACCTGGGCGAAGGGGCCCACCCGTGGCTGGTACCCTGATGACGGCCGTTTGTGTACGCACCCCCGGAGCCCCGCTCTGGAGGACGCGCCCAGCGGATCCCCGCCTCCCGAGTAACGGAAGCTCCCCCGCGATGTGGACCGGGGGCACTCGGTGGCACTCACAGACTACGAGGAGTACGCGTGTCGCTCGACGCCGCTACGAAGAAGCAGATCATGTCCGACTTCGGTACCAAGGAGGGCGACACCGGCTCCCCCGAGGTCCAGGTCGCTCTGCTGTCCCGTCGGATCTCCGACCTGACGGAGCACCTCAAGACCCACAAGCACGACCACCACTCCCGTCGTGGTCTGCTGATCCTGGTCGGCCAGCGCCGCCGGCTGCTGCAGTACCTCGCCAAGAAGGACATCCAGCGCTTCCGTGCGCTGGTCGACCGCCTCGGCATCCGCCGCGGTGCGGCGGGCGCCAAGTAAGACGCCGTGAGGGGAGCGGTTCCCGAAACGATCGGGGGCCGCTCCCTTTGCCGTACGTGCGCAACGTGCGGAGTGTCACTCACGCTTTGTAGTGTGTTAGGACAACGCAAACCGCACGACGTACGACTCAGTACGACGTACACCTCCGTACGACAGGGAACTCCGTAGGACACGGAGCCTCCGTCGGACACGGAAGTCCGCACGAGACAGCACGAGACAGAACGAGGAGAAGCGCACCTCGCCGCCGCCGGTCCTCGGTAGTGGCCCCCGGGCGAACTGAGCCCCGAGGGCTTCGATCGAAGACCGGCCCGCACCAGACGGAGCGCTTCTCCGCAACCGTCCCCCTGCCACACGGGCAGGAGGGGCGAAAGACGACAAGTATCGGAGAAAACGCTAGTGGAGAACGAGACCCACTACGCCGAGGCCGTGATCGACAACGGTTCCTTCGGCACCCGCACCATCCGCTTCGAGACCGGCCGCCTGGCCAAGCAGGCCGCCGGCTCCGCCGTGGCGTACCTGGACGACGACACCATGGTGCTGTCGGCCACCACCGCCTCCAAGAACCCCAAGGACCAGCTCGACTTCTTCCCCCTCACGGTGGACGTCGAGGAGCGGATGTACGCCGCCGGCAAGATCCCCGGCAGCTTCTTCCGCCGTGAGGGCCGTCCCTCCGAGGACGCGATCCTCACCTGCCGCCTGATCGACCGCCCGCTGCGCCCGTCCTTCAAGAAGGGCCTGCGCAACGAGATCCAGGTCGTCGCCACGATCATGGCGCTCAACCCCGACCACCTGTACGACGTCGTGGCGATCAACGCCGCCTCCGCGTCCACGCAGCTGGCCGGTCTGCCCTTCTCCGGCCCGATCGGCGGCGTCCGCGTCGCGCTGATCAACGGCCAGTGGGTCGCGTTCCCGACGCACACCGAGCTCGAGGACGCCGTCTTCGACATGGTCGTCGCGGGCCGCACCCTGGAGGACGGCGACGTCGCGATCATGATGGTCGAGGCCGAGGCCACCGAGAAGACCATCCAGCTGGTCAAGGGCGGCGCCGAGGCGCCGACCGAGGAGGTCGTCGCCGCCGGTCTGGAAGCCGCGAAGCCCTTCATCAAGGTGCTCTGCAAGGCCCAGGCCGACCTCGCGTCGAAGGCCGCCAAGCCCACCGGCGAGTTCCCGATCTTCCTCGACTACCAGGACGACGTCCTGGAGGCGCTCTCCGCCGCCGTCCGCCCGGAGCTCGCCTCCGCGCTGACCATCGCGGGCAAGCAGGAGCGCGAGGCCGAGCTGGACCGCGTCAAGGCGCTCGCCGCCGAGAAGCTCCTGCCGGAGTTCGAGGGCCGCGAGAAGGAGATCTCCGCCGCGTACCGCTCGCTCACCAAGCAGCTGGTCCGCGAGCGCGTGATCAAGGAGAAGAAGCGCATCGACGGCCGTGGCGTGACGGACATCCGTACGCTCGCCGCCGAGGTCGAGGCCATCCCGCGCGTCCACGGCTCGGCCGTGTTCGAGCGTGGCGAGACCCAGATCCTGGGCGTCACCACCCTGAACATGCTCCGCATGGAGCAGCAGCTGGACACCCTCTCCCCGGTGACCCGCAAGCGCTACATGCACAATTACAACTTCCCGCCGTACTCCACCGGCGAGACCGGCCGCGTCGGCTCCCCGAAGCGCCGCGAGATCGGCCACGGCGCTCTCGCCGAGCGCGCCCTGGTGCCGGTCCTGCCGACCCGCGAGGAGTTCCCCTACGCGATCCGTCAGGTGTCCGAGGCGCTCAGCTCGAACGGCTCGACCTCCATGGGCTCGGTCTGCGCCTCCACCATGTCGCTGCTGAACGCCGGTGTGCCGCTCAAGGCCCCCGTCGCCGGTATCGCCATGGGCCTGATCTCCCAGGAGATCGAGGGCGAGACGCACTACGTCACCCTCACCGACATCCTCGGTGCGGAGGACGCCTTCGGCGACATGGACTTCAAGGTCGCGGGCACCAAGGAGTTCGTCACCGCCCTCCAGCTCGACACCAAGCTGGACGGCATCCCGGCCTCCGTCCTGGCCGCCGCCCTCAAGCAGGCCCGTGACGCCCGCCTCCACATCCTCGACGTGATGATGGAAGCGATCGACACGCCGGACGAGATGTCCCCCAACGCCCCGCGGATCATCACCGTCAAGATCCCCGTGGACAAGATCGGCGAGGTCATCGGCCCCAAGGGCAAGATGATCAACCAGATCCAGGAGGACACCGGCGCGGACATCACCATCGAAGACGACGGCACCATCTACATCGGCGCCGTCGACGGTCCCTCCGCCGAGGCCGCCCGTACGACGATCAACGGCATCGCCAACCCGACGATGCCGGAGGTCGGCGAGCGCTACCTGGGCACGGTCGTGAAGACGACCACCTTCGGCGCGTTCGTGTCGCTGCTCCCGGGCAAGGACGGTCTGCTGCACATCTCGCAGATCCGCAAGCTCGCCGGCGGCAAGCGCGTGGAGAACGTCGAGGACGTGCTCGGTGTGGGCTCCAAGGTCCAGGTCGAGATCGCCGAGATCGACTCCCGCGGCAAGCTCTCCCTGATCCCCGTGATCGAGGGCGAAGGCGACGATGAGAAGAAGGACGACACCGACCAGTGACGTCGAACAGCTCCACGGCGACGGCCCGCACCTCCTCGGAGGCGCGGGCCGTCGCCCGTACCCAAACCCTGATCAAGGGCACCAACGGCATCGGCGTCGTCCGCAAGACCACTCTCCCCGGCGGCCTGCGCATCGTCACCGAAACCCTGCCGTCGGTCCGCTCGGCGACCTTCGGCATCTGGGCCCACGTAGGCTCGCGTGACGAGACGCCGGCCCTGAACGGCGCCACCCACTACCTGGAGCACCTGCTCTTCAAGGGCACCGCGAAGCGCAGCGCCCTGGACATCTCCTCCGCCCTCGACGCGGTCGGCGGCGAGATGAACGCGTTCACGGCGAAGGAGTACACGTGCTACTACGCGCGCGTGCTCGACACCGACCTGCCGCTGGCCATCGACGTCGTCTGCGACATGCTGACGGGCTCCCTGATCCTCGAAGAGGACGTCAACGTCGAGCGGGGCGCGATCCTCGAAGAGATCGCCATGACCGAGGACGACCCGGGCGACTGCGTGCACGACCTGTTCGCGCACACCATGTTCGGCGACAACCCCCTCGGCCGCCCCGTCCTCGGCACGGTCGACACCGTCAACGCCCTCACCGCCGACCGCATCCGCCGCTTCTACAAGAAGCACTACGACCCGACCCACCTCGTGGTCGCGGCCGCCGGCAACATCGACCACAACAAGGTCGTACGACAGGTCCGCGCCGCCTTCGAGAAGGCGGGCGCCCTCAAGAACCTCGACGCCACGCCCATCGCCCCCCGCGACGGACGCCGCGCCCTGCGCACCGCCGGCCGCGTCGAGCTGATCAGCCGCAAGACCGAACAGGCGCATGTCGTCCTCGGCATGCCGGGCCTGCCCCGCACGGACGAGCGCCGCTGGGCGCTGGGCGTGCTCAACACGGCCCTCGGCGGCGGAATGTCGTCGAGGCTGTTCCAGGAGGTCCGCGAGAAGCGCGGACTGGCCTACAGCGTGTACTCGTACACCTCCGGCTTCGCCGACTGCGGCCTCTTCGGCGTGTACGCGGGCTGCCGCCCGAGCCAGGTGCACGACGTGCTGAAGATCTGCCGCGACGAACTCGACCAGGTCGCGGCGCACGGCCTCTCGGACGACGAGATCGGCCGCGCCATCGGCCAGCTCCAGGGCTCGACGGTCCTCGGCCTGGAGGACACCGGCGCGCTGATGAACCGTATCGGCAAGAGCGAGCTGTGCTGGGGCGACCAGATGTCGGTCGACGACATGCTGGCCCGGATAGCCTCGGTCACCCCGGACGACGTCCGCTCGGTCGCCGACGAGATTCTGGGACGGCGGCCCTCGCTGTCCGTCATCGGCCCGCTGAAGGACAAGCAGGCGGCCCGTCTGCACGAGGCCGTCGCCTAACCCCCTCGGTAAGGAAGCAAGAAGATGAGCAAGCTGCGCGTGGCGGTCCTCGGTGCCGGGGGCCGCATCGGTTCCGAGGCGGTACGGGCGGTCCAGGCCGCCGAGGACATGGAACTGGTCGCCGCCCTGGGCAGGGGCGACAAGCTGGAGACGCTGGCCGAGACCGGCGCCCAGGTCGCAGTCGAGCTGACCACGCCGGCCTCGGTGATGGACAACCTCGACTTCTGCGTGCGGCACGGCATCCACGCGGTCGTCGGCACGACGGGCTGGACCGACGAACGCCTCGCACAGCTGAGGAACTGGCTCGCCCGGTCCCCTCAGACGGGCGTGCTCATCGCGCCCAACTTCTCCATCGGGGCGGTCCTGACCATGAGGTTCGCGCAGATCGCCGCGCCGTACTTCGAGTCCGTCGAGGTCGTCGAGCTGCACCACCCGAACAAGGTGGACGCCCCGTCCGGCACCGCCACCCGCACCGCCCAGCTCATCGCCGAGGCCCGCCGCACAGCCGGCTCCGCACCGGCGCCGGACGCCACGGTCACCGCTCTGGACGGCGCGCGGGGAGCCAGCGTGGACGGCGTCCCCGTGCACGCCATCCGCCTGCGCGGCCTGCTCGCCCACCAGGAAGTCCTGCTGGGCGGCGAGGGCGAGACCCTCACCGTCCGCCACGACTCCCTGCACCACAGCAGCTTCATGCCGGGCATCCTGCTCGGCGCCCGCCGCGTGGTGACCACCCCGGGCCTCACCTTCGGCCTGGAACACTTCCTGGATCTCGGCTGATGCGAGCCAAGCTCTCCTACGGCGTCACGGCCGTCGTCCTGGTCTTCTACTTCCTGCTGGTGGGCAGCCGCGGCGTCCTGCTCATCCAGGCGGGCACGCTCCTGACCGTCACCTTCGGGGTGGCGGTGCTGATCCTGCCGGTCATCGGCCTGTGGTTCCTCTGGAAGAACACCCAGTTCGCCCGCAAGGCGGGCCGGCTCGCCGCCGAACTCGACGCCGAGGGCGGCCTGCCCGTCGACGAGCTCAAGCGCACCCCCGGCGGCCGTATCGACCGCGACTCGGCCGACGAGGTCTTCGCCAAGCGCAAGGCCGAGACGGAGGCGGCCCCGGACGACTGGCGCAGCTGGTTCCGCCTCGCCGTCGCCTACCACGACGCCCGCGACACCCCGCGTGCCCGCAAGGCGATGCAACGAGCGATAGCCCTGCACGACGGCAAGCCGGTCCCGACCTGATCCCGCCCGCTCAGCCGCACCACGAAGGGGCCGACCCGCACGCAACTGCGGACCGACCCCTTCGCCGCTGCCGCTGCCGGGAGGGTCAGCCCCGCCGGTACTCGTCCGCCCAGGCCTCCACGGCGTCCGCGGCCCGGTCGAACGAACCGGGCCGCGCCAGGAAGTCCGCGCTGTGCGTAGTCAGCAGCGCAGGCGCGTCCTCCGCCCCACGATCCCGTCGTACGAGCGTCAGGGCCTGCCCCTGCACGGCGCGCGGCAACCCGAGCCAGCGCACCGGCTGCTGCACCGTCCGTACGGCGACGATCCGCTCCCACGCGACAGTGCGCGTGCGGAGAAAACCCACCTGGCGAATCCCCTGGGCGCTCACCCAGACCCCCACGCGCAGCAGCCGCAGCGCGCCGACGATCACGGCTGCGGCGATACCGAAGACGACCCCGGCCTCCGACACCGAGCCGGTCAGGGCGATGATGACCGCCGCGAACAGCACGTACGAGGCGAGCAGCAGCAGGATCGCGGCCGTGCCCACGCGCCACGGGCCGGGCCGGTAGGGGCGCCGCCAGCGGTCGCGGTCGTCGAAGGGCAGCGCGACGTCCTCCGCCGCCTCGAACGCGCGGTCGGCTGTCAGGAAGGGCAGGGGCACGGCTGGTCCTCACTCGATCCATGTGGGCTGTGCCCGGTGAGGTTATCCACCTGTGTCCCCGCTCACCACCTCCGGGGGTCCGGAAGGAGCCAGTCCCGGCTCAGTGCCCCTGGGATGCCTGGGACTGCTGCGTCTGCGCCGGCGAGTGGTTCTGGGACAGCGCCGGCATCCCGAGCACCAGGGAGCCCGCCAGCCCGGCGACGATCGTCAGCCCCAGGAGCCAGCGCCCGGCTATCTGCCCGGCGGAGACCCGCTCGCGGGGCGGGGGAGTGACATTGCTGCGGAACCTGTCGGATTCGGCGAGGAAGGCGAACGGTACGGGTTCGCGCCGACGGAACATCGGGTCGCTTCTCCCTTCTGGGATCGAACGGATCACTGTCGTCCATACAGACGATCGGGTGCCGCAAATGGTGCCCGCTTGCCCCGAATTCACAGAAGTTGTCGCGTCCCGGCACCGAACGCCCCGATGTCAGTGCCGGGCCGTAGAGTGGGCGCCGCCCGAGAGAAGTGATGGAAGGACCCTCCCCGCCGTGACCGACACCCCCGCCGACGACCTGAAGCCCAGCTTCCGCAGTGACGTCACCGTCGAGCTGGTCAAGCACACCGCTTCCGACGCCGACGTGCTCTTCGCCGCCCGGGTCTCCACCCTCGGCGAGCAGTCCCTGGACGAGCTGGGCAAGGACCCCGAGCGCTCCAAGGGCCTGATCAACTATCTGATGCGGGACCGGCACGGCAGTCCCTTCGAGCACAACTCGATGACCTTCTTCGTCAGCGCCCCGATCTTCGTCTTCCGCGAGTTCATGCGACACCGCGTGGGCTGGTGTCTGGCCGGCGACTCGGAGATCACGCTGGAGAGTGAGGCGGGCGGGCTGCGGCGCCGTTCGATCAAGGACCTCTACGAGCTGTGGCACCTGGGCGTGGAGGACCGGTTGCCGCATTCGGCAGGCGGGGTGACCTGGCATGCCCGCGCGCAGAGGTGGATGGCGCAGGTCCGCCAGGGGGAGACCAGCCATTACCTCGGGCTGTACGACAACCGTGAGGCGGCCGACTCCGCCGTCGCGGAATTCCGGGAGCAGCACCCCTCGACCAGGCTGCGCAAGCTGGAATCCGTCCGGCGCAACCACGTCCGCTGCTACGACGAGGAGACGCTGACGGCCCGGAGCGCCCAGATCCTCGACGTCGTCGAGTCGGGCGTCAAAGCGCTGATCAAGATCACCACTGCTGACGGCAAGGTCCTGCGCTGCACCGTCGATCATGCCGTGCTCACCCCGGAGGGCTGGCGAAAGGCCGGCGAGCTCGCGGTGGGGGACGCGGTGATGGCCGAGGGTTCGGCGCATCGCCCCGCGGAGGGGCCGGTTCCTCCGAGCCTTCGCCGCGGGATGGGCGTGTGGACCTCGATGCAGCGCGACCGCCTGATCGGCGAGACCGACACCTGCCACCTGTGCGGAGAGGCATTCCCCCGGGAACAGCTCGCGCTCGATCACGTGGTTCCCGTGGCAGAGGACCTCACCCGCGCGCTCGACGAGCGAAACCTGGCGCCCGCCTGTGAGCCCTGCCACGCATCCAGGAGCGCCCAGGAGCAGCAGCTCGCGCGCAGCGCCGGGAAGATCGCCATGGCCGTGCCGGACCCGATCGTGTCCATCGAGGAGGACGGTGAGGAGATGACGTACGACCTCACCGTGGAAGGCCCCTGGCACAACTTCCTGGCGAACGGCGTCGTCGTCCACAACTCCTACAACGAGGAGTCGGGCCGCTACCGGGAACTGCAGCCGGTCTTCTACGTCCCCGGAGAGGACCGCAAGCTCGTCCAGCAGGGACGCCCGGGCAAGTACGAGTTCGTGCCGGGCACCGAGGCGCAGCAGGCGATCGTGGAACGCTCGATGCAGGAGTCGTACATCCAGGCGTACGAGCGGTACCAGGAGATGCTCGCCGCCGGCGTCGCCCGCGAGGTCGCCCGCGCGGTGCTTCCGGTCGGCCTGTTCTCCTCGATGTACGCCACTTGCAACGCCCGCTCGCTGATGCACTTCCTCGGCCTGCGCACCCAGCACGAGCTGGCGAAGGTCCCGTCCTTCCCGCAGCGGGAGATCGAGATGGTCGGGGAGAAGATGGAGGCCGAGTGGGCCAAGCTCATGCCGCTCACGTACGCCGCCTTCAATGCGAACGGCCGAGTGGCGCCGTAACACGGCCCCTTTCCCCGGTATTTCCCCCGCAGAGCACAGATGTACGGGTCAGCCGAGCGAAGTGTCCGTATTGCGGCATTTAGGGAAGTTCATCTAGCCTGATCAAACGGACCCGGCACTGCCTGAACCCCCGAGCAGGCAGTGCCGGGCTCCGCATTTGTCACGACTTGCCGCCTCCCCCGAGGGCAGACCCCACCTTGAGCAACGAGTAGCGTGTTACCCATGGCTCCGACCTCCACTCCGCAGACCCCCTTCGGGCGGGTCCTCACCGCCATGGTCACGCCCTTCACGGCGGACGGCGCACTCGACCTCGACGGCGCACAGCGGCTCGCCACCCACCTGGTGGACGCAGGCAACGACGGCCTGATCATCAACGGCACCACCGGCGAGTCGCCCACCACGAGCGACGCGGAGAAATCGGATCTCGTACGGGCCGTCCTGGAGGCCGTCGGCGACCGCGCCCACGTCGTCGCCGGCGTCGGCACCAACGACACCCGCCACAGCATCGAGCTCGCCCGCGCGGCCGAGCAGGTGGGCGCACACGGACTCCTGCTCGTCACGCCGTACTACAACAAGCCCCCGCAGGACGGTCTGTACCGGCACTTCACCGCCATCGCCGACACCACCGAACTGCCGGTCATGCTCTACGACATCCCCGGCCGCAGCGGCGTCCCGATCAACACCGAGACGCTCGTCCGCCTCGCCGAGCACCCGCGTATCGTCGCCAACAAGGACGCCAAGGGCGACCTCGGCCGCGCCAGCTGGGCCATCGCACGCTCCGGCCTGGCCTGGTACTCCGGCGACGACATGCTGAACCTGCCCCTGCTCTCCGTGGGCGCGGTCGGCTTCGTCTCGGTCGTCGGCCACGTGGTCACCCCGGAACTGCGCGCGCTGGTCGAGGCGTACATGGCCGGCGACGTCCAGAAGGCAACCGAGATCCACCAGAAGCTGCTCCCCGTCTACACGGGCATGTTCCGCACCCAGGGCGTCATGACGACGAAGGCCGCGCTCGCCCTCCAGGGCCTGCCCGCCGGACCGCTGCGCGCCCCGATGGTGGAGCTCACGCCCGAAGAGATCGAGCAGCTCAAGATCGATCTTGCCGCCGGCGGGGTACAGCTCTGACACCAGACTTCGCGCGTTTCGACGCGTACGCGGACTCCACAACTGAATAGGCAGGCCACCGGTGCCTGCGTCCACACGACAACTGCTTCTGCACGAACGTCACGCGCGCCACGTGCCCCACCGGTACGTGGCGCGTGTGGTGAGGAGAGTCTTTTGAGTCATCCGCATCCTGAACTCGCGCCGCCCCCGCCGCTCCTCGAAGGGGGCCTACGGGTCACCCCGCTCGGCGGCCTCGGCGAGATCGGCCGAAACATGACGGTCTTCGAGTACGGAGGCCGCCTGCTGATCGTCGACTGCGGCGTGCTCTTCCCCGAGGAGGAGCAGCCCGGAATCGACCTGATCCTGCCGGACTTCTCGTCCATCCGGGACCGCCTCGACGACATCGAGGGCATCGTCCTCACCCATGGTCACGAAGACCACATCGGCGGCGTCCCCTACCTCCTGCGCGAGAAGCCGGACATCCCGCTGATCGGCTCCAAGCTGACCCTCGCCCTGATCGAGGCGAAGCTCCAGGAGCACCGGATCCGTCCGTACACCCTTGAGGTGGCGGAGGGGCACCGAGAGCGGATCGGCCCCTTCGACTGCGAGTTCGTCGCGGTCAACCACTCCATCCCGGACGCCCTGGCCGTCGCCATCCGTACGCCGGCCGGCATGGTCGTCCACACGGGCGACTTCAAGATGGACCAGCTCCCGCTGGACAACCGCCTGACGGACCTGCACGCGTTCGCACGTCTCAGCGAGGAGGGCATCGACCTCCTCCTGGCCGACTCGACGAACGCCGAGGTCCCGGGCTTCGTCCCGCCCGAGCGGGACATCTCCAACGTCCTGCGCACGGTCTTCGCCAACGCCCGCAAGCGGATCATCGTGGCGAGCTTCGCCAGCCACGTCCACCGCATCCAGCAGATCCTGGACGCGGCCCACGAGTACGGCCGTCGGGTCGCCTTCGTCGGCCGCTCGATGGTCCGCAACATGGGCATCGCCCGTGACCTGGGCTATCTGAAGGTCCCGCCGGGCCTGGTCGTCGACGTCAAGACCCTCGACGACCTCCCGGACCACGAGATCGTCCTGGTCTGCACGGGCTCCCAGGGCGAACCGATGGCGGCCCTGTCCCGCATGGCCAACCGCGACCACCAGATCCGCATCGTCAACGGCGACACGGTGATCCTCGCCTCGTCGCTGATCCCCGGCAACGAGAACGCGGTCTACCGCGTGATCAACGGCCTGACCCGCTGGGGCGCACACGTCGTCCACAAGGGCAACGCCAAGGTCCACGTCTCGGGCCACGCCTCGGCCGGCGAGCTGCTGTACTTCTACAACATCTGCCGCCCGAAGAACCTGATGCCGGTCCACGGCGAATGGCGCCACCTACGGGCCAACGCCGAATTGGGCGCCCTGACCGGCGTCCCGCACGACCGGATCGTCATCGCCGAGGACGGCGTGGTCGTCGACCTCGTCGAGGGCAAGGCGAAGATCTCCGGCAAGGTCCAGGCCGGTTACGTGTACGTCGACGGCCTCTCGGTCGGTGACGTGGGCGAGCCGGCGCTGAAGGACCGCAAGATCCTCGGCGACGAGGGCATCATCTCGGTCTTCATGGTCATCGACGCCTCGACCGGGAAGATCACGGGCGGACCGCACGTCCAGGCCCGCGGCTCCGGCATCGAGGACTCCGCCTTCGCGGACGTTCTCCCGAAGATCACCGAGGTGCTCGAGCGCTCGGCGCAGGACGGCGTGGTCGAACCCCACCAGCTCCAGCAGCTGGTGCGGCGGACCCTCGGAAAGTGGGTCTCGGACAAGTACCGACGCAGGCCGATGATCCTCCCGGTGGTCGTGGAGGTCTGACGGACCGTCGGACACACGTCCGCGTGAACCCCGAGCGGGGGGGGGGGGGGGGGGGGGGGGGGGGGGGGGGGGGGCGCGGGGGGGGGGGGGGGGCCGGGGGGGGGGGGCCCGCGCCGGGGGGGCGGGGGCGGGGGC
>NZ_JBITIY010000008.1:0-363460 GCF_044459385.1 Streptomyces sp. NPDC050287 | reverse complement strand
AAACGCCCGGTCACATTTCGAACCCGGAAGCTAAGCCTTACAGCGCCGATGGTACTGCAGGGGGGACCCTGTGGGAGAGTAGGACGCCGCCGAACTCCTTTTAGAGCTCCGGCTCTTGGGCACACAAGCCCGAGAGCCGGAGCTTTTTTGCGTTGAGGTAAGGTCAGGGAGCATCGTTGGCACGTTTCCCACAGGAGGCTCCCGGGTGGAGGTTCAGGAGACCCGCGTCCAGACGGACCGGGTCCTCACCATCCCCAACATCCTCAGCATGGCGCGGCTCGCCGGCGTGCCGCTCTTCCTGTGGCTGATCCTCAGGCCTGAGCTCGGGGGCCCCAAAAGTGACGGCTGGGCGTTCCTGGTGCTGGCGCTGAGCGGCGTCAGCGACTACCTGGACGGCAAGCTCGCCCGCCGCTGGAACCAGATCAGCAGCCTCGGCCGGCTATTGGATCCCGCGGCCGACCGGCTCTACATTCTGTCGACTCTGGTCGGCCTGACCTGGCGCGAGATTTTGCCACTGTGGTTGACCGCTGCGCTGCTGGCGCGGGAGTTGGTCCTGCTGGTGATGGTGGGGATCCTCAGGCGGCACGGCTATCCGCCACCGCAGGTGAACTTCCTGGGGAAGGCAGCGACGTTCAACCTGATGTATGCCTTCCCGCTGCTCCTGCTCAGTGACGGAAGTGGATGGGTCTCGTCACTCGCTGCTATTTTCGGATGGGCGTTCGCCGGATGGGGTACAACCCTGTACTGGTGGGCAGGAGTCCTCTACGTGGTACAAGTCCGCCGCCTGGTTCGTGCGGACGCCATGGCCGACTGAACTCGCCCCTCGCTGCGGCTGTATCGGCCCGTTGGCCTGCGACCGAAAAGTGCGGGACAATCTGGACGGGTGAAGTCGGCCAGACCGTCGTCTCTTATCGAGGAGGACGCTTCCGACATGAAGGCCGTCGTGATGGCCGGAGGCGAAGGCACGCGCCTTCGCCCCATGACCTCAAGCATGCCCAAGCCGCTCCTGCCGGTGGCCAACCGGCCGATCATGGAGCACGTTCTGCGGCTGCTCAAAAGGCATGGGCTCAACGAGACCGTCGTTACTGTCCAGTTCCTGGCCTCACTGGTCAAGAACTACTTCGGTGATGGCGAGGAGCTCGGCATGGAGCTCACCTATGCCAATGAGGAGAAGCCACTCGGTACCGCCGGAAGCGTCAAGAACGCCGAAGAGGCGCTGAAGGACGATGCTTTCCTCGTCATTTCCGGTGATGCCCTGACCGACTTCGATCTCACCGAGCTCATCAACTTCCACAAGGAAAAGGGTGCGCTGGTCACGGTCTGTCTGACGCGTGTGCCGAATCCGCTGGAATTCGGCATCACCATCGTCGACGAGGAAGGCAAGGTCGAGCGCTTCCTCGAGAAGCCGACTTGGGGCCAGGTTTTCTCGGACACGGTGAACACCGGTATCTACGTGATGGAACCCGAGGTCTTCGACTATGTCGAGGCCGATGTGTCCGTCGACTGGTCCGGAGATGTCTTCCCGCAACTGATGAAGGAGGGCAAGCCGGTCTACGGCTATGTCGCGGAGGGCTATTGGGAGGACGTCGGTACCCACGAGAGCTATGTGAAGGCGCAGGCCGACGTTCTCGAGGGCAAGGTCGACGTCGACATCGACGGTTTCGAGATCTCCCCGGGCGTATGGGTGGCGGAGGGCGCCGAGGTGCACCCTGATGCCGTACTGCGGGGACCGCTGTACATCGGTGACTACGCCAAGGTCGAGGCCGGCGCGGAAATCCGTGAGCACACCGTCGTCGGCTCGAACGTGGTGGTGAAGAGCGGGGCCTTTCTGCACAAGGCCGTGGTCCACGACAACGTGTACGTCGGTCAGCACAGCAATCTGCGGGGCTGTGTCGTCGGAAAGAACACCGACATCATGCGCGCGGCCCGGATCGAGGACGGGGCGGTCATCGGCGACGAGTGCCTGATCGGCGAAGAATCGATCGTGCAGGGCAACGTCAGGGTCTACCCCTTCAAGACCATCGAGGCCGGCGCGTTCGTCAACACCTCGGTGATCTGGGAGTCCAGGGGGCAGGCCCATCTCTTCGGTGCGCGGGGCGTGTCCGGAATCCTGAACGTGGAGATCACACCCGAGCTGGCCGTACGGCTTGCCGGCGCCTACGCCACCACGCTCAAGAAGGGCTCGACCGTCACGACGGCCCGTGACCACTCCCGTGGTGCCCGCGCGCTCAAGCGGGCGGTCATCTCCGCGCTGCAGACCAGCGCCATCGACGTACGCGACCTGGAAAACGTACCGCTGCCCGTCGCCCGGCAACAGACCGGGCGGGGCAGTGCCGGCGGGATCATGATCCGGACCACGCCCGGGGTGCCGGACTCCGTTGACATCATGTTCTTCGACGGGAACGGCGCCGACCTGTCACAGGGCAGCCAGCGCAAGCTGGACCGGGTGTTCGCGCGGCAGGAGTACCGGCGTGCGTTCCCCGGTGAGATCGGTGACCTGCACTTTCCGGCCAGCGTCTTCGACTCGTACACCGGGTCGCTGCTTCGGAACGTCGATACGACGGGTATCGCCGAGTCCGGGCTCAAGGTCGTCGTCGACGCCTCGAACGGCAGCTCCGGGCTTGTGCTGCCGAGTCTGCTCGGCAAGCTCGGAGTGGACTCGCTGACCGTCAACCCCGGTCTGGACGAGTCCAGGCCGACGGAGACGGCCGACATGCGCCGGTCCGGGCTGGTGCGGCTCGGTGAGATCGTGGCGTCCTCGCGTGCCGCGTTCGGGGTGCGCTTCGACCCCGTCGGCGAGCGGCTGTCCCTGGTGGACGAGAAGGGCCGCATCATCGAGGACGACCGGGCACTGCTCGTCCTGCTCGACCTGGTGGCCGCGGAGCGGCGCAGCGGCCGTGTGGCGCTGCCGGTGACCACCACGAGGATCGCCGAGCAGGTCGCGGCGTACCACGGGACCCAGGTCGAGTGGACGACGACGTCTCCCGACGATCTGACCCGGGTGGGAGGTGACGAGTCGGCGATCTTCGGCGGTGACGGCAAGGGTGGCTTCATCGTCCCCGAGTTCAGCAGTGTCTTCGACGGTACGGCGGCTTTCGTACGGCTGATCGGGCTGGTGGCGCGGACGCAGCTGACGCTGAGCCAGATCGACGCGCGGATTCCGCGGGCGCACGTTCTCAAACGGGATCTGGCTACCCCCTGGGCCGTCAAGGGACTTGTGATGCGGAGGGTCGTCGAGGCGGCCGGAGATCGGTTTGTCGACACAACCGACGGTGTGCGGGTCGTGGAGACCGACGGACGTTGGGTGATGGTGCTGCCCGACCCGGCCGAGGCGGTCACCCATCTGTGGGCGGAAGGGCCGGACGACGCCTCCGCGCAGGCCCTGCTCGACGAGTGGTCGACGGTCGTGGACAGCGCCGGGCGCTGAATCGCTTACCACACGCGCGTGCCGGACACGTGTCCCCAAGGGGGCCTGTCCGGCACGTCGGTGGGGCCATTCGGAGGTAGTGGTCGCGACGTGCGACGATGTGCGGCATGCCGCAGCAGCCCCCCGTTCGGAGCACCCCCACGCGCCTGTCGCGTCCGGACGCGTCCATGTCGCTGCTCACCAACGTCATGGACCACAGCCTCGACGACGGCTACGCCGAGGCAGCCGCCCGGAAGAAGGCCGAAGGCGCGGGCGGCATGCCCAAGACGCTCCGGGCGAAGCTGGGACTGGCCGCCGGCCTGGTGCTGGCGGCCCTCGTGGTGACCGTCGGGGCGGCCCAGGCGCGGGTGGCGGCCCCCGTCGTCGCCAAGGAGCGCGACGAACTGATCGACCGTATCGACCGGGAGACCGAGGCCGCGGACAAGCTCGAGAGCAGCGTCGACAAACTGCGCGACGACGTGAGCGCCCGGCAGCGCGAGGCACTCATGAAGAGCGGAGACGGTGATCAGGCCGACCTCATGGACCTCCTGTCGGGTGCCACGCAGGTGCGCGGCCCCGGGGTGAAACTGCTCGTGGACGACGCCAAGGAAGCCAGCACCGGCGGTGATGGCGATCCGCGGGAGACCTCGGGGTTCTCCGACACCGGACGCGTGCGCGACCGCGACATGCAGCGCGTGGTCAACGGGCTGTGGGCGTCGGGCGCCGAGGCTGTGTCCATCAACGGGCAGCGGCTGACGGCCCTGTCTGCGATCCGTGCCGCGGGTGACGCGATACTGGTCGACAACAAGCCACTCGTGCCGCCGTATACGGTGCTTGCCGTGGGGGACGGGAAAAGGCTGAGCACCAGGTTCCAGAACAGCGCGGACGGGCTGTATCTGCACGCCCTCCAGGAGAACTTCGGCATCCGGACCGCCATCTCCGTGGAGGAGGACCTGCGGCTTCCCGCCGCACCGAGTGTGATCGTACGTACAGCACAGCCGAAAACTGAGAAGGGCACATCGTGATCGCCGTACTGGGCCTCGTCGTGGGAGTCGTGGCCGGCCTCTTGGTCCGGCCCGAGGTTCCGGCGGTCGTCGAGCCGTATCTGCCGATCGCCGTCGTGGCGGCGCTGGACGCCGTCTTCGGAGGTCTGCGGGCCATGCTCGACGGCATCTTCGACGACAAGGTCTTCGTCGTGTCGTTCCTGTCGAACGTGGTCGTGGCCGCGCTGATCGTCTTCCTGGGCGACAAGTTGGGCGTGGGAGCGCAGTTGTCGACCGGTGTCGTCGTCGTCCTGGGGATCCGTATCTTCTCCAACGCCGCGGCGATCCGCAGGCACGTCTTCCGGGCGTGAGGCGGATGAGCGACCAGGACGAGACGACCGGTAACCGGTTCCGGGAGGAACTGCCCGAGGAGGCCCCCGCCGGGGCAGTTCCCCCGGGCGGGGAGGTGGCGCAGGACGAGCGGCGGCTGACCGGTCGGCAGCGGTTGGTGAAGGGGCTGTGGCCGCCGCGGGTGACCCGGGCGCAACTGATCGTCGCCGTGCTGCTGTTCGGCCTGGGTTTCGGTCTCGCCGTGCAGGTCGCCTCGAACAGTGACGGCGACAGCGCGCTACGGGGTGCGCGCCAGGAAGATCTTGTGCGCATTCTCGACGAACTGGATGACCGTACTCAGCGTCTTGATGATGAGAAGCAGGGCCTCGAAAAGCAGCGGGACGAGCTGGAGAACAGCTCCGACCAGGCCGAGGAGGCCCGCAAGCAGACGATCGAGAAGGAGCGACAGCTCGGGATCCTCGCGGGCACGGTGGCCGCACAGGGGCCAGGCATCACGATGACCATCGACGACACGAAGGGAACGGTCGAGGCGGACATGCTGCTCGACGCGATCCAGGAGCTGCGCGCGGCCGGCGCGGAGGCGATTCAGGTGAACGGCGTGCGGGTCGTCGCGGGGACGTACCTGGCGGGTTCGGGGCGAGGCGTGAGCGTCGACGGGAACAAGATCAAAGCTCCTTTCCGTTTCAAGGTCATCGGCAAGCCGCAGGACCTCGAACCGGCGCTCAACATTCCTGGAGGCGTGGTGCAGACTCTGGAGAAGGAGCAGGCCACCGTGACCGTCGAGCGGTCCGACAAGCTCGTCGTGGACGCCTTGCGAGCGGCGAAGCGGCCTGACTACGCTCGGTCGTCCTCCCGGTGAACCGGGGGTGCATGGGGGACGTCCGGCCAGGGCATGAGGTTGCGGGGGGTCGGCGCACCGAATGGGTGGTGCGTGGTGGAAACTGTCTGGTGGATACGGACGTTGTGAGGATGTCCGGGTCGACCGGTGTGTTCAATCAGGGTTCGTCCTGCCCCACGGGCGGGTCTGTTTCGGTCAAGGGGAATCGCCCGTGAAGTTGTTTGCGAAGTTGTTCGGCAAGAGCGCGCGAGAGGGCAGCGACAATGCGACCGCCCGTCATCGCGCACAGCCTGACGCGGAGGGCCAGCGCCCGCTGTTCCGGGACCAGGTCGGTGGCCCGGGCGGAGACATTCCGGGAGGTCAGGGCGCGCCGTCTGTTGACCCTGGCCAGTCCGGAGGCATAGGTTTCGGGCAACCGTCAACCTCAAGTACGGGTGGAGGGTTTTCCGCCGACCCGTACGGTTCCCATGCCCCTGGAGGGCAGCCGCGGCAGGAGGATCCGTCCATGTCGGCCCTGGTGTGTACGAGGTGCGGTAACCGCAACGCGGAGAACAGCCGCTTCTGCTCCAACTGCGGCGCCCCGCTGCGAGCCGGCGCCACGGCCGAGCGCCCGTCCGAGACGACGTCCACGATCTCCATCTCTGGCCTCGAGGCCTACGACGCCGAGGCCACCGGTCAGACGCAGATGCCCATGCTCTCCCCGGAGGCACAGGCCGCGGTCGACGCGCTGCCGCTCGGCTCCGCGCTCCTGGTGGTGCGCCGCGGTCCGAACTCGGGCAGCCGCTTCCTGCTGGACGGCGACCTGACCACGGCCGGGCGACACCCGCAGAGCGACATCTTCCTCGACGACGTGACGGTCTCCCGCCGGCACGTGGAGTTCCGTCGCGCTCAGGACGGCTCGTTCACGGTGGCCGACGTGGGCAGCCTGAACGGTACGTACGTCAACCGCGAGCGGATCGACCAGGTCGCTCTCAACAACGGCGACGAGGTGCAGATCGGCAAGTACCGGCTGGTCTTCTACGCGAGCCAGCGGGGCTACTGACCCTCCTCCGGACTCCGTCCGGCGGCACTCGAGGGAAGGTCCATGCTTCAAACACCGAGGGGCGGTGCCGGACACGGCACCGCCGCCACGGACGGTGGTCTGATGAGCATCGGCACGGTGCTGACCGTGCTGCGCGACGAGTTTCCCGAAGTCACCATCTCCAAGATCCGTTTCCTGGAGTCGGAGGGGCTCATCGAGCCGCAGCGGACCCCCTCCGGGTATCGCAAGTTCAGCACCGAGGACGTCGAGCGCCTCGGTCACGTCCTGCGGATGCAGCGGGACCACTACCTGCCGCTCAAGGTGATCCGCGAGCACCTGGAGGCCATGGAGCGCGGCGAGGCCGTCCAGCTGCCGGTCCTGGGCCGGCAGCGGGACGGCGAGGCCGTACCGGAGGCCGTCGAGGGCCCCACGGCGGCCCGCATCGGGCGGGCCGAGCTGTTGGCTGCCGCGGAGATCGGTGAGCGGGAGCTGGAGGAGTGGGAGTCCTACGGGCTCATCGCTCCGTTTCCGGACGGGGCCTATGACGCCGAGGCCGTGACCGTGGCCTCCCTCATCGCCGAGCTGGGGCGGTTCGGGATCGAGCCGCGGCATCTGCGGGTGATGAAGGCGGCCGCGGACCGCGAGGCGGGTCTGGTGGACCAGGTCGTGGCCCCGCTCAAGCGCCACCGCAACCCGCAGACCAGGGCGCATGCCGAAGCCCGTACGAAGGAACTGGCCTGCCTGACGGTGAAACTGCACGCCGCGCTGGTGCAGACCGCTCTCGGGGTCCGGTTGCCCTGAGGCGGCCTGCGTCCGCCCCGTGGCCGGCGCGCCCGGGGAGGCCGTATCGGTCACCCGTTTCCTGCCCGACTACCCAAACGTCCGGGGCACGGCCTAGGGTTGCTGTGTGAACGAGCTCGATGTCGTAGGTGTCCGGGTCGAAATGCCCTCCAACCAACCGATCGTGCTCCTGCGTGAAGTGGGAGGCGACCGCTACCTCCCCATCTGGATCGGGCCCGGGGAGGCCACGGCCATCGCCTTCGCGCAGCAGGGCATGGCCCCCGCACGACCGCTGACCCATGACCTGTTCAAGGATGTGCTGGAGGCCGTCGGCCAGGAGCTCACCGAAGTGCGCATCACGGACCTGCGTGAAGGCGTCTTCTACGCCGAGCTGGTGTTCGCCAGCGGGGTCGAGGTGAGTGCCCGTCCGTCCGACGCCATAGCGCTGGCCCTGCGCACCGGAACGCCGATCTACGGCAGCGACGGAGTGCTCGACGACGCCGGCATCGCGATTCCGGACGAGCAGGAGGACGAGGTGGAGAAGTTCCGCGAGTTCCTCGATCAGATCTCGCCCGAGGACTTCGGCACCAGCAGTCAGTGAGAATCACGGCGACCCGGCGGAGGACCCGTTCGAGAAGCGGTCCCAGCCGGGCCGTTCTGGTCCGGTGACGCCCCAAATGCCCTCATGCGCCGACGGCGCCGGGGAGCGTCCCGGGGCCCGCTCCGAGCGCATTCGGCTAGCCTTTCCCCGCGATGGGGTGCGGGAAACCACTCTTAGGGTGATTATCACTCGGCGTGCCGAGTGTGGCGATCGTTGACGCACCCCTGGCGACTGCCTACCGTCGAGAAGGCAGGTCAAGGACGGAGGTCGGCGTGAGAAGCAGCGGCGACGGTACGGCTGGGGGTGCCCCCGGACGCAGTCTCGGGGACAGCGGTCCGTACCCGCTTCACAGCAGCGCGGCCGATCACGCTCCGCAGCGACCGACGGCCGTGCCGAGCAGCGGAGGGGCGACGTCCATGGCGTCCGAGCAGATCGGCTACCGCGGTCCGACGGCCTGCGCGGCCGCGGGCATCACCTACCGGCAACTGGACTACTGGGCCCGCACCGGTCTCGTCGAGCCGAGTGTGCGCCCTGCTCACGGCTCCGGGACGCAGCGCCTGTACAGCTTCCGGGACGTCGTCATCCTGAAGATCGTCAAGCGCTTCCTCGACACCGGTGTGTCGCTGCAGAACATTCGCACGGCGGTCCAGCATCTGCGCGAGCGCGGCTTCCGTGACCTGGAGCGCATGACGCTGATGAGCGACGGTGCCACGGTCTACGAGTGCGGCACGCCCGACGAGGTCCACGAGCTGCTCCAGGGCGGCCAGGGCGTCTTCGGGATCGCCGTCGGTGTGGTGTGGCGGGACGTCGAGAGCGCCCTCTCGCAGCTGCACGGGGAGCGGATCGACACCGGGGAGACCCTCGTCGGGCACAACCCCGCGGACGAGCTGGCGCGGCGGCGCAACCGGGCGGTCTGAGCGCCTCCCCGCTCTCCGGGCGGGGATTGTCAGTGGCGTAGGGCAGCATCGGAGATGTGAGAAGCGCACCGACGATCCTGCACCTCGACATGGATGCCTTCTTCGCCTCGGCGGAGCAGGCGTCCAAGCCGAGCCTGCGCGGGAAGGCCGTCGTCGTGGGTGGCCTGGGGCCGCGCGGGGTGGTGGCCACGGCGTCGTACGAGGCGCGGGTCTTCGGGGTGCACTCGGCGATGCCGATGGCCCAGGCGAGGCGGCTCGCGCCGAACGCCGCCTATCTCGTGCCGCGCTTCGCGTTCTACCGGACGATCAGCGAGCAGGTGATGGGGCTGCTGGGGGAGCTGTCGCCGCTGGTCGAGCCGTTGAGTCTGGACGAGGCGTTCGTGGATCTGGAGGCCGGGGGAGCGGCCTGGGACGAGGCTTCGGCGCGACTGGCCGGAGGGAAGCTGCGGGCGGACATACGGGCCGCGACCGGGTTGACGGGGTCGGTGGGGCTCGCCGCCTCCAAGATGCTCGCGAAGATCGCGTCGGAGCAGGCCAAGCCGGACGGACTGGTGGTGATCGAGCCGGGGACCGAGCGGGCGATGCTGGGGCCGCTGTCGGTGCGGACGCTGCCGGGGGTGGGGCCGGCGACAGGGGACCATCTGCGGCGGGCCGGGATCGCCACGGTCGAGGAGATCGTGGAGGCGGGCGAGGACGAGCTCGTACGGCTGCTGGGGAAGGCCCATGGGCACGGGCTCTACGCGATGGCGCTGGCGCGCGACGAGCGGCCCGTGGTGGCCGAGCGGGAGACGAAGTCGGTGTCGGTGGAGGACACCTACGACGTCGACATCCACGATCGGATCCGGGTCGCACTGGAGGTGCAGCGGCTGGCGGACCGGTGTGTGCGGCGCTTGCGCGGGGCGGGGTTGTCCGGGCGGACGATTGTGCTCAAGGTGCGCAGGTACGACTTCTCCACGCTGACCCGGTCCGAGACGCTGCGTGGGCCCACGGACGATCCCGCGGTGGTGCGGGAGGCCGCCGCGCGGTTGCTGGACTCCGTGGACACGACCGGAGGCGTGCGGCTGCTCGGGGTGGGCGTCAGCGGGCTGGCCGACTACACGCAGGAGGATCTCTTCGCGCAGGCGGCGGGGGAGCAGGTGGACGCCGGTGCGGTGGAGAAGGCCGCGGACACGCCCGAGACGCTACCGGAGGTGCCGGTCGAGCGGCGGTGGCCGTCGGGACACGATGTGCGGCATACCGAGTACGGGCACGGATGGGTGCAGGGGAGCGGGCTCGGGCGGGTGACGGTGCGATTCGAGACGCCCGACTCGGAGCCGGGACGGGTGCGGACGTTTCGGGTCGATGATCCGGAGTTGGAGCCGGCGGATCCGTTGCCGCTGGTGGCGCGAAGTGTGGAGGCGGGTGGGGCTTCGGGGGGCGGGGTGCTGGCGTGACCGGGGCTGTCGGATGAGCGCGGGCGGGTGAGCTTGCGTGACGGGTGGGCGTGTGTGCGGGCCGCGGGCGGGTGAGCTTGCGTGACGGGTGGAGGTATGTGCGGGGAGGGGCGTCGGCTTTCCTGGGCGGATGGTGCGATGTGCGGGCTGGGCGTGGCGGGGCTTGGGCGTGCGTCCCGCGTGTGCGGGATGTGCGGCCCGCGCCAGCGGTCCCCACTTCCGGCTTCCGCTCGAGTGGTGGGCGGGACTCCCTTCCGCCGCAGTGGGAGGGACCTGGACCCCATCGCCTGCGGCACGACCGCCCGCGGCTCGGGCGGGGTCGGCGCGGTTGTGGGGTCAGGCGTCGTCCGTGCCGGCCAGGTTGCCGAAGTCGTGGTCCGGGAGCGGGGGTGGGGCGGAGACGTCGAGGCCGTAGTGGTGGTAGAGCTGGAGTTCCTGGTCGGGGGAGAGGTGACGGCCCACGCCGAAGTCGGGGGCGTCCTTGATGAGTGCGCGGTCGAAGGGGACGTGCAGGGTGCCCTCGATCAGTTCGCTGGGCTCCAGGGGGACGAAGGCGTCCCTGGAGAAGAGGCCGGTGCGTATGGCCGCCCATTCCGGTAGGCCGGTCGCGTCGTCGAGGTAGACCTCGTCGATCGTGCCGATCTTGGTGCCGTTGCGGTCGAACGCCTTGCGGCCGATCAGGTTGCGCGGATCGATGTCGGTGCGCACGGGCCCTCCACTTGGTCGCAAACCATCCGTAAGCACTACGAAAGAGCACAATCAGGGAGGCGGCCACTCGAACGACCGGGCGTTGCCGTCGCTGGTACGCTGGCAAACGGCTGCTGACCCCGCGCGGGAGAGTCCTCCGGACACCATCCGGAGGCGCCGAAGGAGCAAATCCTCCCCGGAATCTCTCAGGCCCACGTACCGCACGGACGAGGTCACTCTGGAAAGCAGGGCGGGTGTCGACGGCGTCGACGGCCCCCGCTCTCACCGACGGTGAAAGCCGGGCACCTTCGGGAGGCCCGGTGAAGCTCTCAGGTCGAGATGACAGAGGGGGAGGCCGTCCGGGTACCCGCGTCGTGGTGCCCCTCGAAGGTCGTGTCAGACCAGGAGGCCTCCGCAATGACCGCCCACCGCATTCCGCTCGCCGAGCTGGAGCAGGGAATTCCGTTCGAGCAGCGCCACATCGGCCCCGACCAGGAAGCACGGGCCAAGATGCTCGCCCAGGTCGGGTACGGCTCGCTGGACGAGCTCACCGCCGCCGCGGTGCCGGACGTCATCAAGAACGCCGACGCGCTCGATCTGCCGGGTGCGCGGACCGAGGCGGAGGTGCTCGCCGAACTGCGGACGCTGGCCGACCGCAACCAGGTGCTCGACTCCATGATCGGGCTCGGGTACTACGGGACCTTCACACCGCCCGTCATCCTGCGGAACGTGATGGAGAACCCGGCCTGGTACACGGCCTACACGCCGTACCAGCCGGAGATCTCCCAGGGGCGGCTCGAGGCCCTGCTGAACTTCCAGACCATGGTCGCCGAGCTCACCGGGCTGCCCACCTCCGGTGCCTCGCTGCTCGACGAGGGCACCGCCGCGGCCGAGGCCCTGGCGCTGTCGCGGCGCATGGGCAAGAACAAGAAGGGCCTCTTCCTGGTCGACGCGGACACGCTGCCGCAGACCATCGCCGTGATCGAGACGCGGGCCGAGCCGACCGGCGTGGAAGTCGTCGTCGCCGACCTGAGCGGCGGTATTCCGGCCGAGATCGCCGGGCGCGAGATCAACGGCGTGCTGATCCAGTACCCGGGCGCCTCCGGGGCCGTACGCGACATCAAGCCTGTCATCGACCAGGCCCACGAACTCGGCGCGCTGGTGACCGTCGCCGCCGATCTGCTGGCACTCACGCTGCTGAGGTCCCCGGGGGAGCTCGGTGCGGACATCGCGGTCGGGACGACCCAGCGGTTCGGTGTGCCGATGGGGTTCGGCGGGCCGCACGCCGGCTACATGGCGGTGCGGGAGAAGTTCGCGCGCAGCCTGCCCGGGCGGCTCGTGGGCGTCTCGGTGGACGCCGACGGGCACAAGGCCTACCGGCTCGCCCTGCAGACGCGCGAGCAGCACATCCGGCGGGAGAAGGCCACCAGCAACATCTGCACCGCGCAGGTGCTGCTTGCGGTGATGGCCGGGATGTACGCCGTCTACCACGGGCCCGAAGGCCTGAAGAGCATCGCGCGGCGCACCCACCGGTACGCCACGATCCTCGCCGCGGGCCTGACGGCCGGCGGGGTCGAGGTCGTGCACGGCTCCTACTTCGACACGCTGACCGCCCGAGTGCCCGGCAAGGCCGCCCAGGTCGTCGCGGCCGCGCGCGAGAACGGCGTCAACCTGCGGTTCGTCGACGCCGACCAGGTGTCGATGGCGTGTGACGAGACGACCGCGCGGGCCCAACTGGGCGCCGTGTGGGCCGCCTTCGGGGTCGAGGGCGACATCGAGGCGCTCGACGCCGCCACCGAGGACTCCCTTCCGGACGCGCTGCTGCGCACCGACGACTACCTCACGCACCCCGTATTCCAGCAGCACCGCTCCGAGACCGCGATGCTGCGCTACCTGCGCCGGCTCGCCGACCGCGACTACGCGCTCGACCGGGGCATGATCCCGCTGGGCTCCTGCACCATGAAGCTCAACGCGACCGTGGAGATGGAGCCGGTCACCTGGCCCGAGTTCGGCCGGCTGCACCCCTTCGCGCCCACCGAGCAGGCCCAGGGCTACCTCACGCTCATCCGGGAGCTGGAGGAACGTCTCGCCGAGGTCACCGGATACGACCGGGTCTCGCTCCAGCCCAACGCCGGTTCGCAGGGCGAGCTGGCCGGTCTGCTCGCCGTACGCGGATACCACCGGGCCAACGGGGACCAGCAGCGGACGGTGTGTCTTATCCCGTCGTCCGCGCACGGCACCAATGCCGCCAGCGCCGTGATGGCCGGGATGAAGGTCGTCGTCGTGAAGACCGCCGAGGACGGTGAGATCGACGTCGAGGACCTGCGGGCGAGGATCGAGCAGTACCGCGACGAGCTGGCGGTGCTGATGATCACGTACCCCTCGACGCACGGCGTGTTCGAGGAGCATGTCGCCGACATCTGCGCGCAGGTGCACGAGGCGGGCGGTCAGGTGTACGTCGACGGCGCCAACCTCAACGCGCTGGTCGGGCTGGCCAAGCCGGGCCACTTCGGCGGGGACGTCTCGCACCTGAACCTGCACAAGACCTTCTGCATCCCGCACGGCGGCGGCGGTCCGGGCGTCGGCCCGGTCGGGGTGCGCGCGCACCTGGCGCCGTATCTGCCCAACCACCCGCTGCAGCCCGCGGCCGGCCCGGAGACCGGTGTCGGTCCCATCTCGGCCGCGCCCTGGGGCTCCGCCGGCATCCTGCCGATCTCGTGGGCATACGTGCGGCTCATGGGTGGGGAAGGGCTCAAGCGGGCCACGCAGGTGGCGGTGCTCAGCGCCAACTACATCGCCAAGCGGCTCGAGCCGCACTACCCCGTGCTCTACACCGGCCCCGGCGGGCTCGTCGCGCACGAGTGCATCATCGATCTGCGGCCGCTCACGAAGGCGACCGGTGTGAGCGTCGACGATGTCGCCAAGCGGCTCATCGACTACGGGTTCCACGCGCCGACGATGTCGTTCCCGGTGGCCGGGACGCTGATGATCGAGCCGACCGAGTCCGAGGACCTGACCGAACTCGACCGGTTCTGCGAGGCGATGATCGCCATTCGGGCCGAGATCGAGAAGGTCGGCTCGGGCGAGTGGCCAGCGGACGACAACCCGCTGCGCAACGCCCCGCACACCGCCGGCGCGCTGGGCGGGGAGTGGGAGCACGCGTACACGCGCGAGGAGGCCGTCTTCCCGGCCGGTGTGTCCGTGGCGGACAAGTACTGGCCGCCGGTGCGCCGGATCGACCAGGCCTTCGGGGACCGGAATCTGGTCTGCTCGTGCCCGCCGCTGGACGCGTACGAGGACTGAGACGTCATGAACGTCATGAACGTCATGAACGCGTACGTCGTGTACGAGGATTGAGTTGTCGTCTACGAGGACTGACGCGTCGTAGGTGCGGAGGGCTCCGTCCGGGAGTATGCCGGGGGAGCCCTTCCGCGTTCTGAGGTGTCACGCGGTGGCCAGGGAGACCTCGGTCGACTTGATCAGGGCTACGACCGGGGTGCCCGCCGTGAGTTCGAGGTCCGTGACGGCGTCCCTGGTGATCACCGCGGTGAGGTCGGCGCCGTCGACGAAGATCTTGACGGAGGCCATGGCGCCGCCGGTCGCGATCTCGTGGACCGCGCCGGGCAGTTGGTTGCGGATGGAGAGGCCGTCGACCGGGGCGGTGGCGAGGGAGACCTCGGTCGACTTCACCAGGGCGCGTACGGCTGATCCCGGGGCGAGGCCCAGTTCCTCGGCTGCTTCCAGGGTGATCGCGGCGGTGAGGTCCTGGCCGCCGACGAGGCGGACCGTGACCGTGGCCATCACCTCGCCCCGGGTGACGGCGGTGACGGTGCCGGGGAGCTGGTTGCGGATGCTCAGGCTCATGGTGAGGCCTCGTAGGGGGTGGGGAACAGGAACAGGGTCCCCACCGTAGTCGCCGGTCGGGTTTTATGCCGGGTATGCGTGTGTTTGCGCCGCTTTGATGGTCGCCCAGACCGGTGCGCCCGGGTGCAGGTCGAGTTCGGCCGCGGCGACCGTGGTGAGGTCGGCCGCGAGGGGGAGTTCACCGGTGAGGTCCGCGCGGATCTGGTCGCCGTGGGTCTCCAGACCGGCCACCTCGCAACGCCACAGGTTGCGGGCGCTGGAGCCGGTGGGCCGGTCGCGGTAGAGGGTCACGGCGCTCGGCGGGAACGCCACGAACACCGGACCGGCGAGGTCCTCGGTGGTGGTGAGGGCGGGGCCCGCGTCGAGGCGGACCGTGTGGCCCTCGGCCTGCCCCCGGTAGAGGTTCAGGCCGACCAGTCGCGCGATGTAGTCCGTACGGGGATGGCGTGCGATGTCGGCGGGGGCGCCCTGCTGGACGACCCGGCCGTGCTCGATGACCACGAGTCGGTCGGCCAGCACCATGGCGTCCAGCGGGTCGTGCGTGACCAGCACGGCGACGGCCTCGAACTCGGCCAGGTGACGGCGGAGTTGGGCGCGGACCTCCAGGCGGGTACGGGCGTCCAGGGCGGCGAGGGGTTCGTCGAGGAGGAGCAGTCGGGGGTGTGTGGCCAGGGCGCGGGCGAGGGCGACGCGCTGCGCCTGGCCGCCGGAGAGCTTGCGGGGCTTGGTCCCGGCGTGACCGGCGAGACCCATGCGGTCCAGCCAATCGGCGGCCTGGGCGCGGGCCTCCGCCCTGGTCGCGCCGTGGCAGCGGGGGCCGAAGGCCACGTTGTCGAGGGCGGACAGGTGCGGGAAAAGCAGGTAGTCCTGGAAGACGACGCCCACGGGGCGGGATTCGGGGGGCGTACGGTCCAACGCGGTGCCGTCGAGGCGCAGATGGCCGTCGGTGAGCGGGGCCAGACCGGCGAGGGCGCGCAGGGCGGTGGTCTTGCCGGCGCCGTTCGGGCCCAGCAGGGCGACGACGTCGCCGGGGGCGGCGGTGAGGGTGATCTCGAGGCGGAAGGCGCCGTGGTCGACGACGAGGTGGGCGTCGAGGCCCTCACCGGAGGCGTCGGTGCGCTCGGTCGTAATGGCATTGGGGTCGTCGAGGTCGGTCATGGGGCGTGTCCTGGCGTGGGGTGGATCGTGGATGCGGGGCCGTGGCGGTGGGGCTTGGGCCGGCCGGGGAGGGTCGCGCGGCCCGGCGCCGGCGGGGGGTCGCCTGCTCCTACCCGCCTCCCGGACTCGGCTTCGCTCGGGCGGCAATACCCCCATCGCCCCGGTCGGCACGACTGCCCGCGGCTCGGCGGGTGGGTGGGCGTGGTCGGCCCTCGGTGGCTTGGTGGCTCAGTGGCTCGGCGGACGGGTGGGTGGCGGGGCTGTCTGCGGCCCGTCGGAGTGGGTGGGTGCGGGTGGTTGGCCGTAGTCAGGTGGCGTGGGCGGGTGCGGGACGGTGCCGGTGGTCCTGTGGGACGGGTGCGGGGGTTGTCCGCGCTCCGGGAGGGCGGGTTGAGGCGGGCGGTTGTCGCGGTCAGGTGGCGTGGGTGTCCGTGTCGGCCTGATGGGGTGGTGGGGGGTATCCGGCCGGTCGTTCGACCGGTGGCCGCTGTCGGCGGTGGGGGTGGGCGGTGGGGCGTCATGATGTCGTCATCCAGCGGTCCCGTAGACCCGCCAGCACCGCGATCGACACCGCCAGCAGGACCAGGCTGAGGGCGATCGCCGCCGCCGGGTCGTTCTGGAGGGCCAGGTAGACCGCGAGTGGCATGGTCTGGGTCCGGCCCGGGAAGTTGCCGGCGAAGGTGATCGTCGCCCCGAACTCACCGAGGGCTCGGGCCCAGGCGAGGACGGAGCCCGCCGCGATGCCCGGCGCGATCAGCGGGAGCGTGACCCGGCGGAAGGCGGTGAAGCGGGAGGCGCCCAGAGTGGTGGCCGCCTCCTCGTAACGTGGGTCGGCCGCGCGCAGGGTTCCCTCGACGCTGATGACGAGGAACGGCATGGCCACGAACGTCTCCGCGAGGACGACGCCCGTCGTGGTGAACGGGAGGGTGACGCCGAACCAGGAGTCCAGCCACTGGCCCACGACGCCGTTGCGGCCCAGTGCGAGCAGGAGGGCCACACCGCCGACCACCGGAGGCAGCACGAGGGGCAGCGTGACCAGGGCACGGACCAGGCCGCGGCCGGGGAAGTCGGTGCGGGCCAGGACCCAGGCCAGGGGTACGCCGATGACGAGGCTCAGTGCCGTCGCCGCTGTGGCGCACACCAGCGACAGACGCAGCGCCTGCCAGACCTCGGCACTGGTCAGCTGCTCGGGGAGGCTGTGCCACGGGGCTCGTACGAGGAGCGCGACCAACGGGAGGAGGAGGAACGCGAGGCCCGCCAGCGCGGGGAGCAGGAGGGGGAGGGGGATGATTCGGGATCCAGGCAGGCGGCGGCGAGGGCCGCCTTTCAGGGTGACTGTTGTGGGGGCGGGGCTGGAGCGCGGGGCGGGGGGACGGGGCGAGTCTGTGCCGGGGCGCGTATCGCTCGGGGTGGGCTCGCCGGGTCCGGGTTCGGTGGGACTGGGCGCGGGACTGCCTGGACCGGCGGGGCCGGGCGTGGCGTTGCCGGGGTCGGTCATGGCTTGAGGAATCCGGCTTCGGTCAGGACCTTCTGGCCCTCCGCGGACGTGACCAGCTCGATGAACGCCCTTGCCGCGGCGGTGTTGGGAGCGTTCTTCAGGAGGGCGATCGGGTAGTTGTTGACGGCTCGGGCCGACTCCGGGAAGTCCACGCCCGCCACCTTGTCACCCGCCGCCTTCACGTCGGTCCGGTAGACGACGGCCGCGTCCGCCTCCTTCAGCTCGACCTTCGTCAGGGCGCTCTTGACGTCCTGCTCGTACGAAACCGGCGTGAGCTTCAGCTTGGCGGCGTCCAGCGCCTTCTGGGCGGCGGCACCGCACGGCACCGTCTTGTCGCAGAGGACGACCTTCAGGCCCGACTTGGTGAGGTCCTTGAGGGAGGAGACCTTGTCCGGGTTGCCCGGCAGGGTGGCGATCTCCAGCTGGTTGCGGACGAAGGTGGCCGGCGTGCCCACGGCGTCCTTCTGGTCCGTCACGATCGCCATCGTCTTGGGACTGGCGGCGGCGAAGACGTCGGCCGGGGCGCCGCCGGTGATGCTCGCGGCGAGGGTGTCGCTGCCGCCGAAGCTGAAGGTGACCTTCGTACCTGGGTGCTCCTTCTCGAACTCCCTGCCCAGGGTCGTGAAGCTCTCCTTCAGTGAGGCGGCGGCGAAGACTGTCACCGCGCCGGACAGCTTCGCCGAGGCCGAGGCGGAGGAGTTGGAACCCGCGGCGGCCGAGTCCGAGTCCGAGTCGGACGAGGAGCAGGCGGCCAGGGCGAGCAGGGCGGCGGCTCCCGCTCCGGCCGCCTGCAGGGTCCGGCGGGTCCGGCGCACGGAACGGGTCATCACGGGTTCACTCCCTCGGTCTGCCTGGAGAAGAGCCCAGAGGCCCTTCCGATGCGCCGATCATACTTCCGCATATGCGAGGCGAAAGTCTCCTGCCTCATCGCATGAGCTGCCACAAGGGCGGCATGGAGTGCGTATATGCGTTTTTACGGGAATGGCTTCCCCTGGGTGACGCGGTCAGGCCCGGTCGATGTGGACGTTCGTCGACTTCACTCGTGCCGTGGCCTCCATGCCGACCTCCAGGCCGAGGTCCTCGACGGCCTCGCGGGTCAGGAGGGAGACGAGCCGGTGCGGGCCGGCCTGGATCTCCACCTGGGCGGCGACATCGCCGAGCTTGATCGCGGTGACGATGCCGGGGAAGGCGTTGCGCACCGAAGTGTGCGGGGTGTCCTCCTCGTCCGTTCCGGCCTTGGCGAGTTCCACCGAGAAGGCGGCCAGGGCCCGCCCGTCGATGACTCTTCTGCCGCTGTCGTCGCGGTGGGTCGCCACCCGGCCTGCGTCCGCCCAGCGGCGCGCGGTGTCGGGGCTCACGCCGAGCAGCCGTGCTGCCTGGCCGATCGTGTAGGACTGCATGCCGGTCACGATAGGGGCGTCGACGGGGAACCGAGGGTGGGGGTCGGCCGTTGGGCACAACGCGATATCGCGATTCAGGGACCGAACCGTGGTCACCGCTCTCGCTCAGCCAGGGCAGATCACCCCGTGTGCACCCGCGGCCTCCGCACCCGGTCTGGTTCCGCCTCGCGCAGGACCTCTCGGGTGACCGGGGCGACCTCCCCCTGGCCGAAGAGGAAGAAGCGGAGGAAGTTGGCGAAGGGGTTGCCCTCGGTCCACTCGAAGTAGATGTGCGGGGTGCACCTGGTCGCGTCGCGGACGTGCAGGAGCAGGGCGGCCAGGGCGTTGGGTATGGAGGAGGACTCCAGGGTCAGGACGCGGTAGCGGTTGTGGAGGACCTCGCCGCGCACCGTCAGTCCCGCCTCGAACTCGGACGGGTCGAGGACCGTGACCTCGACGAAGACGAAGTCCTCCCCGGGGATGTCGTTGTCCTGCTGGATCTGCTCGATCTTGTCGCGGTACTCGGCCTTGTCCCGCCGGTCGGGCTCGTTGGCGATGAACCGGATCTTGCGACTGGCCATGTCCCGGATGAAACGTTCCGCCATGTGGTCGAGCGTCACGCTGGTCACGCGGAGTTCGAAAGCGCGGGCCAACCGGGAGAGCAGGGAGACCAGGATGATGCCGGCGATGAAGCAGGCTCCGATCTTCACACCGTCGGGGCGCTCGATGACGTTGACGACCGTCGTGTAGAGGAACACCGCCGAGATCACCGCGAAGCCGATGGTCCCCTTGCGCTGGCCGGCCCTGCGGGCGGCGATGGTCACCGCGATCGCCGCGGAGCTGATCAGGACGAGGACACCGGTGGCGTAGGCGCCGCCCTGCGCGTCGACGTCCGCGTCAAAGATCCAGGTGACCAGGAAGGCGATGAGGATGAAGACGATGACCATCGGGCGCACCGCGCGGGCCCAGTGCGGTGCCATGCCGTAGCGGGGCAGGTAGCGGGGCATCAGGTTGAGCAGCCCGGCCATGGCGGAGGCACCGGCGAACCACAGGATGGCGATGGTCGAGACGTCGTAGACCGTGCCGAAGGCGCTGCCCAGATAGTTGTGCGCGAGGTACGCGAGAGCGCGCCCGTTGGCCTGGCCGCCGGACTCGAACTGCTTCTCCGGGATCAGCAGGGTGGTGATGAAGCTGGTGGCGATGAGGAAGCAGCTCATGATCAGGGCGGCGAAGGTGAGCAGCTTCTTGGTGTCCCGGATCCGGCCGGTGGGCCGTTCGTCGGTGTCGTCCGGGTCGCCCTGGACGTGCGGCATCACCGCGACGCCGGTCTCGAAGCCGGACAGACCGAGCGCGAGCTTCGGGAAGACCAGCAGGGCCACGCCGACCATGGCGAAGACGTTGCCGTGCTCGGTGGTCAGGGCGCCGGTCCAGTCGGTGACCACATGGCCCGCGGTGATGACGTGCCACAGGCCGACGAGCACGACGACGAGGTTCAGCGTGAGATAGATGCCGACCAGGACGACCGCGACCCCGATCGCCTCCAGGAAGCCCTTGAGGAACACCGCGCCGAGCAGGGCCACGAGGATCAGGGTGATCAGCATCTGCTTGTCGTGCAGGGCGCCGGTCAGATGCGGGTTCTCGATCAGGTGGGTCGAGGCGTCCGCCGCCGAGAGCGTGATGGTGATCAGGAAGTCGGTGGCGGCGAAGCCGAGCAGGGTCAGGACGAACAGCTTGCCCTTCCAGAAGGACAGCAGCCGCTCCAGCATCGCGATCGAGCCCTCGCCGCGGGGGCTCTCCTCGGCGACCCGGCGGTACACGGGCAGGGCGCCCGCCAGGGTGACGATCACCAGCACGATGGTCGCCACCGGTGACAGCAGACCGGCCGCGAGCGCCGCGATGCCCGGCTGGTAGCCGAGGGTGGAGAAGTAGTCGACTCCGGTCAGGCACATCACCCGCCACCAGCGCCGGCCCTGGTGGGCGGGCTCGGGTACGGCGTGCGGGCCCTGGTGGCCGCCGCCCTTGCCCATGTCGGACAGGCCCTCCAGCATCCAGGAGCGCAGGCGACTGGGAGGAGGGTGTTCGGTGGTGGCCATCGGGCGTGCTCCTGAAGTGCGGCTCGGCGTGTGGATCCGGCCATCACGCATTCGGCGCAACCAGCGTAAGCGGAGAGTGACGCCGGGGCCTGCGGATGAGGGGGCGGAGAGCGTCAAGCTTGCGTTAAGACTGGTTCGGCGGGATTCAGGAGCACGTCAAACGCGGCGTCGGCGAGTCGCGGGCCCGCGCGCCCGGTCGTGCGGTAGCGGAGCGGGCGAGCGGGCGGACACCCAGCGTCATGGCGTACGGCGGTTTCCGGCCACCCCCGGTCCGTCGTGGCGCCTGGGGAGTCAGGGCCGGTCGCTCCAGGACGGATGTGTCCCATGGCGCCGACGGCAAAGCCGGTGGGATGTCGCGCATCGTCCCTTGACCCGGCTCTGACGGGCGGCGGGCACGTTCCGTTTCCGCGGGGGTGCCCCAGTTCCGTGTGGGGACGTGCGGCGACGCCGTAAGAGTCGCTCTGCTGGGCCATCTCGTTCTCGCCCTGATCTTCCCGGAGAGGTTCTGAGCCGTCGATCTTCGCGGTGTCGACCACGCTCACCTCGACCGGCGCGGTGGACTCCTTCCACTCGTCCTTCACCGGTCTCGGCGGCGGGATCACCATGCTCGGCATCATGCTGGGCGAGATCGCGCCCGGCGGCACCGGCTCCGGCCTGTACGGCATGCTGATCATGGCGATCGTCGCGGTGTTCATCGCCGGGCTCATGGTCGGCCGCACGCCCGGGTACCTGGGCAAGAAGATCGGCACCCGCGAGATCAAACTGGCTGCCTGCTACATCCTCGTCACCCCGGCGCTCGTCCTCGTCTTCACCGCGCTCGCGATGGCGCTGCCCACACCGGCCCACTCGATGACCAACGGCGGGGCGCACGGGTTCTCCGAGATCCTGTACGCCTATACGTCCGGCGCCAACAACAACGGCTCGGCGTTCGCCGGGCTGAACGCGGACACGCAGTGGTTCAACACCACCATCGGGCTCGCCGTGCTGCTGGGGCGGTTCCTGCCGATGGTGTTCGTCCTCGCGCTCGCCGGATCGCTCGCCGGGCAGCGGCCCGTGCCGGTCACCGCGGGCACCCTGCGCACCGAGACACAGCTGGTGACGTCGCTGCCGGGCGCGTTCCGCAAGCTCGACCCGCGGGTGATGGTCAAGTCGCCCGTGATGTTCGTGGTGTGGATCGGTTCGGTGCTCACCACCGTCTTCTCCTTCACCGACCCCGGCGACTGGTTCGGCTGGACGATCAGCGCCTGGCTGTGGCTGACCGTCGTTTTCGCCAACCTGGCCCAGGCGGTCGCCGAGGGCCGCGGCAAGGCGCAGGCGGACACCCTGCGCAGGGCCAAGAGCGACAGCGTGGCCCGCAAGGCCGACGGCTCCGTGGTCCCCGGCACCGAACTGCGCGTCGGTGACCTGGTCGTCTGCGAGGCCGGTGACGTCATTCCCGGCGACGGGGACGTGGTCGAAGGGGTCGCCTCCGTCGACGAGTCGGCGATCACCGGAGAGTCGGCGCCCGTCATCCGGGAGTCCGGCGGTGACCGCAGTGCCGTCACCGGCGGTACGAAGGTGCTTTCCGACCGGACCGTCATCAAGATCACCACAAAACCGGCCGAGACCTTCATCGACCGGATGATCAGCCTCGTCGAGGGCGCCGCCCGGCAGAAGACGCCGAACGAGATCGCGCTGAACATCCTGCTCGCCTCGCTGACCATCGTGTTCCTGCTGGCGTGCGCCACGCTGCCGCCGTTCGCGGTCTACGCGGGCACCCACCTCACACTGGCCGTGCTGGTCGCCCTCCTGGTCTGTCTCATCCCGACCACGATCGGCGCGCTGCTGTCGGCGATCGGCATCGCGGGGATGGACCGGCTGGTACAGCGCAATGTGCTGGCCAGGTCGGGGCGCGCGGTCGAGGCCGCCGGTGACGTGTCGACGCTGCTGCTCGACAAGACCGGCACCATCACCCTCGGCAACCGGCAGGCCTCGGAGTTCGTGCCGGTGCGCGGGGTGACGGCCGCCGAGGTCGCCGACGCGGCCCAGCTGTCGTCGCTGGCCGACGAGACGCCCGAGGGCCGCCCGATCGTCGTCCTGGCGAAGGAGAGGTACGGGCTGCGCGAGCGGCGCCAGGACGAGCCGGCCGGGGCGGAGTGGATCGCGTTCACCGCGCAGACCCGGATGTCCGGCGTGGACGTCGACCGCCGCAGGATCCGCAAGGGGGGCGGCCGGTTCGGTGGTCGCCTGGGTGACCCGACAGGGAGGTGAAGTAGCCCAGGACGCACAGCAGTTGACGGACATCATCTCCGCAGCGGGCGGTACGCCGTTGCTGGTGGCGGTCGAGGACTCCGCCGGGGCGCGGGTGCTGGGCGTGATCCACCTCAAGGACGTCGTCGAGGAGGGCATGCGGGAGCGGTTCGACGAGCTGCGCCGCATGGGCATCAAAACGGCGAGGCAGTCGTCTGACAGTCTCCATGGGGGTGATGCCGCATGGGGTATCGCTTCGAGAGCTGACCTTCTACAGTCCCCTTCGTAACGTTCGTCGGTGAGGCCGAATGTTTCGTTGACCTCCGAAGGGGCTGACGCGGATGCGGACTTACGGCAACCCGGTGATCGGCGGGTGCCACCCGGACCCCAGCGTGTGCCGGGTGGGCGAGGACCACTACCTCGTCTGCTCCAGCTTCGAGTACTACCCCGGCGACCCGCTCTTCCACAGCCGCGACCTCGTGCACTGGCGGCAGATCGGCAACGTCCTGGACAGGCCGGGGCAGTTGACGCTGTCGGAGGACACCGTGGCCTCCGCCGGGATCTACGCCCCGACGATCCGGAAGGTGCTGGAGGGACCGTTCCCGGTCCGGTCCGGGACCGGGCTCCAGCACCCGGAGGCGCCGCGCCTCTACCGCATCGGCGAGTGGTGGTACCCGATGCTCGCCGAGGGCGGCACCGCACGAGGGCACGCCGTCTCGATCGCCCGCGTCCGTTCCCCGCGCGGCCCCTACGAACCCGTCCCGGCCAACCCGGTCCTCTCCCGCCGCGGCACCGGTCTGCCCATCCAGTGCACCGGCCACGCCGACCCGGTACAGGCGCAGGACGGCACCTTGGCCGACCCCGCATGCCACGGGGGACAGCCTCGACCGGCCGGGCCACACTTTCGTCGGGCGCCGGCAGCGGCATCCCGACTGCCGGGTCGCAGCCCGTCCGGAGCCAGGATCCGGCCGCGCCGGACTCTCCGTCCGCATCGACGAGGCGCACCACTACGACCTGGAGATCGACGGGGGAGAGGCGAGCGTGCACGTCCGGATCGGTCCGGTACGGCAGTGCGTCGCCCGGCGGCAACTCCCCTCGGGGCCGGTCACGCCCGTGGTCGAGACGCGTACGACGTCTTTCGTGCCGCCGACCGTCACCAGTTCCCGGGAACCGGGCCCCGGCGTCGGGCCGGGCGGCCCCGACACGGTCGTCCACTCCGTGCGTCAGTCCGGGCGGCCCCGAAACGGTCGTCCACTCCGTCGACGGCCACGCATCCATCGATGGCCAGGCACCCGTCGACGGCCACGGATCCGTCCAACGCCAGGTCCCGCTCGCCGAGTTCGACGGCCGCTACCTCTCCACGCAGGTCGCCGGAGGCTTCACGGGGCGAGTGATCGGCATGTACGTCACCGAGTGCGGCGCGTCCTTCGACTGGTTCGCGTACACGGCGTCGCGCTGCTGAAGCGGCGGCTTTCCGGCACGAGTTGGCGGCGGGGTCCGCCAACATTCCCCACGTACAAGGGGTTGCCACCGTTTGGCAGCTGTCTCTAGGGTGCGGGCAACAACGAACCTTTCTGGATTATCTCCGAAACTTTCGGTCCAGTGGACGGGCGTGGACGCGCCGTCCTGTACCCAAGGAGCGCATGATGGGCGACCCGGCACTGTCCCGCCGCGGCTTCCTGGCGGCCTCCGCCGCGGCCGGTGTGGGCATGACGGCACTGAGCGGCTGTGGCGGCGACTCGGACGGAGGGTCGTCCGGGGGGACGACCACGATCGAGTGGTGGAACATTTCGACCACCCAGCCCGCGAAGGGCGTCTGGGCGGCTCTGGCCAAGAAGTTCGAGGCCCAGAACCCCAACGTCAAGGTAAAGATCGTCCAGTTGGAGAACGACGCCTACAAGTCGAAGATGACCACGTTGATCGCCTCCGGGAAGCTTCCTGACATCTTCCACACCTGGGGCGGCGGCGTGCTGAAGCAGCAGGTCGACGCCGGGCTGGTCGAGGACCTCACGGACAAGACCAAGCCGTGGGCCGACGGTCTGCTGAAGGTCGCGAGGGAGCCGTACCTGATCGACGACAAGGTGTACGGCATCCCGTTCGACATCGGCATGATCGGCTTCTGGTACAACAAGGCGCTCTTCAAGCAGGCCGGCGTCGGCACGCCCCCGACCACCTGGAGCGGCTTCCTCGACGCCGTGGGCAAGCTGAAGGCCAAGGGCATCACCCCCATCGCCCTCGCGGGCAAGGAGAAGTGGCCCGAGATGTACTACTGGGCCTACCTCGCCATGCGCACCGCCGGCGCCGACGCCCTGCAGAAGGCCTACGACGACAAGGACTTCACGGGCACCGACTTCGTCGCGGCCGGCAAGCACCTCAAGGAGCTCGTGGACCTGCAGCCGTTCCAGAAGGGGTTCCTCAACGCCGCCTACTCCACCCCCACCGGCCAGGCCGCCACCGTCGGCAACGGCAAGGCGGCGATGGAACTCATGGGCCAGTGGGCTCCGACGGTGCAGGCCGACGCGGGCAAGGGGCTCGGCGACGACCTCGGCTTCTTCCCCTTCCCCGCCGTCGAGGGCGGCAAGGGCGCCATCACCGAGGTGTTCGGCGGAGGCGGCGGACATGCCCTGCGCAGGGGAGCCCCGCAGGCGGCCGTCGACTTCCTGAAGTTCTTCGCCTCCCAGGCCACCGACCTGGAACTGGTCAAGAAGACCGGCGCCCTGCCGGTGGTCCCGGCGGCGCAGAGCGCTCTCACCGACCCCAACACCAAGGCCGTACAGGCACAGTTGAACGGGGCCACCGGCTTCCAGCTCTACCTCGACCAGGCGTACGCGCCCGCCGTCGGCCAAGAGGTCAACGACAGCGTGTCCGCCCTCATCGCCGGCTCCAAGTCCCCGGAGCAGGTCGCCCAGTCGATCACGCAGGCCGCGAAGGAAGAGCAGTAGCCGGCGATGACCTCCACGTACCTTCCGGACAAGCGGACCGGCCCCGACGTCGAACTCCCGCGCCCGGCCGCGGGCGCGGCCCGGGGGCGGGCCCGGCGGCGTCTGCTCAACTGGGTCACCGCGATGGGCTTCCAGGTGCCCGCCCTGGTGCTGTTCATCGGGCTGGTCCTGCTGCCGATGCTGTTCGCCCTGTACGCCGCCTTCTTCCGGTGGGGCGGCTTCGGCATGCCCTCCGACTACGTCGGCGTCGACAACTTCACCCGGCTCTTCGACGACCCGGTCTTCCTGGGCGACCTGTGGCGCTGCCTGCTCCTGGTCGGCCTCTCGCTCGCCCTCCAACTGCCGTTCGCGCTCGCCATGGCGGTGCTGCTGAACCAGCGGATACGGGGCCGGGCCGTCTACCGGATGCTGTTCTTCGCGCCGTACATCCTGTCCGAGGCCATCACCGGTGTGCTGTTCAGCATGATCTTCGCCCCGGACGACGGTCTCGCCGACCACGTCCTGGGCAGCGTGGGCCTGGACGGCCTCGGCGGGACATGGTTCGCCGACCCGTCCACCGTGATGGCGACCCTGTTCCTCGTCATGATGTGGAAGTACTTCGGCTTCCACATGATGCTCTACCTGGCCGGACTCCAGTCCATTCCGGCCGAGTTGACCGAGGCGGCGCTCATCGACGGCGCGAGTGCCTGGCAGCGCTTCCGCAATGTCACCCTGCCGCTGCTCGCGCCCACTCTGCGCATCAGCGTCTTCCTGTCCGTCATCGGCTCGATCCAGCTCTTCGACCTGGTGTGGGTGATCACCCAGGGCGGACCCGACCACCACTCCGAGACCATGGCCGTGACCATGTTCCAGTTCGGCTTCAAGCGCTACCAGGTCGGCTACGCCAGCGCGGTCAGCGTGGTCATGTTCGGCATCAGCCTCGTCTTCGCCCTCGCCTACCAGCGGTTCGTGCTCCGCCGCGACCTCGAAGGGGCCACCACGACCATGCGAGGAGGCGGAAAGTGACGCTCACTCAGAAGGCACCCGCGCGGACAGCGTCCACCCGGTCCGCGCCCGGGCGGAAGCAGCGCGGCAGGACCCTGCCGTTCCACGTCGTCCTCGTCATCGTCGGCGCGGTGATGGTCGTGCCCCTGCTGTACGCGGTCATCTCCGGCTTCAAGTCCACCGATCAGCTCTCCCGCAACCCGATCGGGCTGCCCGATCCCTGGGTGACCTCCAACTACACCGGCATCCTGGGCTCGGGCTCCTTCTGGCAGCTGGTCGGCAGCAGCGCGGTGATCGCGATCGGGACGACCGTCCTGGTCGTCGCGGCCTCCGCGCTGGCCGCGTTCTCCTTCGCCCGGTTCGCCTTCCGCGGGCGGGAGTTGCTGTTCACGCTGTTCACGATGGGGCTGATGTTCCCCTTCGCCGTGGCGGCCCTGCCACTGTTCCTGCTGCTGCGGTCCCTGGGGCTGCTCGACAACCCGCTGGGCGTGATCCTGCCGCAGGCCGCGTTCGGACTGCCGATGACGATCATCATCCTGCGCGGCTTCTTCCGGGAGATCCCCGGCGAGCTGGAGGAGGCCGCCACGCTCGACGGGTGCAGCCCGTTCGGGTTCTTCTGGCGGATCCTGCTGCCCATGGCGCGGCCCGCGCTCGGCACCGTCTCGGTCCTCGCCGTGATCGCCAGCTGGAACAACTTCTTCCTGCCACTGCTGGTGTTCACCGACTCCACCTGGTGGACGATCCCGATCGGTGTCCAGCAGTTCCAGGGCCAGTACTCCGCGGACTACGCCAAGGTCTTCGCCTATCTGGTGCTGGCCATGGTTCCGGCCCTCGCCTTCTACTCGGTCGCCGAGCGCCAGCTCGTCGGCGGCCTCGCCGCGGGTGCCACGAAGGGATGACCGGCGCCCGCGGCCGTACGGCTCACCCACCCCCTGACGTGAGGAGTCGCACCATGCGCACGACCACCCGCACCCGCCTCAGACTCGCCGGCGCCCTCGCGACCGTCCTGGTCGCCGCCGGGATCGCCACCGGGCCGGCGGCCCAGGCCGGCGAACAGCACGGCAAGCCCCACGGCGGGCAGCCCACTCTCGCCGACCTCGCCCAGCGCCACGGCCGCTACTTCGGCAGCGCGACGGACAACCCCGAGCTCACCGACGAGCCGTACAAGGCCGTTCTCGGCAGCGAGTTCGACATGATCACGCCGGGCAACGGCATGAAGTGGTACGCCACCGAGCCCCAGCAGGGCGTCTTCGACTGGTCCAAGGGCGACGAGATCGTGAACCTCGCCCGTGCCAACCACCAGCGGGTACGCGGCCACACCCTGGTCTGGCACAGCCAGCTGCCCGACTGGCTCACCGGCCGCACCTGGACGGCGCCCGAGCTGAGGGCCGTACTGAAGAAGCACATCCAGACGGAGGTACGGCACTACCGGGGCAAGATCTACGCCTGGGACGTCGTCAACGAGGCGTTCAACGAGGACGGCACCTACCGGGAGACGGTCTTCTACAAGACGCTCGGCCCCGGCTACATCGCCGACGCGCTGCGCTGGGCCCACCAGGCCGACCCGAGGGCCAAGCTCTACCTCAACGACTACAACATCGAGGGGATCGGCCCGAAGAGCGACGCCTACTACAAGCTCGCCCAGGAACTCAAGGCCCAGGGCGTCCCGCTCGACGGCATCGGCCTCCAGGCCCACCTGGCACTCCAGTACGGCTATCCGACCACCCTGGAGGACAACCTCCGCCGCTTCTCCCGGCTCCGTCTGGACACCGCGCTCACGGAGGTCGACGTGCGGATGTTCGTGCCCGCGGACGAGGCGAAGCTGGCCACGCAGGCCGAGTGGTACCGGGACATGACCGAGGCGTGCCTCTCGGTACGGCGGTGCGTGGGCATCACGCTGTGGGACTACACCGACAAGTACTCCTGGATCCCGGCGTTCTTCGAGGGCGAGGGCGCGGCACTCCCGTGGGACGAGCAACTGACGCCCAAGCCGGCGTACTTCGCGATCCGGGATGCGCTGAGGTGAGCCGCTGACGTGAGCCGCTGAGGCAGGGCGTCGTGGTGAGGTGCCCTGACATGACTCGTTCCCGGGCGCCTGCGAGGGGGGTGCCCGGGAACGATGGCGTCGACGGCGATCCCGGGGGGCAGCCCTACGTCGGCTCGGCAGCGGGTGCCGGGGTGGGGTGTCGGTCTGGCCGGGCGCCGGGGCTGACGTCGGCCTGGGGCGGGGGCCCGGTCTACGTCGGGCCGGGGCAGGTGCCCGGTCTTGCGTCGGTCGGGACCGGTGCCCGGCCTTATGTCGGGCCGGGCCGGGCGTCGGGGTCGATGGTGGCCTGGGGCGGGCGTCGGGGCCGATGGCGATCTGGGCCTGGCCCCAGGTCGGCGGTGAACCGGACGCAGGCGCCCGCGCTCACCCCCCGGCCACCCGTGCCGTGCTGGACCTGATCACCAGCTCGGTGCCGAGTTCCACGCGCGGGGAGTCGGGCTGTTCGTCGCGGGTCATGCGCAGCACCGTACGCACGGCCAGTTTGCCCATGTCGGCGAGTGGCTGCCGTACCGTCGTCAGCGGGGGAGCCGACCAGCGGACTTCCGGAAGGTCGTCGAAACCGACCACGCTCATGTCCTGCGGCACCCTGAGTCCCCGTTGTCGCAGCGCCTCGATCGCGCCGAGGGCCATCTGGTCGCTGACCGCGAACAGCGCGGTCGGCGGCTCGGGCAGGTCCAGCAGGGCGTTGCAGCCGGCGAAGCCGGACTCGGGGCGGAAGTCGCCGGGGACGACGAGGGAGTCGTCCACCGTCAGGCCGGCGCCCTCCAGGGCCGCGCGGTAGCCGTCGAAGCGGGCCCGGGAGCACAGCAGCCGGGGCGGGCCCGCGATCAGGCCGATCCTGCGGTGGCCCAGGGACAGCAGGTGCTCGGTCGCCGCCATGCCGCCCGCCCAGTTGGCGGCGCCGACGGTCGGCACGTCGAGGGCGGGGGAGCCGGCCGGGTCGATCACGACCAGCGGCACGCCGAGGATGCGCAGTTCCTCGTGCAGGACCGGTTCCAGCGCCCAGGTGACCAGGATGACGCCGTCCGAGGCGCGGGCCCGCAGATTGCGCAGCCACTCGCGCGCGTCGCCGGTGCGGCCGTGGACCGCCGACACCACGGTGCCCACCCCGGCCGCGTGGGCGACCTCCTCGACGCCCCGGATGATCTCCACCGCCCAGGGGCTGTCGAGGTCGTCGAAGACGAGGTCGAGCAGGGCGGCGCGGGTGCCGGGGGCGGCGGGGCGCTTGCGGTAGCCGTGGCGTCGCAGCAGGTCATCGACCCGGGCCCGGGTCGGCGGCGAGACGTCGGACCGGCCGTTGACGACCCGGGACACGGTCGGGACCGAAACCCCGGCCTGCCGGGCGATCTCCGTGATCGTGACCTTGCCCCGCGCCCGCGCCGCCTCGGCGCCGGCCTCCTGTGCTGTCACTTGCCCCACCTCCGTCGACGGTTGCCCCGTCGGCCCCTGCTCACCGGACGAGCTCTCAAAACTTCCAGGAGTCTTCCGGAAAGGGAATGACCGTGGAAGAGGCCCGAGGGCGCAGAACGGCTGTGCCGGCGGCCCGTACGACGGAGTTACCGGGACTCACAAAGAGACGCGCGAGCGGCTACATGGAGTGACCGACCCCGGACATGCGTCGGGGCCGGTGCGCAGTCGGCGCTGCGAGCCGGCCCCTCATGTACTCCGGGCGGTGCGGTGGGCCCGCCCGGTCGTGCTCAGGCTGCCGTCCTCACCTGGCCCGCCAGCGGACGGTGCGGGGCGATGACCCGGCCGTCCGGCAGGAGCTCACCGGTGTCCTCGAAGAGCAGGACGCCGTTGCACAGCAGGCTCCATCCCTGTTCCGGGTGGTGCGCCACGAGGCGGGCGGATTCCCGGTCGGCGGAGTCGGCTGTCGGGCACGGCGGCTGGTGCTGGCACATTGGTGGGATCTTTCGCTCTGTCGTGACGGATGATGTGGCTGTCGTGTCTGCTGCGCGGCTTGAAGCGTCGTTCATGGCCGCCCCCCGTTGTGATAAGTCGGTCCGAACCCAGTGTTGCCCCACGGACGTCAATCCGCAGGGATTTAGCAGCACCGCTTCTCACAGGTTGATGACGCCTCACCCGCCCGGACGGTTCATCCCAACTGCACTGTCCCTTCGGATGGTTCGCGGTGGCCGGATAGGGCTAGTCCGGACGGGTCGGGGGCGACGTTCAGCTCGTACGAGACGCCGGGCGCTCGTACGAGCGAATTGGTACCGGAATCCTGACGGGAGCCTATAGGGGGCCGGGAAAAGCGTCGTACCCCGCTGCCCGGAATTCGGGAACGGGGTACGAAGGTCGCGGAGGCGGGGGCTTTTCAGGCGGGTGAGCTGAGCAGTGGCGCGGGAGTCACCCGATGGGTGAGCACGGGGAGCAGCTCGGACACCCGGTGCGGACGGTGCGCCGCGATACCGGGCGGCGCGGGGGCCAGTGGGACGAGCAGGTCGGCGGCGGCGGGGTGGCCGCTCGCGCCGTCGGCGTCGCAGTCGCCGTGCAGCCACAGGGTCAGCATGTACAGGCCGGGGACCGACAGCAGGCGCGGCTGGTAGGGCTGCGTCATGGTCTCGGCCTGGCGCAGCGCGCGCTCGGTGGAGGCGATGTACGGGCCCTCGAAGAAGTGGGAGAAGGCCCACCCGTCGGGGGTCAGCATCGTCTCGGCGGCGGCCACCGCGCGGTCGGCGCAGCGGATCAGGAAGCGCCAGCCGGCAAGCCGGGTGACGGGGACGCCCAAGGCGTCGATCCCGTCCAGGACGTGCACAGGCAGGGGCAGTTCGGCTGTGGCGGGTCCCTGGGCGTGCAGCAGGGAGGGGGTTCGGGCTTCTTTGACCGCGGTGGGCGAACCGAGGGCGGTGAGGACGGTGCGAAGGGCTGGCGCGGGAGCCGGCGGGACATGCAGCGGCATGGTGGGTCGCCTCTCAATCGACAGGCACGGTGGCGCGAGGGCGTGGCGGGGCGGACGGCGCTGTCAGCTCGCGGGGCAAGGGAGGCGGGGGCCGTGGTCCGGTGAACCAGGGTGTGGTGAGGCCTGCTGCACGTCACCTGACGGCAGGATCGAGGGCCGCGGGCGCCAGCCTTCTGCCTTGTTCGCGGAGTTTATACGACATATGTTCAGACAGTGTTTCGTCTAGCCGTTTCCAACGGGTAGGGCAAGAGACCAATCGGTCGGCGATTCGCGGGAATCATCCCGATTCCAAGGCGAGTGCACCGCGATGACCTCGGAAAATGCCCGGACTGCGGACGGCCCATTCTCGTCGGCGTTTTTCACGAGTTCTTCAGGGAACCCGAAACTGCACGGTGCACCATGCCCGGCGAATGTGCCACCGGTCACATCCGTCAGGGTAGCGGCTGCCGGGCCCGTGCGGGACGTTATCGATCGTCCCGGCTGGGCATCATCCCACCTGACCCGGACACCGGCGGCCGGATCCACGGCCCGCCCGATCGAGGAGGACGCTCCCATGGGGGAGAAGGTCGTGGCAGGCCAGTTCGACCTGTCCGATCGCCAGCGCTACCGCGACAAGCTCCGTCAGTGTCTGACGGGGCTCGAGCGACTCCTGGCCGAGAAGCGGTTCGATCGCCCGAAGAACCTCATGGGGTTGGAGATCGAATTGAATCTCACGGGCTCCGACGGCATGCCGAGAATGCTGAATGCGCAGGTTCTGGAACGCATCGCAAGCCGAGATTTCCAAACAGAACTCGCCATGTTCAACCTGGAAGTGAACATAGCCCCACACCGATTGGGTGGGCGGGTATTCGACCGGCTCGACGAGGAACTCCGTACGTCGCTGGCATATGCCGACCGGAAAGCGGGCGAGCTCGACGCGGGAATCGTGATGATCGGCATTCTGCCGACCCTCGACCGGGACGACCTGGTCTCCTCCAACCTCTCCGACGTCGACCGCTACGCCCTGCTGAACGACCAGATCGTGGCCGCCCGCGGGGAGGAGTTCGCCCTCGACATCGACGGTGTCGAGCGCCTCACCTGCACCTCGAAGTCCATCGCGCCCGAGGCCGCCTGCACCTCGGTGCAGCTGCACCTCCAGGTCACCCCGGGCCGCTTCGCCGACGTGTGGAACGCCGCGCAGGCCGTCGCCGCCGCGCAGACAGCCGTGGGCGCCAACTCACCGTTCCTGTTCGGCCGCGAACTGTGGCGCGAGTCCCGGCCGCCGCTGTTCCAGCAGTCCACCGACACCCGCCCGCCCGAGCTCCAGGCCCAGGGAGTGCGCCCGCGCACCTGGTTCGGCGAGCGCTGGATCTCCTCCGCGTACGACCTCTTCGAGGAGAACCTGCGCTACTACCCGGCGCTCCTGCCCATCTGCGACGACGAGGATCCGCTGGAGGTCATCGACGCGGGTGGCGTCCCGAAGCTCTCCGAGCTCGTCCTGCACAACGGCACCGTCTACCGCTGGAACCGCCCCGTCTACGGCATCGCCGACGGTGTCCCGCACCTGCGCGTCGAGAACCGGGTGCTGCCCGCCGGCCCCACCATCACCGACGTCATCGCCAACGCGGCCTTCTACTACGGCGTGGTCCGCGCCCTCGCCGACGAGTCCCGGCCGGTGTGGACCAGGCTGCCGTTCGAGGCCGCCGCCGCCAACTTCGACGCCGCCTGCAAGCACGGGATCGACGCCCGCTTCACCTGGCCCCGGCGCGGCCGGTACGGCGGCACCACCGAGGTCGATGCCGTCACCCTCGTACGCGAGGAACTGCTGCCGCTCGCCGAGGCCGGTCTCGAGGCGTGGGGGGTGGAGCCCGCCGACCGGGATCTGTACCTCGGCGTGATCGACGAGCGGTGCAGGCGCCGGGTCAACGGCGCGTCCTGGCAGGCGGCGACCTTCCACCGGGCCCTGGAGAGCGGGCTGTCACGAGAAGCGGCGCTGGCCGCGACGACCCGCCGCTACTGCGAGCTGATGCACCAGGGCGAGCCCGTGCACACCTGGCCGGTGGGCCTGCCGGAGCCGGTGCCGCTGGGGTGAGCAGAGGCTCCGGTGCGGCAACTGAGCGACGGCGACGAACCGACGGCGAGGAAGGGCCGGCGAAGAGCGACGGCGAGGAAGCGACGGCGGATGAGTGGCGTCAGCCCTGGCCCGCTGCCCGCGCGCCGGCCGCCACGATCGCCTTGAGGATCACCGAGTGGATCTGGGCGGGGTCGCTGACCTCCTGGCCCGAGCCGCCGGTCGCCGCGGCCATCTGCTCGGCCTCCGCGCGATCGGCGTCCGGTCCCACGGCGATCACGATGAGCGGCACCGGACGCCCGGGGTCGGTGAGTTTCTCCAGCTCCGAGATCAGCTTGCCGCGCGAGATGCTGCCCGGGTCCTGGTTCACCCCGTCGGTGAGCACCACCAGGGCGTTGAACTTCCCCTTCACATAGGAGGACGTGGCCGCCTTGTACGCGGCGAGCGTGGTGTCGTACAGGCCGGTCGCGCCGTCCGGGACCGGGGCCAGGTTGCTGAACGCCGCCGAGAGCCGGTCCCGCTGGATGCCGCCGCCCACTCGGTCGCCGAGGCGTTCGGTCGGCACGAGCACGCGGTAGTCCTTGTCGCCGTCCAGCTTGGTGGAGAAGTCCCACAGGCCGATCTCGTCCTCGGGCGTGAACGTGGCCAGGGCCTGGAGCAGCGAGGCCTTGGTGACGTCCATCCGCGACCGGCCGGTGCGCGGGACCTTCTGAGACATGGACGATGAGGCGTCCACCACCGTGGTGATCCGGGCGCTCTGCACTGTGATCGTCCAGGTGCCGAGGGCCTCCTGGAGCGTCTCCGCCGCGGCCGGTTCGGCGGCGGGCTCCGTGTACGGCTGCGGACGGCTGCCGCCGGCCTTCGTGACCAGCGCCTCCGGCACCGCTTCGTTCGACGTCCGGAAGCCGTGCTGTTGCAGCAGCCGGAGCTGCTCCGGCTCCCGGAGGTAGCTCAGGAACCGGATCGCGGCCCGGCTCTCGTCGGTGGTCAGCCCCGTCCGGTCGACCAGCGTGTAGGGGTAGTCGAGCCGCGGCGAACCGTCCTCGGGATAGAAGAGCTCCAGGCCGGCGCCGCCGTCGGCCGAGGCGTTGTACGTGAACGCGGCCTGCTCGGACAGCACCAGCGCCTGGTTGCGCTTCGGGTTGCCCTGCTCGGTGCCCGAGGCGTCCCGCGGCAGCGTCTGAAGGACCTGCCCGTCGCTGTCCGCGGTGCGCTGCGCCAGTGTCTTCATCATCGCCGCGGCCTGGGTGTCCCCGCCCTCGACCCGGGCGGCCGCGGTACTCAGCCGGGTGAGCGCGAGCAGCCCGGTCGCGCTGCGCGCGGGATCGGCCGCCCCGAGCCTGAGCGGGTCGCCCTGCAGCGCGGCACCCGCCAGCTCCAGCCAGCCGTACGTCTTCTCCGGCCACCCCAGCGACTTCGCGGCCGCCGGCACCATCGCCATCCCGACGGGGGTGGAGGCGACATTGCCCACCTGGGACACCTCCTCCGTGCCGCTGCCCGACTCCAGTCGCCGCAGCCACACGTCCGAGTCCGGCACCCACACCTGTAAGTCGGTCTTCTTGCCGGCCAGCAGCGTGTCCGCGACCTTGTACGCGTCGCGCGCGGTCACCGTGACGGCGACGCAGCGACCGTCGGAGGTGAGGTCCTGGTCGCGGGCACGCTCGGCCGCGGTCGTGAGGGCGGGTGCCAGGTCGGGGGAGGCGGCGAGCCTCAGCCGTACGGGGTGGTCCTGGCAGGAGGAGCCGAAGGAGAACAGTCCGCCCTGGACGGCGGCCGCCGTACCGCCGGCCACGGTGAGTACGAGGACGGCCGCCACGGCCACCGAGCGGCGGCGGGCGCGTGGACGGGGGTCGCTGCCGCCCGCCCCATACTGATCGGGCAAGCTGTGACGTCCCATGACGGTGGTGCCCCTCCCTGTTGCCGCTGCTGAACCCGTGCCGGAATCCGGCCGTACGGCATGCAAAAGGGGGAGGTACGCCCGTACGGCGTCCGCCCCCCGACGGCCAGTCGCGCACGATCTTCGCCACTACGTTCGAGACCTTAGCGGCGCGGCAACGGGGATGCGGCGGGATTACTCAACTGGAGGCAGGTGTGCAGTCGGAGGCGGGCCCGGTGACCGAATCTTTCCCTCCGGAGCGGTTCTCGCGACGGATCTTCCGGGACGAGACCCTGCTCGTTCTGGGGCTTTCGCTCGGTGCGAGCGGTGTGTCCGCCCTGATCAGTTTTGTCGGATCGGTCACCAAACCGGGAGGCTTGAAGGACCAGGCGGCCACCCTCAACGCCTCGGCCGCTCCCGGTCGTCCCTGGCTCGACCTCGCCTGGCAGCTGTTCGGGATCGCCTCGGCGCTCGTGCCCGTCGCCCTGGTCGCGCACTTCCTGCTCCGTGAGGGTCAGGGCCTGCGCACGATCGGCTTCGACCGCACCCGGCCGTGGCCCGACCTCGGCCGCGGGGCGGGGATCGCGGCGGTGATCGGCAGCACCGGGATCGCCTTCTACCTGGCCGCGCGCGGTCTCGGCTTCAACCTCACCGTGGTGCCCGAGGCGCTGCCGGACGTGTGGTGGAAGTACCCGGTGCTGATCCTGTCGGCGATGCAGAACGCGATCCTCGAAGAGGTCATCGTCGTCGGCTATCTCCTGCGCCGCCTGGGCCAGTTGGGCTGGACGCCCGGCACGGCGCTGGTGGCCAGTTCGGTGCTGCGCGGCTCCTACCACCTCTACCAGGGCATCGGCGGCTTCCTCGGCAACATGGTGATGGGCGTGGTGTTCGTGTACCTCTACCGCCGCTGGGGCCGGGTGGGTCCGCTGGTGGTGGCGCACTCCCTGCTCGACATCGGGGCCTTCGTCGGCTACGCGTTGCTGGCCGGCAAGGTGGGCTGGCTGCCGACGGCGTGAGGCGCTACGGGAGGGGCGTGCGACGATCTCGTACGCCCCTCCCGCACCCTTCAGGCGAGCAGTTCGCCCTCGATGACGGTGACCGCGCTGCCGCTCAGCAGGGTGCGCTCGCCCCGCAGTTCGGTGCGGACGCGGCCGGTGCGGGCGGAGGCCTGGAGGCCGGTGAGCTCGGCACGGCCGAGGCGCCCGGACCAGAACGGGGCGAGGGCGGTGTGGGCGCTGCCGGTGACCGGGTCCTCGTCGATGCCGACGTTCGGGAAGAAGCAGCGGGAGACGAAGTCGTAGCCCCGGGTGGGGTCCTCGGCGCGGGCGGTGGCGATGACGCCGCGCTCGGAGTAGGCGCCCAGGGCCTTCGGATCCGGGTTCAGGGCGTGGACCGTCCTCTCGTCGGCCACCTCGACCAGCAGGTCGCCGAGGCTCGGCCCGGTGTCGAAGACAGCGAGCGGCTCGGCGCCGAGCACCTCGGCCACGCCGTCCGGGAGCTCGGCCGGGGTGAGCGGGGCGGTCGGGAAGTCCAGGGTGATCGAGCCGTCCTCGCCGGGGGTGGCCCGCAGGACACCGCTGCGGGTGGCGAACTGCACCGGGCCCCGGTGGGCGCCGGTGGAGTGCAGCACGTGGGCCGTGGCGAGCGTGGCATGGCCGCACAGGTCGACCTCGGTGGCGGGCGTGAACCAGCGCAGCGCCCAGTCGGCCTCGCCGCCCTCGGGCAGCGGGTGGGCGAACGCGGTCTCCGCGTGGTTGACCTCCAGGGCCACCTTCTGGAGCCGGTCGTCGTCCGGGAAGGCGTCGAGGAGCAGGACCCCGGCCGGGTTTCCGGTGAAGGGGCGGTCGGTGAAGGCGTCGACGATTCGGATGCGCATGCCCCGACGCTAGGGGCGCGGTGAGGCGGCCGGCCAAGGCCAATCCGGGGTTCCTGGCCCGATTCGCGTGCCGGCCGTCAAGACAACCGATGCTTTCGCCGGCGGACCGTGCCGCCGCGCCGACGACGTCGACGACTGCGCGGGACGGGCACGCGTGGCTCGTCGGTCAGTCGGATGTCTCGGACGAGTCGGCCGGCTCGGAGTCGTCGGCCGACGTGGACCGCTCGATCGCGTCGTTGGCGGCCCAGCTGGCCAGCAGGTCCAGGGCGTCCTGCGAGGGTGAGGCGGGCTCGGCGGTGTAGGTGAGGAGGACCTGGCTGGGGTCGGCGCCGAGCGGGAAGGTGTCGAAGGGCAGGTCGAGGTCGCCGACGACCGGGTGGTGCAGGAGCTTCACGCCGGTGGTGTGCATCCGGACGTTGTGGGCGGCCCAGCGGTGTCGGAACTCCTCGCTGCGGGTGGACAGTTCGCCGATCAGGTCCGTCAGCCGCCGGTCGTACAGATCGCGGCCGGCCTCGGCGCGGAGCATGGCGACCGCGTCGCCTGCGACCTGGTTCCAGTCGCGGAAGAACTCGGTCGCGTGCGGGCTGAGGAAGATGAACCGGGCGTTGTTGGGCGGGCGAACAGGGTCGGCGTAGACCGGGGAGAACAGGGCACGTCCGAGGTGGTTGGCGGCCAGGATGTCCCCGCGTCCGTTGAGGACGAACGCGGGTGTGCCGGTCATGGAGTCGAGGACGCGCTGTACCGCGGGCCTGACCCGCTGCTGAGCGGGTCGGCGGCGTGGCGGACGGCTGGTGCCGGCGCCGCGCAGGAGGTCGATCAGGTGGGTGCGTTCGGCTTCGTCGAGCTGCAGTGCTTGCGCGATGCCCTCGATGACGCTCTCGGAGACCCCGGTGGCGTTGCCGCGCTCCAGTCGGGTGTAGTACTCGCCGGAGATGCCCGCGAGGAGGGCTACCTCCTCGCGGCGCAGCCCGGTGACGCGCCGGCGGTCTCCGCCGTACGCGGGCAGTCCGGCCTGCTCGGGGGTGACCCTGGCTCGCCGCGTGCCCAGGAATTCCCGGATCTGGGCGCGGACATCGTCACGGATGTCGCGGTTGATGCCATGTGGGTCGTTTCTGCCTGCCATGCGGTCCACTCTACGAGCGCTTCCGACGGGCTGGGGGTCCCTGTCAGTGACCCCCTCAGCAGGGACTCCCACACTCCCGTGACAAACGGTTCTGTTGGTGGTGCACCGCCCACGGCGGTGTGAACGGCCCGGATACGACGGCGCTGGTGCCGTCCGTCTCCAGCCCCTTCACGGCGCCGTCGGCGCTGTGATCACCGACCTCAGAAGGAGGATCATGCGCCGATACGCCAAGCCGGCCGCCGTGGTCACGGCGCTGGGAGCGCTCAGCCTCGCGGCCTTCGGATCGGGAGCCTCGGCCGACACGGCCGACCGCACCACCGGTTCCGGGTCGCCGTCTCGCGTCACGGCGGAATCCGTCTCCTGGAACCACGGGACCACTCAGGTGAACAAGCGCATCATCGAGCGTTACACCAGCGAGTACCTGCCCGGTCGCGATCCCGCTCCGGCGAGCAGGTTCGTCAGCCCGGACATCGTCGTGCACTCCGGCGGCCGGACGTGGCAGGGCCGGGACACCTGTCTCGGCATCGTCGCCGCGAACCTGAAGGCGTTCCCCGACCTCAGGTGGACGGTGGAGGACATGCGGGCCGAGGGCGACACCGTGGCCGTCCGCTACACCATGACGGGCACCCACGAAGGACCCTTCGCCGGTGTCGAGGCGACGGGCAAGGCGATCCGCTCGGAGAGCATGGCGTTCTACCGCCTGTCCCACGGCAAGATCGTCGAGGAACGCGCCCAGCTCGACATGCTCGGCATCCTCCGGCAGATGGGCGCCATCCCCACCGCGTAGCGGCGGAGCTCCGCACTTCACCCGCCCCGCCCCCACACCGACGCTTCGACCGGCGCTCACCGCACGGCCGGCCGCCGGAACGGGCACGCCGTATCTCCCCGCACACCAGGTGCCGGATCACGGCATCTGAAAGGAAATCCCCCATGAGCAAGGTCATCTTCGTCACCGGTGCCGGACGCGGCCTGGGCACGGACATCGCCCGCGAGGCCCTCGCGGCCGGCCACCAGGTCGTCGCCACCGGCCGCCGCCCCGAGGAGGTCGAGAGGACCCTCGGCGGACCGCAGGACAACCTGCTGGTCACCAGGCTCGACGTCACCAGCATCGAGGACGCCGAGGACGCCGCGCAGGCAGCCGTCGACCGCTTCGGACGCGTCGACGTCCTGATCAACAACGCCGGGAACCTGTTCACCGGCTACTTCGAGGAGATCTCGCCCGCGCAGATGCGCCGCCAGTTCGAGACCAACCTCTTCGGCCCGATGAACGTCACCCGCGCGGTCCTGCCGATCATGCGGAAGCAGCGCGCCGGCCACGTCATCACCATCACCTCGACCGCCGGCCTGGTCGGAATGGAGTTCACCTCTGCGTACGCCGCCTCCAAGTTCGCGGAAGAGGGCTGGATGGAATCCCTGCGCTTCGACGTCGAGCCGTACGACATCCACACCACCGTCGTGGAGCCCGGCTACTTCCGCACCGAACTCCTCGTGGACGGCTCCACCGTCTGGCCCGAGCTGTCCATCGACGACTACGCGCCGCGCACCGCCCCGAGGATCGAGGGTATGAAGAGCACGAACGGCAAGCAGCCCGGCGACCCCGCCAAGCTCGCCCGCGCCCTGCTCACCATCGCCGGCCAGGACAAGCCCCTGCTGCGCTTCGTCGCCGGCGCGGACGCCATCGAGGCCGCCGAGGCCAAGGCGAGGGAACTCCTCGCCCAGGCCGAAGCCTCCCGCGAACTCGGCGGCGGCCTCGCCTACGACGACACCACCGTCTGAGGGGGCACCATGCCACTGAAAGGCGAGTACGAGCCGAGCACGGCGCAGTTCGTGCGCGACCAGGTCGAGCTGTTCGGGTCCTACGCCGAATACCAGAAGGACCGTGAGATCCCGGTCCTCGTGCTGGAGCCCGCGGCCCAGCGGCACTGACCCGGCACAGCCGGTTCAGCCCACCCATCCCCGCCACCCGTCACAGGCAACACCGGCCTGGCCCACGGCGACCCCGCGCCTGCGCAAATACGCCCCGGAGCACGGTCCGCCGACTGGTGGCGCACCGAACCGGTCATGGCACCCACAGTCCATGACCACCGACCGGCCTGGCGGCCGCTACGAAGAGGAGTATCTGATGAAGCACGTAACCCTGGGTGGGCTCGATGTCTCCCGCATCGGCCTGGGAGCCATGACCATGGCCGGCGTCTACACCACGGGCGGGGGACTCGATGACGCCGAGTCGATCCGCACCATCCACCGGGCGCTGGACCTTGGGGTCACCCACATCGACACCGCCGAGATCTACGGCCCCTTCCACAGCGAGGAACTCGTCGGCAAGGCCATCAAGGGCCGGCGCGACGACGTCGTCATCGCGACGAAGTTCGGCCTCGTCTCCCACGCCGGCGACGGCCCCGGCGTCATCGACAGCAGCCCCGCCAACGTGAAGACCGCCGTCGAAGGCTCGCTCCTGCGGCTCGGCACCGACCACATCGACCTCTACTACCAGCACCGCGTCGACCCGAACACGCCCATCGAGGAAACCGTCGGCGCGCTGGCCGAACTGGTCGCCGAGGGCAAGGTGCGCCACATCGGCCTCTCCGAGGCCGGCCCCGACACGATCCGCCGGGCACACGCCGTGCACCCGGTGGCCGCGCTGCAGACCGAATACTCGCTGTGGACGCGTGACGTCGAGGCCGAGATCCTCCCGCTGCTGCGCGAGCTCGGCATCGGCTTCGTGCCCTACTCGCCCCTCGGGCACGGCCTGCTGACCGGTCAGATCCGCACCGTCGACGACTTCACCGACGACGACTGGCGCAAGACCAACCCGCGGTTCACCGGCGAGAACTTCCAGCGCAACCTGCGCATCGTCGACGAAGTGCGGGCCATCGGCGCCGAGATCGGAGCCACCCCGGCCCAGACCGCGCTGGCATGGCTGCTGACCCGCGGCGACGACATCGCCCCCATCCCCGGCACCCGGCGGGTCTCCCGCGTCGAAGAGAACACCGCCGCCGACGCCGTCGAACTCACTCCCGCGCAGCTCGACCGCCTCAACAACCTCACTCCGGCCTCGGGCGAGCGCCACGACGAGGCCAACATGTCCAGCATCGACCGCTGACCGCTGACCGCTGAACGGTCACACCCGGCCAACGCGCGTCCGTTCACCCATCACTGATCACTGATCACTGATCACTGAAGAGGCTTTTTCATGTCCAAGGTTCTCCTTGTCGTAGGCCACCCCGACCTGTCCCAGTCGAAGGCCAACGCGGCGCTCGCGGACGCCGTCCGCGATCTGCCCCATGTCACCGTCCACGACCTCTACACCACCTACCCCGACTTCCAGATCGACGTCGCCGCGGAGCAGGCCCTGCTGGCCGAGCACGATGTGATCGTCTTCCAGCACCCGGTGTTCTGGTACAACACCACCCCGCTGTTCAAGCAGTGGCAGGACAAGGTCTTCACCCTTGGCTGGGCCTTCACCATGGACGGCTCCGCCTCGCAGCTGGCCGGCAAGAAGGCTGTCGTCGCCGTGACCACGGGCGTTCCTGGCGACCATTACACCCCCGAAGGCGCGAACGAGGCCACCATCGAGACTCTCCTCAGCAACTGGCACGCGACCCTGCGGCTGTGCCAGTTCGACATCCAGCCGATGGTCAAGCTGTACGGCACGGCTTTCGGCCTCTCCGACGAGGACCTGGCCACCGCCGCCAAGCAGTACAACGAACTGCTGGCCTCCTTCGCCGCCTGACCGCGCTCTCCGGGGACAGGTCAGACCGGTCGCATCGGGAGGGGGCTTGCCTTGCGAACGCTACCGATATATCGTTGAGGCATCGCGACAGATCAACGATGGAATGGAGTGATTGCGATGCGTTCCCACGGATACGAGCGTGGACACGGTGGCGCCGGTCGGCCCGGCGGCCGCGGTGGTTTCGAGGGCCGGCGCGGTGCCTTCGGGCCTTTCGGGCCCGGAGGGCCCGGTGGTCCCGGATTCGGCGGACCCGGCTTCGGAGCCGGCCCCTGGGGGCCCAGGGGTCGAGGCGGACCGCGGGGGAGGGCGCGGCGCGGTGACGTGCGCGCGTCGATCCTCGCCCTGCTGAAGGACCGGCCCATGCACGGTTACGAGATGATCCAGGAGATCGCCGAGCGCAGCGGCGGGGCATGGAAGCCCAGTCCCGGCTCGGTGTACCCCACCCTCCAACTGCTGGAGGACGAGGGGCTGATCGCCAGTGAGACCGAGGGCGGCAAGAAGCTGTTCTCCCTCACTGACACCGGCCGTACCGCGGCCGAGGAGGGGCCCGAGGCGCCCTGGGAGGAAGCCTCCCGCGGTGTCGACTGGGAGGCCCTCGGTGAGATCCGCCAGGCCGGTTTCGGTCTGATGGAGGCCTTCGGCCAGGTCTGGAAGACGGGCAGCAAGGAGCAGCGCGAGAAGGCGGTCGCCGTCATCAACGAGGCCCGCAAGAAGCTGTACCTGATCCTCGCCGACGAGGGCTGACCGTCGTACGGCGCCGGAAATCGGTGATCAGGACGGCGACTGGAAACGGCGGCAGGACAGGTGCCCCGCGGAGCGATCCGCGGGGCACCTTCGTGTGTACGGCCTCACGGCCCGGCGGGAACCCGTCAGCCCACCAGTCCCGACAGCTTGCGCAGCGACTCGTTCAGCGCGGCCGTCGCCGAGTCCTTCAGCTTGCCCGCCATCAGCGAGACCGCCGCACCCGTGAACTCGCCGTCGATGCGCACGGTCGTGGTGTCGCCCTCGGGGGTCAGGGTGTAGCGCGTGGCGACGGTCACAGCCATGGGCCCCTTGCCTCGGATGGCGAACAGCCGGGCCGGTTCCAGCTCCTCGATGGTCCACTCGACCTCGGCCGGGAAGCCCATGAGCTTCATGTTCTCCTCGAACGTCCCGCCCACCGCGAGGGTCTCGGGGCCGCCCTTGGGGAAACTGGTGTGGGTCGCGTTCCACTCGCCGTACCGGGGCCAGTCGGTGAGCCGGTCCCAGACCTTCTCCGCGGGCGCCGGGAGAGATGCCTCCGCGCTGACTTCGGCCATGCGACCACCCCTTCGTGTCGGGCTACGGTGTCGCGGAACGTAGCCGCAGCGGCCGCAATATTCAATACTGACGAACTGTCAGGAGTATCCGGGGCGTGAAGTGTCCCTGCCCGCCGTCAACGGCAAGCAGAGTCACCAGCCAGGGGAACAAGGCGGCGCGTGCCCCTCGGGGCAAAACGGCGTGATCTCATCCCTGAGGAGGAGATTCCGGCACCTGGGGTCCCCTTCCCGTGGGACGTGAAAATGCTTCCTCCCGTGGATGACCCGACAGGAAGGGACTGATGAGCTGGGAGATGTGCAACCCCGTATCCCCCGGCAGTCGGCCCACGAGCGCGACGGCCGGCGCCCGGCCCACACGGACGACGATGTCAGACTCAGCGACGAGCTGGCAGCGGTGGTCTCCGGTGCCCGCCGCAGGGCGCTCAGGGACGGGGACCGGCAGATCGACACCGCCCATCTGCTCCACTCGCTCCTGGAGTCGGATGCCGAGGTGCGTGCCCTCTTCGACGGCGAGGCCCAACTCGCGCGTCTCATGGGCTACCTCGTGCAGCGCAGCATCGGCTACGGGCTGCGCTGGCAGGGCAGCGTCGAGGACTCGGGCGCCGTACCGGTGGTGACACGCGGGGAGGGCCTGTCGCCGCTGGCCGCCGGGGCGATGGAGTACGCCCACGCGCGCGCCGCCGACCGTGGCGGCCGGGCCCTCGGTGTCGACCTCCTCGCCGCGATCGTCGCGGATCCGCAGGCGCGGGCCGTCGAGGTGCTGGGCCGCGCCGGGATCGACGCACGTGAGGTCCTGACCCGAGTCGACAGCCGTCTGTGGCGGGTCGCCCCGGCGTCGGGCGACAGTCGCCCACGGCGGACCTTCTGAGCTTCGGCCGCGTACAGCGGGAGTGCCCGGTGCCGGGTCCAGTCGCTCAGACAGGTGCCAACAGGGGTGACGCTCATGTCGGCGCCTGCCATCATGTGCCGGTGCATACGTCTGAGAGCAGTCAGGGCCGGCAGGGAAGGGGTATCGGGCTCGGTCTCGCGCTGGTGTCCGCGCTCGCCTTCGGCGGGTCCGGTGTCGCGGCCAAGCCGCTGATCGAGGCCGGACTCGACCCGCTCCACGTGGTGTGGCTGCGCGTGGCGGGTGGCGCCCTGGTGATGCTCCCGGTCGCCGTCCGGCACCGCGGGCTGCCGCGCCGCCGGCCCGCCCTGCTCGCCGGGTTCGGTCTGCTCGCCGTGGCCGGTGTCCAGGCCTGCTACTTCGCCGCGATCTCCCGGATCCCCGTCGGAGTCGCCCTGCTCGTCGAGTACCTCGCGCCCGCGCTGGTGCTCGGCTGGGTGCGGCTCGTGCAACGGCGGCCGGTGACGCGGGCCGCCGCGCTCGGCGTGGTCCTCGCGGTGGGCGGCCTCGCCTGTGTCGTGGAGGTCTGGTCGGGCCTCAGCTTCGACGTGCTCGGACTGCTGCTCGCGCTCGGCGCCGCCTGCTGCCAGGTCGGCTACTTCGTCCTGTCCGACCAGGGCAGCGACTCGGGAGACCAGGCACCCGACCCGCTCGGGGTCATCGCGTACGGCCTCCTCGTCGGCGCCGCCGTGCTCACAGTCGTCGCGCGCCCCTGGAACCTGGACTGGTCGCTCCTCGCCCACACCGCCGACATGGACGGCACCCCGGTCGCGGCCGGTCTGCTGCTGGGCTGGATCGTGCTCGTCGCCACGGTCCTCGCCTACGTCACCGGCGTGCTGGCGGTGCGCCGGCTCTCCCCGCAGGTCGCCGGGGTCGTGGCGTGTCTGGAGGCGGTCCTGGCGACGGTGCTCGCCTGGATCCTGCTCGGCGAGCACCTCTCGGCGCCACAGATCATCGGTGGTGCGGTCGTCCTGGCCGGCGCGTTCATCGCGCAGTCGTCGGCGCCCGCCCGCGGCTCGGCGGAGCCGGTGGCAGGCGGGGGCGGCGAAAAGGAATGGTCGTCCCGGGGGACCGCCGCCTAGGCTGCCGATCATGCATTCCGACGCACTCGTTCTTCCGCCGCCGGCCGCCTGAGGCGGGCCCTCCGGAAACCACGCCCCGCGCGTCGCGGGGCGTGACGGTGCTGCCCGCAGAAGAAGTCCGTGGACCCCGCCGAGCGGGCGTCCTTCCCGAACTTCAGCGCCGGGCGTGCCTCTGCGAAGGACGCGCCCTGCGCGCGTCCGCGGAGAGAATCACGTGTCGAATGCCGCTGTCGGCCTGCCCGTCGGGCGAGGCCTTGCCTATCTGATCGTCGCCGGTGTCGCCTGGGGCACCGCGGGTGCGGCCGGCTCCCTGGCCTACCGGGCCAGTGACATCGGGCCCGTCGCCCTGTCCTTCTGGCGCTGCGCCGCCGGACTCGTACTGCTGGCGGCCGCCCGCCTGCTGCGTCCATGCGCCCGGGCCGCCGTCACGCAGCCCCTGCGGCGCAGGGCGCTGCGGGCCGGTGCCACCGGTGTCGGGCTGGCCGTGTTCCAGACGGCCTACTTCGCGGCCGTCGCCGCCACCGGTCTCGCCGTGGCCACCGTCGTCACCCTCGGCGCCGGTCCGGTCCTCATCGCGCTCGGCGCGCGGCTGACCCTGGGGGAGCGGCTCGGGCGGGGCGGGATCGTCGCCGTCGCCGTGGCGCTCGCCGGGCTCGGGGTGCTGACCCTCGGCGGCGGGGGCGCGACCGTACGCCCGTGGGGTGTCCTGCTGGGGCTGCTGTCGGCGGCCGGGTGCTGTGTGATGACGCTGCTCACCCGCCGGTGGGGCCGCGACGGCGGAGTGGACGCCGCGGGTACGTCCGTGGCGGCGTTCACCGTCACCAGCCTGTGCCTGCTGCCGTTCGCCCTGGCCGAGGGTCTGGTGCCGCACACCGCCGAACCGGGCCGGCTGCTGTGCCTGGTGGCCTACATCGCGGCGGTCCCCACGGCGCTCGCCTACGCCCTGTACTTCGCGGCCGCCGCCGTCGTACGGCCCGCCATCGTGTCCGTGATCATGCTGCTGGAGCCGGTGAGCGCGGCGGTGCTCGCCGTCGTCCTGTTGGGGGAGCGGCTCACCGCCCCGACGCTCGCCGGGACCGTGCTGCTGCTCGCCTCGGTCGCGGGGCTCGCGGTGGCGGAGGCCCGGGGCGGCGCGGCGGACGAGGAGCCGGTGCTCGTGTGACGGGGTGATGGGAAGGGGCCCTTCGCGTACGTCCGGAGGGATCCCTCGTACGCCCGGAGGGGCCCTTCGTACGTCCGGAGGGAACCCCTCGTACGTCCGGAGGGGCCCCTCGTATGTACGAAGGGCCCCTCCGGACACCCGGAGGAACCCCTCGAAAGCCCGGAGGGCTCGCGAACACCCTCAGGATCCCCGCCTCACAACATCGACAGATAGTCCGGGAGTTCGGTGCCGGGGGCCAGGCCGGCGTCGGCGACCGGGGTGTCGTAGCCCTTGCGGAGCGGAACGACGCCGGCCCAGTGCGGGAGGGCGAGATCCTCGGGTTCGTCGTTGACGCCGCCGGTGCGGAGCTTGGCGGAGACCTCGTTCAGGTCGAGGCGGATCACGGCGGTGGCCGCGAGTTCCTTCTTGTTGGCGGGCCGGGAATCGGCGGCCCGGCCGGGGACGACCTGGTCGACCAGCGTGTCCAGGGCGGTCCGCTTCTCCTCGGGGTCGGTCACGTCGTGGGCGACCCCGTGTACCACCACGGAGCGGTAGTTGATCGAGTGGTGGAATGCCGAGCGGGCCAGGATCAGCGCGTCCACATGCGTGACGGTCAGGCACACCGGCAGGCCCGGGTCGGCCTGTCCCGTCATCCGCAGCGGACGCGAGCCGGTCGAGCCGTGGACGTAGAGCCGCTCGCCGGCCCGGGCGTACAGCGTGGGCAGGACGACCGGCGCGCCGTCGCGGACGAAGCCGAGGTGGCAGACGTAACCCTCGTCGAGTATCGCGTGCACCAGGTCCTTGTCGTAGGCGGCCCGGTCGGGGGAGCGTGTGGGGACCGTACGGTCGGTGGCGGCGTAGGCGGCGGGCGGCGTCGTCTGCGGGGTGCCCTGCATGGCGGTCTCCATTGTACTAGTGCATAATGGTCTTTGTGCTAGGAGAATATCCGATCGAAGGCCGGCGTGCGGCGGACATTTCCGCCAGCGTCGAGCGCGCGGTGGGCGCCGGTGAGCTGGAGCCGGGCCAACTGCTGCCACCCATGCGCGAGTTGGCGGCGATGCTCGGCGTGAACCCGAACACGGTCGCTGCCGCCTACCGCACGTTGCGCGAGCGCGGGGTCATCGAGACCGCCGGACGCCGGGGCAGCCGAGTGCGGCCCAAGCCGGCCACGACGAGTCGCGAGATGACCCGCGCCGACGTACCGGCAGGGGTGCGCGACCTGTCCGACGGCAATCCCGACCCCGCCCTGCTGCCGCCGCTCGCGCGGGCGTTCGCGGCGGCGGCCGAACAGGGCGACCGGCAGCCGGTGCTGTACGGTGCCGAGCCCGTTGAGCCGGAGCTGGCGCGGCTCGCCCGGGCCGGCCTCGACGCGGACGGCGTACCGGCCGGACCGCTCACCGTGGCCTCCGGATCGCTGGACGCCGTCGAACGCGTCCTCGCCGCGCACCTCAAACCGGGCGACGGCGTCGCGGTCGAGGACCCGGGCTGGGGCCGGACCCTCGATCTCGTTCCGGCACTCGGCCTGCGTACGCTCTCCGTCGGCGTCGACGACGAGGGGCCGCTGCCCGACGACCTGCGTACCGCCCTGGCTGCGGGCGCGCGAGCCGTCGTCATCACCGACCGCGCGCAGAACCCCACCGGGGCCTCCCTGAGCGCCCGGCGGGCGCGCGCCCTGCGTGCCGTCCTCAAGGCGCACCCCGAGACGCTGCTGATCGAGGACGACCACGGCCACGGCATCGTCGACCTGCCGCTGCACCCGCTGGCCGGCGTGACACACCACTGGACCTTCGTCCGCTCGGTCGCCAAGGCCTACGGCCCCGACCTGCGGCTCGCCGTGCTCACCGGGGACACCGTCACCGTCGACCGGGTGCGCGGGCGGCAACGCCTGGGGCCGGGCTGGGTGAGCCTGCTGACGCAGCGGGCCGTGGTCCGGCTGTGGGCCGACGGCGCCGTGGACGGACCGGCGGTGGCGGCTGCCTACCGGAGCCGGCGGGAGGCGCTGATCGACGCCCTCGCCGAGCGCGGCGTCTCGGCCCACGGGCGCAGCGGCATGAACGTGTGGGTCCCGGTTCCCGACGAGACCGGTGCTGTCGCCCGTCTGCTGCACTCCGGCTGGGCCGTCGCACCCGGCGCCCGCTTCCGGATGAGCGCGGCCCCCGGCATCCGCATCACGGTCTCGACCCTCACCGCCGAGGAGGCCGGCCCGCTCGCGGACGCGATCGCCTCCGCGGTGGGGCCGGCCCCGATGCGCAGCTATGTCTAGGCTCCGCTCGTGCCCTGTGTCCAGGACTCCGGCCTGGAGTCATGGCCACGGTTGCACTTGTCGGTCATGGGCGGTGCCGGCGATCCGGCTGTTGACCCGCCTTCGGCCTGATCTGAGTGAGCGCCGCACCCGCCAGCACGATCGCCGCGCCGACCGGTGTCGACCAGCTCAGCGACTCGCCCAGGACCGCGACACCGGCGGCCGTCGCGACGACCGGGATGAAGTACGTGACCATCTGGGCGGTCGTGGGGCCGACCTCGGCGACCACGCCGTACTGGACGAGTACGGCGAGCCCCGTGCCGAGGGCTCCCAGCGCGGCTGTGGCGAGCAGCGGGACCAGCGGGAAGTGGCCCGGAACGCTCGTGAACAGCGGGGTGACGACCGCCAGTTGGAGCGTTGCCAGCAGTAGCTGGGCACCGGTCAGGGACAGGTTCGAGTGGTTGGAGCCGGCCAGGGTGCGGCGGACGTATATCCAGCCGACCGGGTAGCTGAGGGAGGCCAGCAGGGCCATCGCGGTGCCCGCGGCGTCCAGGCCCTGGAAGCCCTGCCAGGCGCCGAGAACCGTCAGGACGCCCAGGAAGCCGAGGCCGAGACCCGCGACCCGGACGCGCGTGGGCCGGTCTTCGGAGAGGGCGACCAGGGACAGTGCCATGCCCCACAGCGGCGAGGTCGCGTTGCAGACGCCGGCGAGGGTGGACGGGATGGTCAGCTCGGCGTAGGCGAACAGCGAGAACGGCAGCGCGTTGAGCAGAAAGGCGGCGACCGCCAGATGCGCCCAGGTGCGTGTGCCCCGCGGCAGCCGCTCCCGCCTGACCGCCATCGCCGCGGCGAGCACCACCGTGCCGAACACCAGGCGACCGAGCGTGACCTGGAAGGGGGCGTACCCGCCGGTGCCCACCTTGATGAGCAGGAAACTGAAGCCCCAGACGAGGGACAGGGCGCCGAAACGCAGCCGCCAGTCCAGAGTCGGACGAGAACGAGGACGAGGACGAGGGTGGCGACGACGAACGGCGGAGGTGGAGGTGGAGGTCGCGGTGGTCATGCGGACAACGATGACCGGGACGATCTCGTAGGACAATCGAGATTTTTCGAGGAGTACCTCGTAGTATCGCTTACATGTTGAACCTGGAGCGCCTGCGCACCCTGGACGCCCTCGCCCGGCACGGCTCGGTCAGCGGCGCCGCCGAGGGGCTGCACATCACGACCTCGGCCGTCTCGCAGCAGATGTCCAAGCTGGAGCGGGAGGTCGGACAGCAACTCCTGGCCAAGAACGGGCGCGGAGTGCGGCTCACGGACGCGGGCCGGCTGCTCGCCGACCATGCGGCGCGCATCCTGTCGCAGGTCGAAGTCGCCCAGTCGGACCTGGAGGCGCAGCGCGGCCAGGTCGTCGGCGAGCTGCGGCTGGCCGCCTTCCCGACCGCTCTGCGGGGGCTGTTCCCCGACGCGCTCACCGGCCTGCGCGCCGCCCACCCGGCGCTGCGCCTGAGCTCGCGGGAACTGGAGCCCGAGGACGGGGTCAACGCCGTGCTCCGGGGCGACGCCGACGTCGCGGTCGTCCTGGACTGGTACAACAAGCCGCTGCCCATGCCGCAGGGCCTCGCCAAGGCGTCGATCCTCGACGACCCCGTGGAGATCGCCATGGCCGAGAACCACCCGCTCGCCGACCGCGACGAGGTCGACCTGGAGGACTTCGCGGAGGACGAGTGGGTCGCCTGGCCGGAGGGCGAGTTCTGTCACGAGTGGCTGCTCTACACGTTGCGCGCCAAGGGCATGGAGCCCCGGATCGCCCACCGCGCCGAGGAAAGCCACACCCAGCTCGCGCTGGTCGCCGCCGGGCTGGGCGTCTGCGTCGCGCCCCGGCTCGGCCGCGACCCGATGCCGGCCGGGGTGCGGGCGGTGCCGGTGCGGCCCCGCGTGCACCGGTACATCTACGCGGTGTGGCGGGCGGACGCCGACCGCCGCCCGTCGATCCGGGCGGCGGTCGAGGCCCTGCGCACCGCCGCCGAGAAGGTCGGGTGAATCAGGCCGGCCCCAGCTTCCGGAAGTCCCAGGAGACGATCTTCTCCGGCGTCAGCCGTATCCACGCGTGCCGGCCGTCGTGCGGCATCTCCTCCAGGTGGAAGTTCTTCCGCGCGAACAACGTCTCCGGCAGGTCGAGCTCCGCGCACAGCTCCCCGGTGCGCGGAGCCTCGCCCACGAAGTCCACGGCCCCGGACAACTCGACGCCGCGCAGCTCGTCGTACTCCTCACCCGTGTCGACCACGATCGCGACCCGTGGATCGCGCCGCAGATCGGTCCAGCGTTTGCTGCGCACCACCGAGTACAGCCACATCGAGGTGCCGTCCCAGGCGAACCAGAGGGTGCTGACATGCGGGGCGCCGCTCGCGGACACGGTGGCGACCCGGCAGGTGCGCTGGCTGGTGAGGAACTCGTCCAGCTCGCCCGGCGTCATCATGATCTTCCGGCCCCGGCGCTGCGTGACGGTCATACGGCCCCCTCTTTCTCTCACGTCGTGTCACAGGAGATCCTCTGACATCACGTCAGAAAACGATGGGACGTCTTCCGCCCCCACGCAAGGATGGCTAGTCTCACCGCCCCACACCCTCCAAGGCCAGGGGGAGCCGTGCCTTCGTACGAACAGCTCAGCGAACTCCTCGATCCGGCGACGACGGTCCTGCTCACCGTCGAGTGCCAGCAGGGCGTGGTCGGACCCGACAGCGCCCTGCCCGAACTCGCCGAGGAGGCACGCACCTCCGGCACCCTCGCCAACGTGGCGCGCCTGGTCGCCGCGGCGCACGACAGCGGCGTCCAGGTAATCCACGCGATCGCCGAGCGCCGCCCGGACGGCCGGGGCGCGAGCCGAAACGCCCGCCTCTTCCGTGCCGCCGAGCGGCTGCCCGTCCAGCAGCTGTCCGGCACCACGGCGGTCCGTGTCGCGGCCCCCATCGAGGTCACCGAGGACGACTTCGTCGTACGACGGCTGCACGGGCTGTCGCCGATCCAGGGCACCGAGGTGGACGCGCTGCTGCGCAACCTCGGCTGCCGAACACTGGTCGTGACCGGCGTCTCCGCCAACGTGGCGATCCCCAACGCGGTGTTCGACGGCGTCAACCGCGGCTATACCGTCGTCGTGCCGACGGACGCCGTCGCCGGGGTGCCCTCCGACTACACCCCGGCGATGGTGCGCCACACCCTCGCGCTGGTCGCCACGGTCGCGACCACGGACGAGGTGCTGGGCTGCTTCGCCCGGCCCCGGCGCGCACGCGTCACGCCAGCGTGATCGAGTCCCCGCTCACGCTGATCTGCTCGGCGGGCAGCGGCTGCGTCGCGGGCCCCTTCTTCACACTGCCGTCGGTCACGGAGAACTCGCTCTTGTGGCAGGGACAGACGATCACGCCGTTGGCGATGCTGGCCACCGCGCAGCCCTGGTGCGTGCACTTCGACGAGAACGCCTTGTAGGTGCCGGCTGTCGGCTGGGTGACCACCACGCCCTGGTCCTTGAAGATCTTGCCGCCGCCCTCGGGGATGTCCGAGGTCTTCGCCAGGGCGGTGCCGCCGGAGCCGGACGAGGCGCTGCTGCCCGAACCGGAGCCGCCGCCGCTCGCGTTCGCGCCGGCCTGGGTGTCCGAGGAGTCGACCGAGGAACTGTCGTCGGAGGATCCGCACGCGGTCAGCGCGACGGCGAGTCCGGCCGCGCCGACCGCCGCCACGACAGTACGGCGGGCGGGCGCCGGAGCGGGGGGAAGCGATTCGCTGGTCGTCATGCTGACGTTCCCTTCATTGCGAGCTTCGTGCGTGTGCAGGGGGGTACGGCCTGCGGGCACCGGTTGTTCAGACGATGTCGAGATCTAAACGTGTTCGAGATCAGAGGGAGGTAAGCCAGAGCTGTCGCTTCGCTGTCGACCGGTAACCCGGGGTGACGCCGACGGTGAACGCCGTGCCCTGCCGGGCTGGACCAGGGCGAACTGCTGACCTGCTCCACGACCTCCTCCGGGTGGCCGTTCGCCGCCCTCGTACGCCACAGGCGTGCCCAGGGGGCGCCGATCACCTTCATGGCCTTGGGGAAAGCGCCATGGTCCCTGACGGCCGGCCGGAGAGCGGCGGCGCCGACCACGTCGGCACTGGCGGATCGCCTGCTCGGTCGAGGGCGTCCGGGACCGGCTGTGCCGCCAGAGGAAGCAGGGGGCCGGGGAGGGCGGGGCGCCGGTCAGGGGGAGCCCCGTCTCTCCTTCGCCTGCCGCTTCCGATCGCGACGGGTGGGATCGCCGTTGTGCAACGCAAGGCGATGGTCCATCATCAGGAATCCTGTTATTTTAAGTTTGTAGCGACCAGAGGTGAGCCATGCCGTTCAGCCAGAGAATCCAGGCCAGAGGGATCCAGCTGCTGCTCGGCGGCATGATGAGCCGCGTGCACAAGGACCTGCGCTTCACCGACATCCCGAAGCAGACGGAACCTCTCCGGGTGGAGACCGGCGCCGGACCGGTGAACTGCACCGTCTACCGTCCGACGGACAGCACCGGGACCCCCGCCCCGGTGTACGTCAACTTCCACGGCGGTGGCTTCATCGTCGGCCGCCCTGAGCAGGACGACCACATCTGCCGCTACATAGCCGCCATGGCCGGCTGCGTCGTGATCAATGTCGACTACGCCGTCGCCCCGCAGCGGCCGTACCCCGCAGCGGTCACCCAGGCGTACGACGTGACCGCGTGGGTCGCCGACAACGGCCCCGTCAACAACTGGGACGGCTCGCGACTTGCCGTGGGCGGACACAGTGCCGGGGCCAACCTGACCGCCGCCGTGTGCCGACTGGCCCGTGAGCGAGGCACCTTCTCGCCGCTACTCCAGATCCTCGACTCCGCGCCGGTCGACATGGTCACCGATCCCGCGGCCAAGCAGTCTCCCCTCGCCAAGCCGCTGCTCAACCCCCACCTCATGCGCGTCTTCACCGGCGCCTATGTCACGGACCCTGCCGACGTCGCCCATCCCCTCGTCTCTCCCGCGCTGGCCGACGACCTCGCCGGACTGCCGCCCGCCTTGGTCATCACCGCGGAGAACGACCGCCTGCGCGACGAGGGCGACGCCTACGCCAAGGCCCTGGACGCCGAGGGCGTCCTGGTCACCCACCGCGTGTTCCAGGGCGTCGACCACTACTTCACGCACACCGGCCCGGTGCCGGCCGGCAAGGAGGCCATCGAGTTGATGGCCGCCACCCTGCGCACCGCACTCAGCGCCTGACGAGCCGTTGATACGCCGGGTTCGGCACGCCCCCTTGGTGAATCCTCGGGCATTGCCCGGGGCGGTCCACTGCTTCAGCTGCGATCGCCCAGTTGGCCAGGTCTCCGGTCGCGGAGACCGACGTGGTGGTCGCGGGCCAAGACGGCGATGGACTGGCCGCGGTGAGGTCCACCACGCAGAACGCGCCGTCGTGGATGCGCGGGGCGAGGCGGTCGCGGTGGAGGACGTCGGGCACGTCGAGGAAGTGCCCGGTGCCGCGTAGGAGGCGGAACATCTCGGTGATGTGCACGACGGCCAGAAAGGAGGGCCCGTCTCCCTGCCCGACTGTCGTGGCACCGCCTACCGCGCGGCCGCTGGGACTGCCGGGCGAGGGTCGATCGGTGTGAGCACTCCGAGGCGGTCCTCGACCTCCTGGGCAGCATCCAGGCACAGGTCCTCCCGGAACGCGCGCCCGACGATCTGCACGCCGGACGGCAGGCCGTCGGTCACTCCGGTCGGTACGGCGACCCCGGGTACGCCCGCGAAGCTGGTCACCGTGCACAGGCGCATGCCCGAGCCGACTCGTTCCCGTCCTGCCTGGTCGCGTGACTCCAGCCCCGGCTCGACGGCCGGCTCTGTGAAGACCGGCCCGAGCAGCAGCGGGTACTCGTCGAGGAACTCCGCCCAGGAGCGGCGGATGCCCAGCCAGACCCCCATCAGCCGCATGAACTCCGCGGCGGTCGCGGGCGGGGTCTTCTCCATCGTCATCTCGATGTAGCGATCTCCGCCCTCGCCGAGCAGTGTCCGCACCACCGGCCAGGTCGGGGCGAATTCGGTCACGACGATCCGGTGGTACGCCTCAAGTGCCTCATCCAGCCGCGGAACGTCCGCGATCTCCCGCACGTCGTACCCGGCGTCCCGCAGCGCGTCGGCCGCGGCCGCGACAGCACCGCGGACTGCGGAGTGGACGCCGTGGCCGCCGGGATCTGCGACGACCGCCACCTTCACCGGTCCCGGCAGCGGCTCACCACGGACGGGCACCGGTACGGCCCGCGGGTCCCGCGGGTCGGTCCCGGCCAGCGCCTCGTATGCCAGCCGCAGGTCGGCGATCCTGCGGGCCAGGGGCCCGTCGGTGACCAGCGTCTGTGAGGCGGGTCCTGGGTCGTCCGGGCCGAGGATACGGTGGTCGGCGGGGAATCGCCCGGCAGTGGGCTTCAGTCCCGTCACGCCGCAGAACGAGGCCGGGATCCGTACTGATCCGCCGGAGTCGTTGCCGAGCCCGAGCGCGGCCATGCCGGTGGCCACGGCCACTCCGTCGCCGCCGCTGGAACCTCCCGGAGTCCGGCTCCGGTCCCACGGGTTGACGGTGTCGCCGAACAGTTCGCTGCGGGTGTGCATCCCGGCCAGGACCAGGGTCGGTATGTTGCTGTGCCCGATCGGTATGGCTCCGGCGGCACGCAGCCGGGCCACCGGGGGTGCGTCGGCCGTCGCCACCAGATCGAGGAAGCGCGCGACTCCCATCGTCGTCGGCACGCCTTCGACAGCGGTGGTCTCCTTCACCGTGAACGGCACTCCTGCCAGAGGCCCCAGCTCCTCGCCTGCGGCCCGGCGCGAATCCGTCTGTGCCGCGGCTTCACGGGCGCGGTCGGCCATCAGCTGCGTGACAGCGTTGACCTGCGGGTTGACGTCGGCGATGCGGTCCAGGTGGCTGTCGACCAGTTCGACAGCCGATACGTCTCCGTTCCGGACTGCCTCTGCCTGGGCTGCGGCCGGCATCTTCCATAGGGCATCCCGCACGATTCCTGTCCTCCCCATTCATGCGTCGAGGCGCTCGCGTCGGAACCATAACCCGGAATCGATACGATCGTATTGGAAAAAGGAGGCGCCCGAACATGCCCAAGCAGGTGGACTACGAGAGCCGACGCCGACGGATCGCCGAGGCCGTCTGTCTCCTCTGTGACGAACACGGACCTGAAGGAGTGACCATGCGCGACGTCGCCACCCGCGCGGAGGTCTCCCTGGGTGCCGTTCAGCGTTGCTTCCGCACCAAGGAGGAGATGCTCCTGTTCGCCGTCGACCACGTCGGCGAGCGCATCACCGAACGTGTACGCGCCCACCTGTCCGGCAGCCCGGCCCAGTCAGCCGCTTCCGCACTGGGTCACGCGGCCACCGAGATCGCCCTGCTCCGCACAGAGCACCGCGCCGAGGCACGGGTGTGGCTCGCATTCGTCGCCCAGGCCGCCGCCAGCGAGCCACTCGCCGCCAAACTCAGAATCAGTTACGCGGCTCTCCAGGGCCTCCTCGTCCGCCTCATCACGGAGGCCGGCGAGAGCGGCCCGGCCGACCCTGCGACGCTCGATCCGCAGCGCGAGGCCCGGGCCCTGCTCGCCCTCGCGGACGGCCTGACCAGCCATGTGCTCATTGGGCACTTGACCGCTGAAGAGGCCGAGGACGCGCTGCACGCGCATGTGGTCCGCCTCTGGGAACGCCTCCACACCAGCCGTCCCGGAAAGACCGTCTGACACTCGTGGCGCTGATCGCCTTGCGCGTGCCGTGTCGACTGCGCCGGCCCTACCAGATGCGGGGAACCGTCATGGGCGCCAGATCGAGCCGCTTGTCCATCTCCAGCCGGAAGGTGCCGTACGGGTTGATGTGCGACCAGAACAAGGCGGTCAGCCCGCGCCGGTCCTCGTCCGAGAGCTTCTTCGGCCAGGCTGGTTCCTTTCGGCAGATGGACCGTTCAGGGCACCCGGGATGTTCCCGAGGAGCCCCGGCCGGTGGTCGACGCGGCGATGTACGAGCGCATGAGTGCCGCACTGTCCAGAGTGTCGGGACAACTCGTGGAGTACCTCCTGGGACCGGGACGGTCCGCCGCCAGGGCGGCTGGAGTTGGTGCCACAGGCGCCGCATAGGGTGTGCTCATGCGAACAAAGATCGTTGCCGCGGTTGGCTGCGCCCTTTTGCTGGCCACGGGCTGCGCGAACGGGGATTCGGGGTCGGATGACGCCGCAGCCAAGCCGTCGCCCACCGCTACCTTGCTCCCGCAGAAGCTGACCAAGCCGGCCACCACCGTCGTTGACGACGAGATAAAGCCTTCCCCGGCCGAGGATGCCCCCTTCGCCGAGCAGTTGGAGTACGAACTGCGGAGCCGCACCGTCAAAATGGCGTACGCGGAGGGCAGGACCACCGCCACCTGCCCCAGCAACCTCGCCTCGACGAAGGCCACCAAGGCGACCTGCACCACCACCTTCGACGGTGTCAAGGTCCAATGGGCCGTCACCATCGGCGACAACGCCGCCTGGTCCGACAACTACGTGCAGTACAAGGCGACTCCGGACAAAGGCATCCTCACGCGGGAGGGAGTCGCCCGGTACCTCTATGGGAACAACAAGGGCTACATCGACTACGCCCTGTGCAACAACATCCCCGAAGCCGCGGCAGTCCCCGTGAACGCGAAAACCCAGTACCGCTGTGAGGTCGTCCGCAAGGGCCAGAAGCCCACCGGCTATTCGAACCGTGTGTGGGCCACCGAAGCAGGTCCCAGGTCGTACTGACGATCTCGGTATGGAGCAGGGCGGCACTCACCCGATCCGCCGACCCTCACTGGGTCTCTCCAGCGGCAGGCTCCACGGCCGGCCCGTGCCTCCGCCCAGGCGCCACAACCAAGCCCGGCCACGGATCAGTCGACGCGCAACTGTTCGACAGCTCCCAGGGAAGGGGGTCCAGCTGCGTGGCAGTGGCCTGGCGCGGGGTTGTCCCAGGTTCTCGGCAGGGCCGCGGTCGTCGAAGACGGTGTTGCGGCGACGCCCCGTGCTCGGGAGTCGTTGCGGGATGGGGACGGCGGGGATCTCGCCGGCCCCTGGATCGCGCTGCGGCGCGTCGGTCAGTTCGAAGGCGGGGATCAGGTCGAGGGTGTCCTGGTCGTCGACGCGGTGCATGCCCGGCCGGGTGATGTCGTCGAGGATCAGCACCTTGGTGCCGTGGTCGCGGGGGGAGACGGCGGCGAGCTTCTCCACCAGGTGACTCATCGGGGATGGTCATCGGCTGTCGGCACTTCAGAGGTCGCTTTCTCGATTTGGAGGTCGATGCCCAGGGCGCGGCATGTTTCATGAAGTGTTTGCGGCAGACACGGCCACCCTGGCGTGGGGCGCGGGGATATTCGTGGTCGGTGCGGTGCTCGCGGCGTTCCTGATGCCGAACTCGGCCCTGGTGCCGTCGGAGGGCGAGCCCGTGATCGCCCACTGAGGCGCTCAGGGTTCCCACAGCCCGGCGACGGCCTTTGGGGCCGTCGCCGAACCACCGCTCGGCCCCGGATTCCTCTCCGTCGCACGGCCAGTGCAGCCCACCCGACCGGCCGGAAAACCGATCGGTTTCAATTTCGCCGGAATCGAGTTAACCTCACCGTATGAGCACAGAAGTGAAGGCCGGCCCCCGGGAGCGGCTGCTGGAAGCGGCGGCCACGCTCACCTACCGAGACGGCGTCGGCGTCGGCATCGACGCGCTGTGCAAGACGGCGGGGGTGTCCAAGCGCTCCATGTACCAGCTCTTCGAGAGCAAGGACGAACTGCTCGCAGCGAGCCTGGAACAACGCGCTTCCGCCTTCGTGGCGACACTCCTGCCTGACGCGGGCGACGGCCGCTCACCCCGCGCGCGGATCCTGCACGTCTTCGAGCAGGTGGAACGGCAGGCCGGAGCGCCCGAGTTCCGAGGATGCCGGTACCTGGCCGTGCAGATCGAGCTGAAGGACCAGAGTCATCCGGCGAGCCAGGTGGCACACCGGATCAAGGGAAATCTGACGGCGTTCTTCCGGGCCGAGGCCGAACCGGGCGGAGCTGTCGATCCCGACCTGCTGGCCCGGCAGCTCAGCGTGGTCTTCGACGGCGCCAGCGCTCGCGCGGGGATCGGAGCCGACAACCTCACCGGCCTCGTCGCCCCGACGGTGGCCACCCTGCTCGATGCGGCAGGCGTGCGCTGACAAACCGCCGTCAGGGCAGGCCCGTAGCAGGCCTGACATCAAGATCCCGGAATGCGTCTCCGCTGGGCGGAAGCCCGATAGCCCGGCCCCCTTCGAAGGTCGCACCTTGAACGGAAAGCAGCTGCTGCGGCACGCATGGGCTTCCGTCTTCTGTTCCGGACCCTGTGAGTGTGGGGCGCTCCCCAGGAAAACGCCCCGCGCCCATCAGACTCCGAGTGCCTCCATCACGAGCTGTGTGACCTTGCGCGCGGAGCGTCGGTATCCCCCGCGGTTACTATGCTCACTTCATGCCGGAGGCCGGCCGCAAGGGGCGCACGGCCATCGGCGGACTGCTCGGGGAGTGCGGAGATCGGCATGCCGGCCGAAACTCCCCAGATCTCCCCAGGCTCGTCGGCGGGTGGTTTGTGCTGCTGCACCCCTCCCGAGGTGGGTAGTGGATTGCAAGGTTGAAGAGATGGATGGCCTGGGAAATTGCTGAAAGAGGTCACCGCGACCCGCTACATCACGCCCCTGCGTGAAGGCGGCTCGCTGCCGGGGCTCGTCGAGGCCGACGATCTCGGGACGTACGTCATGAAGTTCACCGGCGCCGGGCAGGGCCGCAAGACGCTGGTCGCCGAGGTGGTGTGCGGGGAACTCGCGCGGCGGCTCGGCTTCCGGGTGCCCCGGCTGGTGACGATCGGCCTCGATCCGGATCTGGGTCTCGGCGAACCCGATCCGGAGGTGCAGGGGCTGCTCAAGTCCAGCGGCGGCACCAACCTCGGTATGACCTTCCTCTCCGGTGCCCTCGGCTTCGACCCGCTCGCGTTCTCCGTGAGCCCCGAGGAGGCCGGTCGGATCGTCTGGTTCGACGCGCTGGTCAACAACGTCGACCGCTCCTGGCGCAACCCCAACCTGCTGTGGTGGCAGCGCGAGCTGTGGCTCATCGACCACGGCGCGACCATGATCTGGCACCACAACTGGCCGGGCTCCGAGGCGTCGGCGGCCCGCCCGTACGACGCCTTTGACCACGTGCTCGCGCCCTTCGCGCCGGATCTCGACGCGGCCGCCACCGCGCTGGCGCCGCTGGTCACCGAGGAACTCCTGGCCGAGGTCACGGCACAGGTCCCGGACGTGTGGCTCGCCGACGAGCCCGGCTTCGAGACGCCGGACGACCTCCGGCGGGCCTACGCGCGGCCGCTGGTCGCACGGGCCGCCGTCGTCCATGACCGCGTTCACGGCATCGAGGGAGTCAGGTGAGTCATGTGAGTGAGCGCCACATCATCAAGGGCGGCCGCCGCAGCGACCGAGACGTCTTCGAGTACGCCCTGCTGCGGGTCGTGCCCCGCGTCGAGCGCGGCGAGTGCGTCAACGCCGGCGTCCTCGTGTACTGCCGTGCGAAGGCCTACGTCGGCGTCCGCACCCACCTCGACGAGGCGAAGCTGCTCGTCCTCGACCCCGACGCGGACGTGCCCGGCGTACGCGCGGCCCTGACGGCCGTCGAGGGTGTGTGCGCGGGCGGCGAGGCGGCCGGCCAGGCCGCGGCCGACGACCCCGGCCGCCGCTTCCGCTGGCTGATCGCCCCGCGCTCGACGATCGTCCAGCCGGGCCCGGTGCACACCGGACTGACGGCCGATCCGGCCGCGGAGGCCGACCGGCTGCTCGACCTGCTCGTGCGGTGACTGAGCCTGCGCGTGCCCGGGACCGCAGCGTCCGGCGCCCGCCCCGCTGCGATGCCGTGCCGCCCCGCCGTGGCGTCGTCCCGTCCGGCCGCGGGGGAGGGGGCCGAGGCCTCGGCCGGTTCGCGCCGCGTGCGCGGTCCGTGGGCCGGCGTCAGGACCGTCGGCGCCTCACCGCATAGCCGGTCGCGAGGACACCGCCGGCCACGAAGGCCGAGCCGATCCCCATCTCCAGGCCGGTCGGTCCGGAGGCCGACGCGCCGCCCAGCCCGCCTTGCACACCACGGGTCGGGGTGACGGCGGTGGGGGTCGCGGAACTGAAAGGACGGCTGGTGGATGAGGTGACGGGAGAGTCGCGACGGGGCAGTGCCTCGCAGGCTATGCCGTCGGCCGGGCCCTGATCCTCGTCGAGTCGGTTCTGATCGTCGGGGTTCGTGTCGAGCGCGGCCTGCGCATCCTCCTGGAAGGTGAAGTCGCGGCAGCGCAGATCCTGGGCGTGAGCGGTGGCGGCCAACGGCGCGGTCGCGGCGATCGCGATCAGAGTGCCGGCGACAGCGGTACGACGGCGCATGGAGCGCCTCCTTTCCGGCCACGAGTGGCCCGCGCGTCGACGCTATGGGGCAGGTGGCGCAGGGGCGCGCGGCACGGGGCCGATCGGGTGCCTCGACGGGCACCGGTGCGGGACGATGACGGCGGGCCCGTCCCGGACCGACGCTCTGCCGGGGGGTAATGGATCACACACCCCCGGCCCGCCGTTGACACCGGGTGCCAGGGCTTCTAGCGTCACGTCTGCTGAAGGTACTAAGCGGTCGCTCACTCGATGGGCGTCCTTCTCGAGGGCGAGGAGAACCAGCAATGTCCACCACTGAGCAGCGGGTTGCCGTGGTCACCGGCGGAGCGCGCGGCATCGGCGCCGCCACCGCCGTACGACTGGCCGCCGAGGGCCGCGCGGTCGCCGTGATCGACCTCGACGAGGCCGCCTGCAAGGACACCGTGGAGAAGATCACCGCGGCCGGCGGCAGGGCCCTCGCGGTCGGCTGTGACGTCTCGGACGAGGCGCAGGTCGAGGCGGCGGTCGCGCGCATCGCCCAGGAGCTCGGCGCGCCGGTCATCCTGGTGAACAACGCGGGCGTCCTGCGTGACAACCTGCTGTTCAAGATGAGCGTCGCCGACTGGGACACCGTCATGAACGTGCACCTGCGCGGCGCCTTCCTGATGTCCAAGGCCTGCCAGGAGCACATGGTGGACGCGGGCTTCGGCCGGATCGTCAACCTCTCCTCGTCCTCCGCGCTCGGCAACCGCGGGCAGGTCAACTACTCCGCCGCCAAGGCCGGTCTGCAGGGCTTCACCAAGACCCTCGCCAAGGAGCTCGGCAAGTTCGGCGTCACCGCCAACGCGGTCGCCCCCGGCTTCATCGCCACCGAGATGACCAAGGCCACCGCCGACCGCGTCGGCATGGGCTTCGAGGACTTCAAGGCCGCCGCCGCCACCCAGATCCCGGTGGCCCGCGTCGGCGAGCCCGAGGACGTCGCCGACGCGATCGCCTTCTTCACCGGCGAGGCGGCCGGCTTCGTCTCCGGCCAGGTGCTGTACGTCGCCGGCGGACCGCTCGACTAGGGGATCAGGAACATGACTTCCGTGGAACTCCCGGAACCTCCCGGACTTTCGGGCAAGGTCGCGCTCGTCACGGGTGCCAGCCGCGGCATCGGGTACGGCGTCGCGCAGGCTCTGATCGCACGCGGCGATCGCGTCTGCATCACCGGCCGCAACGAGGACGCGCTCAAGGAAGCCGTCGAGCAGCTCGGCGCCGACCGCGTCATCGGCGTCGCGGGCAAGGCGCACGACGAGGAGCACCAGGCCGTCGTCGTCGAGCGCACGATGGAGGCGTTCGGCCGCGTCGACTTCCTGGTCAACAACGCCGGTACGAACCCGGTGTTCGGACCGATCGCCGACCTCGACCTGAACATCGCCCGCAAGGTGTTCGAGACCAACGTCGTCTCGGCGCTCGGCTTCGCCCAGAAGACCTGGCACGCCTGGCAGAAGGACAACGGCGGCGCGATCGTCAACATCGCCTCCGTGGCGGGCGTCTCCGCCTCGCCCTTCATCGGCGCGTACGGCATCAGCAAGGCCGCGATGATCAACCTGACCCTCCAGCTGGCGCACGAGTACGCGCCCAGGGTGCGGGTCAACGCGATCGCCCCGGCGGTCGTGAAGACCCAGTTCGCCAAGGCCCTGTACGAGGGCCGGGAGGAGGAGGCCGCCGCGGGCTACCCGCTGGGCCGGCTCGGGATGCCCTCCGACATCGGCGGCGCCGCCGCGTTCCTCACCTCGGAGCAGTCCGACTGGATCACCGGCCAGACCCTCGTCGTCGACGGCGGCATCTTCCTGAACGCCGGCGTGGGCTGAGTCTCGTCCCCGGGGGCACGGGGCCCGTGCCCCCGGGGATACGGGCGCCCGGTGTCGGAAACGGCGCCCGTGTCGGCGTACAGGATCTTCACCGGGCTTTGACAACGTCGTCATCAACCGGTTGCCGGAGAAGGCCGCCCACACGGAGGTCCCGCCCGCCGGACGCTGCGGTATCGTCTGCCGACTCTTGCTACGGCGGATCGAGGAGCGTGCGCGTGTTCAACCGGAGACGATGCCTGCGACACGTGGCGGCCATCGCGTCCATATCGTCCCTGGCCACCGGCTGCGGTGTGCTGTCGTCCGGCTCGTCCGACGACGCCGGGCCGATCGTGGTGGGCACCACCAGTGCCCCCAGCACGCTGGACCCCGCCGCCGCCTGGGACGGCTCATGGGAGCTGTTCCGCAACATCTACCAGACCCTGCTGGCCTACCCGAACGGCGCGATCACACCCCAGCCCGACGCCGCCGAGCGCTGCGCCTTCACCGACACCTCCAGCCGGACGTACCGCTGCGAGCTGCGCGAGGGCATGACGTTCGCCGACGGGCACCGGCTCGACGCGCAGGCGGTGAAGTACTCGATCGACCGGATCAGGGCCATCAAGGTCCCGAGCGGCCCCGCCGGACTCCTCGGCAGCCTCGACCGGGTCCAGGCGCTGGGCGACCGTGAGGTGGTCTTCCACCTCAACCAGCCCGACGCCACCTTCCCGTTCGTGCTCGCAACCCCGGCCATGTCGATCGTCGACCCCGAGGACTACCCGTCCCGATCGCTCCGCGAGGACGGCAAGGTGTCCGGGTCCGGCCCGTACGCCCTCCGGTCGTACGACGAGGGCAAGCAGGCCGAGCTCGTCGCGAACAAGAGCTACAAGGGCTTCGCGCAGCGGAAGAACGACGCGGTGACGATCCGCTACTTCCAGGACTCCTCGTCCATGGTCAAGGCGCTGCGGGACCGGCGGATCGACCTCACCTACCGGGGTCTGGCCGCCGACGACATCGTCTCCCTCGAAAGCAAGAAGGACAGGAACCTCCAGCTGATCGAGGGCTCCGGCACCGACATCAGCTACCTGGTGTTCAACCCGAAGGACCCCTGGGCCGACAAACTCGCCGTTCGCAAGGCGGTGGCCCAGGTCGTCGACCGGGCGGCCATCGCGCACAAGGTCTACAAGGACACCGTGGACCCGCTGTACTCGATGGTCCCCAAGGGGCTCACGGGTCACACCACGGGCTTCTTCGACGACTACGGCGAGCCCAGCACCTCCAAGGCCCGACGGATCCTCTCCGACGCCGGCATCAAGAAGCGCGTTCCGCTGACCCTCTGGTACACCACCGACCGCTACGGCTCCGAGACCGCCCAGCAGTTCCAGGAGCTCAAGCGGCAGCTGGACGACTCCGGCCTGTTCAGCATCACCCTGAAGGGCCGCCCCTGGAAGACGTACGTCGAGGGCTACCGGAAGGGCGAGTACCCCGTGTTCGGGCGGGGCTGGTTCCCCGACTTCCCGGACGCCGAGAACTTCATCGCCCCGTTCGTGGGCAAGGAGAACGCGCTCGGTACGCCCTACCCGGCGCCCAAGATCACCGGGGTGCTGCTGCCCCGCTCGCGCGGCGAGAGCAACCGGGCCGACGTGGAGAAGGACTTCGAGGAGGCCCAGCAGATCCTCGTCGACGACGCACGGCTGCTGCCGTTGTGGCAGGGCCGGCAGTACGTGGCCGCGAACGACGACATCTCGGGCGCGGAGCAGGCGCTGGACCCGTCGACGATCATGACGGTGTGGCAGTTGCACCGGAAGACCAGCTGGTAGCGGCCGGTTTGGCCGTTCTCGGCGGCGAGTGTCAGTGGTCGCCGGTAGGTTCTGTGGCGTGGGGCGACCGCAGGTTGCGGTGACCGATCCCCAGCGACCGCACACCCTAAGGAAGTCGACGTGACCGACATCGCCATGCTGCCCGAGTCCTGGCGCGGGGTTCTGGGCGACGAACTGCAGCAGCCCTATTTCAAGGAGCTGACGGAGTTCGTCGAGGAGGAGCGGGCGAGGGGTCCCGTGTACCCGCCGCGCGAGGAGGTCTTCGCCGCTCTGGCGGCGACGCCGTACGAGCGGGTGAAGGTCCTCGTCCTCGGCCAGGACCCGTACCACGGCGAGGGGCAGGGGCACGGCCTGTGCTTCTCGGTCCGGCCCGGCGTGAAGACCCCGCCGTCGCTGCGCAACATCTACAAGGAGATGAAGGAGGAGCTGGGCCTGCCCGTCCCGGACAACGGCTATCTGATGCCGTGGGCCCGCCAGGGTGTCCTGCTGCTCAACGCGGTGCTCACGGTCCGCGGAGGCGAGGCCAACTCGCACAAGGGCAGGGGCTGGGAGAGGTTCACCGACGCGGTGATCCGCGCGGTGGCCGGCCGGCCCGACCCGGCGGTCTTCGTCCTGTGGGGCAACTACGCGCAGAAGAAGCTGCCCCTGATCGACGAGACCCGGCACGTGGTGGTCAAGGGCGCGCACCCTTCCCCGCTGTCGGCGAAGAAGTTCTTCGGTTCCCGCCCGTTCACACAGATCAACGAGGCGGTGGCCCGGCAGGGGCACGAGCCGATCGACTGGCGGATTCCTGACCTTGGGTGAGCGGGCGCGGTGAGGCGGCTCCGGGTGGGCGGTCGCCCCACCCGGCCCTCGGACCAGGTCCCAGGCCCCCCAGGTCCCAGGTCCCACCGACGTCAGCCCGCCCACCTCAGCGACAGCCATGCGCCTGCCGGCCTGGCATCGACCCGGGTCGCCCGTCGCCCCGGCGTTCCCCGCACAGTGCCCCGGTGCCGCCTGACCGGGATTGCCGGTGGGGGCGGTTAGCGTCGGGAGGGACAGCCGGCGAGGGTGTGGAGGGCGCGGTGGCGGAGCGACAGGGGAAGGCGGCCGCGGATGCCCTGATGACACGGATCGGGCAGGTCGTCATGCTGCATCACGCGGGGGACCGCGAGGAGGCCCGGCACCGCTTCCTGGGCCTGTGGGCGGAGATCGGCGAGCACGGAGATCCACTGCACCGCTGCACCCTGGCGCACTACCTGGCCGACACCCACGACGATCCGTACGACGAACTCGCCTGGGACCTGCGGGCGTTGACGGCCGCGGCGGAGCTGACGGAGACCCCGCCCGCCGAGCACCACGGAGAGCGGCAGGAGGACGCCCTCGCGGTGCGGGCGCTGTACCCCTCGCTGCACCTGAATCTCGCGGCCGACTATGTGAAGCTCGGCCACGCCGAGGCCGCCCGCACCCATCTGCGCCGGGCACGCAGCGCGTCGTACGCGCTGGGGGACGACAGCTACGGCGACGGCGTGCGGGCGGCGATCAGCCGACTGGAGGTGCGGCTGGGGGAGGGGGACTCCGGCGGAGGGGGAGCGTGGGGGCCGCCGCGCCGGCGGTCCTGAGGCCCTCGCGGCGCCCCACTGCGGAAGTCGGTGTCGTCAACGCCCGTACGCCTGGTCGCAGATCATCGCCTCCGGGCTGTCCGCGCGCCAGCCGCCGTACTTCTTGCCGAGGGCGCAGACATCCTGCTGGTTCCCGGGGAACGTCCTGGTCAGGTCCGGGGTGTCGACGCGCGGTCGCCGGCGCTGACCGGCGTCGGGGTGCCGGGGTTCGGGACCCTCCGGGTCAGCCCGACGGGCGGGGTGCGTGCGGGGCGGCAGTTGCTGTCGTGGTTGCGCCGGGGCCGACGGGCCCGCGGCGGGTTTCGGGTGGCGGGACGGGTCGGTCATCTCCAGGGCCTCACGGGCGGGCGCCTGCACGACCTGCGGCTCCGCCGGGCCGTCGGGCCGGGGCGCCGACGGCCGGGACGGCGCCGTCGGCGGGCCGGGAGCGGGCGGGCGCTGGACCGTCACGCAACCCGCGAGGGCCGAGACAGCCACGGTCACCAGGAGCGTTGCTGTGGTCGTCGTTCGATGCACGCGCGTAACTCTGCTGGCTGCGGCGCCCGTCGGGGCAGCGGACAGCCTCAGGATGCCCCGCATGGGTGATCTCCGGCCCCGTACGGTGGGGCCGGATCCTCAGTGGCTGACGTCAGTCGCCGGTGGCGCCGTCGACGCGCTCCCGGAGCAGGTCGGCGTGGCCGTTGTGGCGGGCGTACTCCTCGATCATGTGCGTGACGATCCAGCGCAGGTTGAACCGCTCACCGGTACGCCGGTGCTTGCCCTCGGAGGTGTCGTCCAGGCCGAACCGCGCCGCGTTGCGCCGGGCGGTCTCGATCTCGGCCTGCCAGGTGGCGTACGCCTCCTGCCACGTGTCCGCGTCCGTGAGATGGAACTCGCCGTCCGGATCCGCGTCGCTGTGGTAGATCGAGCCGACGGCCTCGTCCGTGAGCACCCTGCGGAACCAGCTCCGTTCCACCTCCGCCATGTGCCGCACCAGCCCCATCAGCGACAACGTGGAGGGTTCCACCGCCTGAGTCCGCAACTGGGCGTCGGTCAGGCCCTCGCACTTCCACGCGAGGGTCTGCCGGTGATAGTCCAACCAGCCCTCCAGCATGGTGCGTTCGTCGGCGTTGGTGGCGGGTTCATGGCGCTCGGTCGTCGTCATACCTGCATCTTCGCCCCCACCGGCCCGATCACACCACGGGTTTTGCGCACGCCTCCGGCCCCGGCAGCCCAGTGCCGGCCGACCCGGGCGCGCGGCCGGACGCCAACCGGCATCACCGACCGGCGGCCGCCGTGCCCGCCGTATGCTGCCCTTGGCACGCGCAGGCACGCAGGCAGTGAGGGAGTCCCCGTGAAGGTCGGCTGCATCGGGCTGGGCGACATCGCGCAGAAGGCCTACCTGCCGGTGCTCGGCGGCCTCCCCGAGGTCGAACTGCATCTGCAGACCCGTACGCCCGCCACCCTCACCAGGGTCGCCGACGGCCTCCACCTCCCCGAGCCGCAGCGCCACACCGACCTTGAGTCCCTGCTCGCCCAGAACCTCGACGCGGCCTTCGTGCACGCGCCGACCGCCGTGCATCCCGAGCTCGTGACACGGCTGCTGGAGGCGGGTGTACCGACGTACGTCGACAAGCCGCTGGCCTACGAACTCGCGGACTCGCAGCGGCTGGTGGCGCTCGCGGAGGCGCGGAACACGGCTCTCGCCGTCGGCTTCAACCGCCGCCACGCCCCCGGGTACACACAGTGCGCCGATCATCCGCGCGAGCTGATCCTGATGCAGAAGAACCGGATCGGGCTCCCCGAGGAGCCGCGCACGATGATCCTCGACGACTTCATCCACGTCGTCGACACGCTCCGTTTCCTGGTGCCCGGCCCGGTCGACGACGTCACCGTGCGCGCCCGCGTCCAGGACGGACTGCTGCACCACGTCGTACTGCAGCTCGCCGGGGACGGCTTCACCGCGCTCGGGGTGATGAACCGGCTCAGCGGCTCGGCCGAGGAGATCCTGGAGGTGTCCGGGCAGGACACCAAGCGTCAGGTGGTCAACCTCGCCGAGGTCATCGACCACAAGGGGCAGCCGACGATCCGGCGGCGCGGTGACTGGGTGCCCGTCGCCCGGCAGCGCGGCGTCGAGCAGGCCGTGCTCGCCTTCCTCGACGCCGTGCGCGCGGGCAAGGTGCTCAGCGCACGGGACGCGCTGGCGACTCATGAGCTGTGCGAGCGGGTGGTACGAGCGGTTCAGGAGCGGGCCGCCTGAGCCGCAGCGTCCGTACGCCCTCGGTGACGGCCCACGCGGCGAGGATCAGCAGGGCCGCGTGCACCGGCCAGTCGCCGAGGCGGACGTACGGGGTGACGCCCCGTGCCAGCGGTACGTCGTACACCTCGGCGGCGCTGCTGTCGGTGCCGAGCCATGATCCGATGGGCCGGCCGCTCGGGTCGTAGACGGCGGAGACGCCCGTCAGTGTCGCGTGCACCATGGGGCGGCCCGTCTCGGCGGCGCGCAGCGCGGCGAGCGAGGCGTGCTGCTCGGGGGCCCAGCTGTGCTGGAAGGACGAGGTCGACGACTGGCCGACGAGGATGTCGGCGCCGTCCCCGGTGAGATGGCGGGTCATGTCGGGGAACGCGGTCTCGAAGCACACCATCGGGCCGATCCGCAGGCCGTGCCCGACGTTCATCACCACCTGCTGCGAGCCCTTCCTGCGGTCCTCGCCCGCTGCCTTGCCGACCGAGGTGGCCCAGCCGAGCAGCGAACGGGCCGGGATGTACTCGCCGAAGGGGACCAGCCGCATCTTGTCGTAGCGGTCGCCGGTGAGGCCGTCGGCGCCGACCAGGACCGAACTCTTGTAGATACCGGGCTTGTCGGAGCGCCGGGCGTCCACGTTGACCAGGATGTCGGCGCCGGTGTCACGGGAGAGCTCCGCGATCCGCCGGGCCAGGTCGGGCCGGTCGTCCAGGTCGAAGCCGACGCTGCTCTCGCCCCAGACGATCAGGTCGGCGTTCTGCCCGACGAGTTGCCGGGTCAGCCGCTCCTCGAGGTCGAACCGGCGGTCGGCGCTGCCGGCGCCGGCCACGATGCCGGGCTGGACGACGGCGATCCTGGCCCGGTCGCCGGCGTCGGTGGCGGGGCGCGGCGACCAGGCCCAGACCGCCGAGGTCGCGGCGGCCGTCGCGAGCAGACCGGCCACGGCCGGTACCCGGGACTCGCGGACCAGGACCAGCACGGCGACCGCCACGTTCACGGCCACGATCAGGAAACTGAGCAGCCACACCCCGCCCACCGAGGCCAGCCGCAGCGCGGGCGCCACCTCCCACTGGCTGGAGCCGAGCACGCCCCACGGGCCGCCGAGTCCCTGCCAGGAGCGCACGAGTTCGACACCGAGCCAGCCGGACGGCAGGACGAGCAGGGCGGCCACGACCCGGCCCGGTGAGGGCGTTCCCGCGAGGAACCGGCGCACCAGCCGGCCCCAGGGGGCCCACAGCGCGCCGAGCAGCGCGGCGAGGACGACCGTGAACACGTTCAGGAAGGGAAACAGCCAGTGGTGCATCGCCAGCATGAAGCCGAACCCGCCGCACCAGCCGTCGTACGCCGCCCGTTTCCCGGTCGGCGCGGAGCGGGCGAGCGTGAGCCAGGGGACGAGGGCGACGTAGGCGAGCCACCACAAGGACGGGGCGGGAAAGGCGAGTACGGGCAGGGCGCCCGCCAGCGCGGCGAGTATCGAGCGCCGCCACGGGGAGCGAAGCCAGTGGCCGAACGAATCCATACGGCGCCTCCTACCCCGTGAGCGGCCCCGATGCGCGTGCCGTGGACGCCCCGGGGGACAGAGGACGTCGGCTCAGTGGACCACGGGCGCCGGGGCCCGGCCGGGCAGGCGCCGCCACTTCTCGTGGACGACCACCTCGCGCAGCCGCCAGCCGTCGTCGGTACGCAGCAGCCCGAAGTCGTACCGTCCGCCGCACACGAAGTCGGGAGCGCCCGGTCCGTCGCCGTCGGTCTCCTGGGCGAGGCGCATCGGGTTGACGTAGTCGGCCTTCAGGCGTGCCGTGTCGCCGGTGTCCTGGTCCCGTACGCCGAAGCGCAGGCGGCGGTTGACGATCAGATGCTGGCGCATCGAGAACGCCCGCAGGCTCTCCGCGAGCCACCCGGCGACCTGTCCGGCCTCCCCCTCGATCCCTCCGGCCGAGCGGTAGTCCGCCCGCCCGTCGGCGGTGAACAGACCTCGGTAGGCCTCCCAGTCGCCGTCGTCCACGGCCACCGCGTAGTCGGTGATCAGTTCGTCAACGGCCAGCCGGTCCAGCACGGCGGCGAGCTCCACACGCTGCGTCATCGGCTCAGTGTTGGGCATGGCGAGGGCTGCGCCAAGGGGGACGCGGTGATTTCGGCGGCCGTCAGCCGCACGGCTTCCGGGCGTGCACCACGGGTTCCCGTGCGCGTGGAGAGCGAGCGATGCACCTTACGTCCGCACAGGAACGCCCCTAGGATGATCGATGATCGATCAGTGAGGCTCGTTCGGGGAGGCACTCATGGCAGGTTCCGTCACAGTCGTCACCGGTGGAAGCAGGGGCATCGGAGCCGCCACCTGTCTGCGGCTCGCCGCGGACGGTCATGACGTGGTGGTGGGGTACGTCCGGGACGCGGGGGCCGCCGAAGCCGTGGCGGAAGGGGTGCGGAAGGCCGGGCGGCGGAGTGTCGCCGTACGGGTGGACACGGCGGTCGAGACGGACGTCGAGCGGCTTTTCGACGTGGCCGAGGAGCGGCTCGGGCCGGTGACGGGCCTGGTCAACAACGCGGCGGTGACGGGGCCGTTGGGGCGTTTCACCGATACGGACACCGGCAACCTGCGCCGGGTCGTGGACGTCAATCTGGTCGGCACACTGCTGTGTTCACGGCGGGCGGCGCAGCTCATGACGGCCCGGGGCAGTGGTGTCATCGTGAACGTGTCCTCGGCCGCCGCGACCCTCGGGAGCCCCGGGGAGTACGTCCATTACGCGGCGACCAAGGCCGCCGTCGACGCGCTGACTCTGGGGCTGGCCAAGGAACTCGGCCCGGACGGGGTCCGGGTCAACGCGGTCGCACCGGGAGTGATCGACACCGAGATGCACGCGACGATGGGCGACCCGGACCGCGCCCGGCGCGCGGCCGGCACGGTCCCGCTGCGACGGCCGGGGCAGGCCGAGGAGATCGCGGCGGCGATCGCCTGGTTGATGTCGCCGGACGCGTCGTACGCGACGGGGGCGGTACTGCGGGTGTCGGGCGGCCGGTGAGGAATCGCTCCCGGCCAGTCCAGGGCCTCCTCGGGGCCTGCTCGCCCGGAGATCTGCCGGAGGTCCGCGTTCCCGGAGGCCTGCCGCAGGAGGCGAAGCCTCGTCGGGCTCAGGCCGCTTCGATGACCTCGCCGCGGATCGCGGCCGCCCACTCGACCACCAACAGCTCGTATTCCACGCGCTCCTGGGCCGAGAGGGTGCCGCCCGCGCGCATCCAGAGGGCCCGGATCTGCTCGTTCACCTCGGCAGCAGACCGCACGGAACCAGGAGTGATGGAATCGGGGGACATGCGCACAAGCCTAGGGGCAAGCACTGACAGTGCGCTACCAGATGGCTACTCAACTCGTATGTGATTGGTCACGGGTACGTAGGACGACAGCGTCGAGTGCTGTGGTCCACCTCACGGCCGCGCCGGGTCAGCCCGCCGACTCCGCCGCGTGAGGGCTCAGTGCACCCATGCTGACCAGCACGATCACCAGGATGCCGAGGGCGATGCGGTACCAGACGAAGGGCATGAAGCTCTTGGTGGAGATGAACTTCATGAACGAAACTATGTCGACGTGTCCTGAGCGGCTTTGACCTGCTGGTTTCCACCACTTTTCAAGATCGAATGGTAGAGCAGTGGGAGATGGCGCCTTTCCAGTGCCCTCCCTCGCCGACCACGAACGGCGCAGCCACCTGCTTTGCAGCGAATCGGCAATCTCCTGCTCCATGGCCAGGGCAACGTGCGAGTAGAGACCATCCACGCCGGCGACCTCGCGGCCCATGCGGGTCTCCACGGCGATGCGACTGTGTCGATCTTCATCCAGCCACTCCTTGCCGCCGTGACGAAGCAGGTACAGCCGCTTTCCGGCGTTCGTGGTCGCGGGGAACCGGCCCCTGACCCGCGGCCAAACTGTCCAACAAGGCACTGGCCGCAGTGCGCGCCTCGGTCGCTCACCAGCCCGGATGAGATTTTCGGCAAGGGCAGGATGCATGAGGCCGACTGGGACGACAGCGGTGCCCCGGATGAGCTGATCGGCACGCGAAGAGCTGTGCGGCGGTGACCTGCATGCCCTGGCGGTCGCCGGAGGCGCTCCAGCGGTCACCGCACCCCAGCGGGCGCTGGCCGCGTTTCTGCGTCTGCCCGCCGGGTGATCTCCGCACCGGGGCACCGCTGCTCTGGCACTCGTGCCCGTACGGGGCGGCGTAGCCGGTGGTCGGGTGCACGATCGCCTCAGGTTGTCGGTGCCGTCGGCTAGCGTGCGAGGTATGCGCTACTTCAATACGGCCGGGCCGTGCGTCCCCACGCGTCACTACATGGTGCCGGCCCAGGAGCGGCTGCCCAGGGCCCGCGGGTACATCGAGCAGGGCCAGTACTTCGTGGTGCACGCGCCACGGCAGACCGGGAAGACGACGGTGCTGGCGGCGATGGCCCTGGAACTGACGGCCTCGGGCTGGTACGCGGCGCTGCACTTCTCGTGCGAGAGCGCGGAGGTGGCCGGGGAGGACTACGGCCAGGCCGAGCTGCTGGTGCTGGAGGCGATTCGGCGGTCCGCGGAGTCCGCTGGGCTTCCTGATGAGCTCGCGCCCCCCGCCTCCTGGCCCGACGCGGTGCCCGGGTCCCGGCTCACGCGGGGGCTGGCTGAGTGGGTGCGGAGCTGTCCGCGTCCGCTGGTGCTGTTCTTCGACGAGATCGACGCGCTGCGGGGGGAGAGCCTGCGCAGTGTGCTGCGCCAGTTGCGCGATGGCTTCACTGTCAGCCGTGGCGGCTTCCCGCATGCGGTGGTGCTGTGCGGGCTGCGGGATGTGCGTGACTACAAGGCGGCCTCGGGCGGGGATCCGGGGCGCCTTGGTACGTCGAGTCCGTTCAACATCAAGGTGGCGTCGCTGCGGTTGGGCGACTTCACCGAGGCCGAGGTCGCCGAGCTGTACGGGCAGCACACCACGCAGACGGGCCAGGATTTCACGGTGGATGCGCTGGAGCGTGCCTTCAGCTTTACCCAGGGACAGCCGTGGCTGGTCAACGCGCTGGCCCGGGAGGTCGTCGAGGAGATGGGGGTGCCGTCGGCCACGCCGATCACGGCCGAGCACATGGAGGAGGCGAAGGAGCGGCTGATCCTGGCGCGTGCGACGCATCTGGACTCGCTGGCCGCCAGGTTGGGCGAGGACCGGGTGCGGCGGGTGATCCAGCCGGTGATCGCGGGCGAGCTGCTCCTGCCGACGGACACGTACGACGACGATCTGGCGTACGTGCGTGACCTGGGGCTGGTCGCTCCGGACGCGCCGGTGCGGGTGGCCAATCCGATCTACCAGGAGGTCATTGTCCGGGTCCTGGGAAACAACACGGAGGGCCAGGTCGTCGCCGCCCCGAGCAGCTTCCGGCTGCCGGACGGCCGGATCGACATGGACAAGCTGCTGTGCTCCTTCGCCGAGTTCTGGCGGGAGAACGGCGAGATCCTGGCCACCGCCTCGACCTACCCAGAGGCCGCGGCACAGCTGGTGATGATGGCCTACCTGCACCGGATCGTGAACGGGGCGGGTTTCATCGACCGGGAGTACGGGGTCGGCCGGCGGCGCGTGGACCTGCTGATTCGCCAGCCGTACACCGCTGCCGACGGTTCGCGGGCGGTGCAGCGCGAGGCGCTGGAGCTGAAGGTGTGGCGCCAGGGCCGCACCGACCCCCTCGCCGAGGGGCTGGCACAGTTGGACGACTACCTGGACCGCATGGAGCTGTCCACGGGCACCCTCGTCGTCTTCGACACCCGCCCGCAGGCAGCCCCGGTCCACGAGCGCACCGCCTTCTCGCAGCAGACCACGCCCTCCGGGCGCACCGTCACCTTGCTGCGCGCCTGACGGCCGGGAGACCTCAGCCAGGAGCGCCCCCGGATCTTCCTCCCGTGGCCGTGTTCCCCGGAGCAGCACGGGTTCGGTGCGGGAGCTGGAGGGGCTCGGCAGCCAGGAATCACGGCAGTTCGGTGCTGACACGTCAGCACCGTGCCAGCACATGAAACCCTGGGGGCGGGCCGCAGCACGTTCTTCGACAACTTGCGCCGACGGCACCTTCGGTCCCGTGGAGGACATCAAGATCGATGTTCTGGTCACCCCCGAGCAGTGGGACGCCCTGGGCCGCATCGGCGCCCCAGGTAGCCTCGCCTCCGGTGCCCAGAAGGCCATGGCAGCCGGGGTCGCGTCTCTCGACCAGCTATGAGGCGGCAGAGGGGGCTTGTAGAAAACTCCGTCGCAGCAGGTCAGCGGCTGGCCAGGAGATCGCTCCGGAACGCACACTCGTCGATTCGGAAACGCTCAGCTGATCGCTGCAGGTCATTGCCTGTCCTCGGTCGCGCCGACCAGCGTTGCAGCATCACCTGCCAGACGCCGTCGTAGCCAGCGTCCCGCTTCAATGAATGGCCTAGTTTTTCTCGGCTTCATTCCTTTCCGGCTCAGCGAGGGCGTATGTACCGGTTCTGACTGATGCTCAAGGCATGAGGACCGCATTCAGAAATAAGCCGCGGCACACCACTCTGGCTGTGATCGACCGCGAAGACCGTGTACTGCTGCACAGGGTTCATGGCGAGTCCTCTTGGCGACCGGTCACTTCTCGGGTGATCCGCATCCTGCCGTCACGATTCTCTGTCATTCATGTTCTGGACCCACTCTTCTCCCACTGGTTCCTTGCACGCACTCCCGTTGTCGGAAGTTACAACCCGCTACCGGAGCGAGACAGTTCGGACGAATCGACGCGCATCTTTGTAGTCCGTCGCAGCAAAATGAGATCGATCAGTCTTCGCGCCCGCGCCCGCGCCCGCGCCGTCACGGACGCGGATTACGTCTGGCATCCGCTGTCGAATGTCGAGGACAAGGAATTCGATGCGTATCCACGCGAGCTCGGCCCATTTCTACGTGGATACATTGAGGGCTGGATTCCAGACGGCATCATCACTCTCGTCGAATGACTACTTTCCCATCCAAGGAGCATGCCTGGTGACAAGTGCTCAGCATCGGCTCCAGCCCCCAGGCCGCGGGCCGCTGCGGTTGGAGATCCGGACGCTTCTGGCGGCCGCCGGACTACCCGAAGCGGACAACGACGACCGATACCGTGCCCACGGTGTCGTGGTGACCGATCGCGGAGAATCAGTCGGCGTGGAGTGGTTCGTCTCTCGCAGTCTCCGTCGCGCCGCGGCCGACGAACAGCTACGGGGCTGGCCCATGGGTACGGCCGACCGCGCGCAGGAAGCCGCGCGACGTCATCTCCACGCGGCCCTGTTCGGCATCCTGACGGAAGTGGGTTACCTGGTGGAGGCAGATCCGCCTGACACTCCGGGTGCTCTCTCCGTTCGAGCCGGCCGGGTATCCACGCCCGCGACGTTGGCTGCGGACATCAGGCGGATCCTTGCGGACCTCCATGGGGTCGCTGACAACTCTGACGACTCCGGCCCGTCCCCGTGAGGCACAATCCATGCGTAGATCCCCTGGGACCGCGCGATCGACACTATCCACCCGGACCTCAAAGCGGTCCGCGCCCTGCGCTCAGACCTGCGCCCGCGAGCTCGACGAGCGCGCTCGCGTCTTCCTCGCCCACCACCGCTGAGGCCTTCTCGCCTTAGGGCGCAGGTACGGCATCGATCTGCTGCATCACCCCGAGGAGATCGGGCTGAGCCCGTTCGCCGACGATCCGGCCGTCGGCCAGATAGTAGAAGTTCATGGCCTGCACCGAGATCTTGTTGCCGCTCGCAGGGATCCCGAAGAATTCGCCGGCGTGGGTTCCCCTCATGGTGAACCGCGCGGCCACCGTGTTGCCTTCGGTGACCGTCTCCTCCAGCGTCCACTCGACGTCCGGGAAGGCGCTGCGCATCATCCCGAGGACCTCCATGTAACCCTCGGGCCCCCGCAGCGGTTCCGGGTGACTCGGCGCGTGGAACACCGCGTCCGGAGAAATGACCTCGCGGGCGAGACCCTCGTCGCCCGTGTTGATGAACTCGACGAAGCGGTTCATCACTGACTCGCTGGACTGCGCCGGCATCTTGCTGGGCCTCTCCGAAGATGGTGGGTGGATGCCTGAGAGCCTAACATCGAAACGATGTCCACATCGGTTCGATGCAGCCGTGCGAGGATGGACTCATGCTCGAACTCGCGATCCTCGGCTTCCTGGCCGAGTCCCCCTTGCCCGGACACGAGCTACGCCGCCGCGTCACACAGCTGACCGGCTACACGCGGCCGGTCAGCGACGGCAGCCTGTATCCGGCGATCAACCGTCTGACCAAGGCGGGCTTGATCGAGCGGCGCGCCGACCCGGCCGCGGGGGCTGCCCGGTACGTGCTCAGCCTGACCGCGGCCGGACGGGCCGAGATGCTGCAGCGCCTGCGCAAGCCCGCCGACCACGAGATCACCGACTTCACCCGGTTCTACGTCGTCCTGGCCTTCCTCTCCCACCTGCCCGACGTGCTGCGCAGGCGGCTGGAGTTCCTGGAAGAACCGGCGAGCTTCTTCTACGACAACGAGCGGCCCCTGCGTGCCGAGGAGATCGCCGACCCCTACCGGCGGGGCATGCTGCTCACCGCCCGCGCCACCAGCCGCGCCGAACGGACCTGGCTGCGCGAGACCCTCGGCGAGGAACCGCCCGCACTCGACACCACGGTCACCGACAGCGACCCCCATGCTCCCGCTGTTCCCGCGAGCTGACCGTCCACGGAGGTACCACCACGCTTGCTTCCTGGTACGACGACCAGGGACCCGCCGCCGATGTCCTGCACGTCGGCGAACTCCCTGATTCCATCCCCGGACCCGGTGAGGTCCGCGTCCGTGTCACCGTCTCGGGCGTCAACCCCGGCGACACCAAGAAACGGCGGGGCTGGCTCGGCTCGTCCATGCCCTACCCGCGGGTGATCCCGCACAGTGACGCCGCCGGGGTCGTCGACGCCGTGGGCGAGGGGGTGGACGAACGCCGCGTCGGACAGCGGGTGTGGACCTATGGCGCCCAGTCATACCGGCCCTTCGGCACGGCCGCCCAGTACACCGTCGTGCCCGCCGGTCTCGCCGTCCCTCTGCCCGACCACCTCAGCGACGAGCTCGGCGCGGCCCTGGGCATCCCTGGCATCACCGCCCACCGCGCCGTGTTCGCCGACGGCCCTGTGGATGGCAAGCTCGTGCTGGTGCACGGCGTCCTGGGCGGGGTCGGCTCCCTGGCCGCTCAACTCGCTTGCTGGGGCGGGGCGAGGGTGCTCGGCACGGTCCGGCACAGCGCGGACCTCGCACAGGTCGACCCGGCTGTCGTGTCCCACGCCGTGGCGCTGGACCAGCAGGACCCAGCGGTGGCAATCCGCGCGTACGCGCCCGAGGGCGTGCACCGGGTTGTCGAGGTCTCCCTGTCCGACAACGCCGACCTGGACAACGCCGTGGTCGCGAACGGCGCGGTCATCGCCGCCTCCGCGACGAGGGTGGACCGGACCGAGATCCCCTTCTGGAAGCTGCTGTTCAACAACGTCGTCCTGCGCCTGGTCGGCAGCGATGACTTCCCCGAAGAGGCGAAACGCCAGGCAGCGCGCGATCTGACCGCCGAGGCCGCCGTGGGCGCCCTGACCGTCGAGGTCGGTGACCGCTACGAGCTGGCGGACATCGCCAAGGCGCACGACCGCGTCGACGCCGGCAGTCGCGGCCGCGTCCTGGTCACCCTTCCCCGGTGACCCCGCCCCGTCGTCACCACGGCCCGCCGTTGCGTCCCCTGGTCTCCCGGGGCAGCAGGCCGAGCGGGGCCAGGGGCGCGCGACGTTCTCAGCCGAGGTAACACCTGAATGTGCCTCACATGACAGAACGTCTGAGCCGCTGGCGAGTTCACGTGGCGGGCTCGGCAGGGGCACCGTCCGGGGTTGCAGTTCATGGTTCCGTTTGACGGACATCGAAGATCAGTGGCTGCGGCTCCAGAGGGATGATGTCCGTCAAAGGGGATCAAGCCCAGCACAGCGGACAACCCGCTCAACCCGAGCGTCACATCATGTGACACCAAACCGCACTCTCTGCATGGCTCCTACTCGACCCCGTAGGTACCGGGTGTCTGCCCGGTCACGCGCTGAAAGGCGGCGATGAAGGCGCTGGGCTTTCGGTATCCCACAGCCCGCGCGGTGGCCTTGACGGACGCGCCGATCGCCAGATGGCCTACTGCGGCGCGGACACGGACCCGAGTCCTCCACTGCGAGAAGGTCAGCCCCGTCTCGGCGAGGAAGAGCCGTGACAGAGTACGCACCCCGCTGTGCACCTCCGCCGCCCACATCGTCAGTTCTCGCTGATCTCCAGGCGAGTCGATGAGCCGCTCGGTGATCGTACGCAAGCGCGGTTCGGCGGGCATGGGCACCTGGATCGAGTGGGTGGGCAGCGGCAGGAGGACATCGAAGAGGAGAGCTTCGGCATGCCGGCGGCTCGCCGCGTCCGGCTCGGCCCGCAGGTATCGGATGAGCTCACGAAGCAGCGGTTGGACGGCGACGCCGGTGGGCTGCACCCAGTCGATGGGGCAGCGCGTGGCCATGAACCGGATGACACACAGTTCACCGGCGTGCCGTGTCGTCCCCGTGTGCTCGACACGGCCGGGAAGCCACAGGCCGTGCCCCGGAGGCACCAGCCAGTCGTGCGAAACCGTGCGCAGGGTGACGGAAGTGGTCGACGCCCACAGCAGCATTGGCTCCGAATGGGTATGGGGTGCCACCTGGAGGGGCGGATGCGCATGCTGGTGCTCGATGCTCAGGATCGGAGAGGCGGCTCCCTCGCCCAGAGCTGTCACCTGAACCATGACGCTCATCTCTCCATCCGCCGTTCCGTCCCGTCCCAGCCCACCAGTCCCGTTCGCCCCGTGCTCCGATCACAGTCTGGCCGTTCCGGGGTATCGCATGGCCGCCATGCGCACAAGCGCCATTCTATGGTTAGGCATGCCTAACTTGATGCCCGGGCGTGGTGCGTACCCACCTTCCGTTGCGGCGTCGACGCATGGGAAGAGGACGTCACCATGAACCGGATCAAGCCCGTCAGCCGTCGGATGCTGTCGGTCGAAGTCGTGCGCAAGGAGTGGAGGCCCGGAGGCTTCCTGCTGGTGACCGTGGGCGGAGAGGACCTCAAGGACTTCCGGCCGATCGGAGTCGACCAGGCCTTCAGGCTCCTGTTCCGGCGGCCCGGCCAGGGCCGGCTCTGGCTGCCCTCCCGGTCCGACGCCACATGGATGGCGCAGTACATGATGACGGGCAAGGCGGTACGCCCCTACGTCCGTTTCTACACGGTCCGGCACTTCTGGCCCGACCGCAACGAACTGGACATCGAGTTCGTGCTCCACGAAGGGGACAGTCCGGCCTCCACCTGGGCGCGGGGTGCCCGCCCCGGCGAACTGGTCGGCATCCTCGACGAGGGAGCCACCTACAGCCCGCCCCATGGCGTGGAATGGCAACTGCTCGTAGGGGACGAGACCGCGGTACCGGCCATCTTGTCCATCCTGGACTCCGACGAGGACGCGTTGCCCAGCGAAGTGTTCCTCGAGGTACCCAGCAGCGCGGACATCCAGAAGTTGAACACGCCACAGAACGTCAGCGTGCACTGGCTTCCGCGTGACGGCCGCGCCGGACTCCCGGGGCGCTACGCGCTCGACACCGTGATGAAGACCGCCCTGCCGGCAGGGCGCTTCGCCACCTTCGTGGCGGGTGAGAATCACCTGCCCACGACACTGCGGCGGCACCTCGTCCATGAGCGCGGCGCCGACAAGTCCGACATCACTTTCGCCGGTTACTGGCGGCACGGCAGGGCGACTCCGGGATGACGGCCGCGGTGTCCGGTCAAGGCCGCCCGGACCGCCCTTCGTACCCCACTCCGGCAGCAGATCTCGCTCACCGCGGCCAGTCCGTGAGCTTGGCGGGCGGGCGTCGTCGGTTCGTCGGGGTGAGCGTGGTGTCGAACTGGTCGAGGAGTTCGCTTTGTCGCTCGTGGTAGCGGGCGACGTTGTCGAGTTTGAGCTGCTCGTAGCCCCGGATCACGTCGGGGAGTTGGGCGAGGGAGACGGCGATGGCGTGGTTGCGGGGCGCTAGGTCGCGGATGAGCCGCCGCAGAAGTTCGGCGTACTCGTCGCGGAGCTGGCGCTCGATGACGCGGACCTGGGCACGACCGAAGGGATCCCAGCGGGTGCCGCGGATTCTGCGCATGCCCCGCAGTACCGCGAAGACCGGCCGGAGCCAGCCTTTGAGCTGGAGCTTCCGGTCCATGCCAAGGGCGCGCAGCATGGGCGGGTGCAGGTGCCAGGCGGCTTTGGCGCCCTGGCCGAACTGATCGGCCAGGGTGGTCTCGACGGCCGGGTCCAGTGTCAGGCGCGCCACCTCGTACTCGTCCTTGTACGCCATCAGCTTGTAGAGGTACCGGCCGGCGACCTCAGCCAGGGCTGTCGAGCCGGGGAGGATCTGGGACTCCTTGTCGCGGACGGCCTCGATCAGGCTGCTGTATCGCTGAGCGTAGCCAGAGTCCTGGTAGGAGGCCAGATCGTTGCTGCGCGTCCGCACGATCCGGTCGAGTTCGGTCTCTCCGGGCAATCTGGCCCAAGGATCGGCCTGAGCGTCCAGGGCGGGTCGCGACCAGGCGAGGGCGCTGCGGAGCGCGACGGGATCGGAGACGTATTGGCGGCCGCGGCGGAATGCCTGCAGGTTCTCCTCCACCGCTACTGCATTGAGTTGGATGGCCTCTTCGATCACAGTGCTGGGCAGGGGCAGTGCGCCCTTTTGGAAGCCCACCCCGAGCAGGAACATGTTGGTGAACTGATCGTCGCCGAAGAGCGTGAGGACCATCGCTCTGGCGTCGAAGAACTCCGGACCGGGCCGGGCCGCGGCGGCGATGGGGGCCACCAGTTCCTCGAGGTCGGGGAATTCGAGGGACGCGTCAGTGACCATCTGGCCGGTGGGGACCTCGGTGGTGTCGACCACCGCGATGGTGCGGTCCGCGGCAGCGGCCGACAGGTTCGCGGGGTCTGCGGCCACCAGCAGGTCGCAGCCGAGGTAGAGGTCGCACTCGCCGCGAGCGAGCTTGTTGGAGTCACCGGGTCCCGTGCGGTGGAAGCGCACATCGGAGACCACGGCACCGCCCTTCTGGGCGAGGCCGGTCTGATCCAGGGAACGAACCGTCCAGCCGGCAAGGAGACCGGCCATGGCCAGCACCTGCGAGACGGTCACCACTCCGGTGCCGCCGATCCCGGTCAGTCGGATGTTGAAGGCGGTGGTGGAAACCACCGGGCGTGGTGCCGGAGGCTCCCCATCCGACAGCGTGGGTCGCTCCGGTTGCTCCTTTGTCGGACGACCTGGAGTGACGGTCATGAAGGCGGGACAGTCGCCCTTGAGGCAACTGTCATCGGCGTTGCACGAGGATTGGTGGATCTGGGTTTTGCGTCCCAACTCGGTGAGCACCGGCTGGACCGAGAGACAGTTGGATTTCCGGCCGCAGTCGCCACAGCCCTCGCAGATCCGCTCGTTGATGAACACGCGTTTTTGGGGCGTCGGAGTCACGCCGCGCCTGCGCTTGCGTCGCTTCTCGGTCGCGCATTCCTGATCGTGTACCAGGACGGTCACGCCTGCGGTGGCTGCCAGCTCTCCCAGCGCATCGTCCATGCGGTCCCGGTGCCAGACGGGGACGTCGCGCGGCAGTGTGCGATGCCGGTGCCGCGTGGGATCCTCGGTGGTGACGATGATGCGGGCGACGCCCTCGGCACGCAGGACGTCGATGATCTGGGGCAGTGACATGCCGCTGACGGGCTGTTGCCCACCGGTCATGGCGACCGCGGAGTTGTAGAGCAGCCGATAGGTGATGTTGACGCCGCTGGCGACCGCCGCACGGATGGCCAGCGAGCCGGAGTGGTCGAAGGTGCCGTCACCGAGGTTCTGCACGAAGTGATCACGGTCCGTGTAGGGGGACATGCCGATCCACTGCAGGCCCTCTCCGCCCATCTGGCACAGCCCGGTGACGGAGCCGACCTGCTTCTGGTCCATGAGCAGGACCAGGGCATGGCAGCCGATGCCGCCGCCGACGAGCGTGTCACCCGCGGACCTGGCAGAAGAGCTGTGCGGGCATCCGGAGCAGAAGTACGGCGCCCGCTTCATCGCGGGCGCAAAGGCCAGCGTCGTCCGGCCCGCCGCGACGGTGGGGTCGCGATCGGGGTCGGCGACCGCGATTCCGTGAGCCGCCAGGCGGCGATGGACTCGCGGGGCGAGGGTATCGACGTCGAGCTCGCCCCAGGAGGGCACCAGGTCGCGGCCGTCGGGATCGGTCTTCCCGGTGATCCTCGGGGCACCGGGGGTCCGGTACAGGATGTCGCGGAAGGCGCTCTCCATGAAGGGCCGTTTCTCCTCCAGCACCAGCACCTCGTCCAAACCGGAGGCGAACTCTTCGACGACCTGGGGCTCCAGCGGCCATGGCATGCCCACCTTCAGCAGGCGCACCGGGGTGGAATCCAGGTCGGCGGGATCCAGACCGACCTTGCGCAGCGCGGCGGTGAGCTCCTGCCAGATGCGGCCGGCTGCGACGATGCCGATGCGGTCGGCCTCCCCGCGGCCCCAGACAGTGTTGAGCTTGTTCAACGCGGCGTACTCGCGGGCGATGCGGAGCCGTGTGGTGAGCTGGTCGCGCTCCAGGGGGCCCAGCGTCGGCTGGAGGAGTCGACCGGTCGGCACGTGGTTCTTGGAACCCTTGGGCAGCAGCGGCAGGTCGCTGCGCTGTCTCGCGGTGAGATCGACGGTGGAGGATCCGTCGGCGACCGCGGTCACGATCTTGAGACCGACCCACAGGCCGCTGGCACGGGACAGCTCGACGGCGTGCAGGCCCAAGTCCAGTACATCCTGACTGTCTCCGGGGTAGAGGAACGGGATCGCGAGGTCGGCGAAGGTGAACTCGGATGAGCACGGCACGCTGGAGGACTTGGCGGCGGGATCATCGCCCACCACGACCAGCGCACCTCCCGCAGGATGAGCGCCCATCAGGTTGCCGTGCCGAATCGCGTCGGAGGCCCGGTCGAGGCCAGGCGCCTTTCCGTACCAAATGCCGAGCACGCCGTCCCGGTTGGCGCCGTCGAAGGTGTTGACCAACTGGCTGCCTTGGATCGCGGTGGCCGCAGCCTCCTCGTTGAGACCAGGCTGGAAGGTGATGTCGTTGGCAGTCAGCAGGTCGCGCCGACGGCCGAGTTCGAGGTCGAGTCCGGCCAGCGGTGAGCCTTCGTAGCCGGAGATGAAGGTCGCGACACGACGACCGGCCGTCTGATCTCGACGGTGCTGGTCGACGGGTAGCCGGGCCAGTGCCTGGACCCCGGTCAACTGGACCCTCCCGGCGGTGAGCGCATACCGGTCGTCCAGCGAGATCCGGCGCGGTCCCGGCGCTGCCGGGGTCGCATCTGGCGATGTCGCGTCTACAGCCACAATGGATCACCTGTTCCCAGATTTCCCGTGCCAATAGCTCCCTAGTTGGCCGCCCAGCCGCGCGTGTTGGCAAGCAAGTGCAAGCATTTGGGGCCAATGGCAAAAGATTCGCGGGAGATTCGGGTGGTGGCTGAGCCGTTGGCTCAGCCTGGGCGAAGAGGGGAAGAGCGTGGCGAACGAAGTTGACCTGCTGGACCTGAGGATCCTCCTGCTGGCTCTGGACGAGCCTCGTGCCGGAGTGCGCGAGTACGGTCGCCAGCTCCAGGTGGCGCGGGGCACCGTCCAAGCGCGGCTGGACAAGCTCAGCCGCCTCGGGATCATCGGCGCCTGGGCGCCGACCATTGATCCAGTCGCCCTCGGACACACCACCAAGGCATACGTCCGACTCGGCCTGGCCCAAGGGGTGCTCGATGAGGTGACCGAGCATCTGAAGACCATCCCGGAGGTCCTGGAGGCGGATTCCACCGCCGGCGACAGCGACATGCTCTGCGTGGTTGTGGCCCGAGGTCCGGAGAACCTCGAAGAGGTAATCCAGCGAATCCTCGCTGTCCCCGGCGTCGAGCGCACGCGCAGTGAAACGGTACTGCGCCAGAGGATCCCCCGCCGTGTCCGACCGCTGCTCGAGGGCATCCGACGCGAGATCCTCGACGACCCGGCGCTGCGGAGACGCTGAGCCGGCCGACACCGATCTGGCCTGTGAGCCAGTCCATCCCGGACTGTATGTACGCACAGCCAGTAGCGGCGGCAACGGCTGCTTGCCTTAGATGGTGCCGACGGCGTCAGCCCAGGCAGCGGGCACGTCGGAGGTATCGGAACTGCTGTCTGCGGCTGTTGAGCCGCCAACCGCAGCGAAGTGGCCGCCAGCACAGCAGGTCCCGGATGCGTGGCGCGGCTCGACCGTGGCCGCGTTATTGCCGCACCCATCGTGAGGGAGATCCGAGGGATGAAGATGAACCAGAAGCTCCCACTCGCGCATGACGTGCTCTTCACGAGGCGGGTCCGATGATACGTGCACCACACGTGACCCCCGACCACATGCGCGTCGTACTCGGCCACTTCTGCTCCGGGGTCACCGTCATCACATCCATCGACGATGGCGGACCCGTCGGATTCACCTGTCAGTCCTTCAGCTCCCTGTCGCTGGATCCGCCGCTGGTGTCGTTCAGTCCGGCCCGCACGTCGACGACGTGGCCGAGGATCCGCTCCGTGGGAACCTTCGCGATCAATGTGCTCGCGGCCCATCAGGATGCGCTCAGTGACGGGTTCGCGCGTTCCGGTGCGGACAAGTTCGCCGGCGTCGCCTGGAAGGTCGGGCTGGTGGGTGCACCGCTCCTCCAGGGCGCTGTTGCCTGGGCCGAGTGCCGACTCTGGGCCGAATACGACGGCGGCGACCACACGATCGTCGCAGCCGAAGTCCTTGGCCTGGAGGCGAATCCTGCCGCTGCACCGCTGGCGTTCTTCCAGGGCCGCTATCACCTGATCAACCCCCCACCTGGAGGACCCACCACCGCCGCCGAAGAGTTCGGCCGTGATGAGCGGAAGACCGGCTCTCCTGCTGAGTGGGACAGAACATCTCGTCGATCCCGATCCCCGCAGCCGGGCGAAGAAGTCGCCTCCGCCGAGTCACAAGGGTCGACCCAGTCACTCAGTAAAGGAAGGTGAGCGTGGAACGTCTGGGGTTCGAGGCAGAGCATGAGGCCTTCCGGGAGAGCGTCCGCCGGTTCGTGACGGAGCACGTTGTGCCGCACCGGGAGGACTGGGAGCGGACAGGGCGGGTGGGCCGTGGACTGTTCCGGGCAGCGGGAGCGGTCGGCATCCTTGGGGTGGCGGCGCCGGAGGAGTACGGCGGGGGCGGCGTGGACGACTTCCGCTACAACGCCATCCTGTCCGAAGAACTTGCCACGGCGGACGTGCTGTCAGCGGGCCTGGGGCTGTCGCTCCAGGCCGATATCGCGCTCCCCTACCTGCTGCACAACTGCACACCGGAGCAGGCGGCGCGCTGGCTTCCCGCAGCCGTCTCGGGGGAGGCCATCCTCGCTCTGGCGATGAGCGAGCCCGGCGCCGGATCCGACGTGGCGGGCATCGCCACTACCGCGGCCAGGCAGGGCGACCACTACGTCGTCAACGGCTCGAAGACGTTCGTCACCAACGCGCTCAACGCCGACCTGATCGTCACCGCGGTCAAGACCGACCTGTCGGCCGGCCGCAAGGGCATCTCCCTGCTGGTCATCGAGACCGGCGCCGCCGGCTTCTCCCGCGGGTCGAAGCTGGCGAAGGTGGGACAGCACGCAGCTGACACGGCGGAGCTGTTCTTCGATGACCTCCGCGTGCCGGTGGCGAACCTGCTGGGCGAGGAGGGCCGGGGCTTCTACGTGATGATGAAGCACCTGGCCCAGGAGAGGCTGGCGGTCACCGTGCAGGCCACGGCCCAGGCCCGGCGCGCGTTCGAGATCTGTGTGGAGTACGCCAAGGGCCGCCACGCGTTCGGCCAGCCGATCGGGTCCTTCCAGCACAACAGGTTCCTGCTCGCCGAGATGAAGACCGAAGTCGAGATCGCGCAGACGTACGTCGACCGGTTGCTGCTCTCGCACGTGCGCGGCGAACTCACCGCCGTCGAGGCCGCGCAGGGCAAGTGGTGGACCACGGAGCTCTGCCAGCGGGTCGTGGATCGCGGGGTGCAACTGCACGGTGGCTACGGCTACATGGCGGAGTACCCGATCGCCCGCGCCTGGATCGACAGCCGCATCCAGACCATCTACGCCGGCACGACCGAGGTGATGAAGGAGATCATCGGTCGTTCGCTAGGCCTGTGACCTTCACAGCACCGCATCGAACAGGAGGGCCGTGACGTGACAACCGAACAGGCGACCATCGTCCGAAACGACCGCGACCGGGTCGCGGTCCTGCTGATGGACTACCCCCGCAGGACGATGAACATCGTCGACGAGCGCCTGCTCGACGATCTGCGGACACACGTCGACCGGATCCTCGCCGACGCGTCCGTCGACGCGATCGTGCTCGGTTCGGCGAAGGCGGCCTTCGGAGCCGGTGCCGACGTGGCCTGGTTGCCGACGCTGGTCGCGCGGCCTGACGCCGAGGAGTTCCTGGCGAAGGTCCATCGGCTCATGCTGGAGCTGGCCGGTTCGCCCAAGCCCGTCGTGGCCGCCGTCGCTGGCAGCGCCCTCGGCGGAGCCCTGGAGCTGGCCCTCGCGACCAGCGCGATCGTCGCCGCCGAGAACGCCCGGCTGGGACTGCCGGAGGTGACCTTGGGCCTGCTGCCCGGCGGGGGCGGCACCCAGTTGCTGCGGCGGTTCGTACGCCTTGACGCCGCTGCCGATCTCCTCACCACCGGGCGGTCTGTCGACGCGCGCCAGGCCGCCGACCTCGGTCTGGTCCAGCAGGTGGCCACGGGCTCCGACCTGATCGCCACGGCGGTCAGCGTCGCCCTGGGACGGGTGGGGGCCCTGGCCGGAGTCGCCCTCCTCCCGGGCGCCGCGAGCGTCCTGGACGCCCAGCGCGACGCGCTCGCGGACAGCCGGGCGGGCCTGACCTCCGCGGCCGCCAAGATCCTCGACGTGCTGGCAGCCGGCATCGCGGACGGGATCGAGGAAGGGCTGGCCCAGGAGCGGCGTGGCTTCCTCGAGCTGGCCCGCAGCCCGTACTCCCGAGCGGCGATCCACATGTTCCTGGTCGAGGCCGACGCCAAGCGCCGCGCCCGCACCGCCGAAGAGCGCGTCGGCGGCGTCGCGGTCGTCGGGGGCGGTCAGATGGGCGCCGGCATCGCCGCCACCGCGGTGACCCGGGGGCTGTCCGCGGTGGTACACGACGTCAGCGAGGACTCCCTCGACCGGGCTCGGGCCTACCTCGACGCGGTGCTCGCCCGCAGCGGCCGGAACGACGACGAGGTCCGCGACCGATGGACTGCGACCGTGGATTGGGAGGGCTTCTCCGATGCCGGAGCGGTCGTCGAGGCGGTCTTCGAGGACCCGGATCTCAAGCAGCGCGTTCTAGCGGACGTCAGCGACCACGTCCCTGACTCGGCGCTCGTCGCCACCAACACGTCGGCCATCTCGATCACGCGGCTGGCCTCCGCAGTCAGCCATCCCGACCGGTTCATCGGCATGCACTTCTTCAGCCCGGTCGAGCGGATGCCGCTGGTCGAGCTGATCGCTCACCGCGACACCGCTCCGGAGACGGCCCTGCGCGCCGCGGCCCTCGGAAGGCAGCTCGGCAAGGTACCGGTAGTGGTGGGGGACGCACCGGGCTTCTTCACCTCACGGGTGTACGCGCGTTGGCTGATGGAGGGGATCCGCCTGCTCCTCGACGGCCTTCCTGCCGAGGAGATCGACGCGGCGGCGCAGTCCGCCGGCTTCCCCGTGGGACCGCTCCGGGCCCACGACGAGGCGACGCTCGAGCTCGTCGTACAGGCGTCCATCGGTCAGGTCGCCGCGAACGTCATGACCGACCGCCTCGACGTACCTGCTCTGCGCGAAGCGCTCGGGAAGCTCGTCGCCGGTGGGGTGCGTGGCCGCCGGTTCGGCAAGGGCTTCTACGTCTACGAGGACGGCAAGCGCAAAGGCCCGAACGACGAGGTGATCGCGATCCTCGGCGTCCCGCCCTCGGAGGTGGCACGGGACACCGCGGCAGAGCGGCTGTTGCTCGCCTTTGCCACCGAGTCCTTCCTGTGCTGGGATGACGGCACCCTGTGTCATCCCGACGACGGCGACCTCGCTGCCGTTCTCGGCATCGGCTTCCCCCGCTCGCTCGGGGGCCCGTTCCACTGGGCGGACGAGCAGGGAGCCGCGGCGATCGTCAAGCGATGCCGCGCGCTCGGGACGTCGGCCTTCCCGCCCGGCGTCGCTCTCGAACGCCTCGCGGCCGAAGGAGGCCGCTTCACGCACGCCCGTCGCCGGATGGCGCCGTTCACCGACGCTGCGGAACAGGCATGACGAGCGACCCGCGATCGGGACCGCTGACAGGCCTTCGTGTGATCGAGCTGGCCGGCATCGGACCGGCCCCGCACGCGGCGCTGGTCCTCGCCGACCTGGGGGCTGACGTCGTACGCGTGGAAGGGCCACGCGGCCGGCAGCTCCAGCTCGCTGACGCCGACCACGTCGACATGGGCCTGCGCGGACGACGTGTCGTGGCGGCTGACCTGAAGTCGGCGGAGGACCTGGAGATGGTGCTGGACCTGGTCGGCCGGGCCGACGTCCTCCTTGAGGGCATGCGCCCGGGAGTGGCCGAACGGCTCTGCATCGGACCGCAAGCCTGCCTGAAGCGCAACTCCCGGCTGGTCTACGCCCGCGTCACGGGCTGGGGCCAGCACGGCCCGCTGGCGACTGCGGTCGGGCACGACATCAACTACGTCGGCCTGTCGGGCGCACTGCACGCGATGGGAGACCCCGGAGCCCCGCCTGCCCTGCCTCTGAACCTCGTGGGCGACTACGGCGGCGGGTCGATGCTGGTGCTGGTGGGCATCCTCGCCGCCCTCTTCGAGCGCTCGCACTCCGGACGCGGGCAGGTGGTCGACGCGGCGATGGTCGACGGAGCAGTGCTGCTGAGTCAGATGCTGCTCGCGCTGCGCGCGATGGGCGGGTGGAGCGACCGGCGCGGCACCAACATCCTCGACGGCTCGGCTCCGTTCTACCGGACGTATGCCTGCGCCGACGGCCGTCACGTCGCGGTGGGAGCGCTCGAGCCGCAGTTCTTCGGGGCACTGGTCGAAGGGCTGGGACTGGCGCCCGAGACGGTGGGCGAACAGCACGACCGGCAGAGCTGGAACAGTATGCGAGAGCTGTTCGCCGAGCGGTTCGCGTCGCAGACCCGTGATGAGTGGGTGGCGTCGTTCTCCGGGCTCGACGCCTGCGTGACCCCCGTCCTGGCGTACGGCGAGGCGGCAAAGCATCCCCATCTCGTCGCCCGGCAGACCTACGTCGAGGTCGGCGGCGTCGTACAGGCCGCTCCCGCACCCCGGTTCTCACGTACGCCGAGTGGACCGCCGTCGTCGCCGCCGGCCGGGACGGTACCGGTAGCCGAGGTGCTCACGGACTGGTCCGCGTAGCGGCTACCGCAGGGTCGACCAGCCGCCGTCCACGGGCAGCACCGCGCCAGTGATCCACGACGCGGCCGGCGATGCCAGGAAGACGGCGGCGCCCGCCATGTCGTCCGCGGAGCCGATACGGCCCAGCGGGACCTCCGCGACGAGCTCGTCCTCAGAGGCGTCGAAGGCGAACCGGGTCAGCTTGGTGCGGACCAGACCCGGGGCCAGGGCGTTGACGGTGATGTGGTCTGAGGCCAGCCGCTTCGCGAGGTGGCGGGTGAGCTGGTGCAGGCCCGCCTTCGAGCTCGAATAGGCATAGGACTCCCACCGCGGCACGTGCATCCCGTCGACCGAGCCCACGTTGACGACCCGCGCCGGCCCCTCCGCGGTGGCGGCCGCCCGGAGGAGGGCGAGGCAGGCCACGGTCAACTGGAAGGGCGCCTTCAGGTTCAGCGCCAGGACCTTGTCCCAGGCCTCGTCCGGATACTCCTCGATGTCGGCGCCCCAGCTCACTCCCGCGTTGTTGACCAGCACGTCGAGCCGTGGCGTGAGAGCGCCCACGGAGGCCGCGAGCCGGCGGCAACCCTCCTGTGTGGACACGTCCGCGGGCAGCGCATGGGCCCGGTCGCCCAGCTCGTCCGCGAGCGCCTCGCAGGCGGCGGGGTCCCGGGCGGAGACGTACACGACAGCGCCCGCGGCGTGGAAGCCTCGCGAGATCATCTCACCGATGCCCTTGCTGCCTCCGGTGACGAGGACGTGGCGACCCGCCACGTCGAAGAGCGAGTGGGCCACGATCGGGTTGACTTCCGCCATGGTCAGCCGAGCCTCTCGATGATGGTGGCGTTGGCCATGCCGCCACCCTCGCATATCGTCTGCAGGCCGTAGCGCCCACCGGTCTGCTCCAGCACATTGAGCAGCGTGGCCGTCAGCTTCACGCCGGAGGCGCCGAGCGGATGCCCGTTGGCGATCGCTCCGCCGTGGACGTTGACCTTTCTCAGGTCGGCTCCGGTCTCCCGCTGCCACGACAGCACCACCGGCGCGAACGCCTCGTTGACCTCGAACGCGTCGATGTCCACGACCGAGAGACCTGCGCGGCGGAGAACCTTCTCGGTTGCCGGGATGACTCCGGTCAGCATGAAGATCGGATCGTCGCCCACCACGGCGAACTCGCGGACGACGGCCCGCGGCATCAGGCCGAGGGACTCCGCCTTGGCCCGCTCCATGAGCAGGACGGCCGCCGCGCCGTCGGAGATCTGCGACGAGCCTCCGGCAGTGACCATCCACTGGATCTCAGGGTGCGCGGCGGCGAGTTCGTCGCTGTAGAAGGCGGGCTTCAGCGCACCGAGGGTCTCGGGGCTGGAGTCCGGCCGGATGCCCTCGTCGGTGGTCATGATCTCCCCGGTCTCGCCCTCGCCACGGTCGACGGGGATCGGCAGGATCTCGCGAGCGAACCGGCCCTCGTCGGTCGCCGCCGCGGCACGCCGATGGGACTCGGCGGAGAACCAGTCGAGGTCGGCTCGGCTCAGGCCCCACTTGGCCGCGATCAACTCCGCCGAGATGCCCTGGTTGAGCAGCCCCCCTCGCTCGCGATAGCGCTCGGTAACCCTGGGTCCGGCCGCGTCCTGTCCCATCGTGGAGGAGAACATCGGCACACGCGACATCACCTCCACGCCTGCCGCGATGGCCACCTCGTAGGCGCCGGCCACGATCCCCTGGGCGGCGAAGTGGAGAGCCTGCTGCGACGACCCGCACTGGCGGTCGACTGACGTCGCCGGCACCGACTCCGGGAACCCGGCGGCGAGCACGCCATGGCGGCCCACGTTGAACGCCTGCTGGCCGGCCTGTGACACGCACCCGGTGATCACGTCATCCACGACCGCCGGATCGATGCCGGTCTTGTCGACCAGACCCGAGAGCACCTGGCCCAGGAGGTCGGCGGGGTGCCAGCCGGAAAGCGCGCCCCCCGGCTTCCCCTTGCCGATCGGTGTCCGCAGGGCCTCGACGATGACTGCTTCACGCATAACTGCTCCCTACTCCTTACCTTGACTGTGAAACGCTGCGAACCGGGCCATCAGCAGACCCGCGATGGTCTCCCTCACGGCTTCCCGCGGACCCCTCTCACGGGCGAAGCACCGGTGGGACCAGACCGAGGCGCCCAGCAGCGTGGACGACGCCACGAACGGATCGACGTCGCGGAACTCCCCCTCGTGACGCCCTCGGCACAGACGTCGCGCACCAGCAGGGTGTACTGGCGCTCCCGCCTGCGGACATCCCACTCGCGTTGCGGCGACGGCATGCCGCGCGAGTTGTAGAACGCGGTGTTCGCCTCGATGTTCTCAACGAGGATGAGCCTGTGTGCTCGACCAGCATGTCGCGGAGCCGGTCCGTGACAGAGCCTCCTCCGGCGGCCGGCAGGTTCAGCGTATGAGTTCTGGGGGCTGCCGGCCTGCGCGAGTTGTGAGGTCGTCGCGGATGGCGCGCTTGTCGATCTTTCCAACGCTGGTGCGGGGGATTGACTCGACGATGTGGATTTGATCAGGCATCTGCCATGGGGCGAAGAGCCCGTCGAGGGTGGTGAGGATCTCCTCCCGGCCGGCCGAGGTTCCCGGCGCCAGCACGACCAGGGCCACCGGACGCTCCTGCCAGCGGTCGTCGGCGACTCCGACCACGGCAGCCTCCAGCACATTCGGATGGGCGGTGAGCGCGTTCTCCATATCGATTGAGGAGATCCACTCACCTCCACTCTTGATCACGTCCTTCAGACGATCGGTGAGCTTCAGATAGCCGGTGGGCAGGATCTTGCCGACGTCGCCGGTTCGCCAGTACCCGTCGGTGAAGGAGGTGTTGGTGCCCTCGGGCTTGAAGTAGCTCGTGGCCACGCCCGGACCCTTCACGAGGATCTCGCCGATGGCGTGTCCGTCGTGCGGCAAATCGCGGCCTTGGTCGTCGACGATGCGGATCTCCATTCCCGGCAGCGGAAGTCCCTGACACCGCTTGAGATCCCACTTCTCCGCCTCGGTCAGTGACTCCTCCAGAGCCGGCTTCATGCGGTTCAAGGCGATGAGAGCCGTGGTCTCCGTGGCACCATAGCCGTGGATGATCTCGGCACCGGTCTGCTCGTACATGCCCTGCATCAACGACAGCGGCGGCTCGGCCGCGCCGCACAGCATCCGCACGTTCCTGAGGTCAGCCGGGGTCTCGCGGGTGCGGATCTGATCGAGTATCGGCTGATAGATCGCGGGCGCCCCGTTGATGACCGTGGCGTCCTCGGTGAGGATCGCGTCCAGAAGCACGGACGTGTCGGCGGCTGTGTAGCGGCCGGGCAGGACTACCTTGGCTCCCGCATAGACCGCTGCCTGCGGTAGACCCCAACTCAGCGCGTGGAACATGGGGGCGACCAGCATGACGCAGTCGCGGTTGCTCATCTCCAGCAACGCCGCCAGCGTCATCGCGTGCAGGTAGACCGAGCGATGGGAGTAGTAGACGCCTTTGGGCCGGCCCGTCGTGCCGGTGGTGTAGCAGGCGGTGTAGGCAGACCGCTCCGACATCATGGGCCACTGCCCGGTCTGCCCCACGTTGCGCATGAGATCTTCGAAGAAGACGACGTCAGGCAGGGTGGTCTCCACCTGGTTCGAGGGCCGATCGGTCATCACCACCCAGCGACGCACACCCGGGGTCATCTCGGCGATCGATTCGGCGACCGGCAGGAGGGACTCCTCGACCAGCACGACTGATGCGCCGCTGTGAGCGGTGACGTAGGCCAGGTCCTTCGGTGCGAGCCGAAGATTAATCTGCAACAGGACCGCACCGGTCGCCGGGATGGCCCAGTAGAGCTCGAAGTGCCGTTTGCTGTTCCAGTCCAGAACGCCGACCACATCGCCGGGCCTGATCCCGAGGCCGGCCAGCACCGAGGCAGCTCTCGAGGCGCGTACGCCGTACTCACGGAAGGTGTACCGGCCCCAGGCCCCGTCGGCTGTCCGATACACGATCTGCTGTTCAGGGTGTGTGCGCACCATATGGCGGAACAGCGTGGTGACGTTGAGCGGGAAGTCGTCGCCGCTGGTCGCGGGGTGACCCTCGAGAGGATGGGTGTTCATCGCTCACCGGATCCGCTCGCGCAGGAAGCCGGCGGCCTGCTCGAGCGCGTCCCGGCCCTCACTGAGCATGTCGGCGTAGAGGTGCCACACATGCGGCATCCGCGGCCAGACCTGGAGCCGTACGGCAACGTCGGCGGCAGCCAGGCGACCAGCGATGCGGTGAGCGTCGTCGAGCAGGACCTCGTGCGAGCTGACCTGGATCATCACCGGCGGCAGTCCGGCTAGGTCGCCCAGGAGAGGCGACGCCCTCGGATCGGTCCGGTCTTTCTCGGCGATGTACCCGCCCATCATCCGCGTCAGCTCATGGCGGCTCACGAGGGGATCCAGCTCCGCTTTGGTCAGCATCGAGTCGCCCTCCAGCATCATGTCGACCCAGGGGGCGATGCAGAGTGCTGCGCCGGGCACCGGAAGGCCGGCGTCGCGCAGAGTGATCATGAGCGCGATGGCCAGCCCGCCGCCGGCGGAGTCGCCGCCGACCGCGATCCGTTGCGGTGCAAAGCCTTGGTCGAGCAGGTGGCGGTATCCGGCGACAGCGTCTTCGACCGGGCTGGGGAACTTGTGCTCGGGGGCGAGCCGATAGTCGAGCGCCAGCGTCCGGACGCCGGCAAGAGATCCGAGGTTGGTCACCAGGCCGCGGTGGGAGGCAACCGATCCGAAGGTGTAGCCGCCACCATGGAGGTAGAGCAGAGTACTGGTGGGATCGGCGTGAGGCGTGGAGGACCATTCGGCCCGCAGAGCGCCGATCGTCACCTCCTCGAGGACCACCTCCTCCGGAGGCTTGGTCGTGGCACTGGCCTGGTCGAACATCGCGCGCAGCTCGGGGATCGACATCGAACCCGGGGCGGGGATCGATCGGAGCAGGTCGAAGACGACCTGTCGTTCCTGTACGGTCATGTGTTCCTCCAGCGTGGTGGTCGGGGTGAACAGCTGCTAGATAGGAGCCTGAGGCGGTAGGCCGAGCAGGACCTCTCCGTAGGTTTCCGATGCTCGTTCCACGTCCAGCGTGGCGTGGGCCCGCATCATGTTGATGTCTCGGAAGTGGCGCTGCAGGGGAGAGCTGTTGCGGTAGGCGTTGGCCCCGGCCGCGGCGACCAGCTGGTTGATGCCGGCGCCGCAGAAGTCGGTGATCATCGCTCCCTGAGCCTTCAGTCGCCCACGGGTCGCCGGGTCGCGGAGCACCTCCATCTCGGTCCCGCCCAGCGCCTTGAGGTAGCTGTCCAACATCGAGGCGGCGAGCGCCGCGCCGGCCTCGGCTTTCCCGAGAGTGATGCGGGTGCTCTGCTTGCTGTCAGCGCGAGCGCCGGTGTCGCTGAGAAAGCGGCTCTTGGTCACGCGTTTGAACTCCGTGGCGGCGGCCTGGTAGGTCCCCACCGCCACGGGAAGGATCTCGCCCACGATGAACGGCATCACCGGAAGGGCGTAGAGGGAATTGCCGTGCAGCGCCGCACCCGGCGTGGTGCCGTTCAGGACGTCGACGGCCTCGACCGTGTGGTGTTCGGGGATGAACACATCCTCCATCGCCACGTCGTTGCTCGAGGTGCCCCGCAGCCCCGCGACCTCCCAGGTCTCGATGAGCGTCACCTCGGCCCTGGGCACCAGGAAGAAGCGCAAGCTCGGCGCCTCACCGTCCACCTGGACCAGGCCACCGTTCATGAACCAGTCCGCACCCGCGCTCCCGGAGTTCCACGAACTGCGGCCACTGGCCAGGTAGCCGCCCCGCGTCGGCGTCAGGGTGAAGGAGGGGGCGAAGGTGCCGGGGGTCAACGCGTAGGACCGCTCTGCGAACACCTCCTCCTGTGACCGTTCCGGGAAGAGCGCATGCAGCCAGTTGTGCCCGATATAGAAGGCGAGCACCCATGCGGTCGAGGTGCAGCTTGGTGCGATGGTGCGCACCACCCGAGCCATGGTGTCGACGTCGAGCTCATAGCCTCCGTAGCGCCGGGGCACAAGGATCTTCATGAAGCCGGCCTCGCAGAAGGCCTCGAGGACGCTCGGCGACATGAAACCGCGCCGCTCGGTGTCCGCTGCCTCGCTTGCCACGAGCTCGGTCAGTGATTCTGCCCGTTGGATGAGCTCAGTCTTGAGTTCGCTATCCGTGCCGGTCTTGAGTTCCATGCGGTCTTCTCGTCTCTCTCGCTGGGTTTCGGGGCTGGGTCGTCGACGTCGCGGCACGATGCCGGGACGGCTTCGCTTCGCGCCGAGGGGAGGAGGAGTGGAGGCTGGTCTGGGCGAGACTGCTCAGCACTCCAACAGGTCCCGTTCCTGGAGCCAACCGGCGATCAGGCGGACCACGTCTCGCAGGATGTCGTCCTGGCCGGCGTAGTAGTGATTGGCTCCCTTGACCACACGCATGGTCTTGTCTGCGCTGGCGCAGGCGTCGAAGAACCGCTGCGTGTGCGGCTGTGGCACGGCGTTGTCGGCGGTGTTCTCGATGGCAAGCACCGGGACCCGGATGTTCCGGGCCGCGATGTCCGCGCGGGCGCGGCTGTCCTCCGCCGACCACTGCGACAGCCAGCCGCGCAGCGTCGAGCTGCGCGCGATCCCAGCAGGACTGGTGTTGGCCAGCTCGGGAACCCCCATGAAGGACATCCCGATCTCTCGATCGTTCGGATCGATGGTGGCGTCGAGGAACCGTGGGTCGGCCAGAGTGCGGTGGGTGAGGATCACGCGCTCGGTCTCGCTGCCGCCTGCGCGGCGCAGATGCTCCAGCAGTTCCTTGACGTAGGTGGTGCGACGGCGGATGCGTGCTGCCTGCTGGGAGCGGAAGTGCTCCACGTAGTCCGGCGAGTACGGCGGCTTGTTGGGGTTGCGCGGATCGTAGAGGTCGAGTTCGACCTCCCGGATGTCCGGGTTCGCCTCGTCCAGGACCGAAGGATCGATGAAGTCCCGGAGCATCTCGGCGCGCCCCAGATGCGCCGCGTGGAAGATGAATCCGTCACCGGGCATCAGGTCGCTCAGGTCCACCGGATCACCGGCAGGCGTGTCGACGATCGAGGGCTTTTCGGCCTGCGACTGATAGAGCGCGGTCAACGAGCCGCCCCCGGACCAGCCGGCCAGCACCACCGTCCGATAGCGCCACACCTCGCGGGCGTGGCGTACGAAGGCGCCGTAGTCGGCCAGCACCTTCTCCATCACCAGCGCGGTGTCGTTGCGGGTGTAGCGGCTCTCTGCGCACAAGACGTGCATGCCCGCCGCTGCCATGGCCCGGGGCACGGGCAGGCGCCTGACCGTGCCCGTGGGATGCATGAAGATCACCAGCGTCGCCGACGGTCTCCCCTGCGGGACGAATCGGACACCGTCGAGGACGACTCGATGGGGCTCGGAGTATCCGTAGATCTCCTTCACGTCGCTGACCTCGGTGTGACTGATGGTCACAAACTCGGTAGCGATGTCGGTGTGCTCTGGGCCGGTCACCGGATCTGGATTCCTTCCTGCGTCCCGAGCCGCTTGGTGAAGCCCTCCCACTGGGCGGCGTAGTTGGAGACCTGCGGCATGACGTCGGCGAACTGCGTCAGCTGCATCGGGAACCGGGATTCCAGCAGCAGGATCTTCTGGTCCTCCACCTTCTGCGGAGACAACTCCATCGCGCGTGCCATCTCCAGCGTCCGAGTGCCAGGACCGTGCGGCGTCCAGTTGTTGGTCAGCGTCGTGCTGCCGGGCTCCAGGGCCTTCCCGAACTCCCCCGCGAGGAAGATGCTGAACTCCCCGACGCAGTTACGGTGGTAACCGGGCGGCCGGAAGCTCCTCTCCGCCACCAGCCATCGCGGCGTCAAGGCCATCACGTCCATGTTGGGGCCGAGAATCGGGTCGGAAGGCGATGTCAGGAACGTGAAGATCGAGGGATCGGGATGGTCGACCGACAGTGGCCCCATCGGAACGAAGCGGTCCAGGTCGTACTTGAAGGGGTAGAGGCTGCCCCGCCATCCGACCACGTCGAGCGGTGAGTGTTCCAACGAGGCTGCCCAGAGGTTCCCGGCGAACTTGTGGACAAGTTGCACGGGACGTTCTTGATCCTCGAACGCCGCCACCGGGATCTCGAAGTCGGCGACGTTGGCCAGTCCGTTCGTACCGATCAACCCGAGCTCGGGAAGCCGCAGCGGCAGCCCGAAGTTCTCACAGACCAGGCCGGTCGCGGAATCGTCGAGGAGGTCGACCCGGAACTTCAAGCCCTTGGGGATGACCGCGACCTCGCCGAGCCGCAGATCGAGCTTTCCCATCTCGGTGAAGATCCGGATCCGACCTGTCTGCGGGATGATCAGCATCTCACCGTCGGTGTCGGCGAACACCCGGTCGTGCATCGATCTCGTCGCCGCGTAGACGTGCACGGCCATGCCCGACTGCGAGTGCGGTGAACCGTTGCCGCACAGCGTGGCCATACCATCGATGAAGTCATCGTCGGAGGCCGTGCTCGTGAACGGCCCCCAGCAGTAGTTGTTGGGCGATGGCGGCGCGTCGAACGGTGGCGTGCGCAGGTTGCCGCCGTCGATCTGCTCGAACCGGCCGTGGACGACCGACGGACGGATGCGGAAGACATAGGAGCGACGGTTGTGCGCGCGGGGCGCGGTGAACGTGGTGCCGGAGACCAGCTCGCTGACCAGCCCGTGAGGCACCCTCTGTGGGCTGTTCTGGCCCACCGGCAGCGTCCCCGGAATCGCCTCGGTCTCGAGCTCGTTGCCGAGGCCACTCTGGTAGGTCAGCTCTCCACTGGCAGAGCCGGTCGTGGCGTCGTCGACCCGCTCGCTGTTCTCTGTGATCACATGAACACCTCGTCTCGTTCGTCGCTGGTGTCCCAGGTACGCCAGTCGCGGTGATTTCCCGACGCCCTGACACGCCGGCCATCCGATCCGCATGAAGGGGCTCGGCCTGGCCGCCGTGAGGGGCAAAGGGCCGTTGCCACCAGCAATTAACCACGGTGTTACGTTGGTCACTACTGGCTGGAAGCACAGGCCTCCAGGCGATGACTGGCTCCCGCACCAAAGGTGCAATGCTGGACTGCCGTGTCGGCGGATTCCCCAGGCGGAGAGAGGAAGAGAGACGCCCATGCAGTGGCTCGGGAAGCTTTCGGCCACACGCGCCGAAGGGCATGACCTGGAATGGCTCGGACCCGATGCCGAGCGAATCCGGAAGGCATGGGGCCCGGGCGCGGTGCTGTGGGCAGCCGAGGTCGGCGAGCGTGTCATCGAGAAGGCGGGCCAGGAACTGCTCCTCCTCGGCGGAAGCAGGTCGATCGTAGATGCCCTGCGCCGGGCGACGATGTCGACCACCTTGCGCGTACTGGCAATCGTCTCCGGCTGCGCGGAGCCAGAAGCTTCGGTGGTGAGCGCCGAGGCCGAGGAGGCCACGCGAGACATGGCACGCCGCGGTCTGAAGCTGCATGAGTTCACCCGCTCGATTCGCTTCGGCCACGCGGTGCTCACGACAGCGTTCTTCGACGCCATCTCCGCCGCGTCACCCCCGCACCACGACGACGGCGAGCTGCGGCGAGTGACCTTGCAACTGTTCCCACTGATCGATGAGTTCATCACCGCCATGTCGGCGGTGTTTCTCGACGAGCAGAGCGCTTGGAGCGCCAGCCGGTCCGCAGCACAGCTCGAGCTGGTCAGGAAGGTGATCGAGGGAACTCCGGTCGATCACACCGCGGCCGAACGACTTCTCGACTACCCGTTGACCGGAACACATCTGGCGGTCATCGCCTGGCGCATGTCACCGAGCGAGGGCACCGCACACGGTCTTCGCGAAGCCATCGACCCGGTGCTGCGCTGCTGGGGCACACCAGAGGCTTCGCTGGTAGTACCGGTGGGATCCAACACGTTGTGGGCGTGGGGTGCCTTCGAGTCGAAGGCACATCTCACGCCAGGTGCGGTGCTGCCCGAGTTCGACGACGCCAAGGTCGTCGTCGGACAGGTCGGGTCGGGGGTCGAGGGGTTTCGGCGCAGTCACCGCGAGGCACGCGCGGTGGAGCGACTGCTCCGCCGCGGATCTGATCGGCAGCGCGCCTCCCTGGCCCATCAGGACGTCGACCTGGACGTCCTTCTGCTGGAGGATCGGGAAGCCGCGCACCAGTTCGCCGCCCGTCACCTCGGCCCCCTCAGTACCGACGACCCGCGCATGGCCGAACTGCGCAGCACGCTGCGTCGCTACCTCGACACCAACCACAGCCTGGCAAAGGTGGCTGCCATGGAGCAGATCTCACGCAACACGGTGACCTACCGTGTACAGCAGGCGTTCACCCTGTGCGGCCACTCCGGGGACGCCCCGACCGACAAGCTACGCGCAGCCCTCACCGTCGCCGAATGGCTCCTCGACTCACCGCACACAGGCCAATAGCATCCGCCGACGCAGCCTGACCAGCACAAGTAACGTGCCGAGGTTGCTCAAATCGGCGACGCACCAGGTCCTCGCTCAGCTGCTGACGGTGCCCGGCAGCGCCGGGGTGATGGCGCTGGCTGTCGTGGCCGGGATGGTCCTGTTCCGCGCGGACGCCGCGTTCTGGCTTCGACGTGCCAGTGCTCGCGCACCGCTCGGGTGAGCTGAGCGTCGGTCGCGGAGAACGCGTCGTGGCTGGTGACGGCATAGACGTGCTCGATCTGGATCTTCCCGCTGTGCAGGTCGCGTCGGCGGCGGGTGACCTCGATCGCCTGGGCGGCGTGCGGGAGGCGCAGCCGGCGCGGGACCTGGACGGCTTTGAGGCGGCGGATCTCATCACGGCCGTGCCCCTTCTCCCGGGTGGCGTGGCCGAGGGGGACCTGGTTCCAGGGCAGCGGCTTAAGGAAGTCGTGCAGCTTGGGATGGTTGTCCTTCACGATCGCGATGTAGTCGGCCTTCTTCTCCTCGACGAGGAACTGCGCGTGAGCGTGCTGGGTGTGCAGGGCGTCGAACGTGAGGGTGCGGCCGACCAGGTCGAGCGGAGCGAGAAGAGGCTTGAACTCGCTGACCTCACCCTTCTTCCCGGCGACCCTGCCGCTGGATCAGCGTCGCGCCTTCGCCGTGGGTGACGGCTGCCAGCAAATGCACCGCCCTCGTCGCCGCAGTGCGCGATCCGCGCAGGCTCTTGCCGTCGACGGCGATCGCGCACAGTCCTTCATCCTGGTCGGGGCGGCTGCAGTGTCCTGCAAGCCACGCACCCACCGCCGCGTCCACCGCGTCGCCGTCCAGACGTGCCAGGAGTCGGCCGAACGTGGTCGCCCGCAGTGCGGCCCGCAGCCCCAGGCGGTGACGGACCTCATCGGGCAGGTAGGCGGCATGCCTTGCGATGGCAGCGAGGGTCGGTGGCGCCGGCGAGTACGGCGATCGTGCACAGTGCCAGGACCGGGCCGAGGTAACGGCGGCCCTGTAGACGGCCCGGATCGGGCAGCACGTCGAGGACGTCGGCAAGTTGCGCAGCCGTGTCGCAAGAGGCTGCAAGGTGGGTACCTTCCGGCTCAGCCTCCGAACACCTCCGGCGGAACTCCCAGTTCCTTGGGTCCGACAAGCCCGAACGAGGGCCCGCGGGTGAGCCAGAGCAGCATGGGCAACGCCCGGTCGGGGTGTCGGCGGCTCATTTCGCGGGCGATGTCGGCGACGGGTACCCGTGGCTTGGCCACCTCCTGGTAGTCCTCCAGCCAGGCCCGGGTGTCGTCGATCACCTCTTCCCCGCCCACCGGGCCATGGCCCGGGACCACGATCCCGTGTTCTCCCAGTGCCTGGACCTGATCCAGGGCGGTGAGCCATGACGCGGGGTTGTTGGTGTCCGCCATGTAGCAGTGCGAGTGGTGGTTGAGCAGGTCCCCGGCGATCACGGCTTGCGCGTCGGGCACGTGAAAGGCGGTCGCGTGCACCGTCTCGGCCACCGGGAGGTCCACGAAGACCACTGCGTGCCCCTCCAGGGAGAAGCTGTCCCCGGTCAGCGGCTCCGGCACCGGCATCTCGTCCGGGATCTGGTCGCCGTAGGCTTCCTGCCAGTGCAGGCGCTTGGCCGGCCACTCCAGGATCCCGTCGATGACGCCCTGCCGGGCCAGGATCGGTGCGTTGGGGAAGGCGGAGGCGATCTCACCCATGCCGCCGTAGTGGTCCGGGTGGGCGTGCGTGATGAAGGCCGCTTTGAGCTGCTTGCCGCTGTCGCGGACGCGGTCGGCGAGTTCGCGTGCCTCGTCGATGACGAACTGCACGTCGATCAGGATCGCGTCGTGCTCGCCGCTGACGAGGACGCAGTTCGGCGACAGAGCCGCTTCGGAACCCGCGAACACATCGAAACGAAGCCCGCCTCGCTGCTCCGAGAAGATAGTGGTGAGCATGGGTCATTCCTCTCTGACCGGCCCTTTTCGTTCCACTCAGTGCGTGGCATCCTCTGAGCCGTGCGGTAACGCTAAGGAAACCTGGGAATCCGTGACATGACTGGGAGCGCGCCGTTTCCGGCACCACAGCGCAGCGACGACGCCGGTGCGGACGCCGAGCGGCGTTTCACCACGCTCGGCCTGGGCCTTGACCAGTGGGACTACTGGAGTGAGGTGACCCGTACGGCGTTCGTCGCCATGCGCGCGGCCGCGCTGCCCGGCGCGGTCCCCGTCTCAGCGAAGCACGGCTTCGCCGCTTCCGCTGTCGCCCGGGTGACGGGCGGGCTGCTGGTCAGCACCATGCGGGCGGATCCGCATGAGGCCGCTCGTACGCCTGACCTGGTCAGGAGAGCGGCCGGTGAGGACTTCTTCCTGACGCTGCTCACCGAGGGGTCGGCCAGGCTCCGGCAAGGCGACCGCGCCGCTGAGGTGGGTCCCGGCGACTTCGCCCTCGTGGACAGCGCCCACCCCTACGTGTTCCGCTTCGACCGCCCGTTCCGCTCGGTGGTCCTGCAGATACCGCGCGCGATGCTCACCTCCCGCTGCGCCGTCGCTGAGCACGTCACCGCCGTACCGTTCCGGACCGCGCGCGGCATGGGTGCCTTCGTCAGTCCCGTCCTGTGCGCCCTGGCCGAACAAGGTCATGGCCTTGGCGAGGCGACCGCCGCATCGTTCATGAGGAACCTTCTCGATCTCCTGGCCACCGCGTGCGACGCTCATGGCTCGGATGTATCCGGGAAAGCGAGTGCGGCCGTTCATCGACGTGATCTTCGGCGGGCCAAGGCCTACCTCGCCGACCGGCTCCCCGACCCCGACCTGACGCTGCTCGCCGCCAGCCACGACCTGGGCTTTTCACTGCGTCATCTGCACGAGCTGTTCCGCGAGGCCGACACCACACCGCGCGCATGGCTCTACGCCCAGAGGCTCGACCGCGCCCGTGCGATGCTGTCGGGGGCCGAACCCGACGCTCAGAGCATCAGCAGCATCGCGCTGCGCGTCGGGTTCAAGGACGCTTCCCACTTCTCCCGGGCGTTCAAGTCCCGCTTCGGGACCAGCCCCGCCACCTACCGCAGGACGGCCGTAAGAGGCTGTTGTCTTTTCGATCTTGAGCGGTGGCAGTCGAACGCGGGTTCCCGGTCGGGTGATCCTGCCGTGGCGGGGGCATGAAGACGGGACCTCCTGAACAGCTCGTGGGTGTCGAATCCATAGAGCAACAGGAGGCCCCGGTGCCGCAGTCTTCCGTGTCGATGGCCGGGCAGTCCAACTCGGCCGCTCCAACGTGTGATTGCCTCGCGCACGTGTACGGCAACGCGGCCGACCGGCCCGAACGGCAGCGCCGGTACCCGACGGACATGACGGACGCGGAGTGGGCTGAGGTCCGGCCGCTGCTGCCGACGCCGGGCTGGATGCGCGGGCGGGGCGGCCGGCCGGAGGGATACTGCCACCGCGCGGTGCTGGACGCGATCCGCTATCTCGTGGACAACGGCGTCAAGTGGCGGGCGATGCCCGCCGACTTCCCGCCGTGGGACCGGGTGTATGCCTTCTTCCGCCGCTGGCGCGAGAACGCCCTGGTCAAGGAGTTCCATGACCGGCTGCGCGGCCAGGTCCGCGAGCGGCTGGGCCGGGACGCGGAGCCGACGGCCGGCGTGATCGACTCGCAGTCGGTCAAGGCGGACGCCGTCGTCGGCGCGGACAGCCGCGGCTTCGACGGCGGCAAGCTGGTCAACGGCCGCAAGCGGCACGTCGTGGTCGACACCCTCGGCCTGCTGCTGGGCGTGATGGTCACCGCAGCGGACACCGGCGACCGCGCCGCCGCCCAGGTGCTGCTCGGACAGGTCGCCGACGTGCACCACCGGCTGGAACTGGTCTGGGCCGACGGCGGCTACACCGGCAGCCTCGTCGAGTACTGCCTGGCCACGTTCGCGCTGGTCCTGGCGATCGTGAAACGCAGCGACGACCAGAAGGGGTTCGTGGTGCTGCCCAGGCGGTGGATCGTCGAGCGCCTGTTCGCCCATCTGATGCGAAGCCGCCGCCTGGCGCGCGACTTCGAGCGGCGGACCACCAGCGCGGAGGCGATGATCTACTGGTCGATGACCTTGCTCATGACCCGTCGCCTGGCCCGCTCACGCCTGCCGCGAGGGTGAACCGGCCCGGCTGCCGCTCGGCCAGCCAGCCGCGGGCCACCAGGCGTTTCGCTTTCGACCGCAGCGCCTCCACCCGCGCCGGCACCACATCCATGCCGAACATGGCGGCCATCTCCTGGCAGGTCAGCGGCCCTTGATGGAGCCGGGCCCGGTCCGCGAGCGCCGTGAGAATTCGCTGGTAGTCCACCGACAGCGCCGACCAGGCCAGCCCCTGGCGCCACATCGGCACCTGCGCCTTCGGCTTCGCCGCGTCCCGGAGCGCCGACTGCACCTGTGCATCCCGCGGACCCGCGGTGACCTCCGCCTCGGCGGGGGCACCGTCGTCCGGAGCCAGCACCGTATCGACCCGCCTGCGAGCGATCGTCCACTCCTGCCATTCCAGCTCGGCCGCGGCAAGCTCGGCCTGGATGCGGTCGGCCTCCTCCCGCAGTCCGTCGACTCGACGCCGAGCGGCGAGCTCGTGCTGTTCCAGCGGCACTGTCAACTTTGACTGGACGTCAGATGATCAAGAAGGAAAACCCCAGCCGGATCATCCCTCCGGCAGGCCGATTCGGCGCTTCATTTGCGGAATCAGAGGTGAAGATTGCCAATCACCTTTGTGATCATCTGACGGTGCGTCAAAGTTGACAGTGCCGTTGTTGGACAGGCGCGGTCGCCTTCACATCGGGCACGGTGGCGTCGGTGGTGAACACGTCCGTGATCAGGTTCGGTGCCGCCGGGATCCCGGCTTCGGCTTCGGCTTCGGCGGGAGTCTCGCAGGTCTCGGTGAGGTGGACCTTGTAGCCCATCCAGAACAGGTCTTCGCCCTTGGCCGCCCAGCGGGCATCGGGGTCGTAGGGAGAGGCCAGGCGGAGTTGGCCGGGCGGGACACCCTCGTCGTCGGCGTCCCGCTTCTTGATCACCTCCCGTCCCCGGGTGTCGGTGTGCAGGTAATAGGTCTGCACGAGGATCTTCCGCAGGAGCCGCACAGACTCCACCTCACGAATCCAGCCGGGGGCGTCGGGGGCCCACGCCGCCCGGCACAACGCCAGGGCATCCTGCCCGAAGACCTGCGCGAGCCGGTCGCGTTTCGTCTGCGAGGACGGCATCCGCCAGCCGTCCACCCTCGGCCCGTAACGGTGGGCGAACTCGGCCACATCGACCTGTCCGGCCAGCCAGGCCGGTGCCGCGACCGCGAGTGCCTCCAGAGCTGCCCGCACGCTCTCCCCGGCGAGTTCCAGACGGTTCAAGTCCCGCACCGCGCTGATCACATGGGTGGAATCGGTGCGCTGCTTGCCCCCGGCGGTCACCAGGCCCTCGTCCTTGCAGTGTTCCAGGAGCCGGTCGAAGACCACCCGTTCCATGCCGTGCCCGGCCAGCCGGGTGCGGAACCGGCTCAGCACGCTCGCGTCGAAGCCCGTGTCCGTCAGCTCGGCCCCGAGCGCGTACTTCCAGTCGATCGCCCGCACCGCCATCGCCGCGGCCTGCCGGTCGGTCAGGTCCTCGGCGAACTGCAACACCGTGACCAGCGACAACACTCCCGGTGACAGTCCCGGGGCACCGCGCACCCCGAACGCGTCGGCGAACGGCTCATCCGCGAAGACCTCCGCGAGCCGGTCCCGCACCCGGATCGCCAGGCTCCCCTGCGGGAACGCCGCCCGGGCCACCGCCGCAGTCTGTGCCGGAACCTTCGGCAGCCCCTTCGGCCTCATCGACAACCGCATCACCCCCGCGGCCGCACGACAGGGCAACGACCGCACGGACGATCACCCCGCGCCCAACCGTCGCCCCGCACGCAATTGCGCAGCAGAGTCCGCAGGCGGCTCAAAGCGCTCCAGTACCGGCACAGCCTCCTCAGCGGATTCCCCGCCGGGACGGGGCTCGCCCTCGACCGACCGGACGGACGCCACTGCTTCCCAAGGTTCGGTGACGAAGGCGGCTCCCTGTAGCACCCACCGGGTCAGCTCGGACGCGTCCCCGGCCTTCAGGATGGGGCACTCTCTCAGGCGTCCCGCCGCTTCAGTTGCAGCGCGGCGATGCCCAGCAGCACGGCCAGGAAACCGACGAACACGGCCAGGCCCGCCCCCGGGGAGAGCAGGTCCGAGCCGGGGGAGACAGTCATGAAGGCGGAGCCAGCGTTGGAGGGGAAATACGGGCCGATCGTGTCGTTCCAGCTGTGCGGGAGGGCGACCTTCATCAGGCCGGGCAGTAGCCAGTTCGAGGCGAACAGGGTGGTCACCGCGCCCGCGGTGTTGCGCAGCAGGGCGCCAAGTGCCATGCCCAGCAGTCCGATACCGGTGAGGTAGACGACAGCGCCGCTGACCGCGCGCAGGACGCCGGGGTCGGTGAGGGAGGCGCCGTCGGAGCCGAGGATGGCCTGCCCGGCGAAGAAGGCACCGAAGACTGCGACCGCACCGACCGTGAGGACGACCCCGGCGAGCACCGCCGTCTTGGCCCAGAGCACCGGCAGCCGCCGGGGCACCGCGGCGAGAGTGGAGCGGATCAGGCCGGTGCTGTACTCGCCTGCAGCGAGCAGGACCCCGAGGGTACCGATGACGAGCTGGGCCATCTCGGTACCGGCCAGGCTGATGCCGGTCGGATCAGTGGTTCCCTCAAGGCCCTCCATGGTGCCGCCGCCCGAGGTGACAGAGGCGGCGATCAGCGCGAAGGCGACCAGTGCCACGACGGCCCCGAGCAGGGTGTAGGCCGTGGACCGCAGCGACCAGAACTTGATCCACTCGGAGGTGACCACGCGTCGCGTGGTGACGCGCAGTTCGGGACGCTCGTCGCGCTCGGGGCGCACTGTCAGGTCTGGTGCCGAGGTGGTAGTCATCAGGCGGCCCTCCCGGCCTCGGTGAGCTCGTCACCACGGGTGCCCGGCCCGGTGCCGGCCCTGTCAGCGGTCGTGGTCGTGGCGTGGTATTCGACGGCGTCCCGGGTCATCTCCATGAACGCCTCCTCCAGCGATGCCTGCTGGGGGAACAGCTCGTGCAGCGTGAAGCCGGATTCCGCCGCGTGATCGCCGATCTGATCGGTCGTCAGTCCGCTGATCTCCAGGACCCCGGGTTCGAGGCTGGCGATCGTGACATCCGGCCCGGCCAGCTGTTCCCGGATCTGTGCGGCCTGCGGCGAGCGCACGCGTACGGTGGTGCGGGCCGCCCGCGCGGTGAAGTCTGCCACCGACACGTCGGCGATCAACCGCCCGCGGCCGACGACGATGAGGTGTTCGGCCGTGAGTGCCATCTCGCTCATCAGGTGCGAGGAGACGAAGACGGTCCGGCCCTCCTCGGCCAGCCCCTTCAGCAGGTTGCGGATCCAGAGGATGCCCTCCGGGTCGAGGCCGTTGACCGGCTCGTCCAGCATGACCACCCGGGGGTCGGCAAGCAGCGCCGAGGCGATACCGAGGCGCTGGCCCATGCCGAGAGAAAAACCGCCCGCCCGCTTGTGGGCGACCTCGCTCAGGCCGACGAGGTCGATCACCTCCTCGACGCGTCGGCGCGGAACGCCAGTGGTGGCGGCCATCGCCCGCAGGTGGCTGAACGCGGACCGGCCCTGGTGGATGGACTTGGCCTCCAGCAACGCGCCGATCTCGTGCAGTGGCGCCCGGTGTTCGGCGTAGGGGCGGCCGTTCACGGTCGCGGTCCCGGCGGTCGGCCGGTCGAGGCCGAGGATCATGCGCATGGTGGTGGACTTGCCCGCCCCGTTGGGTCCGAGGAAGCCGGTGACCATGCCAGGCCGGACCGAGAAGGTGAGCGAGTCGACGGCCGTCTTGTCGCCGTAGCGCTTCGTCAGGTTGGTGACTTCAATCATGCGGTCCAGACTGCCGAGCGCGGATCTCCCGGTCGTCAGCCCGGCGCGGACACTCTGTCCTCCCATGCCCGTGGTACGGATCTACCGCGGGCGCGGTACTGAGGGGCCCGCGGACAAGACCCCAGGATGAGCGCGCCTCCGCCCGCACGTCTGCCCAGGGCGTGGCCGGTCACTGCGGAGCGCGGGCCAGGCCGGTCTGGTAGGCGATGACGACGAGTTGGGCCCGGTCCCGTGCGCCGAGCTTCGTCATCGCCCGGTTGACATGCGTCTTGGCGGTGGACGTCGAAACGTACAGCCGCTCGGCGATCTCGTCGTTGGACAGGCCCGTGGCGACCAGGCCCATCACCTCGCGCTCCCGCCCGGTCAGGGCGTCGAGCTGCGCCGCTGTCGTGGCGGGCCGGTCGTCGGGGGAGGCCATGAAACGGGCGATCAGGCTCTGGGTCGCCTTCGGCGACAGCAGCGCCTCACCGTCCGCCACGGTCCGGATCGCGGCCAGCAGTTCTGCAGGCTCGACGCCCTTGCCCAGGAAGCCGCTGGCCCCGGCGCGCAACGCCTGGAAGACGTACTCATCGATCTCGAAGGTGGTCAGGATCAGCACCCGAACCCCTGCCAGGTCATCGTCGGCGGTGATCTCCCGAGTGGCGGCGAGGCCGTCGAGCCCCGGCATCCGGATGTCCATCAGCACGACGTCCGCGCGGGTGCTGCGGGTGAGTTCGACGGCCTCCCGACCGGTCGCCGCCTCGCCCACCACCTCCAGGTCGGGCGCCGCATCGATGAGCACCCGGAAACCGGCACGGATCAGGTTCTGGTCATCGGCCAGCAGGACCCGGATGGTCATCCGTCTTCTCCTTCTCCGGATACCTTCACCGACGCTGGGGGCAAGGGCAGTTCGGCCCGCACGGTGAAACCGCCGTCGGGTTCGGGGCCCGCCTCGAACCAGCCGCCGACGGCGATCGCGCGCTCGCGCATGCCCAAGATGCCGTGCCCGCCGACAGCCGTGTCCTTGCGGGCCGCCATGCCGCCTCCCGCGTCGTGGATGCGGACGACGAGTCGGTCGGGCGCGTACTCGACGCCGACCCGCGCTGGGGAGCTCCCGCTGTGCTTGTGCACGTTGGTGAGCGATTCCTGCACGATCCGGTACGCCGCCAGGTCTACCGCCGAGGGCAGCGGGCGCGGGTGGCCGGAGAGCGTCCAGGCCACCTCCAAGCCTGCCGCGGCGAACGAGCCGGCGAGTTCCTCCAGCCCGTCGAGGCCCCGAGTGGGCTGCACGGGGGCCCGCGGGTCATCGTCCCGGCGCAGTACGCCGAGCAGCGCGCTGAGTTCCTCCAGCACGCTCCGGCTGGCCTGGCGTACCAGGGTGAGCGACTCCTCCGCGACGTCCGGGTCGGTGCGCAGCGTGTGCCCGGCCACCCCGGCCTGGACGCTGATCACGGCGATGTGGTGGGCGGCCACGTCGTGCAGCTCGCGGGCGATGCGCAGCCGTTCCTCGACAACCCGGCGGGCCGCCTCCTCCTCGCGGCTCTGCTCGGCGCGACGGGCCCGCTCCTCCAGCAGGCCGACGTACGCCCGCCTGCTGCGGACCGCGTCTCCGGCGGCCACCGCCATGCCGATCCACACGATCAGGTTCTGGGTCCCGATGCCGGACCAGGCCGACCCGGCGGTGGCCAGGGAAGTGACGCCGTAGACGAGCGCGGCGGCGGCTCCGGCCGTCCAGGCGGTCCGGCGGTCGGTGCGGACGGCGACGGTGTACGCGGCGATCACCGGGGCTCCGAGGAACACGCCCTGCGCATCCGAGACGATCATGGAGACGCAGGCGATCCCGGTGGTGACGGCCAGCACCGGAATCGGCCACCGCCGCTGGAAAACGAGCGCGCCGCAGGCCAGTGCCGCCAGCACTGCGACGGTAGCGGTCAGCGGGACCCGCTGAGGCGGGTCGCCGGGGAGGACCGGCGCCAGCAGGCTGGCTGTGTACAGCGCCGCGGCAAGCACCCCGTCCACGACGAGCGGATGTGCCCGCGCAGCCTGGCGCCAGGCCGCAGGACCAGTCATGCGGCAACCATACGTGCAGCCGCCTGACCTGGCGTCCACCCACCGTGGTACGTCCACCTACCGCATCCGTGGCAGGCGCCCCGCAAGGGGCGCACACCGCTGGCCTTCGCGGCACCGCACACCCGCCCCACGCTGACCGGCGGTTCGGTCCCGGCCTGAACCGGCAGCGTTCTCGGCCTTCTCCCCACTCACGATGGCCCAGTACGTGGCGGGCCGACCCCTCCTGTCACCCCCGTCGGCCCGGGAGGAAACCGAGCCTGAGCGGTTCACCTTCCACTCGTCCCGCATGCGGATGAAGGAGGTCACCAAGGAGCAACTGGAGGCCATGGACGACGAGTCGGACCGCTGTGCCGTAGAGCTCTCCGATGCCGCGGTCGACGTCCTCGGCTATGCCTGTCTTGTCGCGATCATGTCCCGTGGGGCCGGCTACCACCGCGTTTCCGAGCAGCGTCTGCTCAAGCGGGCGGCGGACAACGGTGCCGGCGCGCCCGTCGTCACCAGCGCCGGCGCGTTGATCGACGGCCTGGAAGCGCTGGGCGTCCAGCGCGTCGCCTTGATCGCGCCATACATTGAAGCCGCTCACCGAGCAAGTCGTCGGCTACATTGCGGGCGAGGGCTACGAGGTCACGGACCACATCGCTCTGGAGATCCCCAACAATCTGGAGGTCGGTGCCCGGGACCCCGTGGCGCTCGACAAGATCGTGGACCGACTGGACCACAGCCGTGCCGACGCGGTCATTCTCTCCGCGTGTGTGCAGATGCCGTCCCTGGCCGCCATCCAGAAGGTCCAGGACAGGATCGGCAAGCCGGTACTGTCGGCGGCGGTCGCCACGACCTATCAGATCCTCAAGAAGCTCGAACTCAAGCCCGTCGTTCCGGGCGCTGGCGAACTGCTCAGCGGGAGGTATTGATGAGTGCTGCCGGAATTCGCAGGCCGCAGCGAACGACGACGACGGAACAGGCGTACCAGTCGATTCTCGCTGCGATCCTCGACGGGACCATTCCGGCCGACGCACCGCTGCGTCTCCAGGATCTCTCCCAGAGCCTGGGCATGAGCATGATGCCCATCCGGGAAGCGATCCGGCAGCTGGAAGCCATCGGTGTCGTCGAGATCGAACCACATCGCGGCGCCCGGGTGCGCGCGGTGTCGGCGGACGACCTCGAAGACACTTACCTCACCAGGATCACGCTGGAGGGAATCCTGGTCCGCCGCGCCGCCGCCCGGTTCGACACCGCCGCGGAGGAGGAGGCGCGCAAGGCGCTCGACGATCAGCAGAAGGCACTCGAGACGGGCGACGCCGCAGCGGCCCGCGAAGCCCATGAGCGATTCCACCACGGCATCTACCGTGCCGCCGGATCGATGTGGCTGTTCCGCTCGATAGCGCCGACCTGGCACAACAGCGAGCGCTACCGCGCCTCCAGCACAGCCGATGCGCAGATCGTCCTCAGCCGCTGCAAGGATCACGAACAGATCCTCCAGGCATGCGTGGACGGCCAACCGGAGAAGGCGCAGGAGGCCCTGCAGCAGCACCTGCTCGCCACGGTCGCCGCCCTGGACCCGGAAGTCGCCCAGAGGCTGGCCCGCGCGGTGGGTGCCGACTCCTAGTACTCCAGTCGCGGTTCTCCATTTTCCCTGGTCAGAGGCCTAGTGTGGAGCGTAGTCGACTGACGCTCCGTCAGGGTGGTGGTGGTTCGTGACTCACCCGATCGAGGTGCGTTGAGCCTGTCATGGAGCCGGATATCGAAGTAGGGCTGTGGGCCAGCGAGTTGGAGTCGTTGCTGCTGCGGGTGGGTCAGCGGTTCGGGCGCGTCGAGCCGCGGCGCCGGATGCAGGACTATGTGCGTGGGCTGCTCGGCCCGGTGGGTCGGAAGAACAGCTGGCGGCACTGTCACGTTGGCTGGCCGGTGGGATGATCTTCTGGTTGATCAGCCTGGGAAGGGTCGTCCGTGGGGAGCGCGTCGCTGTCGTACAAGGGGCATCGGTACCCGGTCGAGGTCATCTCCCACTGTGTGTGGCTGTACTTCCGCTTCCCGCTGTCGTTCCGCGAGGTCGAGGAGCTGATGCTCGAGCGGGGCGTGACCGTCTCCTACGAGACGGTGCGCCGCTGGTGCGGCAAGTTCGGGCAGCGGTACGCGAGCGCGCTGCGCCGCCGGCGGCCTCGGCCTGGGGACAAGTGGCACCTGGACGAGGTCTTCATCAAGATCAACGGGCGGTTGCAGTACCTGTGGCGGGCCGTCGACCAGGACGGCAACATCCTGGACATCCTGGTGCAGAACCGCAGGGACAAGGCTGCGGCCAGGCGTTTCTTCCGCCGCCTGATGAAGAAGACCCGAACGGTGCCGCGGGGGATCGTCACCGACAAGCTCCGCTCCTACGGCGCCGCCCACCGCGAGGTCATGCCCTCCGTCGAGCACCGCTCCCACAAAGGCCTGAACAACCGGGCGGAGAACAGCCACCAGCCAACGAGGCAGCGTGAACGGGCGATGAAGGGCTTCCGCTCCGCAGGCGGAGCGCAGCGGTTCCTGTCCGCGTTCAGCAGCATCTCGCCCCACTTCCGGCCCCGCCGACACCTGATGCCCGCACACCACTACCGCGCCGAGATGAGCATCCGCTTCGCCATCTGGGAGCAGATCACCGGCGTCGCCGGCCTCGCCACCGCGGCCTGAGCACAGCGCGCAACCGGGCTCCACCACACCACGACACATCATCAGACACCTACCCACCCAACAACGTGACAGCGCCTCCTGCTGGCCTGGAGCCTGGAGGACGAGGCCCGCCGGCTGCTGGAGGCCGCCGAACTGCGCCGCTTCACCGCGACCACCCTCACCGACGTCGATGCCCTGATGGAACGCCTCGGCCGGATCCGCCGCCTCGGCTACTCCGTCACCCGCGGCGAACTGGACCCCGACGTGGTGGGCATCGCCGCCCCGATCCGCGACGAGAACAAGCAGGTGGTCGCGGCGGTGAGCGTGGCCGCCCTCGCCTCGCGCGTTTACCCGGAGGCCGAGACGGAGATCGCCCAGAAGGTCCTCGCCACGGCACAGGAGATCAGCGACCGGATGGCCGTCGTCGCAGGGTGACCCCGCCCGTGCGGGCAGCCCATCCTCCTGGACCGGCCGGCGGGCAGGGCCACACGCCCGTGGCCGCCCTCGTGGGCGAGGGTGACGGCGTCGCGGGCGATGCGCCACAGAGCGTGCGGGGTCACCACAGCGAGTGCGGCGACATAGCACTCCGGGTACTCGTCGCTTACGGCAGCAGGAGTTTCGCGTGTTCCTGCAGCCACTCCTTCAGGGTACGCGGTTTACGACCCAGCGTGCGTTCGACGAAGTCGTTGCGAGCCCAGACGACTTCGTTCTCCTCTTCATAGGAGAAGAAGTCCCAGAGCTCCGTCGAGGGGCGCGCGCCGAAGTTCTCGTAGGCGCGAACAAAGCTTTCCTTGCTTCCGTCGTGAGTGATCTTCTCGTCGAACACTTCGCTCATGAGTTCCGCGACATCGCTGTAGCGCTTGAGATCATGACCGTTGTTCAGCGTGTGGAACTGGCCGATATGCCGATGGTTGCCGGAAAGAAACAGGCGTCCGGCGACTTCGGCTACGTCCCGTGGATCGATCCACGGGATGAGACGGTCGTGCCAGATGAGCTTGCGCTCGCGGCGTAGACCTTCCTTCGTCCGCAGGAGGTTGTCCATGAATGTGGCGCCGATGTTGAGATAGGTCACCGGCAGATCGCTCTCGTCGAGGATCCGTTTGGCGAGGGGATGTTGAGTGGGGAGTCCGGAGCTCAGGTCCTGTATGTGCTGCGGGAATCGCCGTGGGTTGGCCTCGGGTTGCAGGCCGAGCACCCGCAGGACATGAACGGCGGTGCCCGCCTCCTTGACGGCGGCCACCAGGTTCGTCATGGCGGTCTGTTCGTCCGTTCCGCTGGGAGCGATGACGAAGACTCCCTCCATCCCCCGCACGGCGGATGCGAGCGAGGGGAGGTCGAAGTAGTTCGCGCAGACCGCTTCGGCGTACGGGAAATCGCGCCGTAGATCGTCGATGCGTTCCGGATCACTGCTCACCAGTCGGAGCCGGACCCGCGATGCCTCACGGTGCAGGAATTCGGCCAGTGGCCTGCCGATGCGACCTGCCGCGCCGAAAACAAGAATGCTGCGCGGAATGGGTTTCCTGTTGTTGTCGCCAGACATTGCACGTCCTCTCGGAAATGGTATGGGCTGTGCTCATGACGCGCTCGTGGTGACACCCGGCTCTGCCCACCAGGGCACACCTGGCGTGCGCCACGCGCGGGGCACCGGCTCGCTACTCCACGCCGCGTCGTACCGCGCCCCGCCCCGCCTGTTCGGACGGGACGCCCGGGCGGTCGGTCTCCGAAGGTCGCTTCGCGCTCTCGCCGCCCCGGGACACGAAGGAGTCGACGAGTGCCGTGGCCTCGGCCCGGCCCATTGCATCGGCGATCACGCGGGCTTCCTCCCGGCCTGTCTGCTCTCGGGTCATCTGCCCGGAGCGCAGGAGTCGTTTGGTCTCCCCGAAGGCGTGTGTCGGTCCCGTCGCGAGCCGCTCGCCGAGCCTGACCGCCCGCGCGTCGACGGACGCGTCGTCCACGACTTCGGTGACCAGCCCCCACTGTCTGCTCTCCTCGGCGGTGAGCACGCGGCCGGTCAGGGCGAGGTCGAGGGCGCGTTGTTGTCCTATCGCCCGTGGCAGGAGGTAGGACACTCCGCAGTCGGGCGTCAGCCCGACGTCCGCGTAGGCTAGGAGGAACTTCGTGGAGGCGGCCGACACGATCACGTCGCAGCTCAGCATCAGCGCCAGACCCGCGCCGGCCACGGCTCCCCGGACCGCGGCGACGACTGGTTTCGAAAGCCCCGCGAGCCGCCTGAACACGTCGTCGAGCGTTGTGGCCAGTTCTTCCACGTACGCTGCCCGGTCCCGCGCGGCGGCCATCGCCGCCACGTCGCCGCCGGCGCAGAACCGCCTGCCCTCGCCGAGTACGACGACCGCACGCACGTCGGGCTGCGCCGCCCGGTCGACCGCCGCGCCGAGGGCGTGCGCGGTCGGCAGGTCGACGGCGTTCGCCCTGGTCGGTCTGGCAAGGACGATCCGGGCCACGCCTTCCTCGCAGGAATAGCGGATGAGGTCCGTCATGGGATGCCCTTTCCTCTGGTGGCCGGCCGGAAGGTCAGAGACGGCGGAAGAGGGCGGCCAGAGCCTGCCCCCCGCCGATGCACATCGTGACCACGCCGAGTTCGAGGTCGCGCCGGACGAGGTCCTTGGCCACACGGAGGGTGAGGATCGCCCCGGTGGCGCCGACCGGGTGCCCAGGGCGATGGCTCCGCCGTACGGGTTGACCTTCTCCGGATCCAGCCTCGCGTCGCGGATCACGGCGACCGCCTGTGCGGCGAAGGCCTCGTTCAGCTCGACGGTGTCGATGTCGGCGGGGGTCGTGCCGGTCTGCTCGAACAGCTTGCGCAGCGCCGGTACCGGGGCGTACCCCATCAGCTCCGGTTCCATCGCCGCGGTCGCCACCGCCTCCAGCGACACCAGCGCGGGAAGGTCCCGCTCGGCCGCCACCGACTGCCGGGCCAGCACCAGGGCCGCGCCTCCGTCGTTGATGCCGGAGGAGTTGCCGGCCGTCACCGTGCCGCCCGGCTGGAACGCCGGGCGCAGAGCGGCCAGTGACTCCACCGTCGTGTCCGGCCGGAGGTGCTCGTCCGTCTCCACCGTGCGGGGGGTGCGTCCGCCTGCCTCGACGCCGGTGATCTCCTCCGCGAAGGCGGCCCGGGCCGCCGCGGACGCCGCGCGCTGCTGGGACAACGCCGCGAACTCGTCCTGCTCCCGGCGTGAGACGCCGTACTTGGCGGCGACGTTCTCGGCGGTGACGCCCATGTGGATGCCGTGGAACGGGTCGGTCAGCATCATCACCGTGCCGTCGTGGAGCGTACGGTCGCCGAGCCGGTAGCCGGAGCGGGCGCCGAAGTCGTAGAACGGCATCCGGCTCATGTTCTCGTCGCCGCCGGCGAGCGCGATGTCCACTCCGCCCCAGTGCATCTGCATCGCCGCCGACCAGACCGCCTGCAGGCCGCTGCCGCAAAGCCTGTTGACCGTGTACGCCGGGGTGGCGGCGTCGAGGCCGGCCACCAGGGCGACACGACGGGCGTTGTAGGCGTCCGCTCCGACCTGGCCGATGCACCCCATGACGACCTCGTCGACCTCACCGGGCGCCACGCCGGCCCGGGTCAGGGCCGCGCGCGCCGCGATGCCGCCGAGTTCGTGCGCCGGGACGTCCTTGAACGCTCTTCCGTAGCTGCCGATGGGCGTGCGTGCCCCGTCGAGGACGAGGATCTTCTCCTGTTCCTGCGGCATCGTGTCCGTCCTTGTCCAGTGAGAGTGAGTCGGAGGGCCCGCGCCCGGGCGTGGATGCGGGCGGGACGGACAGGGTGGACAGAGGTCGGGCGCGGGTCAGGTACTGCGATGCGTCATGCCTGTCCGGGCTCCGACGTCCGTGCTGTCGCGGTGGTCGTGGATGTTCTTGAGGAAGCGGGCGCGGCTGCGGGCGGCCAGCGCCTTGAGGATGCGCTCGTGCTGCGCGACCGTCCGCCGTCTGTGCTCGGGCGTCGCGTAGTCGATCGCGATGAACGCGTCCGCGAGCGTCCACAGCCGCCGTACCTCGTCGAGCACGAGTTTCAGTGGGGACAGGCCGAAGATGCGCAGGTGGAATTCGTGGTTGAGGGCCACCATGTCCATCCATTCGGGCTTGTCCACCATCTGTGCCATGTCCTCGTGGAGCGACCGCAGTTCCGCCATGACCTCTTCCGTGGGCCATACGACGGTGCGGGCCAGTTCGTCCTCGAGCAGGGTGAGCATGAGGCGGATCTGGGCGAGTTCCTCGGCGGTCCGCTTGGTGACGAAGTACCCCTGGTGGGGGCGGTGGGTCAGCAGTCCTTCGCTGGCCAGGATGCTGAGTGCCTCGCGTACTGGGACGCGGCTGATCCGCAACTGTTCCGCGATCTCTTCCTGGCGGATCTGTTCGCCGGGAAGAAGCCGGCCCTGAAGGATCTGGTTCCGCAGTTCGCGCACCGTCCGCTCGGCGCTGGCGCCTTCTTTCACGAGAGCACGCCGGTTGGGCTCAGTCACGCGATCACTCCTGAAGTTTGTATCCAATCTTGCAGGCAGTATAGGAACCGTCACCGAGGGAGCCCGGGCGCCGAGGATGCCGTCAGCCGTCCGAGCGCCGGGTCTGGAGCGTGTGGTAGCCCGCCTTTGCGCGTGCCTCCGTCAGAGTCGCGCCCTGCTCGACGTCGGCTCGTATCCGGTCCTCGGTGTCCCGGATCTGCTGGGCTGCGGCGATGACCTCGTCGGCCCGGGACGCCGGGACGGCCACGACGCCGTCGGCGTCGCCGAGCAGCAGGTCACCCGGCTCCACCCGGACCCCGCCAACGGTCACCGGTATCTGGTAGCCGTCCACGCGGACGCGGTCCTTGCCGGTTCGCATCCAACGGCCCCTGCTGTAGACGGGGTAGCCGAGCTCCAGAGCGCGGTCGGAGTCGCGGCACACGCCGTCGATGACGGTGCCGGCGATGCCTCGCCGGGCGGCCGTGGCGGTCAGTAGGTCGCCCCACACCGTGGCGTCCACACGTCCGGCGTTGTCGAGAACGACGACGGTGCCGGGGTCGAGGTCGTCGATATAGTCGCCGACACTGCCCGGGTCGGTGCCGACCGGCACGTACCGCACGGTGAAGGCCGGTCCGGCGAGGCGGAACGTGCGGTCGAGCGGCATGGTCCCCAGGCACTGCCCGGCGATGCCGAGACGGTCCATGGCGTCGCTGACATGGCTGGTGTCGAGGTCCTTCAGGGCCTTCACCGCGGTCTGTGTTGAGTCAGTCATGGGGCTTCTCACCTGTCCAGCATGGTTTCGTAGTCGGCGGACATCACGTCGGCCATGGCGTGTCCGGCCCGTACCCGTTCGACCATGGCCCGTTCCTTCGCCGCAATCGCTTCGGCGGTGGCCAGCACTTGCTCGGCGTGCGCGGCCGGCACGAACACGACGCCGCTGGCGTCGGCGATGACCAGGTCGCCCGGGTATACGGGCACGTCGGCGATGTCGACGGGAACGTTCCAGGCACGCTCGACGACCCGGCCGCGGGCGGTGACCGGTACTCCCCTCGTCGCGTACAGCGGCAGGTCCAGTTCGCGGGCCTCGTCCACATCGCGGCAGGCACCGTGAACGACGACACCCTCGACTCCGTTGCGCTTTGCGCCGGTGGAGAGCACGCCGCCCCAGCCGGCCACATGTGTCCTGCCCCGGTGGGCCACCACGATGACGTCGCCGGGGCCTGACGCGTCGACCGCGGCGGTTCCGAGGTGACGGCCGGAGACGGCCACGTCGGGGCGGTCCTCGACCAGGTCGACGGTGACGGCGCGGCCTGTGATCCGGCGCGGTGCCGCCAGCGCGGTCAGCCCCAGGGCCACGCCGGGCAGGCCCAGCTTGTCCAGCGCGTCGGAGACGGCGCACGCGTCCAGCCGGGACAGCCGGGCCACTGCCACGTCCTCGCCCCTGTCCCGCGCGGGACGCGGGCGTGCCCGGCCGGTCATGCCCACAGTCCGAAGGCCAGGCCGACGCCGGTGCCGGCGGGCGTGCGGTAGGCGGGTAGGTAGTCGACCCACTGTGTGGACAGGTGGGAACCCGCGCCCGCCGCGGTGATCCAGTTGCGGAGCTCCGAGGTTCCCGAGTCCATCCGGTGCGCGGGCAGGCCGCGCAGTGTCGCGGCGTCGTGGTCGCTCATGGCGTCGAGGAGGGTGCGGTCGAGTTCGGCGTCCACGACGAAGTGGCTGAGCCCGCCGGAGGCCACGACACCCACCCTGGCGTCACCGGGCACGGACTCGACGGCCCGGCGCAGTGCCACACCGAGGTCGTAGCAGCGTCCCGGTGTCGGCTGGTTCGGCTTGAAGTAGGTGTTGAGGAGGATCGGCACGAACGGAACGGCGTGGCCCCGCAGGAGCTTGCCCGCGACCCATGCGAAGGCGTGCCCGAACCCAGTGTCCGGTGCGGTGGAGTCACTGGAGGAGATGTCGAAGCCCTGGTCGACCAGGCTCTCGATGATGTGCCGGCCCAGCTTCGCGTCGGCCGGGTAGGTGTCCCCGTCCATCCCGAGGCGCCGCTGCACCTCGATGATCCGGGGCCCCAGGCCCATCTCCACCGGATGGTGGGTGGTCATCTCCTCGCCGTGGTAGACGGCGATGGAGGGGAGGTTCCGGTGGGTGAAGAGTTCGTCTTGGTCGTCGCCGACGATGACGACCGCGTCCAGTTCGAGCGAGACGAGGTCCTCGGCGAGCCGCTCGATGTCGGCCTGCGCCTGGCTGAACTTGCGGTCCCAGACCTCGGGGGTCAGTTCGGCCAGGTAGCGGTCGCCCGCGCGTTCGGCGAGTTCGTCGTACGGACGGATCACACCGTCGGTGTCGTACAGCTCGGTGTTGGACTTGTCGTGTTCGGCGCGCAGGCCCCACATCTTCTCGGGCTCCAGACCGAGCATCGGGCTGTGCGAGGTACCGGCGACTGCGACGATGTCTGCCATCTGTTCTCCTCCCTCAGCTGCTCAGCCGTGTGTAGACCTGACGGGCGTTGCCCTCGAACACCGATCGGCGGTCGGCGTCGGACAGCGCGGGGATCTTCTCGATCACCGGCTTGAGGTCTTCGAGGCTGCCGCCGCTGCCCGGCCGTTCGGTGCCGAAAAGGACACGGTCCGCGCCGACCACCGCGAAAAGCAGTTCGAGGGCCTCCTGGGTGTAGAGGCAGGTGTCGAACCAGAACCGCTTCAGCGTGTCGGCGAAGGCCTCGCGGTCGTCGTTCCCGGCCCCGAGGATGCCGCGGTCATGGGCGACCCACCGGCCGAGCTGATACGGCACCGATCCGCCGCCGTGCGGCACGACGACCTTCAGGTCGGGGAAGTCGCGGAACACCCCGGCCCGGATCATGCTGTTGATCGCCAGGCTCTCCTCGGTGATGAAGTGCTCGCTGTAGCTCTCGCGTCCGTAGCAGGCGGCGGGGTGCAGCAGCGCCGGTACGTCACGCTCCACGAGGCGTTCGTAGAGCGGGTACCAGTACTCGTCGCCCATCACCGGGGTGGTGCCGGCGCCCTCGCTGGGGTCGGGGTTGAGCAGCACCCCGACGAACCCGCGCTCCAGGTTCCGGTCCAGTTCCTCGAAGACCGTGTCGATCGGTTCGCCCGCCACCTGCGGCAGGGCGCAGACGCCGCGCAGCCGGTCGGGGTGGGCGGCCACCTGGGTCGCGATGGCGTCGTTGTTCGCCTCGATCCACCAGTGCACGATCTTCCCGGGGCGTGCCGAGTGCTTCAGCACGAACGGGCGCGGCGAGGTCAGCTGGATGTCGGTGCCGACCTCGTCCATCAGCGCGATCTGGCGCCGGGCCGAGGCGAGCAGCTCCTCGTCGGTGGCCTTGGACGGCATCCGTCCGTGGTAGGTGCCGGCCGCCTCCAGATAGGTCCACAGACCGTAGAACGAGTCGGGGGCCACGAGGTGGGCGTGACTGTCGATGATCACGGCTGCTCCTGAGGGGATCGAGTGGGCAGTACGGCGGTGAACTCGCACTGGATGAGCAGAGGTTTCGGCAGGGTCGAGGGCACCGTGTGCCGAACGGGCCGGTCGTTCTCGTCGGGGAACATCGCGAGCCACTCGGCGTTCAGCGGTTCGCGCGACTGTCCCTCGGCGAGGAAGACGGTGACCTTGGCGATGTCGCCGCTGTCGGCACCGGCCGCGGCCAGGATCCGGCGGATGTTCGCGAACACCCCGGCCGTCTGGCCCTCCAGAGTGTCGGGGATCTCTCCGGTGGCGGGGTCCATACCGTGCACGGCACTGGAGGCCAGCAGGTTGCCGACGCTGACCGCGAGCGGGAAGGGGGCGCCGCCGTGGTGCAGTCCGGGTATCTCGATCGGACGTCTGCGGGAAGGGGTCATCGGTCGTCGCTCCTGGGGTGTCAGTGCCAGCCGTAGAGGTCGAGGGTTCGTTCGCCCGCGCGGATACGGCGCATCAACTCGGCCTCCTTGGCGTCGCGCTCGACGGCGGCCTTCATGACGGCCTCCGTGTCGGCCTGGGGAATCACGACCACGCCGTCCGCGTCGCCGACCACCAGGTCGCCCCGGACGACGAACACCTCCCCGACACGCACGGTGACGCCCAGCGAACCGGCGGCGCCGTGGTCCTTGCCGGTGCCGCGGATGCACAGGCCGGTGGAGAAGACCGGCAGGCCGAGGTCGGTCAGGGCGTCCTGGTCCCGCACACCGCCGTCGATGACCAGTCCCGCGAGCCCGCGGGCGATGGCGGCGGTGCTCAGGATCTCTCCCCAGTAGCCGAACTCGGTTCCGCCGCCGGTGTCCACGACCAGGACGTCACCGGGTTCGGCGGCGTACAAGGCGCGGTGGATCCACAGGTTGTCGCCCGGCGGGCAGCCCACCGGGAACGCCGGTCCTGCGACGCGGGCACCCGGGAAGGCGGGGCCGATCGCTGAGGGCAGCGCTCCGATACGGCCTGCCGCTTCGTGCAACGTCGCCGAGGACGGAGTTGCTGAGCCCGGTGAGGTGTTGCTTGCGGTCACGGTATGCCGTCCCTTCGTCGGTCGGCTGGCGCCGCTCACCATAGGCGCATGCAGAATTGAATGCAATCTGTGGATCGATGTATCTCTATTGGCGTCACTATTGCATTCAATGATGGGGCGGTCTTACGGTGCACGCAGCGCAGCCCGCTTTGGCAAAGGAGCCATCCGATGAGCAGCCATCCACATCGCGCGCCGACCGTCCTGATCGTCGGCGGCGGCCCAGCCGGACTGTGTGCGGCCGCTTTGCTCGGGGCCAGGGGAATCGACGTCCTCCTCGTCGAGCGGCACCGGGCCACCTCGACGCTGCCCCGGGCGCACTTGCTCAACCAGCGCACCATGGAGATCTTCACGGAGATGGGCGTGGCCGACGCCGTGTACGCCCTCTCCCCGCCGGAGGACCGCTGGCACAAGGTGGCCTGGCACACCACGCTCGCCGGCTCGGAGGCACCGTACGGGCAGCTGCTCGGTGCGCTCCCGGCGTGGGGCGGCGGCCCGGACGCCGAGCGGTACGCCCGGGCCAGCCCGTGTCGTTACGCCAATGTCCCGCAACTGCGCCTCGACCCGCTGCTGCGGGCCAGGGCGGAGGAAGTGTGCGGGCCGGAGAACATCCGCTTCCACCACGAGCTGACGGCCCTCTCCGCCACCGGCGGGCGTCCGGGCGAAGGGGTTGTGGCGACCGTCGTGGACCGTGACAGCGGCCGGTCCCACGAGGTCCGCGCCCGGTACGTCATCGCCGCGGACGGCGGCCGCACCTGCGCCGACCTGCTGGGCGTCGAGATGGACGGCCCCACCGGGCTGCTCGACATGGTCACTGTGCACGCCACCATGGACCTGTCGAAGTGGATCACCGACGACAACGTGCTGCTCCGCTACTTCATCAATCCCGACGGACAGGGCACCTTCGCCGGCGCCCTGTGCGCGATGGGCCCCGACCGTTGGGGGCGCGACTCGGCCGAGTGGGCCGTGCACACCGGCTTCCGCACCGGCGACCCCGACCGTACCGACCGTACTGCTGTCCTTGGCCGCGTCCGCCGCATGCTCGGCGTCCCCGACCTCGACATCCAGGTACATGCCATCAGCCACTGGGAGTTCGAGGGCATCGTCGCCCGCCGTATGCGGGTCGGGCCCGTCTTCCTGGCGGGGAACGCCGCCCACCGCCATCCGCCGACCGGCGGCCTGGGGCTGAACATGGCCGTTCAGGACGTGCACAACCTCGTCTGGAAGCTCGACGCGGTCCTGTCTGGACAGGCATCCGACGCACTGCTCGACAGCTATGAGGCCGAGCGCCTAGCGGTGGACGAGTTCAACGTGAGGCACTGCCTCAGTAACGCGGGCGGGCACGCACGCATTGCCGCGGCGCTCGGCCTGCGGGCCGGTCTGCCCGAGACCGAGGGCTGGGACGCCGTGGGTGAATGGCTCGCGGACACCCCCGGCGGCGCCGCCAAGCGAGCCGCGGTGGCCGAGGCGATCGAAAGCAACGCCGACGACTACAGCCAGCTCGGTGTGGAACTCGGCTATCACTATGCCTCCGGGGCCCTGGTGCCCGACGGCACCGACGCCCCCAACGGGGAGCACCCGCTGCGCGACTACGTGCCTACCACCCGTCCCGGCCACCATCTCCCTCACGTATGGGTCAGTCGTAAGGGATCCCGACAGTCTGTGCAGCAACTGATCGCCCCGGACGGCCTCACGCTGCTCGTCGGTACCCGGTACGCCGCACGATGGGCCGCGGCCGCACGGACCGCAGGCGATGCCACAGCGACCGTCCATGTACGAGTCATCGGCGCCGACGCCGAGCGGACGGACTCCGACGCCGAGTGGACCGATCGCATCGGTGAGTGGGCCACCGTCCGCGGTGTCGACGGCAGTGGGGCCCTGCTCGTCCGTCCGGACCGGCACATCGCATGGCGCGCACCTGGCTGGTCCGACGACCGGCCCGCCGAGCTCCGCCGGGCCGTGTGCTCGACGCTCGGTCTCCCTGTCGCCTCGCACGCACACCCCCTGCCCGCGCCCGCGAGCCTTCCGACCGCATGACCTTTGACAGGAGAAGCGCATGAGCCCGTCGTCACCGGACTACGTCGCGCCCGACCCCCTCAAGCCCGTCCCTGTGAAGCCCGACCTCCTCCTCGTTCACGGTGCCTGGTTCGGCTCCTGGTGCTGGGACCCGATCACCGAGCCGCTGCGTGAGCGCGGCTTCACAGTCCACACGGTCGACCTGCCCTCGGTCGGCGCCGCCGGACCGCGCGGCGACCTGTACGACGACATCGCCGCGGTCGAGGCGGCGCTGGCCCGGATAGCCGGCCCGGTCGTCCTGTGCGGGCACTCCTACGGCGGACTTCCGGTGAGCGAGGCCGCGGCGGGCAGCAGCAACGTCGTAGCACTGCTCTACATCTGCGCCTTCGTCCTGCCCGCAGGCGTATCGCCGTTGGCGGCCCTGGGCGGCGAGCCCATGCCGTGGTGGGTCCCCTCCGCCGACGGCACCTCGATGACGCCTGCCGACCCGGCACGGCTCTTCTTCAATGCGTGTCCGCCCGAGACCGCGGAACGAGCGGCCCGGCGACTGGTACCGACCTCCACCGCCCCTGTCGGCCAGCCCCTCAGAAAGGCCGGATGGCTGAGCACTCCCAGCGGGTACGTCGTCTGCACGCAGGACAACTCACTGCCGGAACCAGTGCAGCAGACCATGGCCGAAGTCCTCACCCGTACCTACACGCTCGACGCCGACCATGCGCCGTTCCTGTCCCGGCCGGACGAACTCGCCGCGACGCTTGATGCAGCGGTGGCCGAGCTGACGTCCCTGGCGAGAGCCTGATCAGGAGCAACCATGTTCAACGACGAACTCTCCCGGCGGATCTCTCGCGCCAGAAGCAACTCGATAAGTGACCTGCTGCGCCGCTCGGCCGCCCGGGTGCCGGACAAGACCGCGATCGTCCACCATGGCCTGCGGCAGACCTATGCCGAGTTGGACGAGACCGTCAACCGCACGGCCAACGCCCTGGCCGCCCGCGGTGTCGGCAAGGGTGACCGGATCGCTGTGTTCAGCCACAACAACCACGCGTTCGTGGTCGTCTACTTCGCCCTAGCCCGGCTGGGCGCGGCATCCGTCCCGGTCAACTTCATGCTGGCCGCGGGCGAGGTCGGCTACGTTCTGGAACATTCCGGCGCGATCGGGCTGATCGTTGAGGACGCCCTGCTGCCGGTTGCGGAACAGGCACTGGAGGACGCGGGGCTCACCGGCACGGTCAGGGTGCGAGGCATGATTCCTGCCGACCGCCCGCAGCCCCAGCCGGGCTGGGAGTCCGTCGCGGACTGGATGGCGCACGGCGATGCCTCGCCTCCGGACGTCTTCATCGGCGACGACGACCTGACGCAGCTGATCTACACCAGCGGCACCGAGTCCCGCCCCAAAGGGGCGATGCTCACCTCCCGCAGTCTGATCGCCCAGTACGTCACCTGCGTCATGGACGGCGAGATGACCGCCGAGGACATCGAGGTGCACTCGCTGCCGCTCTACCACTGCGCACAGCTGCACTGCTTCCTCACCCCGGGCATCTACCTCGGTGCCACCAACATCGTGCTGCCCGGCCCCGACCCCGAGCTGATCCTGCGGACCGTCGAAGCGGAACGCGCCACCAAGCTGTTCTGCCCGCCGACCGTGTGGATCTCACTGCTGCGCCACGCCGACTTCGCCCGGCGCGACCTGTCCTCGCTGCGCAAGGGCTACTACGGCGCATCCATCATGCCGGTCGAGGTACTCAAGGAGATCGGAGACCGGCTGCCCGGGGTACGGCTGTTCAACTTCTACGGACAGACCGAGATGGCGCCACTGGCCACCGTCCTCAAGCCGGAGGACCAGGTCCGCAAGGCGGGCTCGGCCGGCCGCCCCGCCCTGAACGTCGAGACGCTCGTCGTCGACGACGACGACCGGCCGGTACCGCCTGGGGTGGTCGGCGAGATCGTGCACCGCAGCCCTCACGCGATGCTCGGCTACTGGAACGACCCGCAGCGCACCGAAGCCGCGTTCGCGGGCGGCTGGTTCCACAGCGGCGACCTGGGTGTGATGGACGACGAGGGCTACCTCACCGTCGTCGACCGGAAAAAGGACATGATCAAGACGGGCGGGGAGAACGTTGCCAGCCGAGAGGTCGAAGAGGTCCTCTACCAGCACCCGGCCGTGGCCGAGGCTGCCGTCTTCGGCATGCCGCACCCGCGGTGGATCGAAGCGGTCACCGCCGCGGTCGTCCTGCGGGACGAGGAGTCGGTCTCGGCCGACGAACTCGTCACTCACTGCCAGAAGGGACTGGCCCGGTTCAAGGTGCCCAAGCACATCGTCTTCGTGGAGCAGTTGCCCAAGAACGCCAGCGGAAAGTTGCTCAAGCGCCAACTGCGCACAGAGGTCCAGCCTCCCTGGCCGTCGGCGTGACACGTCGTCGCCATAACAGGTCCGTGTGACACAAAACCCCCAACGTGCTGCCGTAACCGGATCCGGTCCCACGAAAGTCCCCCAAGGCCCGCAGAGCCATGCCCGGCACAGCGGCACGGGCCCCCGATCCTGTGAGGTTCGTGCTGTGCCCTCCCTCCCAGCATCCCTCAGACATCAGGAGACACGATGAGACGAAGACGACTTGCCGACCTCGCCATTGCAGTGGTGACGGTGACGACGGCGGCCGCCTGCGGCACCTCCACCCCTGCTTCGCCGGGCAGCGACGCATCGGGGTCGGCCGGTACGCAAACCACGCACGTCAAGGTCGGGGTCATCCCGATCGTCGACGTGGCGCCCCTCTACCTGGGAGAGAAGAAGGGCTTCTTCCGCAACCAGGGCATCGAGCTGACGATGGAGTCCGCGCAGGGCGGCGCCGCGATCGTGCCCGGTGTCGTGAGCGGTCAGTTCCAGTTCGGTTTCAGCAACGTGACCTCACTGATGATCGCCCAAGGCAAGGGCGTGCCGGTCGAAGCGGTGGTCAACGGAGCAACCTCCACCAGCAAAGTCGGGGCCGACGTCACCGGGGTGACCGTCAAGAAGGCCAGCCCCGTCAAGTCCGCCAAGGACCTTGCCGGCAAGACGGTCGCCGTCAACACCCTGCAGAACATTGGGGACACCACTCTGCGCGAATCGGTGCGCAAGGACGGCGGCGACGCCTCCAAGGTGCAGTTCGTGGAAATGCCGTTCGACCAGATGCCAGCCGCACTGGACGGCGGCCAGGTGGACGCCGCCTGGATGGCTGAGCCGTTCCTGACGATCGCCAAGTCCCAGGGCGGGCGCGTCGTGGCGTCGCCGTTCGCCGAGACCGCCCCCAACCTCACCATCGCGGCGTACTTCACCTCCACGAAGCTGGCGACGCAGAACCCTGGCCTGATCAAGAACTTCACGGAGGCGATGACCAAGTCACTTACCTACGCCGACCAGCACCCGGACGAGGTGCGCCAGGTGCTCTCCACCTACACCAAGATCCCCAGCCAGCTGACCAATTCGCTCACCCTGCCTCGTTGGCCTGCCACGATCAATATGCGCTCCGTGAAGGTACTCGCCTCGCTCGGCGAGAAGGACGGCATCTTCGGCGGCAAGAAGCCGGACCTGGAGGCCCTGTTCCGATGACCGGAGCAGATCTCACCATGAAGACGAAGGCCGCCGGAACCGACACCGGTCCCGGCCGGGCCGCAGCCCGTCGCATCCCGGAGCGGGCCGTCACCCCGCTGCGCGGCCTGGCCGGGCTGGCCGGACTGGTCGCGGTGCTCGAAGTACTGCCGCACAGCGGCCTGGTGTCGGCCGACTACCTCCCGCCGGCCTCGGTGACCGTCCGCGCCCTGTGGCAGCTGCTCGCCGAGCAGGCGTTCTGGACCGCGCTCGGCGACACCCTCACCGGATGGGGCCTGGGTCTGGCCATCTCCGTCGTGGCGGGCGTGGTGGCCGGACTGGTCATCGGCTCCGTACCCGTGCTGCGCGCGGTGACCGCCTCCACCATCGAGTTCCTGCGCCCCATCCCGTCCGTCGCCCTGATCCCGGTCGCGGTCCTGCTCTACGGCACCGACCTCAGGTCGAAGCTGCTCCTCGTGGTGTACGCCTCCTTCTGGCAGGTGCTCGTCCAGGTCCTGGCCGGCATTCAGGACGTCGACCCGGTCGCGGACGACACCGCCCGCAGCTATCTGCTCGGCACCTGGGGGCGGCTGCGCCACGTGATGTGGCCGACCGCGCTGCCGTACGTGATGACGGGCGTACGACTGGCCGCCACCGTGGCGCTGATCCTCGCGGTCACCGCCGAACTCGTCATCGGCGCACCCGGCCTCGGCCACGAGATCGCCGTCGCGCAGACCTCCGGGGCCGTCCCGCAGGTCTACGCCTTGGTCCTGGTCACCGGGCTGCTCGGCGTCGCCGTCAACCTGGTGGCGCGGGCTGTCGAGCGACGGGCGCTGCACTGGCACCAGTCCGTACGCATCGAGGTGGCCGCATGACCGTACTCACCGTCCTCCGACGCGTCCTGCTCGTTCTGGGCCTGCCCGCGGTCCTCTTCGCCGTGTGGTGGTACGCCACCGCCGACAGCACCGATTTCTACGTCCCGCCCCTGGCCACCATCCTGGACAGGTTCGGGAAGGTCTGGACGAGGGAGCGGCTGCTGTCGGACGTCGTACCGAGCCTGCTGCGCCTCGCGGCCGGCTACCTCCTCGCCGTGGCCGTCGGCGTGGGACTCGGCCTGGTGATCGGCATGCGGCGGGCCGTACGCGACGTCCTGGAACCGGTCCTCGAACTCTTCCGGGCCATCCCGCCGCCCGTGCTCGTGCCGGTGATCATGCTCTTCGCGGGCATCGGCGACACCATGAAGGTGCTCGTCATCGTGAGCGGCTGCATGTGGCCGATCCTGCTCAACACCGTCGAGGGCGTCCGCGCCGTGGACGAGGTGCTCAGCGACACCTGCCGGTCATACGGCATCACCGGAGCCGCACGCCTCCGGCATCTGGTGCTGCGCGCGGCGAGCCCGCAGATCGTCACGGGCATGCGCCAGGCCCTGTCGATCGGGATCATCCTCATGGTCATCAGCGAGATGTTCGCCGCCAGCAACGGCCTGGGTTTCACGATCGTGCAGTTCCAGCGCTCGTTCGCCATCCCCGAGATGTGGAGCGGCGTCCTACTGCTCGGCATCCTCGGATTCCTGCTGTCCCTGCTCTTCCGATTCGCCGAGAACCGCGCCCTGGCCTGGTACCACGGCCTGCGCCGCGCCCAGCGCAATCCCTGACCGGCCGTTCCACCAGACCCTTGTACCAAGGAGGCGTCGATGCTCGACGTACGAGACCTGCAGAAGAGCTACACCGGTCGGCACCGCAACGTGGAGGCGTTGCGGAGCCTCAGCTTTCACATCGACGCCGGCGAACTGGTGTGCCTGGTCGGGCCGTCGGGCTGCGGCAAGACCACCCTGCTGAAATGCATGGCGGGGCTGCTCGCCCCCACCGGGGGCGAGGTGCGCCTGGAGGGCCGGCCGGTCGCCGGGCCCCCGCCCGGCATGGCAGTCGTCTTCCAGGAGTACGGCCGTTCCCTGTTCGCCTGGATGAACGTCCGTGACAACGTCGCTCTGCCGCTCCGCCGAAAGAAACTCGGCAAGGCACGCGAGCGGGAACTCGTGGACCACGCCCTGGAGGTGGTCGGCCTCGGCGACGCCCACCAGGCCTACCCCTGGCAGCTGTCCGGCGGCATGCAGCAGCGCGTCGCCATCGCCCGCGCCGTCGCGTACGAGCCGAAGGTCCTGCTCATGGACGAGCCCTTCGCGGCCGTCGACGCGCAGACCCGCGCCGAACTCGAGGACCTCATCCGGCGCCTGTGGCACGAACTCGGCGTCACCGTCCTGTTCGTCACCCACGACATCGACGAGGCGGTCTACCTCGGCCAGCGCACCATCATCCTGTCGAGTTCCCCGACGGTGGTGCAGGAGGACCTGGCCATCGATCTGCCCGACGAGCGCGACCAGCTGCACACCCGGTCCAGCGCGCGCTTCGCCGAGCTGCGCGCGCACGTCTACGAGCAGATCCAGCGTGCCAAACAGCACAGCGGCGACACAGGTCTTATCGAGTCCTTTTGTGGATCACATTGACTGGCATTGTTCTGTAGTGAAGATTCCTTCACCCACGGAACGTTCCCTGGAGTGCACGTTCCTGCCCGTGGCCGCGTCGGCCGAGACAAAGGAGTGGCCATGACATCTACACCCCTGCTCTTCCTGCACGGTTACTGGCACGGTTCGTGGTGCTGGAGTGAGGTCATTGCCAAGGTGACGGCGGCCGGTCGCCAAGCAGTCGCAGTGGACATGGCAGGACATGGGCTGTACGCCCGCCGGCCGGAGTGCCTCTCTCGGCGTCCCTTCGATCCTGACGCGGTCGCCACGGAGGCCTCTCCGGTGGCGGGTGTCGGCCTGGACGAAGCGGCCGAGCTTCTCGCCTCGCAGATCAGACAGGTCGGCGGCGGAGGTCCGGTCACCGTGGTGGCCCACAGCATGGGCGGCACAGTGCTGACTCGTGCGGCCCAGCAAGTGCCGGAGCTGGTCGGACACATGGTGTACCTGGCGGCGTTCATGCCAGCCTCGGACGTCCCGGCTGTAGCGTACGTCCAGTCGGCCGACAACGAGGGTGAACTCGTCGGGCCGTCCCTGCGTGCCGACCCCGCCGTGATCGGCGCGCTCCGTTTCGACCTCGCGTCGGAGGATGCGGCCTACCGGCAGCAGTTGCGTCAGGCATTCTTCGGTGACGTGGATCCGGTCGTCGCCGACGCCGCCCTCGGCCTGCTGTCACCCGATGCCCCGGTCGGTATCGCGGCGGGTGCCACCACTCTGACCCGAGACGGCTGGGGATCGATTCCGCGAACCTATGTCACCTGCGCGCAGGACATGGCGATACGCCCGGCGGTGCAACGCAGATTCATCACGGACGCCGACGCCGCTTTCCCGGACAACTCGACATCTGTGGTGGCGCTGGACGCCTCCCACTCGCCGTTCCTGTCGGTGCCGGACCAGGTTGCAGACATCGTCACGAAGCTGGGCTGACATCCGGACGCCTTCGCCCTCGAGGTCGAGGAGGCGCCGGCCTTCAAGAAGCGATCGTCATCTTGAGCTCCGAAATGCTGTGCCCCGCCGACCTGGAGCGATGTGGCAAGGACAGTGTCCATGAGGCAGCTCACGAGGCTGGCCAGGGCCCTGTCAGCAAGGCCCGATCGTTGCCGAACCTCGACCTTGGCGGCGGGCCTCCGGAATGGGCGGGCTCTGGAGTCTGGCAGCGCGGAGGTTGCCGCGCGTGGGCGAGTTGTTCTCGGAGCTGGCGGTTCTCCTCGGTGAGGCGGCGGTTGCGTTCGTTGGCGGCCTCCAGGCGTCGGATGAGCGAAGCGTCGGAGGCTCGCTGTCGATGGGCCCGCAGGCGTTCGATCTCGCCTCGCAGGTCGGGCTGGGTGTAGAGCCAAGATCTTGAGACGCTGGCGGCACGGGCCACGATGTCGAAGGTGACGACCGTTCCTGCGGCGTCGATCTCGCGTAGGGCCTTGATCGCCTTGGCCCGGGTGTACTCGTGGCGGTTGCCGGCCGCCGCGACGATATGGCGGGAGTTGCCAGCCCGCATCAGGCACCTCCGCTCCGTCGGGAGCTTCGTCGTCCTCCCAGTGAAGCGATGATCCGGCCGAGGTTGCCGACGGCCTGCTGGTTCATCTCGACGGCGCGGAGCGGGCCTCGGCCGCCGAGACGATCTGTAGGAGTTGCTGGCGCTGCTGCCGGTGCTGGGGCAGGAACTCCGGCGTTGTCACGAACATCGGCCACGTCAGTAGGTGTTTTTCAACCAGTGGTTCTTAGTGAGCGTTGCACAAAACCACTGGCAACCAACCGGTTGGTTGCCCTATTGGTTATGGTTCTGTAGTGTCGGATCATCTGATCGGTTGCCTCGGTGCTCAGCCGCTGCGTGACCAATCGCGTTGAGCCGGAGGTCCCCTTCGGCCCCGGAACCCAGAAACAAGCAGGGAGCACACCGTGCCTATCGACGTTCACTTTCGCAGCGGCGGTATCACTGTCGCGGGCCACCTCTACCTTCCGGAGGGCTACAAGGAGGGTCAGAAGCGGGCCGCCGTGGTGACAGTGACCCCAGGTAGCGGGATCAAGGAGCAGACTTCCGGTCGCTACGCCCGTGAATTGTGCGACCGGGGTTTCGTTGCCCTGGCCTTCGATCACCGGTCGTATGGCGAGAGTGAAGGCTTTCCGCGCTACGACGAGGACCCGTTCGCGAAGATCGAAGACATCAAGAACGCAGTGAGCTATCTCCGTAACCGCCCGGAGGCGGATCCCGACCGTATCGGCGCTATGGGCATTTGCGGCGGGGGTGGCTATGCGTCCGCCGCGGCAGCCACCGATCGCCGGATCAAGGCCGTCGCCACTGTGAGCGGAGTGGGGGATCAGCGTGGCGCGTTTCACGAGCAGACAGGTTCCGACCACGGTGTTCTGGTCGCCATGCTGGAGGCGTGTGGTGCGGCCAGGCAGGCGTTCTCACACGGGGACGAACCCACGTACTGGCCCGTCATCCCGGGTCCGGAGGTCGAGAACGTGTTCGCTCCCCTCAAGGAGGCTCCGGACTACTACTACGACTCAACGCGTGGGGCTCACCCCCGATGGGAGAACAAGGTGCTGGCCTGGTCGCTGGAGAAGCAGCTGACCTTTTCCGCATTGGATGTGGTCAGTCTCATCGCGCCACATCCCCTTCTGCTGATTGTCGGCACCGAATCCACCAGCCGGTCCCACAACGAAGCGACGTACGCGGCTGCCGCGGACCCCAAGGAGCTCTTCCTGATCGACGGGGCCTCTCACCTCGACCTGTACGATCTGGACCAGTACGTCAAGCCGACTGCCGACAAACTGGCAGATTTCTTCGCCCAGAATCTGTGACTGGGCTTACTGGGGTGAATCCTGAAGGCGGTTCAATGGGGAACAAGGCAGCGTCACGCCTCTATTACCCTGCAGCTCATGACGTCTGATTCCAGCGCGAGTCGAGCCCGGCTACTCGACGCCGCCGCCTCCGAGTTCACCGCACATGGCTTGGCCGGCGCCCGGGTCGCTCGCATCGCAAGCAGCGCCAAATTGAACAAGGAGCGCATCTACGCGTATTTCGGTGACAAGGAAAGGCTGTTCGACGCGGTGATGGACCAACGGCACGTCGAGGTGATGGCGGCAGTCCCGCTGGACGCCGACGATCTGCCGGGCTACGTAGGCCGCCTCTTCGACTACATCATCTCCCACCCAGACCTCATGCGGTTGGCCGCCTGGAAGCAGCTTGAACGCCCCCTTGGCCAAGGCGGCAAGAGCATCGGCTCTTACGAACACGCCCTCGCCCCGCTCACCGCCGCGCGGGACGAAGGGCGGATCGACACCACCTTCAACCCGGTCGACCTCGCCGTCATCCTGTACGGCCTGGCCAGCGCCTGGCATCACATCTTTGCTGCGAAACGCGATACCGAGTCGGGGACAACGGGCGACGTCTGGTCTGCGCAGCGGCTCACCGAGCACCGTGAGGCGCTGATCGAGGCGGTGCGGAGGCTCATGACCAGCTGAACACCCTTGGTCAGGCCAGTCGGGTGTGAGGTACCCCCGAGATGCGGAGTCAGTTGACAGAGAGTCAGGTGGGCAGCGTGAGAGGAACATCGACCATGGCTGCCGCCAGGAAGTACTCGCTGGAGTTGCGTGAGCGTGCGGTACGGACGTATCGCGTTTCCGACCCGAAGCCGCAGATCAAGAAGCTCGCTGTCGATCTCGGCGTGAGACCGCCATAGAGTTCATCGGCGAGATGGGGGAGCCCACCAAGAAGTCCGGAAGCGTGAAGGTGCGGCTCGTAGGAGGGGCGAGCAGGGGGCTTCTGGCGGGCTCAGCCGCCATGCGTGATGATCTTCTCGATGATCGAGATGTGGTCTGGCGAGTGCATGGTCTCCCGCTCCGCGAGCAAGGCTGGCTCCAGTACCGCGGCCATGGCCTGTTCCAGGTGCAGGTTCACCACTCGCTTGGTCTCGCGCAGCGCCTGGGCGGGCATGGCGGCCAACTGCTCGGCGAGTTCCATGGCCTCGTTCAGCAGCTCGTCCGCCGGCACCATGCGGTTGGCGATGCCGAGACGGACTGCCTCCTGCGGACTCACCCGTCCGCCGAGGAAGAGCAGTTCCTTGGCGCGGGGGAGGCCGACGAGCAGCGGCAGGATCAGCGCACCGCCGTCGCCTGCGACCAGGCCGACGTTGACATGCGGAGGCCTGCTCTGCGACGAAGCAGATGCCGCGGAAGCGGAGTTCCGGCAGCTTCGAGACCTCGACTGAGGCTCATTCTCCGTCGGACGCTTCCGGAGAATGGTGTCGTGGAACGGCGGATTGACTTCTGGCGCGAGCGGCAGATGCTTTGTGGACGCTGCGATCATGGGTGCCGCGTCGATCTGGACTGGATCGATCGGTGGGAGCAGGCGAAGGAGACCTGCCCCGGCTGCGGCATGACCCCCGAGCACGAGGACTCGCCTCGGGTGACGGTCGACCCCGATGACCCGGCGCTCGACGACATCAGGGTCGAACAGTTCTCCTGGTACCACACGAGCACGCAGCCGGACTGGCCGACGCGGGACTTCGATCCGGCGGCCGTCTTGGCTCCCGAGACCCGCATGAGGATGGGCAGTGGTGAGCGTGTTTCCGCGTGGGCCGCGCGGCAGCGGGCGAAGGCCCTCCACGTCGGCACGTACGAGGCCGCTGTCCACAATATGCTGCGTCGGATCCGTAACCAGGCCGACCAGCGCAGCCAGTTCTATCTGTATCGGGTCCGTCTGAAGCCATCCGTCGTGGTGCGGGAGGGGTGGCTCGTCGACCCCGGCAACTTCGTCGGCGACGTCGTGCTCGACGAGGTCTGCCCGCCGGGTGTCGACGTCGCCCGTTACCTGAACTTCCACGAGGATCCGGGAGGGCTCTCGCTCGCGCTGGGGAGGGACGCGATCGCCAGCGTTCAGCGGATCGCTGTTCCGCTCTCCGACACCTGGGATGGCGGCTGGGTGCGCGATGCCGTTGCGGCTCTCGAGGGCGTGAGCGGCGCCGCCGTCCCGGCGACCGGCAAGCTGGCCCGCTTCATGCGGCCGTCATCGTCGCGAGCCGTCCTGGGCCGAGAGCTCGGTGCGTCCCTGGCTGGCAGACTGCCGGTCAACCTCCAGGACCAGTTCGCGTCGGCTGCGGCGTTCGCGGAGGGAGAGGATCCAGAGCAGTGGGCGCGACGGACCCGCGGCCTGTTCGATCTGATCGACGGTCCGACTCGCGTGCTGGCTGCGCTCGACCGGCAAGATCCCCGGGAGGTCTGAGAACGGCCTGTCCGCTCCTGAGGGGCAGGAAGCCCGGAGGTCGCTGTCGGTCTTCCAGGTTGGCGCCGCCCTGAGTCGGGAGAGCGGGAGCAGGGGCTTTGGGGTTGGCTGCCGTCGCCGAGGAATCAGGTCGAGCTCTGCCGCCCTTGCCCGACCCGCAGTCTCCGCAGCCAACTGCTTGGTTTGAGGACCGTCTCGTAGACGGCCTGGAGTGCCGTCCGGGCGGACGGAACGCCCTTGCGTGGAGGTCGTGATTGGGTCCGTGGTGACCAAGCGCCTGGGCGCTCTGCCTGTCGCTGCCGAGTTTCTGCGTCGGCTGGACGTCGTGGGATCGTCGACGGGCTGCGGCCACCGGCTCCGCGGGCGGACCTGACGCACGGCCAGGTGATCGAGGTACTGGTGGCGAAAGAACTGACCGCTCCGCGCCGCTGTTCCGCGTCAGGGACTGGGCATACTCGTGTGAGGCCGTCAAGGGTCTTGGTGGAGGCCGATGCGTGTCCCGGCTGGTGCATTGACGGATCTCATCGGTGTCCTGTTCGGGGCTTCGGCGATCAGCATTGTTGTCGCGTCCGGCCGGTAGCAGCAAAACGTCTCCGCAGGGACACCGCCGGAACTCGAAGATGTCCATGGCGAGACGCCGCTGCGATTTTGGCACCACATCTGACTCGCCGCGAGCTGTGCGAAGACCGCCGCTCAGTATTGACGGCGTTGTGTGACCTTGTACACCGCGAGTCGTGCAGGATCGGCCAGGGCTCAGCGCAGACGATGTCCTCGTCGTCCAGTCATATCCCGGTGTGCCAGCCCTCGGGCCACGATCGGGTGTGGCTCGGCCCAGGGCGTCGTGCGCGGTAGCGCGGGACGGTTGTAGATCTCGTGGGCTGAACGGTGGGCGAGGAGCGTCCGTGAGTCGGTCTGGTGGAGGGGCCTTTCGAGGGTGGGCGGCGTGCGGCGGAGCCGGTGCGCGTGCTCAAGATCAGTCAGGAGCTGGGCGAGGCCGCGGAGGCCCTTCACGGCGCGCTCGGCGCCAACCCGCGGAAGGGCGCCTCACGCGTGGGGTGTGCCGAAGGAGTTCGCGGACGTCATCGTGACGGCCATGGTTGCCCTGGACGCCGTGAGCGGGGACGGCGCGGCGGTGGTGGAGCACCAGCTCCAGGGCCGCGCGCCGGATGGGATCACCGGCGGCTGGGGGCATCCGGCTTCTCCAGGTCCTCGCGATCAATGGGGACATGGGGGAAGTCGCTATAGCGGTGTACGGGGCACGGGTCCGCATGGTGAGGCAGTTATGGTGACGCACGCGTGGGAGGACGTGGAGGCACGCCTCGGCCGGCTCACCCTCACGGCCGCCGCGCTGGACGCCCTCACCGGCGATGCCTGGGACACGGTGGACGAGCGGCTGCGTTTCCTCGTGGAGAGGGCCGCGGCCTGGGCCGGACATGAACCTCAGATGACCCATTCCACCCTCTGTACGGAAGGGCCCGCACGTCCGTGCGGGCCCTTCCGCGTCATCCCCTACGTTGCGGACGCACACGTCCCAGTGGGGCGTATCCCGCCTCCCCGGTGGGAGATGAGTGGGAGACAAGTGGGAGATGATCATGGCGTGGTGCTGCAATCAGGCGCTAGGAAATGCTAGATAGCGCTACCTGCGCGGCCCTGGTTCAGCCGCCGGATTCGCCCGCGTGCGGGCTCAGCGCACCCATGCTGACCAGCACAATCACCACCACACCGAGGATCACGCGGTACCAGACGAAGGGCATGAAGCTCTTGGACGAGATGTACTTCATGAACCAGGCGATGACCGCGTATCCGGAGCCGAAGGCGATCACCGTGGCGAAGATCGTCGGACCCCAGGAGACATGGTCGCTCTCCATCGCGTCCTTGAGTTCGAACAGGCCGGAGGCGAGCACGGCGGGGATGGCGAGGAGGAAGGAGTAACGGGCCGCGGCCTCGCGCTTGTAGCCCATGAACAGGCCGCCGCTGATGGTGGCGCCGGAGCGGGAGACGCCCGGGATGAGGGCGCAGGCCTGGCAGAGGCCGAAGATCAGGCCGTCCCTGGTGCCCAGGTTCTCGAGGGTCTTGCGCTGCTTGGGCGCCCGGTGCCGGCCGCCGTGCTCGTCGCGCGCCGCCAGCCGGTCGGCGACGCCGATGATCACGCCGACGACGATCAGCATCGTCGCGGTGATCCGCAGATCGCGGAACGGCCCCTCGATCTGGTCCTTGAGCGTCACCCCGAGCACACCGATCGGGATCGAGCCGACGATCACCAGCCAGCCCATCTGCGCGTCGTGGTTCGCGCGCATCTCCTTGCTGGCCAGCGAACGCCCCCACGCCGAGATGATCCGCCCGATGTCCTTGCGGAAGTAGATCAGCACGGCGGCCTCGGTCCCGATCTGGGTGATCGCGGTGAAGGCGGCGCCGGGGTCGTTCCATCCCGAGAAGGCCGCCGTCAGCCGCAGATGTGCGCTGGAGGAGACAGGGAGAAACTCGGTCAGCCCCTGGACGAGTCCGAGGATGAGGGATTCAAACCAAGACATGAAGTTACTGAGTCCAAGCGCTGATCGTGGTGAGGAGCGACGGGCACACCGAGCCGGCGGGCGCGGTGATCAGAAGTGTTTAGGGCAGCGTAGCGTCCTGAAGTGACAGTCCTACCGCAGGGGTTTGGTGGTGACGCGGCGGCGGCACAGGGGTTGGGCGGTGACGGCGGGGGGCTACGCGGCCGTCGGTCCCGCCACTGTCCACCCCGGTGCCTGCGGACGGGCCGTCAGATCCTCGTGCTGGACCGGGTCGCCGCAGGCGCGGCAGGTCACGACCGGAACCAGTTCGTTGCCGCAGACGTGCTCGATCACCATCGGGCGGTCGTCGTCGCGGTGGAGGTGCCGGTCGCCCCAGGCCATCAGCGTCATCAGGACCGGCTCCAGCTCCAGCCCCGCCTGCGTCGGCCGGTACTCGAAGCGCTGCGGCCGCTCGCTGTAGGCCCGCTTGGTCAGGATCCCGGCGTCCACGAGCCGGCGCAGCCGTGTCGCGAGGACGTCGCGCGGGGCGCCGATGTTGCGTACCAGCCGGTCGAAGCGGCCGTTGCCCAGGCACGCCTCCCGCAGGACGAGCAGGGAGTACTTCTCGCCGACGAGTGCCAGGGTGTCGGCGATCGAGCAGGGGCGCGGGTCTTTCGGGACGGCCATGACGTTCAGTCTAGGGGAAAGTTTGAATATCGAACCCATAGAGGGTTTGTTTTTCCAACCCACGGAGTTATGGTGAGTTTGGATTTCCTACTCACTGGTAATCGTGGAGGGCGGCACCATGCGTGACGCAGTGATCGTCGAAGCCGTACGCACTCCGATAGGCAAGGGCAAACCGAACGGCGCCCTCGCGCACGTCCACCCCGTGGAGCTCCTCGCCCACACCCTGCGCACCCTCGTCGAGCGGTCCGGCGTCGACCCGGCCCTGATCGACGACGTCATCGGCGGCACCGTCGACCAGGTCGGCGAGCAGGCCATGAACACCACCCGGTACGCCGCCCTGTCCGCGGGCTTCCCGGAGAGCGTCCCCGCGACCACCGTGGACCGCCAGTGCGGCTCCTCCCAGCAGGCCGTCCACTTCGCGGCGCAGGGCGTCATCGCGGGCGCCTACGACATGGTCGTCGCCTGCGGTGTCGAGTCCATGAGCCGGGTGCCGATGTGGTCGAACGTGCCCGAGGGCAAGGACCCCTTCGGGCCCGGAGTCGCCGAGCGGTACAAGGAAGGACTCGTTCCGCAGGGCATCAGCGCCGAACTCATCGCCGCCAAGTGGTCCCTCACCCGCCAGCAGATGGACGCCTTCGCGGTCTCCTCGCACCACAAGGCCGCCGCGGCCTGGGACGGCGGTCTCTTCGATGCCGAGGTGGCACCGCTGGACGGTGTCTCATGCGACGAGTGCGTACGGCCCGGCAGCACCGCCGAGATCCTCGCCGGCCTCAAGCCCGCCTACCACGACCCGGACTTCGCCGAACGCTTCCCGCAGATCGAGTGGAACGTCACCGCGGGCAACGCCAGCCCGATCAACGACGGCGCGTCGGCTGTCCTGATCACGTCCAGCGAGACCGCCGCCCGGCTCGGCCTGCGCCCCCTCGCCCGGCTGCACAGCTTCGCCGTCACCGGCTCCGACCCGGTCCTGATGCTCACCGGCGTCGTCCCGGCCACCGAGAAGGTGCTGCGCAGGGCTCATCTCTCCCTCGACGACATCGACCTGTTCGAGGTCAACGAGGCGTTCTCCAGCGTGGTCCTGGCCTGGCAGCAGGAGACCGGCGCCGACCTCGCCAAGGTCAATGTGCACGGCGGCGCGATCTCCCTCGGCCACCCGCTCGGCGCGAGCGGCACCCGGTTGACGACCACTCTCGTACACGCGATGCGGGAGCGCGGCGCCCGTTACGCCCTGCAGACGATGTGCGAGGCCGGCGGCCTCGCCAACGCGATGATCCTGGAGTCCGTGTAACTGGGGTCCGCTGTAACCGGAGTTGTACCCGGAGTCCGTGTTACCGGAGCCGTGTACCCCGAGTCCGCGTAAGCGGCTTACTGGGTTACCGGACCCCGCGCAGGTGGTGGCGCTTGCGCCAGGCCACCACCGCGCCCACCAGCGCCGGCAGCGCGATGCAGGCCATCGCGATCAGGAAGGCGGGCGAGGTCGGCGCCGAGGCACGGGCGCCCGCGACGACGTAGGCGGCGGTGTTCGGGATCGAGCCGAGCGCCGTCGCCACCAGGAACGAGACGGTGCTCATGCGGGAGACGGCGGCGCAGTAGTTGGCGGCCCAGAACGGCACCCCGGGGAACAGCCGGGCCGCCAGCATCGAACGGAAGCCGTGCCGGCTGAGCTGCCCGTCCGCGGCCTTCAGCCATCGCCCGCGCAGCAGCGGACGCAGCGCGTCCTGGCCGAGTATCCGGCCCAGCCCGAAGGCGACACCGGCGCCGAGCACCGTGCCCGCGAGGGCCGTGCCGAGCCCGAGCTGGGAGCCGAAGAGGGCGCCCGCCGCCAGATTCAGCAGGGGGCGGGGTACGAAGGCGACCGTGCACAGCCCGTACGCCACCCCGAAGACCACCGCCGCCGCGGCTCCGCCGAGTTGCGGCGGCCAGCCGTCCGCCAGCAGCCGTTGCGGTTCGAAGAGCAGAACGGCCGAGGCGGCGCCGGCGAGCAGGGCGATGAGCAGGGACAGGCGCGACCAGGGCGACAACAGCACTCTCGTGCAGCGCGCGGTGAGGCCCACCGGCGCGGGGGCGACGGTGGCGAGCTCCGCGGCGAGGGCGAGTTCGGTGGCGGTGGCCCGGGGAGAGGCCGTGGCGGTGCCCCCAGAGCGGGTGGTGGCATCGAGCATTCAGTGACGGTAACCGACTCGCGTGTGTGATCGCCGTATGGATCCGGTCCGTTGTGGGGGTCAGGCACCGCGAAAAACCATTCGACGTGCGACGACGGGTCAGCAATGATCTGCGTCATGTTCCGGTACGCCTTCCTCCTCGCAGCATCCGCGGTCGCGGATGCCCCGAAGGCTGCCGTTCCCGATCTCCTCGCCGCAGTCGACGGCGCCCGAAGCTGACCCTTCCCGGATTGTCCGGCGGACCCCGCAGGGGGAGGGTCGGCGAGTCCTTGGGGTCCCCCTCTCCCACGAGAGATCTTGTCGACCGAAGGCTTCGAGGTACCGCCATGTCCAAAACCGCGTACATCCGCACCAAACCCCACCTGAACATCGGCACGATGGGCCATGTCGACCACGGCAAGACCACCCTGACCGCCGCCATCACCAAGGTCCTCGCCGACCGCGGCTCCGGCACGTTCGTGCCGTTCGACCGCATCGACCGGGCGCCGGAGGAGGCCGCCCGCGGCATCACCATCAACATCGCGCACGTCGAGTACGAGACGGACACCCGGCACTACGCGCACGTGGACATGCCCGGTCACGCCGACTACGTCAAGAACATGGTCACCGGCGCCGCGCAGCTCGACGGGGCGATCCTCGTCGTCTCCGCGCTCGACGGGATCATGCCGCAGACCGCCGAACACGTGCTGCTGGCCCGTCAGGTCGGCGTGAACCACGTCGTCGTCGCCCTCAACAAGGCCGACGCGGGCGACGAGGAGCTCATCGACCTGGTCGAGCTGGAGGTCCGCGACCTGCTCACCGAGCACGGCTACGGCGGCGACGCGGTGCCCGTCGTACGGGTCTCCGGGCTCCGGGCCCTGGAGGGGGACCCGCGGTGGACGGCCTCGATCGAGGCGCTGCTCGACGCGGTGGACACGTATGTGCCGATGCCCGAGCGGTACCTGGACGCACCCTTCCTGATGCCGGTCGAGAACGTGCTCACCATCACCGGCCGGGGGACCGTCGTCACCGGCGCGGTCGAGCGGGGGTCGGTGCGCGTCGGGGACCGGGTCGAGGTGCTCGGGGCCGCGGTGGAGACGGTGGTGACAGGGCTCGAGACCTTCGGCAAGCCGATGGAGGAGGCGCAGGCCGGGGACAACGTGGCGCTGCTGCTGCGGGGTGTGCCGCGGGACTCCGTTCGACGCGGGCAGGTCGTGGCGGCGCCGGGGAGTGTGGTGCCCCGGAGTCGGTTCTCGGCACAGGTGTATGTGCTGTCGACGCGCGAGGGCGGGCGATCGACGCCGGTCGCCACGGGGTACCGGCCGCAGTTCTACATCCGTACGGCGGATGTGGTCGGTTCCGTGGACCTGGGGGAGATCGCTGTCGCCCGGCCCGGCGAGACGGTCACCATGACCGTCGAGCTGGGGCGCGACATGCCTCTTGAGCCGGGGCTCGGGTTCGCCATCCGTGAGGGCGGGCGGACCGTGGGTGCGGGGACCGTGACCGCCGTCGAGTGAGGGTGGTGCCGGTGCGTGGGGGACCGCGGGGCCGATGTGGCTGGTCGCGCGGTTCCCCACCTCTCCTCCGAGCGTTGCTCAGAGGCACAATGAGTAGGTGCACGAGCCCATCCCCGTCACCCGCGCCGTCGACCATGGCGTCGCCAAGCTGATGCCCGACATCGACCGGAAGCGGGCTTGGTTGCTGACCGTCGACGGGGCACCGCAGTCGTACGTCGATCTGGACGAGCCGGAGCATCTGGAGTTCGAGTACGCGCGGCGGCTCGGGCATGTGCTGGACATCGTGGCCGAGCCGGGGCGTCCGCTGGACGTGCTGCATCTCGGTGGGGGCGCGCTCACCCTTCCCCGGTACGTGGCCGTCACCCGGCCCGGCTCCCGGCAGGACGTCGTCGAGGCCGACGGGGCCCTGCTGGAGCTGGTCGTGGAGCATCTTCCGCTGCCGGAGGGGGCGGGGGTGGCCGTACACGCGGCGGACGCCCGGGCCTGGCTGGAGGCGGCCCCCGCGGACTCGGCCGACGTGCTGGTCGCCGACGTCTTCGGCGGTTCGCGGGTGCCGGCGCACCTGACGTCGGTCGCGTACGCCCGTGAGGCCGCACGGGTCCTGCGGGGTGACGGGGTCTACCTGGTCAACCTCGCCGACGCCGCGCCCTTCGCGTTCCTGCGCTCCCAACTCGCCACATTCGGCGCGGTGTTCGAGGAGTTGGTGCTGATCGCCGAGCCGGGCGTGCTGCGCGGGCGCCGCTTCGGCAACGCGGTGCTCGTCGCCGCGCACCACCCCCTCGACACGCCCGCCCTGGTCCGGCTCACCGCCTCCGACGCCTTCCCGGCCCGGGTCGAACACGGGCCCGCCCTACGGGACTTCGTCGCCGGGGCGCGGCCGGTGCGGGACGAGGACGCCGTACCGTCACCCGAACCCCCCGAGGGGGCGTTCGGCATCGGCTGAGCCGTTGCCCACGGGTGTGGTCCCCGCGTCACTGCATGCCGGTGCGTCGCGGGTTCCGTACGTGTCCGGGACGCACCGCACCGCCGACGTGACCACCACGGTCGGCGCGGCGCTCCCCCACACCGCCTGCGACCGCCCGAAGGCCGCCGCGTCCGCCGCGAGCACCCAGCCCGGGCCGATCACGGCGACCCTCGCTCCGCCCAGCGCCGGCACCGAGAGCCGCGCCCTGCAGCGCCGTCAGGACCGCATCCCTCAGCGGCTCCCCCGCGGGTCGGGAAGGCCCGGCCGGCCTGCTCGACCTCCACCGAGAACCGCAGCATGCCCTCGGCCGCCGGGCAGAAGAACGTCTGGCCGGTACGGCCGAATCCACGTGTCGGGTCAGGCTCAGCCCGTCGGTTCCCCGTGCAGCCGTACCGTGCTGAGGATCTTCATGATGGTCTCCTTGGGGACCTCGTCCTTGACGCCCTTGGCCCCGTAGAAGTTCCACGACACATAGTCGCCGGCCGAGTTCTTGAAGCCGAACGTGATCGCCTTGCCGTCGGTGACGCACTTGCCCTTGGCGGGGGTGTTCGTCGACGACGCCCAGGAGTAACTGCCCTTGATCCCGGACGTGGTGGTGTAGGGCGTGGCCTTCTTGGCGACCGTGATGCTCTTCTTGTCAGGTTGGGTGTACCCGCCGTAGACCCACCAGGCCGGGGTGTTCAGCGCGATCACGTCGGTGTTCTTCGCGCCGTTGGCACCCTTGGTGCCCGTCGCGGCCAGCGACATGGTCTCCTTGCGGCCGTCCTTGTCGTCGTCGGACTCGCACCAGTTGGACTTGAGGAGTGCCGGCGCCGACATCGTGATGATCGGCTTGAGGTCGTCGGAGTTCTCCTCCTCGAAGCCGATCGCCGAGGTCGGGGACCGTACCTCCCAGTCCGCGGGCACGTCGAAGGCCGTACCCCACTTCGGGTTCACGACGATCTTCCAGCCCGCGACGGTCGCCTTCTCGGCCTCGCCGCCCCGCGGGTTGTCCGCGGAGGCGGACGCGGAAGCCGGATCGCTCGGCTCGGTCGAGGTGCTGGCCGACGGCTTCGCGTCCTTGCCGTCCGCCTCGTCGCCCTTGTCACCGCCCAGGACCAGGAAACCGGTCACACCGGCCGCCGCGACCACCGCGAGGGCCGCCACGATCGCGACCACCTTCGTCCGGTTGCCGCCACCACCGGACGGCGGCTCGGGCGCGCCCACCGGTCCCGGCGCGCCCCATTGCGGTTGCTGCGCGTACGGGTTGGGCTGCTGGTACCCCGGTTGCTGGTATCCCGGCTGTTGATACGGATTCGGCTGCTGGTATCCCGGCTGCTGGTACGGGTTGTTCTGCTGCTGCGGGTTCTGCTCGCCCCCGGGCGGCTGCTGCTGTCCTGGCCACATGGGCAGCCACCCTAGTGCCGCCGGGGACACGATTCGGCCACTTCGTCTTGTCAGGGACGTAGCACATCAGCGTTCGTCCACGGGTTCGTAGATCCGTACGGTCTTCATGGTCTGCCCGATCGTGGCGTCCGGGACCTCCTCACCGACCCCGGCGGCACCGACGAACGACCAGGACGCGAAGCAGCTTGTCCTCCGGGTCGTCCTTCTCCGCCACGTACCAGACCCAACTCGGCGACCGCAGCGCCCGGTTCGGCCCGTCCACGGCGGCCGCTGTCCTGGCCACATGGGCGGCAAGGACACGGCGGACAGCGGACGGCCCTGGCCATCGAAGTCTACTCGTGGGTAACATGCAGCATGAGCGCAGATCAGATGTCGATCGGCGAGTTGCTCGCCGCCACGGTGCCGATGGTTCGGACGCTGAACCTGGAGTACCTGGAAACCACCGCGGACAAGGCCGTGCTGGCACTTCCGGATCAGAGCGAGTACCGCAACCACGTGGGCGGACCGCACGCCGGGGCGATGTTCACGCTGGGTGAGTCGGCCAGTGGGGCGATCGTGCTGGCGGCTTTCGGGGACCAGCTCTCGCGTGCGGTGCCGCTTCCGGTGACCGCCGAGATCGCGTTCAAGAAGATCGCGCTGGGGCCGGTCACCGCCACCGCGACGCTCGGGCGTCCCATCGCCGAGGTCGTCGCCGAACTCGACGAGGGCAAGCGCCCGGAGTTCCCGGTGGCCGTCGCCATCCAGCGGGAGGACGGAGCCGTCACCGGGGAGATGACGGTGACCTGGACACTGCGACCCAACGGCTGAGCCGTGGTCGCGGCGGTTGGTATTACGCAGGGCCCCGGACGGTTCGCCCGTCCGGGGCCCTCGCGCGTCGGGAGAAACCCCGAAGGCCGCCCTGGGCCGGGTGGTGTGATGGGAGATTTCGTGGACCAATAGGCGTGCCTCGTGCACAACTTGACGGGCCGGTGACGCGATTTTCGAATGCGGGTGCGGATACCGGCGGTAACTTTTCTGAAGTGCTCGCGTTTTGAACGTGGGTCACTCGAAGTTCTTGTTTCCTGTACGTCAATTGTGCGAAAGTGAGCGGCCGCCGCAGTCGATCACTGCAGTCGACCCCTTGCAACGCCCCGCACCTGACGCGGCATAGGTATGCACCAATCAGGCACCTGCTTTCCTACGGACGCGTATTCGGCATGCCGTCCAGCGGCTTGGAAGGAAACGGTCCAGTGCAATCGCCCTACCCGCCCCGCCCCCCGTACCCGCCTCGGCCCGGAGCGAGCCCCGGGGAGTCCGACCGCGAACTCGTCGCACGGCTGGGCGGCACCGCGCCGGACGCACACGCCGTCGCACTGCTGATGGCCCGGCATTGGCGGGCGGCACATGAATACGCCGTCATCTGCCTGGCCTCGTCGGCGGATCCGGCGTCAACGGCGACCGCGGCCGCGTTCCACCGAGTGCTCGGACAAGCCGGCGGTGGGGCCGTACGGCCGCACCTTCTGGCGGCGGTACGGGACACGGTGAAGGAGTGGGCCGCGGACGACGGCATTTCCGCCGTACTGCCGGAACTCCGCAAAACGACCGGCGGTCGCGGACTGCGCGCGGCGAGGGCGGTCACCCCGGAAAGGCGACAGCTCGCCGAGCGCGCATTCCTCTCTCTTCCCGGAGCCTCGCAATGCCTGCTGTGGCACACCGAGGTCGAGGCCGAGCCGCTGTCCGTTCCGGCGGGTCTGCTCGGGGTGGACACGGCCAGAGCGACGGCCGCGCTGGAGCAGGCGCGCGAACAATTCCGGGCGGGCTGTGTTCGGGCCCACCGGGAACTCGCGCCCACCAGGGAATGCCGCTTCTACAACCGGCTTCTCGACGTCCCCATTCGCCGGGGCGGATCCCTGCTGCCCGATCTCCGACGGCACCTGACGGCCTGCCGCCACTGCCGGCACGCCGCCGAGCAGCTCAGCCATTTCGAGGGCGGCCTGGACGTACTGCTCGCCGAAACCGTGCTCGGCTGGGGCGCCCGACGCTATCTCGACTCCCGGCCCGGCCGTGCCGCCGGGCACGCATCGGGGTCCGCTCACCGGCTCGCCCGGCCGAGGTCCGGCGGGCGGCACCGTCCCGCATCCGCACGGCTCGCCCCGGCCCGCCGGCGCACCAAGACCGTGCTGGTGGGCGCCGGCCTCACGTCCCTCGCGCTGCTCGCGACCGTGCTCGTCGTCAGGAGCTGGTCCCACGAGGGTGGCGTCCCCGCGCCCGGCGCCACCTGGGGAGTGGTGAGCGGCCACTCCGTCTCCCCGGGGCCGACCGGCGGCTCGTCCGCCGACGGGCCCCCGTCCGCCGCCTCCGTCGTCAACCCCGGCGGGGCCCGGCACGGCAGGCTCCGCAACCCCCACGCCGGACTCTGCCTCGACCTGCGCGGCGGCCGCACCGAGGACGGTGTCAGGACCGCCCTGGCGGCGTGCTCGTCGGCCGGCTCGCAGCAGTGGGCGTACCAGGACGACGGACTGCTGCGGTCCGCCGCCGACCCCACCCTCTGCCTCGATGCCGACGCCGACGAGGGCGCCGTCGTCCTGGCCGACTGCGTGGTGCACGCGGGGGAAGTCCGTTACGACGTCACGGTGCGGGGCGAACTGCTGCTGCGCCGGGGCGGCGGGCTGCTGGTCGCCGCCGGATCCGGCCGGGCCGTGGTCGTGGCCGAACGGGACGGATCCGCCGGACAGCGGTGGGTGCTGGAGGCTGTGACCGGACTGACCGGACTGACCGGACTGACCGGCTCACCGCAGGGCGAGCGGCTGCCGGGCACGGACACACCGGGCGACCCGCCGGCGCCCTCCATAGCGCAGAGCCGGCCGAGCCGGCCGAACGCGCCCTACGCGCCGAGGTCCGCCCCGTCGTCCCCCGACGCGGGCCCGCCGGGCCAACTCCCCGGCGCTCCCCAGCCTCCGTCGGCCGAGCCGCCCCAGGATCCGCCGGAGCAGTACGAGCCACGGGTCGCCCAGGTCGGCCACCGCACCGAACCCGAGCCGACGGCTCCGGCCGAGGAGGCCGGCACGTTCGGTGACGGCGTCGTGGACAACGCCGGGGGTGAGGTGACGCCGACGACCATGAATGTCGCGAAGATCATGAAAGTCGCGAAAGTCACAGCCGACGTCGCCGGCGGCCTCGGCCTTCCGGTGACCCGGTAGGCTTCCCGGCGTGCGTCCGGCCGGGACGTACGCCGGGAACGTGCCGAGACGCACGCCGGGGGGACGCAGGGGAAAGCGACAGGGGAGGAACCGGCGTTGCACGTCCAGGACTGGCTCGACACGGTGCCCGCGGCAGCCGTCTACGCCCTCGTGGGACTGGTCATCGGCCTGGAGAGCCTGGGCATTCCGCTGCCCGGCGAGATCATCCTGGTCTCCGCCGCGCTGCTGTCCTCGCAGCACGCCGGCATCAACCCGGTGATCCTCGGCGCCTGCGCCAGCCTCGGCGCGATCGTCGGCGACTCCATCGGCTACGCCATCGGACGCAGGGGCGGCCGGCCCCTGCTCGCCTGGCTCGGCGAGAAGTTCCCCAAGCACTTCGGCGAGGGGCACATCGCCACCGCCGAGCGGTCCTTCCAGAAATGGGGCATGTGGGCCGTCTTCTTCGGCCGCTTCATCGCCCTGCTGCGGATCTTCGCGGGGCCGTTGGCGGGCGTGCTGCGGATGCCGTACTGGAAGTTCCTGATCGCCAACGTGCTCGGCGGCATCATCTGGGCGGGCGGGACGACCGCGGTCATCTACTACGTCGGTATCGTCGCGGAGTCGTGGCTGAAGCGGTTCTCGTGGCTGGGCCTGGTGGCGGCGGTGCTGGTGGGGCTGACGTCGATGCTGGTGCTGAAGCGCAAGGCGAAGAAGGCGACGGCGCAGAAGCAGCAGGCCGAGGCGGGACCGGAGCCAGTCCGGGCCGACTGAGGCGCGGGACCGGAGCCGGCGGGGCCGACTGAGGCGCCGGACCAGAGTCTGTCCCGACCGGCTGAGACGCCCTCAGGCGCCGGCTGCGGCTCAGTCTGCGTGTCAGTCCGCGTGCACCTCGCTGTGCGCCTTCCCCAACTCCGCGTACAGCGTGCCGTTCAGCGTCACGCCCTGACGCTCCTCCTCCGTCAGTTCCCGTCTCACCTTCGCCGGCACACCCGCCACCAGTGAGCCCGGCGGCACCTCCATCCCCTGCGGCACCAACGCCTGCGCCGCGACGAGCGAACCCGCGCCGATCACCGCGCCGTTGAGCACCGTGGCCCCCATGCCGATCAGGCAGTCGTCCCCGACCGTCGCCCCGTGGACCACCGCGTTGTGGCCGACGGAGACCCGTTCGCCGATGGTGACGGGGAAACCGGGGTCGGCGTGCAGCGTGCAGTTGTCCTGGATGTTGCTCTGCTCTCCGACGGAGATCCGCTCGACGTCGCCGCGCAGCACCGCGCCGTACCAGACGCTCGCGCCCGCCTCCAGCGTCACGTCCCCGATCACCGACGCGTTGGGCGCCACGAACGCCCCCTCGTGGATCTTCGGTTCCTTGCCGCCGATGCCTGTGATCAACGCCTTGTGCGCCATCGCCCTCACCTCGTTGTCGCTGCTCGTCGTCGTCGACACGGGCACCGTACGCCACCGGGTGGGGCGAAGATCACAGGCCCTCGAACTCATGGGTTCACGTCGCGCTGAGTACCGTGAGCGGGTGCCGAAGCGCAAGAACACGTTCTCATCATGGCGGCGCCGCACGATCCAGCGGGCCGTGCACGCGGGCTGGGCCTGGGTGCAGCGCACCGGCTCCGTCACCGCCGACCACCCGGGCCGGTTCCGCTTCGGCGCCCTTGGCACGGGCACCCGGCTCGCCTTCCCGCTCGGCACGGTCTTCGGTGAACCCTGGATCCACCTGGGCGCCCACTGCATCGTCGGCGAACAGGTCACCCTGACCGCCGGTCTGATGCCCGACCTGGACCTCGGCCAGGAGCCGATCCTGCGTATAGGGGACGGGGTGGTCCTCGGCCGGGGCAGTCACGTCATCGCCGACACGACGGTCACCATCGGCAGCGACTGCTACTTCGGGCCGTACGTCTATGTCACGTCCACGAACCACTCGTACGACGATCCGCACGAGCCCATCGGCAAACAGTGGCCCCGGATGGAGCCGGTGGAGATCGGGCCGGGCTGCTGGGTCGGGACCGGCGCGGTGATCCTGCCGGGGGCGCGGATCGGGCGGAACGTGGTCGTCGCGGCCGGTGCCGTCGTACGCGGAGTGGTGCCCGACCACGCGGTGGTGGCGGGGGCGCCCGCACGGGTCGTGCGGCGCTGGACTGCGGCCGACGGCTGGCAGCCGCCGCTGCGGACCCCGCCCCCGGTGCCGATCCCCGAGGGCGTCACTCCCGAACAGCTGCTGAAACTGGCGGACTTGGACGAGAAGGACGTGGCCCGGCTCGCGGAGTTGGACGCCGACGCCTGAGGGGCTGTTGCTCCCGCGCCGGAGCCTCGGCTAACCCGCCGCCAGCAACAGCGTGCCCACCAGCGCCAGGCCCGCCCCCGCCGCCTGGACCGCCCGCAGGCGTTCGCTGAGGAAGCCGCGGGCGGCCAGAGCCGTCACCACCGGGTAGAGCGAGGCGAGGACGGCGGCCACGGTGACCGGGCCGTGCTGGACGGCGACCGAGTACGTGCCGTTCGCCGCCACGTCCGCGAGGCCGACGAAGCCGAGCGCCGGCAGCGAGGCCCAGGGGAACCCGCCGGGCGGGAGGGCCTCGCCGCCCCGCCGCACGGACACGGACAGGGCGGCTGCGCCCACCGCGACGTTGACCACGCGCTGCACGAAAAGGGCGAGGAACAGGCCGGTGACCGTCGTCGAGGCCTCCGCGATCAGCGCGAACACCGTGCCGAAGCCGAGAGCCGCGACCAACGTCAGGACGATGGTCTGCCGCTGGACGGGGGCGCCCCTCAGGTGTGGTCCGCCGGCGAGGGCGACGCCGGTCACGGCGACCGCGATGCCCGCGGCCCGCACGAGTCCGGGACGCTCGCCGAGGACGAGGCCCACGCCCACGGGGACCGCCACGCTGAGGGTGGCCAGCGGGGAGACGACACCCATCGGGCCCCGGGCGAGTGCCTGGTAGAAGCAGATCAACGCCACCGGGCCCGCCAGGCCCGCCGCGACCGCGAACCACAGCCGGGGTCCCGCCTCGCTCCAGCCGCCGGTCGCCACCACGATCACGCCGAGCACGACCGCCGCGATCGTCTGCGAGACGACGACCACCGTGAGCGCCGGGACGCGTCGGCTCAGCAGTCCGCCGCCGAAGTCGGCCAGCCCCCACAGCAGGCTGGTCGCCAGGGCGAAGAGTGCTGTCACTGAAGCCTCGCAGTACAGTTCGGTGAATGATCGGGTGCACCACACCGTAGTGCAGTCGAATGAACTCTGTCATTCAGAATATTGGACGGAATGTGTCGGACCTCGACCTGCTGACCCAGTCCCTGGCGCGCAACGTCAGGCACTGGCGTGCCGTGCGCGGCTTCACTCTCGACGTGCTCGCCGCGCGGGCCGGGGTCAGCCGCGGCATGCTCATCCAGATCGAGCAGGCCCGGACCAACCCCAGCCTCGGCACGGTCGTGAAGATCGGTGACGCGCTCGGTATCAGCATCACCACCCTGCTCGACTACGAACGGGGCCCCAAGGTGCGGGTCGTCCCCGCCGACCAGGCCGTCCGGCTGTGGCACACCGAGGCCGGCAGCTACAACAGGCTCCTCGCGGGCACCGAGGCCCCCGGCCCGCTGGAGATGTGGGACTGGCGGCTGATGCCGGGCGAGAGCAGCCCGTCGGACCCGCACCCCTCCGGCACGGTCGAACTGGTCCATGTCACGACGGGCGAGCTGACGCTCACCGTCGACGGTGTGGAGTACCGCGTCCCGGCCGGCGCGAGCGCCACCTTCGAGGCCAACACTCCGCACACGTACGGCAACCAGGGCGAGGTCCCGATGGAGATGGTGATGGCCGTCTCGGTCCCGCCCGTGCCCTGAGACGGCCCCGCCGGCTTTGTTAGCGTGCCGCCATGGAAGCACCCATCGGACACTTCGAGCACGCCACGCCCGCCCCGGACGCGCTCGGCGAACTGACCCGCCCGGTCGCCGACGCCGTACGCCGGTGGAGCGGCAGCGTCCCCGCCGAGCAGTTCGTGTACGTCGACACCGACCCGGAATGGGCCGACACCGCCACCTTCGTCGAGCACTACGGCCGTGAGTTGCTGGAGCAGTCGGCGAACTGCGTGGTCGTGGCCGGGAAGCGGGGCGGCGAGTCCACGCTCGCCGCGTGCGTCGTGCTGTCCACCACCCGGGTCGACGTCAACGGAGCCGTGCGCCGCCGACTCGGCGCCCGCAGGGCCTCGTTCGCCTCCATGGACATGGCGACGGGGGAGACCGGCATGGAGTACGGCGGCATCACCCCGATCGGGCTGCCGGACGGCTGGCCGGTGCTGGTCGACTCAGCCGTGGTCGACCTGCCGTACGTCCTGGTGGGCAGCGGACGTCGGCGCGGCAAGCTGCTGGTGCCGGGGAAGGCGTTCGCTCAGCTGCCGGGCGCGGTGGTGCTGGAAGGGCTGGGGATCGGGGCCGCCTAGCCTCAGGCGTGCGCGTGGTGGGCGAGGGGGTGGTGCGGATCCGCCTCGCCCGGTACGGGGGCCGGATCGGCGTGCACCAGGGCCGCGGTGAGGCGAGGGACGGCGTGCAGCAGGGCGTGTTCGGCGTCCACGGCCACGGCATGTGCCTGACGTACCGTCGCCTCTCCGTCCACGACGACCGCCACCTCGGCGCGCAGCCGGTGCCCGATCCACCGCAGCCGCAACTCGCCCACCCCACGCACCCCTTCGACCTCCCGCAGTGCCCGCTCGGCCGCGTCCACCAGGGCCGGGTCGACGGCGTCCATCACCCGCCGGAACACCTCGCGTGCCGCGTCCCGGAGCACCAGCGCGATCGCGGCCGTGATCGCCAACCCCACGATCGGGTCGGCCAGTTGCCACCCCAGTGCCGAGCCGCCGGCACCCAACAGCACGGCCAGTGAAGTGAATCCGTCCGTACGGGCATGCAGTCCGTCGGCGACCAGGGCGGCCGAACCGATGTCCCGGCCCACCCGGATCCGGTAGCGGGCCACCCACTCGTTGCCCGCGAAACCGACCAGAGCGGCCACCGCCACGGCCGGGAGGTGCGTGACCGGGCGCGGGTCGAGCAGCCGGTCGATCGCGGCCCAGCCCGCGAAGGCGGCGGACGCGGCGATCGTCAGCACGATCGCTATGCCCGCCAGGTCCTCAGCCCGGCCGTACCCGTAGGTGAAGCGCCGGGTCGCCGCCCGCCGGCCCAGCACGAAGGCGATGGCGAGCGGTACGGCGGTCAGCGCGTCCGCGGTGTTGTGCACGGTGTCCCCGAGCAGCGCCACCGAGCCGGAGACCGCCACCACGACCGCCTGCGCCAGCGCCGTCGCCCCGAGCACCGCCAGCGAGATCCACAGGGCGCGCATGCCGCGGGCCGAGGACTCCAGGGCGGAGTCCAGCTTGTCGGCGGTCTCGTGGGAGTGGGGGGTGAACAGGTGGCCGAGGCGGTGCCGCAGACGGGCGGAGCGGGAAGAGCGCGAGGAGGCGTGTGGGTGCGGGTGGCCGTGCCCGGACGCGTGGTCGTGCGGGTGTGGGTGCGGGTGTGCGTGTCCGTGCCCGGATGCGTCGTCGTGCGTGTGTGGCGCGTGCCCGTGGCCGTGGTCGTGCCGGTCGCTCACGTGGATCCCCTTCCGGTGCGCGGGTGTGGACGTGCGGAGCCCACGACGCCATTATGTGCGTATGAGCGCACGCTTGCACCTATCACCTGCGCATCATGCGCATCCGCGTACCCCGGGCGAGGAGCAGTTCGCGCTCGCCGCCGAGGTCCTGGCCCTGCTCGGGGACCGCACCCGGCTCACGCTGCTGCACGCCCTGGCGGCGGGCGAGGCCGATGTCACGACGCTCACCGAGGCGTGCGGGGCGGCGCGGCCCGCGGTCAGCCAGCACCTGGCTCGGCTGCGGCTGGCCGGGCTGGTGAACACCCGGAAAGAGGGACGTCGGGTGATCTACTCACTGCGCGACGGGCATCTGCGCCGCCTGGTGGACGAGGCCCTGAACGTGGCCGACCACCGGCTCAGCGACCGCCCGCCGCACGACTGACACGGCGGTACCTGGGCACGGCGCCCGGCGGCGAGGTCAGTGGCCCGGCGCCGTGCCCAGGTACTGCTCGGCGAAGGCGGCCGCGGCGGCCGGGGAGGTGAACAGGCGCCTGAGCCGGGCGAAGGTGGTACCCGCGCGGTAGGCGTCGCCCGACGAGGTGCCGTGGTACACCTCGGAGAGCCACTGCGAGAACTCCTGGTAGTCCCACACGCGCCGCAGACACGCCTCCGAATAGCCGTCGAGGCCGGTCTCCTCGCCCTTCGTGAGGTACGCGACGAGCGCGTCGCCGAGCAGGAAGGCGTCGTGCAGGGCGAGGTTCATGCCCTTCGCCGCGATGGGCGCGGTGAGGTGGGCGGCGTCCCCGGCGAGGAAGAGCCGGCCGAACACCATGGGTTCCACGACGTAGCTGTGCATGTCGAGGACGCGCTTCTCGATCAGCCGTCCCTCGATCAGCGGTCCGGCGCCGGTGGCGGCGAGCCGCTGCCGCAACTGGGACCAGACGCGTTCGTGGGACCAGTTCTCCGGGTCGTCGCCGGGCGGGCATTCCAGGTAGTAGCGGGTCACCTCGGGGCTGCGGGCCATGTGCCCGGCGAAACCGTTCGGGTGGATGCCGAACACGACGCAGTCGTTGGACGGCGGCGCCTCGGCGAGCAGCGCCAGCCACCCGATGCCGTAGTCGTGCCGGGCGATGTGCGCGTGCCCGGGAAGGGCGGTGTGGGTCACGCCGCGTGCCCCGTCGCAGCCGGCGACGAAGTCGCAGGCGACCACTACGCGGTGCCCTTTCTCCGGGTCGACGTACGACACCGACGGCCGCTCGGTGCCCAGGTCGTGCAGCTGGACGTCCCGCACACCGAACCGTATCTCGCCGCCGCGCACGTCCGCGTACTCGCGCACCAGGTCCGTCACCAGCAACGGCTGCGGGTAGACGAAGTGGTGACTGTCCGTCAGTTCCCGGTAGGAGAACCGGAATCGCTCACCGCCGAACCGGAACTCGCAGTCGGTGTGCAGCTGGGCCCGCTCCAACAGGGGGTCGGCGAGGCCGCGTTGCTGAAGGCCGCGCACGGCCCACTCCTCGATGACGCCCGCCCGGGGCCGCTGCTCGATGAACTCACGCGTCTCCGTCTCGAGGACGAGACAGTCGACGGAGGCCGCCCGCAGGATGTTGCCGACGGCCAGCCCCGCGGGACCGGCCCCCACGACGACGACCGGAAAGCGTTGCGGGGCACCAGAACCGGTGGAGGAGGCCGTGGAGGTCACCCGGGCATTATGCCGGGGCCTTCAGGAGGTGGGCAGCGCCGGGAGGCCTCGGCGCGGGGGGGGCGTGCGCGGGCCTGCCGCACGGCACCCGCGGGCGCACCGATGCTCAGCCCAGGCGGGGGATCTCGATGGCGGGGCAGCGGTCCATGACCATGTCCAGGCCGGCTGCGCGGGTGCGGTCGTACGCGGCTTCGTCGACGACGCCGAGCTGGAACCAGACGGCCTGGGCGCCGATGGCGGCGGCTTCGTCGGCGACCGTTCCGGCGAGGTCGCTGTTGACGAACACGTCGACCACGTCCACGTCGAAGGGGATGTCCGCGAGCGAGGCGTATCCCTGCTCGCCGTGCACGGTCTCCGCCTTGGGGTGGACCGGCACGACCCGCTTGCCGTGGCGCTGCAGCACCTCGGCCACGCCGTACGCGGCACGCCGCCGGTTCGAGGACAGGCCGACCACGGCCCAGGTGTCGCCGAGTTCGGTGAGGATCTTGCGGACCGTTGCGTCGTCGCCGTACACGGTGGATCTCCTCGGGTCTGGCGGGTGGGCTGACTGGCTGGCGTAGGGGAAACAGTGAGCCGTTCCCGGTGATTCCCTGTCGTGGAGCCGGGCGGAACATTTGTTCGGGTGCGCGGTGGCGCTGTGCGGCCCGCGCGCCTACGCTCAGGCCGTGCTGCGCATCATCGACGCCCGAACCGGCGAGCCCGTCGACGCCGCTCCCGCCCGCCGCGGCCTGACCCGGGTCGTGGCCCACGTCACGGGCTCCGACCCGACGGCTCTCCGGGTGCTGCTCCTCGCGGACGTCCTGGTCCGCGCCCTGGAAATAGGCGGCACACCGGTCTGGGCCCTGCTCGGCGGCGAGCGGCGGCAGCCGGACCTGAGGGCGACCGCCGCGGCCCTGGGCATTCGGCCGTTCGAGGACGGCGGGGACACCGGGGCGGGATTGGGGGCGGCCCAGGTGATCCATGTGGTGGCCGAGTGTGAGGACGATGGCGGGGCCCGGTCGGAGGAGGGGCCAGGGGCCGGGGGCGGCTCTGAGGCCGGACCCGGTTCTGGGTCCGGGACGGGTTCTGGGTCATGGACCGGTTCTGGGTCCGACACCGCGCGGGTTGCCGACGGCCGCCGAGCGTCCGGCGGCGCTCACGCCGCCGCCGTGGATGGGGTCGCCGGTACGGCCCCGGCATGCGACTGTGCCCAGACCCCCGGCGCCGCCCCGGCGCCGGGCTCGTCCCGTGCCGCCTCTCACGCCCCCGCCGGCGTCCACCTCGCCGTCGCGCCCGTCGCGCCTGTCGCCAACGTCTCCTCGGCCGGCCCCGCGGACGCCGCGATGCCCGAGGGCGCCGACCCCACGGTCGTACGCCTGGGACTGCTCTCCCGGCCCCGAAGTGAGCCCGCCCCGCTGGACGCGGACACTCTGAGGGACGCCGAGGACACCCTCGTACGGTGGCGGCGGGCGGTCGCCGAGTGGGCGCGGGAGCCGTCGCGGGCCATTCCCGAGGAGGTGCGCGGGGAACTGCGAGCCGCCTGGGAGGACGACCTGGACGTGCTCGGCGTCCTGCGGATCCTGCGGCGCGTGGAGACCTCGGACCTGCCCGCGGGCGCCCGCTTCGAGACGTACGCCTACGCCGACCGGCTGCTCGGTCTCGAACTCACCCGCGACATCGGATCCCCGGCGTGATCGCCCGGGCGGGAGCGGGCCCGCTGCGTCACCTGGTCGTGCTGAGGCACGCCAAGTCCGCCTGGCCCTCCGGTGTCCCCGATCACGAACGCCCGCTCGCGCCGCGGGGCCGCCGGGACGCTCCCGCCGCGGGCCGTGCCCTCGCCGAGGCCGACCTGCTGCCGGACCTCGCCGTGTGCTCCACCGCCGTACGAGCCCGGCAGACCTGGGAGTTGGCCTCCGGGCAGTGGGGGACACCACCACCGGTACGTTTCGCCGCGGAGGTGTACGCGGCCGACGTACCGGAACTGCTGGACGTCGTGCACGCCGTGCCCGCCGAGGTCGACACGCTGTTGCTGGTCGGGCACAACCCCGGGCTGGAGGAACTGGTCCTCGACCTGGCCGGGGACGGTCTCGACGACGCCCTCGAGGAGGTGCGCCTGAAGTTCCCGACCTCGGCGATCGCCGTCCTGGCCTGGCGCGGCACCGACTGGCCGGACCTCACCCCGGGAACGGCCCTGCTGACGGGGGTGATCGTCCCGCGGGGGAAGAAGAAGTGATCCCGCGCGCGTGGACGCGCGTACGGCGGCACCCGGCCCGTGCGGTCGCGCGAGACCAGCGGGACCGCGGCGACCGCGTCCGGAACGGTGGCGCCGGCGCACACGGTACGCATAGCTCCACACCCGCGCCCGCCTCCGCACCCGCCCCGAAACCCACCCCGGCCCCTCGGCATAGGCTGGCCCGATGCAGGACCAGTACCGCACCGTGGCCCGCGCCGGCGTGCACGAGACCGAGGTCAACCGCTCACGCTTCCTGTGCGCCCTCGCCCCGGCCGCGACCGAGCGGGAGGCCCAGGACTTCGTCGCCGGCATCCGCAAGGAGCACGCGGACGCCACGCACAACTGCTTCGCGTACGTCATCGGCGCCGACGCCGCGATCCAGAAGGCGAGCGACGACGGCGAACCCGGCGGCACCGCCGGCGTCCCCATGCTCCAGATGCTGATGCGCCGCGACATGCGGTACGTCGTCGCCGTCGTCACCCGCTACTACGGCGGCGTCAAGCTCGGCGCGGGCGGCCTCATCAGGGCGTACGGGGGAGCGGTCGGCGAAGCGCTGGACTCCCTCGGCACGATCACCCGCCGCCGGTTCCGCCTCGCCACGGTGACGGTGGACCATCAGCGGGCGGGAAAGATCCAGAACGATCTGCGGGCCACCGGACGCGAGGTGCGGGACGTGCGCTACGGCGAGGCGGTCACCATCGAGATCGGGCTGCCGGACGCCGGTGTGGAGGCCTTCCGGGCCTGGCTGGCGGACGCGACCGCCGGTACGGCGGGGTTCGAACTCGGCGGAGAGGCTTACGGGGACGCCTGACGGTCCGCGGGCGGCGGTGACGGCTGATCGTGGGAGGGCTCGGGGGCGGTACGGTCAATATGCGCAATGCATGCATAACGGCCGTCGGAGGAAGGTGCCATGACGGTCGATACGGGAGTAACCACCCGTGATGTCAGACCCCGCCGTTAGTCTCGGGGATCATGAGACTGCTGCACACATCCGACTGGCATCTCGGCCGGGCGTTCCACCGGGTGAACATGCTCGGGGCCCAGGCCGAGTTCATCGGCCATCTCGTCATGACCGCGCGGGAGCGCGACGTCGACGCGGTGGTCGTGTCGGGAGACGTGTACGACCGCGCGGTGCCGCCGCTCGCCGCAGTCGAACTATTCGACGACGCCCTGCACCGTCTCGCCGACCTCGGCGTGCCCACCGTGATGATCTCCGGTAACCACGACTCGGCCCGCCGGCTCGGCGTGGGCGCGGGCCTCATCGGACGCGCGGGCATCCATCTGCGGACCGAGCCGTCGGCCTGCGGGGTGCCGGTGGTCCTGTCCGACGCACATGGTGACGTGGCGTTCTATGGGCTGCCCTATCTCGAACCCGCCCTGGTCAAGAACGAGTTCGCCGTGGAGAAGGCCGGGCACGAGGCGGTGCTGGCGGCAGCCATGGACCGTGTCCGCGCCGACCTCGCCACCCGCGCGCGGGGGACGCGTTCCGTCGTCCTCGCCCATGCCTTCGTCACCGGCGGCGAGGCAAGCGACAGCGAACGGGACATCACGGTCGGCGGGGTGGCCGCCGTGCCCGCCGGCGTCTTCGACGGCGTCGACTACGCGGCCCTCGGCCATCTGCACGGCAGCCAGACCATCACCGAACGCGTGCGCTACTCCGGCTCCCCGCTGCCGTACTCCTTCTCGGAGGCCGGCCACCGCAAGAGCATGTGGCTCGTCGACCTGGACGCCGAGGGCGCGGTGAGCGCCGAACGCGTCGACTGCCCGGTGCCCCGAGCCCTGGCCCGCATCCGGGGCACCCTGGAGGACCTGCTCGCCGACCCGGAGCTGACCCGGTACGAGCAGGCGTGGGTGGAGGCCACGCTCACCGACCCGGTCCGGCCCGCCGACCCCATGGCCCGGCTCGCCGAGCGCTTCCCGCACACGCTCAGCCTCGTCTTCGACCCCGAGCGGGCGCCGGACGACCCCGCCGTGTCGTACGCCAGGCGACTCGCCGGCCGCAGCGACCAGGAGATCGCGGAGGACTTCGTGGCCCATGTGCGCGGCGCCGGTCCCGACGCGCGCGAACAAGCGGTGCTGCGGGACGCGTTCGACACCGTGCGGGCGGACGCGACCGTGCGGGAGGTGACGCGGTGAGGCTGCACCGACTGGACATCACGGCGTTCGGCCCCTTCGGCGGCTCCCAGAGCGTCGGCTTCGACGAGCTGTCGGCGGCCGGGCTCTTCCTGCTGCACGGACCGACGGGGGCGGGGAAGACCTCCGTCCTCGACGCGGTGTGCTACGCGCTGTACGGCTCGGTGCCGGGCGCGCGGCAGAGCGGCCAGGGCCTGACCCTGCGCAGCGACCACGCCGCCACCGGCACGCGCACCGAGATCCGCCTCGAACTGACCGTCGCCGGGCGCCGGTTGGAGGTCACCCGGCAGCCTCCCTGGGAACGCCCCAAGAAGCGCGGCGCCGGAACGACCCTCGACAAGGCGCAGAGCTGGCTGCGCGAGTACGACGCCACGGCCGGCGCCTGGAAGGACCTCAGCCGGTCCCACCAGGAGATCGGCGAGGAGATCACCCAGCTGCTCGGCATGAGCCGTGAGCAGTTCTGCCAGGTCGTCCTGCTGCCCCAGGGCGACTTCGCGCGGTTCCTGCGCGCGGACGCGGAGGCCCGCGGCAGGCTGCTCGGCCGGCTCTTCGACACCCACCGCTTCGCCGAGGTCGAGAAGCGGCTCGCCGAACGCAGGCGGGCGGCCGAGGCCCAGGTGCGTGAGGGGGACGCCGCGTTGCTGGCCGACGCGCACCGCATGCAGCAGGCGGCCGGCGGCGCCATGGAGCTGCCCGCGCTGGCCCCGGGCGAACCAGGACTCGCCGAGGCCGTCCTGAGCGCGGCGGCCGTCGCCCGCAGCACCGCCCGTGAACAGCTGACGATCGCCCACTGCCGTCTCACGGCCGCCGAGTCCGCCCAGGCGGCGGCCGAGCGGGACCTGGCCGACGTACGCGAACGGGACCGGCTGCAGCGGCGGTTCACCGAGGCGCGGGAGCGGGCCGCCCGCCTGGAGGAGCGCGCCGACGCCCACCGAGAAGCGCAGGCGCGGATGGAGCGGGCCCGCAAGGCGGAGGCGGTGGCGCCGGCCCTGGAGCTGCGGGAGGCCGCGGACGCCGAGCACCGCAGGGCGACCGCGGACCGGACGCACGCGGGTGCCCTGCTCCCCGAGGCCTTCGCCGACGCCGGCGCCGGCGGTCTCGCCGCCGCCGCGCGGCGGGCCGCCGAGGAACTGGGCGGGCTGGAGTCTGCGCGCCGTGCCGAGCGGCGGCTCGCCGAACTCGTCGCGGAACGGGCCGACCTGGAGCATCAGGAGCGGGCCGACGAGGAGGTCCGGCAGGAGGCGGTGGCCTGGCTCGCCGGATGGGAAGCGACCCGGGCCGCACTGCGGAGCCGGATCGAGTCCGCGCAGGAGGCGGCGGCACGGGCCGAGCAGCTCTCCGTCCAGCGCGAGCCCGCGCGGCGGCGGCTCGACGCCGCTCGCCTGCGCGACCAGCTGGCCGGTGACACGGAAACGGCCGCCGAGCAGGCCCGTCTCGCGCGGGAAGGGGCGCTGAAGGCCAAGGCGCACTGGCTCGACGTCAAGGAACAACGCCTCAACGGCATCGCAGCCGAACTCGCCGCCCAGCTGGAGGACGGCGCACCCTGTGCCGTCTGCGGAGCCACCGAACACCCCGCCCCCGCGCGCAAGGACGCCGGGCACGTGGGCCGGGAGGCGGAGGAGCGGGCGCTGGCCGACTACCAGCGGGCGGACGAGCTGCACACGGAGAGGGAACGGCGCCTGGGCGTCGTACGGGAGGCCCTGGCCGCCGCCACCGCCGAGGCCGGTGACGCGTCGACCGGCCGACTCGCCGAAGAACTGGACGAGTTGGAACGACTCTACGCACAGGCCCGCGGGGACGCCTCCGTCCTGCACTCCGCGCGCGAGGAGCTGCGGCGTGCCGAGGACGAACACGAGCAGCGCACCGTCGCCCAGCAGCAGGCGGCGGTGCGGGCCGCCGCCCGGGTGGGGCACCGGGAGCGACTGGACCGTGAACGGGCGTCCCTGGACGCCGAATTGGCCCAGGCGCGCGGCGCGGCCGACAGCGTGGCCGCGCGGGCCGCACAGCTGGAGCGGCGGGCAGCCCTCCTCACCGACGCCGCCGACGCGGCGCGAGCCGCCGAGGACGCCGCCCAGCGCCTCAAGGACGCCGATGCCCGGCTCGCCGACGCCGCCTTCCGGGCCGGTTTCGACACTCCTCAGGACGCGGCCGCCGCCCTGCTCGACGACGCCGCCCACCGTGAACTCCAACACCGCCTGGACGCCTGGCAGTCGGAGGAGGCCGCCGTACGGGCCGTTCTCGCCGAGACCGACACCGCGGCCGCCGCCCAGCAGCCGCCGGCCGACCTCACCGCGGCCGAGCGGGTCGCCGCCACCGCGGCTCAGCGGCTGCGCGACGCCGCCTCCGCGCGCGACGCGGCGGCCAGGCGCTGCGCCGAACTGGACCGCCTCTCCACGCGCGCGGTCACCGGCCTACGCCGACTGGCACCACTGCGCGAGGAGTACGACCGGGTGGCCCGGCTGGCGGGCCTCGCCGCGGGAACCTCGGCGGACAACGAACGCAAGATGCGCCTGGAGTCGTACGTCCTGGCAGCCCGGCTGGAACAGGTGGCCGCCGCCGCGACCGTACGACTGCAGCGCATGTCCTCGGGGCGCTACACCCTCGTCCACTCCGACGACCGCGCCGGCCGCGGCCGCAGCGGGCTCGGGCTGCATGTCGTCGACGCCTGGACCGGCCGCGAGCGCGACACGGCGACTCTGTCCGGCGGCGAGACCTTCTTCGCCTCGCTCGCCCTCGCCCTCGGCCTCGCGGACGTCGTCACCGACGAGGCCGGCGGGGTGCGGCTCGACACCCTCTTCATCGACGAGGGGTTCGGCAGCCTCGACGACCAGACCCTCGACGAGGTCCTCGACGTCCTCGACTCCCTGCGCGAACGCGACCGCAGCGTCGGCATCGTCAGCCACGTCCCCGACCTGCGACGGCGTATCCACGCACAGTTGGAGGTGGTGAAGGGCCGCTCGGGGTCGACGCTGCGGCAGCGGGGCGTCGGCTGAGGTCAGTGGCCGAGCGGGCGCCGGGGCAGCGGGGACGAGTAGACCACGCTGGTGGTCACCGAGCCCAGGGCGCCGATCTTGCCCGACACCTCCTCCAGCTGACGCATCGAACGGGCCGTGACCTTGATGACGAAGCAGTCGTCGCCCGTGACGTGGTGGGCCTCCAGGATCTCGGGCGTCACCGCGACCAAGTCGTGGAACGGCTTGTAGTTGCCGTTCGGATAGCGCAGCCGCACGAACGCCAGGATCGGCAGACCGAGCCGCTCCGGGTCCACGACGGCCGCGTACCCCTGGATCACCCCCGCCTCCTCCAGCCGCCGCACCCGCTCGGTCACCGCACTCGCGGACATGGAGACGGCCCGGGCCAGCTCGGCGAAACTGGCCCGCCCCTCCCGCTGGAGGACATCGAGGATGCGCCAGTCGGTGGCGTCCGGGGAAAACGCGGTCATGACCGAGAAGTAGCAGGGAAATCACCGGCTGATCAAGTGGTGTGCCGTGGATCGCGCCTTCAGGATCCGGATCGGCGCCCGTAGATTTCGGGGCACCGAGATCCGCACGAGGAAGGCCGGTCCACGATCATGACCATGACCCACGCTCTCAACCCCGTCCTGCGCGTCGCCCCCGCCGCCCCGGCCGAGGCCGCCGCCCACTTCCGCGCGAGCCTCGCCTTCCACGCCGACGTGTCCGACGTCGCCGCCGCGCTCGACGCCGAAGAGAACCCCGGCTTCGTCGTCCTCGACTCCCGTTCCACCGAGTCCTGGGACCAGGGGCACATCCCGGGCGCCGTCCACCTGCCCACCGCGCTCATCCCCGAGCAGGCCGGGCAACTCCTCGACAAGTCGGTACCTGTGGTGACGTACTGCTGGGGTCCCGGCTGCAACGGGGCGACCCGGGCCGCGCTCGCCCTCGCCGAACTGGGCTACCAGGTGAAGGAGATGCTCGGCGGCTTCGAGTACTGGGCGCGCGAGGGCTTCCCGTACGAGACCTGGCAGGGCCGCGAGCTCCGCGCCGCCGATCCCCTGACCGCGCCGGTCGGCGCGGAGAATTGCGGCTGCTGAGGCCGTAGTTCGCCGTGTCGTGCGGGAGTGTAGGTTCTGCCGCATGGTGCGATACGCGGATCCGGGTGCGGTGGAGTGGGTGGAGTCGGGCGGCGGACCGCTGATAGCGGTGCCGGAGACGGTTCTGCCGTTCTGGGCGGGGGCCGACGGGGACGAAACGGCCTCGGACTACGACCGGGCGTGCGAGATCGACGGGTTCGTCGGACTGCTCCCGGTCGGGGACTGTGCCGCGCTGGTCCTCGGGGACGAACCTGCCTCCACCGCCTTCCTGCCCGACCACGCGGCGTTCGTCCGCTGGGGCGCCGCGGACTCCGAGGACGAACTCCTCGCCACAGTGCCGGCCGCTCTCGCCACGGCGGCCTGGGAGGACGAGGTCCACTGGACCGTGCCCGGCCCGGTCGTCCTCTTCGACGCGGCCTGGCCCGGCACCGACTCGACAGGGACCGACCACGTCAGAGTCGTACTGGATCCGGGCAGGTACGCGGTGCGCGCGGCTCAGGTTCAGCCCGGCCCCGAGACCTGGATCGGGGTCGTCCAGTTGCGGCGGCTGTGACCTCGTAGAGGAGCGTGCCCCACCCGGTAAATCACGTGCGCCCTACCGCACCCCCCGTCCACCATGATCCGTATGCCTCGACTCCCGCACCCCACGCCCGAAGAGCTGCGCCGTGATCCACTGCCGCTGCGCGGTCGTACCGCTCTGGTCACCGGGGCCAGCCGGCGGGCCGGTATCGGGCACGCGGTGGCCCGGCGGCTCGCCGCGTACGGGGCCGGCGTCTACCTGCACCACCACGTCCCGCACGACGAGCGGATGCCGTGGGGTGCGGACCGGACCGAGGACGTGGTCGCCTCCGTACGGGCGGCGCTCGGCGATCCGGACGCCCGGGTGGTCGCGGGCCCCGGTGATCTGTCCGACCCTGCCGAGCCCGCCCGGTTGATCGCCACCGCCGCCGCGGCGCTCGGTGGACGGCTCGACATCCTCGTCGCCAACCACGCCCTCAGCGGCTCCGACGGCACCCTCGACACGATCGACGCCGCGAAGCTCGACGCGCACTGGGCCGTCGACACCCGCTCCGTCCTGCTGCTGGTGCAGGCCTACGCCCGGCTGCGGGCCGACCTGCCCGCGCGTACTCCCGGCGGCCGGGTGGTGATGATGACGTCCGGTCAGGACCACGGCGGCGGCATGCCCGGCGAAATGGCGTACGCCCTCCAGAAGGGCGCCCTCGCCTCCATCACCCGTTCCCTGTCGACCACGCTCGCCGAGTACGCGGTCACCGTGAACACGGTCAACCCGGGCCCGGTGGACACGGGTTATCTCACGGGCGAGGGGTACGACGCCGTCGCCGCGATGTTCCCGGGCGGCCGCTGGGGCATGCCCGACGACCCGGCCCGCCTCATCGCCTGGCTGGCGACGGACGAGGCGGGCTGGGTCACCGGTCAGGTGATCGACTCGGAAGGAGGCTTCCGGCGCTGACCGGACGCCGTGATCACAGAGCCGACAACTCGTCCACCAGGTCGTCCAGGCCCAGTGAGCCCTGCGACAGAGCCGCCATGTGCCAGGCCTTGAGGTCGAAGGCCTCACCGTGCCGTTCACGCGCCTTCTCCCGGCCGATCAGCCAGGCCCGCTCGCCGAGCTTGTAGCCGATCGCCTGTCCCGGCATCGTCAGATAGCGGGTCAGCTCGCTCTCCACGAAGTCCGCCGGCCGGCTGCTGTGCGCGCCGAAGAACTCCTGCGCCAGGTCCGGCGTCCAGCGCTCGCCCGGGTGGAAGGGGGAGTCCGCCGGGATCTCCAGTTCCAGGTGCATGCCGATGTCGACGATGACCCGGGCGGCCCGCATCATCTGCGCGTCGAGGTAGCCGAGCCGCTGCTCCGGGTCGGTCAGGAAGCCGAGTTCGTCCATCAGGCGCTCCGCGTACAGGGCCCAGCCCTCCACGTTGGCGCTGACCATGCCGATGGAGGCCTGGTAGCGGGAGAGGTCCTTGGAGACGTACATCCACTGGGCGAGCTGGAGGTGGTGACCCGGGACGCCCTCGTGGTACCAGGTGGAGACCAGGTCGTAGACCGGGAAGCGGGTCTTGCCCATCGTCGGCAGCCAGGTGCGGCCCGGACGCGAGAAGTCCTCGGAGGGCTCCGTGTAGTACGGGGCCGCCGCGCCGCCGGGCGGAGCGATGCGCGACTCCACCTTCCGTACCGGCTCGGCGAGGTCGAAGTGCGTGCCGTCGAGCGCGTCGACAGCCTGGTCCATCAGGCCCTGCAGCCAGTCCCGGACCTCGTCGACACCGTCGATGTGCCTGCCGTGCTCGTCGAGGTGGGCGAGCGCCACCCACGGCGTCTCGGCGCCGGGCAGGATCTTCTCCGCCTCCCGCCTCATCTCGCCCAGCAGCCGGTGGAACTCGGACCAGCCGTACGCGTACGCCTCGTCCAGGTCCAGGTCCGTGCCGTTGAAGTAGCGCGACCAGCGGGCGTAGCGCTCGCGGCCCACCGTGTCCGGGGCGCCCTCGACCGCCGGCGCGTACACGTCCCGCATCCAGTCCCGCAGTTCGACGACGGCCGCGGTCGCCGTGCGGGCGGCCTCGTCGAGGTCGGTGCGCAGCGTCTCGGGGCCGGCCGAAGCGAAGTCCTCGAACCAGCCGCGGCCCTTGCCGTCCGTGTCCGCCCACTGCGTCAGCTGCCCGACGAAGGTGGCGGTGCCCCGTGGGCCCGCGTACAGCTTGCGCTCCAGGCCGAGGGCGAGCGACTCGCGGTAGCCCGCCAGCGCGGCCGGCACCGCGCGCAGCCGCTCGGCGACCTGGGCCCAGTCCTCGTCGGACTGCGTCGGCGTGAGGGTGAAGATGTCGCGCACCGAGTGCACGGGCGTGGCGATGTTGCCGACCGCGCGCAGGCTCTCGTCAGCCTCGTTCACGGCGAGTTCCGCGCTGAGCCGCTCGCGCAGCAGGCGCGCGCACCGGCGCTCGATGTCACTGTCCGCGCCGGGCTGCCGCTCGGCCTCGTCCAGCCGGACCAGGGTCCTGCGCGCGAGATCCGCGAGCGCCTCCTGGCCCGCGGGCGAGAGGTCGGGCAACCTGCTCGAACTCTCCTTCACGCCGAGATACGTACCGGTGATCGGGTCAAGGGCGATGAGCTCGTCGACATAGGCGTCGGCGACCTCGCGGGGGAGAGGGCTCTTGGTCTGTGACATGCGCCCCATCCTCGTACGAGGGGCCGCCGCGCGTCACTCGGATTGAGCCGACAACCGGCATCACGCCGCCTGTCCCGGGCCCCGGACGAACGGCCCGGCTCCACCCGCCGAGCCGTTCACCAAGGACACCGGGCCACCCGCCGGCGACGTCCGGTCCCGCTGGGGCCTGCTGCGAAAGGGGCCTCGTCGCCCGTCACCAACGTCCCGGGACAGCACACCTAGTCCCGCACGATCTCCTCGCCGAACTCCCGGTCCTGCGTGTACGGCGGCAGCGCGCCGGCCGAGGACGCGTCCAGGCGGGCAGTGATCACCAGGGTGCCCTCCTCGATCTGGTAGTCGAGGGGGAGACCGAGTCCGCGCATCGCCGCGACCATGCCGGTGTTGGACGACTGCGTCACCGCGTACACGCTGGCGCAGCCCGCCTCGACCGCCATCGCCACCAGCCGGCCCAGGAGTTCGGCGCCGATGCCGCGCCGCTGCCAGGCGTCCTCGACGAGCAGGGCGACCTCCGTCTCGTCCCCGTCCCACAGCAGGTGGCCGAGTCCGACGATGCGGCCGGAGGGGGTCTGCACGGCGAGGGTGCGGCCGAAGCGTGGGCTGAGCAGGTGGTTCAAATAGCGGTCGGCGTCACCGACGGGCCCGTGGTAGCGCATCCCGAGGGTCCGCGCCGAGCACCGCTCGTGCATCGCGCTCGCGGCCTCCAGGTCACCGGTGTCGGCCCGCCGTACGGTGATCGCGTTGCCCTCGGGCAGGGTCAGCACGTCCTGGCTGCGCGGCACCCGCGGACCGAGACGCGCGTCGAGCTCCACCAGGGCACGGGCCCGGGCGAACTCGGTCGGGGTGAACGGCAGGTACGGCCGCTCCACGGTGATCGCTCCGCCTTCCGGCGCCCGCAGGCGCATCACGGTGTTCTCCAGCACCCCTTCCACCGGCACGTCCTGCGGTACCCGGCCGCCTCCGGCCGCCGGCTTGGCGGGCAGTGAGCGGATGGTGCACCGGCCGAGCAACTGCCTCAGCGCGAGGGGGAGTTCCGCCGCGTCCAGGGCCGTACGGGTGGCCAGGCCGAGGACCCGCGTCGGGGCGTCCACCAGGTCGTGGGCGTCCGCGCGCTCGATCCAGGTGTCGCTGCCTCCGGCCAGCGCGACCTCACGGGTGATGCCGGAGCCCGCGAGCTCCGCGGGGGCGCGCAGCAGGAACTCGTCCACCGTGCCGTCGGCCAGGGGATGGGTCTGCAGGCTCAGGATGTCGACCCGCTGTCCGGCGAGGGCCACGCACAGGGCGGCCAGCGAGCCCGGCTCGTCCTTCACGGTCGTCCGCATCCGCCACAGCGTGCTGGCCCCGGTCACCGGGTCCGGGCCCGCCGCGGGCCGGCCGGAGGGCCCGGCCTGCTGCTTCCCGGGCAGTGGCCGGGCATCGGTATCACTCGTCGGAGGGGCGTGACCGTGGCGGCGTGACCACCATGTGTGGAAGGTCGCGGTGGCGATCAGGACGACCGCCGAGGCCACCAGCAGGGCCGGGCCGTCGGGGCCGTGGCCCACGAGGTTCGCCACGGCGTCCGCCACCGCGACGGCCGTGAACAGGGCGGCGAGTTCGACCACGTCGCGTCGCCAGTGGTGGACGGGACGGCCGTTTTTGGCGCGGGTCACATCGGACACTTTTCGAGTCATGCGACCACTGTGAAGGAAGGGTGTTGCGTGATCACGAACGCTCTGTGACTGATCGGTAAAGTGTGGTTCCGTAGCTTTTTGTTGTTTCTTATACGGTCTGACCGCAGAACCGAGCCGCAGAACCGAGCCGCAGAACCGAGCCGCGGGCGCGAGCCGCGCACCGGGAGATGACGCCGGTGCGCGGGACGCCCTTCGAGGGTACGGGAGTTACTGGCCCACCCGGCCCGGCTGGAGCACCTGGGTGAACAGCACGGTGCCGTCCTGCTCCCGCAGCCGTACTGTCAGCTCCCCGCTGTGGCCGTCGATGTCGACCTCGCCGAAGAACTGGTAGCCGCCGGCGGGCGACACGTTGGAGGCGGTCGGCGCCTTCACGAACACCCGCTCCGGACCGAAGGTGCTGTCGAGCGCGCTGGCCGGGAAGGCGCCGGCGTTCAGCGGCCCGGACACGAACTCCCAGAACGGCTCGAAGTCGGTGAAGGCGGCCCGCGAGGGCTGGTAGTGCTGCGCCGAGGTGTGGTGCACGTCGGCCGTCAGCCACACCGTGCCGGTGATCCGCCGGTGCTTGACGAACCGCAGCAGCTCGGCGATCTGCAGCTCACGCCCGAGCGGCGCGCCCGGGTCGCCCTGCGCCACGGCCTCGATGTTCGGCCTGCCCTCGGTGGTGTCCGGCACGACCAGCCCGAGCGGCATGTCGGCGGCGATCACCTTCCACACCGCCCGCGAGCGCGACAGCTCCCGCTTGAGCCACTCGAGTTGCTCGGCGCCGAGGATGCCCTGCGGGTCCACGGTCTGGTCGTCGGGCGAGTTGGCGTTGCGGTACGTCCGCATGTCCAGCACGAACACGTCCAGCAGCGGGCCCTGCCGCAGGACCCGGTACACCCGGCCGTCCCGAGCGCCCGGCCGCAGCGTGGAGACGGGGAAGTACTCGCTGAACGCGCGCCGGGCCCGCGCCGCCAGCACGTCGACGCTCTTCTCGGTGTAGCGGGTGTCCGTGGTCGCGATGACCTCGCCCGGGTACCAGTTGTTGCGGACCTCGTGGTCGTCCCACTGGATGACGGACGGCACCTGGGCGTTGAACCGCTTGAGGTTCTCGTCCAGCAGGTTGTACCGGAAGTTGCCGCGGAACTCGGCCAGGGTCTCGGCGACCTTGGACTTCTCCTCGGTGATGATGTTCCGCCAGGTGCCGCCGTCGGGCAGGGCCTGGGTCGCCGCGATCGGGCCGTCGGCGTAGATGTTGTCGCCGCTGCAGAGGAAGAAGTCGGGGTCGAGCTTCGCCATCGCGTCGTAGATCGTGTAGCCGCCGAACTCGGGGTTGATGCCCCAGCCCTGCCCGGCCAGGTCACCGGACCACAGGAAGCGCACACCGTGGCTCCGGCGCGGCGCCACGGTACGGAACGTGCCGGCGACCGGCTCGCCGGTGCGGCGCGGGTCGTCCGGGTCGGCCAGCAGGACGCGGTAGTGGATCTGCTCGCCCGAGGGCAGTCCGCGCAGCCGGGTGGTGCCGGTGAAGTCCGTGTCCGCGCCGAGCAGTGGGCCGTGCCATCTGCGCGGGTTGCGGAACGACTCGGTCGCGGACGTCTCGACGATCATCCGGGCGGGCCGGTCGGAGCGCACCCACACCAGGCCGGAGTCGGCTGTCACGTCTCCCGTCTGCACGCCCCACCCCGCCTTCGGGCGCCCGGACAGGGCGAGGGCCGGTGCCGAGCCGAGGGCCGCGGGCAGGGTCAGGGCCGCCGAGGCGGCCAGAGAGCCGCGCAGGACGCTGCGGCGGCCGGGGAGCGGACGGTGTGACATGGATACGCCTCCAGCGACGGGATCCGGCCGGCGTGCGGTGCCGCAACTGGCCAGTGTGCAGTGCCACAACTACTGGTGCGCCGCAGCGCACACGCAAACCGCAAGTGAACAACTGACCCCGGGGGCACCGGAACCCGCGTGCACATCGGAACCGACCGGCGCGTGTGACGCCGGTCAGGCCGTGACGGCCTCCGCCATCGCCCGTACGCCGTCCCGGATCCGCGCGGGGGACAGCTGTGCGTATCCCAGGACCAGCCGGACATCCCCCTTGCCGTCGGTCTCGACGCGCGTGTGGGCACAGTCCGACAGCGGACGTACGGTCACCCCGGCCGCGGCCACGTCCGCGAGGAACCGCTCCTGCGGGCCGTAACGCTCCGGCAGCGCGGCGATGACGTGCAGTCCCGCAGCGATCCCGGTCACCTCCGTGCCGGGGAAGTGCTCCTCCAGGGCGGCGACGAGGGCGTCCCGCCGTTCCCGGTAGGCGCGCTGGCAGCGGCGCAGGTGGCGGTCGTAGTCGCCGCGCTCCACGAAGCGGGCGAACAACGCCTGGTCGAGCGAGGGATGCCCCAGATCCAAAGTCCGCTTGCGGGCGACGACCTCCTCGACGAGGGACTCCGGGACCAGCAGCCAGCCCAGCCGCAGCCCTGGTGCGAGTGACTTGCTGACCGAGCCCGTGTAGGCCACGTGTTCCGGGTCGACTCCCTGGAGCGCGCCCACGGGAGCGCGGTCGTAACGGAAGTCGCCGTCGTAGTCGTCCTCCAGGACGAGGCCGTCCACGGAGCGTGCCCAGCCGAGGAGTTCCGCGCGGCGCCGCGCCGAGTAGGCGACCCCGGTGGGGAACTGGTGGGCGGGGGTCGTCACCACGGCCCGTACGCCCGAGCCGTACAGCGCGCCCATGGCGAGTCCCTCGTCGTCCAGGGGGACGGAAACCGTGGTGACACCAGCCGTCGCGTAGAGCTCGGCGTGCTGGGGGCTGCCAGGGTTCTCGACCCCGACCGCGTGCACCCCGCGCGCGCGGAGGACGAGCCCGAGGAGGGTGGTCGCCTGGGTCACCCCGGAGACGACCACGATCCGCTCCGGGTCCGCGACCACACCCCGGCGGCGCGTGAGCAGTTCGGCGAGCGCGGTACGCAGCCGGGGCAACCCGCGCGGATCGGGATAGCCGAGCTCCTGGTGCGCCAGTTCGGCCAGGACCCCACGCTGGGCGGCGGCCCACGCGGCGCGCGGGAACAGCGACAGGTCCGGACTTCCGGGCAGGAAGTCGGCGCGGGCGCCCAGGGAGCGCGGGGCGAGGTCCTGCGCGCGGGGCCGCGCGGCCCGTACGGCCTCGCTCACCCAGGTTCCGGCCCCGCGGCCGCTGCGCAGATACCCCTCCGCCGTCAACTGCTCGTAGGTCTCCGTGACCAGGCCCCGCGAGACCCCGAGGTCGGCCGCGAGGTCCCGGCTCGACGGCAGCCGCGTGCCCGCGGTGAGCCGCCCCGAGCGGACTGCCTCCCGCAGTGCCGCCTGAAGGGCCCGGCCCCGCGCACGGGCCGGCGCCGACGCGGCGGGCAGCAGCACCTCCCACGCGACGGTCCCGGAGCCGGTCGGTGACGACGTCATAAGGCGGGACCTTAGACGCGCCGGACCGGGGCCGTCCCCGGAATTACGAGGGAGGAGTTGTACCCGACCGGGCGTCCTCAGGGATGAAGTCGTGCGGTCATCAGGGACGACTTCGTGCGTCATCGGGGACGAAGAGGAGCGCCCGTGGACGCCAGGAACACGTGCGAGACGAAAACTGCCTTCGCGCTCTGGCGACCTGAATGGCCGGCCACCCGGTCAGCGGCTGCCGTCCAGGATGACGCGTGCGACCAGCGCGGGATCGTCGTTCATCGGGCAGTGGCCACAGCCGGGCAGCCGTACCAGCCGCGCCCGGGGGATGATCCGCTTGGCCCGCACACCCTGGCGCGGCACCAATACGAAGTCTCGCGTGCCCCAGGCCAGGGTGACCGGGACGCCGGGGATGTCGTCGGTGAACTGGACGGTCCTACCGGCCCGGAGAGTGTGGGCGAAGCCCGTCGCCCGTGCCAGCGCCAGCGTCTCCGCGACCACGGCCTCGGGCGCACGACGGCTCGGGCGGGCGTAGATGGTGCTGGTCAGGGCGGCACGGCCGGCCGCCGTGCGGGCAAGCCGCTCGACCAGCGGGAGCGGCATCCGCTCGGCTATCCGCCGCATGGTGATGAGCACGCCGAAGGCGTAGCGCCGCTCGGCAGGCGTCCAGAAACCGGCCGGCGCCAGCGCGGTGACCGAACGTACGAGCTGATCCTTGGCGAGGTCCAGGGCGAGCAGTCCGCCGAGCGAGTTGCCCGCGACATGCGGCCGGTCGAGCCCCAGGGTCTCGCACAAGGCGCCGAACACGGCGGTGGTCGTGGGCAGGTCGTACGCCAGGCCGTCCGGCAGACCGGGGGAGGCACCGAACCCGGGGAGGTCCACGGCGATCACGTCGCGCTCGGCGGCCAGGATGTCCACCACCGGGTCCCAGGCCTGCCGGTGGTGCCCGATCCCGTGCAGCAGGAGCAGGGGCTGGCCGCTGCCCGCGCGCGTGTAGGAGACGGTGACGGGCCGCGGGCCTTGGGGGGAGGGCACTTTGAAGGACACGGTGGTCGCGGACATGCTGATGCTCCTCGGCGGGACTCACTGACGAACACGGGGTAGGACGAACACGGGGTAGGACGACACGGGTAGGACGACAACGGGGTAGACAGCTTGTCAGCAATTGCTACCGGCGGGTAGCCCTCTGTGTGCCCCGGTTGGGCACCGTGGCGCTCCGGGCGCGAAGCAGCCTCCGTCGCCTGGGCGGCGACGCGCGCAGCGATCGCCTGGACACGGCCGCGTGACTCGGTTGGGATGGAGCCGTGACCGCGGACACCCTGACCGACGTCTTCGAAACGCACCGCCCCGTCCTCCTGGGCGTCGCCTACCGCATGCTGGGCCGCGTGGCCGACGCCGAGGACGTGGTGCAGGAGGCCTGGCTGCGCTGGTCGGCCGCCGACCGCAGTGAGGTGCGGGAACCGCGCGGCTACCTGGTGCGCGTCACCACCCGCCTCGCCATCGACCGGCTGCGCCAGGTGAAGGCGCGCGGCGAGACGTACGTCGGCCCGTGGCTGCCGGAGCCGTACGTCACCGACTTCGGCGACACCGTGCCCGACACCGCCGAACGAGCGGTGCTCGCCGACACCGTGTCCCTCGCCGTCCTCGTCGTCCTGGAGTCGCTCTCGCCGCTGGAGCGCGCGGTGTTCGTCCTGCGGGAGGCCTTCGGCTACCCGTATGCCGAGATCGCCGCCATGCTCGACCGCGGCGAACCCGCCGTACGCCAACTCGCCGGGCGGGCCCGCCGGCACGTCGAGGAGCGGCGGCCCCGCTACGACGTCGACCCCGCCCAGCGACGCGACCTCACCGAACGGTTCCTGGCCGCCGCCGAGGAGGGTGACCTGGAGGGGCTGATGTCCCTGCTCGCGCCGGACGTCCGTCTGGTCGGCGACAGCGGCGGCAAGTCCAAAGCGCCGCTGCGGGTCCTGGAGACGGCCGACAAGGTGGGCCGCTTCCTGTTGGGGGCCTCCCGGAAGGGGATCCCCGACCCGTCCTTCCGCTTCCTGGAGCTCAACGGCGGCCCCGCGCTCCTCGCCCTGTCCGGCGGCGAGCCCGACGCGGTCTTCCAACTGGACGTCCTGGGCGGGCGTATCCAGTCCGTCCACATCATCCGCAACCCGGACAAGCTGCGGTCCCTGGCCTCCGTCTGAGGCCCGCCCGCCCTCGAATCCCCTGCGCATCCGAGGGGTTGACGCCGTGTCACCCAGGCCGTGCCGTACGAACGCTCCGTGAACGCCGCACTGCGGTGCGTCCGAATGAGGTCCAAGGGATGGAGGATTGGTCTTGACCAAGGGTGGGGGCCGTCCTAAGGTCGCAGAGAAGTGCAACAACCTTTAATAAACAAGGGCGCTAAAACGCTGCCGGACCACGGCGATCGCGGAGGACAGGGTGGGGACCACGCAGCTGGAAACGGTGCCGGAACCGAAGTACTGGCATCTCAAGACCGTGCTCAGTGAGGCACTGGACTCCGAGTTCACGGTGGGCGAGATCCTGCCCAACGAGCGCGACCTCGCCGCCCGCTTCGGCGTCGCCCGCGCCACGCTCCGCCAGGCGCTGGAGCAGCTCGAACTGGAAGGCCGGCTGCAGCGCCGCCGCGGCGTCGGTACGACCGTCGCTCCGCCCCGCGTGGGGGTGGCCGTCGGTGCGGAGCAGCACGCCTGGCCGGGCGCGGCCGGCGACGTCTGGCAGCCCGTCGACTGCACCTTGGAGGTGCCGCCCGCGGCCGTCGCCGCCGCGCTGGAGACCGGTGAGCAGCCCGTGCACACGGTGCGCCGCTCCCGCACGACCCACGGCCAGCCCGTCGCCGCCGAACTGCTCTACATCGCCCCGTCGTCGGTGCCGGAGCTCTCCGCCATAGACGCACCGTCCGGCGCCGCACGCGCGCGTGCCGTGCTGCGCGAGCTGCAGCGGCTGGAGCTGGAGGGGCAGGAGAACGCCGTCGAGCTCGGCTCCGCCCGTGCGGACGACGCCAAGGAACTGGACCGGCTTCCCGGGGCGCCCGTCCTCGTGGTCACCACCCGCTACCTCGCCGACGGCCACACCGCGGCGCTCTCCGTCGCCACTTACCGCGCGGACACGTGCCGGCTGACCTTCGGGGACCCGGGCGGCGTGGAGATCCACCAGGACCCGGAGCGCCGAGCGTCCTGAACGCGGCGCCAGTACGGCGTGGGCGGCGCCCCGGGAACGTCTCCGGGGCGCGGGTGCGTGTGTCCGCTGACGCGTGCGGCAGGACCTCCGTCGGCGCCGGCAGCAGTGCCCGTGGCCCGGGACCGGCAGCAGTGTCCGTGGCCCGCGACCCGCAGCGGGGTCCGTGGCCCGGGACCGTCGGCGCCTGTCGTAGCACCGCCGACGGTCCCCGCCGCTCCGCCGCTCCGCCGCTCGGCTGCCCGGGCTGCCTGACCGGTGTCACCGGCGGGCCGTCACCGTGCCCTCCACCGCGAACAGTTGCTCCTCCACATGGTCGAGGGCCAGTCGCAGGGCGCCGGTCGCGACGGCCGCCTCGCCCAGGAGGGACAGAGCCACCTTCGGGGGTCGGAGGCAGTAGCGGGCCAACTCCCGCCGCAGCGGCTCCAGTACGCCGTCCAGGCCGGCCGCCCAGCCGCCGATCACGACGAGTTCCGGGTCGAGGGCCAGCACCAGTGCGGCCACGTCGTGCACCAGCCGCTGGATGAAGCGGTCCACGGCAGCGCGGGCCCGCTGGTCGCCCTCGCGGGCCTGGGCGAAGACCTCGGCGACCGCCTGCTCGTCAAGCGGGTGCAGGGGCTCGTCCGTGGTGGACAGCAGCGTCTCCGGCGTCGCCTCCCGGCCCAGCAGATGCAGCGCGCCGATCTCCCCGGCCGCCCCGCCGTACCCCCGATGCAGCCGGCCGCCGATCAGCGCACCAGCGCCGGGACTCAAGCCGGCCAGCACGAACACGACGTCGTCGGACTCGGTCGCGGCGCCCTTCCAGTGCTCGGCGACGGCCGCGGCGTTGGCGTCGTTCTCCACCAGGACCGGGCACTTGAAGGAGCGGCTCAGGCGTTCACCGAGCCGCAGCCCCGTCCACTCGGGCAGCGCGGTGCCCAGTCGTACGGTGCCGTCCGCCTCGACGATCCCCGGCGTGCCGACCCCTACGGCCCGCAGCGAGCCGCGTGCGATCCCGGCCCGGCGCAGCAGATCGGCCACGGCGGTCCGCAGCCGCTCCAGGCGCTCGTCGGCGGACGCCGTCTCGTCGACGTCCTTGGCCTGCGCGCCGATCACCCGGCCGTCCAGGTCCGACAGGAGCGCCGCGACGCGGTGCGCCCCGATCTCCAGGCCGAGCAGATGCCCGGCCTCGGCACGGAACCGGAACCGCCGCGCGGGACGGCCCTGCCGGCGGACGACGCTCTCGTCGGCGGCCTTCTCGACGACGTACCCCGCCTCGATGAGCCCTTCGACGACGCCCTCGACCGTCGGCCGGGACAGTCCCGTCACCCGGGTGATCTCTGTCAGCGTCGCGCAGTCCGTGGCGCGCAGCGCGTGCAGCACCACCGCGGAGTTGATCCTCCGCAGCAGTGAGGGATCCCCGCCGGTCAGCCCCGCCAACGTCCGTCCTCCCAGCTCGTGCGCGTGTTCGCCGGATCGTACTCGGCGCGGGGGACCCCGGCGAGTGCCAGAAGGAACGGATCGGGCCGACGGGGGCCATCGAGTCCGGATCAGAACACCGAGCGGCGTGGTCCCGGCTGTCCGGTCGGTGGCCTGGCGGGGGCTTGGTGGCGGGTGCCCTGCTCGGCCGCGTCCGGTGGACGTCACCGTCTTCGGCTTCGCTGCGTGCGGCGGGTGCCACTGCCTTCGTCTTTCGCTGCGTTGGCGGGTGTCACTGCCCCGGCGGGTGTCACTGCCCTTGGCTGCACTGTCCGGCGGATGTCCCCCCGACACCGCCGCGCCCGTCCGACGTCCCCCCGGGCCTGCCCCGCCCCGCCCGCCGTAACCACCGCGTTGCCACCTCGCCCTCCCTTCGCGCCCCGCCCGCACCGCCGCGCCACCCCCGCCCCTCACCCCGGCGCCACGAACCCCGACTCGTACGCCGTGATCACCGCCTGGGTGCGGTCCCGTGCCCCAAGCTTCGCCAGGACCGCGCTCACGTGGGACTTCACCGTCTCCGTCCCGACGACCAGCCGGGCGGCGATCTCCGCGTTGGACAGGCCCCGGGCCATCAGCCGGAGCACCTCCGCCTCCCGCTCGGTCAGCCGGGCCCGCGCCACCACGTCGCGCGCCGCACGATCAGCGCCGTCACCGTCGCCGTACTCGGCGGCGAGCCGGCGTACCGACGCCGGGAACAGCAGTGACTCGCCCTCGGCGACCAGCCGTACCGCGTGCACGATCTCGGCCGGCCGGGCCCGCTTCAGCAGGAACCCGTCGGCGCCGGCCCGCAGCGCCTCGTACACGTACTCGTCGTTCTCGAACGTTGTCACCACGAGGATCTTCGGCGGCTGGTCGACCGTCCGCAGCACCGCGCGCGTGGCCTCGATCCCGTCCAGCAGCGGCATCCGTACGTCCATGGCGACCACGTCGGGCCGCAGCTGCCGGACCAGCGGGATCACCGCCGCCCCGTCGGCCGCCTCCCCGACGACCTCGATGTCGGGCTGGGCCTCCAGCACGGCCCGCAGACCGGCGCGGACCAGGGGTTCGTCGTCGACGAGAAGTACGGTGACCGGCATCCGGTCAGCGTAGATCAGCGCAGCGGCAACTCCACATGTACCTGCCAGTCGCCATCGTCGGGACCCGTCCGGGCGCATCCCCCGAGCAGGGCCGCGCGCTCGCGTATGCCCCGCAGCCCGCTGCCCCGCCCGGGGCCCGGTATCGCGGCGGTGAGCGGATTGCGCACCTCCAGGCCGAGCGTGTCGTGGCCGACCGAGACGCGGACCATGACGGGGACCGCTCCCGCGTGCCGCAGTACGTTCGTCAGCGACTCCTGGAGGATGCGGTACCCCTCCCGGGAGACCGGGCCCGCGACGGTGTCCAGGGGGCCGGTCAGTTCTGCGTCCACCTTCGCACCGGAGACCCGGGCCGACTCCAGCAGCCGGTCGGCGTCCCTCAGCGTGGGCCTGCCGCTCACGGGCCGCTCCGACTCCCGCAGGATGCCGAGGACCCGCTCCAGGTCCTCCAACGCCGTCCGGCCGGTCTCCTCGATGGCCTCCAGCGCCCGGTCGGTGAACGCCGGATCGCCGGCTGCCCGCGCCGCGCCCGCCTGCACCACCGCCACCGTCAGGGCGTGCCCGATGGAGTCGTGCAGCTCCCGGGCGATCCGGGTGCGCTCCAGGAGTTGCTCCGTGCGCACCTCCAGGGCGGCGAGCCGCTCGGCGGCGGACGGGCCGAGGAACCGGAACGCGAGAGCGGTGACCAGCTCACCCAGTCCGACCACGAAGCCGTACAGCGCCACCAGCGGGAGCGGCACCAGCAGCGCGTACGCCCAGTGCGGTGTCGCCCCGCTCAGGACCGGGACGCCCTGCGGCACTCGGCCGGACGCCAGCTCCGCCAGGGAGTACGACAGCAGCGGAAGCCAGACGTTTCCCAACGACGTCAATCCGCCCAGCAGCATGCGCACTTCCAGCCACAGTACGGTGCGCAGCCGGTCCCGCCAGGTCGCCGACGGAGCCACGGAGATCTCCGCGGCCCGCTCGCCCGGCGTCAGCAGCAGCCGTGCCTGCACGCCCTCGCCCCGGCGCACGGCCGGGATCAGACCGACCGGCAGCAGCACCAGCGCCGGCACCCACGGCGTCGACATCTCGATCCACATCCACACGCTGACGACCAGCATCGGCACCCACAGGTGCAGCAAACGCGTGTACGTCGTCCCCCGGAGCAACGGGCGCAGAAGGTGGGCCATTGCGTCATCGTGGCAGCCGCCACTGACAATCGGCCTCCCCCGCACGGGGGAGCGGATCCCCACCGGCGGGGGAGGCGCGGCCCGGCAGCGGTGGCCAGGCTGCTGCCATGACCAGCATCGACGTCCAAGCCCTCACCAAGGAGTACGGCACCCGCCGCGCCGTGGACGCCCTCACCTTCCGTGTCCTGCCCGGCCGGGTCACCGGCTTCCTCGGCCCCAACGGCGCCGGCAAGTCGACCACCATGCGACTCGTCCTCGGCCTCGACCGGCCCACGTCGGGCACCGCCACCATCGGTGGCCGTCCCTACGCCACGTTCCGCGAACCCCTGCGCCACGTCGGCGCGTTGCTCGACGCGCAGGCCGCCCACGTCTCCCGCACCGCCCGGAACCACCTGCGCGCCCTGGCCGCGAGCAACCGCCTCCCGATCACCCGGGTCGACGAGGTGCTGGAGGAGACGGGGCTGACCTCGGTCGCGAACCGTCGGGTGACGACGTACTCCCTGGGTATGCGGCAGCGCCTCGGCATCGCCGCCGCCCTGCTCGGCGACCCCGAGGTGGTCCTCCTCGACGAGCCGTCCAACGGCCTCGACCCCGAAGGCATCGTCTGGATCCGCGAGTTGCTGCGCCGGCTCGCGGGACAGGGACGCACCGTCCTGGTCTCCAGCCACCTCATGAACGAGACCGCCTCCTTCGCCGACCACCTCGTCGTCCTCGGGCGCGGCCGCCTGCTGGCCGACACCCCGATGCGGGAGTTCATCCACGCGCGCGTGCACCCCCGGGTACGGATCCGGACCACCGACGCCACCGCACTCAGGAACGTCCTCACGGCCCACGGCCACGACGCCGTGCAGCACGACGACGGGCACTGGACCGTGCCGGACGCGCGCGTGGACGACATCGGGCGCCTCACCTCCGCCGCGGGCGTACCGATCCTCGAACTCGCCGCGGAGGAGGCCACGCTGGAACAGGCCTACCTCGGTCTGACAGCGACGGAGACCGAGTTCACCGCACCGCCCCAGGAGGCCTGACCATGGCGTTCGTTCCCGTGCTCCACTCGGAGTGGATCAAGATCCGTACCCTGCGGTCGCTCATGGGGGCGTTGTGCGCGGTCGTCGTCGTGACGGCGGCCTTCTCCGCACTGGGCGCGCTCGACACCGGCGACGAGGAGGTCGACCCGCTGTTCTCGGCCTTCTTCGGCTTCACCTTCGGCCAGATGGCGGTGATCGCGTTCGGTACGACGGCAGTGTCGTCCGAGTTCCACGGGGGTTCCCTGCGGGGCGCGCTGACGGCGGTACCCCAACGGGGCCGGTGGTTCGCGGCCAAGATGGTAGCGATCGCCGTTCCCTCCCTGGCCGTCGGGCTGATCGCGGGCGCCGCGAGTCTGGCCGTGGGCACAGCCGCTCTCGGGGCCGACGCGCGCGGTCTCAGCTTGGCCGAAGGGGTACGGGGTGTCGTCGGCTGCGGTGTCTACCTTACGCTCATGGCCCTGTTCGCCGCCGGGCTCACCGCCCTGCTCCGCAGCGGCGTCGCCACCCTGAGCATCCTGATCCCGTTCCTGCTCGTCGCCTCCTTCGTGGTGGGGGACATGTCGGCGGGCGTCGCCGACTACCTGCCCGACCGTGCGGGCCAGGTCGTGTTCCACGAGACCTGGGACGGCCCCCTCGGGCCCTGGACGGGCCTGGCGGTGACCGCGCTCTGGACGGGCGCGGCGCTGCTGGCGGGGGCCTGGAACGTACGTCGACGGGATGCGTGATTGCGCCACGTCTCCGACTCGCCGCCCATTGTCAGTGGTGGCCGCTTTACTGGAGCACATGGACAGCGCGAAGTACGTCGCCAGGATCGACTCGCTGTGCACCGGGGGTCTCGCCGCTGAGCACGGCGGGCCGGACGTGCTCATGGCAGGAGCCGGGTACCGCATCGTGTCGTTGGAGGTGAGTCCCGCGAGCTGGACCGGCGACCGGGAGGGGCGGCTGCGGACACAGGAGGACTTCTACGCCCTCAAGGACCGCATATCCGTACTCCTGGACGCCCGCTGGGGTGCTCGGCGCCCGTGGTGGATGGGGACGCTCGTGGTCCGCATCGACCGCGGGGAGCCGGTACCGGAGCCCTGGGCGACCATCAGCACCCTGGTGGACGAACTCAACCTCTGGCAGCCGACCGGCACGGACCGCTGGCTGGCCCTCGGCGTCCTGGAGGGCGAAATGGACGACGAGGTCCACCTCATCGCCCTGGTCACCGAGACCGACCCACCATGAACCGCCGGAGGACTCACCGAGACCGACCCACCGTGAACCGCCGGAGGACTCACCGAGATCTTCATGAGATCTCTAGCTCTCCTCGGCCGCCACCCGCAACCGTGCGAACTCCTCCGCCATGGTCCGCGCGGTCCAGTGCGCGTTCAGCCCGCTGGGGTTGGGCAGCACCCACACGCGGGTGTCGCCGATCGTCCGCTCCTGCGGGCCCACCCGGGCCTTGCGGTCGTCGAAGGCGGCGCGGTAGGCGGTGACCCCGACCACGGCAAGCCAACGCGGCCGCAACCGCGCCACCTTGAGCGCCAGCTGCCGCCCGCCATCGCTGTACTCTGCCGCGCTCAGCTCGTCGGCCCGCGCGGTCGCCCGCGCAACGACGTTGGTGATGCCGAGGCCGTACGACAGCAACTCCCGCTGCTCCGACGGCTTCAGGAGCCTCGGGGTGAACCCGGACAGATGCAGTACCGGCCAGAACCGGTTGCCGGGACGGGCGAAGTGATGGCCCGTCGCGGCCGTCATCAGCCCGGGGTTGATGCCGCAGAACAGCACATGGAGGCCGTCCGCGACGACGTCCGGCACGAGACGGTCGCGGGCGGCCTCCAACTCCTCGGGGGTGAACCGGGTCAGAGGATCGCTCCGGGGGTGTAGCCGGCGGCCTCCGGGTGCTGCTTCGCGATCTCCTCGATGCGGCCGACGACCGCGGCGACCTGGTCGGCGGCGGCGCCCGTGAAGGACAGCTTGTCGGCCATCAGCGCGTCCAACTGTGCGCGATCGAGCGGGATGCGCTCGTCGGCGGCCAGCTTGTCCAGCAGTTCGTTGCGCTCGGCACCCTGCTCACGCATGGCCAGCGCGGAGGCGACCGCGTTCTCCTTGATCGCCTCGTGCGCGACCTCACGGCCGACGCCCGCGCGCACCGCGCCCATCAGCACCTTGGTGGTGGCGAGGAACGGCAGGTAGCGGTCCAGCTCGCGTGCCACGACCGCCGGGAACGCGCCGAACTCGTCGAGGACGGTCAGGAACGTCTCCAGCAGACCGTCCAGCGCGAAGAACGCGTCCGGCAGCGCGACCCGGCGCACCACCGAGCAGGACACATCGCCTTCGTTCCACTGGTCGCCCGCCAGCTCACCCGTCATCGAGGCGTACCCGCGCAGGATCACCATCAGGCCGTTGACCCGCTCGCACGACCGTGTGTTCATCTTGTGCGGCATCGCCGAGGAGCCGACCTGGCCCGGCTTGAAGCCCTCGGTCACCAGCTCGTGGCCCGCCATCAGCCGGATCGTCTTCGCCAGCGACGACGGGGCGGCCGCCAGCTGCACCAGCGCGGTGACGACCTCGTAGTCCAGCGAACGCGGGTACACCTGGCCGACCGACGTGAACGCCTGCGAGAAGCCCAGGTGCCGCGCGATCCGCTGCTCCAGCTCCGCGAGCTTGGCCGCGTCCCCGCCGAGCAGGTCCAGCATGTCCTGAGCCGTACCGACCGGGCCCTTGATGCCACGCAGCGGATAGCGGGCAAGGAGCTCCTCGACCCGGCCGTACGCCACGAGCAGCTCGTCGGCGGCGGTCGCGAAACGCTTGCCGAGGGTGGTGGCCTGCGCGGCCACGTTGTGGGAGCGGCCCGCCATGACCAGCTCACCGTACTCACCGGCCAGCTTGCCCAGCCGCGCCAGCACGGCCACCGTACGGTCGCGCACCAGCTCCAGCGAGAGCCGGATCTGCAGCTGCTCGACGTTCTCGGTGAGGTCGCGGGAGGTCATGCCCTTGTGCACGTGCTCGTGCCCGGCGAGGTCGTTGAACTCCTCGATCCGCGCCTTCACATCGTGTCGCGTGACCTTCTCGCGCTCGGCGATGGAAGCCAGGTCGACGGTGTCCAGCACACGCTCGTAGTCGGCGATCGCCGCGTCCGGCACCTCGATCCCGAGGTCCTTCTGCGCCCGCAGCACGGTGAGCCAGAGCTGACGCTCCAGCCTCACCTTCTGCTCGGGCGACCAGAGCGTGGCGAGCTCGGCGGAGGCGTAGCGTCCGGCGAGGACGTTCGGGATGCGGGGCTTGGCGGGAGCGGAAGTCACGTAGACGGAGTTTACCTGCCGTCTGTGGGGTCTCTGAAACGTCCATAGGGTCCAGAGAGCGCAGGTCGGAGGCACTCCGGCCTGTGCTCTTGCGTGGGGTCTGTGAGACGAGTGTGAGACGCCCGCTTCTGCCGTCGCGGCGCGTGCTCTGTCGAGGGCTCCTGCGCACATTGCGCCTTGCCGCTGGGCAAGTGCGGTTTGCCCTGGCCGCTCGTGGACACGTGGCTGCCGCAGTTCCGGCAACGCCAGATCTGCCGCCCGTGGGCGTCTGTGTCGGGTGCGTCGACGTGGCCGACGACCTGGTGAGCTTCGCCGCTCACCTGCGGCAGCTCGCCGGCACCGTCCGCACCGTCAACCACGCTGCTCCCGTGGAGCGCGCGGCATGACGACCACCATCTCCAGGTCGAGGTCGCGCAGGATCAGCGTGCCCTTCGGCAGGATCGAGAAGGGGGTCGCGTGGTGCGCAGGGCGGCGAGGATGCCCGGCATCAGCCGGTAGCGGCCCTCCGCGAATCTGCTCCAGACAGCGGCCCGCTTCCCTGAGCCCGAACTCGCGGCCGGCAAGGTGACCGCAGGCGAGCTCTATCGCCAGTGGCCAGTACTCGAGCTGTTCTGCGAGAGCCGCCGCAGTCCGCCGGCTGGGGGCATCCCAGTCTTTCTCGTGGTGCAGGCGCATCCTGATCAGCTCTGTGGCCTGATCGGGAGTGATGCCGGCAGTGCTGCGCTGTGACCAGCGGCCCGGCGACCTGGCCGGCGGCAACGGAGTACACCGCACCACCGTGACCCGATGGGTCCGGGAGGTCGTCGGTCTGCTCGCCGCCCGCACCCCACGCCTGGACCGGGCCCTGAAGAAGATCACCCGAAGGGGCGGCGGCATCGTACTGCTGGACGGATCGGTGATCCGTACCCGGCGCAGAACCGGGACGGAAAACCGGAAGAACTACTCCGGCAAGAAAAAATGCCACGGCCTGCTCGTGATCGCCCTCACCGACGACCGGGACCGACTGCTGTGGATCTCGGCCCGCCCCGGGCGCACCTCGGAGATCACCGCCTGCCGGCACGACAAGCTCACCCAGAAACTGCAGGAAGTCGGGCTCGGCGGTTCCACAGTCGGTCGGGTTGACGCCGGCCGCGCGGACGGCGACCAGATCTCACTCAGCCCCGGTTCGGGCCGGGGCAGTTCCACCTCCTTGAGCACCTCGGGGGGATCGTGGGTGTCCTGGCGGATGGCGCGCATGGTGGCGGCATTGGGATTCGTCATGCGTCCAGCGTCGCGGCCTGCCACTCCTCGGCGCCATGGCATGGATGCCAACGGGTTCACGCCGTGGCGCCAGGGGGGCAGGCGATCTACGAGTCACCGCCTGACGAGGCGGCGGCGCCTCAGGTGTGCTGCTCAGCGCCCAGCATGGCCTTCGCCGCTCAACGCGGTCACGCCCAGCTGGTCATGGTCGGCGACTCCCCATGCTGCTGCAGGGTTGCCAGGCACCGGTGACCGCGAGGCAGGCGGAGTGCTCACGTGCCGTGGCTCAGCTCTACAACGCCTGTGGTGCTGTCCGCTCCATAGCTGGACCTGTTGGCCGGCAAGCCCGCTCATGCGAACTGCCTCGCGAGACGACACGACGTTCGAGTGCCGTCCGGGTCCCGACGCACCCCCATCCAGGCACTCGGCCACAGTCGGCCGGGGAGGCACACCTGGATCTGGACACACCCGGGTTCCCGGCCCTCCACGGTCGCCGCCACCCTCGTCCCACAGCAGGGAGGCGTCAGTCAGGGCTATGAGGTGATCAGTGGAAGCGCGTTGAACACATGGCCTTGCCAGAGGCGGCGCGAGGCTTCCTCCGGGTAGGGGGTGGTCATCGGCTCCGTGTCGAGGATGCGCGTCTGGCGGTGCTCGGTGTCGTAGGCGGGCCAGCCCGGATCGCCGGTGGTCGCGAAGGAGGTCCAGGCCGCGCGGACCAGACCGGAAAGGGCGTCGGCCTCGTCGAGGTGCGCGGGGCCGATCAGGTCTGCGCCAAGACCCGCGAACGTACCGAACACGAGCGGGATGTCCAGCGCGTGGCAGGCGCCCATGGCACCGCCGTTCGCCGGTGCGGCCCAGGTGAGTTCGTAGACGTGGGTCCGGCCGCCTCCCGCCACCTGGGCTTCCGCGAGGTGCAGTGAGGGCATGCGGAAGAGCCAGTCGGACTGGACGAGCTCGAAGAGGCGCTCCGCCGGAGCATCGGGGAAGGCGGTGCGGTAGGCGTGCCCGGGGTCCGCGCCCGGCCCGAACGTCTTCAGCGCTGCGGCCGCCAGTTCCTCACCGACCTGTCCGAGGAGCCCGCCCAGTGCCATGAACAGCCGGTACTCGTCCCGGGTGTGCCCGATGATCAGCTCCACCTCGCGTGCGGCGCCGTCGGCGAGCGCCTGCCACGGATCGGTCGGCAGGACCTCGCCGTCGACCACGGGGGAGTAGGCCGTCGACGTGTGCGCGATCGGTCCCCAGCGGTCCGCGTGCTGACTCATCCGGGCGCCGAGGGCAGCCCCCACATCTGGGAGTTTGTGCGGATCCACCGCCGAGAGGTCGCTCACCGTGGGCCGTAGCCCGAGCTCACCCGCCAGGGCGGTGGCGATGTCGGTGGCCAGCTCGCCGGAGAAGAAGGTGCCGCACACGCTCTGTGCGATGGCCCGCCGGAAGAGGCCTCGCGCGCTCGGCATCGCCAGCAGCGCGGCGACGGACCCGGCGCCGGCTGATTCGCCGAACACGGTGACCTGGCCGGGGTCGCCGCCGAAGGCGGTGATGTTCTCCCGCACCCACGTCAGGGCCGCGACCTGGTCGAGCAGTCCGCGGTTCGCCGGCGCCCCCTCGATGTGGGCGAACCCCTCCATGCCGACTCGGTGGTTGAAGGTCACCACGACGACATTTCCGTCACGGGACAGCCGGCTGGGATCGTAGGCGGGGTCGTCGACGGAACCGAACTTGTAGGCCCCGCCGTAGATCCACACCATCACCGGGCGCCTCGTCGCCGGGTCCGGATCCGGTGTCCAGACATTGACGGTGAGCCAGTCCTCTCCTCCGGGCGTGGAAAGGGGTATGGCAGGGCTCAACGGCTCCTGCGGTGGCGGGGGACCGAACACGAACGTCTCGCGCGTGCCCTCCCATCGACGCACCGGCCGCGGCGCGGCGAAACGCAAGCTGCCCACCGGGGGTTCGGCGAACGGGATGCCCCGGAAGACCGCGAGACCGTCCTCGTGGCGGCCGCGCACGACGCCCCCCACGGTGGCGACGTCGGGAATCGGTTGTGTGGCCACGACACTCCTCATTGAGCTCTCCGACCGCCGCGCGGTCGCTGTACGAAAACCAGGCGTCGGCTGCATGGTTCTTCAGGCACCTGGACGGCCGCGCGGGCGGACGGACAGGCGGAAAGGCCGCGCATGATCCTCAGGATTGTGCGGTCCGAACCCGCGGGGGCTGCCTGTCCGCGACGGGCGGGCACCTCAGGCGAGCGAGGTCCACACGCTCTTGACCTCCGTGTACGCGTCGATGGCTGCGCTGCCCATCTCCCGGCCCCAGCCGCTGGCCTTGAACCCGCCCCAGGGGGCGGAGGCGTCCACGGGGTTGGGCATGTTGATGAACACCGTGCCCGCGCGGATGGAGCCCGCCACGCGGTGCGCCGCGCCCACGTCGCGGGTCCATACGGCAGCCGCCAGGCCGTACTCGGTGTCGTTGGCGCGGGCGACGGCCTCGTCCTCGTCGTCGTACGGCAGGACGGACAGCACCGGGCCGAAGATCTCCTCGCGGGCGATGCGCATGTCGTCCCGTACACCCGTGAACACGGTCGGCTGGTAGAAGAAGCCCGGCAGGTCGTCGACGGGGGCCCCGCCGGCGAGCAGCTGGGCGCCTTCCTGGACCCCGCTGCGCACCAGTGCGTGGACGTGGTCACGGTGTTCGCCGGTGACCAGGGGGCCGAGCTCGGTGTCGGGCGCGCTGCCCGCGCCGAGTCGCATCCCGCTGACGGCCTTGGCACAGCGCTCGGCGAACTCGTCGGCGAGGGAGCGGTGGACGAGGAACCTTGTGTACGCGGCGCACACCTGGCCGCTGTTGAGGAGCGCGCCCTGAAGACAGCCCGCCACGGCCGCGTCCAGGTCGGCGCCGGGCAGTACGAGGCTCGGTGCCTTCCCGCCGAGTTCGAGCGTGACCCGCTTGAGGTTGCCCGCGGAGGCCCGGACGATCTCCCTGCCGGTCTCGGTCGAGCCGGTGAAGGAGACCTTGTCCACGCCGGGGTGCTCGACGAGGGCCCGGCCGGCCTCGGGACCACCGGTCAACAGGTTGATGGCGCCGTCCGGCACACCGGCCGCCCGGCACAATTCGACGAGCCGCACCGTGGTCATCGGGGTCTGTTCCGCGGGTTTGACGATCACGGTGTTCCCGCAGGCGAGGGCCGGTGCGATCTTCCAACTCGCGATCATGAGCGGGAAGTTCCACGGGGTGATCAGCGCGCACACTCCCACCGGCTCGCGCTTGGTGTACTGCAGCACGCCGGGGAAGGACAGCGGCGCCGTCTCTCCGTAGATCTTGGTGACCCAGCCGGCGTAGTAGCGGAAGTGCTCGGCGGCCGCGGCGACGCTGACCGCCATGGAGATGCCGAGCGGCTGGCCCTGGTCGCGGGTCTCCAACTCGGCCAGTTCCTCGGCGTGTTCCTCGATGAGGTCGCCGATGCGCCACAGGATCCGGGTGCGCCGGGCCGGGGTGAGTCCCGCCCACTCCGGGTTTTCGAGGGCGGCGCGGGCGGCCCGTACGGCTGCGTCGGCGTCCGCTGCTCCGGCGTCGGACACGATGGCGTGCGGGCTGCCCGTCGCCGGGTCCAGGGTCTCGAACTCCGCTCCGGAGGCCGCGGCTTGCCACTCGCCACCGATGAGAAGGGTATTGGTCACAGCTGTGCTCCCAGGATGAAGTCGGCGCAGCGCTCGCCGATCATGACGGCAGGTGCGTGGGTGTTGCCGGAGGTGACGGAGGGCATGACGGAGGCGTCCGCGACGCGCAGTCCGGCCACGCCGTGTACGCGCAGCTGCGGATCGACGACCGCCGTACGGTCGATGCCCATACGGCAGGTGCCCACCTGGTGGTGATAGCTGAGGAGGGTCCGCTTGATGTACGCGGCGACCTCCGCGTCCGTACGCACATACGGTCCGGGTGCGACCTCGCGGGCCCGCCAGTCGCCCAGCGACTTCTCCTCGCCGATCTCCCGCACTTGCTGCACGGCCCGCACCATGGCCGCGAGGTCCGACGGCTCGGAGAAGTAGCCAGGGTCCAGGGCAGGAGCCTGGGTGGGGTCGGCCGAGCGCAGCCACAGGCGGCCCCGGCTGAGCGGACGGATCGTCCCGGCGAGGACCGAGAAGCCGTGGCCCTCTTCCGGAACGTTCATGTCGGGCACCGGCAGTGGCAGGTGAGACATCAGCGGCTGCAGGTCCGGCACGGCCAGCGCCGGGTCGGACTTGGCGAAGTAGTGGGCCTCCAGTTTGTTGGCCGTACCCTGCGGCACCGGCCGAGCCGACTCCCACACCACCGGAGCGAGGGTGTGGTCGTGCAGGTTCGCGCCCACGCCCGGCAGGTCCGCGGTCGTCCCGATCCCGAGGGCCCGCAGCTCGTCCGCCGGCCCGACCCCGCTGAGCAGGAGCAGCTGGGCCGATCCGATGGTGCCGCCGGACAGGATCACGTCGCCTTCGCAGCGGATCTCCGTCGTACGGCCCTCGCGCAGCAGCTCGACGCCCCGCGCCCGGCCACCGTCGACCAGGACTCGCGTGACCGCGGCGCCGGTCATCACCGTCAGCAGCGCACTGTCGAGCACCGGCTCCATGAAGGCGGTCCACGCGCTGACCCGCCTGCCGTCGCGGATGTTGCGGTGCAGCAGGTTCACGCCGAGCTGGTCCTGGCCGTTGCAGTCGTCGTTGTACGCGATCCCGTAGTCCTGGCATGCCTCGATGAAGGCGGTGGTGACCGGGTTGGGGGAGTGGTTCCGGCTGACGGGCAGCGGGCCGCCGGCGCCGTGGTAGTACGACGCGCCGTCCTCGAAGTCCTCCGAGCGTTTGAAGTACGGCAGCACCTCGTCGTACGACCAGCCCGCCGCTCCCTGGTAGGCCCAGCTGTCGTAGTCGGCCCGGTTGCCGCGGACGTAGATCATTCCGTTCAGGGCGCTGGAGCCGCCGAGGACCTTGCCGCGCGGCCAGAACACCCGGGTGCCGGAGGAGTGCTGTTGGCGTTCGGTGGTGTACGCGTGGTCCTGCGGGGAGTTCCACAGTTCCCACAGTCGCCCCGGGTCATGGATGGCCGGGTTGTCGTCCCGGTCGCCCACCTCGATCAGCAGGACGGCCCGGCCGGCGTCCACGAGTCTGCGGGTGAGGGCACAGCCGGCGGAGCCGGCGCCCACCACGATGTGGTCGTAAACGATGTGTGTTGCTCGCATGACGGGAGGGTCACAGGCGGACGGGCTGTGCGCTTGTGCCGTTGTGCACGGGCTGTTGCGGAGGCGGGCACGAACGGCTGTGCACGGGCGGACGGACCGGCCCTGCGGCCGGGCGCACCTTGCCCCTGCAGGCCTATGGGCGACCGCGGCTGCGGTGGGTGACCGGGCCGGACCGCGTGGGCGAACGGCTGGTCCGAGGCAGCACGCGACGGGCCAGGACCACCGAAATGGTCCTGGCCCGTCGCGGGAGTCGTAGAAAGGGGGGTCGGTCAGGACACGGCGGATGCGCTCGTGGTTCGCTCCGCAGCGCCGTCGCCGACCGCCGCCGCTTCCTTCCTGCGCAGGACGGCGGGAGCCGTCTCCTTCAGCCCGAGCGCGAGCAGGACGACCAGCCCGGCACCCGCCGCCGAGATGTACATGGCCGTCTGAAGCCCCCAGTTGTCGGAGGCCCACCCGGCGATCACCGGAGCGAGGAAACCGCCGGCGAGCTCACCGATGCCCATGACCAGGCCCAGGGCGGTCGCCAGCGCGCCACGGGGGACGGTCTCCGCGGGGATGGTCGCCATGAACAGGGTGAAGCAACCGAGACCCGTATACGTGAGCACGACCACTGCGCCGAGCACCAGAGGACTGCTCACATACACCACGGCCAGGGGGCAGAGCGCGGCCATCACCGTGAAGACGATCAGTGTGTTCTTGCGGCCGAACCGGTCCGAGATCCCCGGTGTGACGAAGCCCCACAAGACCCACGCCACCCCGAGGCAGGTCACGACGCCGCTCATCGTCGCGGGTGAGAAGCCCTTGACCGAGATCATGTAGACGGGTGCGAACGTGATGATGACGAAGAACCAGGTCATGTACGCGCAGGCGATCAGCACGCAGAGGATGATGTTGCGCTGCCGGAGGATGCTGCCGATGCTCGGCTTGGCCGCGGCATCCGCGGATTCCGCCACGGGCGCCGTCATCACACCGCCACCGGGCGGCTCCTCCCTTACCGACCGCCAGATCCACAGGGCGAGCAGCAGGCCGGGGACGATGGTGATGACGAACGCCAGTCGCCAGCTGTACTGCGTGGCGATCCAGACCACCGCGAGCGGGCAGAGGATGCCGCCCATCAGTCCGGCCGATGAGCCCTGCAGCAGGCCCATGTTCAGGCCGCGCCGGTGTTCCTGGGATGCCTCCACCATCAGAGACTGCGACGCCGGCAGTACGGCACCTTCCGCCAGCCCCATCAGCGCCCTGGCTCCCAGCAGCGCGACGAATCCGGTGACCAGCCCGCTCGACGCCGAGAGGCAGGAGAAGAGCACCACCGCGATGATGATCACGGGCTTACGACGGCCGAGCCGGTCGGACAGGCGTCCGGAGATCATTCCGGACAGGGCCCAGGTCAGCGCGAGGACTCCGGCGAGCGTGCCCAGGGCGGTGTTCGAGAGGGGGATGTCCTTACTGATGAAGGGGACGAGGAAGAAAAGTGCCTGCCGGTCGAAGAAGACCAGGCCGAAGCCCAGGAAAAGGATGACGAGCAGCTTGTTCTCGTAGCGGCGGGCGTCGGAGCCGGCGCCACCGAGCGGAGGGGGCGCGGCGGATCGCTTTCTCAGCATGAATGCCTCATTCGTCGGATGAGCGGGAGCCGGAGAGGCAGGAAGGGAGAGCCGTGGGGAGAAGAGACAGCACGGGGCTGTCGATCAGCGCAGTGATGCGCTTTGGCCCTGGGGCGGTCGGGACGTCAGCCCGTTCTTGTGTCAGTGGATGTTCCTGCGTAAGCCGCTCACTGTCGCCCGGGAGGCGGACCCGTGAGGAGTGTGCGGCTCTCTCTCACGACGGGAGGGTGCACCTCGGCGGCCCACTCCGGCTTGCGTGATGGTGCACCGGCCCTTGCTGGGGCGGGCACGATCGGCAGATCCGCCGTGTTCGGGACGTACTGCGACAGGCAGCGAAAGGTCGGCGAAACCGCGTGACCGCCGCTGAGCGCTCGCTAGGCGCCGAGCGCTGTGCGCCCGGCCCCGCGTGCCTCCGACGGGCTCATGCCGTAGGCGCTCTTGAATGCGTGGCTGAAGTGGGCGGGGTCGGGAAAGCCCCAGCGGCTTCCGACGGTGGCGACGGGCATATGGGCGAGCGCGGGGTCCGCGAGGTCGCGCAGGCACTCGGCGAGGCGACGCTCCCGGAGCCAGCCCGAGACCGTGTATCCCCGCTCGGCCAGCAGCTTGTAGAGGAAGCGCCGCGAGATGTGGTGGGCGGCCGCGATCCGGTCGGGGCCGAGCCCCGGGTCGGAGAGCCGCTGCTCCATGTACGTGAGGATTCGCTGGGCCAGCAGCTCCCGCCCGTCATCCTGCTGCGTCACGTGCACGGCGCACCGGTCCGAGAGCATCGCGCCGACCAGGTCGACCACGCTGTCCGCGAGCCGCGGCGTGCCGAGAGCGTCCAGTTGCCGCACCTGCCCGGCCAGTCCGCACAGGAACGGGTGCACCACGGGCCCCAGTCCGTCGCCGCACGACACGGTGGTGGCGATCACGCGGGTCAGGTCGCGTTCGGGCAACCGGAGCATGACCCGCGGGAACATCAGCACGAGTGTGCGGTACCGCTGGTCGAAGTCGAGTGTGTACGGGTGCCGGGTGTCGTAGATGGCCAGCTCGCCAGGCTTGAGCAGGGCCTGGCGGTCCGCCTGGGTCAGCATGCACTGCCCGGCCAGCTGAAGACTCACCTTGACGAAATCGGCCGGGTCGGAGGCGATGTGCCTTCGGGTGTGGGCGACGCCGTGCGGATCCGCGGCCACGACAGACACCTGCACCGCGCCGAGCTGGGCGGTGTGCAGGGAGGCACGGAAATCGGGAACCTCGCGCGGCAGCGCCTCCAGCGGCACAAAACTCTGGCCGACCACTTCCCGCCAGAACTCGAAGCGTCCTGCGGAGGTGTGGTCTGACGGAGTCGTCATCGAGGGCATGGGTCTCCTCTGCGGGCCCTTCGGCAAGCCGGCAGGTAGGCGTGCCGCCGGATACTAACTGTCGTATCCGGTTTTTACAAAGTGTGATGAATGGGGTGTATGAGAAGATCCCGAGTCTGTCGAGGGCGCGGTGAGGGGGTCCCGGAAGGGCGCGAAGCGCCTCCGGTCCCCCCAGCCGACCGGAGTATCAGCCGAGGCCGTCGGCACCCACCTGAACCGCGGACTCGTCGAGGACGGTGTCGGTCACGGGCTGCGGGCGTCCGTCCAGGTCGAGGACGGGGGCGGCCTCCTTGTACCAGGACTCGATGACGGCGTTGCCCCAGAAGTCGCGGCGGCGGTCGTCGCGCACGTTCCAGCGGTATGTCTCGTGGTCCGGGTCACCGGTGTAGTAGTCCGAGGTGTAGATCTCCACGCGGTGGCCGTCGGGGTCCCTCAGGTAGAGGTAGAAGGCGTTGGAGACGCCGTGCCGGCCGGGGCCCCGTTCGATGTGGTGCTCTTTGTGCAGCGAGCCGAAGATGTCGGCCGCGCGCAGTACCTGGTGGGACTCGTGGGTGGCCACCCCGAGGTGGTGCAGGCGCGGCCCGGCACCCCCCGTGAAGGCGACGTCATGGACGGTCTGCTTGCGGTACATCCAGGCCGCGTACAGCTCGTGCTCGTCACCCTCGATCGTTTCCGAGCAGCCGAAGCCGAGGGACTGGTAGTGGGCGTATGCGGCCGGGATGTCGGGGGTGCAGATGTTGAAGTGGTCCAGGCGGGCGATCTCGGCGCCGTGGCGGATGTCGTAGCGCTGGATGAGGCGCTCGGCGCGGGCGATCTCGTGGAAGAACTCCACGGGGAAGCCGAGCGGGTCGATGACGCGGACCGCGTCGCCGACACCGTGCGTTCCCTCGCCCTTCTTCAACCGCTTGACCGGGCAGCCGAGTTCGGCGAAGAACTTCTCCGCCTTGTCGACGTCTTCGGGGGTGCGGACGCGATAGGAGATGTGGTCGAGGGCCGCCAGGTCGCCCTTGCGCAGCACCAGCGAGTGGTGGGTGAGTTCGTCCGTGCCGCGCAGGTACAGCGACTCGGCGTCCTCGTACTGCACGTAGAAGCCGAGCATGTCGACCCAGAACCAGCGGGCGGCACCGAGGTCGGTGACGGCGAGCTGGGCGTAGGCGGACCGGATGACGTCGGGGGCGTTCGAGGCGGTCATGATGTGGCTCCGAAGCGGGGGGTGTGCACCTCGGCGAGGGCGACGTGGACGATCTTCGATTCGGTGTAGAAGTCGATGCTGTGGGCGCCGCCCTCGCGGCCGACGCCGGAGGCCTTGACCCCGCCGAACGGAGTGCGCAGGTCACGGACGTTGTGGGAGTTGATCCAGACCATGCCGGATGCGACGGCATGCGCGATGCGGTGGCCGCGCTTGAGGTCCGAGGTCCAGACGTAGGCGGCCAGGCCGAACTGCGTGGCGTTCGCGAGTTCCACGGCCTCGGTCTCGTCGTCGAAGGGAGCGACGGCCACGACCGGGCCGAAGATCTCCTCCTGGAAGATACGGGCGTCGCGTTCCACGTCGGCGAAGACGGTGGGCTGGAGGTAGTTGCCGTCGGCGAGGTGGTCGGGGCGGCTGCCACCGGCGACCAGACGGCCCTCCTTCCGGCCGATCTCCACATAGTTCAGGACACGCTCGTAGTGTTCGGGGTGTACCAGTGCGCCGACCTCGGTGGCCGGGTCGGAAGGGAGCCCGACGCGTACGTTGGCGGCCCGCTCCGCCAGCCGCCGGGTGAACTCCTCGTACAGCGGGCGCTCGACGAGTACGCGTGAACCTGCCGTGCAGCGCTCCCCGTTGAGGGAGAACACGCCGAACACGACCGAGTCCAGCGCGGCCTCGAGGTCGGCGTCGGCGAAGACGACGACCGGGGACTTGCCGCCCAGCTCCATCGACACCGTCTTCAGGTGCTCGGCGGAGGACCGGATGATGTGCCGGCCCGTGTCGGTGGAGCCGGTGAAGGAGATCAGTGGCACGTCCGGGTGGTCGACGAGGGCCTGGCCGGCCTCCTCGCCGAGGCCGTGGACGATGTTCACCACTCCGGCGGGCACGCCTGCCTCTTCGAAGATCTCCGGCCACAGCGACGCGGACAGCGGGGTCCACTCGGCCGGCTTGAGGATCAGCGTGCAGCCGGACGCCAGCGCGGGTGCCAGCTTCCAGCTCTCCAGCATGAACGGGGTGTTCCAAGGAGTGATCAGCCCGGCGACTCCCACCGGTGTGCGCACCACATAGCTGAACTGATCGTCGCCCTGCCGGAACGCCTCCTCGCCGAGGGCCACGATGACATCCGCGAAGTAGCGGAAGTTCTCGGCGGCACGCCGCGCCTGGCCGCGGGCCTGCGTGATCGGCAGCCCGGAGTCGTACGACTCGAAGGCGGCGAGCCGGTCATGGCGGGCCTCGACGGCGTCGGCGATCCGGTACAGGACACCCGCGCGTGCCCGGTTGGACAGCCCGGCCCACTCCGGGAACGCTACCCGGGCAGCCGTCACCGCCCGGTCCACGTCGGCCGCGGAGCCACGCGCGGCCTGTGCGTAGGCCGTGTTGGAAACCGGGTCGGCGACGTCGAAGGTGTGCCCGTCCGCGGCGTCGACGAGGGAACCGCCGATCCAGTGCGGGATCACGGTGGGAAGGTGCTCAGGGGTGGAGGGAAGGTGCTCAGGGGTGGAGGGAAGGTGCTCAGGGGTGGTGCTCACTGCGCGGCTCCGATCTGCTGGGTGAGGTCTCCGCCCTCGCTGAGCAGCGAGCGGATCTTCGACAGGCCCGCGTCGGTGGGCGAGGTGAGCGGCGGGCGGACATGGGGCGACGCGATACGTCCCTGCTGGTGCAGCACCCACTTCGCGGGCGCCGGGTTCGTCTCGACGAACAAGAGGTCGACGAGCGGGTGCAGGCGGTAGTGGAGGTCGCGGGCACCGTCGAAATCGCCCGCCTCCCACAGCTCGTACATCCGAGCCACCGCGCCGGGCGCCATATTGGCGACAGCTGAGACGAACCCGGCACCGCCGAGCGCGAGCAGCGGCAGGCACAGCAGCTCGATGCCGGACCACACCAGCAGTGAGCGCCCGCAGGCGTGCAGCACGCGCGAGAAGTGCTCGAAGTCCTTGGTGGTCTCCTTGACGCCCACGAAGTTCTCGAAGTCGGTGAACAGCCGCTTCACTGTCTCGGGCGCGATGTCGACGGCCGTGCGCGAGGGCACGTTGTAGGCGACGATCGGCAGGTCCGGGAACTCCCGTGCGACGGTCGCGTACCACTGGTACAGCGCCTCCTGTGTGGGGCGCGCGTAGTACGGCGTGATGACGAGCGCGGCGTCGGCGCCCAGCTCCGCCGCGGCGGCGGTGAGTTCGAGGGTCTCGTCGAGCTTGTGGGATCCGGTCCCGGGCAGGAACGGGACGCGGTCGCCGATCTCCTCCACTGCCGTCCGCATCCCCGCGATCCGCTCGGCCACGCTCTGCGCGCTGGGTTCGCCGGTGGAGCCGCCCAGCGAGATGCCGTGCGAACCGGACTCCAGCTGGAAGCGGATCAGCGCGCGCAGGCTGTCGTGGTCGACGGCTCCGTCCGAAGTGAAGGGGGTGATGGCGGGAGCGATGGATCCGCGGATGGCGGACGGGTCGCTGCGGAATTTCATGTGTGTTCTCCTTGCGTGCTGTGCTGCTTGCGCCACCGCTCGTACGTCTCGTGCCAGTCGGGACCGAGGGGATACAGGCCGTCGATGTCGTGCCCGGCGCGCACCTGCTCGGTGATGAAGCGCTCCCGCAGTTCCTGCTCCCGGCAGTCGGTGATCAGGTCCTCGGCCAGCTCGGGCGGCACGACGACCACGCCGTCCGCGTCTCCCACCAGCAGGTCGCCGGGCTGCACGAGGGCTCCGCCGCAGGCGATCGGCACTCCCGTGTCCCAGGGCACATGGCGGCGGCCGAGGACGGAGGGGTGGGCTCCGCCGTGGTAGACGGGCAGCCCCAGTTCGGTGACGGCGACGCTGTCGCGCAGGCCTCCGTCGGTGACCACCCCGGCTGCTCCGCGCTGCTGGGCGCGCAGGGCCAGGATGTCGCCGAGCGTGCCGGCGGATGTGTCCCGGCGGGCGTCCATGACCAGCACATGGCCGGGTCGCAGCTGCTCGATGGCCCGCTTCTGGGCGTTCATGCCGTTGCCGTACCGTTTGAACAGGTCCTCGCGCAGCGGCAGGTAGCGCAGCGTGTGGGCGACGCCGACCATCTTCGTGTCCGGCCGTGTGGGACGCACCCCGTCGATGGACATGTGCGGCAGTCCGCGCCCCCGCAACTGTGCGCTGAGTGTGGCGACCGCGACCGAATACAGTCCTTGCTCGACGCGCTTGTCGAGCAGTGGCTCTGGGGTGAACGTGGCTCCGTGGGCGGCCTCGCGTTCGGCCGCGTCCGTCCTCGGCATCGCTCCGTACGTCTCCAGGGCGGGCCCGGAGGCGATGGGGTTGCGCAGCCGCCCTGTGGACTGTCCGCTGCCGGTGACCTCGACCTCCACCGTGTCGCCGGGGGAGACGACGGACGCGCCGGCCGGAGTGCCCGTAAGGATCACGTCACCGGGCTCCAGGGTGACCAGTCTCGACAGATCGGCGACGAGCTGTCCGAAGGGAAAGAGGAGCGTGTCGGTGGTGTCGTCCTGCACGAGTTCGCCGTTGACCCAGGTACGCAGTTGGAGTGCGTCCGGGTCGAGTTGGCGGGCATCGAGCAGCCGCGGCCCGATCGGGGTGAAGCCGTCCGCGCCCTTGGAGCGGAGGTTGGAGCCGCGGTCGGCATACCGCAGGTCGTAGACCCCGGCGTCGTTCGCGGCGGTCACCCAGCGCACGTGGGACCAGCCGTCCTCCGGCCGCACACGCTGGGCTCGGCTGCCTACGACCAGGGCTATCTCGCCTTCGAACCCGAGAAGTTCACACCCCTGCGGGCGGACGATGGCTTCCTTGGTGCCGGCCAGCGACGAGGGGGGCTTGAGGAAGTAGGAGGGCTGGGCCGGGGTCCGGCCGCGCTCCTTGGCCCGGCTGGGGTAGTTGAGATGGACAGCGATGATCTTCGACGGGGGGTTCCCCAGGGGGTGCGTCATCAGGAGCGCTCCAGGAAGGCCTGGACCTTCGCCTTGTGCGGCTCGCGGTCGTACGACTTCACGTACGCGCCGGCCATGCGGACGGGGTCGCCGAAGAAGTAGTACTCGTACAGGGCCTGTCGGCTGGAGAAGGCGGAGATGCAGGTGTCCCAGACGAGACGGAAGAGCTTCACGCGCTCGGGGCCGGTGAGGGTGGCCGACTGGAGGTAGGCCTCGATGTCGGCGGCCGCCGGGCCGGTGATGTCGAGTTCGGTCGGGGTGGCCATCAGGCCGGAGGCGCCGAGCTTGCGCAGGATCTGCGGGAAGCGCTGGTAGAGCTTGGGGTAAAGGTTACGGGCGGCGTTGAGGGGGGCGAAGGCCGGGGTCAGCACCCCGTACTCGTTGACCTCGGCGTCGGCTTCCGCCGCGCGCAGGAAGGCGCGCAGCGTTTCCAGGGTGGTGATGATCTCGGCGATGTCCTCCTGGACGTGCTGGAACTGCTCGATGCCGATGGCCTCGGTGAGCAGTGTCACCAGACCGAGGACGTACTCGGTCTTGGCGGTTGTGCGGGTGACGACCTGGTGGGTCATGTGCACCACGGACGACGTCTGCGAGTAGAAGCCGTTGCACAGTTCCGCGTCGCCGAGGGCGAAGCAGCGCTCGAAGGGCACGTGCACGTCGTCGAAGACGACCACACAGTCCGACTCCTCGAAGCGGGAGGCGAGGGGGTGGTCGTGGCGCGGGCGGTCGTAGTCGAGGGGCTCACGGGCGATGTAGCGCAGCCCGGGGGTGTCGTTCGGGATGGCGAAGGCGTACGAGTACGGCTTGTCCTCGGGGGTGCCGCGGAGCACGGTCGAGGGGAAGACGAGCATCTCGTCGGCGAAGGGGGCGATGGTGGCGAGCATGCGCGCCCCGCGGATCACCACGCCGTTGTCGTCCTCCTTCACGATGCGTGCCGCGAGCTTGCCGCCCGCCTGCTGGGTACCGGCGACGGACCGGTTGACCTGCGGCGGGATCAGCGTGTGCGTGCACAGCAGATCCTCTTCGCGGGCCTTCTCGTAGTAGCGGCGGATGTTCTCGCCGAAGGCGGGGTTGGCCTGGGCGAACCAGTCGGCTGCCGAGGCGAGCGCCATCAGGGAGCTGTTCATGTAGTCGCCGGTGCGGCCGAGCATGCCGTTGCTGTGATCGGCCCACACCTTGAACGCCTTACGGCGCTTGACGAGATCGTCGGGTGTGCGGGGAGTGAGGAAGGACGTGCCGACCGGCTCACCGGACGTGGGCGAGGCGTACGTGAGGACGTCCTTGTGTTCCTCGCTGTGCTGGAGGTCGTACAGCTCGGCGTAGGTCTGCACGACGTTGCGGAAAGCGGGGTGTTCCTGGATTCCTCCGGTGAGCGTCTCGCCTTGGATGTGCACGGTGGGGCGGGACTGGGAGAGGCGATCGAGGAATTCCTTGCCGGTGCGTGCGGCCATGGTGGTTCTCCTGGGGAGTGGGGTGGGGCTCGAGAGGGGGGTGGGACGGGCGGGAAGGGCTTCAGAAGAGGTGCTCGATGCCGTCGGTCGACTCGGTCGTGGACGCGAAACGGCTCCAGGCGTAGGTCAGGGCGTCGCCGTCGCGGTGGCCGAGGTCGGTGACGCGGCCGAGGACCAGGGTGTGGTCGCCGCCGTCGTACGCGCGCCAGGGCTCGCACTCCACCCAGGCGAGCGGGTCGGCAAGCCGGGGGACGCGCGCGCCCTCTGCCCAGCGAGGCTCCGCGGTGCTCGAGGCCCCGGCGAACAGCCGGGCCAACTGCTCCTGTTCGGCACCGAGGATGTTCACGCAGAAGGGCCCGTCGGCCAGCTGGTCGTGGCAGCGGGCCCGGCGGGCGACGCTGACCAGAACCAGTGGCGGTTCGGCGGACACGGAAGTGAAGGAGTTCATGGTGGCGCCCCGCGGACCGCTGTCGGTCGCGTACGACACCACCGTGACGCCGGTGGCGAAACGGGACATGCAGGCACGCAGCGCGCCGGGACTGGGGGGAGCGAATACTTCGGGCATACGAGGTTCCTTGGGATCGATCGCCCGCCACACCGTCCCCCTTGACGGAGGCGGAACGGCCGGGGCTACCCGGCGGCACATCGGGACGCACGGCCGGGAGGAGACCTGCCCCCTGACAGAGCCGGGGGACAAAACGGGACGACTAATACTCAGAGCATGTAATCAATGCTTTGATTAATTGGGGACCGTACCCCCGTCGGCATCTGGAGGGAAGCCCCCGGGTGAAGGTTTTTTACGGTCCGGAAACCTGGACGGGGTGTCACGCGTGCCCGCTTCCCGAGTGCGGTCCGTGATGCCGCCCGACCTAGACTCCGACTGTGACCCAGGAACCGGAACCGCTGGAAGCCGACCACCTGCACTTCTGGTCGTTCATTGACCACGCCGTCGACCGGGCCTCGCGGGAACTCCCCGGCATCGACCCGCTCGCCATGCGGCTGGTGCTCACCCTCCACCGCGCGGCCAACATGCTCGTCTACGACCTCGAATCCGCCGTACACCGGCCTCGCGGCTGGTCATGGCCCGGCTTTCGAGTGCTGTTCGCCATCTGGTTGTCGGGCTCGGTCGAGGCGAAGAAGGTCGCGGAGCTGTCCGGCATGAGCCGAGCCGCCGTGTCGGCGCTGGTGAACACGCTGGAACGGGACGGCCTGGTGAGCAAGGAGCGCGCCTCCTATGACGGGCGCGCGGTCCAGCTCGGCCTCACCGAGGCCGGCCTGCAGGCGATCACCACTGCCTTCCAGGCGCACAACGCACGTGAACAGGAGTGGGCGGGCGCCCTCAGTGAGGACGAGCAGCGGACCCTCATCGAATTGCTCGGCAAGCTGACCGCGCACTCCGCGCACTTCGACGTCCGGCATCGGAGCTGAGGGGTTTTCCCAGGGCGACGAGCCAATGGCAGGCGTCCTACCTGGCGGACGGCGACCGCTTCGCCGCCCAATTCGTCGAGCAGGGCGGCGGACGGCAGCCGTCGTCAAGGCTGTTGCGGTGCTGAGTAGACAGGCCACCGCACGATCTGTTCGAGTCCGTCGCGACCGGGTGCCGCCTGCGCGACGATGTTCGCGTTCTGTGCATGCAGTTGGTCGGCGACCGCAGTGGCGACGAGCTCGTCCTTGGACGTGAAGTGGGTGTAGAAGGCGCCGTTGGTCGGTCCTGCGTCCTTCGTGAGTGTCGCGACGCTCGAGCCGTCGATGCCTCCCGCCTTCTCTCTGAGTAGTGCGATGACGTCGCTGTCCGAATATCGGAGGCGCCATTCTTCACATCTTTGGTCACCTAGGTCTGGCCGTAGACGGTGACGCTGCAGCCGACGAGGTCGACGGAGTCGAGATGGTGGGACAGCAGGAGTCCGGCGCCGACGATGGCGACCTGACTGCGCATGGCGAGGGCCTCGGTTCCGTCGGGCGGGGAGTCGGGCGAGGTTGCCCGCACAGGCCGTCACGTCGTCGCCACGGTGAAGGTATCGGCGATCCAGTCGGCGACGAAGGCGCTGACGTGCGCGAGGTGATCTAGCCCGATGTGCTCGGTGGCGCCCTCGTCGGGGGTGAAGATCCACAGGTCGCGCTTGGGGGCGTGGACACATGGGCCACCCGGGTGCCCCATGACGGGCTACTCCGCGGGCCGCTCGTTCGGCCGGAGACCGGGACGCTCGGACGGTGACCGCTCGGTCCGCTCGGACGGGGACCGCTCGGTCCGCTCGGACGGTGACCGCTCGGCCCGTTGGGACGGCACCAGGCCGGCCGCCTCGTACGGCAGCAAGTCGGGTCGCTTCGGCGGCAGCCCGTCGCCCGAGGAACGGCCGGTCAGCCGGCGGCCTATCCACGGCAGCAGATGCTGCCGGGCGAAGCGGACGTCCGCGACCCGGCGCGCGGCCCATCCCGGCGGCGGGGTGAGCGGCAGCGGGGTGCGCCACTCGGTGTCCTCGGGCTCGTACCCGAGTCCCTGCCAGACCGCTTCCGCGACCCGTCGGTGCCCCTCGGCCGTCAGATGCAGCCGGTCGACGTCCCACAGCCGCTGGTCGCCGAGCGAGGGCGCCCCGTACAGGTCGACGACGAGCGCGCCGTGCTGCGCGGCGAGTTCGTCGATGCAGACGAAGAGTTCCTCCATGCGCGGCCGGAACCGTTCCAGGACCGGGCCCTGGCGGGCCGGGCTGCGCATCAGCACCAGCTGTTCGCAGGACGGGGCGAGGCGTTCCACTGCCTCCGTGAGGAGCGCGCGGACCCGCCCCATGTCGCACTTGGGCCGCAGGGTGTCGTTGAGGCCGCCCACCAGCGTGACCACGTCGGCCCGCATGGAGGCCGCCACGTCCACCTGTTCGGCGACGATCTGTCCGATGAGCTTGCCGCGCACCGCGAGGTTCGCGTACCGGAAGCCGGGGGAGTGGGCCGCCATCCGTCCGGCGAGCAGGTCGGCCCAGCCCCGGTAGGTGCCGTCCGGCAGCAGGTCCGACATGCCCTCGGTGAAGGAGTCGCCGACCGCGACCAGGCTGGTGTGAGTGGGGTTCGTGTGCATGGCGTCTGCGATGGTAACCCGGGGCCATACCCGTCGGTCGGTCGGCACCCGTCGGTCGGTCGGCCCGGGTGCCACCGCCCCGGACCGACGCGCCCCGGACCGACCCGCCCCGCCCCCTACGCTCGCTGGCCGAACAGCTCCCGCAGGACGTCCTCCATGGTCACCAGACCCGTGAGCCGTCCGTCGGACCCCAGCACGGCGGCCAGATGCGTACGGCTGCCCCGCATCGCGGTGAGGACGTCGTCCAGCGGTGTGCTCTCCCGCACCCGGGCGATTTCCCGCATGTCCCGCAGCTGGAACGGCAGGTCCCGCGGGGTCTTGTCCAGCGCGTCCTTGACATGCAGGTAGCCGATGATCCGCCGCCCCTCGTCCACCACGGGGAAACGGGAGTAGCCGGTCTCGGCCGACAGCACCTCCAGCTGTTCGGGCGTGGCCCCCAGGTACACGTAGGCGATCCGGTCCAGCGGCAGCACCACGTCCCGCACCGGCCGGCGCCCCAGCTCCAGAGCGTCCCGCAGCCGTTCCTGCGCCCGGTCGTCGATCAGGCCCGCCTCGCCGGAGTCCCGCACGATCCGGGCCAGCTCGGCGTCCGAGAAGGTGGCGGTGACCTCGTCCTTCGTCTCGACACGGAGCAGCTTCAGCAGGGCGTTCGCGAAGGCGTTGATCGTGAAGATCACCGGGCGCAGCGCCCGGGACAGGGCGACCAGCGGCGGCCCGAGGAGCAGCGCACTGCGTACCGGCTCCGCGAGCGCGATGTTCTTCGGCACCATCTCGCCGAGCAGCATGTGCAGGTACGTCGCCAGGGTGAGCGCGATCACGAAGGAGACCACGTGCCCGGCGCTCTCGGGCACCCCGACCGCGTGGAACACCGGTTCCAGCAGGTGCGCGATCGCGGGTTCCGCGACGACACCCAGCACCAGGGTGCACAGGGTGATGCCGAGCTGTGCGGCCGCCATCAGCGCGGACACGTGCTGCAGACCCCACAGCACGCTCTTCGCGCGCCGGTCGCCCTGGTCGGCATGCGGGTCGATCTGGCTGCGGCGTACGGAGATCAGCGCGAACTCGGCGCCGACGAAGAAGGCGTTGACGACCAGGGTCGCCAGACCTACCAGCAACTGGACGGCGGTCACGAGCCCTCCACCTCCGTCCCGTCCTCGTGCGGCGGTGCGTGCAGCAGCAGTCGCGCGGCCCGGCGGCCCGAGGCGTCGACGACGTCCAGCCGCCAGCCCGCGACCTCGATCCGGTCACCCACGGCGGGGATCCGGCCGAGCTCGGTGGCGACGAGGCCGGCCAGTGTCTCGTACGGCCCCTCGGGCGTCCGCAGGCCGACGCGGGCGAGCTGGTCGGTGCGGGCGGAGCCGTCGGCGGAGTAGAGGGTGCGGCCCTCGTCGTCGCTGCCGGACGGAGCCAGGTCGGGTGTCTCGTGAGGGTCGTGTTCGTCGCGCACCTCGCCGACGACCTCCTCGACGATGTCCTCGAGCGTGGCCACGCCCGCCGTGCCGCCGTACTCGTCGATGACGACGGCCATCGTCCGCTTGCCGGACAGCCGGTCCAGCAGCCGGTCGACGGTGAGCGACTCGGGGACCATGAGCGGCTCGCGCATCAGCTCGGCGACCGGGACCCGGGGCCGGCGCTCGGCGGGGATCGCCAGAACGTCCTTGACGTGCGCGGTGCCCACGACCGAGTCCAGGTTGCCGCGGTAGACCGGGAACCGGGACAGGCCCGTGGCCCGGGTCGCGTTCGCCACGTCCTCGCAGGTCGCCTGGACGTCGAGGGCGATGACCTGCACGCGCGGGGTCATCACGTTCTCGGCGGTCAGGTCGGCGAGGTTCAACGTCCGTACGAACAGCTCGGCGGTGTCCGGTTCCAGGGCGCCCTCCCGGGCGGAGTGCCGGGCCAGCGCGGCCAGCTCCTGGGGTCCGCGCGCGGAGGCCAGCTCCTCGGCGGGCTCAAGGCCGAACAGCCGTACCGCACGGTTGGCGGTGTTGTTGAGGTGGGTGATGAAGGGACGGAAGGCGGCGCTGAACCAGCGCTGGGCGTTGCCGACCCGCTTGGCCACGCCCAGCGGCGAGGAGATCGCCCAGTTCTTGGGCACCAGCTCGCCGACGACCATCAGGAACACGGTCGACAGGGCCGTACCGAGGACCAGCGCCAGTGAGCTCGCGGTGGAGCGCGAGAGGCCGACGGCTTCCAGGGGACCCGCGATCAGCGCGGCGATCGACGGCTCGGCGAGCATGCCGACCACCAGGTTGGTGACCGTGATGCCGAGCTGTGCGCCGGAGAGCTGGAAGGTGAGGTTCCGTACGGCCCGCAGGGCCCCGGCCGCCCCCCGCTCGCCGCGCTCGGCGGCGCCCTCCAGCTGTCCGCGGTCGACGGTGGTCAGCGAGAACTCGGCGGCGACGAAGGCACCACAGGCGAGCGAGAGCAGGATCGCCACCAGCAGGAGGAGCACTTCGGTCATCGGGTCACCTCCGTCCCATGATCGGACAGGGCGGGGAGGATCGCGCGATGTCGCGTACTGGTACTGGGAGGCTCGCCCATGGGCGGACGCTCACACCTTTCATGGAGGATCGAGTGACCCTCCAAGGGTAAAGGATGGGCAAAAGAGCGTGAGTGGCGGACTCCGCGCTACTCGGTGAGCGGCTTGACCCAGCGCCGCCAGTGGTCCTCGCGGTGGTAGCCGGCCGCGGCCCACGCGTGGTGGGCCTGTTCGTTCGCTTCCAGGACCATGGCGTCGACGCGTCGCCCGCCGAGGGCGGCGAATCGTTGTTCGGCTGCTTCCAGGAGTGCGGTGGCAATGCCTTGCCGACGATGGTCGGGGTGTACGGCGAGTCGGTAGGCGGAGCATCGCCATCCGTCGAAGCCGGCTATGACGGTTCCGGTGAGGAGGCCGTCGCGCTCTGCGAGGAAGAGTGCTTCGGGGTCTCGTGTGATGAGCCGGGCCACTCCGTCGTGGTCGTCGCTGATGCTGGTTCCTTCCGCGGCTTCGCGCCAGAACCGCAACACGGTGTCGATGTCGGACAGGATGGCGTGGCGGATGTGGAGATCGCTCATGGGGCGAGCCAAGCAGAGGGCCGGTCTGTCGCGCGAACGGTTTGTCCGTCCAGCGCCTAGGGCCTTGTTGCGAAAGTGGCCTCTGCCGCGCGACGCCCGGCACGCACTCTCGCCGCACCGCCCGAAAGCCCGAGTACGCCCAGTACGAGGGCTTCCGGGCGGCACTCCCCCAGCCTTCGGCCGGGGGGACCCCCAGAGCACGCACCGGACGCCGCGCGGCCGCCCTCCGGGCGACGAGGCCACTTTCGCAACAGGCCCTAGTGCCGCGGCAGTCGGGGTGGCCTCATGGCCTTGTCAGCCGGTGTCGCGGGCGGTCCGCCGGGACGTTCCGCCGGGCGCCTCGCGGCGGAGAGGCCGGAGATGACGAGTGCCGCGAGGAAGGCACCCTCGACGCCGAAGATGAGGGAGTCGCGCATGAGGTTCGTCGGCATGTCCCAGGCCACCGCGAACAGCACACCGAAGGGCAGGCCGAAGAGTACCGACGTGATGACCGACCACCGTAGAGGGTGCTGGGCGGATACCGCCACGGCAGCGCCCGCCGCGGCGGGCGCGCCGGCCACCATCATCCCGTCCGACAGGGGCGTCGGCGTTATCCCCCACAGCACGTCGAGGTAGCCGGTCAGCACCCACCACAGCCCGGCGTAGGTCAGGCCGCCGGCGAGCCAGGCCGCCCTCAGGCTCGCGAGCCTGAGCTTCTGCGCCGAGGGCGAAGCAGCCGGGCGCGGACCGAGGAGCCGGCCCAGGGCCGGAGCGCCGAAGAGCAGGGCCGCCGCGCCGAGCAGCCACGGCACGTCGTTGAAGTAGCGCCCGAGGGCTGTCGTCTGGGCCACGGCGAACACGAGCAATGGCCCAGGCAGGTCGCTCATCGCGGTCCCGTCGTACTGCGCGAGGATGAAGGTCGCATGCATCTCGAACACCGGCCGGGCCGCGGCCAGGGTGACGGCGACGGCAGCGACGCAGGGCACGAAGGCCACGCCCAGGGGACGGCGAGCCGCCGCTACCGCAGGTGCCCACGCCGCGGCCAGGTACTCGCACCACAGCACGAGCAGCACCAGCAACCCACCCCGCAACAGCGCGCTGCCCAACTCGATCCCGAACGACGTCGGCATGCCCAGCCCGTTGGCTATCAGCATGGGCGACACCGCCGTGCCCACGACCAGGCCGAGGGCGACGCCCCAGCGCAGCGCGTGCAACCGAGGTGTGTCCCGGTACAGGGCGGCGCGCAGAACGGCCAGCCCGAGCACCACCATCAGCAGCACGGTCAAGGGTTCGGGCCGCCACAGATGCCAGATGGAGCCGTAGCTCCACTGTGCGGTCGGTGAGCTGCTCGGGTCCCACACCAGGACCAGGCACGCACCCAGCACCAGAGCGAAACCGAAGGTGGGCGCCATCAAAGGCCCCGGGTCCGCCAGCGCGGCAGCCCGCGCGGCCGCGGTCGGGTGAGTGCCGCTCAGCCGCCGCAACGACGCCCGCAGTCGGCCCGCGGTGTCCGCCGACTCGGCGGCGGCGACGAGGAGCCGCCGCAGCGGCTCGGGCCGGCCCTGCCACGCGACGACGCGCGCGTCAGCCTGGTACTCCCGGGTCCGCAGGACCTGCGCCCGTGCCACGGTGAGCAGCAGGGCAAGGCCCAGCATCTGCCCGAAGTTCGCCGCGTACAGCCACGGGTGGACGCCGAAGACCACGGCCAGCAGCCGACCCAGCGCGACGGGCGCGAACACCAGCACCGCGTACGCCCGCAGGAACCCGAGTGTGATCATCGTCAGGTCGACGTCGCGGTTGCGGATGTGTGCCAGTTCGTGCAGGACCAGCGCCTCGAGCGCCTCCGGGTCGCGGTCCAGCAGCGGCAGCACGCCCCGCCCGAGGAGCACGTACCGCCGACCGGCTCGGCCGAACGCCACACCGTTCGCCGCCGGGTCGAGCAGGTCGATCAGGAACCGCACCTGCCGGCCTGGAACGGCACGGTCGGCCAGGCGCATGAGCTCGGCGGCGAGGTGCGGAAGGTTCTCGGCGGTGATGAGCCGCACCCCGCGGCGACGTGCCCGGCTGGTGGACCGGAACCAGTAGTGCAGGGCGGTGGCGGCGGCCAGGAGCCCGCAGTTGATCAGGAACGACTGAGAGTGCGCAGGGTCGAAGGCGTTGCGGTTGCACTCGGCCACGCCCGGCAGTCGGCGGCCCTGCGCCCACAACTCCATGGCGGCCTCGGCCCCGCCCACGCGTGCGATGCCCTGACGCAGGCACGAATCGACCGGATCTCTCCCGCTGCCCTGCCAGTGGCGGGTGAAGACCGCGTGGGAGTCCGGCTGCATGACCACGGTGAACGCCAGGACCGCGACGATCAGCAGAATGAACGCGGTCAGCGTGGCGGACGGCAAGAGGAACGTCCGGCTCCGCGAAGCGACCGAACCCGCCCCGGCACCCGGCGCCGGGCCTCGCAGGTCCACGGCGGCTCACCCCTCGTCGGTGCGTTCACGCAGGTATGCCACGACCGTGTCAGCCAGCAGCTCGGCCCGGTCCTCCGGCAGACCGAGCAGCAGCGCTCGGCGCCGAGCGACTCCCCGCAGGTCGGCCAGCACCTCGGAGGGCAGCGACGCCGCGGCCGCGCCCGCGTCCTCGTCGGCCGGGGACGTCGACTGCCGTGCGGGCCGCAGACGCCGCAGCCAGCCCTTCGTACGGTCGGCGGCCTGTCTTCCGGCATCCTCGGCCAGGCTCTTGACCACTTCGGTCGCCACCCCGCAGGCCACCGTGGTGAACACCACCGCGGCGCTCTCCACGGCTCCGAAACCGAGCGGATCGTCGCGCCGTCGCTTCACCTGCCCGCCGCGCGGCGCAGCCGCCACCGTCTCGTCGAACAACGCCAGCTCCCCGGGCGCCAGACGAGCGACCAAATAGCGCGCCATCGCCAGCTCGGTGGGCTCGGTTCTGCCCTGTTCGCGGCCCAATGCACCCTCCCGCACACATGCCTACGCCCCAGTCAACTCACAAGGTACCGACCAATGTTCGGAGTCAGAAGCGGTATATCGACCCGGTCGACCACCGATCTCACCGGCGACTCAGGCCGCCCGGCCGCCGTGACCGGCTCGTGAAGGTGAACTGATCGTGTACCCGGACAGTTCAGCGGCGGCACGTGCTGCTCGTACCGGCGACGGTCACCGGGACCTCACCGGCCCCGCAACTCCGCCATGACCGGAGCGAACGCCTCCATGTACGGCTCCAGCACGGTCAGATAGGTGAAGCCGTACCGTTCCCGCTGCGCCAGCAGCTGCGCGACGGTCTGCTTCAGGGTGCCGACGACGAGGAGAGGCAGCTCCAGGGCCTCCTCCACGGTGACGTCCGGTACCCGCTCCACGAGGGGCCGCACAGCCGCCTCCCGGTCCTCGGTGACGGCCACCATCTGCAGCAGCAGGTTCAGTTCCGCCGGCTCCTTGCGCCCCTGGGCCAACTCCCGGTACCTGGCCAGCCGTTCGTCGAGCTCCTCAGCGGTGACCGGCAGCATCTTCCCCGCCGTGTTCCCCGGCACCGGGCGGGCGCCGGTGAAGGCCGCGATGTCCGCCCGTTCGGCGGTCAGCCGCAGCACGCGGTCACCGTTGCCGCCGATCATCAACGGGACGCGCGGCTTCTGCGCCGGCTGCGGCTGGTGGTCGGGGGAACCGAGCAGCCGCTCCACCTCGTCGACGGTGCGCCGCAGATGGTCGACGCGCTCGCCCGGCGAACCGTACGGCAACCCGGCCGAGTCGTGTTCCGCCTGTACGTACCCGGCGCCCAGGCCCAGCTCCAGCCGCCCGCCGGTGAGCGCGTCCGTGGTGGCGACCTCGCGGGCCAGCAGGGCCGGGTTCCAGAAACCGGCGTTCAGCACGAACGTGCCCAGCCGTGGCCGTTCGGTCGCCTCCGCCGCCGCGACCAGCGCCGGGAAGGGCGCGACCATGCCGAGATGGTCGGGGACCAGGATCACGTCGTAGCCGAGTTCCTCCGCCCGGCGGCACTTGGACCGCCACTCCGCGGCCGGGGCGGGAACGATCATGTTGACACCGAAACGGAACGGACGGGACATCAACTCTCCTTGACTGAAGGGGACTTGAGTACTCGTGCGATTCCATCACTCGTGCGCGATGGCCGCCAGCACGTTCATGCGGGACGCACGCAACGCGGGCAGCAGCGCCGCCACGACCCCCACCACCGCCGAGCCGACCACCACCGCGACGATCGTGGTCCAGGGAACCGCGAACGCCTTGAGACCCTGCAACGCCAGCACCCGCTGGATGCACACCCCCCACACCAGGCCCAGCGCGAGTCCCAGCACCGCGCCGAACACCGCGATCACCACCGACTCCAGCCGGATCATGCGGCGCAGCTGACGCCGGGCGAGCCCGATGGCGCGCAGCAGCCCGATCTCCCGGGTGCGCTCGACGACCGACAGGGCGAGGGTGTTGACCACGCCGAGCACCGCGATGACGATCGCCAGCCCGAGCAGCGCGTACACCAGGTACAGCAGGACGGCGATCTGATCGTGGATGAGTTTCTTGTAGTCGGCCAGGTCGCGCACCTGCACCTGCGGATAGGGGTCGAGCGTCCGTTCCAGGCTGGTGCGCAGGTCGTCGTCGCTCGTCCCGGAGGCGGCGTTCACGTACAGCGCGGAGTCCTGGCCGCCCGGCGCGAACTTCTCCAGCGTGGCCAGGCCGAAGTACAGGCCGCCCTTGGTGCCGAACCCCTGAGCGGAGTCCTGGTCGGTGAGGGCGCCCACGGTCAGCCGGGTGGTGCGTCCGCCCTGGAACTCGACGGGGACGGTGCTGCCGACACGTGCGTCGTGGTCGCGCGCGAAGTCCCGGTCCATGGCGATGCGGCCGGCCGCGAGTGCCGCGGCGGTGTCGCCCTGTGCGTACGTGATGTGCGCGACCTCGTCGAGCCGTGGGTCGTAGGCCGCGGCGGTCGTCTCGACCCGTTCGCCGTCCGGCAGCCGTACCGCGACCGGAGTGAACCGCGACCGTACGACGAGCCCGGCGCCCGGGGTGTCGCGCACCGCGTCGGTGAGTTCCTCGGGGAAGGGCAGGAAGTTGCTGTTCTGGATCACGTAGTCGGCGCCCAGCGTCTTGTCGATCTGCTGGTCGAAGGACTTGGTCATCGACGCGCTCGCCACCGACATCCCGCCCACCAGCGCCAGGCCCACCATCAGCGCGGCCGCGGTGGCGCCGGTGCGACGGGGGTTGCGCAGGGCGTTGCGCTGGCTCATCCGGCCGACGGACCCGAACAGCGCGGGGAAGGCCCCGCCGAGGACCCGGATCACCGGCCGCACCAGCAGCGGACCCGCGATCACGGTGGCCAGCAGCGTCAGGACGACGCCGAGACCCAGCAGCGAGGCCGCCGAAGCGGTCCTGGACGCGGTGACGCAGCCCACGAGCGCGGCCGCACCGAGCGCCCCGACCACGGCACCCACGATCGCGCGTGTCCGCAGCGGCCTGCCGATCCCGGCGATCTCGGCGTCCGCGAGGGCCGCCATCGGCGAGACGCCCGCCGCCCGCCGGGCCGGCAGATACGCGGCCACGAAGGTGACGCCGACACCGACGACGTACGCCGCCACGGGCGTGCCCCAGCCGATGACCATCTCGCTCGACTTGATGTTCATGCCGAACGAGTTCATCAGCTCGATCAGCCCGGCCGCGAGCCCGATACCGGTGGCCAGGCCCAGCGTGGAGCCGGCCACGCCGAGCAGCAGCGCCTCGGTGAGGACCGAGCGGCGGACCTGGCGCCGGTCCGCGCCGAGCGCGCGCAGCAGGCCCAGCTCCCGGGTGCGCTGGGCGATCAGCATCGAGAAGGTGTTGACGATCAGGAACACCCCGACCAGCACCGCGATCCCCGCGAAACCGAGCATCACGTACTTGATGACGTCGAGGAATCCGCCCAGCTGGTCGACGTCCGACTTGGCCTGCTCGCCGGCGGTCCGGAACTCGTAGCGGTGCGCGCCGAGCGCGGCGGCCACCCGCTGCTTGAGCTGGGCGTCGCTGACGCCCTCGGCGGCGTCGACCGAGATGCTGGTGGCCGCCCGAGGGTTCCCCAGCAGCTTCTGCTGCGCGGTCGGGGTGTCCAGGAAGAGCAGCGCGGCACCGGGGTTCGTGGTGGTGAACGTGGCGATGCCGACGACCCGGACCTTGAACGAGCCCGGTCCCGCGATCACCGTGAGCGTGTCCCCGATCCGGACATGCTTGCGGTCGGCGGACTCCGAGTCCAGCAGCGCCTCGGCTGGGCCGCGCGGGGCGTGGCCGGAGGTGAGCTCGACGGGGCTGCGCTGGTCGGGGCTCCAGTCGGTGCCGATGGTCGGGGCACCGGTGGTCGGGCCGACGGACTGGTTGTCGCTGTCGACGACGGTGATGTTCTGGACCTCGGCGTCCGCGCGCGCGTCCGCGACCCCGTCGACCCGGGCCACCCGCTCGGCGAGCGCGGCCGGCAGGGTGGCCGTCATGCCCGAGGGCACCCCCTCCTTCAGGGTCTCCTTCGGGCTGACGGTGACATCGGGCGCTGTCGAGGCGAAGAGCCGGTCGAAGGTCCGGCTGAGCGTGTCGGAGAAGATCAGGCTGCCCGCCACGAACGCCACGGACAGCACGACGGCCAGCGCGGACAGCAGCAGGCGTCCCTTGTGCGCGAGGAAGCTGCGGAGCGTCGCCTTCAGCACGGGTCAGTCCTTGCCGGGAGTGCCGTCGGACGCGCTGCCTCCGCCTCCGGGCGCACCGTCTCCGGGCGGACCGTCGAACGGGCCACGGCTCACGTCGAACCGCTTCATCCGTTCGAGCACCGCCTCCGCCGTCGGCCGCTCCATCTCGTCGACGATCCGCCCGTCCGCGAGGAAGAGCACCAGGTCGGAGTGGGCGGCGGCGCCCGGGTCGTGGGTGACCATGACGACGGTCTGCCCGAGCTGGTCGACGGCCTCACGCAGGAAGCCGAGGACCTCCAGGCCCGCCCGTGAGTCGAGGTTGCCGGTCGGCTCGTCCGCGAAGATCAGCTCGGGCCGGGAGGCCAGCGCCCGCGCGCACGCCACCCGCTGCTGCTGGCCGCCGGAGAGCTGGGACGGCCGGTGCCTCAGCCGGTCCCGCAGTCCCAGCGTGTCGATGACCTGGTCCAGCCACTTCTCGTCGGCCTTCTTGCCGGCGATGTCCATGGGCAGGGTGATGTTCTCGGCCGCGTTGAGCGTCGGGATCAGGTTGAACGACTGGAACATGAACCCGATCCGGTCCCGCCGCAGCCGGGTCAGCTCGCGCTCCTTCAGCCCCGTGATCTCGGTGTCGCCGAGCCACACCTGCCCGGCCGAGACGGTGTCGAGCCCGGCGAGGCAGTGCATCAGCGTGGACTTTCCCGAGCCGGACGGCCCCATGACCGCGGTGAACCGGCCGCGCGCGATGTCCACGTCCACCGAGTCCAGGGCCAGCACGGTCGTCTCGCCCGAGCCGTAGGCCTTGGTCAGGCCGCGAGCGCGGGCGGCGATCCCGTCGGCCGACGCCTGGCCCGGCACATACTGAGCAGCAGGGGTGGACAAGACTGCCTCCTCGCTCCTGGTGTAGGACTTTGCTGACGTGGACTGTTCTGATGCACGACTTTGCCGATCTGGGGCTCTTCCTGGCGCAGGGTATTCCTGGCGCAGGACTTTTCTGTCCCTTTCGGGACGTACGACGTTTCCGTCCGGCAGAGCCTAGTGTGATCCGTCCCACACCCGGTATCCCCCGTGAGTCCCGGACGGTCTCCACCCCCAGGTCGGGCCCCTGATACCCGTGTAAGGGGCAACCACCACCCGTGGGTGAGCTCTTGCCGGTGCTAGCAAATCGGCGCTAGCTTCGAGGTATGGCGAAGACCCAGCTGAACGTACGGGTGGACGAGGGCACGGCCCGCGCCGCCCGCGAACGCGCCCTGGCCCGCGGGATGAGCGTCAACCGCTACATCGAGGAACTGGTCCGGCAGGACACCGGCGAGGTCGGCCACACCTTCGTGGAGGCCGCCGCCGACTTCATGAAAAGTTACGAGTCCGTCTTCGTCGAGGAATTCGGCGCCGAGCGCGAGGGCGCGCGCGAAGGTCGCCGCTGATCCGTTGAGCCCTCTGACCATCGACCTCGCCTGGCTCCTCATGCTCGCCGAGCAGCAGACTCCTGGGGACCCCCAGGTCACCGACTGGGGCGCCCTGGTCGCGGCCGTCGCACGCCACCAGGCGGAGATCCTCGACGTCCCCGTCTACGACAGCCCGCACGCGCGCGCCGCCGCCCTGCTCCAACTCCTCATCCACGTCCCCGCCTTGGAGCGCTCCAACGCCCTGTTCGCCTCCGCCGTCGCCTACGCGTACCTCGTCGCCAGCGGCCTGAAGGTCGTCACCTCGCCCGAGCAGGTCCGCGACCTGGCAAAGCTGGTCAAGAGCGGTGAGGCGTCCGTGGACGACATCGCGCGGGAACTTCGCCAGTGGAGCCTGTGATCACCGATCACAGATCACCGATCCGATCACCGATCACAGGTTCACCGCCCCCGAGCGGTGAACCTGTGATGACGCTCACCGCTCCCCGAGCCCCGGCCGCCACGCGGTGCCCAGCACGCAGTACGAGGTGGGCAGCTTCGGCCCGTTCTCCGGCATCGACATCCGCCGGTAGGGGCCGAGTTCGAAGCCGGCCTCGCGCAGTGCGGCGACCGGGTCGCGGGACAGATGGCAGCCGCCGCTCAGCGGCGGCCACAGCGTGCGGTCGAGCGCGCGCTGGGTGAGGGTCATCGCCCGCCCGCCGCCCCGGCCGTGCTCGAAGAACCGCACCTCGCCGCCCGGCCGCAGCACCCGCCGTATCTCCCCGAGGGCGCGCGGCAGATCCCGCACACTGCACAGCACCAGGGAGATCACCGCCGCGTCGAAGGCCTCGCTCTTGACCGGCAGCGCCTCCGCCGCACCCGGGACCACATCGACGGGCACCTCGCACCGCAGCGCGGCGTCCACCGCGAACTTCCGCAGCACCCGCTCCGGTTCGATCGCCACGACCTCCGAGACCGAGCCGGGATAGTGCGCGAAGTTCAGACCGTTGCCCGCGCCGACCTCGATCACCCGCCCGGACAGCCCGGCGAGCAGCCTCTCTCGGACCCGGCCCATGCCCATCCTGGTCTCGGCGCTGACGCTGATCCGGGCGTAGTAGCGGGCGAACAGCGGGTGGTGTACGGCATCCCCGGCCGGCTTCCCGGAGCCGGTGGAGCGCATCGGCAGCGGCATGGCGACCTCCCTCGCAGGCGGGCCTCACCACGATTGTCCTCCGGACGGGGCCGTCGCACCCCCGGCCGTCACGTCACTCGATGAGATCAGGCCGGGGAGCCTCGCGCCCGCGGAACGCCTCCGCGTCCCACGTGCCGCCCAGCCGTGGCGCGAGCCAACCGGGCGCCGCGGCGCGGAAGCGGGCGGGGCCGAGTGCGCCGGCGCCGGCGGGCAGGGCGCCGAGCAGCGGGGCGCCACAGACGTCCGGGAGGTCGGCCAGATTGCAACGCGACGCCAGATCCGGCACGTCGGGCCAGCTGCCGATCACGACACCGGCGAAGTCGAGCCCCCGTGCCCGCAGTTCACGGGCGGTCAGTTCCGTCATGTTCAACGTACCGAGGCCCGCCGGGGCCACGACCAGGACCGGAGCGCCCAGCAACTGTGCCGCGTCGGCCAGTGTCCCGCCCGCCGCGTCGAACCGGACGAGCAGTCCGCCCGCCCCCTCGACCAGCACCAGATCGTGGTCGGTGGCCAGCTTGGCGGCGGCCTCGGCGATCTCCCGCGGGTGCACCGGCGCCCGCCCGGCCCGCCGGGCCGCCGTCGCCGGCGCCAACGGGTCGGGGTACCGGGCGAGTTCCGTCGCGGTGACGGCGCCCGCGAGCCGCGTCACCTCTTCGGCGTCCCCGGGCTCGTCCGGTCCGACGCCCGTCTGCGCGGCCTTCAGCACGGCCACCGTCCGGCCGGCCGCGAGGGCGGCCGCGGCGACGGCGGCGGTCGTGACCGTCTTGCCGATCTCCGTGCCCGTACCCGTGATCACCAGGACCGGCATGTCATCACTCCCGCTCATCCTTGCCCCTCACGCCTCGCGGGCCGCCGCGCACACCGCCCGCGCGATCCGCGCCACGTCCGTGTCGCCGGTGACGTACGGCGGCATGGTGTAGATCAGGTCGCGGAACGGCCGCAGCCACACGCCCTCACGCACCGCGGCCTGCGTGGCCGCCCGCATGTCGACGGCGTGGTCGAGCTGGACGACACCGATCGCCCCGAGCACCCGTACGTCCGTCACTCCCGGCAGCCGGGCCGCCGGAGCCAGGCCCTCCCGCAGCCCCGCCTCGATCCGCTTGATCTCGGACAGCCAGTCCTGGCCCAGCAGCAGCTCGATGGAGGCGCAGGCGACGGCCGCCGCCAGCGGGTTGCCCATGAACGTGGGGCCGTGGGCGAGCACCGGCACCTCACCGCGCGAGATGCCGTCGGCCACCCGAGCGGTGCACAGCGTCGCCGCCATCGTCAGATAGCCACCGGTCAGCGCCTTGCCCACGCACATCACATCGGGCGTCACCGCCGCGTGCTCCGCCGCGAACAGCGCGCCCGTACGCCCGAACCCGGTCGCGATCTCGTCGAACACCAGCAGCACGTCGTGTGCGTCGCAGGCCTCGCGCAGCACCCGCAGATACGCGGGGGAGTGGAACCGCATCCCCCCGGCGCCCTGCACCACCGGCTCGACGATCACCGCGGCCAGTTCGTCGGCGTGCCGTGCGATCGCCGCGCGCAACTCCTGCGCGTACGACTCCTCGTACCCGGCGGGCGGCGCGTCCACGAAGACCTGCCGGGGCAGCACCCCGGACCACAGCTCGTGCATCCCGCCCTCGGGATCGCACACCGACATCGGCTGCCAGGTGTCGCCGTGGTAGCCGCCACGCCAGGTCAACAGGCGTTGCTTGGACGGGCGGCCCAGTGAACGCCAGTACTGCAGACACATCTTGACCGCGACCTCGACCGACACCGACCCCGAGTCGGCGAGGAAGACATGCTCCAGCCCGTCCGGCGACATGTCGACAAGGAGCTTCGCCAGCCGTACGGCGGGTTCATGCGTGAGCCCGCCGAACATCACGTGGCTCATCCGGCCCAGCTGCTCGCGCACGGCCTCGTTCAGCACCGGGTGGTTGTAGCCGTGGATCGCCGACCACCAGGACGACATGCCGTCGACCAGTTCACCCGAGCCGTCGGCCGGCTTCAGCCGCACCCCGCTCGCCGCCTCCACGACGAGCGGTTCCTGCCGGCCGGGCATCGGACCGTACGGATGCCACACGTGCCGCCGGTCCAGCTCCAGCAGCTCCGGCACGGTCAGGTCAGGCATTGGGCGCGAGATCCGTTCCGGCACCCCGACGGCGTACGGCGACGAGATCGGTACGGGGCTCAGCGGCGGCCGTCACCGCCGGCGCCGAACCGCACACCCCGCCCGCGCCCTCCTGCGAGCGGCACCCGCCGGCGTCCTCGTGCGACCCGCAGTCCGCGGCCTCGTGGGTTCCGCATCCGCCGCCCCCGGCGGTCACCCGGTGCTCCGGCAGCGTCACCTGGCCCGTGCCCTCCACCTCGAACCCGGCGTCCGCGATCATCTCCAGGTCGGCCTTGCCGGCCTGGCCCTCCGTCGTCAGGTAGTCGCCGAGGAAGATCGAGTTGGCCAGGTGCAGGGCGAGGGGCTGCATCGTGCGCAGATGGACCTCGCGGCCGCCCGCGATGCGTACCTCGACGTCCGGGCAGACGAACCGCACCATGGCCAGGATCCGCAGACACCGCTGCGGGGTGAGGTTCCACTCCTTGGCCAGCGGGGTGCCCTCGACCGGGATGAGGAAGTTGACCGGTACCGAGTCCGGGTCCAGCGCGCGCAGCGAGAAGACGACGTCGACCAGGTCCTCGTCGCTCTCGCCCATGCCCGCGATCAGGCCGGAGCACGCGGACAGCCCCGCCGCGTGCGCCTTGTGCACCGTGTCCACCCGGTCGGCGTACGTGTGCGTGGTCGTGATGTCCGCGTACGTGCCCTCGGAGGTGTTCAGGTTGTGGTTGTACGCGTCGGCGCCCGCCTCGCGCAGCCGCTCGGCCTGACCGTCGGAGAGCAGGCCCAGACAGGCGCACACCTCGACGCCCTCGTTCTGTTCCTTGATCGTCTTGATGGTGTCGGAGACCCGGTCCACGTCCCGGTCGGTCGGCCCGCGCCCGGACGCCACCAGACAGACCCGCTTGGCACCTCCCGCCAACCCGGCGGCCGCCGCCTTCGAGGCCTCGTCGGGCTTGAGCCAGGTGTACTTGAGGATGCCGGCGGTGGAACCGAGCCGCTGGGAGCAGTAGGAGCAGTCCTCCGGGCACAGGCCCGACTTGAGGTTGACGAGGTAGTTGAGTTTCACCCGTCGGCCGAACCAGTGCCGGCGCACCCTGCCGGCCGCGGCCACCACATCGAGCAGGTCGTCGTCGGAAGTGGCGAGAACGGCGAGCGCCTCCTCGCGGCTCGGCACCTCGCGCCGAAGCCCCTTGTCCACCAGCGTGTTCAGCAGGTCCATGAGAGCCGATCCTGTCCTAAGGAGCGGTCCGGGGCCAAGGAGACATCGCACACAGAAAGGGGGGTCGAAGGTGTGGGTATCACCACACACCGGCTGCCTGGCGACCCCGCTACTGTCTGTGCACTGCCTACAAAAGCCCTGGAGGACCGATGGCGTTCGGCTGGATCGACGAGGAGGCGGACCGACGCCGCCGCGCCGGACTCGTACGGACGCTGCGGCCCCGCCCGGCCGACTCGCCGCTGCTGGACCTCGCGAGCAACGACTACCTGGGCCTCGCCCGCCACCCCGAGGTCACCGAGGGCGCGGTCCGGGCCGCCCGCACCTGGGGCGCCGGCGCCACCGGCTCCCGGCTCGTCACCGGCAGCACCGCGCTCCACGCCGAACTGGAACGCGAACTGGCGGACTTCTGCGGCTTCGAGGCGGCCCTCGTCTTCTCGTCGGGCTACGCGGCCAACCTCGCCGCGGTCACCGCGCTCGCCCCGCACGGCTCGCTGATCGTCTCCGACGCCGGCAACCACGCCTCCCTCATCGACGGCTGCCGGCTGGCCCGCGGCACCACCCAGGTCGTCGGGCACGCCGACCCGGACGCCGTACGCAAGACCCTGCGCACCCACGAAGGAGCGGCAGTCGTCGTGTCCGACACGGTCTTCTCGGTCGACGGCGACGCCGCCCCGCTGGCCGCCCTCGCCGAGGCGTGCCGGGACAGCGGCGCGGGACTGGTCGTCGACGACGCCCACGGGCTGGGCGTCCTCGGCGACGGCGGCCGCGGGGCCCCGCACGCGGTGGGACTCGCGGGCGCCGACGACGTGGTCGTGACCGTCACGCTGTCGAAGTCGCTCGGCAGCCAGGGCGGTGCCGTGCTCGGCCCCGCACGGGTGATCGACCACCTGGTCAACGCGGCCCGGACGTTCATCTTCGACACCGGTCTCGCCCCCGCGGCGACCGGCGCGGCCCTGGCGGCCCTGCGGCTGCTGCGCCGTGAACCCGAGCGGGCGGAGCAAGCGCGCGCGGTGGCGGCCGAACTCCACGCACGCCTGACCACCGCGGGCCTTCAGGCGGTACGCCCCGACGCCGCGGTGGTCTCCGTGCGGGCGCCGTCCCCGGAGGCGGCCGTCGGCTGGGCTGCCGACTGCCGCACCGCCGGCCTGACCGTGGGCTGCTTCCGTCCTCCTTCCGTCCCCGACGGCATCTCACGGCTACGGCTGACCGCCCGCGCGGATCTCTCCGCGGGGCAGATCGAACGCGCCGTACGAGTGATCGAGGAGACACGACCATGAGTCGGCGTGACACGGCCGTGCGCCGCACATCGGCGGACTGATCAGAACTGATCGTGACTGATCGGATCTGGACCGACTGTCAGGATCGGGGGTGGGTCGTCAGGACCGGAACGCGGCGGTGAATCCCGCCCAGCTCTCGGGAGAGAAGAGCAGCGCGGGTCCGGCCGGGTCCTTGGAGTCCCGTACGGCGAGCAGCCCGGCCCAGTCGCCGGTGGAGGGCCGGGTCGTCTCTACGCAGTTGTTCGCTCCGGTGCTGTAGCTGCTGCGCAGCCAGCGCACGTCGTGCAGATCGTTAACGGAAGCCACGTGCCGAGGCAGAGTGGTCATGGTGCCTCCTTACGCGCCGCCACCTATCGCGGCGATGTAATCCAACGAGTCCTCGGGCGAAAGGGCGTGGAACTGAAGGGCGTTGAAGGCCTCGGTGTAGGCCTGGAGGTCTTCTTTCCGCTCGAGGTAGAGGCTACTCGTCAAGTGGTCGAGAACAACCACATCCAGATCAGATGTGCTCGAAAATGAGAAGATAACGAAAGGTCCGGTGACGCCGATGTGCGCTCCGGCGGCGAACGGCAGTACCTGCAGCCGCACTTGGGGCAGCCGGGCCGCCTCGACCAGCCGCTCCAGCTGCCGCGTCATCACCCCGGGCCCGCCGACCTCACGCCGCAGCACCGCCTCGTCCAGCACCGCGCTCAGCTCCAGCGGCGGTTGCGAGCGCAGCACGTCCTGTCTGGCCAACCGCACCTCGACCAGCGCGTCCAGACGCTCGTCGTCCAGCCCGTCGACCGCCGCACTGGTGACCGCCCGGGCGTACTCCGGGGTCTGCAGCAACCCCGGCACCACCGAGGTCTCCAGCGTGCGCATCGCACGCGCCTGCGACTCCAGGCTGATGAAGTCCCGGTACGTCGGCGGCAGCACACCCCGGTACGCGTGCCACCAGTGGTGCCGTCCGGTACTCTCCTCCGACCCCGCCAACGCGAACAGCAACTCCCGCAGTTGGGAGTCGCGTACCGCGTAGGCATCGAGCAGTAACCGCACATCCGCCGCTTTCACCCCGCTGGCGCCGGTCTCGATCCGGCTCACCTTCGACTGGTGCCAGCCCACCAGACGGGCCGCCTCACCGCTCGTGAGCCCCGCACCGGTGCGCAACGCACGCAGTTCGGCGCCCAGTTTCCGGCGGCGCACCGCGGGACCGTGCTGCATGGGCTACTCCTTACTCCGACCGAGGCACCCAAAAACGGCCTGCCGTCGTAGAGTTCACCGCTTCGAGCGACAGATATATGCATATCTTGGTGGATCGCCCCCCGTGACCGCACCGCTAGTGGCAGTCTGGCGACGAAGCACCAGTCCGGGACCGTACTCGAACCATCCGCTCCGTGTCGGACTGCGGTCCCGTGGGAAAGGGACGACGCCGCCATGGCAGATCATCTGGAAGCATCCGTCACTCTGCCGAGCGATCCCGCCTCGGTCTCCGCGGCCCGAACCTATGTGCTGACCACGCTGACGGAGTGGGGCCTGTCACCGGACACGGAGATCGCCGACACCATCCGCCTCATCGTCTCCGAACTGACCACCAACGCCGTACAGCACACCCTCGGGCAGTCACCCACCTTCACGGTGGACCTCCAGCTCGACCGTGACGAACTCCTGCGCATCGGCGTCACCGACAGCCACCCCCGCTTTCCCAGACGACTGCCCGCCGCCGTTCAGCAGGACAACGGCCGGGGCATGGTGATCATCCGCTGGCTGGCCGCCGAGTGCGGCGGCAAGCTCAGAGTCCGCCCCACCCGCGAGGGCGGCAAGACGGTCTCCATCGAACTTCCCTGGACCGTCCAGGCCGAGCCGGTACCGGCGGCGGGACAGCAGGAACCGTAGGACTCATGCGTGGTGGGCCCGAAGGAACGCGCCGCGCAGCAGGGCCCGGAAGGCGTCAGCGGCGGGCGCCGCGTCAGCGGCGGGAGCCGCGTCGTCGGCCCGGCGCGCGACCGAGCCCGGGGTCGGCGCGGTCCTGGCCGCCGTACCGGCACGCGGCCCGCCGGGGGCCGCGTCCGCCGTCCGCCCGCCGCGGAAGGGATTCTTGACCAGCGCGCTCAACCCGAAGGCGCCCCTCGCCTTCCTGAGCCCGCTGCCGCAGTTCGTGTCCGCGGGGCGCCCCGCGCCGCTGAGGACGCTGCTGCCGGCGCTGATCGTGGCCGCCCTCGCCCTGGTCTGGTTCCCGGCCGTGGTCCTGCTGGTCGACCGTCTCGGCCGGTGGCTGCGCCGGCCGCGGGCCGCCCTGTCCGTGGCGGCCGTCACCGGCGGCGCGCCGACAGCTCTCGGTGCGGTGCTCCTCCTCGAGCCGGTGAGGGCGGCCTGACCGTCGTCCGGTGTTCGTTCTCGGCCCGGCCGGCCCGCCGTACCAGCCGGGGGAGCAGCCACCACAGGGCGAGGCAGACGAGCAGGGTGGCCGCGCCCGCGGCCATGCCGCCCGTCCGGTCGGTCGTCACGTCCACGACCAGGGTCACCGAACCGGTGAACGCGAGGACCAGGACCCCCATGCCGACGGTCGCGAGCCGTGAGGAGACCTGGACGATGCGGGGTTTGGCGCCCTGCTGGAAGAGCGAGCGGTGCAGGGCGGCGGGTGCGGTGAACAGGGCCGCCGCGAGCACCGAGAGCAGCAGGGTGGTGACGTACATGGTGCGCTGGACCGTGTCGAGCGACGGGAAGCGCGGGGTGAAGGCCAGAGTCAGCAGGAAGGCGAAGAGGATCTGGACCCCGGTCTGGGTGACACGCAGCTCCTGGAGGAGCTCGCCGAAGTTGCGGTCGGCGCGCTCCAGGGGCGTCTCGTTACGGGCGGTGCAGGGACGGTGGTCGGCCATGGGTGAACGAGTAACCAGTTCGGCCCGTGTGACGCGCCAGGGTGCCCCGCGGGGGGCGACGGCTTGCCGGAACGCCGCTGCCCCCGCGGGCGGGTCACCTGACCCGGCCGTACCAGACGCTCCTCGTCCAGATCTTCTGCAGCCGTACGACGTCCCCGGTCCTCGGGGCGTGCCAGATCTTGCCCTTCCCGGCGTAGATACCGACGTGGTACACGTACGAGCCCGAGTGGAAGAACACCAGGTCTCCGGCCTTGCGGCTGCCGGCGGAGATGTGGCGCGTCTTGTTGTACTGCTGGGCGGCCGTGCGGGGCAGCTTCTTGCCCGCCTTCTTGAACGAGTACAGCGTCAGTCCGGAGCAGTCGAACCTCTTCGGCCCGGTGGCCCCGTACCTGTACGGAGCCCCCTTCTTGGACGCCGCGACCTGCAGTGCCTTCGTCGCCGGTGTCGCGGCCGCGGCGTCGGACGCGACACCCGGGACCACGATCGAGCCGCCGACGGCGGCGATGGCGAAGGCCGAGGCCGTACCGGCCCGGACCATGAGCGACGGGACACGATTGAGCGCAGTCATGCGCAACCCTTCGTCAGCCGCCTGTGAAGGATGACCTGTCGGATTCGGGCTGGCGAAGTTGCCCGGCCGCTGACGCGGCTTCACCCCAAGGGCCGCTCGGTCCGGTACCTCCGGTGAGGAGATGACCGTTCCCGCGACCCGTCGTGCTTGGGTCCTCCACTCCTGCCGATCCACTCCTGTCGACCGGTCATCCGGGCGGCGGCAGGACTCGGCGTCCGCCCGGATCGCCCCGCCGCTGTGGCGGGGTCTTGTCGTCAGTCAGGGATCTTGACGCATGGATGTCCGAAAATCCCAACGGAACCGAGGGTTTGTGGCGTTACTCACCACTCACCCGTTCGGGTGGACACGCCTGTGTTCGAAGGGGTGTCGAGGCACCCAAAGGTGCCCGGACCAGCACCGGAACGCCCCATTTCGTCCCCCGGCTACGCGCGTTGCGCAACCGGACCGGGCTCAGAAAAGGAGTCGTGTCTACGCCGATCAGGGGTACGCCGTTCGGTCCGTTTCGATCCCGGTCCGGACGCCCCGCCGACAGCGCGACGCGTCCGGACCGACTGGCGGTGCGTCAATTCTCGGAGCCGGGCGGCACCGTGACGCGGGCCGTGCGGCGCTCCCCGTCCAGCACACGCAGCGCACGCGCCAGCGTGTCGGCGTGCAGCTCGGTCTCGCCCCGACGGTGCATCAGCTCCAGCGCGTCCCGCAGCGCGACCGCCTTGCTCACGAGTGCCTGGGCGGCGCGCAGCCCGCTGTACGTGTCCCCGTGCCGGCCCGGGTTGATCCGGCCGAGCAGGTCGACCACGTCGAGGTAACGGTCGATCAGCTCGCCCTCGGCGCGGGTCAGCGCGGGCAGCGGCGGCAGATCGGACAGCATCGGCGGCTCACCTCGCGCCGGGTGTGGAGAGCGAGGCCCTGCGGTTCGGGACCAGCCGGTCCACCAGGCCGTACTCCACGGCCTCCTGGGCGGTGAGGATCTTGTCCCGCTCGATGTCCGTGTGCACCTGCTCCGCCGTTCGCCCGGTGTGCCGTACGAGCATCTCCTCCAGCCGGGTCCGTACCCGCGTCAACTCCTCGGCCTGGATGGCGAGATCGCTGGCCTGTCCCTCGACCGGCTCGTGGATCGCGGGCTGGTGGATCACCATCCGCGCCCCCGGCAGCGCGGACCGCTTGCCCGGCGTGCCCGCCGCGAGCAGTACCGCGGCGGACGAGCCGGCCTGGCCCAGGCAGATCGTCTCCACGTCGCACGCCACGTACTGGAGCGTGTCGTAGATCGCCGACATCGCGGTGAACGAGCCGCCGGGGGAGTTGATGTACAGCGAGATGTCCCGGTCCGGGTCCTGGTGTTCGAGGTACATGAACTGGGCCATCACGTCGTTCGCCGAGATGTCGTCGATCGGTGTCCCCAGAAAGACGATGCGCTCCTCCAGGAGCTTCGAGTACGGGTCCATCGTGCGGTGCCCGGAGCTGGTGCGTTCGGTGAACTCGGGCAGGACATGGCGGGCGGACGGTCGGGTCATGGGTACCCCTCCTTCGGCGTCTGTAAAAAATGTACAGCACGTACGTGACGTACGATGGGGGTATGGCCTACGAGATTCCGGTGACGCAAGCCAGGGCTGAACTCGCCGACCTGATCAACCGGGTGGTGTACGGCGGTGAGCGGGTGGTGGTGACACGGCACGGCAAACCCCTCGTCGCCCTGGTGTCCGCCGCCGACCTCGAACGGCTGGAGGAACTCAAGGAACCCGCGGAGGAGCAGGTGATCAGCGCGGTGTCCTCCGTGCGGGAGGTCGCGTCCGCTCCCCGCGAACAGCAGCGCTTCGGTATCGCGGCCCATCACCGGGGAGCCGGGCCGTCCTAGCGGCGCGAAACGACCGTGCCCCGCCGGCAGCCGGCGGGGCACGGTCGTACCGCGGTGTCGCGGAGAGGTCAGCCGACGGGTGCGAGGTCTCGCTCGGCTGCGGGCTCGGTCCGTGTGCGGGACGTGAAGGCGTTGCCGAGCAGTAGGGCGCCCAAGCCCAGCGCGGCCCACCAGGTCAGCGTGAGGACGGGGCCCGTCGCGGCCGCGCCGTCGAAGAACGACACCGAGCGCAGGAGGGTGGCGCCCGCGCCCGGCGGCAGCCACTGCCCGATCGCGCCGACCGGTTCGGGCAGCATCCGCGGGGCCGAGGAGGCTCCGGAGAACGGGTTGCCGAAGAACATCACGACGAGCGACACGACACCGATCCCCGCGGTCCCGATCAGCGCCCCGAGGCCCGCGGCGGCCGCGCTCACCGCCAGCGTGGACAGTGCGAGGACCCCCGCCTCCGCCCACCAGTGGCCGGTGAGCACACCGAGCCAGCTGTGCGCGAGTGCCGCTCCGACGACCCCCACCAGGGCGGCGGCGCCGATCAGCGCGGCCACCGCCCTGACGCCCCGCAGCCCGAGCAGGGTCGCCGCCGCGCCCGCCGCCAGGCCGGCCAGGGCCAGTGGCAGCACGCTCGCGCTCAAGGCCGAGCCGCGCGGATCGGCCGCCGGTGCGGCCACGACGTCGACCGTCTTCATCGGCGTCCCCCGCCCGGCCGCCTGCTGGGCCACGGCCTGCTGGAGCAGCTGCGCGACGAACGGGCCCGCCGCCGACGCGGTCAGCAGTTCGGGGCCCTCGGGAGTGACGACGACCGCGCCGTATACGGTCCGGTCCTCGATGGCGTCCCGGGCTGCGGCCTCGTCGTCATAGCGGTGGATCTCGAACGCGCCCTCATGCTGCCGCAGTTGCTTCTCCAGCTGCGCTGTCGCGGTGGCGGGACCGGCCACCCCGAGCGGCAGGTCGCGGGGGGCGGTGCGGGCGTTGGGCCAGGCGAACGCCCACAGGGCCAGCGCCGCGAGGAGCGGCACGAGCACGATCAGCGCGATCGTGCGCAGGGTGGGGGTCCGGGGGGCGGGTCGGGTGGGAGTGGCGGAGGGGGCGGACATCGGTTCTCCTCCGGGGGAGGCGGGTGGTGGGGCGACTGTCGACGGGCTGACGGGTCGGGCCATCGACTCGTCGACAAGTCGGTAGATCGCAGAGCAGTTAAAGAGAAGGATCGTTCGTTTTAGATTTCACCACCGTGCTGCGGCAGGGTGCGGCTTGTCAAGAAGGAACGTTCGTTTTAGCGTGGCCGCCATGGCACGCGTATCCCAGGCCCACCTCGACGCCCGCCGTCGGCAGATCCTCGACGCCGCCGCGCTCTGCTTCGCCCGCAACGGCTTCCACGCGACGTCGATGCAGGACGTGCTGAAGGAGGCCGACCTCTCGGCGGGGGCCGTGTACCGCTACTTCAGCGGGAAGGAGGAGCTCATCGCGGCCATCGTCGGTGAGGTGCTGGCGTCGGTCCGGGCGGCCTTCGAGGAGGCTGCCAGTCAGTCCCCGCCCGCGCCGCCGGACCTCCTCGTCGGCGCGGTGCTGGGCCGGACCCTGGCCACCAAGGCCTCGCTGACCATCGACGGTGAGCCGGCCTTCCCCCGGCTGGTGGTCCAGGTGTGGTCGGAGACGGTGCGCAACCCGAAGCTGGCGGCGGTTCTCCGCGAGGGGTACGACGCGGTGGGCGCGGCCTGGGAGCGGATCGTCGCGGGCTACCAGGACGCCGGGATGATGAGGGCGGACCTGCCCGCCGGGCACGTCGCCCGCACCATGATCGCCGCCGTGCTCGGGTTCATCGCACAGCAGTCCCTGTTCGGGCCGCTCCCGGTCGAGGCCTTGCAGAACGGTCTACGGGCGCTGATGAGCATGTCCGTCCCGGAGTCGGGGACCGGAACGGATCACGGATCGGTTAACGTGCTTGAAACCCGCTCCAACTAGCCTGCGGGATCCACGCCACCAGGGACTTTGCCCCGGGGCTGCGGCAACCGGGCCCCGCACGGTCCGGAGCGAGGACTGTGAGGTGGGACGTGCAACTGACCCCGCACGAGCAAGAGAGGCTGCTCATCCATGTGGCGGCCGACGTGGCCGACAAGCGCCGGGCCCGCGGGCTCAAGCTGAACCACCCGGAGGCGGTCGCCCTCATCACGTCGCACATCCTCGAGGGCGCGCGTGACGGCCGTACCGTCGCCGAACTCATGGCGTCCGGGCGCAAGCTGCTCACCAGGGACGACGTCATGGAGGGCATCCCCGAGATGATCCACGACGTCCAGGTCGAGGCGACCTTCCCGGACGGCACCAAGCTCGTCACCGTCCACGATCCGATCGTCTGACGGGAGCAACCGCCGTGATTCCCGGAGAGTTCCTGTTCGCCGAGGACCCGATCGTCTACAACGAGGGCCGTGAGGTCACCTCGCTGACCGTCCTGAACGCCGCCGACCGGCCCGTCCAGGTCGGTTCCCACTACCACTTCGCCGAGGCCAACCCCGGTCTGGACTTCGACCGCGCCGCCGCGCGCGGCAAGCGGCTCAACATCGCGGCCGGCACCGCCGTACGCTTCGAGCCCGGGATCCCCGTCGACGTCGAACTCGTCCCGCTGGCCGGTGCCCGTGTGGTGCCCGGACTGCGCGGGGAGACCGGAGGTGCCCTCGATGCCTGAGATCTCGCGTGCCGCGTACGCCGACCTGTTCGGTCCGACGACCGGCGACCGTATCCGGCTCGCCGACACCGATCTGCTGATCGAGATCGAGGAGGACCGCAGCGGTGGTCCCTCCCTGGCCGGTGACGAGGCCGTGTTCGGCGGCGGCAAGGTCATCCGCGAGTCCATGGGCCAGTCGCGTGCTACGCGCGCAGAAGGCACCCCCGACACCGTCATCACCGGTGTGGTGATCGTCGACCACTGGGGCGTCGTCAAGGCCGACGTCGGCATCCGCGACGGCCGGATCACCGGCATCGGCAAGGCGGGCAACCCCGACACCATGGACGGGGTGCACCCGGACCTGGTGATCGGTCCCGAGACCGAGGTCATCGCGGGCAACGGGCGGATCCTGACCGCCGGCGCGATCGACGCGCACGTCCACTTCATCTGCCCGCAGATCGCCGACGAGGCGCTGTCGGCCGGCATCACCACTCTGGTCGGTGGCGGTACCGGACCGGCCGAGGGTTCCAAGGCGACCACCGTCACGCCCGGCCCCTGGCATCTGGCCCGGATGCTGGAGGCGATGGAGCAGTACCCGCTCAACATCGGCTTCCTCGGCAAGGGCAACACGGTCTCGCACGAGGCGATGCTGTCCCAGATCCGCGGCGGCGCCCTCGGCCTCAAGCTGCACGAGGACTGGGGCTCCACCCCGGCCGTCATCGACGCCTCGCTGACCGTCGCCGACCGGACCGGCATCCAGGTGGCGATCCACACGGACACCCTGAACGAGGCCGGGTTCGTCGGCGACACCCTGGCGGCCATCGGCGGACGCGGCATTCACGCCTACCACACCGAGGGCGCGGGCGGCGGGCACGCCCCGGACATCATGACCGTGGTCTCCGAGCCGCACATACTGCCGAGTTCGACGAACCCGACGCGGCCGTTCACCGTCAACACCGCCGAGGAACACCTCGACATGCTGATGGTGTGCCACCACCTCAACCCGGCCGTCCCCGAGGACCTCGCCTTCGCCGAGTCCCGCATCCGGCCCTCCACGATCGGCGCGGAGGACATCCTCCACGACCTGGGCGCGATCTCGATCATCTCCTCCGACGCGCAGGCCATGGGCCGGGTCGGCGAGGTCGTCATGCGGACCTGGCAGACCGCGCATGTGATGAAGCGGCGGCGGGGCGCGCTGCCCGGTGACGGGCGAGCGGACAACCACCGGGTACGCCGCTACGTCGCCAAGTACACGATCAACCCGGCGCTCGCACAGGGCCTGGCGCGGGAGATCGGCTCCGTGGAGTCCGGCAAGCTCGCCGACCTCGTGCTGTGGGAGCCGGCGTTCTTCGGCGTCAAGCCGCACCTGGTGATCAAGGGCGGACAGATCGCGTACGCGCAGATGGGCGACGCGAACGCCTCCATCCCGACCCCGCAGCCGATCCTGCCGCGTCCGATGTACGGAGCGATCGGGCGGGCACCGGCGTCGAACTCGTTCAACTTCGTGGCGCCGCTCGCCATCGAGGACGGGCTGCCGGAGCGGCTGCAGTTGGGGAAGCGTTTCGTCGCCATCGAGTCCACGCGGGGCGTGACCAAGGCGGACATGCGGGAGAACGACGCGCGGCCGACGGTACGGGTCGATCCGGACAGCTTCGCCGTGCACATCGACGGGGAACTCGTCGAGGCGACGCCGGCGGCTGAACTGCCCATGGCTCAGCGGTACTTCCTCTTCTGATGTCCAGGGCAGCGCTTCTTGTCCTGGCCGACGGCCGCTTTCCCGCCGGGGGGCACGCACACTCCGGTGGGGCGGAAGCGGCCGTCAAGGCAGGGAGGATCACCGGGGCGGCGAGCCTGGAGGACTTCTGCCGGGGGCGGTTGCACACGGCGGGGCGGGTCGCCGCGGCGCTGGCCGCTGCCGCGGTACTCGGCGTGGATCCCGTGGAGTTGGACGCGGCCGCCGATGCGCGGACGCCGTCGCCCGCGTTGCGGGTCGCCGCGCGGAAGCTGGGGCGGCAGTTGATGCGGGCCGCGCGGGTGACCTGGCCGTCGCCGGAACTCGACGCGTTGGCACGTGAGTTTCCCAAGGGGGCGCATCAGCCGGTGGTGCTGGGGGTGGCGGCGCGGGCGGCGGGGCTGGGGGCCGTTGATGCGGCGTACTGCGCGGTGTACGAGAGTGTGAGCGGGCCGGCGTCGGCGACGGTGCGGTTGCTGAGCCTGGATCCCTTTGACGCTACGGGGGTGTTGGCTCGGTTGGTGCCGGAGCTGGACCGGGTCGCGGATGCGGCGGTGGAGGCGGCGCGGGTGGCTGTCGACGGAGGGGTCGATGTGTTGCCTGCGGCGTCGGCGCCGTTGCTGGAGATCTCGGGCGAGGGGCATGCGGCGTGGCCGGTACGTCTGTTCGCGTCCTAGGGGTTTTTCTCGCCCCCGCCGCCCCTACCCGTCCCATCCCCAGGGGCTCCGCCCCTTCGACCCGGCCAGGGGCTCCGCCCCCGGCCCCCGGCGGGGACTGCGTCCCCTGCACCCCTCCTGGGGCTCCGCCCCAGACCCCGATCGGCCTGAACGGCCTCGTCCTCAAACGCCGGACGGGCTGGTTGATGCGCGGCCCGGCTGAAAGGCACCGCAGGCCACTGCAGACCCGCAAGGCACGCAGACCCGCTAAGGCACGCAGACCCGCTAAGGCATCAAAGACCGAACGAGCACCCACCGTCGGCAACCAAGAGGAGCCCCCATGCATCTCGATCACTCTCACCACGGTCCCGCCGCCGTAAGTGCCGACGCTCGGCGTCCCGACGGGGTTCGCCGGGCTCTGCGCATCGGGCTCGGGGGGCCTGTGGGGTCGGGGAAGACGGCTACCGTTGCCGCGCTCTGCCGGGCTCTGCGGGACGAGTTGGCCCTTGCTGTCGTGACCAATGACATCTACACCCGCGAGGACGCCGAGTTTCTGCTCAGGGAGGCGGTGTTGCCGCCGGAGAGGATCACCGCCGTGGAGACGGGGGCGTGCCCGCACACCGCGATCCGGGATGACATCTCCGCCAATCTGGAGGCGGTGGAGGACCTGGAGGACGAGGTGGGGCCGTTGGATCTGATCCTGGTGGAGTCGGGCGGCGACAATCTCACCGCGACCTTCTCCAAGGGGCTGGTCGACGCGCAGATCTTCGTCATCGACGTGGCGGGTGGGGATGACATTCCGCGCAAGGGCGGGCCCGGGGTCACCACCGCCGACCTGCTCGTCGTCAACAAGACCGACCTCGCGCCGTACGTCGGTTCCGACCTGGGACGGATGGCGGCGGACGCGAAGGCGCAGCGGGCCGAGCTGCCGGTCGTGTTCCAGTCGCTCAGGGCCGAGCCGGGTGTGAAGGACGTCGCCGACTGGGTGCGGGCGCAGCTCGCCGCGTGGACGGCATGACCGCGGGCACGACCGGCGTGCGGGCCACCGCGAGGATCGTCGCCCGGGACGACGGGCGGGGCGGTACGTCGCTGCCCGTCCTGGAGGGCGACGGGCCGCTGGCCCTGCGGCGGACCCGGGGGAGCGGTGCCGAGGCGCGGGTCATGCTCGTCGGCGCGATGAGCGGGCCGCTCGGCGGTGACCACTTCGCCGTGGAGGCCGGTGTCGAGAGCGGGGCCCGGTTGTGTGTCGGGTCGTCCGCCGCGACCATCGCGCTCCCGGGGCAGGCGAAGGGCGAGGCCCGGTACGACGTCCGGCTCACCGTCGCCGACGGCGGTGAACTGCGGTGGCTGCCGGAGCAGTTGATCTCCGTGCGGGGGAGTGATCTGCATGTGACCTCGCATGTCGACCTCGGTGCGACCGCCCGGCTCGTGCTGCGCGAGGAGCAGGTGCTGGGGCGGACCGGGGAGGAGCCCGGACGGCTGTGCAGCCGGCTCGTCGTACGGGTCGCGGGACGGACCGTGCTCGACCAGGAGTTGGCCTGCGGTCCCGGGGCACCCGGCGGCTGGGACGGGCCCGCCGTCCTCGCGGGACATCGGGCCGTCGGTCAGATCGTCGTCGTACGGCCGGAGTTCGCGGACTCGCCGGTGGCCGCGCGGGTGCTGGGGGAGTGGGCTGCCGTTGTGCCGCTCGCGGGGCCCGCGGCGCTGGTGACCGCCGTGGCGCCGGACGCGCTGCGGTTGCGGCGGGTGCTGGACGAGGCCCTGGCGTCTGTCGGCTAGGGCCTGTTGCGAAAGTGGCCTCTGCCGCGCGACGCCCGGCACGCACTCTCGCCGCACCGCCCGAAAGCCCGAGTACGCCCAGTACGAGGGCTTCCGGGCGGCACGCCGAGAGCACGCACCGGACGCCGCGCGGCCGCCCTCCGGGCGACGAGGCCACTTTCGCAACAGGCCCTAGAGGCCGGAGTCCGCCGAGCGAACACTCCCGTCCGCTTATCGGAATGGCAAAGAAGGCGGACCACCCCTGTTCTCAGGGGACTCACAGCCGAGAGGATCCCCGTACACATCAACGACGTACGGGGAGGGGCCCCTTGAGGGACAAGAGAGTGACGAGGCGCGCGGCAGCGTTCGGTTCCGCCGGAGTGATCGTCGCGGTGACGCTGATAGCCGGCGCCGTGGCGCCCACGGCGAGCGCCAGCGCGGACTCCCGCGGCGGCCGGGACCGCGAGGCCCGCGGCGCGGCGGTCGCCGCCGCCGAGGCCGCGAAGGCCGGCATCGACTGGCGGGACTGCCCGGCCGACTGGGGCCTGGAGAAGCCGATCCAGTGCGGCTATGTCACCGTGCCGCTCGACTACGCCAAGCCCTACGGCAAGCAGATCAAGATCGCCGTCGACCGCATCGGCAACACCGGTACCCAGAAGGAGCGCCAGGGCGCGCTCGTCTACAACCCCGGCGGCCCGGGCGGCTCCGGCATGCGCTTCCCGCGCCGGGTCACCACCAAGGCGCCGCTCTGGACCAAGGCGGCCAAGGCGTACGACTTCGTGGGCTTCGACCCGCGCGGCGTGGGCCACTCGGCGCCCATCTCCTGCATGGACCCGCAGGAGTTCGTGAAGGCGCCCAAGATGGACCCGGTGCCTGACTCCGAGGCCGACAAGCGCGCCCAGCGCAAGCTCGCCCGTGAGTACGCCGAGGGCTGCTACGAGCGCAGCGGCGAGATGCTGCCGCACATGACCACGCCGAACACCGCACGCGACCTGGACGTCATCCGTGCCGCGCTCGGCGAGAAGAAGCTCAACTACCTGGGTGTCTCCTACGGCACCTACCTCGGCGCGGTCTACGGCACGCTGTTCCCGGGCCATGTGCGCCGCATGATCGTCGACAGCGTCGTCAACCCGTCGCGGAAGAACATCTGGTACGAGGCCAACCTCGGCCAGGACGTCGCCTTCGAGGGCCGCTGGAAGGACTGGGAGAACTGGGTCGCCGCCAACGACGCCACCTTCCACCTCGGCGACACCCGGGCCGAAGTCCAGGCGGAGTGGCTCGAGTTGCGGGCCACCGCGAAGAAGAGCCCGATCGGCGGGGTCGTCGGCCCGGCCGAACTGCTCGCCTTCTTCCAGGGCGCCCCGTACTACGACTCCTCGTGGGTGCCGGTCGCCACGGTGTTCAGCAAGTACGTCGCCGGCGACACCCAGGCGCTCGTCGACGCGGCCGCCCCCGACATGTCGGACACCGCGGGCAACATCTCCTCGGAGAACGGCAACGCCGTGTACACGGCCGTCGAGTGCACCGACGCCAAGTGGCCGACCAGCTGGAACAAGTGGGACCGGGACAACACCCGGCTGCACCAGAAGTACCCGTTCCTGACCTGGTCCAACGCCTGGATGAACCTGCCCTGCGCGACCTGGCCGGTCAAGCAGCAGACCCCGGTGAACGTCAAGACAGGCAAGGGACTGCCGGGCGTGCTGATCGTGCAGTCCGAGCGTGACGCGGCCACTCCGTACCCGGGCGGCGTCGAACTGCACAAGCGGTTCAAGGGCTCCCGCCTGATCACCGAGAAGGACGCGGGCTCCCACGGTGTGACCAGCCTGGTCAACCCGTGCATCAACGAGCGGGTGGACAACTACCTGCTCACCGGCAAGCTGGACCGCGCCGACGTCACATGCGCACCGCACGCGACGCCGAAGCCGTAAGTCCGACTGAGTGAGCGGGGCGGCCGTCGCCGACGGCCGCCCCCTTTCATGCGCCGAGTACAGGCGTCTTCATGCGCCGAGTTCACACGTCGCGTGTGCCCAGCCCGTCGAGAAACGCGTCCTCCGCCGCGTAGTCGAAGAGGTCGCCGTACGTCTGGAACATCCTCGGGTACGCCTCCCGCCAGTCCCGTCCGGCCAGCTGCCCCTCGATCCACGCGACGGTGTCCGGCAGTGTCTGCGCGTACCGGACGACCGGCCGGTAGCCCAACTCCCGTTCGGCGGCGCCCATGTCGCAGACCACCGGCACCGGCACCGACCACGGCGTGTCCCCCACCGTCGGCGCGGGCGGCGGGCCGTCCACCAGGACGCTCTCCCGCTCGACGCCCATGACCGCGTCGATCGCCCGGGCGATCTCCGCCACCGTCGGCGCCTGGGGGTCCACGGCGTTGAGGACGCGGGTGCCCGGCCGGGCCGCGGCCAGCCGGATCAGCTCCGCGATGTTGTGCACGCTCGCCGGATGGAACCGGCTCTCGCCGCCGTACGGGAGGATCCGCCGCGTCCGCCCGTCCAGGTTGCGCTTGACGAAGTACAGCTCGCGCGGCGTCCTGCAGTGCGGACCGTGGATCGCGCCGGCTCGCAGCAGCGTGGTCGGCAACCGGTCGCCCGCGGCGAGCAGATCGCGCTCCAGTCCCGCCTTGCGGGTGCTGTAGGAGGTGTCGCCCGGCCGGACGGTCCGCTGGTCCTCGGTGACCGGAACCGGGTACTCGGGGAATCCGCCCGGCTCCGCCTGGGTGTCGAAGCCGCGGCCCTTGTCGTCCTCGTACACCGAGACGCTGGAGATCACCACGGCCGAGCCCACCCGGTCGGCCAGCGAGGTCAACTGACGTGCGTGTGCGGGCCCGTAGGCGACCATGTCCACCAGCACGTCGCAGCCGCCGCCGACCGCCTCGGCGAGGGCCGCGTCGTCCTCCCGGTCGGCCCGCGCCACACGTACGTCCTCGGGCCAGCCGTCGTCCCGTCCGCCGCCCCGGGAGACGGCCGTCACCTCCCAGCCGTCCCGGGCCAGCGCGCCCACGGCCACCCGCCCGATCTGTCCCGTCGCTCCGACCACCACAGCACGTCTCATCCCACGACCGTACGAGCGCGACGGCCGCCGTCCCAGGGCGTTCTGCCGACAGCAGAGATCAACTCAGCGGCAGCCGCGGGAACCTGCGCTCCCGGTCCGAGCTCGCGGCGGCGTCCTGCGCCTTCACCACGGCCGCGTACTGGTCGACGTACTCCTGCTCGGACAGCTTCAGGATGGCGTACATGATCTCGTCGGTGATCGCGCGCAGGATCGCCTTCTCGTTCTCCATTCCCGCGTAGCGGGAGAAGTCGAGGGGCTTGCCGAAGCGGATCACCACGGGGTGGATGTTGGGGACGACCTTGCCGGGCGGCTGGGCCTCGAAGGTACCGATCATCGCGCACGGGATCACCGGGACCTGGGCCCTGAGCGCCATCACGGCGACACCGACCTTGCCCTTGTAGAGCCGCCCGTCGTGCGAGCGGGTGCCCTCGGGATAGATGCCGAGCAGTTCGTCCTTGCTCAGCACACCGAGCCCCTCGCGGATCGCGGCCTGGCCCGCCTCCTTGCCGGAGCGGTCCACCGGGATCTGCCCGGCGCTGCGGAAGAAGAACGCGGTCAGCCGGCCCTTGATGCCCGGGCCGGTGAAGTACTCGGCCTTCGCGAGGAAGGTGATACGCCGCTTGAGCACGGCCGGCATCAGGAAGTGGTCGGAGAAGGAGAGGTGGTTGCCCGCGATGATCGCCGGGCCGGTGTCCGGTACGTGTTCGAGACCCTCGATGCGGGGCCGGAAGACCAGTCTCAGCAGGGGGCCCAGCAACACGTACTTGAGCACGTAGTAGAACAACGGGTCGCTCCTCACTCCGGCGGATCGGCCGGGCCGCCGTGTTCCAGCAGGTCAACCGGCGTGTTGTGGGGGTGCCAGTGTAGGGGCAGGAGGGGACGGGCGAAACCGGCCGCGAGCGGGCATCCGGCCCCGGGGACAGGCGTGTTGGGTACCGTGCCCGCGTGCGGTCCCTCACAGCCGCACGATGACGAGTGCCGTGTCGTCGGTCGCACCCCCCGGAGGCAGCAGTTCCCGCAGCACGGCGTCCGCGAGGGGCTCGGGGTCCGTCGCGCCGTGCCGGGTGAGGGAGTCGGCGAGCCGGGCCAGCCCCGTGTCGATGTCCTCACGGCGCCGCTCGATCAGACCGTCGGTGTACAGCACGAGCGTGGCGCCGTCGGCGAAGTCGGTGGAGGCCTGCGGTCGGGGGACCGGGTCGGGACGTGCGTCGAGCGGCGTGTCGGTGGCCCGGTCGAGGAACTCCACCCGGCCATCGGGATGCATCAGCACCGGCGGCGGATGGCCGGCGCTGCTGTACGTGATGGTGTGCTGGTCGAAGTCGACGAACGTGGTGACCGCGGTGGCCGTTTCGGCACCGTCGACCACATGCGCGTACCGCCCCAGCACGTCCAGCGCCTGCGCCGGGCCCGCGGCCACCCGTGAGGTGGCGCTGAGCGCGCTGCGCAGCTGCCCCATGACGCCGGCCGCCGCCAGTCCGTGGCCGACCACGTCGCCCACGGACACCCCCAGACGGTGGCCGCCCACCAGGTCGACCAGGTCGTACCAGTCGCCGCACACGTTCAGCGCCCCGACCGCGGGCCGGTAGCGGACGGCGGCCCGGTGGTCGCCCACCTCCCGGCGGGCGGGCAGCATCGCGCCCTGGAGGGCCAGGGCCACCTCCCGTTCCCGGGCGTGCGCCTGGCGCAGCCGCTCGTTGAGCTCCTGGAGCTCGCGGGCGCGGGTGTACAGCTCGGCCTCCAGCACCTGTGTCCGGCCGGTGCCGCGGCCGCCGCGGGCCCGGATCAGCTCGGTGACCTCCTCGACCCGGAGCACCAGCAGCACCACCTCCCCGCCGGGGCCGAACACCGGCGCGTTGCACGGACTCCAGTACCGCTCCTGCCAGTGCCCGGGCCGCTGGGGGTCCTCGATGTCGTACCGCTGCAGCGCCATCGCGTCCCGTTCGCCGGTGGCCCGCACCCGGCGCAGCGAGGCATCCAGGTTGCGCACGCCCGTCGCGGCGGGGTCGTTGGGGTTGTCCGGGAAGACGTCGAACAAGTGGTGGCCGACCGTCTGCTCCCGCTTGCGGCCGACCACGCGGAGGAACTCCTCGTTGACGTCCGCGTAGACCAGATCGGGCCGGAGCAGGGCCACCATTCCGGGCAGCGCCTGGAACACCGCCGCATAGTCGATCGCCGAATCGTTCATGGCTCCCGCTCTCGCCACCGGGACCACCCCAGTTTCGCATGGTATATGCGGTTCTCACGTCAAATGGACGGATCTGTCAGGGGCTGTTCCGCCCAGATGATCTTGCCTCCGGACGTGAAGCGGGTGCCCCAGCGCTGGGTGACCTGGGAGACCAGCAGCAGCCCGCGCCCGCCCTCGTCCGTGGTGCGCGGATGACGCAGGTGCGGTGCGGTGGCGCCGCCGTCGTACACCTCGCAGATCAGCGCCCGCTCCTTGATCAGACGCAGCCGAACGGGTCCGACGGCGTGCCGGATGGCGTTGGTGACCAGCTCGCTGACCACCAGCTCCGTGGTGAAGGCCAGCTCCTGAAGGTTCCACTCGGTGAGCTGCCGGGTGGCCTCCTTGCGAGCCTCGGCGACGACGGCCGGGTCGCCGGGCAGATCCCAGTCCGCGACCTGGTCGGCGCCGAGGAGCCGGGTCCGGGCCATCAGCAGGGCCACGTCGTCGTGCGGCCCCTCCGGGACCAGCGTGTCCACGACGGTCCGGCAGCGCAGGTCGAGCGAGCCCGTCTGCCGCTCCAGGGCGCGGCGCAGCCGGTCCCGGACGCGGTCGCCGTCGCCCGCCCACTGAGGCCCGTGGGCCAGCAGACCGTCGGTGTGCAGGGCCAGCGTGCTGCCCTCCACCAGGGCCAGCTCGACCGCTTCGAAGGGCGGGCCGCCCGCGCCGAGCGGTGCGCCCTGCGGAAGATCGACGAACGTGACGCTCCCGTCGGGCAGCACCACCGCGGGCGAGGGATGGCCGGCGGACGCCATCGTGCACTGTCCGTCGACGGGGTCGTAGATCACGTAGACGCACCCGGAGCCCACCGCCTGCGTGCTGTCGGCGCCGACCGGATCCGGTTCGACGCCCGCCTCACGGGCGGACCGCGCGACCAGGTCGTCCAGGTGGCCGAGCACCTCCTCGGGCGGCAGATCCTGCGCCGCGAGGGTCCGTACGGCGGTGCGCAGCCGCCCCATCGCGGCGGCGGCGTCGATGCCGTGCCCGGGTACCTCGCCGACCACCAGGGCGACCCGTGCGCCGGACAGCGGGATCAGGTCGTACCAGTCGCCGCCGAGACCGGTCAGCTCGTCGGCGGGCCGGTAGCAGGCGGCGACGTCCACCGCGCACTGCTCCGGCAGCCGGTGCGGGAGCAGGTTGCGCTGCAGGGCCAGGGCGGCGTTCCGTTCGCGGGTGTAGCGGCGGGCGTTGTCCACACACACGGCCGCCCGCGAGACGAGGTCCTCGGCCAGGTTCAGGTCGTCCGCGTCGAAGGGCTCCTGGTGGCGCCTGCGAAAGAACGTGGTGACGCCGAGGGTGGCGCCGCGGGCGCGCACCGGGACGACCAGCACGCTGTGCAGGCCCCGGTCCCGGAAGGTGGCGACCGGGCCCTCGGGGGAGTCCGTGCCCCACTCCGGGGCGAGCGGGTCGAGCCGCTCCTCGAGCCAGGACCGGCCCGTGACCAGACAGCGGATCGGGGGTGAGCCGGGCGGGTGGACGACGTCCTCGCCGATGCCCACGGTCCCGGTGATGTCCGCGTCCGCCGACCGGCGTCCCGCCCGCCGAAGCCGCACCGGTGCCGCCCCGGGCTCCGGTTCCGCGCCGCGCAGCACCGACTCCATCAGATCGACCACGACCAGGTCGGCGAAGGCGGGGACGGCCACGTCGGCCAGTTCCTGGGCGGTCCGCACGATGTCCAGGGTGCGGCCGATCTGCTCACCGGCCCGGTCGAGCAGGGCCAGCCGCTGCCGGGCACGGTGATGGGCGGTGATGTCGACGACGGTGTAGTAGACGCCCATCGGGTGGCCCCGCTCGTCGTCGAGCCGGGTGAACGACAGCATCTGCGCGGTCTCCCGGTGCGGCGCGGACCGCAGGTGGCCGACATGTTCGTATCCGGTGACCGTCTCCCCGGTCGCCAGGACGTGCCGCATCTGTGCCTCGACGGGCTCCGAGTCCAGGCCCGGCTGGACGTCCGCCATGCGCAGCCCGAGCCGGCTCTGGGGCGGTCCGCCGCCGAAGCGGGCCAGGGCGGCGTTCGACCACACGTACCGCAGGTCCGTGTCGACGACGGCGATGCCGATGGGGGAGCGGGCGACCATCTGCTCCAGGACCGTCCGGTGCATGTCCCAGCCGGTCGCCTCGGTCAGCTCCGACAACAGCGCCAGCCAGCGGGAGGGGCCGCGGGCCTCCTCGGCGGAGGAGATCCGCACCATGAGCCTGACCGGCCGCCCGTCGCCGCGCCGGACCGACAGCAGCCCCGCCCAGCCGCCGTCCCGGCGCCACCGCTCGACCAGCTCCGGCACCCGCCAGGCGTCCTCGGCGGCCACCAGGTCGGCCAGCCTGGTGCCCACCACCTCGGCTGCCGGATACGCCAGCAGCCGCTGCGCCTGACTGCTCCAGCTCGTCACCACCCCCGCCGCGTCGAGCAGCAGGGGTGCGGCGTCCGCCACATCGAACTGCCGGCGGCCAACGTCGGGCTCCTCGTGTGCGCCCACGGCCGACCTCTCTGTCGCTGAGAGTGGTCTACCACTACCTGACTCAATCTTGCCCCTCGGCGACGGGACCGCACGGGGACGGGGCCGCATGGGGGCGGGGCCGCGTGAGGGCGGGGCCGCATGGGGGAGAGGCCGCGCGGGCGTGGGGCCGCGAGGGTGGGGGGACCGGTACGGGCATGAGTCCGCGCGAGTGGGGGACGCACGGGGTCGGCAGCGGCGCGGGGACAGGGCCGGAGGGGCCCCGTGAGCGGCGCGCGCGTGGGGCCGCGCGGGGACGGAGCCGCACGGCTGCTGGGACCGGCACAGCATGGGCTCGCGCGCCCGCTGTGCTCGGTCGTCGTGGAAGCCGGCCCGCCCCGCGCGCCCGCCGGGGCCGGCTCGGTCGTCGCGGAAGCCGGTCGCCCGCACCCCCGCTGCGGCCGGCTCCGTCGTCGCGGAAGCCGGCCGCCCGCGCGCCCGCTTCGGCGTCAGCCTCGTCGCAGGACCTTCTCCAGTGCCCCCAGCGCCGCGGCGAGTTCCTCCGCGTTGATCGTCAGGGGCGGAGCCAGACGGATGGTGGAACCGTGGGTGTCCTTCACGAGGACGCCCTCCCGCATGAGGTGGAGGCTCACCTCGCGGCCCGTGCCGAGGGCGGGGTCGATGTCCACGCCCGCCCACAGCCCGCGCGCGCGGAAGCCGAGGACGCCCTTGCCCACCAGTTCGGCGAGACCGTCCCGCAGGATCACGCCGAGCTCGGCGGCCCGGCGCTGGAACTCACCCGTCTCCAGCAGGTCGACCACCGCCGTGCCGACCGCGGCGGACAGCGGGTTGCCGCCGAACGTCGACCCGTGCTCGCCCGGCCGCAGCACCCCCAGCACCTCCCGGCCGGCCACCACCGCGGACACCGGGACGATGCCGCCGCCCAGCGCCTTGCCCAGGAGCAGCACGTCGGGCACGACCGACTCGTGCTCGACGGCCAGTGTCCGGCCCGTGCGCCCGAGGCCCGACTGGATCTCGTCCGCGACGAACAGGCACCCCGCCCGACGGGTCAGCTCCCGGACGCCGGTCAGATAGCCCGGGTCGGGGATGACGACGCCCGCCTCGCCCTGGATGGGCTCGATCAGCACGGCCGCCGTGGTCTCGTCGACCGCCGCCTCCAGCGCGGCCAGGTCGTTGTAGGGGACGACACGGAAGCCGGGAGTGAAAGGGCCGAAGCCCGCCCTCGCGGTCTCGTCCGTGGAGAACGACACGATCGTCGTCGTACGGCCGTGGAAGTTGTCCGCCGCGACCACGATCGTCGCCCGGTCGGCCGGGACGCCCTTCACCTCGTACGCCCACTTGCGGGCCACCTTGATCCCGCTCTCCACCGCCTCCGCGCCGGTGTTCATGGGCAGCACCATGTCCAGGCCGGTCAACGCGGCCAGCCGCTCGGCGAATTCGGCGAGCTGGTCGTTGTGGAAGGCGCGCGAGGTGAGCGTGAGCCGGTCCAGCTGCCGGTGGGCAGCCTCGATCAACCGCGGGTGCCGGTGACCGAAGTTGAGGGCCGAGTAGCCGGCCAGCATGTCGAGGTAGCGGTGGCCCTCCACGTCCTCCACCCATGCGCCCTCCGCCCGGGCGACGACCACGGGCAGCGGGTGGTAGTTGTGCGCCAGCACCGGCTCCTCGGCGCGGATCAGGTCGGCGGAGGTGCGCGTGCGGACAGGAACGCGGGCGGGAGCGGTCATGAGCGGATCTCCTGAGTGCAGCACTTGATGCCGCCGCCGGCCTTCTGGAACTCCGAAAGGTCGACGGGGACGGGGACATAGCCGCGGTCGGCGAGGCGGGTGGCGAGGGCCTCGGCGCGGGGCGCGATGAAGACGTGCCGGCCGTCGGAGACGGAGTTCAGGCCGAACGCCATCGCGTCGTCGCGGGTGGCGAGCACCGCGTCCGGGTACAGCCGGGCGAGCACCTCACGGCTGCCCGGGGAGAACGCCTCCGGGTAGTACACGATGTTTCCGCGGTGCCCGTCGTCCCCGCTGTCCAGGACGAACAACGCCGTGTCCAGGTGGTAGAAGTACGGGTCCACCAGCGTCAGGCTGATCACCGGGTGACCGAAGAACTCCTGGACCTCGCGGTGCGCCTCCCGGGTCGTGCGGAACCCGGTGCCGGCCAGCATGTACCGGCCCGTCCACACCAGGTCGCCCTCGCCCTCGCAGACGGACTCGGACCGGTGGATGTCGTAGCCCGCCGCCTTGAACCAGGTGGCGTAGTGCGTCGACTCGGGGCGCCGCTCGGGCGCGTGGAAGAGGGAGCCGAAGACGCGGCCGTCGACGACGACCGCCGAGTTCGCGGCGAAGACCATGTCGGGGAGACCGGGGACCGGCTCCACGATGTCGACGCCGTGACCGTGCGCCTCGTAGGCGCGGATGAGCTGCTGCCACTGCTCGTGGGCGAGATCGACGTCGACCTCGGTGTCGGGATGCATCCAGGGATTGATCGCGTACTGCACGGCGAAGTGTCTGGGTTCGCAGACGAGGAAACGCCGTCGGCGCGGCACACGGGAATCGGGCACAGAGGGGTTCCTCCGCTTCCTGCGGTGTCCACTGAGGGGTGACACCACGGTAGGAAATAGCGGATACAGCCGACAAGGAAGAAGAATTGCGTGTCCGCGCAGGATCGCTGCGTCTTTCTTCGGTTCAGCGCACGTCTGCTGCGCTCCCCGGGGTTTCCTCCGGCGCGGGCTGGCTCGCGCCCGCCTCCGGGCTCTCCGGGAGGAGGTGGGACAGCACCATCACACTGACCGTCTTGCGGATGAACGGCTGCACACGGATCCGCTCCAGCACCTCCTCGAAGTGCTCGACATCCCGGGCGCGGACATGCAGCAGCGCGTCCGCACCGCCGGTCACGGTCATCGCCGCGGTGATCTCCGGATGGTCGCGCACCACCTCCGCGAGCCGCCGCGGCGGAGCCGCGCCCTCGCAGTACACCTCGACGTACGCCTCCGTACGCCAGCCCAGCGCCGACGGCTTCACCGTGGCCGTGAACCCGGTGATCACGCCCGTGTCCCGCAGCCGGTCCACCCGCCGCTTCACCGCCGTCGAGGACAGCCCGACCGCCGCGCCGATCTCGGCGAAGCTCGTCCTGGCGTTCGCCATCAGCGCGGTGAGGATCTTCCGGTCGAGTTCGTCGAACGGCGCGGGCCTGCTGTTCATCCGTGCACTGTATCCAGGGCGAGGTCAGGACCTCGGCACGTGTCCAGGCGTACGAAATACTCCTACACTCCGGGTTCATGCTGCGCGCCCTGGCTGTCGACGACGAACGCCCCTCGCTGGAGGAGTTGCTCTACCTCCTGAACGCGGACCCCCGTGTCGGCAGCGCCGAGGGGGCCGGTGACGCCACCGAGGCGCTGCGCCGCATCAACCGCGCGCTGGAGTCGGGGCCGGGCGGGCCGGAGGCGATCGACGTCGTCTTCCTCGACATCAACCTGCCCGGCCTCGACGGACTCGACCTCGCCCGTCTGCTCACCGGGTTCGCGAAGCCGCCGCTGGTCGTGTTCGTCACCGCGCACGAGGACTTCGCCGTCCAGGCCTTCGACCTCAAGGCCGTCGACTACGTGCTGAAACCAGTCCGCAAGGAGCGCCTGGCGGAGGCCGTCCGCCGGGCCGCCGAACGCAGCGACTCCGCGCCCCGAATACCCGTGCACGAACCCGACCCCGACCACATCCCCGTCGAACTCGGCGGCGTGACCCGCTTCGTCGCCGTCGACGACATCACCCACGTCGAGGCCCAGGGCGACTACGCCCGGCTGCACACCGACAAGGGCAGTCACCTCGTACGGATTCCGCTGTCCACCCTGGAGGAGCGCTGGCGCTCCCGCGGCTTCGTCCGCATCCACCGCCGCCACCTGGTAGCCCTGCGCCACATCGGCGAACTCCGCCTGGACGCGGGCACGGTGAGCGTCCGAGTCGGCTCCGAGGAACTCCAGGTCAGCCGCCGGCACACCCGCGAACTGCGGGACCTGCTGATGAGGAGGCCGTGACGGTGCCCCAGAACCCCGCCGAACGCCGGGTCGTCGTCACCGGCCCGCCCCGGCGCACCCTTGCCCACGCCCGGCTTCGCTCGCGCGGGCGGCACCCCCACGTCTCCGGCTACTACCGCCCGCGCACCGAGATCGACGAACAGACCACCCTCGGCCACACCTACGTCCGCTCCCTGATGCGCACCCAACTGCGCGCCGGACTCGCCGTGTTCGCGGTCCTCGGCCTCCTCATCGGCCCACTGCCGCTGCTGTTCGCGGCGATACCGGACGCCCGCCGCCTCGAATGGGCCGTCCTCGGCTTCGGCCTCTACGTCCCGCTGGTCCTGCTCGCCCGCTGGTACGTCCGGCGCGCCGAACGCAACGAACGCGACTTCGTGCGCCTCGTCGAAGACCGCTGAACCGGCCGCGCATGCACTCGAACTACGCCGTCCCCGCCGTCGCCCTCGTCGTGGTGGCCACCGTCCTCGTCGGTGCCTTCGGCCTGCGCATCTCCCGCACCACCTCCGACTTCTACGTCGCCTCCCGCACCGTCGGCCCGCGCCTCAACGCCGCCGCCATCAGCGGCGAGTACCTGTCCGCCGCCTCCTTCCTGGGCATCGCCGGCCTCATGCTGGTCCAGGGCCCGGACATGCTCTGGTACCCGGTCGGCTACACCGCCGGCTACCTCGTCCTGCTCCTGTTCGTCGCCGCCCCGCTGCGCCGCTCCGGCGCCTACACGCTGCCCGACTTCGCCGAGGCCCGGCTCGCCTCCCAGGCGGTGCGGCGGCTCGCGGGCGCCTTCGTCGTCGGGGTCGGCTGGCTGTACCTGCTGCCCCAACTCCAGGGCGCGGGGCTGACGTTGACGGTGCTGACCGGGGCGCCCGGCTGGCTCGGCGGAGTGATCGTCGCGGCCGTGGTGGTGGCCACCGTCGCGGCCGGCGGCATGCGCAGCATCACCTTCGTCCAGGCCTTCCAGTACTGGCTCAAGCTCACCGCCCTGCTCGTCCCGGCTCTCTTCCTCGTCCTCGCCTGGCAGGGCGACAGGGCACCCGGGAACGCCTTCGAGGAACCGGCCGCCTTCCGCGAGCAGCGGGCCGTCCGGGTCGACGCGAGCCTCGACCTCAAGCTGGACGCACCGCTGACCGTCACGGTGAGCGGCACGGTCGACGGCCGCCCGCACGACGACGAGCGGCTCCGGCTGCCCGCCGGCACCCACCGCGTCGAGCAGGGCACCCGCCTCACCTTCGGCCGGGGCGCCGCCGTCCCGGCGGCCGACCGCGGCACCAACGGCGGCATGTCGACCTCCCTGGCCGCGAGCCGCGAGGAACGCCCGCTGTACGCCACGTACGGACTGATCCTCGCCACCTTCCTCGGCACCATGGGACTGCCGCACGTGGTGGTCCGCTTCTACACCAGTCCGCACGGCGTCGCCGCCCGCCGCACCACCGTGGCCGTGCTCGCCCTGATCGGCGGCTTCTACCTGCTGCCGCCGGTCTACGGCGCCCTCGGCCGGCTCTACGCCCCCGAACTCGCCCTCGCCGGCGACGCGGACGCCACCGTCCTGCTGCTGCCCGAGCGGATGGTCGGCGGCCTCGGCGGCGACCTGCTCGGCGCGCTGGTGGCTGGCGGCGCCTTCGCCGCGTTCCTGTCCACGGCCTCCGGGCTGACCATGGCCGTCGCCGGCGTGCTCACCCAGGACGTCCTGCCCACGCGCGGGGTACGGCACTTCCGGCTCGGCACGGTGCTCGCCATGGCCGTGCCGCTCGCCGCGAGCATGCTCGTGGGCGGACTGCCGGTCGCCGACGCGGTCGGGCTGGCCTTCGCGGTGTCGGCCTCCTCCTTCTGCCCGCTGCTCGTCCTCGGCATCTGGTGGCGGCGGCTGACCCCGCCGGGCGCGGCCGCCGGAATGCTGGTGGGCGGCGGCTCCGCGTTCGTCGCCGTGGCCGCGACCATGGCGGGCTTCCCGGGCAGCGGCCCCCTGCACTCCCTGCTCGCCTGGCCCGCGCTCTGGTCGGTGCCGCTGGGCTTCCTCACCATGGTGCTGGTGTCCCTGGCGACGCCAGGACGGGTCCCGGCGGGGACGGAGGCGGTCCTGGCCCGCTTCCATCTGCCGGAGGAACTGCGTGCGGAGGTCAAGACATGAGCGGGCCTCACCCGGAGGCGGTGACGGCATGAGCGGGTTCCTGGCCGGACTGTGCGTGGCGGTCCTCCCGCTGCTCGCCGCGGGCTTCTGGCTCGGCCGGCGCACAGCGCGCCCGCAGAACCTCGGCGGCCTCGGCACCCCCGTCGAGCACGCCACCTTCGAGACCCTGCACACCGCGTCCCTCGCCGCGCCCCCGCTGCGCGCCGGCCTCACGGAGGAGACCGCCCGCAAGTCCGCCCGTCGGCTGCGCACGCTGCTCGGCACGGACGCGCTGTGCCTGACCGACCAGACGGAGGTCCTGGTCTGGGACGGCGTGGGCGACCACCACCGCACCGAGATCATGGAACGCCTGGCCGGCCCCCTGGAGGCCGGCCGCGGCGAGGCCTTCCGGCTCCGGTGCGAGGTGCCCGACTGCCCGGTCCGCTGGGCCGTCGTCGCCCCGCTCACCGTCGACGACCGCGTCCACGGCGCCCTGGTCGCCTGCGCGCCCCGCGAGTCCGCGGTCCTGGTCCGGGCCGCCGGAGAGGTCGCCCGCTGGGTCTCCGTCCAGCTCGAACTCGCCGACCTCGACCAGTCCCGCACCCGTCTCATCGAGGCCGAGATCAAGGCCCTGCGCGCCCAGATATCCCCGCACTTCATCTTCAACTCGCTCGCGGTGATCGCCTCGTTCGTCCGCACCGACCCCGAGCGCGCCCGCGAACTGCTCCTGGAGTTCGCCGACTTCACCCGCTACTCGTTCCGCAGACACGGCGACTTCACCACGCTCGCCGACGAACTGCACGCCATCGACCACTACTTGGCACTCGTGAGGGCACGCTTCGGCGACCGCCTCTCCGTCACCCTCCAGATCGCCCCGGAGGTGCTGCCGGTCGCCCTGCCCTTCCTCTGCCTCCAGCCGCTCGTCGAGAACGCCGTCAAGCACGGCCTGGAGGGCAAGGCGGCGTCCGCCGGCAAGAGCCACATCAGCATCACCGCGCAGGACGCCGGCGCCGAGGCCCTGGTCGTCATCGAGGACGACGGCGCCGGCATGGACCCGGCCCTGCTGCGCCGCATCCTCGCCGGTGAGATCAGCCCGTCCGGCGGCATCGGCCTGTCCAACGTCGACGACCGGCTCCGCCAGGTCTACGGCGACGACTACGGACTCGTCATCGAGACCGCCGTGGGAGCGGGCATGAAGATCACCGCCCGGCTGCCGAAGTACCAGCCGGGCGTGCACTCCGCGAGCCGCCTCAACGGCGGCTGAAGCCACCTGGGGACCTATGTGCTCCGCGTGGCCACCATCCCCAGGGTGATCAGGCCCAGCACGACCCAGCCGAACCACAGCCAGCCGTTACTGCCGAGCGCCACCGTGTAGGCGGTCACCGCGACGAGTCCGCCGACGGTGAGCACCCCCATCGTTCTGGTCGAGCCGTCCGTGGAACCGGGCATCGCAACACCCTCCTCATGGTTCGCCTCCCCCCATGGTGCCCCCGTTCTGCCTCCGGACGGTGCACACGACAAAATGTGCGCCGTTCTTCCAGCTGCCCTCACTGGTCCAGGAGCCCGCCGTGTACACGGAAGGGTCGAAGCCGTAGTCGGCCGGAGGCACCTCGCGGGCGCACGCCACGTCCGACTCCGTGCGCGCGTCGGCGAGCGTGACGTCGGCGCCCAGCCGGGTGAACCCGAGCACCTCCTCGTCGTGCGGACCGCCGCAGGACACCAGCCGGGCCTCGCGGCGGGAGCGGACGTCCAGGCAGTCCCGCTTCTGCATGGTCGCCGTGTCCGCGAACGCCGAGCCCGGCCTGCGACGGCCGCCCAGCGGCCCGTACACCGGCCCGTGCGCCCCCAGCACCAGACAGGCGGTGCGCCGCCCGGCGGCCTCGAAACCGTCCTCGGTGGGCACGACGGCGAGAGCGCGCACATCGGGGAGCTTGTCCCGCAGCTCCCGCGTCCGCTCCTCGCACCGGGCCGGCCCCAGCCGCCGCGCCTGGTCCGCCGACGCGGCCGACACCAGGGCCAGCACCTGGCCGTCCGGTGCCTGGTCGGCGCAGGTGCGGTCCAGGGCCAGCCGGGGCAGGCCCTGGAAGCGGCCGCCCGCCCAGTCGGCGAGGACACAGTCGCCCTCCCGCAGCGGCTTGGCCAGTCCCACCCGCTCGCCGTACGGCGCTCCGCTGCCGCCGGACCCGTCACCCGGCCGGTTGGCCAGGGCGTACCAGACCCCGCCCAGCGCGAGTACCAGCCCGAGCCCGCACGCGATGCCGGCCCGCAGCGCGTACGAGCGCTCCCGGCGGCGCCGGCGGGGCTCAGCCGCAGGCGGCAGGGCCGGCCCGGATCCGGCCGGGTCCGCCGGGCCCGGCCAGGGCGCCGCGGGCGCCGGAGCGGAACCGTTCATGCCCGCGACCGCCCCCGGTGAACCCGTGGCCGTCCCGTACGGGGTGTATTCCCAGGGGTCCGTCGGCGCCGCGGGAAGATCCGCCCACGGCGGCTGCGACCCCAGGTCGGTCTGAGTGCTCGCATACGCCTCCGTCTGCGGGGTGACGATCCGTGACAGCGCCGCCTCCGTCTGAGCCGCGGACAGCCGCGCGTCCGGGTCCTTCGCGAGCAGGGCCCGCAGTACGGGGGCCAGCGCCCCGGCGCGCACGGTGGGCCGTGGCTCCTCCATGACCACCGCGGTGATCTCGGCGAGGTGTGACTCCCGTTCGAAGGGACCCGTGCCCTCCACCGCGTAGTACAGCGTGCAGCCCAGCGAGAACAGGTCGGCGGCCGGGGTGGGCGCCCCGCCCGTCGCCCGTTCGGGCGCCAGATACCCGGCCGTGCCCACGAGCACCGACGCCAGCGTGTACCGCGTCTCCCCGGCGTCCGGCTGCACGGAGATCCCGTAGTCCATGAGCAGGACACGTCCGTACGGCGCTCCCGCGCGGTCCGGCGCGAGCAGGATGTTCGCCGGTTTCACGTCCCGGTGCATCACTCCTCGTTCGTGCCCGGCGGTCAGCGCGTCCAGCACGGCCAGCCCGATACGGGCGCACTCGGCCGGGGCGAGCGGCCCGCGCGTGGCGACCAGGTCGCGGACATCGACGGCGCCCGCCACGTACTCCATGACGATCCACGGCAGCCCGTCGTGCTCCAGCACGTCGTGCACGGTCACCACGTGCGGATGGCCGCGCAGCCCGGCCGCGTGCCGGGCCTCGGCCCGTGCCCGGGCGACCCTCGCCTCCCGCTCGTGACCGGCCTCGGCCGCGTCACGGAAGACGATCTCCTTCAGTGCGACCTCGCAGTCGAGTCTCTGGTCGTGGGCGAGCCACACATGGCCCATCCCGCCGCTGCCGAGCCGGTTCAGCAGCACATAGCGGCCGGCGATGACCCGGCCCACTCCCGACGTCGGTGATCCTGAGGGCATCGGCTGACTCCCGGGTTCCACGGAGGCGTTACGTGATCGTGCCGACGGTCGCCTCGCCCGTCACCGGCCCGCTGCTCGCCGGGGCGCCGGTGGCCGGTCCACCGCTCGCGGGTTCGCCGGAGACGGGGGCGCTCGTCGGGGGCGGGGCGCTGGCGGTGACCGGGGTGCTGGGCGGGGGCGGGGCATCGGGCGGGGGCGCACTCGTCACCTGCGGCGGTGAACCGGCCGGAGGATCGGAGGCGGGCGGCGGACTCGACGGGGGAGGGGCGGGCGGCTCGGAGGCGGCCGGCGGGGCCGAGGACGGTGGCCGGGAGCCGGGCGGCTTGCTGGACGACGGGGGCTCCGCGCCGGGCGGTGTACCGGGTGTACCCGATGTACCGGACGTCCCCGAGGAGGGCGACTTCGGCCCACTGCCGGACGGCGGCGGTGGCGGTGTCGTCGTCGTGCCGGAGGACCCCGAAGATCCGGTCGATCCAGGTGATCCGGAGGAGCCTGACGCCCCGGAGGACCCGGACGACGGGGGAGTGGTCACCCCGCCGGAGACGCCCGGGCCGGGGCCCTTGGGCGTACCTCCCTGCCCCCCTCCCGACTCACCCCCGGACACGCTCAGCATCACGTACTCCCCGAACCTCAGCTCGGTCCCGGCGGGCGGATCGGTCGCCGTGATCCTGGCCCCGGCCGGCGGTGGCCTGCGGTCGTCATAGCCGGCCGCCAGCCCCGAGTCGGCCAGCCGTCGGCTCGCCTGCCCGAACGTCGCCCCGGTGAGGTCCGGTACCGCGCGTCGCTCGCGGGTGTCGAACGTGGAGTCGTCGTCGCCCGTCGTGCCGACCGGCCGCTGGATGCCCCGCTCGGGCTGCCCGACGTCGACGAGGGCGAGCCCCTCCAGTGGCCGGGAGGCGGGCCGTACGGCCAGCACGGACGAACGCTCGTACCCCTGCCACTTCTTGTTGTCGTTCTCGAACTCGACGGAGATCCGGCTCGTGTCGCCCTCGAAAGGCCGGAGCGGATTTCCGCATGAGCACTTCACGGCGGGAAGTCCTCGCTGATCGACGAGAACGGCGATTCCCGCCTGCAGCAAGGAGTTGTAAGGGACGGCCTTTCCCTTCTTGTAGTCGTGGTTCTTCACGAGAGTGTCGTGACGCAGGAGAACAGGTGTGAGCCGTTCCAGATAATCCGGAATGCTGTCGGCCGAGATGTCCAGCGCCCGCGCCCAGGCCTGAGCCTTCCGCTCGTTCCTGGCATCCGTGAGGAATTGTTCGAGCCGCTTGACGTCACAGACCGTCGGTTGCTTCGAACCCCCGTACAACCCAGGCGTGTCGCCCTGCTGAAGCCCGCCCCGCACCCGCTGCGACCTGACCTGGGCGTCCTGGCCGAGTCCGCTGCGCTCGTCGAAGAAGGGTGCCAGGGACGGCACTCCCGCGGCGACCGCCTTCACCACCGACAAGGACGGGCCCCGCTCGCAGCCGCTCAGCGCGAGCACGAGAACCAGCAGACACGCAACCCTTTTCCCGAGCTTTCGCATCAATGCGCGAAGTGTCATCACCGCTCCCCCCGGCGGTTCCCCCAACGCGCTTCATGCTACTGAAAAAGAAGCCCCTCAACGCCCGCGTGCGTTCAATGAGGCCAAATAGGCGTTGTATGCCTCGAGTTCCTTGTCGCCGTCCCGGTCGGCGGCCCGGTCCGTGCGTTTGGCGTGCCGTTGTTCGGAGCGATACCACTGGAACAGCAGTGCGATCAGCACCAGTACGGACGGAATCTCGCTGAACGCCCACGCGATCCCGCCGGCGGCGTTCTGGTCCGAGAGCGCGTCGATACCGAGAGAGGCGGGCGGGTTCCTGAACGTCTCGACCAGAGGAGTGGACGCCATCATCAGCGCGATGCCGAAGAAGGCATGGAACGGCATACCGGCGAACAGCTCCAGCATCCGCATCAGATAACCCGGGCGGCTGGGGCCCGGGTCCACACCCATGATCGGCCAGAAGAAGACCACACCGACGGCGAGGAAGTGCACCATCATCGCGATGTGCCCCGTCTTGGACCCCATGAGGAAGTCGAAGATCGGCGTGAAGTACAGCGCGTACAGGCTGGCGATGAACAACGGGATGGTGAACGCCGGATGGGTGATGATCCGCATGTACCGGCTGTGCAGGAACATCAGCAGCACCTCGCGCGGCCCCTTGCGCCCGCGCCCCGCCGGCGGCAGCGCCCGCAGCGCCAGCGTGACCGGGGCGCCGAGCAGGATCAGGATCGGCGACAGCATGCTGATGATCATGTGCTGCACCATGTGCACGCTGAACATGACCATGCCGTAGTCATTGAGCTTGGTGCACATCACCAGCCCGATGCTCAGCACCCCGGCGGCGAACGCGATCGTCCGCCCCACCGGCCAGGCGTCCCCGCGCCGTCGCAGCCGCACCACACCCCACCCGTACAGCGCGAGCCCCACCAGGCAGGCCACCAGGAAGAACGGGTCCGCGGACCACTGAAGCCCCCGCCCCAGCGTGAACGGCGGCAGATCCATGGTCATGCCGTGCCCGCTGTGATCCATCTCCGCCGGCTCCTGTTTCGTGGGGGTTGTGCGAGTCTGTCCGCACACAGACTAGAACTGCCCCCGGCCTCGCTTACGACCGGGGGCAGGACAGCCGACCAAGGGGCGCGGGGCTGTATCCATATGCGGCTTTGCCGCGTGGGCGCGAGCAACCACGACCACCCGCACCCGACGGACGGCTACAGCACACACTCCGCTTCCGCGTACCGCTCCGCCGGAACCGTCTTCAACGTCTGCACGGCCTCCGCCAGCGACACCATCACGATGTCGGTCCCGCGCAGCGCGGTCATCTTCCCGAACTCGCCCCGGTGCACGGCCTCCACCGCATGCCATCCGAACCGGGTCGCCAGCACCCGGTCGTACGCGGTGGGCGTACCGCCCCGCTGCACATGCCCCAGGATCACCGGCCGGGCCTCCTTGCCGAGCCGTTCCTCCAACTCGATGGAGAGCTGCCGCGCGATCCCGGCGAAGCGCTCATGCCCGTAGATGTCCTTGCCGCCCTCGTCGAAGGCCATCGTCCCCGGCATCGGCTTCGCGCCCTCCGCCGCGACGACGATCGCGAACCGCTTGCCGGCCGCGAACCGCTCGCCGACCGTGCGGGCCAACTCCTCGATGTCGAAGGGCCGTTCCGGTACGACGATGGCGTGGGCGCCGGCGGCCATGCCGGAGTGCAGCGCTATCCAGCCGGTGTGGCGGCCCATGACCTCGACGACCAGGACGCGCTGGTGGGACTCGGCGGTGGTCTTCAGCCGGTCCAGGGCCTCCGTAGCCACCCCCACGGCCGTGTCGAAGCCGAAGGTGACGTCGGTGACGGCGATGTCGTTGTCGATGGTCTTCGGCACGCCCACGATCGGCAGACCGGCGTCGGACATCAGCCGGGCGGCCTTGAGCGTGCCCTCGCCGCCGATCGGGATGACCGCGTCGAGCCCGAGCTCCTCGACGTGGCCCCGGGCGCGCTCCACGCCGTCCCGCAGCTGCGAGGGCTGGACCCGGGAGGAGCCGAGGATGGTGCCGCCGCGAGCGAGGATGCCGCCCACCGCGTCGAGGTCGAGCTTGAGGTAGTCGCACTCCAGGAGGCCCTTCCAGCCGTCCCGGAAACCGATGACCTCGTCGCCGTGGTCGGCGACGGCACGGTGCACGACGGACCGGATGACGGCGTTCAGGCCGGGGCAGTCGCCGCCGGACGTGAGGACACCAATGCGCATAGCCCGAAATACCTTCTCGAAGTGGGCCGGGAGCCGGACCGCACTGTCCGGCTGGACCCGGCCACCATAACGGCGTGCGGGGGTGGCGCCGTAGCAGGCGTCCGCCTGATGGACGCGGCCGCCCACGTGAGCGGACCGGACGCCAGACGGGCTCGCCGTGGTCCCCGCCGAACCGTGCGGACCTCGCACGGGCCCCGGGCCGCCCCTTACGCGGGCTGCTGAGCGGCGGCGATGCGTTCGTTGCGGAGCGCCTCGTACCAGCGGTCGTCGGTCGGCGGCAGCGCGTTCACGTCGAGCGCCAGCTTCAGCAGCAGGTCCGCGATGAGCGGGTTGCGCGCCAGCACGGGGCCGTGCATGTACGTACCGAAGACCGTGTCGTTGTACGCCCCCTCGGTGCCGTCGCCGGTCCCGTTGCCGTTGCCGAGGCGGACCTGGGCGAACGGGCGGGCGGTGGGGCCGAGGTGGGTGACGCCCTGGTGGTTCTCGAAGCCGGTCAGCGGGGGCAGGCCCAGGCGGGGGTCGATGTCGCCCAGCACGTCGCCGACGCACCGCTCGCCCTCGCCGCGCACCGAGACCACGTCGAGCAGGCCGAGGCCGGGCTCGCGCTGGCCGAGGTCGTTGATGAACTCGTGGCCGAGGATCTGGTAGCCGGCGCAGACCGAGAAGACGATCGCGCCGTTCTCCACGGCCCGGTGCAGCCCGCCGTCGCGGCGCAGCCGCTCGGCCGCGAGCCGCTGCGGCCGGTCCTCGCCGCCGCCGATCAGGTAGATGTCGCCGGAGGTCGGGATCGGCTGGTCGCTGCGCACGTCGAGGCGGGCCACGTCGAGGCGGCGCTGCCGGGCCCGGCGCTCCACGACGAGGGCGTTGCCCTGGTCGCCGTAGGTGCTGAGCAGGTCGGGGTAGATCCAGACGATCCGCAGCTGGTTGTCGCTCACAAAAGTCCCCTGATGGTCAGTTGCCGACGCGGCGGCGCAGGTCCTGGAAGGCGGTGTAGTTGGCGATGACCTCGATGCGGCCGGGCGGACTCATCTGCACCGCCTGGTCGAGGTTCTCGCACACCTGGAAGTGCTGGTCGGCGACCTCCAGACGCACCGCGAGGTCGAGCTTGCGGTCGCCGATGACGCAGATCGGGTGGCCGGTCAGGCGGGTGTAGTCGACGTCCCACAGCCAGGAGGTGTCGGTGCCGTCGGCGCCGCGCGCGTTGACCGAGAGGATCACCGGGGTCGGCGGCGGGTCGATCAGGCTGAACGTCTCGAGCCAGCCCGCCGGGTTCTTGGCGAGCAGGAGCCTGAGGTCGCGCTCCATGAACTGGACCACGTCGTACCGGCCGGCCACCGCCTGCACCTGGTACATGCGCTCCAGGGCGACCTGCGGCGGCACCCCGAAGACGGCGGCGACGGCGGCCGACGAGGCGGCGTTGGCCTTGTTGGCGCGGCCGGGCAGCTGGAGGTGGATCGGCCAGGCGGACCCGTGCGGATCGAGGACGTGGTCACCGGAGAGCGCCCAGCTCGGCGTCGGCCGGCGGAAGCCGCACTCGCCGCAGAACCAGTCGTCGCCGGGACGCTGCATCACACCGCCGCAGGACGGGCAGGACCAGGCGTCGTCCTTCCACATCTGTCCGGCGGCGACCCAGATGACATTGGGGGAGGAGGACGCGGCCCACACCACCAGCGGGTCGTCCGCGTTCGCCACGATCACGGCCTTGGAGCCGGCGAGCCCCTCACGCCAGTTCTCGGCGAGCATGCGGGTCTCGGCGGCACGGTCGAGCTGGTCGCGGGAGAGGTTGAGCAGGGCGATGCACTTGGGGTCGGTGTCCCGGGCGACCCCGGCGAGGTACTTCTCGTCGACCTCGATGACGCCGTAGCGCGCGTCCGAGCTGCCCGCCAGCGCCGAGGTGATTCCGGCCGGCATGTTGGCGCCGAGGGCGTTGGAGACGACCGGCCCCGCGGCGCGCAGCGCCTCGGCGATCAGCCGGGTGGTGGTGGTCTTGCCGTTGGTCGCCGACACCAGGACGACGTCCAGGTTCTGGGCGAGCCGGGCGAGGAGGTCGGGGTCGAGTTTCAGCGCGACCCGGCCGCCGATCACCGAACCGCTGCCGCGCCCCGCGGCGCGCGACGCCGCCGCGACCGCCTTGCCCGCGGTCACGGCGATCTTGGCCCGCGGCGTGAGCGGGTCCGAGTTGCCTGCCATCAGTTCTCGATCCTCCTTGCGTACGCGCCGCGCCTGAAGCCATTCGGCAACGTGGTGTGGACCTCAGCCTATCGAGATCCATTCGCACTCCCGAACCGCGGCGCCCGCACGAGCTTCGCGTGACAGCAAGGACCGTACCCTTGCCGCCATGCGAAACGGCTCCATCCCGGGCGCCCGGGGCCGCGTCCGGCCCCTCACCCTGCTCGGCGACCCCCTCCTGCACACCCCCTGCGCGGAGGTCACCGACTTCGGCCCCGAACTCGCTCGTCTGGTCGAGGACTTGTTCGCGACCATGTACGCAGCCCAGGGCGTGGGCCTGGCCGCGAACCAGATCGGCGTCCCGCTACGGGTGTTCGTGTACGACTGCCCGGACGACGAGGAGGTCCGCCACCTGGGCCATGTGGTGAACCCGACGCTCGTCGAGGCGGACGGCGTCCTCCTGCGGGGCCCGGAGGGCTGCCTGTCCCTTCCCGGCCTGGAGGCGGGAACGGAACGCCACGACCACGCGCTGATCGAGGGGTTCACGATGACGGGAGAGCCGATCACCGTGCACGGGACGGGTTTCTTCGCCAGATGCCTACAACACGAGCACGATCACCTGGAGGGCCGGGTCTACGCTGACCACCTCAAGGGCCGGCGCCACCGCCGTCTGATGCGACAAGTGGCGCGAGCCTCGTGGCGCAGGTGAGCCGTCCGACCTCGACACACGACCGTCAGAACCCCGGCCCGCCCACCTTGTCCCCCGCCGCGGCGAGCCGCCCCCACAGCAGGTCCGCCAGACTCCGCACCAACTCGGCCCGCGAGCAAGGCCGTTCTCCCAGCCACCAGTCACCCGCCGCATGCATCATGCCGACGATCCCGTGCCCCCACACCCGGGCCAGCTGCTGCCCCCCGGGTCCCAGATCGAGCCGGTCCTCGATGACCTGGGCCAGCTCCTCGCCCATCCGTCGCAACAGCGGAGCGAAATGCTTGCCGACGTCGAAGCCCTGGTCTCCGACCTGGCCCCCTTCGGCCGGATGCATGAGGAACCGGTACACCTGGGGACGGGCCTCGATCGCCGCGAGGTAGGTGTCCAACGTCGCCTCGACCCGTTCCCGTCGCTCGGCCGGCGCGTCCAGCGCCGCCCGCAGGGAGTTCAGCAGCGCGTCCGTGTGCCGCTTGGCCAACGCGGCGTAGAGCCCGCCCTTGTCACCGAAGTGGCGGTAGAGAATCGGCTTGGTGATGCCCGCTTCCGCGGCGATCGCGTTCATCGAGGCCTGCGGCCCGTCGCGCAGCACCACCCGGTCCGCGGCCTCCAGCAGCTCGCGTCGGCGGCGGTCGGCCGACCGCTGCTGATCGGTCCGCTGCGTGGTGTCCATGTGCTCTCCCCACCCGTGGTGATTAGGTAACGCATGCGCAAACTAACACCCAGCATGCCCCGTGGATCGAACGGGCGGGCGGACAGTCATCAGGAGTTGACTTTTCCTACCCGCCGGTAACAGACTCGGGGTTACCGTAAGTAACACGTACGTGCGTCGCCGCTGGAGGGGACATGGCCGAGTTCACCATGGAGCTCAACGACGAACAGAAGGAGGTCCGGGACTGGCTGCACGGCTTCGCCGCCGACGTGATCCGCCCCGCGGCCGCCGAATGGGACGAGCGTGAGGAGACTCCCTGGCCGGTCATCCAGGAGGCCGCCAAGGTCGGCATCTACTCCCTGGACTTTTACGCCCAGCAGTACTTCGACCCCACCGGCCTCGGCATTCCGATGGCCATGGAGGAGCTGTTCTGGGGCGATGCGGGCATAGCCCTGTCCATCGTCGGCACCGGCCTGGCCGCCGTGGGCGTCCTCGCCAACGGCACGGAGGAGCAGGTCGGCACCTGGATCCCGCAGATGTACGGCGACGCGGGCGACGTCAAGGTGGCCGCGTTCTGCTCCTCCGAGCCCGACGCCGGCTCCGACGTGGCCTCGATGCGTACCCGGGCCGTGTACGACGAGGCCAAGGACGAGTGGGTGATCAACGGCACGAAGACCTGGGCCACCAACGGCGGCATCGCCAACGTCCATGTCGTCGTCGCGGTCGTCGACGCGGAGCTGGGCTCCAAGGGTCACGCCTCCTTCATCGTCCCGCCGAACACCCCCGGCCTGTCCCAGGGCCAGAAGTTCAAGAAGCACGGCATCCGTGCCTCGCACACCGCCGAGGTCATCCTCGACAACGTGCGCGTGCCCGGCTCCTGCCTGCTCGGCGGCAAGGAGAAGCTCGACGAGCGCCTCGCGCGGGCCCGGGAGCGGGCCAAGGCGGGGGGCGAGCGAAGCGAGATGGGGGTCCCCCCGGCCGGAGGCTGGGGGAGGGTGAAGAACGCGGCGATGGCGACCTTCGAGGCGAGCCGTCCCGCTGTGGGAGCCATGGCGGTCGGCACCGCCCGGGCCGCGTACGAGGTCGCCCTCGACTACGCGAAGACGCGGGAGCAGTTCGGCCGGCCGATCATCGACAACCAGGGCGTGGCCTTCCAGTTGGCGGACATGCGGACGTCCATCGACGCGGCCCGGCTGCTGGTGTGGCGGGCGTCCTGGATGGCGATCAACGGCAAGCAGTTCACCGCGGCCGAGGGCTCCATGTCGAAGCTGTTCGCGAGTGAGACCGCCAAGAAGGTCACGGCGCAGGCGATCCAGATCCTCGGCGGCAACGGCTACACCAGGGAGTACCCGGTGGAGCGGATGCACCGGGACGCCGCGATCTACACGATCTTCGAGGGCACGAGCGAGGTCCAGCGGCTGGTGATCGCGCGGACCTTGTCCGGGATGCCGATCCGCTAGTGCCTGCCACGGCACTGGCTTCATGAGGGGTGCCGCGCGACTCGGTCCGCCGCTCGTCGGTGGCCGGTCGCGCGGTTCCCCGCGCCCCTCAGCCGGTCTGCCCGCTGCTGTGCGCGATGCACGCCACGTCGATCCGGTCGGCCAGTTTCGCCAGTTCGATCGTCAGCGCGGCCACCGTGTCCTCGTCGAGCCCGTCCTCCCCGGCCTCGACAAGATGCAGCCACCGGCCGCCCACCGTCCGCAACAACTTACTCACGTCGGCGGCAGCCACCTGCAGGGTCCCGCGGTCGTCGACGATCAGAGGCAGAGTCACTTCGCGGTTCACAAAGGGGATCGTAGCCGCGGAAGCCTCACGCTCCGTGCCATACGGTCGTGATGTTGCAGAACTCCCGGATTCCGTGCCCGGACAGCTCACGCCCGTACCCGGACCGCTTCACACCGCCGAACGGGAACGCCGGATGGGAGGCGGTCATCCCGTTGACGAACACACCACCGGCCTCCAGGTCCTGTACGAACCGGTCGACCTCCGTCTCGTCCTCTGTCCAGACATTCGAACTCAGTCCGAACGGCGAGTCGTTGGCGATGAGCACGGCCTCGTCCAGGTCGGCGGCCCGGTACAGCGTGGCGACCGGCCCGAAGGTCTCCTCGCGGTGGACGCGCATCTCGCGGGTGATGCCGGTCAGGACGGTCGGCGAGTAGTACCAGCCGTCCCCGTCGGGCCGTTCGCCCCCGCACAGCACCTGTGCGCCACTACGCCTGGCGTCGTCGACCAGTTCCTCCAGATCGGCACGCCCCCGCTCGCTGGCCAGCGGTCCGATCTCGGTCTCCTCGTCCAGCGGGTCGCCGACCTTGAGCGCCCGCATGCCCTGGACGAACCGTTCGGCGAACGCGTCGTACACGTCCGTGTGCACGATGAACCGCTTGGCGGCGATGCAGGACTGCCCGTTGTTCTGCACGCGCGCGGTCACCGCGACCTGCGCGGCCCGGTCGATGTCGGCGGAGGGCATCACGATGTACGGGTCGCTGCCGCCCAGCTCCAGCACCGTCTTCTTGATCATCTCACCGGCGGTGGACGCGACCGCGCGGCCTGCGGGCTCGCTGCCGGTGAGGGTGGCCGCCTTCACGCGCTCGTCGCGCAGGATGTCGTCGATGGCGCCGGAGCCGACGAGCAGGGTCTGGAAGCAGCCCTCGGTGAAGCCCGCGCGGTGGAAGAGGTCCTCCAGGTAGAGGGCGGTCTGCGGGACGTTGGAGGCGTGCTTGAGCAGGCCCACGTTTCCCGCCATCAGCGCGGGCGCGGCGAAGCGGACCACCTGCCACAGGGGGAAGTTCCACGGCATCACCGCGAGCACCGGGCCCATGGGCCGGTAGCGGACCAGGGCGTGGGAGGCGCCGGAGTCCTGCACGTCCGAGGCGCCCGGCTCCTCGTCGGCGAGCAGCTCCTGGGCGTTGTCGGCGTACCAGCGCATCGCCTTGGCGCACTTCGCGGCCTCCGCGCGGGCCTGCTTGACCGGCTTGCCCATCTCGGTCGTCATCACGCGGGCGATGTCGTTCTGGTCCTCGTCGAGGAGGTCGGCGGCCCGGTGCAGGAGCCGGGCGCGCTCGGCGAAGGCCGTCGTCCGGTACGTGCGGAACGTGGCCTGAGCGAGCTGGAGCCGGCGCTCGATCTCCTCCTCGCCCATGGCCTCGTACGTCTTGACCGTCTCGCCGTTCGCCGGGTTCACCGTTGCGATGGGCATGGCCGACCTCCTGAAAAGCTGGCTTACTCAGACCTTCCCGCGCCGCGGTGGGGACCGCAACGCGTACGCATCCGCTCAGAGCGAGTGCTCCGCCAGCCGGTCGAGAAACGCGGCCTGCGCCTGCACGATCACCGCCCGCGCGCCCTCCAGGCCGAACCAGGCCACGCGGTCCAGTTCCGGGAACTCCTGGGTCTGCCCGGACTTCGGCGGCCACTCCATGAGGAAGGTGCCTGGGATGATCGTGGCCGGGTCGAGGTCCGCCTCGACCGCCCAGGCCGTGACGGTCTTGCCGTTCGTCTGCCGGACCTCGCCGAGCGGGACGGCCTCCCCGTCGGGCGGCGGCAGCCCCAGCTCCTCCTGGAACTCGCGGCGGGCCGCGTCCCAGGCGGGCTCATCCGGGTCGTACTCGCCCTTCGGCACGGTCCACGCCCCGGCCTCGCGCCGCGCGTAGAAGGGACCGCCCATGTGGCCGAGCAGCACCTCCGTCCCGAGATCGGCACTGCGGCGGAAGAGCAGCAGGCCCGCGCTGCGCTTCACGGCCGCACCTCCGGATGGGCCGCGAGCAGTGTCTCGACGGTGTCGGCGTCCTCGGGGTGTTTGTCCTCGCGGTAGCGGACCACGCGCGCGAAGCGGAGGGTGACGCCGGCCGGGTAGCGGGTGGACCTCTGCAGACCGTCGTAGGCGATCTCGACGACGAGTTCGGGGCGCACGGTCACCACGTACCCGCCGGTGTCCACGGCCAGCTCCTGCAGGCGCTCGGTCTGCCAGGTCAGCATCGCGTCGGTCATGCCCTTGAAGGTCTTGCCGAGCATCGCGAAGGAGCCGTCCGCGGTGCGGGCGCCGAGGTGGAGGTTGGAGAGCTTGCCGGTGCGGCGGCCGTGGCCCCACTCGGCCGCCAGGACCACCAGGTCGAGCGTGTGGACGGGCTTGACCTTCAGCCAGGACGCGCCGCGCCGGCCCGCGCTGTAGGGGGCGTCGAGGGACTTCACGACGACACCCTCGTGGCCGCGTTTCAGCGTCTCCGCCAGGAACTCCTCGGCCGCGTTCAGGTCCTCGGGCCCGGACACCAGTGTCCGGCGCACCCGCATCGGCTCCGGCACCAGCCGCTCCAGCTGCGCGTGCCGTGCGGCGAACGGGAGGTCCAGCAGGTCGTGGTCGTCGACGGACAGGGCGTCGAAGAAGACGGGGGAGACGGGGACCGCCTCGGCAGCCGTCGTCACGTCCACCCGGGACCCCACCCGGCCGGCCGTCTCCTGGAAGGAGCGGGGGCGGCCGTCCTCGTCGAAGGCGATGACCTCACCGTCCAGGATGAAGCGTTCCCCCCTCAACTCCAAGGCCGCCGACGTCAGTTCGGGCAGGCGGTCGGTGATGTCGTCGAGGGTGCGGGTGTACAGCCGTACGGTCTCGCCGTCGCGGTGGACCTGGACACGGATGCCGTCCAGCTTCTCCTCGACCGCGCACGCGCCGAGCTTGTCGACCGCCTCGGCCACCGAGGAGGCGCTGTGCGCGAGCATCGGCAGGACCGGGCGGCCGACGGTGAGCCGGAAGCGGTCCAGGGCGGCGGGGCCGTCCGCGAGCAGGGCCTGGGCCACCGTCTGGAGCGAGCCCGCGAGCATCACGGCCCGCCGGACGTCCGCCGACGGCGCCTCGGTGGCCTGGGCGAGGCCCTCGATCGCGACCGCGTCCAGCGCGCCCTGCCGCACCTCGCCGCTGATCAGGCCGAGCAGGAACCGCTGCTCGTCCCGCGTGGCCGCGCCCATCAGCTCACCGACGAGCCGCGCCCGCTGGGCCTGCGAGCCGGTGCCGGACACCTTGCCCAGTTCGCTCAGCAGGGCGTCCACCTCGCGGACGGTCAGGGTCGGCTCGGCGGCCGGGGCGACGGGCCGGCTGAGCACCTTCCAGCCGACGCCGAGCCGCCCCTGGGGCAGCCGTCCGGCGAGGTAGGGGATGACGATCGGCACGTCGTCCGCCTCGGCGTCCCGGAAGAGCTCGGCGAGGAGCGCGATCTTCCGGGAGCGCGCCGAGGTGGCGGCGACCTCCTGGGACACCTGGGCCAGCCGGGTCAGCAGCATGCAGCCATGGTGCACCGGAGGCGGGCGGTCTACACCCGGACGGCCGCATCCAGGTCCGCCATCAGCAGCTCACCGTTGATCGTGGCGCCGGCCCGGTACCCGCCGGCCGCCGCGTTGACCACCTGCTCGGTGAAGCCCATCGCGTTGCCCGCCGACCACACGCCGGGCACGGTCGTCAGACCCGTCTCGTCCACCACGGGGTACGCGCCGAACGGTGTCTCCCGCAGCTCCGCGCCCAGCCGCCGGAGCAGATCCGTCCGCGGGACGGCGCGGGGGGCCACGAACAGCACCTCGCGCTCGTGGGTGGTGCTGTCGGCGAGCCGGACGCCGGTGAGCCGGTCGTCCCGTGTGATCAGTTCGGCGACCTCACCGGGCACGACCTTCACCCCGGCCGCCGCCAGCCTGCGCAGGTCGTCGTCGGACAGCTCCTTCTCGGCGACCGTGTGCAGGAAGAACGTCACGTCCTTCGACCACTGGGACACCATCAGCGCCTGGTGCACGCTCATCGGGGTCGTCGCGAGCACGCCGAAGGCCTGGTCCCGTACCTCCCAGCCGTGGCAGTACGGGCAGTGCAGCACGTCGCGTCCGAACCGCTCGGCGAGGCCCGGGACGGCCGGCAGCTCGTCCTTGAGGCCGGTGGCGACGACCAGCCTGCGGGCACGCACGGTGCGCCCGCTCGCCAGCGCCACGGCGAAGTCCCCGTCCCGGCCGGCGTCCACCGCCCGGTCCCGGACCAGCTCCACGCCGTACCTTGCGATCTCCTCGCGGCCCACGGCGAGGAACTCGGCGGGGGACATGCCGTCCCGGGACAGATAGCCCTGCATGTGCGCGGCGGGCGCGTTGCGCGGTTCGCCCGCGTCGACGACCAGTGTGTGGCGCCGGGCCCGGCCCAGGACCAGCGCGGCGGACAGCCCGGCCGCTCCGCCGCCGACGACGACCACTTCGTAGTTCTCGGTCATTGGTGACCACCTCCACCGAGACGGTCACTCTCCCGAGGCGACATTGACAAATGTATTTGCCGAAACTGCAATGGATGCCATGAGTGACGACGACATGGACGAGGTCCTCGCCGAGGTCGGCCCGAGGCTGCGCCGGATCCGGAAGGAACGAGGGGCGACGCTGGCCGGGCTCTCCGCGGCGACCGGCATCTCCGTGAGCACCCTCTCCCGGCTGGAGTCGGGGCTGCGCAAGCCCAGCCTGGAGCTGCTGCTGCCGATCGCGCGGGCCCACGAGGTGGCGCTGGACGAGCTGGTGGGCGCTCCGTCGGTGCGGGATCCGCGGGTGCGGGCCGCGCCGGTCTGCCGGCACGGGCGCACCTACTGGCCGCTGACCCGGAAGCCCGGCGGCCTCCAGGCGTTCAAGATGCTGATTCCGCCGTCGGCCGAGGTGCTGGAGCCGCAGACCCATGAGGGGTACGAGTGGCTTTACGTGCTGTCCGGGCGGCTGCGGCTGGTCCTGGGCGAGCACGACGTCGTGCTGAGTGCGGGGGAGGCGGCCGAGTTCGACACCCGGGTGCCGCACTGGTTCGGGCCGGAAGAAGGTCAGGGGCCGGTGGAGTGTCTCAGCTTGTTCGGGCCGCAGGGGGAGCGCATGCATGTACGGGCACGGCCGAAGAGGTCGGGACGCGCGTGAGGTTCCCCGATCGACAAGCGACCGCTTAGTATGCGGAGGACCCCGGTCAGACGAAGCAGTCCCGTGGAGGCACCGCATGCAGGCATGGCAAGTGCACGAGAACGGCGAGCCGGGCGAGGTGATGCGCCTGGAGGAGGTGGCGCGGCCCACCCCCGGTGACGGCCAGGTCCTGCTGAAGGTGCGCGCCGCGAACATCAACTTCCCGGACGCGCTGATGGCCCGGGGCCACTACCAGGTCCGGCCGCCGCTGCCGTTCACGCCGGGTGTGGAGATCTGCGGCGAGACCGAGGACGGCCGCCGGGTCATCGCCAACCCCGCGCTGCCGTACGGCGGCTTCGCCGAGTACGCCGTCGCGGACTCGGCCGCCCTGCTGCCCGCCCCCGACGCCCTGGACGACGCCGAGGCGGCGGCCCTGCACATCGGCTACCAGACGGGATGGTTCGCCCTGCACCGGCGGGCCCGCCTGGAGGCCGGCGAGACACTGCTCGTCCACGCTGCCGCCGGAGGGGTCGGCAGCGCGGCCGTGCAGCTCGGGAAGGCGGCCGGGGCGACGGTGATCGGTGTGGTCGGCGGCGCCGACAAGGCCGTGGTCGCCCGGGAACTGGGCTGTGACGTGGTGATCGACCGGCGGAGCGAGGACGTCATCGCCGCCGTGAAGGAGGCCACCGGCGGCCGGGGCGCCGACGTGATCTACGACCCCGTCGGCGGCGACGCCTACACCCAGTCGACCAAGGTCGTCGCCTTCGAGGGCCGGATCGTCGTCGTCGGCTTCGCGAGCGGCACGATTCCCAGCCCGTCGCTCAACCACGCCCTGGTGAAGAACTACGCGATCCTCGGCCTGCACTGGGGGCTTTACAACACCAAGAACCCGAAACTGGTCCAGCACTGCCACGAGCAGCTCACCGAACTGGCCGCGCGGAGCGCGATCAAGCCGCTGGTGAGCGAACGGGTGCCGCTGGGCGGCGCCGCGGCCGCCGTGCAGCGGGTCGCCGACGGGGTCACCACCGGCCGGGTCGCCGTCGTCCCCGGCCTGGCGGAAGGAGGCGCGGCGTGATCGACGCAGCCGGACTCAGGCGCCGTACCGAGCGGTTGCTGGCCGCGCACCCACCCGCGGCCACCGACCGCCTCGACTTCCTGAAGGCCCGCTTCGACGCGGGACTCGCCTGGGTGCACTACCCCGAAGGCCTCGGCGGACTCGGCGCCCCCCGCTCCCTCCAGGCCGTCGTCGACGCCGAGTTGGAGGCAGCGGGCGCTCCCGACAACGACCCGCGGCGCATCGGCATCGGTCTCGGGATGGCCGCGCCGACGATCCTGCAGTTCGGCACAAAGGAGCAGAAGCAGCGGTTCCTGCGGCCCCTGTGGGTGGGCGAGGAGGTCTGGTGCCAGCTGTTCAGCGAACCCGGCGCCGGATCCGACCTGGCCGCGCTCGGCACCCGGGCGGTCCGCGAGGGCGACTCCTGGGTCGTCAACGGACAGAAGGTGTGGACGTCCAGCGCCCACCTCGCCCGCTGGGCCATCCTCATCGCCCGCACCGACCCGGACGTGCCCAAACACCGGGGCATCACCTACTTCGTCTGCGACATGACCGACCCCGGCGTCGAGGTCCGGCCGCTGCGTCAGATCACCGGCGAGGCCGAGTTCAACGAGGTCTTCCTCACCGATGTCCGCATCCCCGACTCCCACCGCCTCGGTGACGTCGGCGACGGCTGGCGGGTCGCTCAGACCACGCTGAACAACGAACGCGTCGCCATCGGCGGCATGCGGCTGCCCCGCGAGGGCGGCATGATCGGCCCGGTCGCCGCCACCTGGCGCGAACGCCCCGAGCTGCGCACCCACGACCTGCACCAGCGGCTGCTCACCCTCTGGGTGGAGGCCGAGGTCGCCCGCCTCACCGGGGAGCGTCTGCGCCAGCAGCTGGTTGCCGGCCAGCCCGGCCCCGAGGGGGCCGGCATGAAGCTCGCCTTCGCCCGCCTCAACCAGGAGATCAGCGGCCTTGAGGTCGAACTCCGCGGTGCGGAGGGCCTGTTGTACGACGACTGGACCATGCGCCGTCCGCAGCTGGTCGACTTCACCGGCCGGGACGCCGGCTACCGCTACCTCCGCTCCAAGGGCAACAGCATCGAGGGCGGGACCAGCGAGGTCCTGCTGAACATCATCGCCGAACGCGTCCTGGGCCTGCCCGGCGAGCCACGCAGCGACAAGGACGTCCCCTGGAAGGACCTGACCCGATGACGACGCAGCCCGATCTTCTCTACTCCGAGGAGGAAGAGGCCCTTCGCGCCGCCGTCCGTGACCTGCTCACCGACCACTGCGACCCGGCAGGCGTGATCGCCCGGACCGAGTCGGACACGCCCCACGACCGAGAGACGTGGAAGGCGCTCACCGACGGCATGGGTCTCGCCGGGCTGCTGGTGCCCGAGGCGCAGGGCGGCCAGGGCGCCACCCACCGCGAAGTCGCGGTCGTGCTGGAGGAGTTGGGGCGTTCCGTCGCGCCCGTGCCCTACCTGACCAGCGCCGTGGTCGCCACCGAGGCGCTCCTGGAGTGCGGGACCGACGACCTGCTCGCCCACCTGGCGACCGGCCGGACCGTCGCCGCCCTCGCGGTCGGACTGCACCTGGCCCCCGGCGCCGCCTTCCAGGCGGTACGACGGGAGAACGGCGGGCTGCACGGTGAGTTGACCGGGATCGCGGACGCCGCGGTCGCCGACGTCCTGCTCGTTCCGGCCGAGGACGGCGGGCTGTACGCCGTCGACGCGGACGCCGTGACCGTCACCCCGCAGGTGTCCCTGGACCTGACCCGGCCGCTCGCGACCGTCACTCTCGACGGGGCCGACGGGCGCCGCGTCGGCGATGCCGAACCCGCCGTACGCCGGGCGCTGCGCGCCGGAGCGGGACTGCTCGCCTCCGAGCAACTGGGCCTCGCGGACTGGGCGTTGACCGAGACGGTCCGTTATCTCAAGGAGCGCAAGCAGTTCAACCGGCCGGTCGGCGGTTTCCAGGCGCTCAAGCACCGGCTCGCCCGGCTGTGGCTGGAGGTCGTCAACCTGCGGGCGGCCGCCCGGGGCGCGGCGGACGCGCTCACGACCGGCGAGGACGTCGACGTGGCGGTCGCCGTCGCCCAGGCCTACGCGGCGCCCGTCGCCGTCCGCGCCGCCGAGGAGGCCCTGCAGTTGCACGGCGGCATCGGCATGACGTGGGAGCACCCGGTCCACCTGAACCTGAAGCGGGCGAAGTCGGACTCGATCGCCTACGGCACGGCCGGCGCCCACCGGGAGGCGGTGGCCGAACTGGTCGACCTCCCAGCTCCCTGACGTTCATCCGGGAAAGCCCGCCCGACCTGGGGTGGGCTTTTTCGTGTGCCCCGCGCGCAGGAGATGAACGGACAGCGGCAGTCCGGCCAACTCCTGTACGGGCCCTGCACCTTGGGGGCGTACGGATCGCATACTCGCAGCGATCCTATGGTCTACCAGGGAGGCAGAGCATGGCCCTCACCACCCGCCGCAGAGCCCTCACGACCCTCGGTGCCGCCCTCGCGGGCGCGGTCGCCCTGCCCGCCGCCGACGCGCTCGCGGGCGAACAGAAGCACCGCCCACGGCCGTTGTGGCGTGCCCACGCGCACAACGACTACGAGCATCCGCGCCCCCTCTTCGACGCCCTCGACCACCGCTTCGGCAGCGTCGAAGCCGACATCTACCTGGTCGGCGACCAACTCCTCGTCGCCCACGACCCGGTGGATCTCGACCCGGCCCGCACCCTCGAATCCCTCTACCTCGACCCGCTGGCCGCCCGCGTCCGCGCCCACCACGGCTCGGTGTACCGGGGCTACCGCAAGCCGTTGCAGCTGCTGATCGACATCAAGACCGAGGGCTCGTCGACGTACCTCGAACTCGACCGTCACCTGCGGCGCTACAAGGGCCTGTTCACGACCTGCGCACACGGACGCGTGCTGCCCGGACCGGTCACCGCCGTCATCTCCGGCGACCGCGCGGCCCGTACCCCCATGGAGGCCCAGACCGTCCGACGGGCCTTCTACGACGGCCGGCTCGCCGATCTCGGTACCTCGGCGCCCGCCTCCTTCGTCCCGCTGATCAGCGACAACTGGACGCTGAACTTCACCTGGGCGGGTGTCGGCGCCTTCCCGGACGCCGAGCGGCAGAAACTGCGGGGCCTCGTCCGGGCCGCGCACTCCCGCGGGCAGAAGGTGCGGTTCTGGGCCACCCCGGACGTGGCGGGCCCAGCCCGGGACGCGCTGTGGGCCGAACTGCTGGCCGCCGGCGTCGACTACCTCAACACCGACGACCTGGCCGGGCTGGAGGCGTTCCTGGACGCCCACCGGTAGCCGCAGACACCACACGTTCGGAGGACAGGTCAGCCGCCCGGACGAACCCTCCGCTACGCCACACTTGCGGCCGAACGCCGTGAACCAGACATGGCGGCGTGGCGGAGGAGGCTGACGATGGCGATTTCCATCTCTGTGGTGCTGCTGCTGACGATCCTGGCGGTGATCTTCCTGCGCAGTGGCGGGCTGAAGTTCTCCCACGCGCTGGTCTGCCTGTTGCTGGGCTTCTGCCTGGCCGGCACGAACATCGCGCCCAGCATCAACAGTGGCCTGACGGCGACGGCGGGCATCCTTGACACTCTCAGGCCGTGAGCCTCACGGGGCCCTGAAGACCCCGATGCCGTTCGGGACGGGGCGTTCCGCACCGCCCGAGGGATGGTTGCGGACGGTGACGGCACTCGCGCCCGGCTCCCGGGCGACCAGGGTCGTCGAGCCGCCGCCGTCCAGACTGAAGGCGTCGACCGACCCCAACTCCCGCATCGTGCCGGCGACTTCCGCGATGGTCAGACCGGTGCGGTACGCGGGCGCCCCGTCCAGCGCGAGCAGCAGCAGACGCCGTCCGCCGTCCGCGACACCGACGGCGGTGCGCACGGCCGCGGTCCGGTCGTCGAGACCGGGCAGGGGCTGTCCGCCCCTGAGGAGCGGGTAACCGCCGAGCGCGAAGCGGTACGGGATCCGGGTCGTTGACGCCACCAGACGGTGGCGTACTGCCACCGGCTCGCCCGCGAAGAACTTCCGCAGCTGCCGCGCGCCTGCCTCGCGGCCCACCAGCACGGTCGTTCCCGCGGCGATGGGGCCGCTGCCGGGGGTGTCGGACATCGCCACCACCCGATGACGCCGGACCGTCACCTCGTAGGTGTCCGTGCTGCACCCAGCCGCCCGGTCGGCGTCCGTGCCGCAGGTCGCGCGCACCCGGGAGACGCTCCCCCAGTCGGAGGTGAACGCGCCGATGGAGTCCTCCGGCAGCGCGTACTGGTTGAGCCCGCCGAGCGGCAGCCGACCCGCGGGCGTCCGGATCGAGCCGTCGAGGGCGAGAGTGTCCAGCCGGGCCCGCCGGTCCACGCCCACGCCGATCACGTCCTCGGTCGTGGTGCCCGGCGGCAGCGCGGGGCCGAAGCGCTGGCCGTTGGGCACCGCCGCCTTGAGACCGTGGCCCTTCGCGATCGCCGGGCCCACGCTCGCCCCGGTGGCCTCGACGCCCGGGTGCTGGGTCTCGGTGATGTTGAAGAAGTCGCCGTTGACACCCGCCACGGCCCCGGCCGCGTCGGCCATCCGGGAGACCGGGGAGCGCGCGGCCACCGCCCCCGGGTACAGCAGATCGAGGCGTACCCGCGGGTCGCGCAGGTCGACAATCAGCACATGGGCGTGGGCCGTCCCGCGCGCCGACGGGAGGTCGAACTCCTCGTACGCCACGCCCGGAGCCAGGGCGGTCCGCTCCGGTACGGCGCCGGCCGGCGCCGCCCCCACCAGGGCCGCGCCGGCCAGCGTGCCGAGTGCCGCGAGCAACGTCAGCACGTTTTTGCCCGCCGAGAACCGTCTTTGACGACGCGTCACCGTTCCCCCTGATGTCTCGTCAACTGTTCCAGGACTCAGGGGAAGTGCACCAGACGGCCGGGACCGACGCGACGTCTAGGCGCCGACAACCCGCGAACGGGTGAGGAAACGTACTCCCTCGGGCGCCTCCAGCGAGAAGCCGCTGCCCCGCCCCTCGACGACGTCGACGATCAGCCGGGTGTGGCTCCACACCTCGTACTGACTGCGCGAGATCCAGAACGTCACCGGCTCCTCGACCCCCTCCACGACCAGCTCGGCCAGCAGCACGTCCGAGCCGCCGGTGCGGAACTCGCCCGCCGGATAGCACATGGGCGCGCTGCCGTCGCAGCAGCCGCCGGACTGGTGGAACATCAGCGGCCCGTGGGTCGCGCGGAGGCGGCGCAGCAGATCGGCGGCCGCGGGCGTCAGTTCGACGCGCGGGACCTCCTCGTGCACGGCTTGTGCGGTTTCCTCGTCCATGGTCACCGAGTGCAGCACGAAGAAGGTTGCGAGCGGGTTGCAGGCCTTCAGGGGGCGTACGGAGTGAAATGGGCCGGCGTGTGGTCGACGGGCAGGTCCGGACGCCAGGCGGTGAGACCCTGCGCGCTGCACACGAACAGGTTCTCCGGCAGCCGGTCGAGGGCGAACCAGCGCCAGTCGCCGACCCGTTCGCCGGGCTGGTCGGCCGGCTCCCCGCGCCAGGCCGTGACCCGGGCGGCCACGGTCACCCGTACCACGGCGTCGACGTGGTCGAGGAGCGTGCCCAGCAGGTGTACGTCGGCGGGGCTCGCCTCGATCCCGGTCTCCTCGGCGAGTTCGCGCACGACCGTCTCCTGGAGCGACTCGCCGGGTTCCACGGTGCCGCCGGGCAGCTCCCAGGTGCCCCGGTGGTGCCGGCCCAGGAGCAGGCCGCGCGGGCCGTACAGGATGGCGCCGACACCGAGCGCCGCGTGCGGGGCCGGCGGCCGGCTGCCACGCGGGCGGGAGGAGACCCGGACGGGCCGGGTGACCCGGAAGACCCGGTAGGAGGCGTGGTTGTCCTCCTCCGGGGCGTCGAGGACGTCGATGTGCTCGACGCGCAGGCCGTGTTCGGCCAGCAGGTCGGTCCACAGGTCCGGCGTGAGCACCCACATCCGGACGCCGACGTCTCCGCCGCCACCGGCCAGCCGCAGGATCTCGGGCCGGGAGGCGACGACGGACGAGGGACCGACGCCGTCGGAGTTCGTGTGCAGCACGCTGAAGCACAGCCTCCCGCCGGGCCGCAGCGCCGAGGCGAGGGCGGGCAGCAGCCGGCCCGGATCGATGTACGGCACGGCGTTGACGGAGTAGATCACGTCGTACGGCTCCGCCACGCGCAGGTACTCCACCGCGTCGGCTCGCACCAGGCGCAGCCCGGGCAGCGAGCCGTGCCCGGCGCGGGCCCGCTCGTACTGGCTCGGCGAGGAGTCGACGGCGTCCACCCAGGCGCCGTACGCGCGGACGAGATGCGCGGCGAGCCGGCCCGTGCCGCACCCGAGGTCCAGCACTCGTCGCCCGTACAGCTCGCCGAGCACCTCGGCGCCGGGACCGGTGTCCATGCCCCAGTCGAACCGCCGCACCCGCGGCAGCACCGTGCCGCGTGCGAGGTGGTGGGTGCCGTACGTGTGCCAGGCCTCCGCGTTGACCGTCTCCGGCGGCTGCACAGTGTCTCCTCTCATGAGTGGGGACGGGGAAAGGTCTCCAGGGCCTCGGCGAGGCCGGCGGGATCGGTGCCGACCTTGCGGTAGACGGCGGAGAGCAGCCGGCGCACGCCTTGCTCCGTGAGGTGAAGGTGCTTCGCGACCACGGCTGCCGGGTGGCCCTGGGCCGTCATCGCGGCCGCCGTGCGTTCGTGGGCCGTGAGGGTGTCCGTCTGCGCGTAGCGCAGCGGCAGCGGCCTCAGACCGGCGGCGGAGAGTTCGGCCCGGGCCCGGGCGGCCAGCGCCTCGGCCCCGCAGTGGACGGCGCCTTCCAGGCCCTGGTAGAGCCGGTCCGCGGCCTCGTGGAGGCGGCCGCCCCGGGACAGCGCGGCACCCTGTCCGACCAGAGCGCGGGCGAGGTCGTACGCCGCGGGAGAGCGTTCGAGCTGCTCCACGGCCGCCGCGTGCAGGTCGAGGGCCGACCGTCCGCCGGTCACCTCGGCCAGCGCGTGCAGCGCCTGCCCGATCGCCGACGCGGCGCCGAAGTCACGGGCGCGCTGGACGGCGTCCTGGGCGTACCGGACGGCCCGGTCCGGCGCCGAGCGGGCCAGCGCGGATGCCAGCCGCAGCTGCCAGGGGCACCAGGCGGGGTTGCGCCAGTCCCGTCCGTCCAGCCAGTCGCCGACCTCCCTCAACAGGCGCTCCGCCTCCGCGTTGCGGCCCTCCGCCAGCAGCAACTCGGCGTACACGGTACGGGGATCGGGGTAGATGACGGCGTTCGGGACGCTCGCGCCGTAGCGGTACCGGTCGGCGAGCCGGCGTGCGTCACCGGTGCGCCCGCGGGCCAGCAGCGTCTGGATGAGGATGCCGAGGGCGAACCACTGGGCGGGCACCGCCCCTTCGACCCGCTGGGCGGTGCGCAGGCCCTCGCGCACCCAGTTCTCCGCCTCGGGCAGGCAGCCCCGCCGGTAGCGGATGTAGGCGAAGAGGGTCTGGCCGACGGCGAGATGGGAGCCGCGCCAGCCCCTGCTCTCGCACTCGGCCATGCCCTTGGTGAACAGTTCTTCGGCCCGGCGCGGCTGGTCGCAGTACATGAACGTGAGGGCCACCGAGACGGGCACCTCGAAGCCGCGGTTCTCGTCGGTCCAGCTCATCCCGCCGTGCAGGGCGTCCTCCGCGTGGTCGAGGACCGTCCGGCGTGACTCGCCGCGCAGCAGCGCGTCCCAGGCGCGCAGTCCCAGGACGCAGCGCTCCTCCAGTCCGCGGCTCTGCGGACGCCCCCGGGCGGACAGTCGCGCGGCCAGTCGGGTCAGCGTGCGGGAGCGGGCGGACGGGTCGGGCTCGTCGGTGCGGAACATGCTCCAGACGAAGTGATCGGCCTGCATCCGCAGCCGCACCCGCGCGTTGGTGGCCGTGCGGGCCTCGTCGGCGGCCACGGTCGCGGCCTCGGCCATCCGGTCGGTGTGCGCGAGCGCCTGGGTGAGCCGGTACACGATGGAGGCCCGCAGCCCGGGGTCGATGTCGGGCTCCGCCAGTGCCGCGCGGAGGTGGGTCACGGTGGCCGTGGGGTCCATGAGGAAGGTCGATCCCGCGAGTTCGTGCAGCAGGGCGGCCCGCTCGCCAGGCAGGGACGGCTCCTGCAGCGCCCGGGTCAGCAGACGGCGGGCGGCGTCCGGGGCGCCGGCGTGCAGGGCCTCACGGGCGGCCTCCCTCAGGCAGGCGACCGCTTCGGGGTTGCCGTCGCAGGGCACCTCCAGCAGATGCCGGGCAGCCTCGGTGGGGCCGTACCCCGACGCCCGGAGGGCTTCGGCGGCCGCGTTGTGCATGCCGACCCGCAGGGCTGACGGGATGGACCGGTAGATCGTCGTGGCGATCAGCGGGTGGACGAAACCGAGACCGCTCGCCGGCCCGGGAACGTCGGCCAGGATGCGGGCGGTGCGCAGCCTCCCGGTCGCCTCGGCGGCCTCCGCACGGCCGATCACCGCGATGGTGGCGGCGAGGTCCGGCGAGAACGGCGCGCCCAGCACGGCGCCCGCGTGCGCGAAGCGGACGGTGCTGGTGCCGAGCCGCTGGAGGCGCTCGATGAGCCCCGGCCCCTTCACGGCGGCCGCGAGGTCGCGCATCGTGGGCAGCTCACAGCGGGTGCCCCTCAGGTTGCGCCGGCCCAGCCTGATGGCGAGTTCGACGGTCTCGAAAGGGCTGCCGCCGGTGACCGTCCAGCATTCTTCGCAGAACTCGTCCTCGGCGGCTTCGCCCACCTGCTCCCGCACGATCCGCGCCACGCTCGCCGCGGTGAGCGGTGCGAGCACGTGCGGGCGTCCGCCGTGGCTGTCGACCAGGGCGCGGAGGGGGGCCGCCTGGTGCGGGAGTTCGTCGGGCCGGTAGGCGACGACGATCAGCAGCGGCAGGTCCGCGGCCCGGGGCGCGAAGGAGGCGAGCCAGCGCAGGGACTCGGCGTCGGCCCAGTGCAGGTCGTCCACGAGCAGCACGACGGGCGTCCGCCTCAGCAGCGTCAGGCGGGTCATGACCCAGTCGAGACCGTCCCGCACGCCGGTCGGGTCCGGCACATGACCGGTGTCCACCGCCTCCAGGCCCAGCGCGGTGGCGACGGTGGCATACCAAGTGCCCAGGAAGGTCCGGCATTCGGTGTCGTCCATCGTCGCCAGCGCGGGCTGGACGAGCTGGCGGACCACATGGAACGCCAGCTCCTGGTCCGCCTCACCGCCCCTGCCCGACAGGACCCGGAACCCCTCGGCGAGGGCGCGGACGCGGGTCTGTGTCATCAGCGCCGTCTTGCCGAGCCCCGCCGGGCCGGTGAAGGCGAGCAGCCCGCTGTGCCGGGTGACGGGGCCGCCGCGGGCGACGGCCCCGAGGTCCGACAGGGCCGCGTCGAGCTCACCGAGTTCCCGATGGCGCTCGAGCAACTTCCCCGAGCGGCTGATCGATTGCCGTGGCCCATGCGCCATCTGCCCTACCGCTTCCTGTAGTTCGGCCACCGGGAGGCAATGAGAGCGTATGCCCCCGGAGTGCGGTATGGGGGAATTCGTGAACGAGCACGCCAAGGACGAGTGAATCACCCGCGGCCTTGGCGTGCGGCGTCCGTCGTGCGGGTACGGTCGTCCGGATACGCATCCCTGGCCGGCGCGGCGGACCACCTCACGGCACCGCGGACACCGTCGCCGTGTCGGCGTAGCGCGGCACCGTGCGGGACCAGTGGTAACACCCCCCGATCCAGCCCGCCATGCCCTCCACACAGTCGAGGCCCGCGGGACTGAGCACCGGTTCCATTCGGGCGCGGAGTTCCTCGAACTCTCTGATGGCGGTGTTGATCTGGCCGATGGCCAGGGTGACGGCGACGGGCAGGGAGCAGCCCCGCACGCGCTGGTGGGCCAGCGCAAGATTGATCATGTCACCGGCGCGTTGTTCCTTCACCGCGGAGAACAGGTCCGCCGTCCACACCGCCGCGTCGACCGACAGCCGCCGCAGCCGCAGCATGGCCGGATGACGCAGTTCCGCGGGGGCGGCCTCCTCGCGCCGCGCGGCCTCGTACAACGGGTAGAAGGGCTCCACGCCGGCGGTCAGTGACCGGATGGCGGTGCACAGCCCGGTCCGCGGCGGGAAGGACCCGTTCTGGGCCACCGACTCGTACAGCAGCCCGTGGACGTACTCACTGCTCGCCCAGGCCCAGCGCGCGGCCTGCGCCGGTGTGCACCGCTCCTGGACCTGCCGGTACAGGTCGGCCAGGGCCGCCCCGAGCACCGTGGTGGGCGGCTGACCGTCCCGCAGGATCGCCACGCTCTCGCAGAGCATGGGCAGCAACCGCTCCGGCCGGTGCCGGCCGACCTGCTCGGCCCGGTCGTCGAAGACGAACTGGTAAGCGATCTGGTTCGCCACGATCTGGAGGATGTCCGCGTCCACGCCCGGACTGGTGCAGGAGGCGAGTTCGGCCGGGAGGGTGGAGGCGAGCATCGCCCGTACCCCCGGTTCCCGGCTCAGCCCCCGCGCGCACAGCCACTCCTCGACACCGGCCACCGCCGAGGACGCATGGGGATTCCTGCGGAACGCGAACGGCATGTGGAGGTGAGCGTCGATCAGCTCCTTCAGCGTGCCGGCGGACGGGGAGTCGTGCGGGGCGAGCGGGCTTTCCTCATGCGTCGTCGACACCGTGGTCACCTGCCGTTCGGGCGTCCGGAACTCGAAGTGCGCCGTCGGCCCGGAGCGCGGGCGTGTCCCCACGTGCCGGCCTCGCCGCCGGCCGGTCCGTACGGGGTTCGCAGGTCATCACCAGCCGCCTCGGCCCCAACGTCACCGCCGGGCGCTGCCGTTCGGCCGGGCCGGGCGGCAGCCGCAGCCGCCAGCGGCGTGCGAGGGTGGCGAGGGCCACGGTCGCCTCCGTCATGGCGAACGCGTCGCCGAGACACTTCCGGCTCCCCGCGGCGAACGGGATCATCGCGCCCGGTCGGCCGGGCGCCGTCTGCCCCGGCAGCCAGCGCTCGGGCAGGAACCGGTCGGGGCCGGCGAACGACGCCGGGTCGTGGTGCAGGAGGTAGGGGCTGTACAGCACCATCGAACCCTTGGCGAGACGGTGCCCGGCGAGCACCGTGTCCCGGGTCGTGGCGCGGGTGAAGAGCCAGCCGGGAGGGGAGTGGCGCAGGGTCTCGGTGACGACGCTCCGGGTGTGGACGAGGCGCGGCAGGTCGTCGGGTGCGGGACGGACGCGCCCGGCGAGTACGGCATCGAGTTCGGCGTGGAGACGGCGCTCCGCCTCCGGGTTGCGGGCCAGCAGACTGAAGGCGGAGGACAGGCACAGGGCGACGGTCTCCGCTCCGGTCAGCAGAAGCGTGATGAGCTGGTCGTGGACTTCCTGCCCACTGAGCGCGGGCAGTCCGTCGCCGCCGTCGCCTGCGGCCTCCAGCAGGGTCTGAAGGACATCGGCGCGGCGAACTGCCCGCGGGGCCCGGGCGCTTCGGCGGCGCTCGGCGATCACCCCGTCGACGATCGTGTGCAGATGGGCGACCGCTTTCCGGTAGCGGCGGTTGGCGGGTGTGGGGAGCCGGAAGGCGGCGTCCACGGGCACGAGGGTGCGCAGGAACAGGCCGCGGACGACGTCGGCGAGACAGCGCCGCACCTCCGTGGCGGTCGCCGCGTCGAGGGAGTCGGAGAACAGGACGCGGCTGATCACCCGGGTCGTCATGGCCAGCAGGGCCGAGCTGACGTCGACCTGCTGCCCCGCACGCCAGTCACGGCACGTCAACTCCGCCTCCTCACCCATCAGTTCCGTGAAGTCGGCGACGCGGGACGGACGGAACGGAGGCTGGACGAGGCGGCGCTGCCTGCGGTGCTCCGCGTGCGGGCAGGTGACGACGCTGTCGCCCAGGAGGGACCGGAGCCGCTCGTACTGCGTGCCGCCCCTGTCGAAGGTGTGGGTGTCTTTGAGCATCTGGTGGACCAGATCCGGGTGACACACCACCCAGGCGCGCAGGGGACCGAGCCGGATCCCCACCAGATCGCCGTGCGCGGGCAGGGAATTCAGAAACTCCAGCGGGCGGCGGAACAAGGCGATACCGTGGGCGATGGCGGGGAATATGCTGGGCGCAGTACCCACCCTCCATGTTCGCTCGGTTTCGGGGACAAAAGAGCTCATGGAATACCACCTGTCTCAGTCGGCACACGGAATTCGGTGAGGTTTCACCGAGTTGGCGCTCGGACCATGTCCTGCCCAGTTCAACCTGCCGCCCGTCCTGCCGAACCCTTTCTCCAAGGGGGCGCACGGGAGTGAGGGGAAGCACTGGGAGATCGCGGTTTCTGTTTGCGTGCCAGTTGTTGACGGTTTCCGTCCCTCGGGTTTCTTCTGACTTCTCCTGTGGCTCTTTTCCTCATACAACGATCCGGACTGTGTGGTGCCGTAACGAAGTGGCGGATCGGCGTGAGGTGGTGGGTGCGCGTGAGCAGGCGTCGGCGCCGGGTACCGAGCGGCGGCGACGGGCCAGGCGGCGGGCCTCTGCATGCGATTTCGTCCTGGGGTTACTCAGGTCAACACGCACATGCAACGCGAGAGTGAGGAGAGCCGGATGAGTGGACGCGTCTTCCGCCAGGCCCTGGTCACCGGCGGAGCCGGATTCGTGGGATCGCATCTGTGCAGGCGACTGCTCGCCATGGGTGCCCATGTCGTGTGCCTCGACAACCTGGCCACCGGCTCCCGCGCCAACGTGGCGGACCTGCAGCAGTACGACGGTTTCCGCTTCGTGCGGGCCGACGCCACCGACCCCGCGGCCTGGCGCACCCTGCCGGGCCGTTTCGACCTGGTCCTGCACTTCGCCTGCCCGGCCTCGCCCGCCGACTATCTGCGGCTGCCGCTGGAGACCCTCGCCGTCGGCAGCGACGGCACCCGGCACGCGCTGGAGCGTACCCGCCGCGACGACGCCCGTTTCGTCCTCGCCTCCACCTCGGAGGTGTACGGCGATCCGCTGGAGCATCCGCAGCCGGAGACGTACTGGGGCAACGTCAATCCGGTCGGCCCCCGCAGCGTCTACGACGAGTCCAAGCGCTTCGCCGAGGCCCTGGTGACCGCCCACCGGGGCGTGCACGGCACCGACGCGGCCATCGTCCGCATCTTCAACACCTACGGCCCGCGCATGCGCGGCGGCGACGGCCGCGCCGTGCCCACCTTCATCGCCCAGGCCCTGGACGGCGCGCCGCTGACCGTCGCCGGCGACGGCAGCCAGACGCGTTCGCTGTGCTACGTCGACGACACGGTCGACGGCATCCTCGCCCTGGCGGCCTCCGACGAGCCGGGGCCCGTGAACATCGGCGGCACCGACGAGATCACGATGCTCGAGCTCGCCCGCCGCATCGTCGACCTCACCGGCTCCGCCTCCCGGATCCGCTTCGTCGAACGCCCGGTCGACGACCCCGGTCGCCGCAAGCCCGACACCCGACTCGCGCGCGAGCGGCTCGCCTGGCAGCCCCGGGTCGACTGGGACGCAGGCCTCGCCCGCACGATCGACTGGTTCACCCGGTCCGCGGCCGCCTGACCCGGCCCGCCGGCCCTCCCGTCCGCTGTCCCCTCCGGCGAGGGGTCCCGACTGGCACGCCCCGGCTCCCACCTGCGGGCGAGCCGGGCGAGCCAGGCATCCTTCGGCGCCGATAGTCAGCCTTCCCGCCCGGCTGACCTGCCGCGACTCTCCGCGCTTGATCTATGACGAAACGTGAAAAATCGGCTCGTTTCAGGGCGAGTTATCTCCAAGTGTTTGAGACAGCCGCAAGAGCGGCACTCGCGGACCTGTAGCAAGAGTCCCCACACGTCACCGGGACGGAGCGACACCCCATGCGCATCCTTGGCATCAACGCCCTGTTCCACGACCCGGCCGCCGCTCTCGTCGTCGACGGTCACACCGTCGCCGCCGCCGAAGAGGAGCGTTTCAGCCGCCGCAAGCACGGCAAGCGCCCGGTGCCGTTCTCCGCCTGGGAGCTGCCCGAGCTGTCCGCCCGCTGGTGCCTGGAACATGCCGGGATCCGGCCCGAGGAACTGGACGCGGTCACCTACTCCTTCGACCCCAAACTCGCCCGCCCCGCCCAGGAAATGGGGCTGAACGACCCTTTTGATCCGCTGCGCCTGGACTACGCGCGGCGCGCCCCCGAGTTCCTCGCCGAGGCTCTTCCCGGCCTGGACCCGGAGCAGGTGGTCTTCGTCCCGCACCACGTGGCGCACGCCGCCTCCGCCGGGCCCGCCTCCCCGCACCCCGACAGCGCCGTCCTCGTCCTCGACGGCCGTGGTGAGGCCGCCTCCCACCTGGCCGGCCGCTTCCGCGACGGCAAGCTCGACACCCTGGCCACGCAGGCGCTGCCCCACTCCCTGGGCCTGGTCTACGAGGAGCTCACCGAGCACCTCGGGTTCCTGCGCAGCAGCGACGAGTACAAGGTGATGGCCCTCGCCTCCTACGGCAAGCCGCGCTTCCTGCCCCAGCTGCGGCAGCACGTCCACCCGACGGGCGACGGCGGCTTCAGCGCGCACGGCGTCGACTGGGCCGCCCTCGCCCCGCCCCGGGCGAAGGGCGAGCAGTGGACGCAGGAGCACGCCGACCTCGCCGCCAGCACCCAGGCGGTCCTCGAGGAACTCCTGCTCGAACTCGTCCACTGGCTGCACCGCGAGGCCGGGGGAGAGGCGCTCACCATGGCGGGCGGCGTCGCCCTCAACTGCGTCGCCAACTCCAGGATCGCCGCACAGGGCCCCTACCGGCACGTGTGGGTGCAGCCGGCCGCCGGGGACGCCGGAACCGCTCTCGGAGGCGCCCTCCACCTGGCCGCACAGCAGCAGGAGAACCCGCTGCCGATGCCCGGCGCCGACCTCGGCCGCGGCTGGAACGACGAGGAGCTGCGGGCCTGGCTCGACCAGGCCGCCGTACCGTACGAGCGGCCCGACGACATCGCGGAGGCCGTCGCCGAGGAGCTGGCCCGGGACGGCGTGGTCGCCTGGTTCCAGGGCCGCAGCGAGTACGGGCCGCGCGCCCTCGGACACCGGTCCCTGCTGGCCCATCCCGGCCGCGCCGAGAACCTGGAACGGCTCAACCACGTCAAGGGCCGGGAGGAGTTCCGGCCGGTCGCGCCCATGGTCCTCGCCGACCGCGCCCACGAGCTGTTCACCGGGCCGCTGCCCAGCCCGTACATGCTCTTCGTGCACGACGTGGCACATCAGTGGCGCGAGCGCATCCCGGCCGTGGTGCATGTGGACGGCACCGCCCGCATCCAGACCGTCGACGAGCGGCAGGAGCCGCTGGTGGCCCGGATGCTGCGCGGCTTCGAACGGCGCACCGGACTGCCCGTCGTCGTCAACACCAGCCTCAACACCGCCGGCCGTCCCATGGTCGACGACCCCCGTGACGCCCTGGAGTGCTTCGGCTCCGCACCCGTGGACCTGCTGGCGATCGGTCCGTTCGCGGTGCGCCGGGGAAGGGCGTTCGCATGAGCCCGGCGTACGCGGTCGTGATCCCGACGCTGGTGCGCGACACCCTCGCCGACTGTCTCGCCGCGCTCGTCGCCGCGACCGGACCGAAACCGGTCGAGATCGTCCTCGTCGACGACCGGCCCGGACCCGACCCCGACCCCGGTCCGCTTCAGCACCCGCTGAGCGTGCTCGGTGACCTGCGGGGGCGTACGACCGTCGTGACGGGCGGGGGACGCGGACCCGCCGCCGCCCGCAACACCGGCTGGCGCGGAGTCGCCTCACCCTGGGTGGCCTTCCTCGACGACGACGTGCAGGTCGGCCCGCACTGGTGCGAGCAGTTGGCGCAGGACCTGGCCGACGCCTCCCCCGACACCGGGGGCGTCCAGGGCGTCATCGCCGTTCCGCTGCCGGGGGAGCGCCGCCCCACCGACTGGGAGCGGGGCACCGCCTCTCTCGCACAGGCCCGCTGGATCACCGCCGACATGGCCTACCGCGCCGACGCGCTCAAGCGGGTCGGCGGTTTCGACGAACGCTTCCGGCGCGCCTTCCGTGAGGACGCCGACATCGCCCTGCGGATCCTGGACGCCGGCTGGCGCATCCGGCAGGGCCGGCGCACCACCCGGCATCCCGTGCGCCCCGCCGACCGCTGGGTGTCCCTGCGCGCCCAGCGCGGCAACGCCGACGACGCCCTGATGCGGTACCTGCACGGGCCCGGCTGGTGGCACAAGGCCGCCGCACCGCGCGGGCGCCTGCGCCGCCATCTGGCGGTCACCGCGGCCGGTGCCGCGGCGTGCGCCCTCGCGGCCGCCGGCCGCCGCCGGGCCGCCGCGGCCGCCGGGCTCGGCTGGGCCGCCGGCACCGCGGAGTTCGCGTGGGCGCGCATCGCGCCCGGGCCGCGTACCCGCGACGAGACGACGACGATGCTCGCCACCAGCGCGCTCATCCCGCCCGCGGCGACCTGGCACTGGCTGAGCGGCCTGTGGCGGTACCGGAACGCCCCCGCCTGGCGGGAGGTGGTGCGATGAGCCCCGTCAAGGCCGTGCTGTTCGACCGCGACGGCACCCTCGTCCACGACGTCCCCTACAACGGCGACCCGGCCCGCGTCCGCCCCGTCGACGGGGCCCGCGAGGCAGTGGACCTGCTGCGCTCGCGCGGCATCCGCACCGGAGTCGTCAGCAACCAGTCCGGCATCGCGCGCGGACTGCTCACCGACGCCGACGTCCGCGGCGTCAACCACCGCGTCGACGAACTCCTCGGCCCCTTCGACGTGTGGGCCGTGTGCCCGCACGGACCCGGCGACGGCTGCTCCTGCCGCAAACCGGAACCGGGCCTGATCCTCTGGGCGGCCGGGCGCCTGTGCGCCGCGCCCGCCGAGTGCGTCGTCATCGGCGACATCGGCGCCGACGTCGAGGCCGCCCGCCGGGCGGGCGCCCACGGCATCCTCGTGCCCACCCCGCGGACCCGACCGCAGGAGACGGCGAGCGCGGAACACGTGGCGCCGGACCTGCTGACCGCCGTGCGCGCCGTGCTGACCGGGCCACCGCCCCGGAGTGCCCCGGCCACCGAGGCCGCCTACGACACCAGCGGGAGGCCACGATGAAAGCGCTCGTCACGCGCCTCGACAGCTTCGGTGACGTGCTGCTCGCCGGGCCCGCCGTCCGCGCCGTCGCCGCCCGCGCCGACACCGTCACGATGCTGGTCGGACCGCGGGGCGCGCCCGCCGCCCGGCTGCTGCCCGGCGTGGACGACATCCTCGTCTGGGACGCCCCCTGGGTGGGCCTCGACCCTCCGCCCGTCGGCCGCGGCGAGGTCGAGCTGCTCATCGACACCATCGACGCCGACACGGCCCTGATCCTGACCTCTTTCCATCAGTCCCCGCTGCCCACCGCCCTGTTGCTGCGCCTGGCCGGCGTCGGAAGCATCGCCGCGGACAGCGAGGACTACCCCGGCTCCCTCCTCGACGTACGGCATCACCGCGCGCCGCACGCCCACGAGGCTCAGGCCGCGCTCGACCTCGCCGAGGCCGCGGGATTCCCCCGGGTCGACGACGGGCGGCTGCGGGTACTGCCCCCGTCCGCCGCCACCGGGGTGACCGGCCCCGGGCCGTACGTCGTGCTGCACCCGGGCGCCAGCGTCCCCGCCCGTGCCTGGAGCCGCGAACGCAGCGCCGAGGCCGTGCGGGAACTGGCCGAGGCCGGGCACCGGGTGGTGGTGACCGGCGGGCCGGACGAGCGGGACCTGACCGCGTACGTCGCCGGCGAGCACGGCCTCGACCTCGGCGGCCGGACCGGTGCCGGGGAACTGGCCGGCGTGCTCGCCGGGGCCGACGCCGTCGTCACTGGCAACACCGGGCCCGCCCACCTCGCCGCCGCCGTCGGCACCCCGGTCGTCTCGCTCTTCGCGCCGGTCGTGCCGGCCGAGCGCTGGCGGCCGTACGGCGTGCCGTACGTGCTGCTCGGCGACCAGCTGGCGCCCTGCGCGGACAGCAGGGCCCGGACGTGTCCGGTGCCCGGCCATCCGTGCCTGGAGTCGGTGACCGGGCACGACGTCGTGGCCGCCGTCGAGAAGCTGATGGGGGAGACATGAGGATCCTGCTCTGGCACGTGCACGGGTCGTGGACCACGGCCTTCGTGCAGGGCCCGCACACCTACGTCGTCCCCGTCACCCCGGACCGCGGACCGGACGGCCTCGGCCGGGCCCGCACCTTCGACTGGCCCGACTCCGTCGTCGAGGTTCCGCCGGAGCGGCTGCGGGACGAGGACATCGACCTCGTCGTCCTGCAACGCCCGCACGAACTCGCCCTCGTGGACGAGTGGCTGGGCCGCCGCCCGCCGCTGGTGTACCTGGAGCACAACGCGCCGGACGGGGACGTCCCCCACACCCGCCACCCGGCCGCCGGCCTCCCCGGCGTCACCCTCGTCCACGTCACCCACTTCAACCGGCTGATGTGGGACGCCGGGAACACCCCCACGACCGTCATCGAGCACGGCATCGTCGACCCCGGCCGGCTGTGGACCGGGGAGCTGCCCCGGGCCGCCGTCGTCGTCAACGAGCCCGTACGGCGCGGCCGTACGGTAGGCACAGACCTGCTGCCGGCGTTCGCGCGGGCTGCCCCGCTGGACGTCTTCGGCATGAAGACGGAGGGGCTCGCCGGCCACCTCGGCCTTCCGGACGAGCACTGCCGCTCCCACGAACTCGTCCAGCGCGAGCTGCACGCCGCGATGGCGCGCCGCCGCGTCTACCTCCACCCCGTCCGCTGGACCTCCCTGGGGCTGTCCCTGCTGGAGGCGATGCACCTCGGCATGCCGGTGGTGGCCCTCGCCACCACCGAGGTGACCGAGGCGGTGCCACCGGGCGCCGGAGTGGTCTCCAACCGCATCGACGTACTGCAAGACGCCGTACGGGACTTCCTCGCCGACCCGCTGCACGCCCGCATGGTCGGCGAGGGCGCACGCGCCGCGGCGCTCGCCCGCTACGGACTGACCCGCTTCCTGGACGACTGGGAGCGGCTGTTGAAGGAGGTGGCCCGATGAGGATCGCCATGGTGTCCGAGCACGCCAGCCCGCTGGCGGCGCTCGGCGGTGTCGACGCCGGCGGGCAGAACGTGTACGTGGCCCGGCTCAGCGAGGAGCTGGCGCGCCGCGGCCACGACGTCACCGTCTACACCCGCCGCGACTCCACCGAGCTGCCCGACCGGGTGGCCCTGCCCGGTGGCGCCGTCGTGGAGCACGTACCGGCCGGACCGCCCGAACCGGTCCCCAAGGACGAGCTTCTTCCGCACATGCCCGCCTTCGGCGCGTACCTCGCCCGGGTCTGGGAGGACGAGCCGCCTCAGGCCGTGCACGCCCACTTCTGGATGTCCGGCATGGCCGCCCAGGCCGGCGCCCGGCCCCACGACATCCCCGTCGTGCAGACCTTCCACGCCCTGGGCACCGTCAAGCGGCGCCACCAGGGCCACGAGGACACCAGCCCCGCCGAACGCGTGGGCATCGAGCGGCAGCTCGGCCGCGGCTGCGCCCGGGTGCTGGCCACCTGCACCGACGAGGTGCTCGAACTCACCGACATGGGCGTGCCGCCCCGACGGGTGTCCGTGGTGCCGTGCGGAGTGGACGTGAGTCACTTCCGTCCCGGCGCGCGGGCCGCCGGCACCCCGGCACGCCGGGAGCGGCACCGGCTCCTTGCCTGCGGCCGGCTCGTCCGCCGCAAGGGCTACGACCAGGCCATCCGCGCCCTCACCCGGATACCCGACACCGAACTCGTCGTGGCCGGCGGGCCCCCGCCCGAACTGCTGGGCGCCGAACCGGAGGCCCAGCGACTGCTGACCCTCGCCGACCGGCACGGCGTCGCCGACCGGGTGCGGCTGCTCGGCGCCGTGGACCCCGCCCGGATGCCGGCGCTGATCGGCAGCGCGGACGCGGTGCTGTGCACACCGACGTACGAGCCGTTCGGCATCGTCCCGCTGGAGGCCATGGCCTGCGGGGTGCCCGTCGTGGCCACGGAGGTCGGCGGCCACCGGGACACCGTCTCCGACGGGCTGACGGGCCGACTGGTACCGGCGGCCGACCACGGGGCGATCGCCGAGGCGGTCCGCGACGTACTCGCCGACGAAGGGCTGCGCCGCACCATGGGCGCGGCCGGCCGGGAACGCGCGCTGGCCCGCTACACCTGGCAGCGCGTCGCGGACGGCGTCGAAGAGGTCTACCAACGCGTCACGGCACGTGACGAGATCCCGTCGGAGGTGGCGTGATGAGTACAGAGGTCTCCCCGGTCGTCGGGCACTGCGACGAACTCCTCGACGCCCTCGGGGCGTTCCGGGCCTCCGCCCACATCACCGAGCGGTGGGGCCACAAGCTCGCCGCCGTGCTCGGCGGCGGCGGCCGGCTGCTCGCGGCGGGCAACGGCGGCAGCGCGGCCCAGGCGCAGCACCTGACCGCCGAACTCGTCGGCCGCTACCGCGACGACCGGCCCGCCTTCTCGGCGATCGCTTTGCACGCCGACACCTCCAGCACGACGGCCATCGCCAACGACTACGGCGTCGACGCGGTGTTCGCCCGCCAGGTACGCGCCCACGGCCGCCCCGGCGACGTGCTGATGCTGCTGTCCACCAGCGGCGCCAGCGCCAACCTGCTGTCGGCCGCCGACGCCGGGCGCGCGACGGGCCTGCGCGTGTGGGCGCTGACCGGACCGGCCCCCAACCCCCTGCTGGCGGGCAGCGACGAGGCCCTGTGCGTGAGCGCCGGCTCCGCCGCGACCGTCCAGGAACTCCATCTGGTCGCGGTGCACATGGTGTGCGCGGCGTTCGACGCGGCCCTGGCCCGGAAAGGGAGCTGACGTGCCCGGCAAGACCCCCCTCGTCGTGGTCGGCGACGCGCTGCTGGACCGCGACCTGACCGGCACCGCCGAGCGCCTCGCCCCCGACGCGCCCGTGCCCGTCGTCGCCGACTGCGCGCAGCGGACACGGCCGGGCGGCGCCGCCCTCACCGCGTACCTCGCGGCGCGCGACGGCCGTGAGGTCACCCTGGTCACCGGGCTCGGCGACGACCCGGCGAGCGAGGAACTGCGCCGACTCCTGGCGCCACAGCTGAAGTTGATCGAACTCCCGCTGACCGAAGCGCTGCCGGAGAAGACCCGCGTGCTGGCACAGGGCAGTCCCGTGGTCCGCCTGGACCGGGGCACGGGGCGTGTCCGCGAGGCCACGCAGGAGGCCCGCGAGGTGCTCCGCTCGGCCTCCGCCGTGCTGGTCTCCGACTACGGGCGGGGCGCGGCGCACTCCCTGCGGGACGCTCTCGCCGAGCGGCCGCCGCTGGTCTGGGACCCGCATCCGCGCGGCGGTCCGCCCGTGCCGGGCACCCGACTGGTCTCCCCGGCCCGGTCGGAGGCGCGCGCGTTCGCCGACCAGGACGGCAACGGGAACTCCCTGCGGGACGCCGCCCGGGACGCCGCCGCACTCGTGCGGCACTGGCGGGTCGCCGCCGTCGCGGTGACCCTCGGGTCGAGCGGGGCCCTGCTGTCGTACGGAGACCATCCACTGCTCGTCCCGGCGGGGGCCGTGCACCACGGGGACACCTGCGGTGCCGGGGACCGGTTCGCCGCGACGGCGGCCGCGTTGCTGGCCGACGGCGCCCTGGTCGGTGAGGCCGTCGAGGGCGCCGTGGCCGCCGCGACCGAGTTCGTCGGCGCCGGCGGAGCAGGGGGCGTCACGCACACCGGCACCGGGCCGGCGGCCCTCACCGACGCCGCCGACGCCCGCGACCTGGTCGCTCGCGTCCGCGCCACCGGCGGCACCGTCGTCGCCGCGGGCGGCTGCTTCGACCTGCTGCACGCCGGGCACGTCGGGCTGCTCCAGGCCGCCCGACGGCTCGGCGACTGCCTGGTCGTCTGCGTCAACTCGGACGCGTCGGTGCGGCGGCGCAAGGGCCCGGAGCGGCCGGTGAACCCGCTGGCCGACCGCACCCGGGTGCTCAGCGCACTCGCCTGCGTCGACGCCGTCGCCGTGTTCGACGAGGACACCCCCGAACGGCTGCTGGCCGACCTGCGCCCGGACATCTGGGTGAAGGGCGGCGACTACTCCGGCGCCGACCTGCCCGAGGCCGCGCTGCTCCAGGAGTGGGGCGGACAGGCGGTCCTGCTCCCGTACCTCGACGGCCGCTCCTCGACCGCGCTCATGGAACGGGTGAGGGAGGGGGCTCGATGAGTACGCGTGCTCGTCCGGTCGTTCCGGGCGCGCCGGGTTCGGGTGACCGTCTCCTAGGGCCTGTCGCGCAAGTGGCCTCTGCCGCGCGACGCCCGGCACGCTCCCCCACCGCCCTGAAGGCGTGGGAGATGCCCCCACTCGCCGCACCGCCCGAAAGCCCGAGTACGCCCAGTACGAGGGCTTCGGGCGGCACTCCCCCAGCCTTCGGCCGGGTGGACCCCCAGGGCACGCACCGGACTCCGCGCCGCCGCCCTCCGGGCGACGAGGCCACTTCGCAACAGGCCCTGGGCGCCGGGATGCCTGCGCTCCGGGCGCTGCGACGGGGGTTGCCGGATCAGGAACCGGTGGCGGCCGACCCGGCGGCACGGGCGGGGGAGGGGGCTCGATGACCGCGCGTCCCCGTCTGCTCGTTCTGCGTGCCCTGGGCCTCGGCGACCTCCTCGCCGGTGTCCCCGCACTGCGGGCACTGCGCGGGGGCTTCCCGGACCACGAACTGGTGCTGGCCGCCCCGGAGGAACTCACCCCGGTGGCCGCGGCCACCGGAGCCGTCGACCGGCTGCTGCCCGCCTCCGCCCCCGGCCGCGCCGTACCGCGTCGCCTCGACTGGACCGGCCCGCCGCCCGACATCGCCGTCGACCTGCACGGCAACGGCCCGCCCAGCCACCGGCTCCTGCAGTCCCTGCGACCGGGCCGGCTCCTGGCCTTCGCGCACCCCGGCACACCCGACATCGACGGACCGCCCTGGTACGCCGAGGAACACGAACGCGACCGCTGGTGCCGCTTCCTTCAGGCGTACGGCATCCCCGCCGACCCCACCGACCTGCGGCTGCCCCGCCCTTCGGACCCGTCCCCGGCCCCCGGCGCGGTCGTCCTGCACCCCGGCGCCGGAGCGCCCTCACGCTGCTGGCCCGTCGACCGCTACGCGAGCGTGGCCACCGCGCTGCGCGAGCGCGGCCACCGGGTCGTGGTCACCGGGGGAGCGGACGAGGAGGACCTGGTGGCCCGGCTGGCCAAGGAGGCCCGGCTGCCGGACACCGACGTGTTCGGCGGCGGCCTGCCCTTCGGGCGGCTCTCCGCCCTCGTCGCCGACGCCCGCGCCGTGGTCAGCGGCGACACCGGCATCGCCCACCTCGCCGTCGCCCACGCCGCCTGCTCCGTCACCCTCTTCGGCCCGGTACCGCCCAGCCGTTGGGGCCCGCCCGCGCATCCGCGTCACCAGGTGCTGTGGCATCCCGGCCCCGACGGTGACCCGCACGGGCGCAGTACGGACCCGGTGTTGCTGCGTATCCGCACCGAGGACGTCCTGGACGCCCTCGACCGACTCACGGACACGTCATGAGCCAGGCATCCGTCGGCGTCGTCATCGCCACCCGCAACCGCGCGCCCTCGCTCGCCCGCACCCTTCGCCACCTCCTCGGCCTGCCGGAGCGGCCGTTGGTCGTGGTCGCCGACAACGCCTCCACCGACGGCACCCGCGACCTGCTCGCCCGCGACTTCCCGCAGGTCCGCGTGGTGAGCCTGCCGGCCAACCGCGGAGCCCTCGCCCGCACGGACGGCGTGCGCGCGCTGGACACGCCGTACGTGGCGTTCAGCGACGACGACTCGTGGTGGGCGCCGGGCGCACTGAGCCGTGCCACCGACCTGTTCGACGCCCACCCGCGACTCGGCCTGCTCTCCGCGCGCACCCTGGTCGGCCCCGACGCCGAACCCGACCCGCTCAACGACCTGCTCGCCACGTCCCCCCTCGGCCCGGTGAAAGACCTCCCCGGCACGCAGGTCCTCGGCTTCCTCGCCTGCGCCTCTGTCGTCCGCCGAGAGGCGTACCTGGACGCCGGCGGCTTCCACCCGCTGCTTTTCTTCGGCGCGGAGGAGACCCTGCTCGCCTACGACCTCGCCGCCCGCGGCTGGGGCGTCACCCACTGCCCCGAGGTGGTCGCGCACCACCACCCGGACCCCGAACCCCGCACCGGCCGCTCGGCCACCGACCGCCGCAACGCCCTGCTCACCGCATGGCTGCGCCGCCCGCTGCGCCACGCGTTCGGCCGCACCCGCGACCTGGCGGGCGAGGCCCGCCACGACCCCCACGCCCGCCATGCCCTGCGCGAGACCCTCGCCCGTCTGCCCGCCGCCCTGGTGGCCCGCAGGCCACTGCCCCCGCAGGTCGAACGAGCCGCCCGCACCCTGGACTCCCTGGTCCCCCCGGACGCCGCGGACACCGGAGCGACGGTATGACCGACCCCCGTACGACCGTCGTGGTCATCACCCACAACCGCTGCCCCGAACTGCTGCGCACCCTCGACCGGCTGGCCGAACTGCCGGAGCGCCCCCGGGTGATCGTCACCGACAACGCCTCCACCGACGGCACCGCCGACGCCGTCACCCGGCACCACCCCGAGGTGCTGCTGCTTCGACCCGGCCGCAACCTCGGCGCCGTCGGCCGCAATCTGGCCATGCGCCAGGTGCACACGCCCTACGTGGCCTTCTGCGACGACGACTCCTGGTGGGCGCCCGGCTCCCTGTCCGGGGCCGCCGACCTGCTCGACCGGCATCCCGCGCTGGGCGCCGTGACCGCACGTATCGTCGTCGAGCCGGACGGCACCGAGGACCCGATCGTCACCGAACTGCGCGACTCGCCTTTGTCCGGGCCGGGTTGGCTGCCCGGGCCGGCTCTCGGTTCCTTCCTGGCCGCGGCGACCGTCCTGCGGTCCGACGCCTTCCGCGCGGCGGGCGGCTTCCACCCCCGGCTGTGGCTCGGCGGAGAGGAGGAGCTGCTCGCCGCGGACCTCGCGGGCGACGGCTGGTGGCTGACGTACGCCGACCACCTGACCGTTCATCACCAGCCATCGGCGGTCAGGGACGCCACTCTGCGCCGGGCCCACGGCATCCGCAACACGCTGTGGTTCACCTGGCTGCGCCGCCCGGCCGGCCGCGCCTTGCGCCGCACCGTGCACCTGGCCCGCACGGTCCCGCGCGACACCGTGTCCCTGCGGGCCTTCGCGGAGGCCACCGCCGCGCTGCCGTGGGTGCTGCGCGAACGACGGGTGCTGCCGAGGGAGGTCGAGTCCCGGCTGCGGCTGCTGGAGGATCCCCAACGCCGGTCCAGCGCCCGCCGGTACACGGGCTGAGCGCCCGCCGGTACACGGGCTGAGCGGGGCCGTCAGAAGGCGGCGGCCCCGCTCGAGGGATGCGACGCGCAACGGATGCAACCGGACACACCGCGGTGGTGCAGTCAGTGCCAGGCCGTGCCAGGCCGTGCCAGTCAGTGGGACCGCGTTCTCGGGTGGTCGCCTTCGGGCCGCGGCACTCAGGACCCCGGCTTCGTCCACGTGCACAGCAACCTGAACGCCGAATACAGCGTCACGGGCCAGACGGCGGCGAAGGCCCAGATCACCGCGGGCTCCGAGGTGTCGATGCCGGCGGCCATGAGGGCGACGGAGACCACCAGCAGCAGTGCGACGGCCCACGGGCGCGGACGACAGCCCGCCACGCGGGCCAACACGGGCCGCCGGCGCGGGCGCCGGCCCAGCGTGCGCATCCGCCGGGCGAGACGGCGGTCGCGGCGCAGGGCACGCTCCATCTCGTCGAGGATGTGCCGCTCGTCATCGTGGAGGGGGCCGGTCGTCACTGTGTCTCCTCGTCGCGGCCGCGGGGGATGTAACCCGGGTGCCCCGACACGCGCCCGACTAACGGGCGGGGTGCGGTGCGAGGGCTTGGAGGAGACCGTCCGCGCCGTCCCGCGCGGCATCCCGGCGGAACCGGGCACCGATGTCCCGGGCGAGGTCGCGGCCGGCGGTCCCGCACCAGTCCCACCAGTGATCCAGCGCCGACGCGTCGAGCCGTTCGGCGGGCACCAGCGCGGGCCAGCCGCAGGCCCGCGCCTGCGCCGTCACCTTCGCGCCGCCCTCGACGGGGTCGACGGCCACCGCCGGAACCCCCGCCCGCAGGGCGAGCACCATTCCGTGCAGCCGGTCGGTGACGACCAGGTCGAGCCGGGAGAGCACGGCCTCCAACTGGGCGGGGGTCGCGCTCAGCCGCCAGTCGTGCACGTCGAGCCGGGTCTCCAGTTCCAGGCGCGCGCAGTCCCGGCCGGACAGCCAGCGCGTCACCTCGCCGGCGACCCGCTCGTGCCGTCGGCGCGCTCCGTACTCACGCTGGCCGTGGGTGAGGATCACCCCGACGACGGGCCGGGAGGGCGGGGCGGGAGCGCGGGCCGCCAGGTCCGTCGTCGGCTCGGTGTCCGGAGCGTCCCGCGCCAGCACCCGGTGGAAGCCGGTGACGGCCGGACCGCGCGCGTCGACGACGGAGGTGCCCACGGCGATCCGTACGCAGTGCGCGAACCGCCGGTGCAACTCCTCGATCTGCGGCCCGTGCAGCGGACCGCAGACGAACACCAGGTGGGAGTAGTCCTCGGGGCGGACCTCTGCCAGATGCGGTCCGGCGGGCCGGAAACCGGGGCTCCAGGCGACCTCGTGGTCCAGCCTCGCCCGCCGCAGCACCTCCTGGACCCGGTGGAGCGCCAGCACGTCCCCGGCGGTCGCCTCCCCGTCCAGGAAACTGAACCACCCGGTCAGCAGGATCCGCGATCGTTCCGGCACAGCGCCCCGGGTGCCCAGCCCGCCGGGCCGGCAATCACCGTGACTTCGCCGGCTTCCCCGCGTGGCGCCGGTCCCGCGCTTCGAGTGCCGCGGGGATGCGGTCCAGTACGGGGTACGGGAGCAGACCGTAGTGGTAGAAGTCCACGGCGTCCGCCCGTCCGGGACCGGTGGCCTCTGCCGTCTTCTCCGCCAGCGCGTCGGCGGACGCGGTGTCCGGCGCACCGGGGCGCAGTACGGTCCGCAGGGTGCAGGTGTCCGGGAGGGCGGCCCGGTAGGCGGCGGTGTCGGCCGCGACGCGGTGCGGGTCGCGGGCGTAGGCGAGGACGGCGTAACCGGGGACGACGGCTCCGACCGCCGCCGGGTCGACGCCGACCCGCCAGGCCTCCTCGGCCGCGAGCGGGCCGGTCGGCAGGCCGTCCGCGTAGCCCTTGACGGCGCCGGTCAGATCGAGGAAGACCAGCCGGGAACCCTCGCTCGCCACGGCGTCGGCCACGGCGGCGGCGAGCGAGGTGACGGTGTCGCAGCGCGTACGCGCGTACGCGGCGACGGACTCCCCGGCCGCGTCGGCGAGTTCGCCGGGTACGAGGGCGCCCGGCAGCGGGTCCGCGCCGTCGAGCAGTCGGCCGACGGTCCGTGCGGCCGCGGCGCGTGCGGCGGCACAGTCCACTCCCGCGCTGTCGGCGCGCTGCACGCAGGACGAGCAGAAGCACAGGCCGAGCAGGAACTCCTCCACCGGGCCGAGCGGCACGAAGCTGCGCTCGTGGTGGTAGCCGTGGCCGAAGGACCCGAAGTGCAGAGACTCGGACACCACCGCGTCCACTCCCTGACGGGCCACGGAACGGGCGAGTGCGACGGCGTACGCCCGGACGTCCGGGTTGGCGGGGCACAGATCGGCCGGGGCCGCGTGGTCGCCGAAGCAGTTCTCCTGGGCGACGTCGGGGTGCGCGAGGCCAAGGGTGGTGTTGTGCAGGAAGACGGTCCAGCCGTGCAGCGCGGCGCCGCGTTCGGCCGTACGGCGGCGCAGTTCGCGCAGTGGCTCCCGCTCCGCGCCCGGTTGCACCGGCGGCCTCAGGCGAAGTCCGCCGAACAGGTCGGCCGGCGGCGGGACGTGGGTGCCGTCCTGCCGCAGGGTGACCCGGGCGGGGCCGTGCGGGGTGACGTCGCGGGCGCGGTGGTAGGCGGCGGCGACCGTCAGGGTGTCGCAGCCGTACCTGCCGAGGACCCGGTCGAGGACGGCGTCCATGCCCTCGGCGCGCGTGTCTTCGACGAAGGTGTAGACGGAGGCCGTAGACGGCACGGACGGCACGGACGGCACGGCCTGCGGCGCCGGGGGCGTCGGGTCCGTCGGGTCCGTCCGCAGGGTGGTGTGCATGGGGTTCCTGTCGCTTGCCGGTCCTGGGTGAGGTGTGAGGGCCGAGGGGGCGGTCGGCGCGGTGGCCCTCAGTGGTCGGCGGCCTTCTGCTGACCGCCGTCCCGTACGCGGGACGAGCCGAGGACATGGGAGATCTCCATGCCGGTGCGGACGACCACGGGCCCGACCTCCCGGACCCGGGCGGGGGTCATCCGGGTGGTGAGGCCGGAGACGCTGAGGGCGCCGATCGGCGCGTCGGTGTGATCGAAGACCGGCGCGGCGACGCACCGCACCTCCGGTTCGTTCTCCCGGTCGTCGATCGCGTAGCCCCGGCGCCGGACGCGGTCGAGTTCGAGGCGCAGCCGTTCGGCGTCGGTGACCGTGTGCACGGTGACCGGGGGCATTCCGGCGGCGACGACGACCCGGAACGCCTCCTCGCCGAGCCAGGCGAGGATGGCCTTGCCGACGGCGGTCCGGTAGGCCGGAACGCGGCTGCCGATACGGGAGCCCATGCGGACGTTGGTCTCGTTCTCGACCTTGTCGATGTAGACGACGTCGGGCGGCTCGTAGACGACGAGGTGACAGGTCTCTCCCACCATGTTCTGGAGCAGCCGGAGCGGTTCCGCGGCGACGGTCCGCAGGTCGAGCGAGGAGAGGTAGGCCTGGCCGAGCCGCAGGGTGCCGTGGCCGAGCCGGAACCAGCCGGTCTCGCGGTCCCGGACCAGCAGATCGGACTCCATGAAGGGAGAGGTCAGGCGCAGCACCGTGCTCTTGCTGATTCCGAGATCCTCCGCGATCCGCGTCAGGGACATGCCCCGGCCCGATCCGGCGTGGTCGCGGATGTGCTCGAGGACGGTGAGCGCGCGGCGCAGCGACGTGGCCTGGTTGCGGCGGACCGGTGCGGTCATGTCGTACTCCTCGGCAGCAGGCCGCGGGCGACGGCGTCGCGGGCGGTGGTCAGGTGCCTCCCGGCACGGGCGAGTGAGACCTCGTGGTGGCCGGGGAAGAGCGCGTCGACGTCGAGCGCGGCCAGCCGGATCAGACTGTCCGCGTACGCGGGCACGCGGCAGTCATGCAGATTCTGCAACGAGATGCGTCCCTCGGTGAAGACGCAGTCGCCGGAGAAGAGTGCCTGGTAGGCCGGGGTCCGCAGGAGGTAGCAGGTGTGGCCGTCGGCATGGCCGGGGGTGGCGACGGCCCGGACGACCACTCCGCCGCCCAGATCGATCTCCGCACCGTCGGTGAGGGGTTCGACGCGGGGGCAGGGCCGGAAGGCGTAGTCGGCAGGATAGACCCCCGCGGCTTTGCCCTTGTCCACACTCAGTCCCCGCTCGTCGCCCTCGGCGATCCAGCGCACGGCCGCGGCCCCGGCCAGCACCCGCAGCCCGGGAAGTTCCTCGGCGAGGGTGGCTGCTCCTCCCGCGTGATCGGCGTGCCCGTGGGTGAGCAGGAGGTGGTCAGGGATGGTGCCCGTGCTGCCCGCTTTCCGCAGGATGGTGGAGGCGGACCGACCGCCGCCGGCGTCGACGAGGACGCTGCGGCGGCTGCCTCGCACGAGGTAGACATGACAGTCCAGCGGGTCGCTGAGATCGAACCCGGCGGCGCCGCTGGCGAGGAGATGGACGTGTTCGGTCAACTGCATGGCCGCCGCCCCTGCGACGGGATGTCCAGGCGGGCGCCCTCTCGGAGAGGCTCCCCCGGGGGCGCCGGGTCGGGTGCGCTCCGGTGGAGCCGCCTGCCCGTCTCGTGGACCGTGGCCACCACGATCCGCGCGGCCAGCCCCACCTCCGCCAGATCCACCGATTCGGCCGCGGCGTGGGCGTCCGTCACCGAGCCGGGGCCGAACACCACCGACGGCATCCCGGCGCGGGCGAGCTTGCTGGCATCCGTGCCGAAGGGCATGCCCTGGATGTCGTGGGGGCGACCGTGGGCGGCGAGGGCATCGCACAGTGCGGTGACGACGGGGGTGCCGGGCGGAGTGTCCAGGGCCGGGTCGACGGTGAACGGAGGGTCCACCTCGGTGCCGAGGGCGGTGAGTTCGTCGCGGTCCTGGTGCCAGACGGCTTCCGGGTCCTCGCCGGGCAGCGTACGGCGGTCGATGTCCACCTCACAGCTGCCGGGGATGGTGTTGGGGCCCGTGCCGCCGCGGACCCGGGTGACCGAACGGGTGGCGGGTCCCAGGAGCGGGTGCGGTGCCACGGCCGGGCGGGTGGCGGCGAGGTGGGCGATGACGGGGGCCATCAGCGAGATCGCGTTGACCGCCTCCTCGGGGCGCGAGCTGTGTCCGGGCCGGCCCGTGGTGCGCACGGTGTAGCGCACGACGCCCTTGTGGGCGGTGGCCGGCACCAGCCCGGTGGGCTCACCGACCAGCGCGCCGACGACGCGGCGGTCCGCCAGCCATTCGAGCAGGCGCAGGACACCCCGGTAGGCGTGTTCCTCGTCGCAGACCCCGGCCAGTACGACCGTGAGCGGCGGCGGCCCGCCACGGGCGAGTTCGGCGGCGGCCAGCATGAACGCGGCGAGCGGCCCCTTGGCGTCGCAGGCACCCCGACCGTACAGCCGGCCGCCGTGGACCCCGCCGTCGTGGGGCGGGACGGTCATACCGTCCGTCTCGACCGTGTCGAGGTGCGATTCGAGGAGCACCACCGCCGGGTCCCGGCCGGGAACGACGGCGACCACGTTGCACCGCCCCGGCAGCACTTCGTGCAGCTCGGCCCGTACGCCGTGGCGGCCCAGCCAGTCCCGCACGTGGACGGCCACCGCCGTCTCTCCCCCGTCGCCCGGCGCACCCCGGGGGTTCACGCTGGGGATGCGAACGAGATCGCGCAGGAGATCCCGTACGGCCGCGGTCGCGTCCTGGGACGTCGGGGACGTCATGTCCGGCGCTCCCTCGCATAGACCAGCAACAGGCCGATGATCAGTACGCCGAGGACGACCTGGCGTACGCCCTCCGAGAGGTTCCAGGAGATCAGCAGGGCGGTCAGCAGGGTGAGCAGCAGGGCACCGCCGACCGTGCCGAGCAGGTGGCCCCGGCCACCGAGGATGGAGGTGCCGCCGAGCACGACGGAGGCGATGGACAGGAGCTGGTACGGGTTGCCCATGGTCAGCGAGCTGGTTCCGGTGAACCCGAGCAGTACCAGTCCGGCCACTCCGGCGAGCAGCGCGCAGGACACGTACGCGGTGAACGCCGTGGCGCCCAGCGGCACCCCGGAGGCACGGGCCGCGTTCTCGCCGGCGCCGAGCGCGAACGCGTAGCGGCCGGTGCGGGACAGGTGCAGCAGCCAGCCGGCGACGGCCGTGACGACCAGCCACAGGACGAACGCCCAGGGCACCCCCAGCAGCCGGCCGTTGGCGAGCGAGTCGAGCAGGGGCAGGTGGGCCGAACTGGGTGAGCCGTCGGTGTACACGAGCAGGGCGCCGGACAGGATGGTGCCGGTGGCGAGGGTCATCACCATCGGTGGCACCCGCAGCCACACCACGCCGGCCGCGTTCACGGCGCCCACCAGCGCGCACAGCGCCAGGGCCGCCGCGATGCCGCTCGCGCCGCCGCCCGAGCCGGAGGCGACCTTGGCGCAGACGACGGCGGACAGGGCGACCACACCGGACACCGACAGGTCGATACCGCTCATGATCACGACGAGGGTCTGGCCGACCGCGACGATGCCGAGGAACGACGCCGTCTGCACCAGGTAGCGGACGTTGGAGACGCTGTCGAAGCCGTCCGCGAACAGGATCGCCGCGATCCAGGTGACGCCGAGGACGCCGAACGCCCAGGCCGCGCGGCTGCCGCGCAGCGCGGCGACCGCTTCGGTTCGGATCGTGTCCGTCACGCCGGTCATATGGCGGCCTCCCTCGTGAGGTACGTCTTCAGGGCGAGCGCCGCCACGAGGATCACTCCTTGCACGATGAGCTGGTAGAAGGGCGAGATCCCGGTGAACAGCAGCAGGTTGGTGAGCAGGCCGATGACCAGCGCGCCCAGGACCGTGCCGCGCATCCGGCCGACCCCGCCGAAGAAGCTGATGCCGCCGAGTACGCACGCGGCGATCGAGTTGAGCGTGTACGGCGTGCCGATGGTCGGGTCCGCCGAGCCGGTCTGCACGGCCAGCCCGATCCCGGCGAGTCCGGTGAACGCGCCCGCCAGCGCGTAGCCGGCGATCTTCGTGCCGCGGGTGTGCAGTCCGCTGGCGTAGGCGCCGTGTTCGTTGCCGCCCACGGCGTAGAGGGCGAGTCCGTGCCGGGTGGTGCGCAGCACTTTCCACGCGGCGAGCACGAGGACGATGGCGACAGCGGGTACCGCGAGGCCGTTCCAGCCGTTGTTGTACGCGTTCACCAGTCCGCCCGGGACATGCCCCCCGGGCTGCGGCAGGACGATCAGGGTGACGCCGCTCCACAGGAACGACGCGGCGAGCGTCACGACGATCGGAGGAAGACCGGCGTACGCCACGAGTGTTCCGTTGGCCGCGCCGGCCGCGACGGCCGCGCACAGGGCGGCGACGGCCGCGGTCACGACGCCGCCCGCGCTGTGTGCGTCGTAGGTGGCGAACACGGCCATGGCGAGCCCGAGTACGGCACCCAGAGAGAGGTCGATCCCCCCGAGCAGCATCACGGTCGTCTGCCCCGCGGCGGCCAGGATCAGCGGCAGGAACTGCGCGGACAGGATGGTGACGGAGGCGGGGTCGAGCAGGCTGGTGTCGTAGTGCTGGTAAGCCACCAGCACCACCAGCAGAAGTACGAGCAGGCCCACGAGATCGGTGTTTCTCCGGGCAGCCGAGGTGATCCGTTCACGCATGGGCCACACTCCCGGGCTCGGGCCGGTCACCGGCATCGGCCGGGGCGCTGGGGTCGGCCGGGGCGCTGGGGTCGGCCGGGGCGCTGGGATCGACGGGTGTGGCGGTGGGATCGGCGGGAGCGCTGCCTTCGGCCTCTTCACTGGGCCGTGGCCCCGGGTCTGGGTCCGGATCCGGGTCTGGCTTCCGGTCCGGGTCTGGCCTCGGGCCCGGCTTCGGGTCCGCGGCCAGGTCCGGATCCGGCGGCAGTTGCGCAGCCAGTTCTGCGGCCAGATCCGTGGCTGTGCCCATCACCGATGCCCGTACGAGGCGTTCCTCCGTCAGGGCCGAGCCTGTGAGGCGGTCCACGATCGTGCCCTCGTACAGCACCGCGACCTCGTCGCAGAGGCCGACCAGTTCCATGGTGTCTCCCGAGGTGACCAGCACGGCCAGGCCGTCATCGGCGAGGCGGCGCAGCAGGTGGTAGATCTCGCGCTTGGTGCCGATGTCGATGCCCCGCGTGGGTTCCGCGAGCAGCAGGACCCGGGGGCCGGTCGGCAGCCACTTGGCCAGCGCCACCTTCTGCTGGTTGCCGCCCGACAGGCGGCGGGCCTCCTGCGCCTCAGACGCGGCTTTGACCTGCAACCGCTCGATCAGTTCGCCGACCAACCTCGTCTCGGCGGCTCGGTCGACGGTCGTGAGACGGCGCCCCGGGGCCAGAGTGCGCAGGCTCGGCAGGGCGAGGTTGTCGCGTACGCTGCGCGCGGTGTGGACCCCCTCGGTCTTGCGGTCCTCGGGGACGTAGGCGATGCCGTGCCGGATCGCGTCACGGGGAGAGGGGAGCCGTACCGGCCGCCCGTCGAGCGTGACCTGCCCGGTGTGGCGGGCCAGGCCGAACAGGGCGCGCAGCACCTCGCGCTGGCCCTGGCCCTGCAGTCCGCCGAGGCCGAGGATCCGGCCGGGCACCAGGTCCAGGTCGACGGCGGAGCACGCGCCGTCGACGGTGAGGCCGCGGGCCCGGAGCAGAGGCTCACCGGTGGGGACGGTGGCCTTCTCCGGGAAGAGATCCGAGAGTTCCCGGCCCACCATCAGCCGCACGATGTCGTCGTGGTCGGTCCGCTCCCGTTCCCGTGTCGCCATCACCGCCCCGTCCTTCAGTACGGTCAGCCGGTCGCTCACGGCGAAGAGTTCGGCCATCCGGTGGCTGACGAAAATCACCGCACCGCCGCTCTCACGCAGTTCCCGCACGACCTTGAAGACGGCACCGACCTGTTCCTCGTCGAGTGCCGAGGTCGCCTCGTCGAGGATCAGCAGGCGCGGTCCGCCGGCCAGCGCCTTGGCCAGTTCGACCAGTTGCTGGCGGCCGAGCGGCAGGCGTCCGGCCCGGGTGCGCGGGTCCACGTCCAGGCCGACCCGCTCCAGCAGGGGCAGGGCCCGGGACGCCAGGTCGCGGGCCCGTACCAGCCCGTGCCGGCTGGGCCAGGCGCCGAGGAAGATGTTCTCCGCGACGCTCTGGTGCGGGTTGAGGCTCAGCTCCTGGTGGACGGAGCCGATCCCGGCGGCCCGGGCGTGGTGGGGAGACCACGCCCGGGTGACGGGAGCGCCGTCGTGGAGGATCCGGCCGGAGTCGGGCGCCAGCAACCCGGTGACGAGGGAGAGCACGGTGGACTTGCCGGCCCCGTTCTCACCGACGAGCGCCAGGACCTCTCCGGGCTCGACGGTGAAGCTCACCTCCCGCAACACCTGGTTCCCGGCGAACGACTTGGACAGCTCTTCCACGCTCAGCAGCGGCGCCATGGTCACTTTCCGATGAGCTTGTCGATCTCGGCCTGCGGCAGGTCGTTGATCGGGTAGGAGTCGTCCGGCTGGTCCGGCTTCACGTAGTCGGCCAGGTTCTTGTCGGTGATCTCGGGGAGCGGCACGGTGATGTCCTGCGGGACGGACACGCCCTCCCGCTTGGCGACCGCCGCTTCCAGGGCGATGACCGCGAGGTAGTTGGGCTGGGCGGTGGCGACGGACGAGAAGCCGGCCTTCTGGTGGGACTGCCACATCTTCAGGAAGCCGTTGTAGTTCTCACCGGTGATGGGAACGAGCTTCTTGTCCTGCTTGACCAGTGTCTGCAGCGCGGCCGCCGACAGCGCGCCGCCCTGGGAGAAGACACCGTCGATGTCCGGGTGCGCGGAGTAGGCGGAGGCGAAGGCCTGGGCGGCGGGGGCGAGGTTGTACTCGCTGTGCACGTTGCTGACGATCTTGATGTCGGGGTACTTCTTGAAGACGGCTGCCGCACCGGCCCAGCGGTCCTCGCTGACGGCCACACCGGCCGGGCCGTTCATGGCGATGACGTTGCCCTTGCCCTTCAGCTTGTCCGCCAGCCAGGTGGCCATCATCGACCCCCATGCCTTCTGGTCGGTGCCGACTCTGATGACCTTCCTGCTGGTGGGCAGGGAGTCGAAAGCCACGACGGTGATACCGGCCGCCACGGCCTGTTCGAGCGCCGGGTTCAGCGCCGTGGAGGAACCGGCGTCGACGATGATCACGTCGTACTTCTGCTGGATCATGGCGCGGATCTGCGCGATCTGCTGCGATGTGTCGCCGTTGGCGTTCAAGGTCTTGAACGAGCTGACCTTGCCCGCCGACTTCAGCTTGGTGACGTCGCCTTCCATCATCCTCAGGGTCTGCTGCATCCACGACGGGGTCAGGTAGATGGTCGACCAGCCGACCTTGAGGTCCTTGGCCGCCGCAGGGGAGGCACTCGTGCCGCTCTTGGCGGTGGAGTTGTCGGACTGGACGTCGCACGCGCTGATGCCGGCCAGCGCGCACAGGGAGGCTGCGACTGCCACCGCACCGCGTACAGAACCTGCGTTCATGGAAGCTCCTCAGTTCGTTCTGGAGACCCCGGGCCGGACGAGTGGGCCGGGTCCGGGTGAGTTGGGGAGCGGTCTTTCGCGAGGCCCGCGCGCCGGAACAACGGTGGTCCGGCAGGTGGGGGGCGCTTTGCCCGGTGAGGACCGGTCTGTTGAGACGGCAACGTAGGAGGTGGGCGTGGGCCCGCACCATATCCGCAACACTTAATTCCGCATTGCACAACAGGGCCGCTCGCAGGCCTGCGAGGGCGGTCGTTCGTCGGGTATCGGCGCCGGCAGGAGACGCCGGTCCGAGCGCGCTCAGGGAAGTCCGGGGTCCGTGTCCGGTCCGGCGCGGGTTGCCTGCCCGTCCCGTGCCCGCTCTGCCGACGGAACGGTCGTCCGCGCCGAGCACAGGGTGCCGTCGGCGGAGCGGTCGGCAGCCGACGGCGGTGCGATGCGGTGCACCGGATCCGCGCCGGGACGACGCCGGACGAGCCCGTGACCTGCGCCGTGTGAGGTTACTCGGCGGTGTGGGGTACCCGGTGTGCCGCGGAGGCGGACACCAAGCCTCCGGCTCGGGCAGACCAGAGGAGGTACGGGATGGGACTGCGCAATCACGTCGTGGTGGTGACCGGAGCGTCCAGCGGGATCGGACGGGCCACGGCCGAGGCCTTCGCGCGCAAGGGCTGTGCCGTGGTACTGGCCGCGCGCCGGGAGGAAGCGCTGGAGGCGACCGCCGAGGAATGTGACAGGCATCGCGGGGCGCGGACGCTGGTCGTGCCGACCGACACGACGGACGTCGGGGCGGTCGAGGACCTGGCGCGGCGCGCGGTGGAAGAGTTCGGCCGGATCGACGTCTGGGTCAACAACGCGGCCGTCAACGCCTTCGGGCGTTTCGAGGACGTGCCGCTGGAGGACTTCCGCAAGGTCCTGGACGTCAACGTGATGGGCTACGTGTACGGAGCCCGGGCGGCTCTGCGGGTGATGCGCGAGCAGGGTACGGGCACGCTGATCAACATCTCGTCCATCGCGGGCGCCGTATCGCAGCCGTACAGCCACCCGTACAGCATGTCGAAGCACGCGGTTCAGGGGCTCGGGTCCAGCCTGCGGCAGCAGTTGCGGGTGGAGGGCGTGAAGGACGTCCATGTGTGCACGGTGATGCCCGCGACCATCGACACCCCGCACTTCGAACAGGCGGCCAACTACACCGGGCACAAGGTGGTCGCCATGCCCCCGGTGTACAGCCCCGAGCGGGTGGCCAGGGCGGTCGTGGGCCTCGTCGGCCATCCCCGTCGGGAGGTGGTGGTGGGCCCCGCGGGCCGCGCTCTGGTACGTCAGTCCCGGATGGCGCCGGGACTCGCGGAACGGGCCATGGCACGGCAGACCGAACGGAGCCACCTCGACCACGACGAGGAGGCCCCGGCCACGCACGGCACGCTGCACGTGCCGGCCCCCGGTGAGGGAGCCGTGCACGGCGGCTGGCACGGGCGGCGGCGCACCGCGGTGCGCAGGACGGCCGTCGCCGCGGCGGTGGCGGGTGCGGCGGTGGCGGCCGGCCGTCGGGTGACCCGGAGCACGGTGGGCGTCTGACCGGCACCCGCTCGCGCGGGTCGCCGTACGGGAGAAGGCCGTACGGCGACCCGCGCCCCGGGGTCTGCTGCACGGCCTGCCGTCCCCGGCTTTCCGGTGCCTGCCCTCAGCCCGCCACCCGCTGGGCCTGCTGGGCGCGAGCAGCCGACGCCGGTACCCGAACCGCCTCGATGACGAAACCGCTGCGTACGCGGGCCGGAATGCGGCTCAACGGGATGGACAGGTCCTGGTCCGGCACGGCGTACTCCAGCTGGGCCAGCCGTGGCCCGAGGGCCCGCAGCAGCGCGATCGTGATGTCCTCCCCGGGGCAGCGGTGGCCGGTGGCGCGGTCGGCGCCGCCCTGCGGAACGAGTTCGTCGCGCTGGGGCGGCCGCTCCAGGAAGCGCCGCGGGGCGAAGGTGTACGGATCGGCCCACAGGTCGGGGTCGTGGTTCTGCCCGTGCAGATCGAGCAGGACCATCGCGCCGGACGGGATCGGTTCACCCCGCCACTCCAGATCGGTGACGGCCCGGCCGCCGAGGAACGGGGCGAAGGGGTAGAAGCGCCGCAGCTCGTGGGCGAAGACCACGGCGTAAGCGGCGTCGTCCTCGCGCAGCTGTGCCCGTATGCCGGGCCCGCGGTGCAGCGCGTGACCGGCGTAGGCGACGAACCAGCACACCGCGACGGTCGGACGGATGACGTTGAGCAGTTCGACCGCGGCCGTGCGCGGGTGGAGGAACCGGCCGTCGCCGTCCCGGTGCCGGACCACCACGTCCAGTGCCGACCCGGCCGGCGCGGTGACGATCCCCTCCCGTACGTCCTCGACCAGGCGTCCCAGCCACGCCTCACTACGGGCTCGCGCGCGGCGGGCCCGCCAGTGGCGCGGCCCCGGCGTGGCGAAGCCGTCGACCATGGCGACCAGGTCCCGGGCCACCTGGTCGGCGTCGTCGAGGGGGATGCCGGCCCACCGGCAGACACCCTGGGTGAGAATCCGGGCTGCCTCGTCGAACAGGACGACCGACGGACGGCCGGACCACGACGGCACGGCCTCGTCCCACACCCCTGTGACCTCCTCGACCACCCCGGCGACCGCCTCCGGCCCGGTGAGCAGGGAGAGGAACATCCCCTTGCGCGCGCGGTGGACCTGTCCGTCCAGGGTGTGCACGGCTCCGTGACCGAACAGCGTGCTCAGCACGGGCCCGGGGAGCGCCGTTCCGCGCTCCACATGCCGTTCGTCGTAGAAGAACCGCACCGCGTCCGGCCCGTGCAGGGCCACGGCGTGTCGCCCCATCAGCCGGGTGCGGACGACGGGACTCGCGGTACGGCGCCGACGGTCGGGCAGCCAGGCGTACCCCTTGGCGAGGAGGGTGAGCGAGCTGTCGGCGAGTGGGGGGCGACGACTCTGATTCATGGTGCGGTGGGTGCCCGCCGCCAACGACCGGAAGCGCGGCCCGCCGGCCCGGTCGGTCCTCCTCGTCGTTGGACAGGCAGGTCGTACAGGCGTGTCGGACACGCACGGCAGGCACCGTCGCGCGGCACTCACGGCCGGGGGTTGCCGCGGTGCCACCGGGGCCGTGCGTCGGTGCCGCGGCGTCCTGCGACGGAGGCGCAGCGCCGGCACTGGCGGCGTACCCGGTCCGCGGCTCCTCCGGATTCCGGGAAGGTGTCCGGCCAGGTGACGTGCGGGAAGCGGATCAGTTGGGAGCGGCTGAGGGACAGACCGCAGACGGTCTGGTTCATGCCGGGCTCCCAGGCGTGGACCTCGCCGGCGGGCAGTCGTCGCCGGCCTTCCTCCTCGTCGACTGTCCGGAGGCGGCAACGACGTACGGCCTGGCGCGGCCGGCGGTGGCCGCGGGCGCCGGTCGGCCGGCCCGCGCGCCCGGGGCGAGAGCGGTCGTACGCGGACATGCCTGCCGGACCTCCGATGGATCAGGGTCGATGGGATGGAACAGGTTCGTGGTGCTGCGGGCTAGTCGTTGCCGAAGACTGCCTTCTGCACCTCGTTGGGACCGTCGAACTGCCGCTTCCCGGAGTGCGACAGCTTGTCGACGATCTTGTCGTCGGCGCCGTTGTTCCTGGCCAGGGAGACGAGGTCGTCGCGGCTGGCGGGGTAGTCGGCGCCCTTGAGAGCCTTCTGCAGATCGATCGGGCTCGTGTCGGCCATGGCAGCCTCCCTGGTCACGCCGGCGCGGCTCATCCGCGCGTGGATGTGCCGGGTACCCGACCGTCCGAGCGGTGAATCAGTGCCGGCAACCGGGGATTGCCGAGTCCGTGGACGGTACAGCCGGTACAGCCGGCACAGCCGGCACAGCTGTCCTGGTCGTTCGTGCTCGGTGACGTCGAGCAGGAGCGGGAGCAAGGAGCAGGCGCGTTGTTGGTTCGATCGCAGGGCGAGAGGGGTACCCGGAATTCTCCACATACGGCCGGAACTTCCCGGAGGTGATGGGAGTGACAACCTCTCCCAGGTCGTCGATGGAAACCCATCCCGACATCGTCGCCATGCGCAACCGTCACGAGATGGCGGAGCGCGCCACCAGCACACCCGTGGCGCAGGCCATCGAGGCCATGGCCTTGCTCACCGGCGTGTACCTGGCGGCCTCCCCGTGGATCGCGGGGTTCAACAGCCTGTCCGCACTGGCGGTCAACAATCTCATCGTCGGCATCGGCTACGCGCTGCTGATGAGCGGCGGCTTCGGCCGCGCCTACGAACGCACGCACAGCATGGCGTGGGCCGCCTGCGCCCTGGGCGTGTGGACCATCATCGCGCCCTGGGTCGTCTCCGGGGACGTCAGCACCACCAGGACCGTCGTGAACAACGTCATCGTCGGTGCCGTCGGCTTCCTTCTCGCTCTGGCCGCCAGCGCCGTCGCGCGCGAGGGGCGCGCTGTCGCGCGCGAGGGACGGGGGTCGCGGGCCGAGCGCGGTACGTCGATGTCGTAGGCAGCAGGCGGGTCGTATCGCCCCCCTGGCCTGCTCTCTCCCTGGGAAAGCCCGGATCGTCCACCGCGGTCCGGGTCAGGGTGATCGTGCGGTGCGCGCAGTGGGTACCGGCGTACGGGCGTCCCCGGAAACCGCTCTTCAGTGCGAAAGGGCCAGTTTGGAGGAACGATGGATCATTCGCGGGTGCCGGTGCTGGAGGCGTTGCAGGAGTTCCGGCGCCGTGGAGACGTGGCCTACGGCCCGCCGGGGCACAAGCAGGGCCGCGGAGTGGATCCGCGGGTGGCGGAGATCATCGGGCTCGACGTGTTCCGCTCGGACGTGCTGTCCCTCAACGGGCTGGACGACCGCCGCCAGTCCCAGGGCATGCTCAACCAGGCCCAGGAGCTGATGGCCGACGCGGTCGGCGCCGAGCAGGCGTTCTTCTCCACGTGCGGCAGTTCCCTGTCGGTGAAGACCGCCATGCTGGCCGTCGCCGGCCCCGGCGAGAAACTGCTGTTGTCGCGCAACGCCCACAAGTCCGTGGTCGCGGGCGTCGTCGTCAACGGGGTCGAGCCGATCTGGGTCCGGCCGAAGTTCGACCGGGAGCGGCACATCGCCCACCCGCCGGAGCCCGACGACGTACGCCACCGCCTTCAGGAGCACCCGGACGCCAAGGGCATGCTGCTGATCACGCCCAGCGAATGGGGCACCTGCGCGGACGTCCGGGGCGTGGCACAGGTCTGCCACGAGTTCGGCGTCCCTCTCATCCTCGACGAGGCGTGGGGCGCCCACCTGCCGTTCCACCCCGGCCTGCCCCCGTGGGGCATGGACGCCGAGGCCGACCTGGTGGTCACCAGCGTCCACAAGATGGGCGGCGCCATCGAACAGAGCTCCGTCTTCCACCTCCAGTACGACCGGGTCTCGCCCGAAGCGCTCAAACAACGGGAGGACCTGCTCGGCACGACCAGTGCCTCGTCCTTGGTGTACGCGACCCTCGACGGCTGGCGCCGCCAGATGGTCCAGCACGGGCACGAGCTCCTGGAGACCGCGCTGCACCGGGCCGAACGGATCCGAGCAGCGGCCGGAGACCTGCCGGGGCTGCGGCCCATGGGCCAGGAGGTCGTCGAGGAGGGACTCGCCGCCTCCTTCGACCCCCTGAAGCTCGTCATCGATGTCCGGAAACTGGGGATCAGCGGTATGCAGGCCGCCGAGTGGCTGCGGGCGCACCAGCATGTGGACGTCGGCGGCTCCGACACCTGCCGCATCAGCGCCTCGATCACCTACGCCGACGACGACGAGACCGAGAAACTCCTGATGGACGCCCTGCGGGCCCTCGTCGACAACGCCGACTCCATCGAACGCCAACCGCCGGTCCACCTCCCGGAGCCGTCGGTCCTGGAGCTGGAGCAGGCCATGCTGCCGCGTGAGGCGTTCTTCGCCGAGGTGGACCACGTGCCGGCCGAACGCGCCGCGGGACGGATCGCCGCCGAGATGATCAGCCCGTACCCGCCGGGTGTGCCCGTGATCGCACCCGGCGAGGTGATCACCGATGAGGTCCTCGACTACCTGCGCAGCGGCGTCGAGCACGGCGTCCTGATCCCGGACGCGGCCGATCCCACGATCGAGACCCTGCGCGTGGTGGCGCGGGGCTGAGACAGACGGGCTGGGACGGATCGCACCCACGGCGGACTGTGACGTCCGTCGTGCGAGGCGGACCACGGCAGGCCGGACCGCCGCTGGAAGGCGGACCGCGGCCGCGCATCGCCTGACCTGGCGGCGCCTTGCCCGGGTGTAGTCCGCCTTGCTGCGTGTCGCCTGGGAGCGGTCCGTCCCCGTCAGCCGGTCATCCAGCCCTCACGGACCGGACCAGCCGCTCTCCCATTCCTCGCTCACCGCGCTCCGCTCCATGCCTTCCGTGCCCTCCACGGCCTCATCCTCATCCTCATCCTCGCCCTCCGCCTGCGAAGGGGTGGTCCTGGGCACGTCACGAGGCTCGGGGCTGTCCGTCTCGTGGTCCCGCGGAGTCTGCTGCCGCTCGCCCTCCGCCTGGGACGGAGTCTGTTCGCTCATGGCCGTCCTCCACACCGTCGGATGTTCGGTGGCTGTGGTTCTGGCACCGTGGTGCCGGGGATTGCCGGTCCCCGCCTACGGTCGGCCGGGTACCCCAGGTCCGGATGTCCTCACGGCGCCGGGATCACGGGATCACGGCGTGGTGCTCTCGTAGCTGATCAGGTCGGTGACCGCCCTGAGTCCGCCCCGGGCGAACGCGGCGCGCTGGCGGTCGGCGCCGGTTCCGTCCTGGAGGAGCCGGTGGACCAATGCCGTGACCTGCCGGGTGTCGCCGGCCATCTCGAGCGGGACGGCGATGTGCCGCAAAAGCTCGCCCACCAGGTCGCCGGCGCGGCTGCGGTCTCCCCCGGGACCGATCAGGGCGTCGCTCAGACCGTGCCGGGCGGCGTGCCACATGCCCGCCTGCAGCAGTTCGGGAGCGCAGTCCGGCTCGGGAGCCCCGGCGGCCTCCTCCGCCAGGGCGGTCTCCACCAGGGCTCGGATGATCCCGGCGAACATCACCGCGTCGTCCACGCGCAGCTGAACGTCCAGGCACCGCACCTCGATCGTGGGATACCGCTCCGAGACGCGGGCCTGCCAGTACAGCTGACCCAGGTCCGAGATCAGACCGCCGTCCAGGAGCCGCCGTGCCCGCCGGTCGTAGTCCGCGGCGTCCTGGAAGGCCGGCGGCACACCGCTGACCGGCCAGCGGCCGAAGATCACGGTGCGCCAGCTGGCGAAGCCGGTGTCGTGGCCGTCCCACAGCGGGGAGTTCGCCGACATCGCCGTCAGTGTCGGCAGCCACACCCGGATCCGGTTCATCACCCGCACGCCCGCCTCCCGGCTCGGCACGGCGACGTGCACGTGCATGCCGTTGACGAGTTGCTCCGCCACCAGTTGGGGCGCCTGCGTGCGCATGGCCCGGTAACGTGCCTGGTCGGTGACGGCCATCGGGTGCCGGTGGCGCAGCGGCGGTGTCGCACAGGTCGCGATCCGGCAGCCGTGCGTCTCGGCGGCGGCCCCCAGCGCGTGCCGCAACCGCAGCAGATGGCCTCCGACCTCCTCCACGGTGCCGCACACCGGGGTGGCCACCTCGACCTGGGCCTGCAGCAGCTCGCACTGCACCTCCTGGTCGGTCACGAAGGCTCCCAGGCCGGCCGAGGCGCGCACCTTGTCCGCCAGCGGAACCGGCAGGCCCGTGACCGGGTCCAGCAGCAGATACTCCTCTTCCACACCGATCGTCGTCATCGGCCACCCTCTGTTCCACCCGGGTACCGGGGTCCCCATGCGCCAGGCCGGCGCATGTCACACAGCAGTGATCACCTCCGAAGCGGCGCACGCTCGAGGATGACCCGAGTGCCGCGACCACCTCATGACAAACCATGGCAAAGCACTGCGCAGAGCGGCAAAACGTTGTGCATATCCATCTTGTGCGCCGGGAGCCGCATGACGCCTCCGCAAACCGGCCACCTCCTGGTGAGCGGCTGCGATGTGCCGCGGGTCCCGTCGGACGGCGGCTGGGAGATTCCGCGCGCGGGTGCCGCACGAGACGGCCGTACTGGTGGCCGGGGCGCTGGTCGCGCACGACTGTGGGACCGCCATGGACGACGGGAGCGGCGCAGTGGGGGACGCCGCGGACAGGGGTGTTCCTGACTCGTCCCTGAGCCGGCGGATCCTCTCGCGGCCGGGTCCGGCGGGCCGCCCCGCGCCGGTGGCCGCCGGTGATCGGTCCGTACGGAAGTCCCGCGCCGGTTCAACCGCGGGTGGCGACCGAGGCGCCTTCAGAAGACCAGACCCTTGACGGAGGCTGGGACCTCCCAGGGCCCTCCTAGGACCTGTCGGCCGGGGGAGCGACCGTCCCGCGCTCCCGACACGCATCCAGGCGGAGCCTCGACCGGACGAACTGGGTGGGCGTCTGGCCGTACTGCTTCTTGAAGGCCCGGATGAAGTGACTGCTGTCGGCGAACCGCCAGTGGGCGGCGAGTTCCGAAATGCTCGGTCGGGCACCCGCCGAGGCGAGTTCGAGCCGGGCGCGTTCCAGCCGCCTGCGGCGGATGAAGGCGCTCACCGACTCGTCGGCCGCGGCGAACGCCCTGTGCAACGTCCGTACGGATACGTTGAGTTCGCGGGCCAGCGCGGCGGGGGAGAGGTCGGGATCGGCGAGGCGGCTGTCCACGATGTCCTTCGCCGCCTGGGTGAGTGCGGGCGCCAGCCGGGGTTCTTTGTCGTCGAACCCCTGCGTGAGCGCTCCCTTGACCAGTTCGACGAGAGAGTCGCGGGCGGCCCGCACACCGGCCGGGGTGAGGTCGTTCAGTGTCGCGTCGGCCACCTTGGTGCAGGCCATGAGCAGACGCAGTTCGGCACGGTCGGCCGGCCCGACGACCGGCCGGTCGCCGATCAGCGGACTGAGCAGCGAGGCCGGCAGGATCAGCACACTCGCCGTCGTACCCGGCTCCATCTCGAACCGCGCCGGCGGACCGTTGTGCCGCACGATGAACTGCCCGGCCGGCACGGAGGCCTCGCCGCGGTCGCGCGGCCCGACGAAGCGCCATCTGCCACGCCGCATCACATGCACCAGGACCCGGTCGTCGAGGTGGTGGGAGGCGCCCCGGGTGCCGCCGGCCAGCGACTCGCCGTACACGTCCGATATCACCGTGTCGTGCATCTTGGATGCGCGGACGCGGATCCGGAAGGCATCGGGTCCGAGCGGTTCGAGGGGCGGCAGCGGGAGCGCCTCTCCGACCTGTCCCTCCCACTCGCGTCGGAACACGTCGAAGCCGTCTCCCGCGGTGCTCGGGGCCGTGACATCCACGAGGAAGTTCCTGCCCGGTGCGTCGGCCCGTGGTTCGGCGCTTCCCGTGTCGCTCATTGCCCCAACGTCCCAACTCGCCCATGTCTCAATGCTGTTCGCGGGCTCATCTTTCACCATGCCGGACCGTAGGCGATGGCGCTGAGGTTCTGTCGGCGCGGCGCTGCGGTACAAGCGTGCACCGCAGCGGTCTCCCTAAGGTGAGCGGTGGCGACTGTGCCGCAGTGCACGGGGGCCGGGACACGCCGCTGCTGAGGCGGAAGGACGGCAGTTGACGTCCAGCGCCGTAGCGCCCGGGGAGCCGCCGCGCCGTGGGACGTCGGGGACTCCCGCCCCTGCTTCCACAGTCTCCACGCCCTTCCGCATGCTGAGAGGTTTTGAGCTGTCAATGACTGAGATGACGCATGGTACCGACGTCGCGCCGAGCGATCCCGCAGCCGACGCTGCCGCCGTTTTCGACCTGCTGAGCGGCCTCGCCGTCGCGCAGATCCTGCGGGCCCTGGCCGCGTTGCGCGTGGTCGACCATCTCGCCGACGGCGCCCTGGCGGCCGAGGAGGTGGCCGAGCGCGAGGGCAGTCATCCGCGGGCGACGTACCGGCTGATGCGCGCGGCCTCGTCGTTGGGTCTGCTGAGCTATGAAGGGGAGCACCGGTTCGGTCTCACCGGGCGGGGCAGGCTGTTGCGGTCCGGAGTGCCCGGCTCCTTGCGCTCACTGGTCCTGACGCAGACAGGACACTCGCACTGGCAGTCCTGGGCCCACTTCCCCGAGGCGGTGCGCCAAGGAACCTCCCAGACCAAGAAGGCGCTGGGCTCGGACATTTTCGAGTACTTCGCACAGCCGGAGAACGCCGACGAGGCCGCGCTCTTCGCCCAGGCCATGGGAGACCTGTCCGGCCTGGTGACGCAGGGCGCCGTGGCCGCGCTCTCCACCTCCGGTGTGTCCACCGTGGTGGACGTCGGCGGTTCGAACGGTGATTTCGTCCTGGCGCTGATGGAGGCCGATCCCCGGCTGAGCGGACAGGTACTCGACCTGCCCCACGCCGTCGGCAGCGCACACGCCGCGGCCGGGAAGCGCGGTCTGTCCGAACGTTTCACCGCGGTGGCGGGCGACTTCTTCACCGCGGTCCCTTCCGCGGACCTCTACCTCCTGAAGACGATCCTGCACGACTGGGACGACACCCAGTGCACTCAGATCCTGCGGAACTGCCGGTCGGCGGTGAACGAGGGGGGACGCGCACTGGTCGTCGAGTTGGTCATCGGCGAGATCGGCAAGCCCGACTTCACCACCCGGGCGGATATGACCATGCTCACCATGACCAACGGCCAGGAACGCGATCTCGACGAATTCGACGCCCTCTTCGCGGCCTCGGGCTGGCACCGCTCGAAAACCTACCCCGTGGGTGGCGGCTACTTCGGCATGGAACTCGTCGCCGTCTGACGGTGGTGCGGAGAACCAGGACGTGACTGCGCGCCCGGGCCGCTGACCGAAGTCCGGGCGCGCAGCATCCCCTCTCGGAGGGTGTCCAGGCTGCTCTTGCGGCGGGCGCCGGCGGTGTCCGCGTAGTCGTCGATCTGCGTGGCCGACTGGCGCATGGAGAGGCCGGACCAGTTGGTGCGGAAGGTGAGATACGGCATTGAGTGCGACGCGACGGCGTACGCGCGCGGCGAGTTCCAGGCAATGGAGCGGCCGGAGTGAATTCAGTCGCCTGTGGCGATGTCCTGGTGCGCGGAATCGGAGTGTTGCGCCGTCTCCGTCGCGGTGAGGCTGCCGAGCAGCGACAGTGCGTGGGCGGAGGGGCTGCCGGGCTCGGCCTGATAGACGACGAGTTGCTGGCCCGGCGCGCTGTTGATGGTCAAGGACTCGTAGTCCAGGGTGAGTTCGCCGACGACCGGGTGCCGGAAGCGTTTGGTCTCATGCCTCTTCTGACGGATGTCATGACGCGACCACAACGTACGGAACGCTTCACTCTTGAGCGACAACTCGCCCACCAGCTCGATCATCCGCGGGTCGTCGTAGTCGGTTCCCGCTGCCTCGCGCAGGCCGCCGACCGTGTTGGCCGCGACCCGGTCCCAGTCCGGGTAGAAGTCCCGGGCGTCGGGGTCGAGGAAGACCAGCCGCATCAGGTCCCCGCTGTAGGTGTGGCCTGCGAACAGGGCGCCGCCCAGGGGATTGTGTGCCAGCACGTCCATACAGCGCCCCAGAATCACGGCGGGGGTGCCGGTCCAACTGTTCATCATCTGCACCAGAACGGGACTGACCCGCTGACGCCGGACGTTCCTGTCCTTGCGCGCATGTCCCGGCACGGGCCGGGCCAGCCGGTGCAGATGGGCGGCGGCGTCGTCGTCGAGCAACAGTGCCCGGGCCAGCGCGTCGACCACCTGCACCGAGGGGTTCCTCTCGCGGCCCTGCTCCAGGCGCACGTAGTAGTCGGTGCTCAGTCCGGACAGCATGGCGACCTCCTCCCGGCGCAGGCCCGCCACACGGCGTCGGCCGATCGCGGGCACGCCCTGCTCCTCGGGCCGCACAAGGCCGCGTCGGGCGCGCAGGAACTGTCCCAGAAGGTTGTCGCTGTCCATGCCATCGACGGTAGCGCCGCACCACGTCCGAGGCAGCCGCGCAAGGTGGCCGCGATACTCCTACCATCGGCTCGGCCGGCCTCGGCTCGCCGTGACCGGCCGGGCAGGCCGGCCACGCGGCATTCACATCCGAGCGCTGGAAGTCATGTCCTGTGTGCCGATCACGGAGAGAAGTTCCAGCTGGGCGGCGCCCTCGGTGCCGGGTGGGGCGCTGAACCACAGCAGACGCTGGCGTCCGTCCTCACTGAACAGGCTGTGGCAGTCCAGCTCGATGACGCCCAGGGTGGCGTGCACGATGCGTTTGTGGTCGGTCCGTCTCAGGCCGACGTCGCGGGTGTCCCACAGGTCGGCGAACTCCTGGTTGCGTCGTCGTAGCGCGGCCACCATCTGGTGCACCTCGGTGTCGCTGTCGCGCCGTGCGGCGACCGCCTGGAGGTCGGCGACGAAGACCCGCGAGTGGTGGGGGTGGTCCTCCGCAGGGTAGAGGGCCCGGGCGCCGGGGTCGGTGAACCAGCGGTAGACGAAGCTTGCTTCGGGGCCGCGCACCGCCGGGGGCCGGCCGACGAGCGCGGCAGCCAGAGGGTTCTGGACCAGGGTTTCGTGCAGGTCGGTGATGACCTGGGCGGGAGTCGTGGTGAGCTGGTCCAGCAGACCGAGCAGGGCCGGCTGCACATGCGCCGTCGGGCCGTGCGCGGCCGGGGGGACGCGACGGCCGGCGAGATGGAACAGGTGGTCGCGTTCGTCGCCGTTCAGACGCAGTGCCCTGGCCAGCGCGGCCAGCACGTGAGCCGAGGGCTGGGTGCCGCGTCCGCGTTCCAGCTCCGTGTAGTAGTCGGCGGACAGGCCCGCCAGCTGGGAGACCTCCTCGCGGCGCAGTCCGGGCACCCGGCGCCGCGGACCGGTGGGCAGGCCGACGTCGGACGGGCGGACGCGGGCGCGGCGGGACTTCAGGAACGCGGCGAGTTCGGAGTGGTTCACGCTTCCCATCGTCGCCGGTCCGGGTGCCCTGAGCCAGGGGGTGGCAACCCCTGGGTGGAGACAGCCCTGGCTGGCGCGACAGCACCGGTCCACGCTGGAGAGGCAGGCAGGGAGCCGCCGGTGGGGACACCGGCGGCCCCCATCACGATCCACCCGTCGTGGCATTCCGTGTCCGGCGTCTCTCGCAGGAGTCACCATGTCGACCTCGCCCGAAGAAACCGCGGTGAGTCCCTCCGCGCTCAACCACCCTCCGCACCGGCCGCGCGTCGCCCTCGTCACGGGAGGCTCCCGCGGCATCGGCCGCGAGACCGTGAACCGGCTGGCCGCCGACGGACACGCCGTCGTGGTCGGCTACGCGGGCAACCGTGATCTGGCCGAGGCCGCCGTCAAGGAGGTCACCGCCGCCGGCGGCCGGGCCATCGCCGTCCAGGCCGACGTCGCCGACGAGCAGCAGGTGGCCGCCCTGTTCGACACCGCCGAGTCCGAGTTCGGCGGCGTCGACGTGGTCGTCCACGCGGCCGGCCGGATGTACCTGTCCCCGGTCGCCGACCTGGACCTGGCGAAGCTGGACGAGGTCCACCGCACCAACATCCGCGGGAGCTTCGTCGTCGCCCGGCAGACCGCCCGGAAGATCCGCAGCGGCGGCGCGATGATCACCTTCTCCACGTCCGTGGTGGGCCTGGCCTTTCCCGGCTACGGCGCCTACAGCGCCAGCAAGGGTGCCGTCGAGGCGCTCACCATGATCCTCGCCCGGGAACTGCGCGGCCGGGACGTCACCGTCAACGCCGTCGCCCCCGGCCCCACCGCCACCGACCTGTTCCTCGAGGGCAAGGACGAGGAGACCATCGCACGGCTGGCGGCCCAGCCCCCGCTGGAACGCCTCGGCACCCCCGCCGACATCGCCGAGGTCGTCGCCTTCCTCGCCTCACCGGCCGGCCACTGGGTCAACGGCCAGGTCATCCGCGCCAACGGCGGCATCATCTGACCGACCGCGGCGCCTGTGCCGTCCGTACTCCGCACCCGTCCGGTCGGACCACCTGCTCACCGCGGGCAGCACCCCGCAAACCCACCACAGAAATGAGAACCACCATGCCGTTCGCCAACTTCAAGGTCCCTGCCGGCACCCTCGACGAGAAGCAGAAGGAGAAGATCGTCACCCGCACCACCGAGCTCTACGTGGAGATCTACGGGGAACGGGCCCGCGCCAACACCATGGTCCTCGTCGAGGAGGTCACCGACGGCGGCTGGGGCATCGGCGGCAACGTCCTGACCCTCGCGATGCTCGAGCAATCCCCCGAAGCCTGACGGCGAGAAGTTCTGACCCGACAGCCGACTCCACCGGCGACCTGTGACGACAGACGGGCCCGGTGAGCCGACGCGCTCGCCGGGCAGGGCCTCGGTCGCTTGGTGTCCGGTTCGTGTGATCCGCCGGCTCGTCGGGTGCCGGGAACGTGGCGGGCACGGGCTTCGCGTGATGGGGCCGTCCCGCCGGGACCTGCCCCTGGGCTACCAGGGGGCCAGCGAGCCGTCCGCGTTGCGCAGGACCGGGGTGCGCCAGCGATGGCCGCGTTCGGCGGCGGCCCGGACCGCGTCTGCGGCGGGCGTGGCGAGCGGCTCCAACTGGCCGCAGGGTTCAACTTGACCGCCGTCATGCCCTTGGCGACCTGCTCGGCCGCCGACTCGGCCAGTGCCTCGGGGGTTTCGCCGCCGACCCAGCCGTACACGCGCACCCGGTCGCGCACGTGGCCGCCGAGGAGCTGGTGGACCGGGACGCCGTGCGTCTTGCCCGCGATGTCCCAGGCTCACTCTGACCGGCAGCGACGTCAGGACAGGAAGCGGGGCCGTCTCATCCGACTCCTGCTCGACCGGCCGTACTCGACCTGTGGAACGGTCGGGCGTCGGAGGCGTCTTTCGGAGGCGTCTTGTGGACGCGATCGCCGGGCCCGCCCGGCTCAGCGCGCCGCGCGGCCGACTCAGACCTGTCGGCGGGTGCGTGCGGCGGCTGTGCTGGAGCGCAGCGTGATGGGGGGTGCCAACAGGATGTGCCGTGGCGGGGTGTCCGGCGCGGTGATGCGTTCCGCCAGCAGGGAAACGGCTTTCTCGCCCATCTCCAGGGCCGGTACGTCCGCTGCCGTGAGCGGCGGACGGAAGTCCTCGGCCCAGGTCCTGGCCGCCACTCCGGTGATGGAGAAGTCGTACGGCACCCGGAGGCCGGTGTCCGCCAGCGCGCGCTGGATGCCGGGCAGCGCGGCCTCGTTGATGGTGGTGACAGCGGTGAGGTCCGGAAGGCTGTGCAGCAGAGCCTCGATACATTCCTGACCTGAGCGGGCGTCGTCCCCGCAAGGCACTTCGATGCCGTCAAGGCCGCGTTCCGCCACGGCGGCCTCGAAACCCTCTCTGGCCCTTCGCGCCGGACCGTAACCGGCGGAGACGAGCTCCGGGGAACGAGTGATCAGAGCCACGCGGCGGTGCCCCAGATCGGCGAGGTGCCGCACGCAGTGCTGGACCAAGCCGGCGTAATCGACGTCGATCCAGGACATCTGCGGGTCGCCGGCCGTGTGCCCGATGCCGACGAAGGGCAGCCCGGCATCCCGCAGGCGACCCACACGAGCGTCCTCCAGGCGGATCTCCATCAGGATGACACCGTCCACGCGGCGCTCCGAGACCAACCGCTCGAAGGAGCGGTCGTGATCCCCGCCGGAAGGGGACAGCAGCACATCAAGGTCGATCCGGGCGGCGGCGTCGACCACGCTGGCGACGAAGTCCAGTTGCATGTGTGTGAGCCTGTTGCCGGCGGGCGGGATGACGAGACCGATCGTCCGGGTACGGCCCTCCTTGAGGGCCCTCGCGGTCGCGTTGGGGCGATATCCCAACTCGTCGATCACATCTTGGATACGTCTGCGGGTGCTGGTCGCGACGGGGCGTTTGCCGCTCAGAGCGTAAGACACCGTGCTGCGTGACACCCCGGCGCGCCGAGCGATCTCCCCGATGTTCATCCAGCTCCCCGAGAACTTACCCCCGGTCGAAAGGATACCCCGGCCGCATCGGCTCGCCATCGGGCGCGGGGTGTCGTCGCGGGACGGGACGGCCTTCGGCGCCGACCGGAAGGAGCTGCAACAGATCTGACTGACCGGCAGATACCGGCGGTGGCACACCCCGGTCCCGGCGTCGTGGACGCGCCCGGCGCCTCCGGACACCGGCCCGCACCCACCGCACCCGTACCGCTGCGGGTAGATGGGTGTCAGGACTGTGCGGGCTGCGCCCCCTTGCGCTCAAATCACCCATCACGGCGCTCAAATCACCCATCACGGGGGCGTGGTCGCCTCGGACCCGCGCCGACGCGGTGCGGCCCGGTCGCCGTCGTCGGCAGAGCTGTGGCAGCCGTGGCCGGGCGGTCGGGTCTCGTCTCATCGCGTCGCCCCTTGAGACCGGCGCCGTTTCGCTGCGGATGTGCGGCGCAAGGGTGCTCAGTTCGCGGCGATGAGCCGCTGGTACGGCGTCGCGGACACCCCCGGGGGACTCGTCACGGATGGTGCTGTACGAGCGCCTTGGTGCCGGCGGTGCAAACAGCCGGCCTGCGTGCCCTGGCGGCCCGGGCGGACGAAGGCGTCCGCGTGCCATGAGTCGCGGGGAACGGCGTCGGGCTGCCGGGCACCGGCACGCGTTCCCGTCTCACGTATACCGGACGGTGTCCGGCGAATCGATTCCGCGCAAGCGCTTCGACGAGATGGTACGACCGGTGGATTGCGGGGTCAATGGCCGGCCGCGCGGTGAACGTGGCGCGGGAAGCGCGGGCCGAGTCTCCGCCTCTTCGGCCAGTGGCCTCCGAACCCGCCTTCCGTCGTGCGGGTTCGGCAGTTGCGTTACTGCTCACCGGCCTGACGGGCAGTTACCCGGTGATCATTTCCTGGCCGTCGGAGCCGGCCACGGGACCCACCGCGCCCGCACGGCGGCAGGTCACGCCGCAATCCGCATGGCTCCGTCCCGGAACCGTTCGAGTCGGCCGATCGGTCCCCAACCGCTGGAATCAGCCGTCGAATCGATTCCGCGACAAGGTTGGCAGCAGGTGCCTCCGCACCCTTGACAGCCCTGCGGAATCGGGAGCACCGTCTCCCCCCGAAACCTCTCTGCAATCCCACTGCAAGAACGGCACCTTCAAGCGCTTCCGCATTTGCTCGGCGCACCAGCGAAACCCGACTCGGTGACGCCGGCACGGTAGGGAGATCAGATGGGAACCATACGTAGGAGGCGTCACCGGCTGTTCGGGCGCGGTGGCGTCCAACGGTTGCTCGCTGCGGTACGGCGCCGCGGCAGGCCGGTAAATATGCCCGCCCAGGCACCTGTCTGCCCGTGGGAGCGCTCCCGCAACTCCTGGCCGAAAACGTTCGCCCGTGCGGGGGCCGCAGCCGTGCTCGTCGCCGGTACGCTGGCCGGCGCCACCGCCACGGCGGGTACGGCCCGTGCCGACACGTCCGGGCCGTGCGACATCTACGCGGCAGGCGGTACGCCCTGCGTGGCGGCGCACAGTACGACGCGGGCGTTGTACGCCTCGTACAACGGGCCGCTCTACCAGGTCCGGCGTGCCTCGGACAACGCCACCCGGAACATCGGCGTCCTGAGCGTGGGCGGATACGCCGACGCCGCCGCCCAGGACGCGTTCTGCTCGGGGACAACCTGTCTCATCGCGACCGTCTACGACCAGTCCGGTCGCGGCAACAACCTCACCCAGGCGCCAGGGGGCGGTGCCGCGGGCGGCCCCGACAACCTCGCGAACGCGACCGCCGCGCCCACCACGGTGGGAGGTCACAAGGCCTACGGCGTCTTCGTGGCGCCCGGCACGGGGTACCGCAACAACCACACCAGCGGCATCGCGACCGGGGACAACCCCGAGGGCATGTACGCGATCTTCGACGGCACGCACTACAACGGCGGCTGCTGCTTCGACTACGGCAACGCCGAGACGGACAGCAACGACGACGGCAACGGCACCATGGAGGCCATCTACTTCGGCAACATCAAGGTGTGGGGCTACGGTTCGGGCAACGGCCCCTGGATCATGGCCGATCTGGAGAACGGCCTGTTCTCCGGGGTGAACCAGCACTACAACGCGGGCGACCCGACCATCAGCCACCGGTACACGACCGCCATCGTCAAGGGCGGCCCGAACCACTGGGCGATCCGCGGGGGCAACGCGCAGTCGGGCGGCCTGTCCACCTTCTACGACGGACCCCGTCCCAACGTCGCGGGCTACAACCCGATGCGCAAGCAGGGTGCCGTCATCCTGGGCATCGGCGGCGACAACAGCAAGGGCGCCCAAGGCACCTTCTACGAGGGCGTGATGACCTCCGGCTACCCGTCGGACGCCACCGAGAACGCGGTCCAGGCCAACATCACCGCGGCCGGATACACCAATTCGACCGGCGGGACTGGCACAGGCGCGCTGCACGCGGTGGGCGCGGGCAAGTGCCTCGACGTGCCGAACTCGTCCACCACGGCCGGCACACAGCTACAGATCTGGGACTGCGGCGGCGGCGCCAACCAGAGCTGGACACGCACCTCCTCCAACCAGCTGACCGTATACAGCGGCGGCAGCCAGATGTGTCTGGACGCGTACGACAACCAGACCACCGCCGGCACCAAGGTGGTGACCTGGCCGTGCAACGGTGGCGCCAACCAGCAATGGCAGATGAACTCCGACGGCACCGTCACCGGCATCCAGTCCGGACTCTGCCTCGACGTCACCGGCGCCTCCACGGCCAACGGCGCCCTGGCCGAACTCTGGCAGTGCAACGGTGGATCCAACCAGCGATGGAGTCTCAACTGACCTGACCTGACCTGACCTGACCTGACCTGACCTGACCTGACCGGTTCCGGTCCGTGGCCGGCTGACCCTCAATCACGGGCCATCCGCCACCTCAAGCAGGCATCCGCCTGCCCGTCGCCTGGCGGCACCTCCCGGGATCTTCCGAACCGTCCGGCCGAATCGCCCGGTCCCCTCGCCCCGACCGGAGGGGCACGTCACGCAGGCGGCTTCGGCGGAACGCCACTGCGCCCGCACACCGTGCCCCACGCGCCACCACTGGAGGATGACGATGTCCGGAGCCAGAGTGCTCCGCGGCCTCTGGGCCGCCCCCGCAGCTCTGCTCGCCCTACTGGCCGGGAGCCCGGCCATGGCCGGGGCCGCGTTCGCCGTACCGGCCGAGCGTCAGGCGCCGGCCGCCGCCCTGTACGTGGCGCCGGGTGCGGCTCCCGGCGGGAACGGCACCGCCGAGCGGCCGTTCGCGACGATCGACCAGGCGCAGCAGCCCGCGCACCGGCTCTCCGCCGATTCGGACGTCGTGGTCCACCTGGCCGGTGGGACCTACCGGTTGTCCGAGCCGCTGGCCTTCGGCTCCGGCGACGGCGGCCAGAACGGCCACACCATCACCTACCAGGCCGCGTCCGGGCAGCAGCCGGTCGTGACCGGCGCCCGGCAGGTTTCAGGTTGGCAGGTGCATGATCAGTCGAGCAACATCTGGTCGGTCCACGTCGGCACCGGCGTGAACACCCGCCAGTTGTACGTGAACGGAAAGGAGGCACCGCGGGCGGCGATCCAAGTGCCCCGCTCCGCCTTCACCTTCACCCAGACCGGCCTGACCGTCACCGACTCCTCCCTCGACTTCCTGGCCGGCCTCTCGGACAAGAACCACATGGAAGTCGAGAGCCTCAACTCCTTCACCGACCGCTACGCGCCGGTCCAGTCGATCAGCGGCAGGACCATCACCATGCAGCAGCCCGCGTGGAACAACAACTCCTGGGGCTACGACACCATCAACGCGCCGTTCGCCGGCGGAACGATGTACCTCGAGAACAACTACGCGTTCCTCAAACAGGCCGGACAGTGGTACCTCGACTCGTCCACAGGTGACCTGTACTACCGGGCCCAGCCGGGACAGAACCCGAACAGCCTCGACGTCGAACTGCCCCGGCTGCAGAGCCTGCTCGGCATCAGCGGCAGCTACGGCTCACCGGCGACCGGCCTGAGCTTCGCCGGCATCCGGTTCACGGGAACCTCCTGGCTCGGCCCGAGCGGACCCGACGGCTACGCGGACCAGCAGAGCGGCGCGCACATCACCGGTGCCTTCGCGATGCCCGCCAACTGGCTGAGCACCTGCAAGTCGGGGTGCACGCAGTTCGAGGCCACCCGCAACCACTGGGTGCAGATGCCCGCGGCCGTGCAGGTCTCCGCCGCCACCGGCGTCACGTTCTCCGGCAACACGTTCTCCGAACTCGGGCAGGCCGGACTGGGCGTGGGCAACGACGGTGTCGCCACGGCCTCCGGCACCGGGCTCGGCGCCGACGGCGTCACCGTCACCGGCAACACGTTCACCGATATCGCCGGCAGCGGTATCCAGGTCGGCGGCATCCAGCCGGACGCGCACCATCCGGGCAACCCGCAGATGACCAACCAGAACATCACCATCAGCAACAACCGGGTCAGCGGGGTGGGCACCGACTACAAGGAGACCGCGGGAATCCTGTCCACCTACGTCACGAACGCGACGATCACGCACAACCAGTGTGACCACCTGCCCTACGACGGGATCGACATCGGCTGGGGCTGGGGGATGAACGACCCGGGCGGCAGCCAGGACTACGCCAGCCGGGGCACGTACAACTACCAGCCCGTCTACAGCACTCCCACGACGCTGAAGAACAACACCGTCTCCCACAACCTGGTCTTCGACACCAAGAACGCGATGTTCGACGGGGGCAGCATCTACAGCCTGTCCGCGAGCCCCGGCTCGGTGATCTCCGACAACTACATGTACGACAACAACCGCACCACCGCGCTGTACCTCGACGAGGGCTCCCGGTACCTGAAGGTGTCCGGCAACGTGGTGCAGGACGCGGGCAACTGGGCGCTCACCAACGCCAACGCGAACAACCACACCGACGACAGCACGTTCTCCGGCAACTGGTACAACGGCGGCAACACGTACGTGGCCACCGGCCCTCCGCACAACAACGTCCTCACCGGCAATGTCCTGGTCAGCGGCACCAACTGGCCTCAGGGCGCCCAACAGGTCATCCAGCAGGCGGGCGTCCGGTCGCCGGGCGACGGCGGCTTCCCCAGCGGCTACCACCAGTTGGTGATCGGCAGCGACGGCCTGTGCCTGGACGTGCACGGCAACTCCGGCAGCGCGGGCGCCGCGATCGACCAGTGGACCTGCAACGGGCAGAGCAACCAGCAGTTCCAGTTCGTGCCGGCCTCGGGCGGTTACGGGCAACTGCAAGCGCAGAACTCCGGTCAGGTCGTGGCGGTGTCGGGCGGCTCCACGGCCGCCGGTACGCCCGACATCGTGCAGCAGCCCCCGGACGGAGCGGCCGGCGGTCTGTGGCTGCCGGTCCAGCAGTCCGACGGCTCGTACGCCTTCCAGAACAAGAACAGCGGCCTGTGCCTCGACGTCCACGGCGGCGGCAGCAACCCGGGCCAGCAGCTCGACCAATGGCCCTGCAAGAACACGGCCGGCAGCAACCAGGACTTCACCCCCCGCTGACCGGCTCGCGGACTCGTCAACAGGGGACCGCTCTGCCGGTCTCCTGGTCCCGTCACCCGACTCCACCGCGGCACCGTCTCGCGGTCGGTGTCCCCGCCCCACACACAAGGAGAATGATCCTTCATGTCCTGGCTCAACGAGGCGCCACGTCTCCGTAAGGCCCTGACCTCGGCAACCGGGTTGGCTGCCGGCACGTTACTGGCCCTGGCCGGCACAGCGACGCCCGCCGCCCACGCGGCTTCCGGCACGCTGGGCGCGGCCGCGGCCGACAGTGGCCGCTATTTCGGCACGGCCGTGCCCGCCGGGAGGCTCGGCGATTCGACGTATTCCACGATTCTCGACCGGGAATTCAACATGATCACCCCGGAGAACGAGATGAAGTGGGACACCATCGAACCGTCCCGCGGCAACTTCAACTTCGGCCCGGCCGACCAGATCGTCAATCACGCCATCGCGCACGGTCAGCGGATGCGCGGCCACACCACGGTGTGGTACCAGCAGCTGCCCGGTTGGGTCAGTGGCATCAGGGACGCGAACACGCTGCGCAGCGTGATGGACAACCACATCACCACCGAGATGAACCACTTCAAGGGCAAGATCTACGCCTGGGACGTGGTCAACGAGGCCTTTGCCGACAACGGCAGCGGCCAGCAGCGCAGTTCGGTGTTCCATGACGTGCTGGGCAACGGTTTCATCGAGGAGGCGTTCCGCACCGCCCGGGCCGCCGACGCCTCGGCCAAGCTCTGCTACAACGACTACAACATCGAGAACTGGAGCGACGCCAAGACGCAGGGCGTCTACGCGATGGTCAAGGACTTCAAGTCGCGGGGTGTGCCCATCGACTGTGTCGGCCTCCAGAGCCACTTCGGCGCGGGCGGCCCGCCCGCCAGCTTCCAGACCACGCTGTCCAACTTCGCCGCCCTCGGCGTCGATGTCCAGATCACCGAACTCGACATCGCCCAGGCGTCGTCGTCGGCCTACGCGAACACGGTCCGGGCCTGCATGAACGTCGCCCGCTGCACCGGCATCACCGTGTGGGGGATCAGGGACAGCGACTCGTGGCGGGCGGGGGAGAACCCGCTGCTGTTCGACAACAACGGCAACAAGAAGCCGGCCTACGACGCGTCCCTTTCCGCGCTCGGCGGAGGTACGGGGAACCCGGGGGGCGGCATTGTCTCGGGCCAGGTGTACTCGCTCACCGATGTCGCCGCGGGCCGGGTGCTGGACGTGCCGGCCGGGCAGACGGCGAACGGCACGCCTCTGCAGATCTGGGACGCCAACGGCAGTGCTGCGAATCAGCAGTGGCGGGCCAGTCAGAACAGTGACGGTTCGTACACGTTGACGAACATCGGCAGCGGGCGGGTGCTGGACGAGCCGGGCGGTCAGACGGGCAACGGCACCCGGATGGAGATCTGGGACTCCAACGGCGGTGCGAACCAGCACTGGCGGGCGAGTAGGAACGGCGACGGTTCGTACACCCTGACCAACGTCGCTTCCGGCCGGGCGCTGGAGGTCCCCAGCGGGCAGACCGCCAACGGGGCCCCGGTCCAGATCTGGGACTCCAACGGAGGCGCCAACCAGCACTGGAACCTCAGGTGAGGTGATCCGGCGCGCGACGCGCGCTCCTTCCCCGGATCGCTTCGGGGTGACCGGAAGGAACACCCGCGTCCGGCACGGCGGCCGTCGCCGGACGCGGGTTCCGGCATGCCCTCACGCTGGTCTGACCAGGGGAAATACATGGGATGGATCGGATCCTGATTGGGAGTGGCGATCGTATTGACTCTGTGCGGGACCTATGGAATCACTAACAACATGGGATGTCTGAGTGGTTTCCGTGGGTGCTCTCGGGTGCCCTCGCCCCCACGAGGAGCCCGGATCCCGCCATGCCGGTGGCGGCGGTCCTCGAACGTTCCGTTCGGCCAGGCACAGCACTCTCTGTCCACCTTCCCCCACATACTCAAGGAACAGAATGCGGCCTTCATCCGCTTCCCCCCGGAGTTCCGCGGCTCGTAGACCGCGCTTACCGGCGGCCGCCGCCGTATGCGTGATGGCGCTGCTGGCCATGATGTCGGTGACCGCGCAGACGTGGTCGGCGCCGGCATCGGCGGCGGCCCCCATGGTGAGTTCCGCGTCGGGGCGCTGCCTGGACGTCAAGGGCAATGTCGACACGCCGGGAACGGCGCTGGACATCCGGGACTGCGACAACCAGCCGAACCAGGCGTTCGAGTTCACGTCGGCGGGCGAGCTGCGGACGATGGGCGGCACCCGGTGCGTGGACGCGTACAACAACCAGACCGCTCCGGGAACCCCGGTGATCATCTGGTCGTGCAACGGGCAGTCGAACCAGCTCTGGCGGCAGAACTCCGACGGGTCCGTCACCGGCGTCCAGTCCGGCTTGTGCCTGGACGTCAACGGCGCCGGCACGGCCAATGGCACCGCGGTCATCCTGTGGACCTGCAACGGCCAGAGCAACCAGAAGTGGAGCACGTCGACATCTCCGCCTCCGCCTGGCGGGCAGGGCCCGTGCGACATCTACGCCGCGGGCGGTACGCCGTGCGTGGCCGGCCACAGCACGGTGCGGGCGCTCTACGGCTCGTACAACGGCAAGCTGTACCAGGTCAGGCGCTCGTCGGACAACGCCACGAGGGACATCGGCGTGCTGGCGTCCGGCGGCTTCGCCGACGCCGCGGCGCAGGACTCGTTCTGCTCGGGCACCTCATGTGTGATCACGGCCGTGTACGACCAGTCCGGACACGGCAACGACCTGTGGTACCAGGGATCGGCCCAGGTCCCGGGATCGAGCCAGAGCAGCCCTGCGAAGGCGACCTCCGAGTCGCTGATCGCCGGGGGCACCAAGGCCTACTCGCTGTACATCAATCCCGGGAACAGCTACTGGCGGGACGGTCACCTGACGGGCGTGCCGACCGGCAGCGCGCCCGAGGGGGCGTACATGGTGACCAGCGGCACCCACGTCAACAGCGGCTGCTGCTTCGACTACGGCAACAGCGAGACGACGAGGAAGGCCGACGCCGCCGGGGCGATGGACGCCATCAACTTCGGCACCGAGTGCTGGTTCGGCGGCTGCTCCGGAAGCGGTCCCTGGGTGCAGGCCGATCTCGAATGGGGCCTGTACTCCGGGGGCAGCCAGTCCTGGAACACCAACCAGCGGGCTTTCCCCGGCAAGTTCGTCACCGCGATGCTGAAGAACAACGGGACGTCGAGGTTCGCCCTCAAGGGCGGCAACGCGCAGTCCGGCAGCCTGACCACCCTGTGGGACGGCGGGCTTCCCAGCGGATACAGCCCCATGAAGAAACAGGGAGCCATCGTTCTGGGCAGCGGCGGCGACTGCTGCAAGCCCGGCGGCGGCGCCAACCTGAGCGCCGGCACCTTCTACGAGGGAGCCATCGTCGCCGGCTACCCCTCCGACGCGACCGACAACGCGGTGCAGGCCAACGTCACCGCGGCCGGATACCGCTGAAGCCTTCTGTCCGACGCGGGAGGCGGCGGTCCTCCGGCACACCCGGAGGACCGCCGCGAGACCTGCCCCACTGCCTTGCATGCCCCTGATCGGTGGATGCGCCCCGGGAATGGGGCGTGTTCTGCCGCAACCCGGCCCAGGAGTTGATGACATGTTCATGATCACAACGCGAGTCGGACATCTGTTACCGCCGTTCCCGCGTCCGGCCCTGCGCAGGACGCTGGCGCTCGTCTTCTCGCTCGCGTTGCTCTGCGTGGCCGCCCCCCTCGTCTCCCTCGGCACGGCGCAGCCCGCCGCCGCGCTGGGCAACGGGCTCGCGCTGACTCCCCAGATGGGCTTCAACGACTGGAACGCGTACGGCTGCAACGTCTCCGAGTCCCTGATCAAGTCCACCGCGCAGGCGATGCACACCAACGGCATGCAGGCGGCGGGCTACTCGTACGTCAACATCGACGACTGCTGGATGACCCACAGCCGCGATTCCGGCGGCCACCTGGTGCCGGACCCGGCCAAGTTCCCCGACGGCATCAAGGGCACCGCGGACTACGTGCACTCGCTGGGGCTGAAGCTGGGGATCTACGAGGACGCGGGCACCGCGACCTGCGCCGGGTATCCGGGCAGCCTGGGGCACGAGACCACGGACGCACAGTCGTTCGCGTCGTGGGGTGTGGACTACCTGAAATACGACAACTGCAACAACAACGGAGTGCCGGCGCAGACGCGCTACACCGCGATGCGGGACGCCCTGGCGGCCACCGGCCGGCCGATCCTGTACAGCCTGTGCAACTGGGGCCAGGACAACGTGTGGACCTGGGGCGCGGGCGTGGGCAACAGCTGGCGCACCACCGGGGACATCAGCGCGAACTTCTCCAGCATGCTGTCGATCTTCCACAGCAACGTGGGACTGGCCTCCTACGCCGGCCCCGGCCACTGGAACGACCCGGACATGCTGGAGGTCGGCAACGGCTCGATGACGGCCACCGAGAGCCGCAGCGAGTTCAGTCTGTGGGCGGAGATGGCCGCGCCGCTGATCGCGGGCACCGACATCCCCTCGGCCAGTGCCGACACCCTGTCCACGCTGACCAACTCCCGGGTGATCGCGGTCGACCAGGACCCCCTGGGCAGGCAGGGCACCATGGTGTCGTCCTCGGGCGGCCTGGACGTACTGGCCAAGCCGCTGGCAGGCGGGGACGTGTCGGTGGCGCTGTTCAACGAGACGGGCTCGACGGCGACCATCACCACCACCGCGGCCGCGATCGGGAAGACCGGGGCGTCCGCCTACACCCTGACCGACCTGTGGTCGGGAGCGGCCTCGACCACCTCGGGCACGATCAGCGCCTCGGTGCCGGCGCACGGCACGGTGATGTACCGGGTCGCGGGCGGCACCAGCGGCGGCGGCACCAGCGCGACCGGTGAGCTGCACGCGGTGGGCGCGGGCAAGTGCCTGGACGTACCGAACTCGACCACGACCGCCGGCACCCAGGTGGAGATCTGGAGCTGCAACGGCGGGGCCAACCAGACATGGACGCACTCCACCTCCAACCAGCTCACCGTCTACTCCGGCAGCAGCCAGAGGTGCCTGGACGCCTACAACAACCAGACCACCCCCGGGACGAAGGTGGAGATCTGGTCGTGCAACGGCCAGAGCAACCAGCAGTGGACGCTGAACCCCAACGGCACGATCACCGGCGTCCAGTCGGGCCTGTGCCTGGACGTCGCCGGAGGGGCCACCGCCGACGGAACCCTCGCCGAGCTGCGGACCTGCAACGGCGGCAGCAGCCAGCGGTGGACGTTGGGATGAGTCCCCGTCCGCGAGTTCACCGAGCACCTGCCGGGCCGTCCTGGTCCGCCTCCCGCGGGCAGCCGGGCGCCTGCGCATCGCCCTGTCCCCCCCCATCGACCACCGGCAGCTTCGGCGCCACCGGGTGTGCACAGCCACAGAAGGAGGTCCCCATGCTCGAACCAGCCGGCGATCGCCGACTAAGGCGTTGGAAAGCCGTGCTCCTGGTCGCCCTGGCGATGGCCGTGGCCGCGTTCGGCGCACCGGCGTTCGCCACGTCCTCGCGGGCCGGTACGACCGCCACAGTCCGTCCGGCGGTCCACCGCGCGGCGGACGCGTCGCTTCCGTGTGACCTCTATGCCGCGGGCGGAACGCCGTGCGTGACGGCGCACGCCACGACCAGGGCACTCTTCGCGTCGTACAACGGACCGCTGTACCAGATTCAGCGGTCCTCCGATCACAGCTACCGCGACATCGGGGTGCTCAGCGCCGGCGGGTACGCGGACGCCGCGTCCCAGGTGTCGTTCTGCTCGGGCACGTCCTGCACGATCACGAAGATCTACGACCAGACCGCCAAGCACAACGACCTGCCGATCTCCTGGGGCGGCTACTGGAAGGGGCCCGGACCCAACGGATCCGACGTCGGAGCGGACGCCATGGCCCTGCCGGTGACCGCGGCCGGCCACCAGGTCTTCGGGGTCAAGGTCACGCCCGGCGTCGGCTACCGGCTCGACCACGCGAGCGGCGTGCCCACCGGGTCCCAGCCCGAAGGCATCTACATGGTGACGTCGTCGAACTACACGAGCCAGTGGTGCTGCTTCGACTACGGCAGCGGTGAGAACTCCCACACCGACACCGGCAACGCCACCATGAACGCCATCTACTGGGGCACCGCCTGCTGGTTCGGCGGCTGCACCGGCAGCGGCCCGTGGGTCGAGGCCGATCTGGAGAACGGCATGTTCCACACCAACACCGGCTCCAACAAAGACCCCAGCAACACCGGTGTGCACTACCCGTTCGTCAGCGCGTGGCTGAAGAACAACGGAACCAGCAACTTCACTCTCAAATACGGCAACGGCGCGAGCGGCGGCCTGACCACCACCTTCTCCGGCCCCCTGCCGAACGGCTACTCGCCGATGAAGGTCGACAGTTCGGTCCTGCTCGGCACCGGGGGCGACAACAGCCCCAACGGCGTGGGCGAGTTCTTCGAAGGCGCGATGACGGCGGGCTATCCCTCCGACGCCACCGAGAACGCCGTCCAAGCGAGCATCACCGCGGCCGGCTACGGGGCGGGAGGCGGTGGCGGCACGTCGACCGCGCTGCATGCGGTGGGCGCGGGCAAGTGCCTGGACGTACCGGGCGCGACCACGACGCCGGGTACGCAGACGCAGATCCGGGACTGCACCGGCACGGCGAACCAGACCTGGTCCCAGACCGCCTCCCACGAGCTCACCGTCTACTCCGGCGGCAGCCAACTGTGCCTGGACGCCTACGACAAGGGCACCAGCCCCGGCACCAAGGTCATCACCTGGACCTGCAACGGCCAGACCAACCAGCAGTGGAACCTCAACGCCAACGGCACCGTCACCAGCGCCCAGTCCGGCCTGTGTCTGGACGTGACCGGGGCCGCTACCGCCAATGGCACCGCCGTAGAGCTGTGGACCTGCAACGGCGGATCCAACCAGCAGTGGTCGCTGAGCTGACTCCGTCAGGAACCCGCACCACCCGGCGCCGGGGCGGCGCTCAGCCACCGCCCCGGCGCGTCACCGCACCGCCCACGCGCCGAACCACAGGAGGACCGAATGAGGACGAGAGCGAGGCCCGGCCGTCTGGTACTGGCAGTCGGCATCGTCTTGGCGTTCGTGCTGCAGATGTCGGCGACGGTCGAGAGCCAGGCCGTCTCGGGCGAGTCGCTGAGCGTGAACCTGGCGTCGACGCGGGGACCGTCGACCGGCGTGGGTGAAGGTTTTCTCTACGGTTTCACGCAGGACGGCAGCCAACCGGTGGACCAGTTCGTCAAGCCGCTGGGGATCAACGCGTTCCGCGGCGGCGGCTGGTTCTCCGGTGGCTGGATCAGGGACAACTACCAGTACGGCTCGGCCACCCGGGCCGATCTCGACTCGATCGTCGCGCAGGCGAAACGGCTCACCCAGCCGCCCTACCACGCGCAGTACCAGGTGCTGGTGAGCGACATCTACGGCGCGAACGGCGGCCAGCCGTCGAACACGAGGTACCCGTGCGACAACGGCGACTGCTCCAACTGGGTCAGCTTCATCGACTCCACGGTGGGCGCGCTGCAGGCTTCGGGGCTGAAGTTCGCCTACGACATCTGGAACGAGCCGGACATCTCCGCGTTCTGGACCCGGGGCGTGAACAGCACCCAGTACTTCCAGATGTGGGACACCGCCTACCGGGAGATCCGGCGCATCGCCCCCTCGGCGCAGATCGTGGGGCCGTCACTCGCGTTCACCCCGCAGAGCAACCCAGGTGAATGGCGGACCTGGCTCGCGCACGTCAAGGCGGCCGGGACGGTGCCGGACATGATCACCAACCACGACGAGGGCGATGTCGACGACCCGGTCACCGTCGCGCAGTCCCTCAACAGTGCACTGACCGCGGCCGGCATCGGTCCGCTGCCGCTGTCCGCGAACGAGTACCAGCCCGCCGACCGGCAGACCGCCGGGGTGACGGCCTGGTATCTGGCGCGGTTCGCGCAGTCCGGGTACACCAACGCGATGCGCGGCAACTGGGTGTGCTGCGTCACCCCGAACCTGACCGGAGCCCTCACCCAGAGCGGGGGCAGCTGGCAGCCGACCGGCAACTGGTGGGCGCTTCGGGACTACGCCGACATGACCGGCACCCTCGTGGACACCTCCGGCCAGGTCGGCTCCACGGCGATCTCGGCCTCCGAGGACTCGACCGCCAAGCGCGCGGTCGCGATCATCGGCGACTCGAACGGATACACCGGCGCCGCGTCCGTGACCTTCGACGGGCTGTCGTCCGTGCCCTGGCTGGCGAACGCCGGCAGCGTGCACGTCACCGTCCACCGCATTGCGGACCAGGCGCCGCTCGGCGCCCCACAGACGGTGTACGACCAGGACGTGAGCACCTCGGGCGGCTCGATCACCGTGCCGATCACGTTCCAGGGCACGCATGACGCGTTCTCCGTTTATCTGACACCGGCCTCGTCCAGCGGCGGCGGCTTCCCGGACGGCTACCACCAACTCGTGGTCGCCGCCGACAACCTGTGCCTGGACGTCTACGGCGACTCGAGCAGCGCCGGCGCCGCGATCGACCAGTGGACCTGCAACGGGCAGGGCAACCAGCAGTTCCGGTTCGTGCCCGCCTCGGGCGGATACGGCGAACTCCGGGCCCGGAACTCCGGCCTGGACGTGGCGGTGGCCGGCAGTTCCACGGCGGCGGGCACCCCGGACATCGTCCAGCAGACCCCCGGCGCGGCGGCGGGCAGCCTCTGGCTGCCGGTGCGGCAGTCCGACGGTTCCTACGCGTTCCAGAACCAGAACAGCGGTCTGTGCCTGGACGTCTACGGCGCCGGCAGCAACCTGGGACAGCAACTGGACCAGTGGCAGTGCAAGAACGCGCCCGGCACCAACCAGGACTTCCTCCTCCGCTGACCGCACAGCCCTCGGGGCCGGTGGCCGGCCCCGTCACACCGGCCACGGGACACACCTCCGACCTGCGAAAGGAACCCACCGTGTCATCATTCAGACGGTTGTTCCGGCGCCTGCGCGTCTTGACGGCCGTGCTCGCGGGCCTCCTCCTGACCGCCGGCGGTCTCGTGGCCACGGCCGCCGCGCCGGCCCAGGCCGCCACGTCCATCACGATCAACGGCGCGTCCGGCGGCCGGACCTTCGACGGCGTCGGCGCGATCAGCGGCGGGGGCGGCAACAGCAGACTCCTGATCGACTATCCCGAACCCCAACGCGGCCAGATCCTGGACTACCTGTTCCGGCCCGGCTACGGCGCCTCGCTGCAGATCCTCAAGGCCGAGATCGGCGGTGACACCAACTCCACCTCGGGTGCCGAGCCCAGTCACCAGCACACCCGGTCCGACCTGAACTGCGACCGGGGCTACGAATGGTGGCTGATGGAGCAGGCCAAAGCCCGCAACCCGGACATCAAGCTGTACGGGCTCGCCTGGGGCGCGCCCGGCTGGATCGGCGGCGGCAACTTCTGGTCCACCGACATGACCAACTACCTGCTCTCGTGGCTGGGCTGCGCCAAACAGCACGGGCTGAACATCGACTACCTCGGCGGGTGGAACGAGCGAGGCTACAACATCTCCTGGTACGAGCAACTGCGCGGCGCGCTCAACAGCAACGGCTACGGCGCCGTCAAGATCGTCGCAGCCGACTCGGACTGGAACGTGGCGAACGACGTCAACTCCAACCCGGCGTTCGCCGCCTCGGTGGGCGTCATCGGTACGCACTATCCCTGCGGCTACCGGTCGTCCCAGTCCAACTGCTCGGTGCCGTCGGCCGCCACATCGTCCGGCAAGCAGCTGTGGGCGAGCGAGAACGGCTCGGACGACTACAACGGGGGAGCGCAGGCCGTGGCCCGCGGCATCAACCGCGGATACATCGACGGCCGGATGACCGCGTACCTCAACTGGCCGGTGGTCGCCGCCGTCACGCCCAACATCCCGTACCCCACCATGGGGCTCGCCCTCGCCTCGCAGCCCTGGTCCGGCCACTACTCGATCGGCAAGAACGCCTGGGTGATGGCACAGACCAGCCAGTTCACCGCCCCGGGGTGGCACTACCTCGACGCCTCCAGCGGCTACATCGGCGGCAACCGGAACAACGGCAGCTACGTCTCGCTGAAGTCCACGAACAACTCCGACTACTCCACGGTCATCGAGACGATGGACGCCGGCAGCGCCCAGACGCTGAACCTCGACGTCACCGGGGGACTGTCCACCAAGACCGTCCACGTCTGGTCGACCGACGTCACCTCCGGCAACCCGGCCGACTACTTCGTGCACACCACGGACATCACCCCGTCCGGCAGCGGCTTCAGCCTCACCGTCCAGCCCGGCCGCGTGTACACCCTGACCACCACGACCGGACAGGGCAAAGGCACCGCCACCGGTCCTGCCCAAGGCACGCTGAAGCTGCCCTACAGCGACTCCTTCGACAGCTACGCCACCGGCACCGAGGCCAGGTACCTCATGGACTGGCAGGGCGCCTTCGAGGCGGTCGGCTGCGGCGGCGGCCGCAGCGGCACGTGCGTGCGCCAGATGAGCCCGCAGAAACCGATCACCTGGGACGCGCTGACCGATCCGCACGCCCTGCTCGGTGACGTTGGCTGGAGCAACTACACGGTCTCGTCGGACGTGATGCTCGAACAGCCCGGATACGCCGAGCTGATCGGCCGTGCGGGCGGGCACGACTACGACCGCACCGGAGGGCAGAACGCCTACCGTCTGCGGGTGAGCGACACCGGGGCCTGGTCGATCCTGAACTCCAACACCAACGGCAACGTCGCCACCCTGGCCCGCGGCACGACCGCGGCGCTGGGCACCAACCGTTGGCACAGCCTGGCCCTCACCTTCTCCGGCACCACCATCACCGCCGTCGTCGACGGTGCCACGATCGGTTCCGTGGACGACCGCACCTGGGCCGCCGGACAGATCGGCTACGGGACCAGCCAGGGCGAGACGGCGCAGTTCGACAACCTGTCCATCACCCCCGGCAGCGGCGGAAACGACGGCGGCACGACCGGCACGATCGTCGGCGCCGCTTCCGGCCGGTGCGTGGACGTGCCGAACCAGTCGCAGACGGCCGGCACCCAGGTGGAGCTGTGGGACTGCAACGGCGGCAGCAACCAGCAGTGGACGGACACCTCGACCGGTGAGCTGCGGGTCTACGGCAGCGACTGCCTGGACGCCGCGGGCCAGGGCACCAGCCCCGGCACCAAGGTGGACATCTGGGCGTGCGACGGCGGCGGCAACCAGAAGTGGACGATCCACACCGACGGAACGATCACCGGTGTCCAGTCCGGCCTGTGCCTGGACGCCACCGGCGCGGGAACGGCCAACGGCACCTTGCTGCAGCTGTGGACCTGCAACGGCAGCGGCAACCAGAAGTGGACGCGCGACTGATCCGGTGACCGGCTGACGATCACCGACTCCCACATCACCTCCGTCATGACCCCCGAGAGGCCCCACATGTCTTCCTCTTCCCTGCCGCTCAGCCGACGCCGACTGCTGGCGGCGGCCGGCGCGGCCACGGCCTTCGGCCTGCTGCGGTTCGCCCCCGAGGCCGCCGCCACCGACGGCCCCGGAAGCTATACCGCGAGCTGGTCCTCCGTGGACCAGCACCCCCCGGCCCCGGCCTGGTTCCAGGACGCCAAGTTCGGCATCTACTACCACTGGGGCGTCTTCAGCGTTCCCGCATTCGGGAACGAGTGGTATCCGCGCAACATGTACATCGGCGGCTCGGCCGAGAACAACCACCACAAGGCCACCTACGGCGACCCCTCGGTATGGCCGTACAACAACTTCATCGACGGTGCCCGCGACAAGGCCGGGAACTTCGTGCAGTTCGCCCCCAAGCTCGCCTCCCAGGGCGGCAACTGGGATCCGGACGCCTGGGCGCGGCTGTTCAAGGCCGCGGGCGCGAGGTTCGCCGGCCCGGTCGCCGAGCATCACGACGGCTTCTCCATGTGGAACAGCCGCTCCAACCCGTGGAACTCGGTCCAGCACGGTCCCAGACTCGACCTGGTGGGGCTGCACGCGCAGGCCATCCGCGGGCAGGGGCTGAAGTTCATGGCCTCGCTGCACCACGCCTACCACTTCACCGGCTTCTACGACAACGTGCCGTCCCAGTCGGACCCGAGGCTGCGCATCCTCTTCGGACAGCAGGGCTCGGCCGCGGAGAACAAGCTCTGGTACGACAAGCTGGTCGAGGTCATCGACGGCTACCAGCCGGACCTGGTCTGGCAGGACTTCAACCTGCATCTGGTGGAGGAGTCCTACCGGCTCCAGTTCCTCGCGCACTACTACAACCAGGCGGTCGCGTGGAACAAGGACGTGGTCGCGACCTACAAGGACGGCCTCAACGACAAAGGGGAGGTCTTCGACTTCGAGCGCGGCGGCCCGGCTGGGCTGCTCACCCCTTACTGGCTGACCGACGACAGCATCTCCTCCTCCAGCTGGTGCTACACGGTGGGCATCGGTTACTACTCGACGCAGGCACTGCTCCACTCGCTGATCGACCGAGTCAGCAAGGGCGGCAGCATGCTGCTGAACATCGCTCCGATGGCCGACGGCACCATCCCCTCCGGTCAGCAGTCCATCCTGCTCGCCATGGGCGACTGGCTCGGCCGTTTCGGAGAGGCGGTCTACGCCACCCGCTCCTGGGCCAGTTACGGAGAGGGCCCCACCAAGATGGGCGGAGGCTCGTTCAGCGGACCGGTGGCCGGTAAACCGCAGGACATCCGGTTCACCCGCAGCCGGGACAACAAGGTTCTCTACGCCACCGCGCTGGGCTGGCAGGGCGGCACCATGACCATCACGACCCTGAACTCGAACCAGATCAACCTCAGCAGCCTGACAGGCGCGCAACTGCTGAACAACACGGCCGGCACCTACATCGACCTGCCCGCACCGGCCCAGGACGCTTCCGGCCTGCACCTCACCATGCCCTCGTCCAACCCGCCGTTCAACGCCCTGGCGTACACGGTCAAGCTCACCTTCTCCGGTGAGATCCCCGTCCTGGGCGCGCCGGGCGGCTCCACGACCTGGGTGAAGATCGCCAACGTGACCAGCGGCCTGGCGCTCGACAGCGGGGGCAACGTCGCCTCCGGCTCCAACCTCAAGCAGTGGAACTACGACGGCAGTACCAACCTGCAGTGGCAGCTGATCGACCTCGGCAACGGCTACTACCGCATCATGAACCGCACCAACGGCATGGCCGCCGACAGTTGGGGCAACTCCGCCAACGGCGCTCCCGCCCGCCAGGAGACGTGGAACGGCGGCAACAACCAGCAGTGGTCGCTGGTCAGCCTCGGCGGCGACCGCTACCAGATCGTCAATCGGGGCACCGGCACCGCTCTTGACGGCGGCGGCAGCACCGCGGTCGGCTCGACCGCCGTGATGTGGACACCGAACTCCAGCAGCAACAACGAGTGGACCATCACCGGCGTCTGAACCGCCGCAGCGGCAATGCGGCCCACACCGCGGGGCTCATGTCATGCGCTGTGGTGTCACCCCCGCACACAGCACCCGCACCCGGGCCACCGACGCTCCCTGCCCATCCCTCGACTCCGAAAGAAGGAGCGTATGAAACGCAAATCCCTCTTAATGTCCATCGTGGCCGCGGTACTTCTCGTCCTGGCAGCCGCGGGCACCTCGTTCAGCAGCGGTCTCGGCGCGCCCGCGTCGGCCACGACCACCGGCGCCGTCGGTGCGACCGCCGGGTGCGGCAAGCCCCCGACGCTGACGAGTGGTACCCACACGATTCAGAGCGGCGGCCAGACGCGCAGTTACATACTGCGGGTTCCTGCCGGCTACGACAGCAACCACCCCTACCGGCTGATCTTCGGTTTCCACTGGCGGGGCGGCACGGCCAACGACGTCGACTCGGGTGGAACGGACGGGTACAACTGGTCCTACTACGGCCTGAGGCGCCTGGCGGACAACGCGAACAACAGCACGATCTTCGTCGCCCCCCAGGGGAACGGCAACGGCTGGGCCAACCCCGGCGGCCAGGACGTGGCCTTCGTCGACGCCATGGTCAGCCAACTCGAAGCAGGTCTGTGCGTCGACACCACCCAGTTGTTCTCCGCCGGCTTCAGCTACGGCGGCGCGATGTCGTACGCCCTCGCCTGCTCCCGGGCGACGGTCTTCCGCGCGGTCGCGGTCTACTCCGGCGCGAACCTCAGCGGGTGCAACGGCGGCAATCAGCCCATCGCCTACATGGGTCTGCACGGCCTGAGGGACAACGTCCTGCCCATCTCGTCAGGACGCGAACTGCGCGACACCTTCGTCCGGACGAACGGGTGCACCCCGCAGAACCCGCCCGAGCCGGCCTACGGAAGCCTGACGCACATCATCACCACCTACTCCGGATGCAGGTCCGGATACCCCGTCGTCTGGGCCGCGTTCGACGGAGCGGGCCACGACCCCGGTCCCATAGACGGTTCCACCGGTGACGGCTGGCGCACCTGGACGTCGGCAGCGGTGTGGCAGTTCTTCACACAGTTCGGCTCGGATCCGACACCGCCGCTGCCCTCCGGCAACCAGGAGATCGTCGGCCGGCAGTCGGGGCGCTGCCTCGACATCAACAACTCCACAACGGCCAACGGCACGCAGGCACAACTGTGGGACTGCAACGGCGGCTCCAACCAACGGTGGACCTACACCGCCGGAAAGCAGCTGGTTGTCTACGGCAACAAGTGCCTGGGCGTCGGCCAGGGGGCGGGTAACGGCAGCCCGGCGGCGATCTGGGACTGCAGCGGGCAGGCAGACCAGCAATGGAACATCAATCCCGACGGCACGATCACAGCAGTGCAGTCGGGGCTCTGCCTGGACGCCAGCGGCCAGGGGACCGCCAACGGGACGAAAGCCCAGCTATGGAGTTGCTCGGGCGGCGATAACCAGCGCTGGAGCCTGCAGAACTGACAGCCTGGGCCCGGACCCGCACGGCACCGCGCGGGCCCGGCCCCAGGGAAGACCTGGACGACGTTGGGCCGGCGCTCGACCTCGCGGTTGACCCGGGCGGAGCCCGGACAGGCCGCGCTCACGAAGGGGAGCACTGCCCCTCAGCCGATCGAGCGCCGACCCGAAAGACGCGCTGTCCGAGGGGCCTCGACCACGGTGAGATGCCCCCCGCACGGCGAACGCACCTGGAGGGCAGGGCCGGGCAGGACAGGGCAGGCCGAGGGGCGGTCCCGCCGTAACCGGCGGGGCGGCCCCTCGGTCGGGCTTCAGGTCGTGACCGGGGTGCCGGCCGGAGCGCTCCCTGCGGCAAGGCCGGCAGCTGGGCCGTCGGCCTTGCGCTGCCGGGGCATGAGCAACGCCACAGCCGCTGCGAGGGCGACGGCCCCGGCCCCGACCCAGAGCGCGGGGATCAGTCCGTCCACGAACAGTGACGCGGATCCGTAGCCGCCCTGGGCGGAGAAGACCGCGGCCAGCGACGCCACGCCGATGGCGCCGCCGACCTCGCGGATCGCGTTGTTGGCGCCGGAGGCGATGCCCTGCTCTTCCGGGCGGACGGTGCTCATGACGAGGTTGGCGCTGGGGGCGAAGAACATGCCCAGGCCGATGCCGCAGACGATCAGCGCGGGCAGCAGGTGGGTGTAGGCGACGTGCGGCTCGACGGTGAGTGCCCAGAGCCCGAGGCCGACGGCGTTCAGGGTCATGCCCGCCGTGACGACGGGAGCGCCGCCGATGCGGTCGGACAGTGCCCCGGCCAGCGGCCCGGCGATCATGGGCATGGCGGTCCAGGGCAGCATCCGCACGCCGGCTTGCATGGGCGAGTAGCCGCCGACCGTCTGCAGGTACTGACTGAGCAGGAAGATCGACCCGAACATGCCCAGCAACATCAGCAGGCTGGCGGCGTTGATGGCGCTGAAGGAGCGGTGGCGGAACAGGCGCATCGGCAGCATGGGGTGCTTGGCGCGCAGTTCGTAGAAGACGAAGCCGACGAGCAGTGCGGTGCCGGCGAAGAAGCCGCCCAGCACCGGGGTGCTGGTCCAGCCGTCGGCGTTGCCGCGCACCAGGGCGTAGACGATGCCGAACAGACCGCCGCTGGCCAGAATCGTGCCGACGAGGTCGAGGCTCGGGTTCGGGCCGTGGCTCTCGTCCAGCCGCAGCAGGGCGAGCGGGATCAGCGCCAGGCCGAGGGGGACGTTGACCCAGAAGATCCACTGCCAGGAGAGGTTTTCGGTGAGCGTGCCGCCGATGAGGGGTCCGGTGGCGACGGCGATGCCGCTGGCCGCGCCCCAGACACCCAGGGCCGCGCCGCGCCGTTCGGCGGGGACGGCGGCCGACAGCAGGGTGAGCGTCAGCGGCGTCACGATCGCGGACCCGACACCCTGCGCCGCACGCGCGGCGATCAGTTCACTCATTCCCGGTGCGAGCGCGGCACCGGCCGAGGCCGTGGTGAAGATCGCGAGCCCGATGGCGAACAGTCTCCGGCGGCCGAATCGGTCACCGAGGGAAGCGCCGAACATGAGCAGCACCGCGAAGGTGAGGGTGTAGGCGCTCACGGTCCATTCGAGGTCTTCGAGGCCGCCGCCGAGGTCCTTGCGGATGGAGGGGAGGGCGGTGGTGACGATCAGGTTGTCGAGCGCGGTGATGAATCCGGCCATGCTGGTGATGGCCACGGCCCAGAAGGCGCTGCCGCCCCGAACCCGTTGCTTGCGTTGCTGTTTCATGGGGTTCCCTAGGTTCCTGGGCAAGACGTACCTGGCGATGATCAATGGACGTGGATGCCGGCGCGGGGCGGTGCAGCGGGTGCTGGCGGGCATCGGCAGCCACCGGGCTCCGTGCGGGTTCCTGGGCGGCCGCTTCTCAGGGGAGTTGCGGGTAGAGCACGGAGACGCCACCGGCGAGGCCGGCCTGGGCCTGGCGGGAGGCGTCGTCCGCGAGGATCTCGTAGGCGCCGGCGGCGATGCCGTCGATGGCGATGCGGGCGATGTCGGCGGGGTCGGACTTGGCCGCGTCGACGCTGCGGACCATGTCGGTGTCCATGTAGCCGACGTGCAGGCCGGCCACTCGGATGTGCTGGTCGGCGAGTTGCAGGCGCAGGGCGTTGGTGAGGGACCACTGGGCGGACTTGGCGGCGCAGTAGGCACCGAGTTCCGGGAAGCTGACCCAGGACAGGCCGGAGAGGATGTTCAGGATCGTGCCGCCGCCGTTGGCGGTGATCTGGGGGGCGAAGGCGCGGACCACGGAGAGAGTGCCGATGTAGTGGGTGTCCATCTCCAGGCGTATGTCGTCCAGGTCGGCGGCCAGCAGGTCGGCGCCGGTGGAGGATCCGGCGTTGTTGACCAGGACCGTCACGTCGCCGGTGGCCTTGGCCGCGGCCGCGATGGAGGCGGGGTCGGTGATGTCGAGAGCAATCGGCCTGGCGCCGGGCAGGTCGACCTGGTCGGGGTTGCGGGCGCCGGCGTAGACGGTGGCGCCGCGGGCGAGCAGTTCGGCGGCGAGGGCGCGGCCGAAGCCCCGGTTGGCTCCGGTGACAAGGGCGGTGCTGGTGGAGAGGTCCATGGAGAACTCCTGATGAAGTGGGGAGGAGTGAAGGTCAGAGCGCCGATGGTGCTGCTGAGAGGGTCAGCTTTAAATTATGATCATAATATTAAGCAGGGTGAGTCGGTGATCGCAACCGATCCATGCTTCTGTGATGCCGTCGAGGTCGGGATCTGTGCGACGCCGGGGTGTTTCGGGCTTGCGGTGCGACCGACGCGCGAGGGCCTCGCCGCGCGCACGGCAGGCCCCTCGTCACGGCACGAGAGGCGGACTCAGGGCTTGACGATCATCTTTCCGATGTTCTCGCCCCGCATCATGGCGAGGAAGGCGTCCAAGGTCTTCTCCAGGCTGCCCGCGCGATCGGCCGTCCTCGCCGGCCCGGATCCTGTGCCATCAGCACACCGCGCTCGGGCACTCGGATCAGCGTGGGTGATGATGATCCGGTCCAGCGGCTTGCCGAGCCCCTTGGCGTGCTCGACCACTGCGTCGGCGTCCGCGACCGCCACCTGGGCGTCGACCGCGATGAGGTGGCCCTCAGTCTCGATCAGCTGGGTGGTGACGTTCAGGCCGTCGTCCGTGACGAGAAGTGATCAGGAGGTCTGGTTGGCCAGGCCGACGTACTCGCCCAAGTGGTATTCGACATCGAGACCCTTGTCGGCGATCAGCGTGCCGAGCGCGACAGCACGAGCCAGGAATCCCGGGTTTGCCAGCGAGTCCGCGAACCCGCCGTAGCTGGCGATCAGGTCGGCGTCCGGCGGCAGCGTCGCTCGGTTGACCATCGACTTCGCGGTCGTCAATGCCTGCCGGTCGAAGGAGGCCAGGCGGGCGACCGTCGCGTCGACGAAGGAGTCGAGTTCCGCGTCGGGCAGGGCTCGTGTGACCCACCCCCAGCGCTCGGCCACGTCGGCGTCGTAGTCGACGCTGCTGAGAATGGCCTCAAGGGCCCGGTCGCGGCCGATGGATCGGGGGAGTCGCTCGGTTCCGCCTCCGCCGGGAACGATTCCGATGCCGACCTCGGGCTGGCCGAAGACCGCCTTCTCGCGACTGGCGTACCGCAGGTCGCAGGCGAGGGCCAGCTCGTTGCCGGCGCCGCGGGTGCGACCACGGATGGCCGCGATGCTGACGTACGAAGCCTTGCTCAACCGCAGGACCATGTCGGTCCAGACCGGCGGATCGTCCTCGTGCCGGGGTACGGGCAGGTCGCCCGCCGCGGCGCCGTCGAAATGGTTGATGAAGAAGTCGGGGACCTCGCTGGAGAAGACGACGACCTGGATGTCCGGGTCCTCGTCGAAACCGCAGACGATTTCGTGCAGCCGCACCACGGCCTCGGGAACCATGAGGTTCACAGGAGGATTCGCGAACGTGATCCTGGCGGTTTGGGGGGTGGTGCGCTCGAGGCGGATCGTGCTGGGCTGGCTCATGGAACGGCTCCGTTTCGTAGCGGCCAGTGGTTTTGGGCGGCAGACAAGAAGCAGTAGGAAAAAGGGGGGGCTCAAAAGCGGTCACCGGGCTGACCGGACGCTGCGTGCTCGCGGCGGGCTCAGCGCTGATCGAATGTCGACGCCTGCTCGTTCACGGAGGCCCTGGACCGGTCGCGGAGATCGTGATGCTGAAGAACGGTGCTTTTGACCCCCGCACCGCCAGATCCGCCAACGTCCTGTCATTGCTTCCGGTTTCGATGATCGCGGTCGCCATGTCGTCTTACGCGGTGCGCGCGCGGCGGGTGCGCTGACCACCCCCGACGCTACGGACAGCGAGCTGCAAGCGGATCTGTCACCGTATCGGTCACGGAGATGGCGAAGTCCGGAACGCAGGTAGCAGGAGCGCTCCGGCGGCAGCAGCCATGAAGCTTTCAAGCAAAGGGGCCTGGACGGACGGCGCCAGGAGCAGGCAGCCCTTGGCCGGATCCTTGACGTCGCTCGTCAGGGATGCGGAGCGACCACTCCGCGCGTCAGGCGGAAATCCCCTCGCACTCCATGAGCTGACCACGTCCGTGGCGGCCGGGTGAGCAGATCGCCGTTGGGCCACGCCTGCTCCGTGCCACCCATGTGAGTACGGTCATAATTTAAAACCGGGTCGGACTCTTGTCAGGGATCGGCGACTGTAGTCGTATGGTCGTAATGCAAAACGGAAGCGGTCGGGCGGCAGAGTTGTGTGAGCCCCGCCGGTTCAGGAGGTTCGCCCTCCCCGTCCGAAAGGGACTTCCTGTGGCGTCGCTGGTCGCATCGAAGCTGAAGCCGGTAACGGTGGGCGAAGCGCGGGAGGCGGAGCGGAGGAAGGCCGATGCGGCTGCGGCGCGTCGCGGTCTGAGTGCCTCCGGTCCACTCGCCTCCTTTGCCCGGTTCGTCCTGTTCGGTGGCGGTGTCGGGGTCGCCTCCAGCGCCGCCGTGGCGGTGCTCGCAGGACTGATGCCCTGGCCTGTGGCGAACGCGCTGATCACCGTCGCCTCCACTGCGCTCGGCACGGAGCTCCACGCACGCTTCACCTTCGGGACAGGGCATGCCGGATGGCGCCAGCACTGGCAGTCGGCGGGATCAGCCACGGCAGCCTACGCGGTGACCTCCGCCGCGGTGTTCGTCCTGCACATGGTGCGGCCGTCGGCCGCGACTCTCTACGAGCAAGCCGTCTACCTCGGCGCCGCCGGCCTCGCCGGTATCGGTCGTTTCCTGGTGCTGCGCCTGTACGTCTTCGCCGACGGCCGGACCCGTCCGACAACGCGGGCCATGGACTCCGCGCCGGCCCGCCGAGCGGGCGCGCAGGTGTCCGTTCTCTCACCGGTTCCTGCGCTCTGAGCGAGTAGGCGACCATCGGGCTGACGCGGTGAGCGGTTCCGGACGGGCATCGGTCCGGGCTTGTGCGAGCCGGTCTCTGCATCCCCGCCGAGGCCGGCAGCGATGTCGAAGAAGGCGGCGGCCTTCGAGAGCGGAAGGCGCCTGACGGGTGAAAACCCTGGTCAGGCGCCTTTTCGTATGCGTCTAGAAGAAGCCCAGCTTCTTCGGCGAGTAGCTCACCAGCAAATTCTTCGTCTGTTGGTGGTACAGCCATTGCATGCCCCTGACCAGGGTAAACGCGTAGTTCGTAGGGGAGTTGACGGACGGTGGTCCGCGTATGGTCCGGATCTTGAACGTGGATTGTCGAGGGCGAAGAGCGCGTAGATACGCCGCAGGCTTCAACCCGGTGGGTGAGCAGATGGATGTTCCGCGTCGCCACACGGATCGCTCCACGCCAACGGGCCAGTGGCCAGGACGAGTTCGAGTTGGGCACTCCTGATGGGTGATGGATGGTGGCTCGCACGACGATGGCGCGGATGTGCTGATGCGTCTGCCGGACTGCCGGAGCATGGTGATTCAGAGCAAGCGCTACTGAGTGCCTTCGGCGTGTCGTGACCCTCTACTCTCAGTGGCCTCTGGGCGGAGTTGGTGAGGACTCGTTCAGGCAATGGCTGCGCAGTGGGTGCCGCGAAGCGGCCGAGTCCCGGGGGTTCGCTTGTTGTGCGAGGGAGGGCCATTGTCAGAGGTCGTCCGTAGCATGTGGATACCCGGAGGAGGTGTTGTGGCCGTACCTGTCGCGCAGCAACGCAAGTTGACTCAGCGTTCTGGCAATATCTGTGCCTTTCCCGAATGTGGCTTGCTTCTGACGGCCCAGGGGGCGCCGCAGGACCCCGTTGTGGTGCTTGGCGAGATGGCCCATATTGTCGCGGAGAGCCCGAACGGTCCGCGAGGCGATTCGCCGCTGACGCCGGAGGAGCGCAACCGGTACGAGAATCTGATCTTGCTGTGCAATCAGCATCACCAGTTGATCGACTCCGATGGTGCGCTTGCGAAGTACACAGTGGAGCGTCTGCAGGCCATGAAGGAGACACACGAGCAGCGGATCGAGCGCAGGCTCGGCGGGCGTTCCAATGTGCCGTCGGAGCTGCCTCCGATGGTCAGCGACACCGTGTACAGCAATGTGCTGCCGGTCACGCAGATGCCGCGATATATCTACGGAGCCCCTTGCTCTTCCGGCCGGGAGAACGAGGTACGGTCGGCCCCGGCGTCTGCCGGAATGATGACGCCGTTCATCCTGCGTGAGGGGCGGTTGTGGGCTTTCCAGGACCTGCGTGACACAAGGAACCCGTTCGCTGGCGTGGTGGCGTGCACGGAGACCGAGCGCTTCTCCACCAAGGAGTGGTGGACGGATCCCGACAGACTGGGATGGTACGTCGCGCTGCTGAACCGGTCGCTGAACAAACTCACCGGACGTCTGGGACTGCGGCTTGACCACGACCACCACCGCTACTACTTCGAACCTGAGGAGGCCGGCGTTGAACGTTCCGTTCCGTACCGGCCATTGAACGCCAGCAGGGCGACCCGGGGCGTCGTATGGCAGCCCAAGAAGCGAGCGACCGGAGAGCCTCGCAACTACTGGCTTCACCGTGCTGTTTCGCTGCGCTTCTTCCTCGTCGGTGACAACCAGTGGTGCCTGAGCGTCAGACCCGAGCTTCGTGTGACCTCCGACGGCTTCGAGTCAATACATGCCAAGTACATCGGGCGGCAGGTGACCCGGAAGAAGTCCCGCCTGTTCAACCACGATCTCCTGGGCGAAGTGCAGTTCTGGCGGGACTTCCTCGGCAGGAGCACTCCACGGATCTTCTTCCCCTTCGGCACAGACAGGCAGAATCTGATCGTCTCGACGTCGCTTGGCAGCGGGCAGGTGCGCTGGCCGGGCATTCCCGCCGAGCACGACATGCCCTTCAAGAACGTCGAGTACGTGGACGACCTCTTTACCTGGGCCGAGGCGGGAGGTCTGGGCGAGGACGATGATCCCGCAGGCGAAGACGACGAGGACGCGGAGGAGACGCTGCGATGACGGCACGCCCTGCTCCACCGAGTGTCTCGCCGGTCGGCTCGCCGTCCCTCATCGCGAGTACCTACTTTCCTGAACCGCTGCTGCAGTTCGCCGACGACGGTCTGCACATCGACCCCAAGGCCGGCATCGCACGCTACGGGCCGCGTTCCTGGACGGCATCAGGCCGCCACCCCACCCGGCTGCGCGTGGGGCTGATCGGTACCGCAGAGCTCGTCGAGGCGGCCCGTACCTGGATGAGCAGTCGCGCCGAGGGCGTACGCGGAGACGTGCACAATCCGGAGTTCCCCGGGTGGATGCCCGATCGCGGGTTCTTCTCGTCGCTGGAATTCGACGATGCGTGGAATGAAGAACTCGGGCAGGCCGAACTGCGGCAGGTACTGGAGATCAAGTCACAGAAGGAGCGCTTCCACGCTGCCCTGACCCTGTTCGAGACCAAGTTCCGGCAGTTGGCAGAGCGTGACAGCGTCCCCGACTACGTGGTGATCGCGCTGTCCGACCAGATCGTGACGCGCTGCGGCACGGCCGACTACGCCAGCAAAGAGACCGGCGCAGTCCATCGGGACCTGCGCCGTGCCCTCAAGGCAAGCGCGATGAAGTTCCGCCTGCCGACGCAGATCGTCCGGGCTCCCACCCTCGACGGGCGCGACAGGACACCGCCCTCCCGCATCGCGTGGAACTTCTTCACTGCGATGTACTGCAAGGCGGGAGGCTATCCGTGGAGTCCGTACGGACTCACACCGGGGACCTGCTACGTCGGCATCGGCTTCTACCGGCCGCTGGGCAGCGCCGCTGCGACGATGCAGACCAGCCTCGTGCAGGCGTTTGACGAGCGAGGGGAAGGGCTCGTTCTACGGGGACACGAATTCGAGTGGGATCCGAACAAGACCGGGAGCCGCTCGCCTCACCTGACGGCCGACGGCGCGCACCAGCTGATGGCACTGGTACTCGACCGGTACGAGGCGGTGATGAAGCAGACCCCCGCTCGCGTCGTGGTCCACAAAACCTCGCGATACTGGCCAGACGAACGTGATGGCTTCCGCGCAGCAATCGAGTCCCGCGTGCGGCGCTACGATCTGATGGCGCTCGAGGCGCAGAGCCGGGTTCGTCTCATCACCACCTCGAAGTATCCGCCGCTGCGCGGAACCCGCTTCAGCTTCGGGGAGCTGGACTACCTGTACACGACGGGCTACATATCCGCGCTCAACGAATTCCACGGGATGCACGTTCCGGCGCCGCTCCAGGTTGCTGATCACGTCGGGCAGGACTCTTCACGGGACGCCCTATTGAAGGAAGTTCTCGCGCTCACCAAGCTCAACTGGAACTCGGCCGCACTGGGCGGGCTCCTGCCGATCACGATCAAGTTCTCCGGGCTGGTTGGCGAGATCATGAGGGAGATCCCATCTGACCGGGAGCCACTGCCTCAATTCAAGTTCTACATCTGAATGCGCAGGTGTGGGTCGCGCTCGCTGGGACGCGCGGGTCTACCTCCCAGTCTCGCCTCCAGCGCGCGCATCGCGCGCCTGCGACGCCGAGGCGCGGAGGGCCTGCGCACCTGTTCCAAGGCACCCAAGCACAGCCCGAACGCGACGCACGTCGAGTGGTCGGGAAAATCATCTGCCTTGTCGGTGTGAGGTCTCAGGACTTCCTTGACGGTTCGTCGTCAGGAGATCCTTGACGGTCCTTCTGGGTGCCCATGCCTTTGACGTAGAGCCTGGTGATCGGTCCGAGGTTCTTGCGGGGGCGGACAGCGAGTTCGTCCTCTCCGTGCAGGATCCGGTAGTGGGTGTCCTCGATGACGACGGTGACGATCTTTCCGGCATGCCGCGGGCCGAGCTTGATGAACTGGCCGTTGATCATGAAGCGTCCGCTTGCATGCACCTTGCGCTGGGCCCGGATGGAACCGGTCGGCAGGGGCGGAGGCGGCAGCGGAGACGTCGCCGTCCGTGCCCCGTCGATCTGCCCCAGACGGTCGGCCGGAACGGGACAGGGCCACGTTCCCGTCAGGGCGTTGTCGGCGATGGCGTGCATGAGGTGTCCGTCGAGACGGAGGGTGATCGTGCGGCCGGCGAGAGCGAATCCGACCTGGTAGCGGCCGCCGGCCAGGGCGACGATCCCGTCGCGATGGACCTTGCGGTCGACCTCGACGGGTTCGCCGGCGGCGAGGATGGCCGTGCCGCTGCGGGCCCTGGGCAGGGCGGCGGGTGCGGGCTCGGGACCGGCCGGGCGGGCGCCGTAGCGCATGGTCAGGTAGGCGAGATCCTCCGGCCGCAGCCGGGACGGGACCGTGGTGACGAGGTGCCCGTCAAGGAGGAAGCGGACGCTGCGGTGGTTCGCCCAGACCGTCAGCGTCCTGCCGGCCAGTGCCTGGTGGATACCGACTCGCTGCCTGCCCGACACCAGGGTGATCTCGCCGCTGGGAGGCACCCGCACCTCGAACTCGATCGCGGTGCCCTGCGGCGGCAGGACGGGCGGTTCGACGACCTCGACGGACACCTCCGGTTCGGCGACTGCCTGTTCAGGATGCTGGTGATCGCGGCCGGCGGCGGTGTGGGGCCGGAAGAGGCTGATGGGGGTGGCCATGTTCAGGGCTTGGTGCGGGCGCTGGTGGTTGTAGGCGTGCACCCAGCCGTCGATCGCTTCCTGGGCCGCGGCCAACGACTCGAACGGGACGACGTGATCGAGGAATTCCTCGCGCAGGGTGCGGTGAAAGCGTTCGATCTTGCCCGTAGTGGTGGGCGAGCGCGGCTTGGTCAGCCGCTGGGTGATGCCGTTTTCCCGACAGATGCGCTCGAAGAGCACCTCCACCGGCTGGGGGCGAGTATGGCGGCCGGTGAACTGCTTGCCGTTGTCCGTCAGGACCTCGAAGGGCACCCCGTAGCGGCGCATCGCGGCGGTGAAGGCCGAGCACACCGCGCGGGCGCTGGGCACGGCCACGACAGAGGCGATCACGACGAAGCGGGAGTGATCGTCGATGCCAGTGACCATCTTGCACTCCCGGCCGTCGACCAGCGGAACCCCGCCGACCAGGTCCATCTGCCACAGGTGCATCGGCGCCTCACGCTGCCACCGGCGGTATTTGCGCGGGTGCTGCTGTTCCTGGGTGCGGACCAAGCCGTTGCGGGACAGCACCCGGTGGACCGTGGCCCGCGACGGCGCCGACTCCAGCCCCCGGCCCGCGAGTTCGTGAACGATCCGGCGGGCACCCCACCGGGGATGCCGGCGACGCAGCTCGCAGATCTCGGCTTCCACCTCGGCCGACAGGCGGGTGGGACTGTTCCGCGGGCGCCGGGAGCGGTCCAGCAGGCCGGGCATGCCTTCCTGCTCGAACCGCCGTCGCCAGCTGTGGAGAGTCTGACGCGAGGTGCCGTACCGGGCTGCGACCTCACCGATTGGAGACCCGCCCAGCACCTCGCGGACAGCCCGGTAGCGGTACTCGGCCAGCTGCTGCACATCCACGACGACCGACGAAACCACCACGGCCACACCGATGTTCGGGAGATGACCGACGTTCAGCCGAACGTGTCAACCATGTCCGGAGGACAAAGGGTCAAGCATCTCCTGAGACCTCACACCGACACTGCCTGAGGCAGGCTGCCACTTCGGGCCCGGGAAGATCGCGATGCCTCAAGCCGTACCACGAGGGTCACCATCAGCAAGTCGGGTGTGCGGCGGATTTTCAACCGACTGGACATGGGCCGGCTGCCGACTTCGCAGCGCTACAAGCGCCACGACCGCCGATGGAACCGGTACGAGAAGCAACTGCCAGGCCCCCGGGTGTAGATCGACGTGAAGTTCATCGAGCCGCTCGCCTCGATGCCCCAGGGCGGCGCGGAGGCCGCAACAAGTACTTCCAGTTCACTGCCATCGACAACTGCACCCGGCTGCGCGTGCCGCGGATCTACCCGACGCTGAACCAGGCCACCGCCATCCAGTTCCTCGACTGCGTCATCCAGCGCCTGCCGTTCCAGGCGAGGTCATCCAGACGGACAACGGCGCCGAGTTCCAGTCCGCCTTCCACGGCACGTGCTCGACAAGCGCATCGCCCCACCTACATCAAGCCCCGAACACCACGGCTGAACGGCAAGGCCGAACGCTCCCAGCGGGTCGACGCCGAGGAGGTCTACCGGCTCCTCGACGGCGCCATCATCGACGACGCCGAGGTCTTCAACGACAAGCTGCGTGAGTGGGAGGACTACTACAGCGCCTCAAGCAGAAGACCACGGCCCAGGCGTAATTGGTGATCGTCAGTTGCCCAGCGACTCTAGCGACATCCGGGTCAAGGAAGTCCTGATACTGCACAGCCACCTGCACACGACAATTTTGAAGTGGGTTTTCGGACACCAGCTTTCTATGCTGGCGTACTCAAGAGAACGGGGGCGATGTGGGCAAGGGCCGGAAGAAGACGGGGCGGACAGCTCCTCAAGGGTTGGGCCGACGACTCGCAGGTATGGACATGGCGAGTATGCAGGCTCTGCTCACTGCGGCGGGCGCCAGTCCCGGGACCCGGCACAGGTGGGCGTCTGTCGGGTACCTCCTTCAGCAAGTGCTTGCTGTGCCGCCAACCGGGCGGTCGTCCGCCAAGGCTGTGACCGTGGGCGGGCTACTGGATGCCTGTCGACGGGAAGCGCCCTGGCTGGCTGGACTGGAAGATTTCGTTCCGTCCGATCCCCGTCAGGTTGTGCTCGCGCGGCTCGGTGACGAGGTGCTGCGGCTGGCTCCGGGCCAGGTGGAGAGGCCACTGGCCGACGTCACGCGGTGGAAGACGGTGGCTCAGGCGACAGATTCGGTTCTTGTGCCTGAGCTGGGATTCGGGATCTCCGAATACGTCGAGGTGGGATTGCGGTACGCCGATCTGGCCATGCGGGCACTAGCTTCATCGTGGCCCGATGGGGACGTGCCGACCGAGGGTCCTGCAACGCTGACCGACGAGGAACTCGTGGCGGCGCAGGTGCTTGTGAGTAGTCAGGTGGACGCGAGGGTCGCCCCTTCCGAGACGTTCCGGGCCGCGCTCGACTGGGCTACCGCACAACAGGGGGAGCCGATTTACGACCCCCGTTCCCCGCAGAGTACGTTCGGCAAGTACCTGGCCGTTTCCCATCAGCAGTCCGACGGTGGCGCAGCGAGATTCTGGCTACCGTTGGGCTTCCTGCCCGAAAGCATGGGGCAGGGCGTCGTTGATCTCGCTCGGCACGCCGCCTCGGCAGAAGCGAACGTCAGCCTGCGATTTGCCCAGCTCGCAGCTGAACGTGCACGCCGAGCTCTGTGGCGGTTCTCGGACAAGATTGTCGGTCCCCCTGACACAAGCAGCGGCCCGGCTGTCTCCCCTCGCGACGTTGTGCAGTGGGTGGTGATGTTCGGCCCTGCCAGGGCGTTGCTGGTACAGCTGTTCGCCCGCCCTCATCTGACGGATGCTCCCTTCCGGGAGGAACCAGCAGTGCTGCGGATCAGCGAGCATGCCCGTGCCCATCCGGACGAAGAGGTTCGTGTGCCGCTGCCCGGTGGGTCCCTGACCCTTCCCGCAGGGACGGAGGTAGTTCCCCTTCTCCTCGTCGCATCTGCCGGACATCTGGTTGCGCCCCAGCGACCGGGGCTTGCCGCCATGTCCCTTGAGGATCTGCTCTGGGCCTCGACCACCGCCGACAGCGACACGGATCTCTATACCTTTTGCCGTGAACTTGCGGCGCCGGACAGACCCCACATGGTCGTCTGGGAGGCGTTTGACCTATGGGAGTGGTGGCGCGGCAACAATAAGACGTTCTTCAGTGGCGGCAGGGCCCCGGACTTGATGATGGTCAGCCCTCACCACAGCGCCGCCGAGTGGGAACGCGGCCAGCGCCTGCAGGAACTCGAGCAGGCGCTGGCCCTGCTCACCCTGCCGGGAATCGACTCCTGGGATGCCTTGGACCCTGTTGGACAGGGCCCATACGGGATCTACGAGTGGCGCCGAGCGCATGCGGATGAGGTAACCCGACCGCCGGACCACGACCGCCCTGACCTGTACGGCTGGCGGATCCGGGCCGGCGCCCCTGCTGTGGCCATACGTTCCGCGCACCCGGCGTGGGGCGACATCCATCACCAACTTCTCCACGACCTCGCAGGCTCGTACGCCTTCGGCTTCGAGCAGGTGAATGATGCGTGGAGAGCGGCGCATGACGAAGCCTCACCGGTCGGCTACATCCTCGAAATGCGGCCCGTTACGCCGGACGATCGTGATCGCGCCGATTCCATCCGGGTCGGATCTGCCGAAGCACAGTCCAGTGCGTACGGCCGGGTGATCCATGCTGAGTTCCTCGTTGACTGTGAGTTGCTCGCGGAGCAGACCGACCGTGACGCCGCAACTACGCGGGATGTCATGGCGCAGACGATCAAGTCTCTTCTGGAGCAGAGCGATCTGCCGGCGAGTACGGTCGACACGGTGGCAACGGCCTGGCACGTCGCTCCGCCCACACTTGCGATCCGCATCATGACAGCGCCGGTGAGCCGTCCACACCTTGCCCGTCCGTGGCCGGTAGATGCCCATCTGGTAGGCATGATGGACCAGGAGGTGGCCCGTGCTGTGCAGGCAGCTGGCATCGCACCCGGAACGTACGTGGGCCCACAGGCCAAAGTGCTTGACCGTGATGTGCTGGCGCCAGCCGCGTTGGATGCTCTGAACCGTCGTCTCGCTCAACACTCCGCTGACGACCTTGTCACTGTCGGGATGCGGCAGATCGAACGCACCTTGGCGACGAAGAACCAGCAATTCCGTGATCTCGAACAGTCCTCCCGCCTTCTTTCGGTGGCCTGGGACCCACTGGAGCGTCAGACAGAACTCGAGCAAGAGCATCTGTGGTTGAGGCGCAGCAACGAAATCGCGATCGAAGCAGCTCTGCGCGCTCAACCCACTGGAATCCGCCGCGTGGATCAGTACGCGTGGATGGAGATCACCGCTGCGGCCTCCGCTTATCTGGCCGCGACGATGCGGAGCGAAGCGATTCATCATCAAGTTCGTCCCACCGGACTGAGAATCAGCGACGCATATGAGATCACCGTGGTGACCGACTTGGCCGATGCCGATGCCGATGCCGATGCCGATGCCGAGTCGGGGAGCGCAGGCTCCCGGGTGTTCGATCTGGACCTCAGCGCGTTCAGACGGGCCCGAGCGGCTCACATGCTCGCGGCTCCGGCGATGCTCGGCAGTCACGAGCAGACTGACGAGGTTGGCGCAGCAGCCGAAGTCGTTGACGAGGAACAGATCGACGAACTCGTCGATCCAGCTGTTGATGCCGCCATGCTCGCCGCATACGGAGCATCAGTGAGCGATATCTTGCAAGTCCTGTTCTCTATGGCCCAATGGCCGCTGGAGCCTGACGATCCGGATGCGGTGGCCGTCCCCGCAGATACCGTCCGGCAACACCTGCACGACACGTTGCGTCTCGCGGCGGAACCTGACGGACATGCCCGTATCGCTGCTGCTCAGGGGCTCCTCACCAGTACATCCTCCGCGCTGCAGGCTGCCGACTGGAAGCCGTGGCATGCGCGCAGCAGGCAGAAACGACTCGTCGTCCAGCCCCTGGCCGAACTCAGCGATGGGCAGCTCGTCGTCAGCCCGCAGCTCTGCTACGCGAGTGCAGGCATCTACGGCAACTTCGTGGCTCAAGGAATCCTGCCTTGGACACAGCCTCCGCCCCCGCGCCGGGTGGCAGACGCTTTGGAGGCGGTTCGTGACCGCAAGAACAGAGCCCTTGAGACCGAGGTGGCACAAACGCTACGGGGGGCTGGCTACGTGGTCGAGGAGCGCATCCGGGAGCAGGATCCCCAGCGCCTAGGGGTTCCCTCGCTCCAGACCGAGATCGATGTAGTCGCTGGGCGCGGGGCTGACTCGGTTATCTGGCTGATCGAGGTGAAGGACCCAGCCGACGTCCACGTGACACCAGAGATCCGACGCCATCTGGACCGTTTCTACGTCGACCACCGAAAACCGTGCTATGCGGCACAACTCCAGCGGAAACTCGAAGACCTCGCACCCTATGCCAACGAGGTGACGGCGGCCCTTGGCTTGCCGACGTCAGCTGAGCCGCGTGTGGTCAGGGCAATTTTTGTCACCCGTGCGCCGGTGCCGGCGGGATTCGTCGGGGGCCCCTTCACATTCCACACGTTGAGGGATCTGGCGGCTGCTCTGGGCGGCGCCACCAGCTAGCCGCCGGGAGCAACTGCTCCCGGCGGGACCAGTCCCCCTAGCCGGGATCAGCGGTGATCACGAAGCGGCCCGCAGCGAGTATGTGCCGAACGACGGCGAAGCGTAGGCATCAGACGGGTGATCGGCTACACAAAGGTGAGTAATGCCACCGCTACCGGCCCCAAATGGGCCGGTAGCTGGTGGCACGCATACAGGAACTACTCGTCTCGGAAAGGTGGGATCTGACGCATGGCCAGCACTGTGCCGTGCCGGCCGATCGAGACAACGCCGCCCCAGGCGTGGTCCCAGAATGTCCCATGTTCCTTGGCCCTTCTCGCATGGACCCGCTGTCGGTAGGCGGCTAAGTCGGCCTGACGTTTGGGCTCTTGCCTGGTGATGAGGGAATCGAGGACGTCGGCGGCGACGCCGGAGAATGCTTGTACTCGTTTGCCGTTGAGCCGAAAGACATGATCCGTGCCCTCGAATTTCTCGCCCAGCAGGGTGTATTCCTGGTCCTGGACGCTGCCGGAGGCGGCGTGGGCGAAGCCCTGGAAGAAGTCGCTGCCCTGGCGGGTGGTGAGGAGCGCGGCGGTGGATTCGCCGTCCCCGGCGAAGGCCGTCAGGCCGGCGGCTCCGACGCGGGCCAGGACACGCTGGAACCACTCGTAGTCCTTGGGGCCGACTTGGCAGCCGGGCTCGGAGGAGTCGGGGTCCTTGCCTTGTCCTGGTTTGAGGATGCCGATATCCGGGTTCTTGCCGCCTAGGCCCAGGCCGATGTCGGCGGCGGGGGTGTCGTCAGGAATGTGCAGCCAGCCGCCGGGGCCGTCGGCATGCAGGACGTGGACAGCGAGCGGGTCGGCCAGGGCGATCTCCGTGCTGAACAGCAATGCCGGGGTTTCGTCCCAGGCTCCGATGTGCACTCCGTCGGCGTGGACGGCTGCGGAGGCGAGCTGCTCGTAGGCCTTCTGCCGGTCGCTGTGGTTGCCTTTGCAGGCGATGGGGATGACGCGTGAGGACTCACCCGGTTTCCAGACCTCGGCGAAGAATTGCGGACGGTAGGGGTAGCCGACGGTTTTTGTTTTCGCCTTGTCGCGACTGGTCAGCGTCCAGCCGGCCCGTAGGGCGGTGTCGGCACGGACGAACGAGATGCTGTGGTCCGGATAGCGACGGGTGAGGATCTGTTCGCTGACGGCCAGTGCGAATGCGTGTCCCAACTCCTCTGACTGCAGCGCCTTGTAGTACATGGCGATCCGTTTGCCCTCGTCGGACAGGCCGAGCAGGTTGCCCTCCTGTGACAGGCCGAGCTGGGCTTCGGTATGGGCACTGAGCGCCTGGCAGTACTTCAGGCTGCCCCAGTGCTCGGCCAGTCCGCGTGATGCACCGCGCTGGGACAGTGCCAGCCCGCGGCCCAGGTGGTGCAGGACGTCCCAGAACGTCAACGTCACGGACAGGCCGACCTCCGTGCCGGGGAGCGGGCGCAGGCCTGGTTTGCGCCGCAGGGGCTCGTAGGTCTCTCCCATCTTGGTCTTGCCCTCCTCCTGCCGCTTTTCGAACGTCTCGCGACGCTCCCGTTCCTTGTCGGCGGCAGCCTCGTCAGCCTTGCCCACGAGCTCCCGCGTCGAGTGAACCGCCACGGATACCTGCTGCCTTAGACTGTTCAGGACCTCTTCAGTCTTCGGAGTGCTTGCCACGACTGCCCTCCCCACGTCGGATGTCCCGGTCGACCACCGGCGGCCGATCGGTCACTCAGTCGAACAGCGGCGCCAGTGCGTTCGGGCCGACAAGGATGCGCCATGCGGGAATACGGACCACGCGCGTGACAGGACCGGCCTTCGCGCCTCGACCGCCGGAGGGAAGCCCGACGAGCAAGCCGGCCCGTTCGTGTACCAGCCGAAGGTGTCGTGCCGGATCACGGTCTGGCCCGGGGCCGGTGTCGACGACTACCGCGGTGTTGCCGTCGGGCGCGGTGAACAGCAGGTCGATGCGCTGTCCACCGACCATCGCAGCGCGTTCCAGCTCGACAACACCGCGCGAGGCGAGAACCTGCTGCACAGCGTCGGTGAGATCTCTGCGGCGCCGCTCCTGACGCAGGCGAGGCCCTGGCATGGGAGTTGGCTGCACACCGGTGCGCTGTGTTTGGTCCCACAGGAGTGAGCGTGAGGACAGCAGATGGGGGAGACCTGTCTCCTGTTGCCAGTAGGCGTGGTTGCCCACGGTGATCAACTGGGATTTGGCGCGGGTGATCGCGACGTTCCAGAGATTGACCTGGCTCGACACCCAGTGGGCCGTTCGTTGCGGGGTGTTGGTGGTGGCCACCGGGCTGAGGATCATGACATCGCGCTGACCGCCTTGAAAGGCGTGCACCGTTCCCACCCGGACCCGGTCGCTGCCGATCACGCTTTCCAGGGCGTCCTTCTGCGCACGGAACGGTGTCACCACGCCCACGGTCGCGCTCTCGGGCAGGCGGCGAAGCAGCGCCCGCACGATGTCGGCAACAGCGGCGGCCTCGGACGGGTTGCGCCAGGACTTTCCTCCCGGGCCGCGTGCCGACTTGCTTGAGGGCACATTCGCCCAGGCCAGTACGGGGGCCACTTCCCCGGTGTCCATGAGATCGACTGCGGGTACCTGCCGGCGCACGTCGGTCATGATCTCCAGCGCGCCGGAGTAGCAATGGCCGTTGACGATGTCGGCGATTTCCGGGTGGCAGCGGTAGTGCTCGTCGAGCAGCAGTGCACTCTCGCCGTTCTGCGCGGCGGCGTGGTAGGAGGAGTGAGCGTGATAGGCGAGCCGACGGTCCTCCAGCCAGGCCGCGCTCAGCCCCGCCCTGACGCGGGCCTGACGTTCCTGCTCCGGCGAGATACCGGGGATGTGCGTCAGCTGCATCGGGTCCCCGATGATCAGGGCCCTGCGGGCGCGGAACAGCAGGGGCAGCACCGCCGCGATGGAGCACTGGCTGGCCTCATCGATGACGACCAAGTCGAAGAGTTTCGGATCAGGCCTCAGCTGGCGCACCGCATGGGTGGTGATTGCCCACCCCTTCAGGTGGCGCAGCAGGTTCAGCTGGCTCCGCTGGGTCCCTTTGCGCTGACGCAACGTCTGAAGCCGCTGGTCCAACAGCGATCGCCCGCGGTCGAGCACCTCCGCCGACACGGCCTCGCACAGCTCTGCGGACAGCTGGGCCCGTGTTGCGGCACAGCCTGAACGCGCCTGGCGCACGGTTTCCTCGTCGTAGGCGAGCTGAGCCGGCGTGAGGTCACGCACCTGGCGCTCCAGGCCGGTCAGGTCCGCCAGGTCGTCGAGCAGGTCTGAGACAACGGGCCGTTCCCTCGTCCATGGCGGCAGTTGCGGCGCTGCGTCGGCACCGGCAGCCGCGACGAACGCCTTCATGGCCCGTGTCCGGCGCCAGCGCCCCCACCAGCTGCCCGCCGCTGCCGCCCGGCGGGCCCTCATTTCCCAGCGGGCCAGCGCCGAGAGGTCGCCGACTTGCCACAACCGTGACAGGAGCGGCACCGGAAGCTCGACTTTGCTGGCCAACTCGGCGCGCTGCGACAGCACCTGGGCCAGCCGTACCTCACCTTCGACCTGCCGTCCGGCCTGGTCGCGCAGGGCGGCGGCGCGCGAGCGGAGGTTGCGCAGTTCACCTGCCACGGTGGCGGAGCTGCGCCCGGGCTGGGCAGGCGGTTCGGACAGCAGTTGCTCTAGCTTCTCGGCCTCCTTGACCAAGGCATCGACGTTGCCAGTACGCATCAGCAGCCCCGGAGCGATGTCGTCGCAGCGCTGGGCGACGACGTTCACCGCCTCGTTGTTGGTCGACGCCACCAGAACCGACTCACCTGCCGCGACGCAGGTGGCCACCACCGAGGTGACGACCTCGCTCTTTCCCGTTCCAGGCGGACCGGTGGCCACGGTCAGCGGCTGCGTCATCGCGGAGATGACCACCTGCTCCTGGCTCTCGTTGGAGGGCCCTGCCGACACCACGAGCACGGGATTCGTTGTGGGCGTGGGGGTGCCGCCGTTCAAGAGCGCGTCCAGTGCCGTACCCGGAATTTCGTCCGTGCGGGTGGAGATGGCCAGGAGATTCTCCACAACGCCGTCGGTGGCGAATCGCTCCGCACTCGACGGAGCCAGGAGCACGGCGGCGTTGTGCGCGCCAGGGCGCAGGGCCTCGTGCACCGAGTCCGCACTCAAGGCGGAGGCGTCGAGCGGTTCAAGCTCCGGAAGTCCCAGGACGCCGAGCAACTCCCGTACGGCTTTGATCATCTGCGCGTCATTGCCGTGCTGCCACGTCGGCTGCCAACGGGCCAGCAACTGGGCAGCCTCGTCCTCCGAGAGAAGCTCCGTCACCAGCTTGGTGTGCAGCGACGGAACCCCGCTCGGACGGAGCACCGCGCGACCGCTCTCGTCAGGAGCCAACTCCATTTGCTGGATCAACAGCGGAGCGATCCCGACATCCGTGCGCTGGCTGCCCTCACCGCGGGAGGGGAGCGTGACGGCGGGATACCCGTACCAGTACTCGTGCTGATCGGCAGCGCGACCTGCCCCGTTCTTCGCCGTGGTGCCGCCTGAGCCGTGCGCACCGGGCAGGTTCTTGGGCGCCGGCAGTGCCGGGCTCAGACCGGATTGAATGGTCTCGGGCCCCTCATCTATCAGGAAGTACTGCGAGTTCCGGCCCGCCCGCCGGTCGGGCAGCATGCTCGCTGCGGCCTGGGCGCTCAGGCACTGTGCGTAGTAGCGCAGCAGGTGCTGCCAGTCGTTGGCGTTCTCACGGTCAGCCGCGACCCGCTCGCGAGCTTTGAGGTGAGCGGCCGACGGCGGGGGCGGTTCATGGGGCGGGGCAGGGAGATTGACCGGGCGGGCCACGGACCGGGCGAAGTGCAGCGTGTGGGTGGCGCGGATGGTGGACTTCGTCGGGCGTTGCTCCTCCGGCACACCCTTGCGCACCATCTGCGCGGTCAGATACTCGAAGAGATCCTCCGGCGATATCCAGCCGCTGTCCTTGATCCGCCCGTTCCGCAGTCCTTCGACGATTTCACCCGTGAACCGCGAAGTACCGAGCGTCGATCCTTCGGGAGCCATGGCGGAGGCGGCCTGCAGCGCGTCCGAGGCGGTGATGAAGTAGACGCCAGTGGGGTGCAACAGGGTGCTGTGCTCCGCCTCGTCCGATTCCGAACTCTCCCGGCCCTTGGCATGCCAGCCCTGGACGACGGAACCGCTTGCGCAGCAGTCCAGCAGTACGATCTTGGACGCGGCGCGGCAGGACTGCAGAGTCCGCTCCAGGAACTCCGCCGACACCGCCGTACGGGGAAGATCGGCCGGGTCGCTGTCGCGGGTGAGGAAGTAGAGCTGGTTGTCGGCCTCGCAGAACTCGCCGTGCCCGCTGAAGTACAGCAGTGCGCTCTCACTTTGCTGGCGCTCTCCGAGGAACGACTCGATGGCGTGCAGCATTTCCGCACGTGTCGGGTCCGGCACCATCGCGCAGTCGTTGTATTGGCCGATCTCTGTGCTCTGCAGAACGGCCTGCATGTAGTGCAGATCGGCACGGACCGCCGGAAGGTCGTGATAGTGCTCGCTGTCGTACGTGGAGGCGCCGATCAGGAGGGCGTACCGATCGTTGTTTCGCACTCTCGGTCAGTCCGCCGTGGGGGTGTCGTCCTGGCCCGGCGCGCCGTGAGCCGTGCTCCCGTCTGGTGGCAGGGATCGCTCGGCCAGGAACCGTTCGAGGCGTGCGTCTTCCTCACGCGCTTCGCGGCCTGTGATGCGTAGGGTGGCTCCGTCGGGGCGGGTCGCGATGATGGTGCGCTGGGGGACCTTGGCCAGCCATACCTGGACGCAGGCCGCGGCGAACGAACCGGCACTCAGGGCCAGGCTGACGACCTCCGAGACGTCGCCGCCTTTGTCGGTGCTCACTGAGGCACCGGCTGAGGGCAGGCATAGGGAGGCCGCGGGATCTGTCTCCGACACCTCGGTCAGCAGTTCGCGGGCGTCGCTGCGAGCCCGCAACGGATCATCGTCGATCACGGAGATCAACAGGCGCGGCAGGTCTTCGCCGTCGTTGCTCACGCGTCCCCCTGCGCTGTCAGCTGTCGCCTCAGATGCCTAGGGAAAGTACCTGACGGAACGGTATAGAAGCGTGAACTTTCCGGAATCTGCCGTTAGTTGACGCGAAAGCTACTTCGCCCTCGCATACGACACCCTCCCCCGCGGACGATGCCGCCTTCGGTCGACCAGGCTCCTCCCAGCACCGTGGATCAGTCAGGGCGAGGCCCAGGTCGGAATGGAACTGGCAGAGCGGGAGCCGATCGTTGATATCGCCACTTACTTCGGCTGGCGGGCATATGGTTCGCGAGGTGGCACTACTTTGGCGGGGCACGGGAGACGTGTCATCCGGGGGATGCCCAGCAGTGGTATGGCAGTTACCTGGCGGCTGACGCAGCGGAAGCGGGAAGAGCGGGGTACGTGGCGACGTGGTTTGAGCGGATGGCGGCGGTTCCCGGCATGCATTTCACGGGTAGTCCTGGTGTTGTTCGCGAGGCACTGCCAGAGGCACGAGTCCGCCCGGAGGTGTCGTATGGATCACCGATGTGGCCGACTGCTGAGGGAAGTACGTCGGCAACGCCGGCCAGTCGGCATGTGCCTATAGAGGCGGGCGGAGCGGACCTGGTCGCACGGGTCTGGGAGGCGCTGGAGCTTCCCGGTGGGGCGATGGATTACCACTTCGTCCTGCAGGGCGCGGTGGACCGTTTGTGGAGCGGTCGGCGCTCCTATCCTGAAGGGCTTGAGCTGCTCGAGGTGTTCGCGCTGCTGGACCTGGAGTTGATGGAGGCAGCCCCTCAGGCGGTGTCCTTCGACACCGGTCCCGTCCCGGAGTCGTTCGTGCATGTGACGTCCGTGTCTCGGCTCATTGTGCTGCTGGAACGCGAAGGTGCTCTCGAAGAAGCTCTTGGCGTGGCATGGCGGTTGGCCCGTTTCGGACAGGGCGAGGACGCGGTGGCCCGGCTGTCGGAGAAGGTCGGTGCGTTGGTGCAGGAAGCTGCGGTTGGCGGGGCTGCATGAGCACGGGACTGCACCAGGTGATCCCTTCGGCGTCGTATCTGGAAGAGGCGTTCTTGCGCTGGGTGCTCACTCCGGCTGCGGAGCGGGGCATCGTGGCGCATGTACGCAGCCAGCATCCGGTGACGGTCAATGAACGCACCTACCGGCTGGACTACCTGATCTCAGGCGCGTCGCTGCAACTGGCCGTCGAGTTGGACGGGTTCACCTTCCACAGTGACCGGGGGGCCTTCACCTACGACCGGCTGCGGCAGAACGACCTGGCCGCTACGGGGCTGACGGTGCTGCGGTTTTCCTATGATGCGGTGCGCCTGGACACCGCGCGCTGCGTTGCCCAGCTGCAGGCGATGCTGCGCCAGGATGCGGCGCTTGCGCCGTTCGTGGTCGCCGTACCGCGTATTGAGGTCCCGGAGATGGCGGGGGATCCCTTGAGGGCGGCCGATCCGCCTCTGGGCGCCCAGCCAGCGGCCGGTGGGTCCTACTTCGCCGGTGCGCGCGCTTCGGTGGCGCGGGAGCCGTTGCGGGCGTGCCAGGACGAGGCTCTGGCCGCGCTGGCCAACTACTACGCGTCCGGAGGACGGCATGCGGCCACGGTGATGGCGGTCGGGGCCGGCAAGACCGCTCTGGGAGTGGCGGCCGCGTTGTCCTTCAGCAGGCGGCGGGCGCTGGTGGTGACTCCTGGATCGGTCATCCGCGGCACGTTCGCCAAGGCACTCGATCCGGGTATCCCGGGCAATGTTCTGTACGGACTGGCGGGCGGCCCGCTGCTGCCGGGCGCGCGCCCGCCGGCCACGTTGGTCCTGGACAGGGACGACGGGCAGATCAGCCGGGTGAGTAGACAGCGGCTGCTGGCCGCAGATGTGCTGGTCACGAACTTCCACGCGCTGGGCACCGGCGACAAGGATGGGGACCTGCTGGCCAAGCTGGAGCCGGAGGATGTCGACTTCATCGTCGTGGACGAGGCTCACATCGCGGCCAGTGCCTCCTACCAGCGGCTGTTCGCCCACTTCGAGGGTGCACGCACGCTGCTGATGTCGGCGTGTTTCCAGCGCCTGGACGGCAAACCGATCGACGCCGATGTCGTCTACCGCTACCGGCTGGTGGACTCCGTCGCGGACGGCTCCGCGAAGAACTTGCGTGTGCACCGGTTCGCCCCGGAGGTGGCGACGACGGTGTACGAGGCGGTGTGGCCCGACGGACGCCGCGAACAGATCGTGGGCCGTGATGCCTTGCTGGCGGCGTTGAGGGACGAGCGGAAGATGGCTCGCATCACGGCGCAGTCCGAGGCGTCGATCCGGCACGTCATGACCGTGACGCGGGCCTGTCTGGATGCCCAGGCCAAGCTGCTGGCCCCGGTCAAACCCCGGGCGCTGTTCGCGGCGATGGGTGAGGCCCATGCGCAGCAGATCGCCCGGATCGCTGAAGAGCATGGCATCCCCTGCGGCACGCTGCACCACAGCATGTCGGCCTCGACGATCAAAGCCACCCGGCGGCGTTTCGAGTCTGACGCGGGAGATCTGCAAGGCATCGTGCAGCTGCGGATGCTCGGCCAGGGCTACGACTTTCCGCCCATCACCGTGGTGGTGCCGGTGCGCCCTATGGCAGCTTCGGCGAGTTCTACCAGTTCATCGGGCGTGGTGTGCGCGTACTGAGGCATCCCGGCCTGGCTGTCGACCAGCAGTACCTGGACGTGGTATGCCATGCCGAACTCGGCCTGGAGGACCATCTGGAGGCCATGTGCGCGGACAACGACATGGATCCAGCAGTGTTGCTCGACGTCCCGCTGATCAACCCCGTCACGCTGGAACAGGTACAGGACGGTAACGGCACTGGAGAGGCGGCCTCTGATGGCGCAGTCCCAGGCGGGGTTGATGCGTTCGTGCTGTACGAGCAGGGGCGTGTGGAACAGCGGGTGGTGCACGATTTGGGCCGGGTGGAAGCTCGGCGGGCGGAGCGGGAGATGCAGCTGATGGCCCAGCGCTACGCCGTCTACGCGCAAAACACCGCGACGCCGATGCCGTTTGAACAGTTCGTCGAGTACATGCGGAGGCTGACCGGTGGCCAGTGATGAGCCGCGCTGGTGGCAGCCTGTCATGGGCGCATCTCCCGAAGACGGGCTTGCTTTGGAGGCGGCTTCCGGGCAGCACCAGCGCTTCGCCGAGCTCGACGCGCTCGCGGCCAGGCTGCTGGCCGCTGCACTGGGCGGCGAGCGAGTGGCTTCGGTGATCAGAGGCAAAGGACCACAGGCTGCGGACAGCGTTGAAGTGCTTGGGCTCAGCGGGTCGGAGGAGGCTTGGTGTGCTGAGAAGTTCGGTGTGCGGGAGCAACAGCAACGCGGTGCGTGGTACCTGCCGCAAAAGCTCTCCGTGAAGGCAGGAGCAGTCAACCTGCCGCATCTGTTGCGCGAACGCGCCGCCCACGCGGTGACGTTGGCCACCGATGACACCGCTCGGGTCAGCGTTGCGGAGGGCGCGGACGCGGTACTGCTGTGGGCGCTACTGGTGCCGTTGTTCGAGGCGTTGCTGGAGCCGGTCCGGGTGCGGGCAGCCGGACCGGCCGGGACCGTCGAAGACCAACAGGAACAGTGGGCCGGTATCGAAGAACGCTACCGTCTGCTGGGCCTGGGCCAGGATGCGCTCGAGGAGTTCCGCTTCGGCGGCGGCTGGCACCGGCTGGACCGGCGCGGGCAGCAACGCGCCCGCCTCCGGCTCCTGGACACCCTCACCGCCACTGATCCTCTGCAACTCGTCACCCGCCACCGCATCCAGCAGACGCAGGCACTCATTGCCAGCTTCGCCAAGAAGGCCAAGGCCGGTACCGCTCTGGCCAGACGAGTCCTGACCCGGGCGCTGCAGCCGGTGGTCTCCGGCTACTTCGCTGGCAACTGGCTGACCGTACTGGACTACCTGCAGGCGCCACCGCACCCGGACGAGGAAGTCATCACCGCGCTGCCCGAGCCGCGCCTGTACGTGGGGATGTCCGCCCAGGCAGCTGGCATGGCCGCTGAGGCGGGCATCCCGGAGGACGAAATCCATGCCATGCTCGCGGCCTTCCTCGGTGGCCCGACCTCCCTTTCCCCCGTCGAAGAACGTGTTGCAGCCCTGCGTGGCTGGTGGACAGGCTTCGACCACACGCATGCTGTCCAAAGCCCTGGCATGCGGCCGCTATGGGGACTCGTCGACAACGAGATCATGTCCTTCGCCTGGCAGGACGACCATGGAATCACCCAGCAGCTGTACCGGCAGGTGCTGCCCGCCTCCGTCAACGAGCAGGTGGACCGTCTCTGGCAGTCGGTGACGCTGCAGCGCCACCCTGGCGCCATCGTCAGCAATCCCCGGCCCCACCAGCTGATGGCCCAAACGATTGGCCCCGCCCTGGAGTTCTGGCACGGTGTCGCGCTGACCGCCTGGTTCGTGTGCGAAGGCCCTTACTCCCGCGCCCCTCTGTCTGGTGTGGCTGACTATTACAACCGTCCCCTCACCGCGCTGCATGCCGTCGGCTGTCCTGTCTCGCCGGATCTGTTCGAGGAACTGCGCATTGCTGAGCGGCATTTGGGGCCGGAGGAGGAGATCGTCCGGGAGCGCAGGGAGCTACCGGTGGACACGGCGATCGGTTCCTTCACCCTGACGATGAGTCACAGCAGCGGCAGCCGCCGCGAAGGCTTTGAGCGGGTGCGTGACATCGTCACCCGCCATCGCCGTGCCTGGGCAGAGCAGTATCTCGACGCCTACCTGGAGGGGCGGTGGCGCGCCGCGTTGGAAGACGTTGCCCGTGCCCATCACCGGTTCGTGGCCGCGAAGGGCAAGCCGCCTACCTTGATTCAGTTCGCCCAGTTCGCCACCAACGCTGCCAGTCAATGGACCGGTGGTGACCTCGGCGCTCTGTACACCGCGATCGGCGAGCCTGCTGCAGCCCAGCAACAGCGTCCGGCTCGTCTACTGCCGAATGACGGCCACGTCTTCGCCCAGCGCGTTTACACGGCGCTCGGCGGCATTGCCGTCGACAACGACCTCCGCATGAACCAGCCTGAAGAAGCCCAACGGCAGTGGCAGCTCAGCCGCCTGGCCGAGGAAAGCCTGCGCTATGTGCAGCTCTACGAGGCCCTCGGACATCCGCCTACACCTAAACAGTTCGGCGCCCACCGCCTGGCCTGGCCCTGGCCTGGTGAAGAAGCCGAAGGCTGGCCCCTCTTCCAGGACGCCCTCGCCGCGCTAACCGGTACCAGCCGACCCGCAGAGGCATCCGACGCGGATGCGGTCAAGGCTGCCCCAGAGGCACAGCACGAGGCCGGGAACGTGCTAGGCAAGGGCGCTAATGCCCATCTCGCATCCGAGCGGGTAATGGTGCGCGTCACCGCCACCGGTACGCCCGTTGATGTCTCCGCCGTCCTACTTACCCGCCACGGCAAGGTCCGCAGCGACCAGGACCTCGTCTTCTATAACCATCCCCACCACGAAGGAGTCCGCACCGACGGTGACACCATCACCGCGGAGCTGCCCGAGATTCCCGACGACATCCACACCGTGGCAGTCATCGCCAGCATCGACCTCGAATCCCAGCCCATGGCTGTCTTCGACCAGCACTCCACTTGGCGCGCGGACATCACCCAACCCTCCGGTGAAAGATTGTCCTTCGAGGCAGCTCCCTTCGTTTCGCGCGAGACCGTCGCCATCGCTGTGGAGGTCTATCGACATGGTTCGGGCTGGAAGGTGCGTGCTGTCGGCCAGGGCTACGACACCGGGCTGGCGGGCTTGGCCGCGGACTACGGCATCAACGTCGATTCCTAGTGCCGTTTGTCAAGCCGCTCGGGCCATTGGCGGTGTGAGACGCCATCCGCTTTCCGAACGTGATCGTTTAGTTCGGGTGGGTGGGCATGAACTCCGGTCGGCAGCGGGAGAGATGGGCGTGGTTCGTCCG
>NZ_JBITIY010000007.1:524319-667059 GCF_044459385.1 Streptomyces sp. NPDC050287 | reverse complement strand
GCCACCACCGCTCCCAGCGCGTCGTGGGGGGGGGGGGGGGGGGGGCGCCCCCCCCGCGGGGCGGCGCGCGGGGGCGCGGGGGGGGGGGGGGGGGGGGGGGGGGGGGGGGGGGGGGGGGGGGCGGGGGGGGGGGGGGGGGGGGGGGGGCGGCCGGCCCGCCCCCCCCCCCCCCCCCCCGCCGGGCCCCCCCCCCCCCCCCCCCCCCGCCCCCGGGCCCCCCCCCCCCCCCCCGGGGGGGGGGGGCCGGGGCGCCCCCCCCGACCCCCGTAGCTGCGAGCACGCTTCTGAACGAAGGGTACTTCGGCTTCTGCATATGTTTGCTCCCGTTCCGATTCGTGGTCCTCGTGCCCGTACGGTCAAGACCGTGGTTGTGCCAGGGACTGGCTGGAGCGCCCCACCTCGTGCGCGACCTGAGCCCAAAAGTCCTCAAGCCAGCAAAGGATGTCCTGCATGACGTGGTGGTTCTGCTGAGGGCGCAGTGCTCCCAGCTGGAAGAACATGACACCCTCGCTCGGCGGGCCGAGGAAGGTCAGTCGGGGGTCGGCGGCGCCGTCGGCGCGCACCGGGTGGAACCGCGGCGTGAGGTCGAGCCCTCCGGGCTCGAAGCCCGGTCCGCCCGAGCCGGGGTTGCGCCACTTGCGGATCAGTCCGCGTCGCAGCAACGCCGGGTAGACGGGCGCGGAATCGGCCTCGGGGGCGAAGGGGTGCACCCTGGCGTCGACGAGCACGTCGACACGCTTACGCGCCCCTGTGCTGGGGCCCACCGCGGTGAAGGCGTCGTCCTCCAGTTCCACGCGAGTCCCGGGGCCGGTGGACACATCCACGAGGCCTGCCTTGACCACGGCGAGGATCTTCTCCATCACCTCGAGCGCGGCACCGTTGGCGAGCCGGTTGTGGTGGCGCATGTAGGCGTTGAGGAAGACCTCGTGCGAGTGGGGGTCGAGCCCGCCGAAGTCGACCGCGTGGCCCAGGACCGGGCGCAGGTCGCGCCAGACACCGTCGGCAGCGGCCTTGCTCGGGTTCTGCAGGTTGTCCTGAGCGGCCCAGAGGTGATCACGCACCATGAATTCGACCATCGCGCGCTGGTAGTCCTCCGGTGAGGCCCACTGGTCCCGAGCGATCGGGGTGATCGACCGCTCCCAGGAGAACCTGTTGCCCTCCAAGGTTTTCTCGTGCCCGTGCGGGGACTCGGCGCCGGCCACGAGCTCGGCGAGCTTGTCCCTGTCGAACAGCAGCGACTCGGCCGCCTGCGCGGTGTCAGGTCCGAAGACCACGTGCAGGTACCGGCGCACCGCCTCCAAGCCCCAGCCGGGCGCATCGTTGTCGGAGAGCGACGCGCGGCCTGCGAGTACGGCGTCGACGAATGCGACGGCCTCGTCGATCGCGGCCTCGACCGGGGCCAGCAGCGCGGCGCGGGCACGCTCCCCGTCGGCAGCGGCGTGCGAGCCGGCGAGGAAAGCGCGGTAAACCGGCTCGGCCCGCTCGGCCAAGTGCGCGCCGAAACCGCCGCCGAGCAGCGTCGTGTAGTACAGGTGGGCCATCTCCAGCACGACGACCGGGAAGACGTGCCGCTCGAAGTCGAGTTGGAGCCGTCTGAGGTCCCCGATACGGGCCGGCGTCCCGCACGACTCGCGCAGCCGGTCGACGGCGGCCTCGGTGAAGAACACGCCCCGGTGTTCGAGGGCGGCGAGATCGCGTTCCTTGGCGTTGAACGGGCGGGCGAACGTGAACAGGCCCGCCTCACCGAAGGCGACGATGGACTTCGGCTCGCGCCCTGAGGGCAGGTAGCGCAGCGACCCGTCGGGCTGAGGCTCGAACGTCCCGCCCCGCCCCTCGGTCAGGTGCAGCACGATGTCGATGGCCGTCAAGCCCATGCCCACGCAGCCCACGACCCGGTCGGAGGTAGCGACCTCCGGGGTGAGGGACTGCTCAAGGGGGTAAGCGGAGTGCACGAAGACCGCATCGGAGGTCTCGGCGAACCGCGCCCACTCACGGCGCACCGGTAAGCCCTCCGGGTTGTTGATCGAGTGCCCGGTCACCATCAGCACGTGCTGGGCGACCAACGGGGGCGCGGCGCCGGCGGTGACGACATCGAAGCCGTCCGGTTGCTCGACGAGGTCGACGACCTCGTCCCAGTGCAGCAGCACCGACACGCTGGGACGGGCGCGGAGCAGGGAGACGTAGTGGTTGAACTGGTGGCGCAGGGCCATGCCGTGGACGTAGCGCTTCGGCCAGTCCTCGGGCGCGAGATCGAAGGCGGGATCGCCTGTGGCCTCGAACTGACGTCTGCACCACTCGTACAGCGTCGGGCGCTCTTCAGCAGGCAGCAGCGGGCCGGCGCCCTCGACGGTCTCGTCGGCGGCGAAGGCGACCTGGCCGACGATGCGGTTGAGGAAGCTGGTGACCGGCTGGCCGTCGCTGTGTACTTGGCCCACGCCGAACTGTCCACCCTTGTCGAAGACATGGATCTCCAGTTCGGTGCCGTCCGGCAGTGATCCCGCGGTGGCCGCGAGGCGCTCGAGCGCGTAGGTGCAGCTGGGCCCGCCGCCCACGACGGCGAGGCGGATGACGCCGGTCACTCTCCGACCCCCGCTCCAGCCAGCACGCGGTCGAGCGCCTCGAAGAACCCGGAGATGTTCTTGGCATCGACCTGGCCCATGTTCGCCACCCGGAAGACGTTGCCGAGCTGCTCCTGCACGCCGTAGACGATGTAGCCCTCGTCCTTGAGGCCATCGTGCAGCTGCGCGTAGCTGATGCCGTCGGGGACATACGCGTTGGTGACGGTGTTGCTGTGGTGCTCGGAGCCGAGCAGCAGGGCGATACCGCGCTCGGCGAGGCCTGCGCGGACCTGCTCGGCCAGCGCCCGGTAACGCGCGACGCGGCCGGGGACGGTCTCCTCGATCATCAGGTCGAGCGCCGCGTCGAAGGCATACATGATCTGAACGGCCGGGGTGAACAGGGGCGCCTTGCGCTTCTCCTGCCCGATGTAATGGCCGTGCAGGTCGAGGTAGAAGGTACGGGTCGGCACGTCGGCCAGCGCCTCGAACTTGGCTCGGGGGGCGCAGACGAAGCTGACGCCGGGCAAGCCCTCAAGACACTTGTTCGCCGTGCCCACGCACCAGTCGACGTGGTCGGTGCGCATGTCGAACTCTTCGGCACCCAGACTGCTGATCGAGTCGACCACCAGGGACGCGCCGCGGCGGGAGACGACCTCGCCTATGGCACGCAGCGGGTTCATCATGCCGGTGCTGGTCTCATGGTGGACCATGCCGACGTGGGTGATCGAGGGGTCGGCCGCGAGCGCCGCGTCGACCTCCGCCGGGTCGATCGGGTTGCACCAGCCGAACTCCAGGCGGGTGTGTGCGATGCCGTGCACCGCAACGATCCTGTACATCCGTTCGCCGTAGTTCCCGTTGTCCAGGATCAGGATCTTGCCGTCCTGGGGGACCACAGAGGAGAGGGCTGCCTCGAGCGCAGCGGTACCGGAGCCCGCGAGCAGCACACTGGTGTAGGAGTCGTCCCCGCCTGCGACTGCCGTGGCCTTGGCCCTGGCGGTGGTCATCAGGTCGATGGGCTCGGGCTCGCGGTGGCACACGTCGGGGTACGTCAGCGCGGCCCGGACGCGGTCGTGAACGTTGACCGGCCCGGGATTGAGCAGGATCGAGGGTTGTGGCGGGGTGATCCGCCCTAACGGGCCGTGCGAAGACGCGGTCATAGGCATCCTAATCTCGTCGGTCACCGAAGCTGCGCAGGCCGGCCGGCGCAGCGGCGCGACGGCCTCCGCCGCGAATTCAACGAGGCGAAGCGGTATTCCGGGAAATTCCGACCACACTGCCCGGGCAAGCATGGGCACGAGGGCCGAATATTAGATGTCGAAAATGCCGATCAATCGGCTAACGGGAATCCCGAGAAGCAAGCGTGCAGGTTCCCTCTGCGGCCATGACTACCCCCTTAGTCGGCGCGTTGACTGGACGCTACCACACATTCACCGAGGGTCAATGGATCTTCTCTGCGCGTCAGGGCATTCACCGAAGCGCAGATCACAAGGGAAATCAATTCAACTCACACGCACTAATTTGCGATAATTGCTCACCTACGCGCCATCCCTACCAAAACGGCATAATTGCCAGATCTTATCCATGTCAGGCGACAAGCGACACGCGTCAACGATGAGGAGCGCCACGGAAGTTCGTTGCCAGTGCAATCCCGGGAGGCGGTTGCGGCAGCGTGGGCGCGGGGTTAACGTCAATTAGGGATTCCGCGCTCCAATCGGAGCGTCAGCACTTTTCTTTAGGGTTTCTTTAGGGGGAATAGCGGTAGATGACGCCACTCAAAGACCTCACATGTCCGCGCGTGCTCGTCCTTGACCCCGTCCACGACGATGCGCTTGAGCGACTGCGCAGCATCTACGACGTGCGCGTGCGATTACGGCCACCGCAGGAAGAGGTAATTGATCTGGCGTCCGATGTGGACGCCATTATCGTGCGCAGCGGCGTCCGCCTACCCGCTGAGGTCTTTACCAGAAACCCCCGGTTGCGCGTGGTCGCCCGTGCGGGCTCAGGAGTGGACAACATCGACGTGGAAGCCGCCCGCGCCGCGGGTGTGCAGGTCTTCAACGTCCCCGGCGGCTCGGCGGGTGCGGTGGCCGAACTTGCCGTCGGACTGCTTCTCGCCGTGATGCGCCGCATCTCGGTCGCCGACCGCCAGCTGCGCAAGGGCGTTTGGAACAAGACCGCGTTCGAGGGCGACGAGCTGGCGGGCAAGACCCTCGGCCTGATCGGGTTCGGCAACATCGGCTCACGGATCGCGCGCATCACCTCAGGCTTCACCCCGCACGTGCTGACGGCGGTGGCGAACCCGTCCGAGGCGCGCCGCATCGAGCTCGCCGACCGCGGCGTGCACCTGGTCGACCTGCCCACACTGCTGGCCGACTCCGATGCCATCTGCGTCGTGGTGCCGCTGACCGCGCAGACCCGCGGCCTCATCGGGGCCAAGGAGCTCGCCGCGATGCGTCCCGGCGCCTATCTGGTCAACGTCTCGCGCGGCGAGGTGGTCGACGAACTGGCCTTGGTCTCCGCCCTGCGCGACGGTGTGATCGCGGGGGCCGGCCTGGACGTGCACAACGCCGAGGGCAGCTCGAGCCCCTTTGCCGACTTGGACAACGTCCTGCTGACCCCGCACATCGGGGCGATGTCGGCCGACGCGCAGCGGGCCATCGGCGAGATCGTCGTGGACTCCCTGACGGCGGCCCTCGCGGGCGAAGACGCCGCGAACAGGGTGTGCTGATGGGTGAGCACCTGGCCGCCGTGCTCACCGAGCGCGGCTCGATCGGCCTGCGTCGCGTGTCCACACCGCGGATAGGCCCGCTTGACGTGCTGGTCCGCGTCCTCGCCACCGGTATTTGCGGATCCGACCTGGCCACCTACCGCGGATCCCACCCGTACAAGCGCCCGCCGGTCGTCCTCGGCCACGAGTTGTGCGGTGTCGTCGAGCAGGTCGGCGCGGAGGTGGCAGACCTGCGGCCGGGCGCCCTGGTGTGCTCAGCGGCGTTCTCCCCGTGCGACTCCTGCGCGCAGTGCGCGCGGGGCGCGACCAACTTGTGCCCGGACCGCGAGAACCTCTGTCACCTCGGGTGGGACGGGTCGTTCGCCGAGCTCGTCCTGCTGCGCCGCAACATGGTCTTCGAACTGCCGGACGGGATCGACCCCGAGGCCGGGGCGATGGCCGAACCGCTGTCGATCGCGGCGCACGCCGCCCGCCTCGCAGGACCGCTGGTGGAGCGGTCTGTCGCGGTGGTCGGCGCGGGCGGGATCGGGCTGTGCTGCGCGCTGGTCGCCCGCCGCCACGGCGCTGCGTCAGTGGTGTGCACTGACCTGGGCCCGGCCAAGGAAGAACTCGCCCGGCGTGCCGGGGCAACCGCGTACGTGGACGGCTTGGAGGGCGGGCCGTGCGACGGCGTGCTCGCCGAGCTGCCCGACGGCGCCGACGTCACCTTCGTTGCCTCCGGCCACACCGGCGCGCTGGACCAGGCGGCCGGCGTCACCCGGCTGGGCGGGACCGTCGTCGTGGTGAGCTACTTCGACCGCCCCCATGAATTCTCCGCGAACCCCCTGGTCTCGGCGGAGCTGTCCGTGCGGTTCTCCGCGCTGTCCACGGCGGAGGACTTCAGGGAGGTGATCGGTTGGCTCGCCACAGGTGAGCTCGACCCCACGCCGTTGATCAGCCACCGGTACCAGCTTGCCGAGGCCGCGGCGGCGATGGAGGCCCTCGGGACACAGCGGGGCGTGGGAAAGGTGATGATGCGCTGCGATGGCGGCAGGGCCGAGAGGAGCACGGCGTGAGCTTGGCGGTCGGAGTTGTCGGAGGTACCGGCCACACGGGCGGCGAGCTGTGCCGCCTGCTGCTCGGGCACCCGGAGGTGGGGTCAATCAGTCCCACGACGCGGCAGGAGGGTTCCTTCGCCGAGCACCACCCGAACCTCGCGGGCAGCGGCCTGACCTTCAGCACCGCGGAGGAGCTGGCGGAACGCGCCGAGGAACTGGATGTCATCTACTTCTGCACCCCGTCCGGACAGGCAATGCGACAGGCGCGGCACTACGCCGAGCACGGCGCCAAGGTCGTCGACCTCAGCGCTGACTTCCGCTTCGCCGACCCTGGAGCCTACGAGCGCGCCTACGGCGAGCCGCACGCCGACCCCGAGCTGCTGGCCGAGGCCGTCTACGGGGTCACCGAGCTCAACCGCGACGACGTAGCGAAGTCCCGGCTGGTCGCCAACCCCGGCTGCTACGCCATCACGGCCATCCTCGCGCTCGCTCCCCTGCTGCGCGCCGGACTGGTCGACCTGACCACACCGCTGGCCGTGCACGCGGTCAACGGCACGTCAGGGGCGGGCAACGCCCCGAAGAAGGCACTCATGCACGCGGAGGCGTTCGGCTCGATGCTTGCGTACAGCCTCGAAGGGCACCGGCACGGGCCTGAGTTGGAGAACGTCCTCGAGCCGATCGCACGGCAGCCAGTCGTGGTCGACATGAACACGGCCCACGGCAACTTCATCCGCGGCATCCACCTGCAGGCCAACGCCACGTTGAGTTCGCCGGCCGACCGCGACCAGCTGCTCGAACTCTACCGAGAAGCTTACGGCGACGGTCACAACGGCGAGTACTTCGTCCTGGTCAACTCGCTGCCCAAGCGCGGCAAGATCAATGAGAAGCAATACGAGCTCTACCCGTCGCTCTCCTCGGTCGTGGGCTCGAACTTCTGCCACATCGGCCTCGATGTCGACACGCGGCGCGACGTCGCCAAGGTCGTCGCGGTGACCGACAACCTGGTCAAGGGCGCGGCGGGCTCGGCGATTCAGAACATGAACACGATGCTCGGCCTGCCCGAGCAGACCGGACTGCGGACCTACGCGCTGTGAAGTTGCTGCGCGACGCCGCCGTCCGACGCGGAGACCGGTGGATCTTCTCGGCCGGCTTCAACGTCGGCCGCGACCTGCGCAGCACCGGTCGCGTCGACGCCGAGGTCGAGGACCTGCGGCTGTTGTCCGACGCGGGTGCGCGGGTGGCTGTGCTGTCCCACCAGGGCACGCACGGCTCCGCGGACGACCTCGACCACGTCGCCCACCACCTCGCGGGACGGCTGGGTCGCGAGGTCGCCTACGTCCCGGACAACATCGGCGCCGAAGCCGAGCGCCGCGCCAACGCAATGGCCCCCGGCGAGATCACGGTGTTCGGCAACACCCGCTTCCACGCGGGCGAGCAGCGTGACGATCCCCACCTCGCCCGGGCGTTCGCCCGCCTGGGCGACGCAGTCGCCGTCGGCGGGTTCTCCAAGGCGCACCGGTCGCACGCCTCGAGTACGGGCGTCTTGCGCCACCTGCCCGGATACCTGGCCGGGAGCATCGCCCGCGAGCTGGACCTGCTGGCTCCCTGGGCAGGCGAGGCCGATCGGCGCTCGGTGGCGGTGTTGGGCGGTGTGAAGAAGGAGAAGACCCTCGTCGGGCTGGCGACGTTCCGCGACACCTACGACATCGTCGTCCCCGGCGGCGCGGTGCTCGTGGCCGTGCTGCGTGCGCTCGGGCTGCCGGTCGGCGCGTCCGAGCGCGGTGAGGACCCAGAGGGCTGCATCACCGCTGCTCGCGACGTCCTGACCAGACCGGGCCGCGCACGTCTGCACGTGCCTGAGCGGCTGGTGGTGGCAAAGAACGGGCGAACCGAGTCAGTCGCTGTCGACGCCGTTCCCGACGGGTGGGCGGTGGTCGACTTCGAGCTTGCCCCTTGGCTGAGCGATGAGCTGACGGATCTTGCCCGCACAGGAGGGCGCGCCTTCATCGCGGGCACCCCGTGCCTGCACGCGGAAGGCCACCAGGCCGCGTCCACCGCACTGCTCACCAGGCTCTCCGCCACCGGCGTCGACGCCCTGCTGCTCGGCGGCGACACCGTGGCGGAGTTGCCCTGGGATGGGCCGGCGTCCACCGGTGGCGGATCCGCACTGCACTACCTCGCCCACGGTACGTGCCCTGTCCTTGACGCGCTGCGCGCCCAGCACCCCCCGGAGAACGCGACATGATCCTCGATCTGCACCTGCCTACAGCCGTCGTGTTCGGTCGAAACCGTCTGGCTGAACTCGGGGCCCAGACCAAACGGCACGGCGGCCACGCCCTGCTCGTCACCGGCCGTACCGCGATGCGGGCGAACGGAGCGCTCGAGGCAGCGGTCACTTCGCTGGAGGGCGCGGGCGTGCGCGTGACCATCGCCGACACGATCTCCCCCGATCCGCTCGCGAGCGAGGTCGACGCCGCCGCAGCGAGCGCCCGGGCGGCGGGCTGCGATGTCGTGGTCGGCCTTGGCGGCGGCAGCGCGATCGATGCGGCAAAGGCGGTGTCCGTCGGTCTGCGCCACGGGCCGGTGGGCCCGCTGGTCGGTTCGACGCTGCCCGCCACCGGGGATCTGACGCCCGTCGTGGCGGTGCCGACCACCGGCGGCAGTGGGGCGGAGGTGACCAAGGGCGCGATCATCACCGACGACCGGCGTGCCCTCAAGTCCGGCATCCGCGGCGATGACCTGTTTCCCCGCGTCGCGCTGATCGACCCGGACCTGCTGCTCAGCGTCCCCGCCCCGGTCGCCTCGGCCGCCGCGTTCGACGCCCTCGCGCACGCTGTTGAGGGCAGCGTGGCACGCAGGGCCAGCCCCATCACCCGGGGTCTCGCGGCCCAGGCACTGGAAATCCTGGGCAGGCGGCTGCCCGAGGTGCGCGGGGGGACCAGTGATCCCGGCCTGCGCGAGGACTTGGCGCTGGCCGCGCTGCTCGGCGGGATCAATGTCGCCAACGCAAGTACCTGCCTGCCGCACCGCCTCCAGCAGGCCATGGGCTCCGTGCCCCGGGTACGCGTCTCCCATGGCGACGGGCTCGCCGCCGTCTACCCGGCGTGGCTGCGCTTGGCCGTGCCGCACGCCGAGGCGGAGTTCGCCGACATCGCTCGTCTGCTCGGCGGGTCGGACCCGCACGAGCGCATCGCCGCCGTCTACGACGCCCTCGGCGTCCAGGCCGGCCTCATCCCACACGGCCTGCGCGCCATGGACGTCGACACCCTGGTCGAGGCCGTCGCCGGCAACACCGACAACGACCCGGTCCCCGACATCGGGCGGGACACCATCCGAGCCGTGTACGAGGGGTCCCTGTGAGCCTGCTCAACCATCGAGGGTTCCGCTACCTCTGGGTGGCGCAGACCGCCAGTCAGTTCGGCACGTATGTCAGCCGGATCGCGGTGCCGCTGGTCGCCGCCACATCGCTGGCAGCCAGCCCGTTCGAAATAGGCGCTGTGTACGCCACACAGACGGTGGCCTTCCTGCTCATCGGCCTCCCTGCGGGCGTGCTCGTCGACCGGATGCCCGCGCGGGCGGTGATGATCACCTGTGACGTCGCCAGGGCGCTATTGCTGTGCAGCGTGCCGATCGCGTGGTGGATGGGCACGCTGACACTGGCTCAACTGCTGATCGTCACGCTGGTCGGGGGGTTCGCCGCAGTGTTCTTCGACGTGGCCTACCAGTCGTACCTGGTGCCCCTGGTGGGGCAGGAGAACCTGCTGGAGGGCAACGCGCGCCTGGAGAGCAGCCGTTCGGCGTCGCAGGTCGCAGGCCCGGCGGCAGGCGGCGGCTTGGCCGACCTGCTGTCGGCGGCGAACGCCGTGGGCATACAGGCACTGTGCTACCTGGTCTCGGCACTGTCGCTGTCGCGCATCCGCGACGAGGGCGTCGCCAAGCCTCAGCCCCGCGAACGCAAGCCGATGGTCGCCGAGGTGCTGGCAGGTCTGCGCTACGTGCTCGGCGACCGCTCGATGCGGGCGATCACCGCCTGCTCCGCGACCTTCAACTTCTTCTACGCCGTGGCCAGCCCGCTGCTGGTGGTGCTGCTCGTCGACGATCTACAGCAGCCCGAGTGGTCGGTCGGCGTGCTGATGGCCTTCGGCGGGATCGGCGGCCTCGTCGGAGCGATGACCACCACGAAGGTCTCCCGCGCGCTGGGAGGCGCGCGGGTGCTGTGGCTGGCGTTCGCGGTGTGTATGCCCTTCGGCCTGCTGATCCCGTTCAGTACCGCAGGGTGGGGCACCTTACTGTTCGCCCTGCCCTGGTTTGTCGTCAACTACGGGCTGATCGTCTACAACGTCGCCCAGATCAGTTTCCGGCAGAGCGTCTGCCCGCCTGAGATGATGTCGCGGATGAACGCGACCGTCCGGTTCATGATCTGGGGCACGATCCCGCTCGGCGGTCTCATCGGCGGCTCGATCGGCGAGTGGGTCGGCGTGCGAGCGGGCATCGCAACCGCCGCCGTGGGGATGCTGCTGTCGGTCGTCTGGGTGCTGGCTTCCCCGCTGCGTCCACTTCGCGATCTGCCCACCCCCCAATCCGAGAAGGAGAACGCGTGACCAATCCCTTTGACGAGGAGGACGGTGTGTTCCTCGTACTCGTCAACGACGAGGACCAGCGCTCGCTCTGGCCGGAGGTCGCTGAGGTCCCCGCGGGCTGGCGGGTCGCGTTCGGTCCCGCAAGCCGCGGGAGTTGCCTGGAGGAAGTCGAGCGGAACTGGACCGACCTGCGCCCGCGCTCCCTGCGCGAGCGCAGCCGGCCTGACGGCCTGACATCCTGACCTGCACAGACGAGAGGAACCCGATGCCGCAGACGAAGTCCAACACCCTGAGCGGGGACGAGAGCATCGTCCTGCCCGAGTTCGACGCCCCGCCGGCTGACCCCATCGCCCTGGCGCAGGAGTGGATTGCCTCGGCCAAGGCCCGCGGCGTGCGCGAACCCCTCGCCGTCTCCCTCGCCACCGCGGACGCGGCCGGCCGGCCGACGATGCGCGTTGTACTGATCAAGGAGCTCACCGCCGAGGGCTTCGTCTTCACCAGCCACACCGGCAGCCGTAAGGGCCGTGACCTCAAGGTCAACCCTTTCGCCTCGGTCAACTTCTACTGGCGCGAGACGCTCCAGCAGATCACCGCAGCAGGCCGGGTCATCTCTCTCCCCACCGAGCGCTCCGACGAGTTGTTCGCCGAGCGCTCGGTCGCTGCCCAGGCCACCACCGTCGTCTCCACTCAGAGCACGCCGCTGTTCGACGAAGACGAACTGCACGCCCGGGCCAACGAGTTGATCGAAGCGGGCGCCCCTCTCCCCCGGCCGGCGGGCTGGGGAGGCTACCTACTTGTCCCGGACGAGATCCAGTTCTGGCAGGGCAAGACCAGTCGGCTGCACCGCAGGCTCATCTACACAAGGACGGCCGGCGGCTGGGGCTCCGAACGCCTTCAGCCCTGACCCGCGCGTCCACCGACGGAGAAATCGCGTTCGAGTAACTGCCAGGGGCACTCCTGCTGGACGATGTGGTGGAGAGCGATCAAGCCCACCCCGCCCAGGGGACGCTAGCGGGCGAGGCCGTGGGCACTGACGTGACGCCGGTCGTGTAGAGGAGGGCAATTGCCTGCCGCCACCGCGGTGGACCCGGCGACGGGGAGGCCGGAGCACACGACGTCCCTGCCATCTGTTTCGGTGGGGACGGTCACGGCGGGCCGGACGCCCGGCCACCGTGATGTCGGCCCTTCCTGAGCGGCTGCCCGAAGCCGTGCCCGGAGGACTGCACGAGTCACGCCCGCGCGTGCCCCGACCGCAAGGGCGGCGGTCTGGTCTACGCGGCCCAAGACCAAGAAGAGCCGGAACGCCGTGCCCATCCCGCCGCCCTTCATCCCCTACCTGCGCGAGCACAAGGCGCAGCAGGAGGAGGCGCCGGCACGATCCTGAACGAACTCGGGGTGGACATGCCGACCATCATGGAGATCCTCCGGCACACCCAGATCAGTCAGACCCGGCGGTACGTCAAGGGGAGATCTCACCTCTCCAAGGACGCAATGCGCCGCATGGGAGACCCCTTCATGCTGGCCCGGAACCCGCAACTGAGACGAAAACTGAGACCGTGGACCGCCGAGCAGCACGCGCCCAGCGCCGCCGCCGCATCCGCTAAAAGCAAAAGCCCCAGGTCACGGCGAGTGAGTCCTGAGGCTTTTACAGAGCCGCCTTCGGGATTCGAACCCGAGACCTACGCATTACGAGTGCGTTGCTCTGGCCATCTGAGCTAAGGCGGCGCGCTGTCCGCACCATGGTGCGATCAGCAACGTCGGTAAGTCTACACAGTTTCCGGGGGTGCTCCGAACCAGCCCGGGGGCATGGGACCCGGGCTGGTCGGCGGGTCGGCGTGGGGTTACGAGCAGCGTTTTCCGTTGGCGGGAGGGGTGCCGCGGAGCAGGTACGTGTTGATCGTGGAGTCGATGCAGGTGCTGCCGCGGCCGTAGGCGGTGTGACCGTCGCCTTCGTAGGTGAGGAGGCGGGCCGAGGAGAGCTGGGCGGCCAGGGCGCGGGCCCAGCGGTACGGGGTCGCCGGGTCGCGGGTGGTGCCGACCACGACGATCGGGGCGGCGCCCTTCGCCTCGATGCGGTGGGGCTGGCCGGTGGCCCGCACCGGCCAGTACGCGCAGTTCAGGGCGGCCCAGGCGAGGCCCTCGCCGAAGACGGGGGACGCCTTCTCGAAGGCGGGGAGCGACTTTTCGGCCTCCTCGGGGGTGTCGAAGGCCGCCGGGAGGTCCAGGCAGTTCACCGCGGCGTTGGCGAACATCAGGTTCTCGTAGCTGCCGCCGGCGTCCCGCTCGTAGTAGCTGTCGGACAGGGCCAGCAGGCCGGCGCCGTCGTTCTCCTTCATCGCCGAGGTCAGCGCCTCGCGCAGTTGCGCCCACGCCCCCTCGTCGTACATCGCCGCGATCACGCCGGTGGTGGCGAGGGACTCGCCGAGCCTGCGGCGGCCCGCGTCGCCGGCGGGGATCGGCCGGGCGTCCAGCTTCCCGAAGAAGGCCTTGAGGTTCCGGCCGACCTGGGCGGTCGTCGTGCCCTTCCTGCCGAGCGGGCAGTCCGGCTGCCGCACGCAGTCCTTCGCGAACGACCGGAACGCCGTCTCGAAGCCCGCCGTCTGGTCGAGGTTCATCCGCCGGGCCGGCAGCGAGGGATCCATCGCGCCGTCCAGGACCAGCCGGCCCGCCCGCTTCGGGAAGAGGCCCGCGTACGTCGCCCCGAGGAACGTGCCGTACGACGCCCCCACGTAGTTCAGCTTCGGGTCACCCAGCACCGCCCGCACGATGTCCATGTCCCGGGCCGCCTCGACGGTGGACACATGTCGCAGGAGCTTCGGCGAGTGCGCCCCGCAGCCCTCGGCGAACTTCTTGTAGGCGTCGACGAGTTCGGTGGTCTCCCGCCGGTTGTCGGGCGTGATGTCCGTTCGCGTGTACGTGTCCATGTCCCGCCCGCTGAGGCATTCCACGGGCTCGCTGCGGGCGACTCCGCGCGGATCGACCGCGACCATGTCGTAGCGGGCGCGGACCTTCGCCGGGTAGCCGATGCCGGCGTACGCCTGGAGGTAGTCGATCGCGGAGCCGCCCGGTCCGCCCGGGTTGACGAGCAGCGAACCGAGGCGCTTGCCCGGCCCCGTGGCCTTCTTGCGGGCGACGGCGAGCCGGACGTCGCCGTCCGCCGGCTTCGCGTAGTCGAGCGGTGCTTTCAGCGTGGCGCACTCGAAGCCGGGGACTGTGCACGCACGCCAGGTCGGCTTCTGCCCGTAGTACGAGGCCAGGGCGGTCGGCGTGGCCCGCGGCAGCGCGGCGAGCGCCGCCTCGGCAGCCATGCCGGGGGACGTCGCCGTGCTTCCCGGGGAGCAGGCGGAGAGGAGCAGCGCGGTGGCGGCGAGGAGGGCGCCGCCGGTACAGGCTCTGCGCGCGAGGGTGAGGCCGCCTCGGGGGCTCGGACCGGGCGGCTCGGTCGGGTCTGCTGTGGTGCTGGAGCGGGAGCTGCGCCTGAGGTACATCAAGCGAGGGTAACTCTGAGCACCCGGTCGAACGCTCTCCGTGCGCGCCTTGCCTCGGACGAGTGACATGGTCAACCCGCTCTGAGCGCCATCGTCATCGCCTCCACCGCCAGCAGCGGAGCCACATTGCGGTCGAGGGCGTCCCGGCACGCGGCGATGGCCTCTATGCGGCGGAGCGTGGACTCCGGGGAGCCGGCGCGGGCGAGCCGCTCCAGGACGTCCTCGGCGTCCGCGTTGGCGATCGCCACCCGGGAGCCGAGCTGGAGGGCGAGGACGTCGCGGTAGAAGGCGGTGAGGTCGGTGAGCGCGAGGTCGAGGCTGTCGCGCTGGGTACGGGTTCTGCGGCGCTTCTGCTTGTCCTCCAGGTCCTTCATCACGCCCGCCGTGCCGCGCGGCATCCGGCCGCCCTGGGAGGCGCCCATCGCTGCCTTCAGCTCATCGGTCTCCTTGCCGTCCATCTCCTCGGCTAGCTGCTTGGCGTCCTCGGCCGCCGCGTCGACGAGTTCCTGGGCCGCTCTGAGGCACCCCCCGATGTCGTCGACCCGGAGCGGCAGTTTCAGCACAGCGGCCCGGCGCTCCCGCGCGGCCGGGTCGGTGGCCAGCCGGCGGGCCCGGTCGACATGGCCCTGGGTAGCCCGGGCGGCGGCTCTCGCGGCGGCCGGTTCGACTCCCTCACGGCGTACGAGCATGTCGGCGACGGCGTCGACCGAGGGCGTGCTCAGGTTCAGGTGGCGGCAGCGGGAGCGGATGGTCGGCAGGACGTCCTCGATGGAGGGGGCGCACAGCAGCCACACCGTACGAGGGGCGGGCTCCTCCACGGCCTTGAGGACCGCGTTGGCCGACTTCTCGTTCAGTCGCTCCGCGTCCTCCACGAGGATGACCTGCCAGCGGCCGGTGGCCGGAGACGTGAACGACTTGCGGACGGTGTCCCGCATGTCGTCGGCCAGGATCTGCGAGCCCACAGCGGCGACAGTGGTGACGTCGGCGTGGGTGCCGACGAGCGCCGTATGACAGCCGTCGCAGAAGCCGCAGCCGGGGGACCCGCCGAGGGCGCGGTCGGGGCTCACGCACTGCAGCGCGGCGGCGAAGGCCCGCGCCGCCTGGTTCCGGCCGGCCCCCGGCGGGCCCGTGAACAGCCAGGCGTGCGTCATCTTCGACGTCGCGGGCGGCGGCATGTCGGCGGCGGCCGCGGTGACGAAGGCGTCGGCGTCCCGGGCAGCGGCGTCGAGCTGCTCGCTCACCCTCTCCTGGCCGACCAGGTCGTCCCAGACGGTCATCCGTCACTCACCCCGCGCTTTCGTCACGTTTCGTGTTGCGGGATCCATTGTGCGGGCCGCCACTGACAACCGGCCGAAACCGGCGACCGAGCGCTCGGGTTCAGCCCCGCCGCCCCCGGCCGCGCCGCCCACGGCCCCCGTCGTCGCCGTCGTCCTCGTGCGGCCCGAGGAGTTCGTCCGCCAGCGTGGGCAGATCGTCCAACGGCGTCTCCTCCGCCCAGTCCGACCGCGCCCGCCGCCGCGGAGCCCCGTGCTCGTCCACCTGCGGCAGCTCACGCGTACGGTCCTCGCCCCCGTCGGGCCGCGGCTGCGCCTGCTCGTCCCGGAAGAAGCCCGGCGGGACCCGGTCCGAGGGAGCCTCGTCCCGAACGGGAGGCAGTACCGCCGTCTCGTCCGCGGCACCGGGCGGCGGCGCGACCGGCGGCAGCACCGCCGTCTCGTCAGCGGCCCCCGGAGGAACCGGCGGCAGAACCGCCGTCTCCTCCGCGGACCCCGGAGGCGCGGGCAGCTCGGCCGTCACCTCGGAGTCGGACCCGGGCCCGCCGGAGCCAGAACCGGAACCGGCGCCGGAAGCGCTGTCGGCGCCCTGCTCCCCCGCCCCCTCGTCGGCCCGCACCCGCGGCAGCACCGCCGTCTCGTCGACCGGACCGCCCGACGCGTTCGTCGGCGTCACCATCGGCGTCTGCACCGTCGCCGCGTCCGGGGTGGCGCCAGGAGGCTTCGGCCCCGCGGGCGCACCAGGAGCCGTCCCCTGAGGTCCGGTCGGCCGGGGACCTGCCTCCGCCGCGGCCGCCGCCTGCTCGGCCAGCCGGCGTGCCTCCTCGGCCCGCAGCAACGCTTCTTCGGCCTTGCGCTGCTTCTCCAGGCGTCGGGCCTCGGCCTCGGCGCGCAGCCGGGCCTCCTCCTCGGCCTGCTTGCGGCGCCGTTCTTCCTCGGCCCTGCGACGTGCCTCTTCCTCCGCCCGGGCCTTCTCCTCGGCGAGGAGCCGCTGACGCTCCTCCTCGGCCCGGCGACGTGCTTCCTCGGCCCGCAGCCGGGCCTCCTCCGCCTGCCGTTCGGCCTCGCGGCGCTGCGCCTCCTCCAGCTCGCGCCGCTTGCGCTCCTCTTCTTCGGCGCGCAGCCGCTCCAGCTGCTCCTGGCGCTCACGCTCCAGGCGCTCCTCCTCGGCCTTGCGGGCTGCCTCCTCCTCGGCCTTCCGACGCGCTTCCTCCTCGGCCTTCCGACGCGCCTCTTCCTGCGCCTGGACCTCCGCCTCGGACAGCGGCAGCATCTGGTCGAGCCGGTGCCGGACGACCGTCGTGACCGCCTCGGGCTCCTGCCCCGCGTCCACCACCAGGTAGCGCCCGGGGTCAGCGGCGGCCAGCGTGAGGAAACCGGAGCGCACGCGCGCGTGGAACTCGGCCGGCTCCGACTCCAGGCGGTCGGGCGCCTCGGTGAACCGCTCGCGGGCGATCTCCGGCGAGACGTCCAGCAGCACCGTCAGATGCGGCACGAGTCCGTTCGTGGCCCACCGGTTGATACGGGCGATCTCGGTCGGGGACAGATCACGGCCCGCCCCCTGGTAGGCCACGGACGAGTCGATGTAGCGGTCGGAGATGACGACCGCGCCGCGCTCCAGCGCGGGCCGCACCACCGTGTCGACGTGTTCCGCGCGGTCCGCCGCGTACAGCAACGCTTCCGCGCGGTGCGAGAGTCCGGCGCTGGAGACGTCCAGCAGGATGGAACGCAGCCGCTTGCCGACCGGCGTGGCGCCCGGTTCACGGGTGAGGACGACCTCATGGCCCTTGGCGCGGATCCACTCGGCGAGCGCCTCGGCCTGGGTGGACTTGCCGGCCCCGTCGCCGCCTTCCAGGGCGATGAAGAATCCGGTCGACACGGGCGCGGTCACCGGGTCGTCGCCGCCGAGCAGCGCGTCGCGCAGGTCGTGCCGCAGTGGTACGCCGGAACGGTCGTCGACCTTGGCGAGCACCAGCGCGGCCACCGGCAGCAGCAGCGCACCGACCAGCATCAGGGTGAAGGCGGCGCCGCCGTGCGCGAACACGAACTTGCCGTTCTCCAGGCGGTGCGGGCCGATCGCCGCGGCCACCACGGGCGCGACGACCGCGCCGAGCGCCACGGACACCCGCACCACCGCGTGCAGATGCTCGGTCGTCCGGGCCCGCCGGTATTCCTCGGTCTCCTGGTCCAGCAGGGTGTGCCCGGTGTTGGCGGCCACGCCCGCGCCGGCTCCGGCCAGCACCATGATCAGCAGCACGCTGGTGACGTCCGGGACGAGCCCGGCGGCCAGCAGCGCGACTCCGGTGAACGCGATCGCCAGCGCCAGCAGCCGGCGTCGCGACAGCGTCGGCAGCAGCGAGGGCGCCGTACGGATACCGACGACGACACCGCCGGTCAGCGCGGCCACCAGCAGGCCGTACAGCACCGGGCCGCCGCCCAGGTCCTTGGCGTGGAGCACGGCGACGGCCACCGCGGCCGCGACCGATCCCGCGACGGCGGCGCAGGCCGGCACCAGCAACGGGATCGCGCCGGTACGGCCCTTGTCGACGCCCGTGCCCGTCTTGGGCCGGCGCAGCCCCTCCAGCGGCGAACGCGCGCGCGGGGTACGCGTGTCGGGCAGTTCCAGGAAGGTCAGCACGGACAGCGACGCGGCGAACAGTCCGGCCGCGACGTACGACGCGAGCGCCGCCTGGTGCTGGGCGAACCAGGCGATCCCCGAGCCGAGCAGGTTGTTGAGCAGACCGGCGACGACGAGCGTGGCGGCCGCGAGCGGGATCGCCACGAAGCTCGTGCGCAGCGACAGTCGGCGCAGCGCGTCCATGTGGTCCGGCAGCGGCCGTACCGTCGCGCCCTCCGGCGGTGGCGCGGGAAGCAGAGCGGGCGCCGCGCTCTCCCGGCACACCGTCCAGAAGCGCTCGGCGACGCCGGTCACGAAGGCGGTGACCAGGAGGACGGCCAGCGCGTCGTCGGGAGTCCAGTCGATCCACAGGGGCGCCACGATGAGCACCGCGGCCCGCAGCCCGTCCGCGCCGACCATCGTCCAGCGCCGGTCGAGCGGGCCGTCCTGGGAGGTGAGCGAGGTGAGCGGGCCGAGGAGCACGGCTCCGAAGAGCAGCGTCGCGAGGACGCGCGCTCCGAAAACGGTCGCCACTGCGAACGCCACGCCCCGGTAGCCACCGCCGAACGAGCCCTCGGCGATGGCCGCCTGGAGGGCGAGAACGACGAGAACCAGAAGCGCGAGGGTGTCGCCGACACCGCCCACGAGGTGCGCGCTCCACAGCCGTTTCAGCTGCGGGCGGCGCAGCAGGGCGCGGACGGCGCGTTCGCGGGAGTCCGCGACCAGGGCGTCGTCGGGGGCCGGGTGAGTGGCCGTTGGCTGCTCGGCTGGGGTCATGCTTTCAGCCTATCGGGAGGCACCGACAGCCCGGAGTGCGCGTCCGAACGTGCGCACGCCCCGACACCAATGTGATGCCGGGGCGTTCGTTTTGCGAACCCTAGGTGGAGGAACGCGGAAGAACCGAGGATCGCCCAGTTCTTCGCGAGGGCCCTCCGCGAGAACCGTCAATCCTCCGTGAGGAGCGTCAGTCCTCCGTGAGGACCGTCAGTCCTCCGTTGCCGTCTTCGAAGCCGTGGCCCTCTTGGCCGTCGTCTTCTTGGCGGTCGTCTTCTTCGCGGCCGTCGTCGTCTTCTTCGCCGCGGTCTTGGCAGCGGTGGCCTTCTTTGCCGGTGCCTTCTTCGCGGGCGCCTTCTTCGCCGTCTTCTTGACGGGCCCCTTCGCCCGCTTCTCGGCGAGGAGTTCGAAGCCGCGCTCCGGGGTGATGTCCTCGACGCTGTCGCCGGAACGCAGGGTCGCGTTGGTCTCCCCGTCGGTGACGTACGGCCCGAAACGGCCGTCCTTCACCACGACCGGCTTCTCGCTGACCGGGTCCGTGCCCAGCTCCTTCAGCGGCGGCTTGGCGGCCGCACGGCCACGCTGCTTGGGCTGGGAGTAGATCTCCAGCGCCTCTTCCAGCGTGATGGTGAAGAGCTGGTCCTCGGACTGCAGCGAGCGCGAGTCCGTGCCCTTCTTCAGATACGGGCCGTACCGGCCGTTCTGCGCGGTGATCTCCACGCCCTCGGCGTCCTTGCCGACGACACGCGGCAGCGACATCAGCTTCAGGGCGTCCTCGAGCGTCACCGTGTCGAGGGACATCGACTTGAACAGCGAGGCGGTACGCGGCTTGACGGCGTTCTTGCCGGTCTTCGGGGTGCCCTCGGGGAGCACCTCGGTGACGTACGGGCCGTAACGGCCGTCCCTGGCGATGATCTGGTGGCCCGTCGCCGGGTCGGTGCCCAGCTCGAAGTCACCGCTCGGCTTGGCGAGCAGTTCCTCCGCGAGCTCGACGGACAGCTCGTCGGGGGCCAGGTCCTCGGGCACGTCCGCGCGCTGATGGTTCTCGGAGTCCTTCTCACCGCGCTCGACGTACGGGCCGTAGCGCCCGACCCGCAGCACGATGTCGTTGCCCACGGGGAACGACGACACCTCGCGGGCGTCGATGGCGCCCAGGTCGGTCACCAGCTCCTTGAGGCCACCGAGGTGGTCCCCGTCGCCGTTGCCGGCCTCTGCCGCGCCGCCGTTGTCCGAGCCCTCGCCGAAGTAGAAGCGCTTGAGCCACGGCACGGCGCGCGCCTCACCGCGGGCGATACGGTCGAGGTCGTCCTCCATCCGGGCGGTGAAGTCGTAGTCGACGAGGCGCCCGAAGTGCTTCTCCAGGAGGTTGACCACGGCGAAGGACAGGAAGGACGGCACCAGGGCCGTGCCCTTCTTGAACACATAGCCGCGATCGAGGATCGTGCCGATGATCGACGCGTACGTCGACGGGCGGCCGATCTCCCGCTCTTCGAGCTCCTTGACCAGGCTGGCCTCGGTGTAGCGGGCCGGGGGCTTGGTGGCGTGCCCGTCGACCGTGATCTCCTCGGCGCTCAGCCGGTCGCCCTCGTTGACCTGGGGAAGCCTGCGCTCGCGGTCGTCCAGCTCCGCGTTCGGGTCGTCGGCGCCCTCGACGTAGGCCTTCAGGAAGCCGTGGAAGGTGATGGTCTTGCCGGAGGCGCTGAACTCGACGTCCCGGCCGTCGGCGGCGGCGCCACCGATCTTCACGGTCACGCTGTTGCCGGTCGCGTCCTTCATCTGGGAAGCGACCGTCCGCTTCCAGATCAGCTCGTAGAGCCTGAACTGGTCGCCGGTCAGTCCCGTCTCGGCAGGCGTGCGGAAACGATCACCCGAGGGTCGGATCGCCTCGTGCGCCTCCTGGGCGTTCTTGACCTTCCCGGCGTACGTCCGCGGCTGCGCCGGCAGGTAGTCGGCGCCGTAGAGCTGCGTGACCTGGGCGCGGGCGGCGGTGATCGCCGTGTCGGACAGGGTGGTGGAGTCCGTACGCATGTAGGTGATGAAGCCGTTCTCGTACAGCTTCTGGGCCACCTGCATGGTCGCCTTCGCGCCGAAGCCGAGCTTCCTGGAGGCTTCCTGCTGGAGCGTCGTCGTACGGAACGGGGCGTACGGCGAGCGGCGGTACGGCTTCGACTCGACGGACCGGACGGAGAACTGGGTGTTCTCCAGGGCGGCGGCGAGGGCACGGGCGTTCGCCTCGTCGAGGTGGAGGGTGTTCGCGCTCTTGAGTTGTCCCAGGGAGTCGAAGTCGCGGCCCTGCGCGACCCGCCTGCCGTCGACGGTCTGGAGGCGGGCGACCAGCGACGACGGGTCCGACGGGTCCCCCGCGCGGCCGGTCGCGAAGGTGCCCGTCAGGTCCCAGTACTCAGCAGAACGAAACGCGATGCGCTCGCGTTCCCGCTCCACGACAAGCCGTGTGGCGACCGACTGGACACGGCCGGCCGACAGCCGCGGCATGACCTTCTTCCACAGGACCGGCGAGACCTCGTAGCCGTAGAGGCGGTCGAGGATGCGGCGGGTTTCCTGGGCGTCGACCAGCTTCTGGTTGAGCTGGCGCGGGTTGGCCACGGCCGCCCGGATCGCGTCCTTGGTGATCTCGTGGAAGACCATCCGCTTGACCGGGATCTTCGGCTTGAGGACCTCCTGGAGGTGCCAGGCGATCGCCTCGCCCTCCCGGTCCTCATCGGTGGCGAGGAAGAGCTCGTCGGAGTCCTTCAGCAGGTCCTTGAGCTTCTTGACCTGCGCCCGCTTGTCGGCGTTGACGACATAGATGGGCTGGAAGTCGTGCTCGACGTCCACGCCGAGGCGACGGACCTCGCCGGTGTACTTCTCGGGCACTTCGGCGGCGCCGTTGGGGAGGTCGCGGATGTGCCCGACGCTCGCCTCGACGACGTATCCGGGGCCGAGATAGCCCTTGATCGTCTTCGCCTTGGCAGGCGACTCGACGATGACGAGTCGGCGGCCGCCCTTTGCGGGGTCGCTGGTCGGGGACAACTTCGCTCTTCTCTCCGGTCGACGCTGGGATCTCTCCCCAGGCCTTGGTCCCGGGGTCGGGTCATGCTGACGCTGCGGAGTGTGACGGTACATCCCGCCCCCGTGTCAAACGGGAAAAGCCCGCAACGGCCACTCGAACGGTAACCCGACTACCGCCATTCCTGCCGCCCGGAGTGTCCACCGCCTCTTTCGAGCCTGTCCGGAGGGTGACCTCCTCTTTACGGAGTCGCAGCTCCGGCGCACTGACTACACGCGCGTGAAGCACCAGGTTCCGACGGCCAGCGCGATCACCGCGGCGAGGGTCGCGAGGGTCGCCGATGCGACAGGGCTCACACCGTGGGCGACCGGTTCGCGGTGCCGTACGCGGCCCGCGGTCCACGCCAGCAGCCCGCCCCCGAACAGGGCGAACACCACTCCTGCGAAGATCGCCGGTCCGCTCTCCATCGTTCCCGTGCCCCTTTTCCCCTTAACGTGTTTCCAGCCCGTGGAGGCTGACACGCGCGGGCAGCGCCCAGGAGAACCCCGGGTGAACGTGGGACCGACACGGCTGCGGACTACGGCGTTCCGCTCTCCTCGGCCGACCGCGGACCGCGCCGGGCGGGGTATTTTTCCGGTCGTCTTCTTGCTTGCCGGGTTCTGAGCTCTCGTTGTCGGGTTCTGAGCGGTCCAGTCCGAATTCTTGCCGTCGAGTTCTGAGCGGTCCGGTCCGGAGTTCTTGACGTCGAGTTCTGAGCGGGCCAGTCCCCGTGCCTGTCGCCGGGCCTGAGCGGCCAGGGCGAGCCGTCGCCGATGCCCGCCTGCCCCACTGGCCACACCCGCTCACGCCGGTTCGATGAACCCCTGCTCCACCAGCAGCCGGATCTGGGTGGGCGTGCGGTCGCGCAGCAGCACGGGGTCCTCGCCCACCAGCTGGGCGATCGCGTCAAGGATGCGGCCCGCGCTCAGCGAGCCGTCGCACACGCCGGCGAATCCCGCGCCGACCGTGTCCACCTTGGTGGCCCGGCGCATCCCGCGGTTCTGCCGCAGCACGACATGCTCGGGATCCTCGGCGCCGGGCAGCCCCACCTGCTCCTGGATGATCTCGCCGGCCAGCTTGAAGTGCTCCGCGAGCAGGGCCGCGTCGTCATGCGCCCGCAGGTAGTCGAGACGTTCGAAGTGCGCCCGCACCGCGTCGCCGAGCGGCTGCTCGACCGGATGCGGCCACTCCTCCACGGTGACCGAGGGCACCGCGTTCCCCGTCCTGCGCAGGGTGATCCAGCCGAAGCCCACGGCCTTCACCTTGCGCGCCTCGAACTCGTCCAGCCAGGCGTCGTACCGCGCCTCGTACGCGGCCGGATCGTCCCGGTGGTCGCCGGCGTCCCTGAGCCACAACTCGGCGTACTGCGTGATGTCCTGCACCTCGCGCTGCACGATCCAGGCATCGCACCCGCGCGGCACCCACGACCTGAGCCTGTCCTGCCAGTCCTCCCCCTCCACGTGCTGCCAGTTGGCGAGGAACTGCGCGAACCCGCCCTCGTTCAGCCGTTCCCCCGCCCCTTGAACGAGCGACCGGCACAGATCATCCCCGCCCATCCCGCCGTCCCGGTACGTCAGCCGGGCGCCCGGAGAGATCACGAAGGGCGGGTTGGAGACGATCAGGTCGAAGGTCTCGTCGTCCCGGACCGGCTCGAACAGCGAGCCCTCGCGCAGGTCGGCTGCCGGGGCTCCGGACAGGGCCAGGGTGAGCGCGGTGATCTGCAGCGCGCGCGGGTTGAGATCGGTAGCCGTCACGCGCGTGGCGTGCTGTGCGGCGTGCAGTGCCTGGATCCCTGAGCCGGTGCCGAGGTCGAGGGCGGCGGAGACGGGCGTACGGACGGTGATGCCCGCGAGAGTCGTGGACGCGCCGCCCACGCCGAGGACGACGGCTGTGTCCGCCTGAGTGCCCCGGCTGCCGATGCCGCCGGCCCCGCCGACCGCGCATCCCAGGTCGGACACGATGAACCAGTCCTCGCCGCCGGGCCCGCCGTACGGCCGTACGTCCACGGTCGCGGCGAGCTCGCCCTCGGGGCCCGCGCCGACCCGGACCAGCCACCCGCTCTCCAGGCACGCGTTCACCTGCAGAAAGTCCACCACGCGCGCGTGCGGCACCGGTTGCTGCAACAGGAACAGCCGTACGAGCGTCTCCAGCGGCGTGTCGCCGCGTGTCGCCCGGAGTGCGGGCACGGTCTCGCTGCGGGCGAGCGCCGCGTACGCGGGCGCACCGAGGAGTTCGAGCAGCCCGTCAGCGGTGAAGGAGGCCCCGAGCAGGGCGTCCCGCAGCCGGGCGGTGACGTCGGGACGGTCGGACGCGGGCAGGCGGGAGGTACTCACGACCCCATTGTGACCCGCGCGCCCTCCGCGGGGTGAGTCAGCTCTTGGTGGCCGGGGCCGACGTGGTCGCCTGCTTGCAGCCCGTCTGCTCGGCCAGCGCCTGCTTGGTGTCGCCCTGCTCCAGGTTCTTCAGTGCGGTGAGCGCGCTGTTGCGCTGGCTCTCCATCTGCTTCATCTCGGCGGACACCGTCTTCAGGCCCGTCGCGAACTTCCCCTGGTTCTTGGTGTCGAGCTCGTCGACCTTCTTCTTCAGGTCGGCGTACGCCGTGGAGAGCGACGTGAGCTTCGTGACGGCGTCCCGCTGCTTCGTCGCTCCGCCCTCGACGCCCGGAGGCGCCCCGGCCTTGTCGATGACGTCCGCACGCGCCTTGTAGCCCTCGGCCAGGTCCTGGAAGGCCTGGGAGTCGGTCTTCTGGAGTTCCTCGGGCGTGCTGGTGGTGTCCTTGGCCGCCTTGGTGATGGCGTCATAGGCCGCGGAGATCTTCGTGTTCTGAGCCGGTACCGGGTCGCAGACCTTCTTGGCCCAGGCGTCCAGTTCCTTGTTTCCCTCGTCGCTGCTGCATCCCGTCAGCGCCAGTACCAGTACCGCACCGCCGGACAGTGCGGCCGCGAGCTTCTTGTTCACCGGATTGGTCCCTTCCATGGCTCTCGGCCCCGGAACATACACGGCATGGGGACGACGGCCGCGTGACAGCTGACGCATTCGTTATGCCTTGTGGTGATTCGCACCAAGCGAGAGAAGGCTCACGATGACGGCGCACGCACAACAGGCGGGCGACAGACGCGACATCGCGCGCCTCCCGCCCGCCCTGTGAGCTGGGCTCCGGCCTGCCCGGCTAGGAAACCACCGCCGGATCAGCCGACTTGGACTCCTGGTCGGCGTTGTCTTCGTCACCCACGGCGATCCCGCGCCGCTTGGAGACGTAGACCGCGCCGGCGATCACCAGGAAGGCGAGCACCGCGATCGCGATCCGTACGCCGACGTTCTTGTCGTCGCCGTAGCTGAACTTGATGACCGCGGGCGCGATGAGCAGCGCCACCAGGTTCATCACCTTCAGCAGGGGGTTGATCGCCGGACCGGCGGTGTCCTTGAAGGGGTCGCCGACCGTGTCGCCGATCACCGTGGCGGCGTGGGCCTCGCTGCCCTTGCCGCCGTGATGGCCGTCCTCGACGAGTTTCTTGGCGTTGTCCCACGCGCCACCGGAGTTGGCGAGGAACACCGCCATCAGCGTGCCCGCCCCGATCGCGCCCGCCAGGAACGAGCCGAGAGCGCCGACGCCGAGCGTGAAACCGATGAAGATGGGTGCCAGTACGGCGAGCAGCCCGGGCGTGGTGAGTTCGCGCAGGGCGTCCCTGGTGCAGATGTCGACGACCTTGCCGTACTCCGGTTTCTCGCTGTAGTCCATGATCCCGGGATGCTCGCGGAACTGCCGCCGCACCTCGTAGACCACGGAACCGGCCGACCGCGACACGGCGTTGATCGCGAGCCCCGAGAAGAGGAAGACGACCGCGGCACCCGCGATGAGGCCGACGAGGTTGTTGGGCTGGGAGATGTCCATCATCAGGCTCATCGGCGCGCCCGCACCGGACAGCTTCTGTCCCACGTCCTGCGCGCCGGTGGTGATGGCGTCGCGGTACGACCCGAAGAGCGCCGACGCCGCCAGGACGGCGGTGGCGATGGCGATGCCCTTGGTGATGGCCTTGGTGGTGTTGCCGACCGCGTCCAGGTTGGTGAGCACCTGGGCGCCGGCGCCCTCGACGTCGCCGGACATCTCGGCGATGCCCTGGGCGTTGTCGGAGACCGGCCCGAAGGTGTCCATCGCGACGATCACGCCGACCGTGGTGAGCAGGCCGGTGCCGGCCAGCGCCACCGCGAACAGCGCCAGCATGATGGACGTACCGCCGAGCAGGAACGCCCCGTACACACCGAGGCCGATCAACAGGGCGGTGTAGACGGCCGATTCGAGGCCGACCGAGATACCGGCGAGGACGACGGTGGCCGGGCCGGTCAGCGAGGACTTGCCGATGTCCTTGACCGGACGGCGGCTTGTCTCGGTGAAGTAGCCCGTCAGCTGCTGGATCACGGCCGCGAGCAGGATGCCGATCGCCACCGCTACCAGCGCGAGGATCCGCGGGTCGCCGTCCCTGCCCCGGATCGCCGCGTCGGTGACGCCGTCGAGATCGGCGTAGGTTCCGGGGAGATAGACGAAGACAGCGATCGCCACCAGCGCCAGCGAGATCACCGCGGAGATGAAGAAGCCGCGGTTGATCGCGGACATGCCGCTGCGGTCGGCGCGCCGCGGGGCCACGGCGAAGATGCCGATCATCGCGGTGATCACACCGATCGCGGGGACGAGCAGCGGGAAGGCGAGCCCGGCGTCGCCGAAGGCCGCCTTGCCGAGGATCAGCGCGGCGACCAGGGTCACGGCGTACGACTCGAAGAGGTCGGCCGCCATGCCGGCGCAGTCGCCGACGTTGTCGCCCACGTTGTCGGCGATGGTCGCGGCATTGCGCGGATCGTCCTCCGGGATGCCCTGCTCGACCTTGCCGACCAGGTCGGCGCCGACGTCGGCGGCCTTGGTGAAGATGCCGCCGCCGACCCTCATGAACATGGCGATGAGGGCCGCGCCGAGACCGAAGCCCTCGAGGACCTTCGGCGCGTCGGCCGCGTACACCAGCACCACGCAGGAGGCACCCAGCAGACCGAGCCCCACCGTGAACATGCCGACGACGCCGCCCGTACGGAAAGCGATCTTCATGGCTTTGTGCGAGACGGCGGTGAGATCCTTTTCCGGTTCACCCGCCGCCGGGGTCGCCTCGCGCGCGGCGGCCGCGACACGCACATTGCTCCGTACGGCGAGCCACATGCCGATATAGCCGGTGGCCGCCGAGAACGCCGCGCCGATCAAGAAGAACACCGACCGCCCGGCACGCTGATTCCAGTCGTCCGCGGGCAGCAGCATGAGCAGGAAGAACACGATCACGGCGAATACGCCGAGGGTGCGCAACTGTCGGGCCAGATAGGCGTTCGCGCCCTCCTGGACCGCGGCTGCGATCTTCTTCATGCTGTCGGTTCCCTCGCCCGCGGCGAGCACCTGGCGCACCAGGACGCCCGCCACCACGAGGGCGGCGAGAGCCACGGCGCCGATCACCGACACGAGGACTCGATTGCTGTCGGTCAGGACCGCTGCCGCGAGGGCCGTGGAGTGGTCCAACTGAAGTGGGGAAGAAAGCCCCGCCATTCGTCCTCCTTGACGCTTGGGCTGAGCTCAAGATGGTGGACGGATTCTAGAGATCTGTTCCTGATCAAAACAGTACGCGGCAACCGGAATCTGCTACACCCTGCCGACACGCCGGTAATGCGTCGAAAGCATTTTCGGCTCATCCAATGATCGGAAATTGCTCGTGAATTACTTCACGAATTCAAAATGCTCTTGAAAAGGCAACAAAAACAACGGAGGGCCCTGCTCAGCAGGGCCCTCCGAAGAGATTCGGGGTGCGTCAGTGACGGCGGCTGACGTCTGTTGCGTCAGGGAAGCACCGCGACGGGCGAGGTGGTCGGCCAGGTCATACGGATCGAGCCGCCGTGTTCTCCGGCGGTGACCTCAACGTCGTCGACGAGGCCACTGATGACCGCGAGGCCCATCTCGTCCTCCTCGGTCTCGGCGTCGGGGTCGTCGCCGGTGGCGCCGGGTGCCCGGTCACCGGGAGCGTGCCGCGGCGCCTCGTCGCCGACCTCGATGGAGAACTGTTTCTCCTCCTCGATCAGCAACACCTTCACCGGTGCCGTGATGCCGCTGTTCTGGTGCAGTCCGACGGCACGGGAGCAGGCCTCGCCGACCGCGAGTCTGACCTCGTCGAGAACGGCCTCGTCCACTCCGGACCTGCGCGCCACCGCTGCCGCCACCAGTCGGGCGGTCCTGACGTGCTCGGGCAGCGCGCTGAAGCGGAGTTCAACGGTGGCCATGCATCCCCCTCGGAACTACGGGCGTGCGGTGGTGGACCGGGCTGCCGAAAGCCGGCCCCCTTGTTCAACGTCGGCCGTGCCGGGCGCGGATCCTTGGGCCGCGCCCGGAACGGTGGTCAGTCGGTGGCCGCCACCGCTTCCTCGACCGAGGTGTGGATCGGGAACACCTTGGTGAGGCCGGTGATACGGAAAATCTTGAGAATGCGCTCCTGGTTGCAGACCAAGCGCAGCGAGCCCTCATGAGCCCGCACCCGCTTCAGTCCGCCGACCAGCACGCCGAGACCGGTGGAGTCGAGGAAGTCCACGCCCTCCATGTCGACGACAAGGTGGAAACTGCCGTCATTCACCAGCTCGACCAGCTGCTCGCGCAGCTTGGGCGCGGTATATACGTCGATTTCGCCACCGACCCTGACGATCGTGCGATCGCCGACGGTTTCGGTCGACAGGGACAGGTCCACGGATCCTCCAGCACCTTGCTATCGAGCGGTCGCCCCTCGGGACACCTCGGCTTGAAGCCCCCAGGACGGTTCGCCAGCCGCGATGGCATTCAATCACTTACCGGCAGGCGTACACGACGCCTTGGTCCCATTGTCCGTCACGCCAGTGACACACTCGGTGCCAATGGCCAAGAATCACCAATCCGATCGACCCTCGGCGCAGCCCGTCTCCCGGCTCACGCCGAGCACGGTCCTGGACCGGCTCGCCGCGGGGCCGAACCGGGCTTCGCGCATCACTCATACGGAGCACTTGCCCCCGCGTGCGGGTCGCCATGCCGTTTGGCCGGACCGGATCCGCTCCGAGGTCATCGCAGCCGTGCAGGCCTGCGGTATCGAGCATCCCTGGGCCCACCAGGCACGCGCGGCCGAGCACGCCCTGGACGGCGAGTCGGTGGTCGTCGCCACCGGCACGGCCTCGGGCAAGTCCCTGGCCTACCTCATGCCGGTCCTGTCCACCCTCCTGGACGGCTCCGAGGCCCCGAACGGCCGCGGCACCACCGCCCTCTACCTGGCGCCCACGAAGGCACTCGCGGCGGACCAGTGCCGCTCGGTGAAGGAATTTTCACAATCCCTGGGCCATTCCGTCCGACCCGCGGTCTACGACGGCGACACGCCGGTGGAAGAACGCGAATGGGTCCGCCAGTACGCCAACTACGTGCTGACCAACCCGGACATGCTGCACCGGGGCATACTCCCGTCCCACGCCCGCTGGTCCTCCTTCCTGCGGTCCCTGAAGTACGTCGTCATCGACGAGTGCCACACCTACCGGGGCGTGTTCGGCTCGCACGTCGCCCAGGTGCTGCGCCGGCTACGCCGCCTCTGCGCCCGCTACGGCGCCTCTCCGGTGTTCCTGCTGGCCTCCGCGACCGCCGCCGAGCCCTCGGTGGCCGCCGGCCGCCTCACCGGCCTCCCCGTGCTCGAGGTCGCGGACGACGCCTCTCCCCGCGGTGAACTGGTGTTCGCCCTCTGGGAGCCCCCGCTCACCGAGATGCAGGGCGAGAAGGGCGCGCCGGTCCGCCGCACGGCCACCGCTGAGACGGCCGACCTGCTCACCGATCTCGCCGTCCAGGGCATCCGTACGGTCGCCTTCGTACGCTCCCGGCGTGGCGCCGAGCTGATCTCGGTGATCGCCCAGGAACGCCTCGCCGAGGTCGACCGCTCCCTGGCCCGGCGTGTCGCGGCCTACCGCGGCGGCTATCTCCCCGAGGAACGCCGCGCCCTGGAACAGGCGCTCCACTCCGGCGAGCTCCTCGGCCTCGCCGCGACGACGGCCCTGGAACTCGGCATCGACGTCTCCGGCCTCGACGCCGTACTGATCGCCGGTTACCCGGGCACGCGCGCCTCCCTGTGGCAGCAGGCGGGCCGCGCGGGCCGCGCCGGCCAGGGCGCCCTCGCCGTATTGATCGCCCGCGACGACCCCCTGGACACCTTCCTCGTCCACCACCCCGAGGCCCTGTTCGACCAGCCCGTCGAGTCCACCGTCCTCGACCCCGACAACCCGTACGTCCTCGCCCCGCACCTGTGCGCGGCCGCCGCGGAAGTCCCGCTGACGGAGGAGGACCTTGAGCTGTTCGGCCCGGCGTGCGAGGAGCTGCTCCCGCAGCTGGAGGCCGCGAAACTGCTGCGCCGCCGTACGAAGGCCTGGCACTGGACCCGCCGGGAGCGGGCCGCCGACCTCGCCGACATCCGCGGCGGAGGCGGCCGGCCGGTCCAGGTCGTCGAGGCCGGGACGGGCCGCCTGCTGGGCACGGTCGACGAGGGCGCCGCGCACTCGACCGTCCACGAGGGCGCGGTCCATCTGCACCAGGGCCGCACCTACCTGGTCCGCTCCCTGGACCTGGAGGACTCGGTCGCCCTGGTCGAGCAGGCCAGCCCTTCGTACGCCACGGTCGCCCGCGACACCACGGCCATCTCCGTCCTGGAGACCGACATCGAGGTCCCCTGGGGCGCCGGACGCCTGTGCTACGGCTCCGTCGAGGTCACCAACCAAGTGGTCTCCTTCCTGCGTCGGCGGCTCATCACCGGTGAAGTGCTCGGCGAGACGAAACTCGACCTCCCTCCTCGTACGCTGCGCACACGCGCCGTGTGGTGGACGGTCACCGAGGATCAGCTGGACGAGGCCCGGATCAACCCGGAGATCCTCGGGGGCGCCCTGCACGCGGCCGAACACGCGTCGATCGGCATGCTGCCCCTCTTCGCGACCTGCGACCGCTGGGACATCGGCGGCGTGTCCATTCCCCTGCACCCCGACACGCTCCTGCCGACCGTCTTCGTCTACGACGGCCACCCCGGCGGCGCGGGCTTCGCGGAGCGCGCCTTCCACACCGCCCGCGCCTGGCTCACCGCCACCCGCCAGGCCATCGCCTCCTGCGAGTGCGAGGCCGGCTGCCCCTCCTGCATCCAGTCCCCCAAGTGCGGCAACGGCAACGATCCGCTGCACAAACGGGGGGCCGTACGACTGCTCACGGTGCTGTTGCGGGCCGCACCGGAGGAGCAGCCGGAGGGGGTGGCCCTGACGCGTCCGGAGGGGACGCCGGGGGAGCGGGAGGACGGGACGGCGCTGGTCCGTCCGCAGGGGGCGTCGGAGGGCTAGGGAGGGCCAGAGAGACTAGGGCTAGGGAGGGCCAGAGAGACTGGGGGCAGCCCTGCTGTGCCTGCGGGGTGCAACAGGGCTGGGTCCGCGCGGGGCGCCCCGGCCGCGTCCGCAAGGAGAGCCCACCTTGCGCCCGCACGCGGCGACCTCGCTGTGCCCGCTGAGGGCGTCGCCAGGATCGGCTCCTGCCCCGGGGCCGGCGCCGGCTCCTGCTCCGCAGGACCCGCCCGCGCCCTGACCTCCGCCTCGAACGGTCCCTGTCCCGACGCCGCCGTCACGTCGGAGATCTCCCCCACGACCACGCACCGCACCAGCCGGGCGCTCTGGGCCCGTGCCACGCGGTCTGCGCGGGCGCAGGCCGCCGTATCGCCGTCCGCCCAGTGGTCCGCGGCCGCGAGTGCCGCGAGATCCGCGCCTCCTGCGGCTCGGTGCCGGGCGACCATGGCCTGCCCCATGGCCAGCACCGCGCCGAACACGACACACAGGACGGCGATCACGGCGACGCTCCAGACGGTCGCGGAGCCGCGGTCCCCACCGGGCGCGGCGAACCGCCGGACCGCATCCCGGACCGTCACTCGAAGGCGAGCCGAGCAGCAAGCGTTCACCTCTCCTCCCCCACGGTCTCCTCGCCGCTCTTCCCCGCGCTCTCCTCCACCGACGCCACGGCCTCCTCCCGTACTTCGAAGGGGAGGCCGCGCAGTACCGGGGACTCCGCCACGACGGTGACCCGGACCCGGTCACCCTCCCTGCCGACCGTGACCCTCGCGTGGCGCGGTGCTGCTCCTCGGGCCACCTCGACGACCGCGTCGGCCGGGTCCTGGCGGGCCGCCGCGCGGGCGCCGGTGCGTGCCGCGTCCACGCACTGGATCTGCGCGGCCACGACCAGCAGCGCCCACACCAGCGCCATCGCGAACATCACCAGCACGGGTAGCACCACGGCCGCTTCCGCGGTGACGAACCCCTGGTCCGAGCGCCTGCTGAACCTCTCCGTCGACTTCCTGCCCAGCTCCCTCTCACATCTGCGCATGGAGAGCCCGCCTCACGATGCCCTGCAACTCCGCGCTGACCTCACCGCTGGAGAGCACCTTGTAAAGGACCACCGCGAACGCCACCGCAGCCACGATTCCCATGGCGTACTCCGAGGTGACCATTCCCGCGTCCCTGCGCGCCGCACGCGCCCTGCACACCAGGACACGCAACCGCGCCCGTACCGCCTTGTACATCTCAACCCCCGTGAGGATCCGTTCCGTTGCCTTCTGGCTTCTGGCTTCTGACTGCTGGCTTCTGGCTTCTGACTGCTGACTGTCTACGGCCGTTTCCTGCAGCCTCTTGGCTACGACCGCTGCTCACTGCTCCTCGCCGGTTGCCCGCCGACACTCGCGCGTTCCGTCATCCACCACCCCCTCTCAGCGCCCCGCCGGCCAGCCCGATCACCACGGGCAGCACACCGACCGTGATGAACGCGGGCAGGAAGCACAGCCCCACCGGCGCGGTGATCAACACGCCCGCCCGCCGTGCCCGTGCTGTCGCGGTGCGGGTCCAGTCGGCACGGGCGTCGGCGGCGAGCCGGGCGACCGGTGCGGCCGCCGGAAGCCCGGATACGTCGGCCCGTTCCAGCAGTCGTGCGAGGGCGCCCGCGCCCGGCGTCGCGGCGAGCCGTCTCCATGCCTCGCCCGGTTCGCCGCCGAGCCGTACCTCCGCCGCGCCACGCGCCAGCGCCGCCCCGACCGGACCGCCGAGAGCCTCGCCCACGGCCTGCGCCGCGATCACCGGCCCGGCACCCGCCGTGATACAGGCCGCCAACAGATCGGCGGCGAGCGGTAGTTGCCGTGCCGCCTCCCGGGTATCGGCATCCGGTCCGATACCGGCGCCAGCGCCGGTACCGGACACCTGCCGAAGACGCCACCGCCACAGCCCAGCGGCCACGACCAGCCCGGCCACGGCACCGGCCACACCTCCGACCAGCACCCACGCGGCGCACGCCACGCCGGTCGGCGGAAGCCATCGCCGCGCCAACTCCCGTAGGTCGAAGCGTGGTCTGACGCGGGCCTGCTGGGAGACAGGCAGCAGCGCGGTCAGCCGCCGGCGCGTCCTCCGTTCGTGCCGTACCGTCCCCGCCCACAGCAGCAGGCACCCGAGGGCGAGCGCCGCCCCCATGGCAACCCCCAGCCTGTGGACAACTTCCGCGCTCATGTCGCCTCCGCTCCCCGCACGATCCGCGTCGCCCACCACATCCCGAGGCCCTCCAGCGCGGCCCCGGCCAGCAGGCACCCCAGTCCGGCGCCGGTGTGCAGCAGCACGTGGAGAGGGTCGGCGCCGAGAGCGGTGCCGAGGAGGAGACCCAGGGCGGGCAGACCGGCGAGCATCACCGCTGTCGACCGGGCACCGGCCAACTGGGCGCGCAGGTCCGCTCGTCGGTCACGGTCGGCACGCAATGCCCCTTCGAGCCGGTCGAGTCCGGCTGCGAGGCCGGCGCCCTGGTCCACGGCCACCCGCCAGCAAGCGGCCAGAGCCCGCAGCCCCTCGGCGCCCGGTTGCCGCGCCGCCGACGCGAGCGCTCCCGGGACATCTCCGCCGAACCGCGCCGCCGCCAGTACCGCCGCCTGCGCGTCACCGAGCCCACCGGAGTCCTGGGCGGCCCGCAACAGCGCCTCGCCCGGTTGCCGCCCCGAGCGCACCTCCCCGGCGAGCGCGCCGCACAGCGCGATCACCGCGTCTCCCCGGCGCGCCCTGGCGCGCCTGGCCTCCCTGGCCAGTCGCACCCGCCGTAACAAGGGCACTCCGGCCAGCCCCGCGACGGCCGGCAGCACCGAGGCCCCCAGCACCGCCAGCGCCAGCCCGGCGACCGCCGACCACCACTCGGCCCGCAGCCGCTCGCAGATGCGCCGCAGCTCGCCCGACAGCTGCCGCCAGGAAGGCGGCCCGACCCCCACCGCTCCACCACCCGCGAGCAACAACTGCGCCCGCCGCGCCCCGGAGCGCCGGCCACCCACCCACCAGACAACCGCCCCCACACACGCCGCGGTCACCACATCCGGCACCGCACTCATCCCGCTCACCACGACCCCCGCCGTCATCACGCTCGCTCCGCTCACCGCGCCACCCCCACCGCCATCGCGCACCCTTCGATCACCGCGTCACTCCTGCCGCTGCCGCACTCGTCCCGACGGTCACGCCACCCCCACCGGAATCCCTCACACACCTCGTTCACCGCCGCGTCCCTCTCCAGAGCCATCACCGCCCCGTCCCCCTCCAGGGGCCTCGGCGCGGAGCAAAGCCCGCAGCCGCTCCCAGCCCTCCTCGTACGCGAACGCATCCGCGCCCCACCGCAGCGCCGGCACCGTTCGCACCAGGCCTGACGGATCACGGTCCAGCACGTGCACCTCGGCGATCCGGCGTCGTCCGGCCCGGTCACGGACGAGGTGCAGGACGACGGACAAGGCGGCGGCCACCTGGCTGTGCAGGGCCGCCCGGTCCAGGCCCGCGGCCGTGCCCAGCGCCTCCAGCCGGGCCGGTACGTCCGCGGCCGCGTTCGCGTGCACCGTTCCGCAGCCGCCGTGGCCGGTGTTCAACGCGGCCAGCAGGGCGGCCACTTCGGGCCCGCGCACCTCGCCCACGACGAGCCGGTCCGGCCGCATCCGCAGTGCCTGTCGCACCAGGTCCTGGAGGGTGACGAGGCCGGCGCCCTCCTGGTTGGCGGGTCTGCTCTCCAGCCGTACGACGTGCGGATGCTCCGGCCTGAGCTCCGCCGAGTCCTCGGCGAGCACGATCCGTTCGTCCGGCTCGACGAGCCCCAGCAGGGCGCTCAGCAACGTCGTCTTGCCACTGCCCGTACCACCGCTGATGAGGAAGGACAGCCCCGCCTCGATCAGCGCGCGCAGCACCAGGTCCCCACCCGGCGGCACCGTGCCCGCCGCCACCAGCTCGTCGAGTGTGAATGCGCGCGGCCGGGCGACCCGTAGGGACAGCGAGGTACAGCCGACGGCCACCGGGGGCAGCACCGCGTGCAACCGGGTTCCGTCGGGCAGCCGGGCGTCCACCCAGGGCCGTGCGTCGTCGAGCCGGCGTCCGGCCACCGCGGCCAGGCGCTGCGCGAGCCGTCGTACGGCCGCGGCGTCCGCGAAGGAGACGGCGGTCAGTTCCAGTCCGCCGCCCCGGTCCACCCAGACCCGGTCAGGGGCGGACACCAGCACATCGGTCACCGACGGGTCCGCGAGCAGCGGTTCCAGCGGCCCGCTGCCGACCAGTTCGGACCGCAACTGTTCGGCAGCGCACAGGACTTCGGCGTCCCCGAGCACCCGCCCCTGCTCGCGCAGCGCCTGTGCCACCCGCGCGGGCGTCGGTTCGCGCCCACTCTCGGCAAGCCACTGCCGGACGCCGTCCAGCAGCCCCGGCGGCACCCCGGGCAGGCCATCGCGCAAGCCCGAGGGCGTCCGCCCCCGCGCACCATCCGCCGGTCCCGAGGGCATCGCCCCGAGAGCTCCATCCGCCCGTCCCGATCCCATCGCCCCCCGCCCACCGGCGAGCGACCCCGCCCACGAGCCCCGACGGCCCCCCGCAAGCTCCGACGGTGTACTCATGCCGCCCTCGCCTCCAGCAACGCCCGCTCCCAGAACCCTTTGCAGAAGCGCGCCAGCGGTCCCCGTCCGGCCGCGCCGGGAGGTGTCCTGCCTCCGTGCGGGCGCAGCAGGTGGGCCTCCACCGGCACTTCTCCGGCGAGTGGCAGCCCGAGCAGCCTGGCGACTTCGCGGTCGTCGAGTCCGGGGGCGTACGGGCCGCGTACGGCGACCCTCAGGTCGCGCAGGACCATGCCGACAGCGGCGGCCACCCGGCCGGCCGCCGCGACGGCCCGCAGTTCGGCGGGGACCACGAGAATTCCCATGTCGAGCTGGGCGAGGACCTCGGCGACCCCGTTGTCCATACGGCGGGGCAGATCCACGACAACCGTGCCGCCCCTGCGACGGGCCGCGGCGAGCACCGCCCGGACTGCCTGGGGCGGGACGGCGACGCAGTCACCACGGTCCCAGCTGAGTACGCGCAGCGAATGCAGTTGGGGAAGCGACTCCTCCAGGGCGCCGCCGCCGACGCGCCCGCGGGAGGCGGCGAAGGCGGGCCAGCGCAGCCCTTCGGCCGTCTCGCCGCCGAGAAGGACATCGAGTCCGCCGCCCAGCGGATCGGCGTCCACCAGGAGTGTGCGCATTCCCTCACGCGCGGAGGTGACGGCGAGGGCGCACGCGAGCGTGGACGCTCCGGCCCCGCCTCGGCCGCCGAGGACGCCGACGGTGAGGGCGGGCCGGCCGACGCCTTCGGCCACGTCGGCGATGCGGTCGACCAGCCACTGCTCGCCGTCGGGGAGCATCAGGACGTGGTCGGCGCCGATCTCCACGGCCCGCCGCCACACCCCGGAGTCGTCCTGGTCGCGGCCGACCAGCACCACGCCGTTTCTGCGGGTGGCCCCCCGCACTCGTCGTACGGCGTCGTCGCCGACCAGGACGAGCGGCGCGGACTCCCAGCCGCCCCGGCCCTCCGGCACCCCGTGATGGACCTCCGGTGTGGCACCGGCCGCCGCGCACAGGCGCAGCAGGTCATCGAGGAGATCAGTGTCCTCCGTGACGATCAACGGTTTGCCCTGCCGCCCTCCGGCAGCGGACGCTGAATCATGTGTGACGGCTGCGGCCATCCTCTCCATCCCCCTTCACTGCGTCTCCCGCGGCCGGCGAGGGCCCGGGATCCGCCTCTGTCGCGCAGCCCCTGCGGCCCCGCGATTCCCAGACGCGTGGAGACCGGCAAGAGGCCTCCATATGAACGGCCGAAACGAACCCGGCCGAACCGCCCGCTCTCACCGGATCCGGCCATGAACTCGACGGCAGCGGGACGCGTTGGAATCACGGTGCAGCGATCCCGGAAATCGTGTGGATCTTGGTCGATAACTGTGGACAACTCGACGGTTGTGAATATCGCCATCACCCATACCGGTGACCCCTGTACCACCCGCTGTGCGACTTCCGCAGAGCACCGCAGCGCACCGCGTCAGCTACGGACAGTGACGGAGCGTGGGCATGCGAAGGAGGCGGCCGCAGCCGCCTCGGTTCGGCCTCACGGCCAGGGGGAGGAGAGAAAAACGCGTCCGGACATGCGACGACCCCCGCCGGGGGGGAGAGCGGGGGTCGTCTTCACGGCCGACTCGGGGGGGGAGGAGTCGGACCGCGTTAGCACGGTCGCGAACGATCCGTGACTTCCATGGTGTACCCGACAGCCCTCTCAGGCAAACCCACGCGCCCACCTTACGCCGAATGGGCTGCGCCTATGCTCGGGCTTGTGGAAAACCACTCGTTGCCCCGCACAGCGGCGTTCTTCGACCTGGACAAGACGGTCATTGCGAAGTCGAGCACGCTCACCTTCGGCAAGTCCTTCTACCAAGGCGGCCTGATCAACCGCAGGGCCGCCTTGCGCACCGCCTACGCCCAGTTCGTCTTCCTCGTGGGCGGCCTCGACCACGACCAGATGGAGCGCACGCGCGAGTACCTGTCCGCGCTCGTGCGCGGCTGGAACGTCCAGCAGGTCAAGGAGATCATCGCCGAGACCCTGCACGACCTCATCGATCCGATCATCTACGACGAGGCCGCGTCCCTCATCGAGGAGCACCACACGGCCGGCCGGGACGTCGTGATCGTGTCCACGTCGGGCGCCGAGGTGGTCGAACCGATCGGTGAACTGCTCGGCGCGGACCGGGTGGTGGCGACTCGCATGGTGGTGGGCGAGGACGGCTGCTTCACCGGCGAGGTGGAGTACTACGCGTACGGCCCGACCAAAGCCGAGGCGGTCAAGGAACTGGCCCGGTCCGAGGGATACGACCTCGAGCGCTGCTACGCCTACAGCGACTCGGCGACCGACCTGCCGATGCTGGAGGCCGTCGGTCATCCCCATGCCGTGAACCCGGACCGCGCTCTGCGCCGCGAGGCCCTGGCGCGCGGATGGCCGATTCTCGATTTCCACCGGCCCGTCCGGCTCAAGCAGCGCTTCCCCGCCTTCTCCGTACCTCCCCGACCGGCGCTCGTCGCGGTAGCCGCCATAGGCGCCGCGGCAGCCACCGCGGGCCTCGTCTGGTACGCGAACCGCCGCCGCTCGGCTCCTGCCTGACCCGCCACCTCTGCGCAGAACGGGTCATTCAACTCCACCGGCGCCTGTTTCACGGCTATTTGAACCCAAAAGTAAAGAAGTGCAACCAGGCCTTCCGCTTGCTTCCGTCCTGGAGTACAAAGGGGTTAACGGCCCGCGAGACCAAGGACATCCGAGAGGATCACCTTAGAAACGCATTTGGCCCCACGGACCGAGCATGAACACCGGGCACCCACGCGACGTCGACCCGTCGATTACGGGCCAGCCGCACCAGGTGACGGGCAAAGTTCCCGGCCTGATGGGCACCATTCGAGGACGCTTGGTACCCCGGTGAACATGCCAGCGGCGGTACGAATTCTCGTACCGCCGCAACCCTTTTCCGCAGTCTGTGACGCCGCCCCGCGCGCGTAGCCCCTACGCCGCCCCGCGCTGCAGCGCCTCGCACACCGCCGTGGACTCACGCGCACCCAACTCGATCGCCCGGCCGCAATGGCCGATCCAGGCGGCCATGCCCCCGGGAGTGCCGGAGACATAACCGTCCAGGGCCGCCAGATAGGACGCGCGGCCCAGTTCGGCATGGCCCACCTCCGCCGGGCAGACGGACTTGGGGTCCAGACCGCTGCCGACCAGGACGATGCGCTCGGCCGCGCGCGCGATCAGGCCGTTGTGGGAAACAAAGGGCCGCAGGGCCAGGAGTTCGCCGTGCACGACGGCAGCCGTGACCAGCGCGGGGGCCGAACCACCCGCGATGATCAGCTCGGCGAGGCCTTCGAGGCGGCCCGAGACCTCGGCCGCACCCGGCAGCGGCAGTTCGATGAGCGGCTCGTCGACCGGCTCACCCTCCTGGCGCGGACGCCCGACCTCGTCGTCGTCGGTCGCGGCCGCCACCAGGTGCAGCCGGGCCAGCACCCGCAGCGGCGACTGGCGCCAGATGGACAGCAGCTGGCCCGCCTCGGCGGTCAGCCGCAGGGCCGCGCCCATGACGCGCGCCTCGTCGTCACCGCTGAAGTCGGAGCGCCGACGCACCTCTTCGAGCGCCCAGTCCGCACCGGACAGCGCCCCCGAGCCGCGAGCACCGCGCAGGGCCGCCTCGGAGGTGATCTCGTTGCTGCGACGCCGCATGACCCGGTGTCCGTAGACCCGGTCCACGGACTTACGGACGGATTCCACGGACTCGGCCACACCGGGCAGCGAGCCCAGGGCGGCGAGCGGATCGGCGTGCGCGCCTGTCGTACTCATAAGTACGACCCTACGCAGCCCGAGCACGCACCCCACGAAGGAGTGGTCTTCTTCACGCAACCCTGCCACGGAGAGCTATAGCGACACTACTCTCGGTAAGCATGAAAATTGCTTTCGTCGGGAAGGGCGGCAGTGGCAAGACCACCCTGTCCTCCCTGTTCATCCGCCACCTCGCGGCCACCGGCGCTCCGGTCGTCGCCGTCGACGCCGACATCAACCAGCACCTGGGCCCGGCCCTCGGTCTGGACGAGGCGGAGGCGGCCGCATGGCCCGCGATGGGCGAGTGCCTGCCACTGATCAAGGACTGTCTGCGCGGCTCGAACCCGCGCATCTCCTCCGCCGACACGATGATCAAGACGACCCCGCCCGGCGAGGGCTCCCGGTTGCTGCGGGTGCGCGAGGACAACCCGGTCCACGACGCCTGTGCGCGGCCGGTGGAACTCGACGGCGGCGCGGTCCGTTTGATGGTCACGGGTGCCTTCACGGACGCCGACCTGGGGGTCGCCTGCTACCACTCCAAGACGGGCGCGGTGGAGCTGTACCTGAACCACCTGGCGGACGGCCCCGACGAGTACGTCGTGGTCGACATGACGGCCGGTTCGGATTCCTTCGCCTCCGGCATGTTCACCCGCTTCGACATCACGTTCCTCGTCGCCGAGCCGACCCGGAAGGGGGTCTCCGTCTATCGCCAGTACAAGGAGCACGCCCGCGACTTCGGCGTCGTCCTGAAAGTTGTCGGCAACAAGGTGCAAGGGCAGGACGACCTCGACTTCCTCCGCGCCGAGGCCGGGGAGGACCTGCTCGCGACGGTCGGACACTCCGACTGGGTGCGCGCACTGGAGAAGGGCCGGCCGCCCCGGTTCGAGCTCCTGGAGGACGCCAACCGCCGCGCCCTGCACCAGCTGCGGACGGCCGTCGACGCGACGTACGCGCTGCGCGACTGGGAGCGCTACACGCGGCAGATGGTCCACTTCCACCTGAAGAACGCCCAGTCCTGGGGCAATGAGCGCACCGGGGCCGACCTGGCGGCACAGGTCGACCCCTCCTTCGTACTGGGTGAGGGCGCCGCGGCAACCGTCTGACGGCTACGGCTGCTTGGCAGCCGGCGCCCCGGGCACGCCCTTCGGGGCCGGGGCCGGGCGGCCCGACAGGAAGGACGCCCAGCCCTGCTTCGGGGCCTCGCCGACTCCCAGGGCACGCAGCTTCTGCAGGGTCTTCGGGTCCTGGGCGTCCAGCCAGTCGGCGAGCTGCCGGAAGGACACACAGCGCACGTCCGGCTTGTTGCAGACCCGCTCGACGACCTCCTCGACGGCCCGCATGTACGTGCCGCCGTTCCAGGACTCGAAGTGGTTGCCGATGATCAGGGGCGCGCGGTTGCCGTCATAGGCCCGGTGGAAGCCGTCGAGCAGACTGTCGCGCATCTGGTCGCCCCAGAAATCGCGTTTCGCGGGGTCGCCCTGGGTCGCGGTGCCGGACTGGTTGACCATGAAGTTGTAGTCCATGGTCAGCTGCTCGTAGGAGTGCCCGGGGAAGGGCACGAGCTGCATCGACAGGTCCCACAAGCCCTGCCTCTTCTTCGGCCACACCTGGTTGTTGACGCCGCTGGTGTCATAGCGGAAGCCCAGTTCGCCGGCTGCCCGCACGAAGTTCTCCTGGCCCTCCAGGCAGGGTGTGCGGCCGCCGACGAGTTCCTTGTCGTAGTCGAAGGGCAGCGGGGCGGCCTTCGTCATGCCGGTGTTGGTCTTCCAGGACTTCACGAATTGCTTCGCCTGGGCGATCTCGTCCTTCCACTCCTCCACCGACCACTCGCCGACCCCGCCGCCGCTGCCGCAGAAGTGGCCGTTGAAGTGGGTGCCGATCTCGTTGCCCTCCAGCCACGCCAGGCGCAGCTGTTTCACGGTGTCGGCGATGCCCTGCTCGTCGTTGAAGCCGATGTCCGAGCGGCCCGGGGAGTGCTGCGGAGGCCGGTAGAGGTCGCGCTTGTCCTCCGGCAGCATGTACACGCCGCTCAGGAAGTACGTCATCGTCGCGTTGTTCGCCTTCGCCACCTTGCGAAAGTGGGAGAACAGCTTCTGGCCGTCCTCCCCCGCGCCGTCCCAGGAGAAGACCACGAACTGCGGGGGCTTGTGGCCCGGCTTGAGGCGTTCGGGTCTGGGCAGGTGCGGCTGCGCTCCGGTGTACGCGGTGGAGCCGTCGCCGATCAGGCGGACCACGCTCTTGGGCGGCGCCTGGACCGGTTTCGCCTTCTGTGGGCCCGAGGCCCCTGCCTTGGCACCGTCGGTACCGATCGTGCAGCCGGCGAGTGACGCGGCACAGGCCGCTGCGACCACGGTGCCCGCGATGATCCTCTGGGTGGCGGCCATGTCCGCCCACCTTCTTCCTTCTCTCGGGCCGACGCCGATGAGGGCGTGTGCGGGTAATGCGCCGCCAAGGTCGCATGAGATGAAGAAGGAATTAGTACGACAAGCCGATCAAAAGATTGATTCGCACTTTACGGTGATTCGTTAGCCCATTTGCCCAGAAAGTCCACGCTGTGGCTTTACTCTGCATTACGATTCATTTACCAAGAATTGATTCATCCCGCCGCTGTACGCCGTGACCCACGGCCGCCGTTCCGCGACCGCGCCGCCCCGGAGGAGACGGGAACATGTCAGCCTGCGTCCCCACCCACGCCACCGACCCGAGTCGGACCCAACGCGACCACCAGCCCCACAGCCCACCGCCGACCGAGCCCCGCCGCTTCCGTATCGCGGGCGCTGACGCGTCGGCCTCCATCGCGGTCTTCCTGATCGCCCTCCCCCTGTCCCTCGGCATCGCCCTCGCCACCGGCGCGCCCCTCCAGGCCGGCCTCGTCGCCGCCGCGGTCGGCGGTCTCGTCGCCGGAAAGCTCGGCGGCTCCCCGCTCCAGGTCAGCGGACCCGCCGCCGGACTCACCGTCGTCACCGCCGACCTCATCCACCGGTACGGCTGGCGGACGACCTGCGCCATCACCGTCATGGCCGGTCTCGCCCAACTGGGCCTCGGCTGCCTGCGCGTGGCCCGCACGGCCCTCGCCGTGAGCCCGGCCATCGTGCACGGCATGCTCGCCGGCATCGGCGTCACCATCGCCGTCGCCCAGCTGCACATCGTCCTCGGCGGCACCCCGCAGAGCGCCGTCCTCGACAACCTCCGCGCCCTGCCCGCCCAGTTGGCGGGCCTGCACCCGGCCGCCGTGTCGGTGAGCGTGCTGACCCTGAGCCTGCTGCTGCTCTGGCCGCGGATTCCCGGCCGGGTGGGGCACCTGCTGCGCAAGCTTCCCGCCGCCCTGGTCGCCGTCGCCGGGGCCACCACCACCGCCTCGCTCGCCGGACTGACCCTGCCCAAGGTCGGGCTGCCGTCCTGGAGCAGCCACGCCCTGGCGGGACTTCCCGAGGGTCCGGTGCTCGGTCTGGTCGCCGCCGTAGTCACCACCACGCTGGTGTGCAGCGTGCAGTCGCTGCTCGGCGCGGTCGCCGTGGACAAGCTCGTGTCCGGCCGCCCCGGTCTGTCGGCCCGCGTCGGACGCGCCGACCTGGACCGCGAGTTGCTCGGTCAGGGTGCCGCCAACATCGTCTCCGGCTCGCTCGGCGGGCTGCCGGTCGCAGGTGTCGCCGTGCGCAGTTCGGCGAATGTCCAAGCGGGTGCCGTCAGCCGGAACTCCACGATGTTGCACGGCGTTCTCGTAGTAGTCGCCGCGCTGCTGATGGTCCCGATCCTGGAGCTCATCCCGCTCGCCTCGCTCGCCGCCCTGGTGATGGCCGTCGGCATCCAGATGGTGTCCCTGCACCACATCCGCACGGTGACGCGCCACCGAGAAGTGCTGGTGTACGCCGTCACCGCACTCGGCGTGGTCCTGCTCGGCGTCCTGGAGGGCGTGGCGCTCGGCATCGCCGTGGCCGTCGCCGTCTCCCTGCACCGCCTCACCCGCACCCGCATCACGCACGACGAGAAGGAAGGAGTCCATCACGTCCACGTACGAGGCCAGTTGACGTTCCTGGCGGTGCCCCGCCTCAGCCGGACCCTGCATCTCGTTCCGCAAGGTACCCGCGCCGTCGTGGAGTTGGACGGTTCCTTCATGGACCACGCGGCGTACGAGGCGCTGCAGGACTGGCAGAAGACACACACCGCTCAGGGCGGCTCCGTCGAACTCACCGGCCGCCGCACCGGGGTCCGCATCGGCGAACCCGGAACCACGGACGACCACCCGATCTCGGCCACGGACGCCGAATCGGCGACCGGCACCACAGGCTGCCGTTGCAGCCCGTGGACGCCCTGGCGCAACCACCAGTGCGACGGCCCGCAGTCCGCGTCCGCACCGGCTCCCGGCGGACAGCCGGGAGAAGCGGGCGTCTCCGGCGAGCCGCGCGGGCATGAACTGGCGCGTGGCATCAGCGCGTTCCAGCGTCACACCGCACCGCTTGTGCGCGGTGAGCTGGCCCGGCTCGCGCGCGAGGGACAGCGGCCCTCCCAGCTGTTCCTCACCTGCGCCGACTCACGGCTGGTCACCTCGATGATCACCTCCAGCGGTCCCGGTGATCTGTTCGTGGTGCGCAATGTGGGCAACCTCGTTCCGCTGCCCGGCCAGGAAAGCGGGGACGACTCGGTGGCGGCCGCGATCGAGTACGCGGTGGAGGTGCTGAAGGTGCGCTCCATCACGGTGTGCGGGCACTCCGGGTGCGGGGCCATGCATGCGCTGCTGAACGCCGAGCCCGGGGGCGCCCAGACCCCGCTCAAGCGGTGGCTGCGGCACGCACTGCCCAGCCTGGAGCGCATGGCCGACGGCAGCCGGCCGTGGGCCCGGCTGGCCGGCCGGGCACCCGCCGACGTGGTGGAACAGCTCTGCCTGACCAACGTGGTCCAACAGCTGGAGCACCTGCGCGCCCACGAGTCGGTGACCCGGGCCCTGCGCGACGGAGCGCTGGAGCTGCACGGCATGTACTTCCACGTGGGCGAGGCACAGGCGTATCTGCTCACCGGAGCGGACGGGGACGTCTTCCACCACGTACGGGCGGCCGGCCTGTCGGCGTGAGGCCTCCGGGCAGGAGCCGGCGCCAGGGTGTGCGACCTCAGCTCCGATCCCGGCGTCGGAGCCGGCGGCCGCTCCGGCTCCGGCTCCGGCTCCCGCTCCCGCTCCCGCTCCCGCTCCCGCTCCGGCTCCGGCTCCGGCTCCGGCTCCGGCTCCGGCTCCGGCATAGGCTCCCGCTCCGGTTCCAGCTCCGGCGTCAGCACCCCGTAGGCGAGCGACCAGCAAGCTCCGGTTGAAGCCCCGGCCCCGCCGCCTGGCCGCCCCCGCTCTCTCTGGCCTGACGCTCGGATCCCGCCCCCGCCCCCGCTCAACCCCCTTCCGGCTCCCGACTCCCTACTCCCGGCTCCCGACTCCCGGCTCCCGACTCCCGCCCCCCAACCCGACCCCCGCCCCAACCAGCAGCCGCGTCAGCGCGCGCCGCCCAGCCACACCCACACCCAACTCACACGCGTGACCCAAACCCTGCCCCTCCCCGTAACCAGAGCCCAGCGCTGCCTCGCCCCGTGCGCCGAGCCCGTGGCCCCAGCTCGCCCGCCCCCAACTGTGAAAGCCGCGACACCCCTGAACTCTCCCCACCCCCCGTCCGTGACTACGAATGACCCGGCCACAGCCGTCAAAGGACACGAGGCACCCAAGACACCGAGACACCCGCACCGCCAGGGCTGTGGACGAGACAGGTCTAAACCAGTTACCCCGTCGACCCTTGTCACCAGCCCCTCGGGTCTGATGAGCTGTGGCCTGGGACACAACGGACACCCTGGGAAAGGCAGATGCCGTGAGCAACGAAAGCCTGGCCATCCTGTTGAAGGAGGAGACGGGACGATGAGCGAGACTTCTTCCCTCTCCAACCTGCTCAAGGAAGAGCGCAGGTTCGCACCCCCCGCCGACCTGGCCGCCCACGCCAACGTCACCGCGGAGGCGTATGAACAGGCCAAGGCTGACAGGCTCGGCTTCTGGGCCGAGCAGGCCCGCCGACTGACCTGGGCCAAGGAGCCGGCCGAGACGCTGGACTGGTCGAACCCGCCGTTCGCCAAGTGGTTCAAGGACGGCGAGCTCAATGTGGCGTACAACTGCGTCGACCGGCACGTGGAAGCCGGGCACGGCGACCGGGTGGCCATCCACTTCGAGGGCGAGCCGGGCGACAGCCGGGCCATCACCTACGCCGAGCTCAAGGACGAGGTCTCCAAGGCCGCGAACGCCCTGCTGGAGCTTGGTGTGCAGAAGGGCGACCGGGTCGCCGTCTACATGCCGATGATTCCCGAGACGGCGATCGCGATGCTCGCGTGCGCCCGGATCGGCGCCGCGCACTCCGTCGTCTTCGGCGGTTTCTCGGCGGACGCGCTCGCGACCCGGATCCAGGACGCCGACGCGCGGGTCGTCATCACCTCCGACGGCGGCTGGCGGCGCGGCAAGCCGTCCGCGCTGAAGCCCGCCGTCGACGAGGCCGTCGAGAAGGCCGGCAACGTCGAGCACGTCCTCGTGGTCCGCCGTACCGGCCAGGAGGTCGCCTGGAACGACAGCCACGACCTCTGGTGGCACGAGATCGTCGAGCGGCAGTCCGCCGAGCACACTCCGGAGGCGTTCAACGCCGAGCAGCCGCTGTTCATCCTGTACACGTCCGGTACGACGGGTAAGCCGAAGGGCATCCTGCACACCTCCGGCGGCTACCTCACGCAGACCGCGTACACCCACCACGCCGTCTTCGACCTCAAGCCGGAGACCGACGTCTACTGGTGCACCGCCGACGTCGGCTGGGTCACCGGGCACTCGTACATCGTCTACGGGCCGCTGGCGAACGGCGCGACACAGGTCATGTACGAGGGCACCCCGGACACCCCGCACCAGGGCCGCTTCTGGGAGATCGTTCAGAAGTACGGGGTCACCATCCTGTACACCGCGCCCACCGCGATCCGTACGTTCATGAAGTGGGGCGACGACATCCCCGCGAAGTTCGACCTCAGCAGCCTGCGGGTCCTCGGCTCGGTCGGCGAGCCCATCAACCCCGAGGCGTGGATCTGGTACCGCAAGCACATCGGCGCCGACCGGACCCCGGTCGTCGACACCTGGTGGCAGACCGAGACCGGCGCGATGATGATCTCGCCGCTGCCCGGTGTCACCGCGGCCAAGCCCGGCTCCGCGCAGACGCCGCTGCCCGGCATCTCCGCGACCGTCGTCGACGACGAGGCGAACGAGGTACCGAACGGCGGCGGTGGCTACCTGGTGCTCACCGAGCCGTGGCCGTCGATGCTGCGCACCATCTGGGGCGACGACCAGCGGTTCCTCGACACGTACTGGTCGCGCTTCGAGGGCAAGTACTTCGCCGGTGACGGCGCGAAGAAGGACGACGACGGCGACATCTGGCTGCTGGGCCGGGTCGACGACGTGATGCTCGTGTCCGGGCACAACATCTCGACCACCGAGGTCGAGTCGGCGCTCGTCTCCCACCCGTCGGTCGCCGAGGCGGCCGTGGTCGGCGCGGCGGACGAGACGACGGGCCAGGCGATCGTCGCCTTCGTCATCCTGCGCGGCACGGCGAACGCCGAGGACGAGGGGCTGGTCGCCGAGCTGCGCAACCACGTCGGCTCCGCCCTCGGCCCGATCGCCAAGCCGAAGCGGATCCTGCCGGTGGCCGAGCTGCCGAAGACCCGGTCCGGCAAGATCATGCGCCGGCTGCTGCGGGACGTCGCCGAGAACCGCCAGCTCGGTGACGTGACCACCCTGACGGACTCGACGGTCATGGACCTCATCCAGGCCAAGCTCCCGGCGTCGCCGAACGAGGACTGAGCAGGACCGAACGGGACCGAACGGGACCGAACCAGCCTGAGAAACGGGACCGAGAGTACGTTCGGCGAGTAGGTACGGCCCTGAAGGGCACCCGGCGACCAGCGCGCCGGGTGCCCTTTTCGCCTCTAACGTTGGGGTCACCGGAATTGAATCCTCCCCGCGCACGTTAGGTAAACTAAACAAAGTAAGCTGAACCTAACAGGTGCGCCGGGAAGTCTGGTCGGCAAGTGTTCCGTCCTGCCCACCGACCGGAGGTCTCCCGTGGCCGCGCCTCGCACCAGCCCCACCCGCAAGGCCCTCGGACGGCTCTCCCTGCCCGAGCGGACCTTCGTCGCGGACGCGCTGCGCACCGAGACCGTCGGTGGCGTCCTGCTGCTCATCGCCGCCGTCGCCGCGCTGATCTGGGCCAACACCCCGGCGCTGCACGACAGCTACGAGAGCGTCAGCCACTTCCACCTCGGCCCCGAGTCCCTCGGCCTGAACCTGTCGGTCGCCCACTGGGCCGCCGACGGGCTGCTCGCGATCTTCTTCTTCGTCGCCGGCATCGAACTCAAACGCGAACTGGTCGCCGGCGACCTCCGCGATCCCAGGGCGGCCGCGCTGCCCGTCGTCGCGGCCCTGTGCGGGATGGCCGTACCGGCGCTGGTCTACACGCTCACCAACCTCACCGGCGGCGGCTCGCTGCAGGGCTGGGCCGTCCCCACCGCCACCGACATCGCCTTCGCGCTGGCGGTCCTCGCCGTCATCGGTACGTCCCTGCCGAGCGCCCTGCGGGCCTTCCTGCTGACGCTCGCCGTCGTCGACGACCTCTTCGCGATCCTGATCATCGCGGTCTTCTTCACGGCGGACATCGACCTCGCCGCGCTCGGCGGAGCGGCCGCCGGCCTCGCGGTCTTCTGGCTGCTGCTGCGGGCAGGCGTACGCGGGTGGTACGTGTACATCCCGCTCGCGCTCGTCAACTGGGCGCTGATGTACAACAGCGGCGTCCACGCCACCATCGCGGGCGTCGCGATGGGCCTGATGCTGCGCTGCACGCGGCGCGAGGGCGAGGAGCGCTCGCCCGGCGAGCGCATCGAACATCTCGTACGTCCGCTGTCGGCGGGCTTGGCCGTGCCGCTGTTCGCGCTGTTCAGCGCCGGTGTCGTGGTCTCCGGCGGGGCGCTCGGCGATGTCTTCACCCGGCCGGAGACGCTCGGTGTCGTCCTCGGGCTGGTCCTCGGCAAGGCGATCGGCATCTTCGGCGGGACCTGGCTCACCGCCCGCTTCACCCGTGCCTCCCTCAGCGACGACCTGGAGTGGGCGGACGTCTTCGCGGTGGCGACCCTGGCCGGCATCGGCTTCACCGTGTCACTGCTCATCGGCGAGCTGGCCTTCGCCGGCGACGCGACGATGACGGACGAGGTGAAGGCCTCCGTACTGTCCGGCTCCCTGATCGCGGCGGCCCTGGCGACAGTGCTGCTGAAGATACGAAACGCCAAGTACCGCAGGATGTGCGAGGCCGAGGAACGGGACGACGACCTCGACGGCATCCCTGACATCTACGAGGAGGACGACCCGGCCTATCACCTGCGGATGGCCGAGATCTACGACAGCAAGGCCGCCGAGCACCGCCGGATCGCCGAGCAGAAGGCCGCCGAGCGGACCGCCGACGCAGGGCGCGGACTTGCCGAAGTGCCGGGCGGGGCAGGCGAGGAGAACGACCGTCCGGCATGATCTGACGGGACGGTACAAAAGACGGAACCGTACGCACTCAGGCAGAAGACGGAACCGTACGCAGAAGAGGGAGACCGCGATGAGCGCACCCGACGGCAGCCCGGTCGGCTCCGAACGCAGCATCGGCCAGTTGTTCGCCTCGGCGACGACCGAGATGTCCGCGTTGGTGCACGACGAGATCGCGCTGGCGAAGGCGCAGCTCAAGCACGACGTCAAGCGCGGCGCGACCAGCGGCGGCGCGTTCATGGCGGCCGGCGTGGTGCTGGTGTTCTCGCTGCCGATGCTGAACTTCGCGCTGGCGTACGGCATCCGGACCTGGAGCGGCTGGAACCTCGCGGTCTGCTTCCTGCTGTCCTTCGCGGCCAATGTGCTCCTGGCCGGCCTCCTCGCCCTGATCGGGGTGGCGTTCGCGAAGAAGGCCAGGAAGAGCAAGGGCCCGCAGAAGGTAGCCGCGTCGATGAAGGAGACGGCGGGCGTCCTGCAGAACGCCAAGCCGCACCCGCGGCCGGCGCTCGAGGACGGGGTTCCGGACGCGAAGGCCATCGAGGCTGTGGCACGCTCGTCCTCATGACGGACCCTGCCGCTCCCTGGGCGCAACCCGCCTCGTTCGTACGCGTCGGCATCCCCGGCGGTACCGAGGTGACGCACCGGGACGTAGCCGCCAACGGCGCGCGTTTCCACATCGCCGAGCTGGGCGACGGCCCGCTGGTGCTGCTGCTGCACGGCTTCCCCCAGTTCTGGTGGACCTGGCGGCACCAGCTGACCGCACTCGCGGACGCGGGCTACCGGGCCGTCGCGATGGACCTGCGCGGCGTCGGCGGCAGCGACCGCACCCCGCGCGGCTACGACCCCGCCAACCTCGCCCTCGACATCACCGGCGTGATCCGCTCCCTGGGCGAGCCGGACGCCGCGCTGGTCGGCCACGACCTGGGCGGTTATCTGGCGTGGACGGCGGCCGCGATGCGCCCCAAACTCGTACGACGGCTCGTGGTCACCTCGATGCCGCACCCGCGGCGCTGGCGCTCGGCGATGCTCTCCGACGTCAAGCAGACCCGGGCCGGCTCCTACATCTGGGGCTTCCAGCGTCCCTGGGTTCCCGAGCGGCAGCTGACCGCGGACGACGGCGCGCTCGTCGGCCGGCTCATCCGGGAGTGGTCGGGCCCGCGGCTGCCGGACGACGAGGCGGTGGAGACGTACCGTCGTGCGATCTGCATCCCGTCGACGGCGCACTGTTCGATCGAGCCGTACCGCTGGATGGTCCGGTCCCTGCTGCGCCCGGACGGCATCCAGTTCAACCGGCGCATGAAGCGGCCGGTGCGGGTGCCGACGCTGCATCTGCACGGCTCCCTCGACCCCGTGATGCGCACGCGGAGCGCGGCCGGGTCCGGGGAGTACGTCGAAGCGCCGTACCGTTGGCGGCTCTTCGACGGTCTGGGCCACTTCCCGCACGAAGAGGATCCGGTCGCCTTCTCCACCGAACTGGTCAACTGGCTGAAAGACCCCGAACCCGATCGGTGACCGGGCCGGTGCGCCCGGTATCCGGACACTGAACACCTGTCCTACGAACAGCCAATTGCCTGGCGCATAGGCCAATTGGGGGGCCTGGGAGCGGTTATCGACCTTGGGGCGGGGGCAGACGTCCGGGTATGGGCTGGACGCACGACTACAGTGACGCAGCACGCAATCGCCGCTCGGCCTCAGGCCTGAGCTCCCACCAACGAGGCGGCGCCCCGGGTGTTCCGGGCGGCACGGACCTCAGGGTGGGGATCCCGCGCATCCTGCGCCGCCGGGCCCGCTGGGTCTCGGTACGCCTGCGTCATCCACGAGGCTGACGCGCCTCTCCCTCTGCGTCTGGTTCAGAGTGCGCAGCTGTCGCTGTCCACCTGCTGGTTCGCGGTGCGTCCCTTGGCGATGTCCTCCTGGATCTCGTCCGCGGTCAGCGCGTACCCGGTGTTGGCATCGTCGAGGGACTTCGCGAAGACCACGCCGTACACCTTCCCTTGGGGGGTGAGCAGCGGGCCTCCGGAGTTGCCCTGGCGGACCATCGCGAAGAGGGAGTAGACGTCGCGGCGGACGGTGCCGCGGTGGTAGATGTCCGGGCCGTTGGCCGTGATGCGCCCGCGCACGCGCGCCGCGCGGACGTCGTACGACCCGTTCTCGGGGAAGCCCGCGACGATCGCGCCGTCCCCTCCGGCCGCGTCCTGTGCGGTGAAGCGCAGCGCGGGCGCGCTCAGGTCCGGTACGTCCAGGACGGCGATGTCGCGCTGCCAGTCGTACAGGACGACCGTGGCGTCGTACTTCCTGCCCTCGCCGCCTATCTGGACGGTGGGCTCGTCGACGCCGCCGACCACGTGCGCGTTGGTCATGACGCGGCGGTCGCCGAAGACGAAACCGGTGCCCTCGAGGACCTTGCCGCAGCTCTCGGCGGTGCCCATGACCTTGACGATGGAGCGCTGGGCGCGGGTGGCGACCGCGCTGTTGGCGAGGGCCGGGTCGGGGGGCCGGACGTCGGTGATCTGCTCGTTCGAGAAGGGGCTGAAGACCTGCGGGAAGCCGTTCTGCGCGAGGACCGAGGAGAAGTCCGCGAACCAGGTGTCGGCCTGGTCGGGCAGCGCCTGCGACACGCCCACCAGCACCTTCGAGCTGCGGACCTCCTTGCCCAGCGTCGGCAGCGTGGTCTGCGCGAGAGCGGAGCCGATCAGCCAGGCCACCAGGAGCATCGCGACGACGTTGACGAAGGCGCCGCCGGTGGCGTCCAGGGCGCGGGCCGGGGACCAGGTGATGTACCGGCGCAGCTTGTTGCCCAGGTGGGTGGTCAGGGCCTGGCCGACCGAGGCGCACACGATGACGACGACGACCGCGACGACGGCGGCGGTGGTGCCCACCTCGGCGTTGTCGGTCAGGGCGTCCCAGATGACCGGTAGCAGATAGACGGCGACCAGACCGCCGCCCAGGAACCCGATCACCGACAGGATGCCGACGACGAAGCCCTGGCGATAGCCGACGATCGCGAACCACACGGCGGCGACCAGCAACAGGATGTCCAGCACGTTCACCGGTTCAGGCCTCGCCTCATCACTTTGCACAGCACGGCAGACACGATGTCACGCACGCCAGTCGAGGGGGACCTGCTTGTCCCGGTCCCACGGCCGCTCCCAGCCCGAGTAGTGGAGCAGACGGTCGATGATTCCGGCGGTGAACCCCCACACCAGGGCTGATTCGACCAGAAACGCCGGACCTCGGTGGCCGCTGGGGTGAACGGTGGTGGCCCGGTTGCCGGGATCCGTGAGATCCGCCACGGGGACGGTGAAGACCCTCGCCGTCTCGTTCGGGTCGACCGCCGCGACCGGGCTCGGCTCGCGCCACCAGCCCAGCACGGGCGTCACGACGAAGCCGCTGACCGGGATGTACAGCTTGGGCAGCACGCCGAAGAGCTGGACACCGGCCGGATCGAGCCCGGTCTCCTCCTCGGCCTCGCGCAGGGCGGCCCTGAGCGGCCCGTCACCCTGCGGATCGCCGTCCTCCGGATCCAGCGCACCGCCCGGGAAGGACGGCTGTCCGGCGTGCGAGCGCAGCGAGCTCGCCCGCTCCATGAGGAGCAGTTCGGGTCCGCGCTCACCCTCGCCGAACAGGATCAGGACGGCCGACTGCCGCCCCGCGCCGTCCGCCGGCGGCAGGAAGCGGCTGAGCTGCGACGGCTCGACCGTCTCCACGGCGTGCACCACCGGGTCCAGCCACCTCGGCAGGCCCTGGCTGCTGAGCGTCACCGGACCGCCCTGTGTGTTGCTCGCGCGTGTCATCGCCACCCCCGTCGTCCTGATCGGTCCAACGCCCGACAGCCCCGAGATCGTTCCTGGGAACGCGCCCGGGAAGGCGTCATACGGCGGGTCACCCGGCCCCCAGCGGCGGCGCGGGTTTCCCGCCCGCGTCCAGATATGCCTGCGGGGGCTTCAGGCGCTGCCCCGGGAAACCGCCCTTCTCGTACTTGAGCAGCTTCTTCGCCTTCTCGGGGTCCGTCTCGCCCTCGCCGTACGCCGGGCACAGCGGGGCGATGGGGCAGGCGCCGCAGGCAGGCTTGCGGGCATGGCAGATACGGCGGCCGTGGAAGATCACGTGATGCGAGAGCATCGTCCACTCGCTCTTGGGGAAGAGCGCACCGACAGCGGCCTCGATCTTGTCGGGTTCGGTCTCGGCGGTCCACTGCCAGCGCCGCACCAGCCGCTGGAAGTGCGTGTCCACGGTGATGCCGGGCCGCCCGAAGGCGTTGCCCAGCACCACGAAGGCAGTCTTGCGGCCCACGCCGGGCAGCTTGACGAGATCCTCCAGCCGCCCGGGAACCTCTCCCCCGAACTCCTCCACCAGGGCCTTGGACAGCCCTATCACCGACTTGGTCTTGGCCCTGAAGAACCCGGTGGGCCGCAGTATCTCCTCGACCTCCTCGGGATTGGCGGCGGCCAGGTCCTCCGGGGTGGGGTACTTGGCGAAGAGGCCGGGCGTCGTCTGATTGACCCTCAGGTCGGTGGTCTGGGCGGACAGAACGGTGGCGACGATCAGCTGGAAGGGGTTCTCGAAGTCCAGTTCGGGGTGGGCGTAGGGATAGACCTCGGCGAGCTCACGGTTGATACGGCGGGCGCGGCGGACGAGGGCGGTGTGCGACTCGTTCTTCGGCGGCTTCACCGCGACGGTCTTCGCGGGGGCGGCCTTCTTCACCGGGGCGGCAGCCTTCCCGGGCGCGACGGTCGCCTTCTTCAGGGGAGCCGTTTTCTTGGCCCGGACAGCAGCCTTCTTCGCCGGGGCAGGACCTTCCGCCGGGCCGGCCTCCTCCGTCGGATCAGCATTCTTCGCCGGACCGGATTCCTCCGTCGGACCGGCCTCCTCCGTCGGACCGGCCTTCTTCTCCGGAGTGACCTTCTTCGCCGGGGTGACCTTCTTGGACGTCGCCTTCTTCACCGGAGCCTTCTTTGTCGCTTTTGCCGTTTTCTTTCCGCCACCGAGGTGCTGTTCGCCCACGGCGGAATCTCGACGTACCACCACCCGCCCAGCCCCCTTGGCCTGTGCTCTCACCGGCGATTTGGACACCCGGCCAGCCTAGAGCCCGGCACTGACATCCGTCCCCGGCCCCTGAGATCGGCCCCAATTGGACCCCTGCCGCTTACCCCGGGACACGTGTACGGCATCCTTGTGACAGATCACACTGTTTGGACCGTCCGGCAAAATGGGGAACACGGTCCCCTGGTACACCGGGGAGCAAGATCCCCTGAGCAGGTCGACAAGGAGAGAACTCGTGGACGACGTTCTGCGGCGCAACCCGCTCTTCGCGGCTCTCGACGACGAGCAGGCCGCGGAGCTCCGCGCCTCCATGAGTGAGGTGACCCTCGCGCGCGGTGACTCGCTCTTCCACGAAGGCGACCCCGGAGACCGGCTCTATGTCGTCACCGAGGGCAAGGTCAAGCTCCACCGCACCTCACCCGACGGCCGCGAGAACATGCTGGCTGTCGTCGGTCCCGGTGAGCTCATCGGCGAACTGTCCCTCTTCGATCCGGGCCCGCGTACGGCGACCGCCACCGCGCTGACCGAGGTCAAGCTGCTCGGCCTCGGCCACGGCGACCTCCAGCCCTGGCTGAACGCCCGCCCCGAGGTCGCCGGCGCCCTCCTGCGCGCCGTGGCCCGCCGCCTGCGGCGCACCAACGACGCGATGTCCGACCTGGTCTTCTCGGACGTCCCCGGCCGCGTGGCCCGCGCACTGCTCGACCTCTCCCGCCGCTTCGGCGTGCAGTCCGAGGAGGGCATCCACGTCGTCCACGACCTCACGCAGGAGGAGCTGGCCCAACTGGTCGGCGCGTCCCGCGAGACGGTGAACAAGGCGCTGGCCGACTTCGCCCAGCGCGGCTGGCTGCGCCTGGAGGCGCGAGCCGTGATCCTGCTGGACGTGGAGCGGCTGGCGAAGCGGTCCCGCTGACGCTGTGCGGGGGGCTGTGTTCAGCCCCCTGCGGAGCTGCGCGGTTACTCGATGGCTGAAACGCCCTCCAGAGGACTCGACGCCCAGGGCCACATCGTGCGCGAGGGCTCCCTCGAACGCGTCCCGCACGCCTTCCGCCCCGTCGTCGCCGCCGCCCGCGACCGGCTGCCCGGCGCCTTCGGGGCCCGGCTGCACAGCGCGTACCTCTACGGGTCGATTCCGCGCGGCACCGCGCGCGTGGGTCGCAGTGACCTGGATCTGCTGGTCGCGCTGTCCGGCGAGCCCACGGACGCGGACCGAGCCGCCGCCCGTGACCTCGACGAGGCACTCGACCGCGACTTCCCGCAGATCGACGGGGCCGGGACGCTACTGGTCAGCCGGGCGCAGACGCTCAGTGACCTGGAGACCCACGACCTGGGATGGTTCGTCGCCTGCCTGTGCACACCGTTGCTCGGCGACGACCTGGCCGAGTTTCTCCCGCGCTACCGCCCCGACACCCTCCTCGCCCGCGAGACCAACGGGGACCTCGCCCTGCTCCTGCCCCGCTGGTGCGAGCGGATCGACATGGCCGACGACACGGAGGAGGCCCGCCGCCCCCTCGTACGCTTCATGTCCCGCCACCTCGTCCGCACCGCGTTCACGCTCGTCATGCCCCGCTGGAACGGCTGGACGAGCGACCTGCACGAGATGGCGGAGGCCTTCGCCGGGTACTACCCGGAGCGGGCCGAGCAGGTGCGCACGGCGGCGGTCCTCGGATACGAGCCGACGGGCGACCCGGCCGTCCTCAGGACGTACGTCGACGACCTCGGCCCCTGGCTCGTCAGGGAGTACGCGCGCGTGCACGGCGTCAAAACGCCCAGGCCTTAGCGGACCCCTGTCCCGGCCCTAGATGAGACCGTGCTCCTCCAGGTACTCCATCTGTGCCCGTACCGACAGCTCGGCGGCCGGCCACAGGGAGCGGTCCACGTCGGCGTACACGTGGGCGACCACCTGACCGGGCGTCCGATAGCCGTCCTCCACGGCCGTCTCGACCTGGGCGAGCCGGTGGGCGCGGTGGGCGAGGTAGAACTCGACGGCTCCCTGGGCGTCCTCCAGGACCGGCCCGTGGCCCGGGAGCACGGTGTGCACGCCGTCGTCCACGGTGAGCGACCTGAGCCGCCGCAGGGAGTCCAGATAGTCCCCCAGACGACCGTCAGGATGCGCCACGACGGTCGTACCGCGCCCCAGGATGGTGTCGCCGGTCACGACGGCCCGGTCGGCCGGCAGATGGAAGCACAGGGAGTCCGCGGTGTGCCCCGGGGTCGGTACGACCCTCAGCTCCAGCCCGCCGACCTCGACCACGTGCCCGGCGCCCAGCCCTTCGTCCCCCAGCCGCAGCGCGGGGTCCAGGGCCCGCACCTTCGTCCCGGTCAGCTCGGCGAAGCGGGCGGCGCCCGCGGCGTGGTCCGGGTGGCCATGGGTGAGGAGGGTGAGGGCGACGCGCTTGTCGGCCTTCTCGGCGGCGTCGACGACGGCGCGCAGGTGTCCGTCGTCCAGTGGCCCGGGGTCGATCACCACGGCCAGATCGGAGTCGGGCTCGGACACGACCCAGGTGTTCGTCCCGTCCAGGGTCATCGCGGAGGCGTTGGGCGCGAGAACGTTGACGGCCCGGGGGGTGGCCGGGCCGGAGAGGACCCCGCCCCGTGGCTGGCCGGGAAGGGCTGCTGCGTCCGTCATGCGGGGGCTCCACCGGTCGGGATGTGCTTGGTGAACTCGTCGTGTCCCGGCCAGGACAGCACGATCTCGCCTTCCTCCAGACGTGCCTGTGCCAGTACGGGGGTCAGATCGCGCTCGGGCGCCGCGACCAGCGCCTCGGCGGCCGTGGCGTACGGCGTCAGCTGACGCAGGGTCGCGATGGTGGGCGGCATCATCAGCAGCTCGCCCTTGTCGTACGACGCCGCCGCCTCGGCCGGCCGGATCCACACCGTACGGTCCGCCTCCGTGGACGCGTTCCGGGTGCGCTGCCCCTTCGGGAGCGCGGCCACGAAGAACCAGGTGTCGTAGCGGCGCGGTTCGAACTCCGGGGTGATCCAGCGGGTCCAGGCCCCGAGCAGATCCGACCGGAGAACGAGACCGCGGCGCTCCAGGAACTCCGCGAAGGACAGCTCCCGCGCGACCAGGGCGGCACGGTCGGCCTCCCACTGCGGACCCGTGGTGTCCTCGACCACGGAGTCGGGGGCCGGCCCCGCGAGAAGGACGCCTGCCTCCTCGTACGTCTCCCGCACGGCCGCACAGACGATCGCCTGGGCCTCCGCCTCACCCACTCCGAGCCTGTCCGCCCACCACGCGCGCGTGGGACCCGCCCAGTGGACGTGGTGGTCGTCGTCACGGGAGTCCACACCACCGCCCGGGTACGCGTACGCACCGCCGGCGAAGGCCATCGAGGCGCGTCTGCGCAGCATGTGGACGACGGGCCCGGCGCCGGTGTCCTTCAGGAGCATGACGGTGGCCGCACGCCTCGGGGTGACCGGGGTGAGCGTGCCGTCCGCAAGGCCTCGGATGAGGTCCGGCCATTCCCGGGGATACCACTGCCCGTTTCCCATGGCCGGAGGCTATCTCCTGACGACCGGATGTTCGAGAGGCCCCCAGCCGACGGGGGGACGGAGCCGCACGGGTGCCGCAGGCGGCCCGTCGCACCCGGACCGCACACAGCACGCCGCACCCGAGCGCACACCCGCCCGCCTACACGGCCTCCGTCAGCTCCACCTGAAGCTCGATCTCCACCGGCGCGTCCAGCGGCAGCACCGCCACCCCCACCGCACTGCGCGCGTGCACGCCCTTGTCGCCCAGCACCTCGCCGAGCAACTCGCTGGCACCGTTCACCACGCCAGGCTGCCCCGTGAAGTCCGACGCCGAGGCGACGAACCCGACAACCTTCACGACACGCGCGACCCGGTCCAGATCACCGGCCACGGACTTCACCGCGGCGAGAGCGTTCAGCGCACACGTACGCGCCAGCTCCTTGGCCTCCTCCGCCGTGACCTCCGCCCCCACCTTCCCGGTCACCGGAAGCTTCCCGTCCACCATCGGCAGCTGCCCGGACGTGTACACGTACACCCCGGACCGCACGGCCGGCTGGTACGCGGCCAGCGGCGGTACGACCGCCGGCAGGCTCAGGCCCAGCTCGGCCAGCCGCGCCTCGACCGCGCTCACGCCTTCTCCCGCTTCAGGTAGGCCACCAGCTGCTCGGGGTTGTTCGGCCCGGGCACGACCTGGACGAGCTCCCAGCCGTCCTCGCCCCAGGTGTCCAGAATCTGCTTCGTGGCGTGTACGAGCAGCGGCACGGTCGCGTATTCCCACTTCGTCATGCGGCCGACTTTAGCCGCTGCCCCACCGCCATCCGCAGCCACGTTGTCCACAGCCTCCGGCGTAGCCCGCACGCGGACTGGTTAGGCTCGAATACGTGAGCAGGCTCCAGGTCGTCAGCGGCAAGGGCGGGACCGGAAAGACCACGGTCGCCGCCGCCCTCGCGTTGGCCCTCGCCACCGAGGGGAAGCGGACGCTTCTCGTCGAGGTAGAGGGCCGGCAGGGCATCGCGCAGCTCTTCGAGACCGAAGCGCTGCCTTATGAGGAGCGAAAGATCGCCGTCGCTCCCGGGGGCGGGGAGGTGTACGCCCTCGCCATCGACCCCGAACTGGCCCTTCTGGACTACCTCCAGATGTTCTACAAACTGGGCGGTGCCGGCCGGGCCCTGAAGAAGCTCGGCGCGATCGACTTCGCCACCACCATCGCGCCGGGTCTGAGAGACGTACTCCTGACCGGCAAGGCGTGCGAGGCCGTGCGCCGCAAGGACAGGAGCGGCCGGTTCGCCTACGACTACGTCGTCATGGACGCGCCCCCCACCGGCCGCATCACCCGCTTCCTCAACGTCAACGACGAGGTGGCGGGCCTCGCCAAGATCGGCCCGATACACAATCAGGCGCAGGCCGTGATGCGGGTCCTGAAGTCGGCCGAGACGGCCGTGCACCTGGTGACGCTGCTGGAGGAGATGCCCGTCCAGGAGACCGTGGACGGCATCGCCGAGCTGCGGTCGGCCCGGCTGCCGGTGGGGCGGATCATCGTGAACATGGTGCGGCCTCAGGTGTTGGACGCGGCCGACCTGGAACTCGTGGACACGGTCCCGCGTACGGCGGTCGCACGCACGCTGTCGGCGGCGGGACTCGGCGGGTCGCGACGCGGCGGGAACGCCGAGCGGCTGGTCGATCCGCTGGTCGCGCAGGCCGGTGAGTACGCCGAGCGGTACGCGCTGGAGCACGAACAGCGGGCCGTGCTGGGCGAACTGGGCCTGCCGCTGCACGAGCTGCCGCTGCTCGCCGAGGGAATGGACCTGGCGGGCCTGTACGAACTCGCCACCGAGCTGCGGGAACAGGGGATGTCATGAGCCCGGCCACCACACACGACCCGTCCCACCCGCACGACCCGTCCCACCCGGACGATGACGCCCCCACCACCACCGCCAACGCTCATCCCCAGGACCACGCCGCCCGCCACCGCCTCACCCCGGCACGCGTGCTGGACCTCGACCCCCTGCTCGACGACCCCACGACCCGCATCGTCGTGTGCTGCGGCTCGGGCGGTGTGGGCAAGACCACCACGGCGGCCGCACTCGGCCTCAGGGCAGCGGAACGCGGCCGGAAGGTCGTGGTGCTCACCATCGACCCGGCCCGCCGGCTCGCCCAGTCGATGGGCATCGACTCCCTCGACAACGTCCCCCGCCGGGTGAAGGGCGTGGACGACTCCGCGAACGGCGAGCTGCACGCGATGATGCTCGACATGAAGCGCACCTTCGACGAGATCGTCGAGGCGCACGCGGATCCGGAACGGGCCGCCGCGATCCTGAGCAACCCCTTCTACCAGTCGCTTTCGGCGGGCTTCGCGGGCACGCAGGAGTACATGGCGATGGAGAAGCTGGGGCAGCTGCGGTCGAGGGACGAGTGGGACCTCATCGTCGTCGACACGCCTCCGTCCCGGTCGGCGCTGGACTTCCTGGACGCGCCGAAGCGGCTGGGTTCCTTCCTGGACGGACGGCTGATCCGGCTGCTGACGGCTCCGGCGAAGCTCGGCGGCCGTGCCGGGATGAAGTTCCTGAACGTCGGGATGTCGATGATGACCGGCACCCTCGGCAAGCTGCTCGGCGGTCAGCTGCTCAAGGACGTCCAGACGTTCGTGGCCGCGATGGACACGACGTTCGGCGGCTTCCGCACGCGCGCGGACGCGACGTACAAGCTGCTCCAGGCGCCGGGGACGGCATTCCTGGTGGTCGCGGCGCCGGAGCGGGACGCACTGCGGGAGGCCGCGTACTTCGTGGAGCGGCTGGCCGCCGAGGACATGCCGCTGGCCGGTCTGGTGCTCAACCGTGTCCACGGCAGTGGCGCCGCCCAGCTGTCGGCCGAGCGGGCACTCGCCGCAGCGGAAAATCTTGAAGAGCCCCGCATTGTCGATCAGGGGGACGGGAAAGCAGTACTTCGTAACTCTCCCGACACGTATGCCAGTTCAGAATCCCCGGCTTCCGAGCCACCGGCGCCCGACACAGGCTCCCCCGCCACCGCGGAATCCGCCGCCACGGAACCCGCGGAGTCCACCGCCATGGACAAGGACGCCGACCAGGCCACGGACCAGGACGCCGACCAGCACGAGCCGCAGGAACGGACCGTGGAACAACTCACCGCAGGCCTGCTGCGGCTGCACGCCGAGCGCATGCGGCTGCTCTCTCGCGAGCAGCGCACGCGTGACCGCTTCACGGCACGCCACCCCGAGGTGGCGGTCGCCGAAGTGGCCGCGCTGCCCGGCGACGTACACGACCTCGCGGGCCTGCGGGACATCGGAAACCGGCTCGCGGCCAATCGACCGGAGCTGCCCGACACCGAGGTCACTGCCTGACCCGAGCCGCCCCAGGCGACTCGAGGTCGGCGTCTACCGAGGCCAGTGCCTCACCCGAGGCCTGTTCTCCGAGGGGACCCCCTCGGCTGACCGCCCCGGGCTCACCGCCCTCAGCTCACCGCCGCATAGCTCTCGTAGACCTCGTCGTCATCGAGAGGCAGGATGCCCGCCCCCCGCTCGTACTCCGTACGCGCGGTCTCCAGCAGCCGGCGCCAGGAGGTCACGGTCGGCCGCCGGCGCAGCAGTGCGCGGCGTTCCCGCTCCGTCATTCCTCCCCACACGCCGAACTCGACGCGGTTGTCGAGCGCGTCGGCCAGGCACTCCGTGCGCACCGGGCATCCGGTGCACACCGCCTTGGCCCTGTTCTGCGCCGCTCCCTGAACAAACAGTTCATCCGGATCGGTAGTGCGGCAGGCCGCCTGCGCACTCCAGTCGACTACCCAGCCCATACCGGCGCCGTCCTCTCCCGAATCGAGGCTCCCCCACGGCGGCAGCGGCATATTCACCGCCGCCAGTTGAGGACGTTACGGAAGGCGGGCACAGCGCAACACCCCCTTCGGGCCCAATCTTGAATGGCCCGAACGGACTATGCGCAAGCGGCAGATCACCCGGGGGAGTGAGCTGGCGACATACGTGATTATCCCGGCAAACCAGGACAGTTGTGTTGCGTCACAACGGGCGCCAGGTGACACACAAGGCGGATTCGGACACGCCCCCATCGAAAAAGTTGGGGAACTTCCGGAACGATTCGGGGTCGCCGGACGTATTGATACGTAGCCCTACAGCTGTGACAGTTGAGAGCAGCTTAGGCCAAGGCCTGTACGCGTGTCCGGAGAATGAGAACGTAGGCTGCCCCTATGCCAAACAAGCGCTCGGGTGGAGGTCTGTCCTCCACGCAGCAGGCCGCCAAGTTCCTCGGTGTCAGTGTGCTCGCGGGAGCCGTCATGGCCGGTATCGCGCTGCCCGCGGCCGGCGCGCTCGGTCTCGCGGCCAAGGGGTCGGTGGAGAGCTTCGACGAACTCCCGGCCAACCTGAAGACACCCCCGCTGAGCCAGCGCACCACGATCCTGGACGCCAACGGCGGCAAGATCGCCACGGTCTACTCGCGCGACCGCACGGTGGTCGCCCTCAAGGACATCTCGCCGTACATGCAGAAGGCGATCGTCGCGATCGAGGACTCGCGCTTCTACCAGCACGGTGCGGTCGACCTGAAGGGCGTGCTGCGGGCGCTCAACAAGAACGCGCAGAGCGGCGGCGTCTCGCAGGGCGCCTCGACGCTCACCCAGCAGTGGGTGAAGAACGTCTTCGTGGAGGAGGCGGGCGACGACCCGACGAAGGTCGCGCAGGCCACCCAGCAGACCATCGGCCGCAAGATAAAGGAACTGAAGTACGCGATCCAGGTCGAGGAGGAGCTCGGCAAGAAGAGGATCCTCGAGAACTACCTGAACATCACGTTCTTCGGGCAGCAGGCCTACGGCGTCGAGGCGGCCGCCCAGCGCTACTTCTCCAAGCACGCCAAGGACCTGACGCTGTCGGAGTCGGCCCTGCTGGCCGGCATCGTCCAGTCCCCCAGCCGTTACGACCCGGTCAACGACGAGGCCGAGGCCACCAAGCGGCGCAACACCGTGCTGCGGCGCATGACCGAGGTCGGTGACATCTCCCCGTCCGAGGCGGACAAGGCGATGAAGGAGCCGCTGGGCCTCAAGGTCAGCCAGCCCAAGAACGGCTGCATCACGGCCGTCAAGGGCGCCAGCTTCTTCTGCAAGTACGTCGAGAAGGTCTTCCTCAGCGACCCGGTCTTCGGCAAGACCAAGGAGGCGCGGGCCAAGCTGTGGAACCAGGGCGGCCTGACCGTTCGTACGACGCTCGACCCGCAGTCGCAGGACTCGGTCGAGGAGTCGATCAAGAAGCACGTCTACAAGAGCGACAAGGTCGCCGCGGCCTCCACGCTGGTCGAGCCCGGCACCGGCAAGATCCTCGCGATGGGCCAGTCGAAACCGTACGGCTACGGCAAGAACGAGACGGAGTACAACTACTCGGTCAACTCGGGGATGGGCGGCTCGAACTTCGGCTTCCCGACGGGTTCGACGTTCAAGCCGTTCCTGGCCGCGGCCGCGCTGGAGGAGGGCAAGCCCCCGACGCAGATCTACCCGGCGCCGTACGAGATGGACTATCCGGACACGGTCCAGACCTGCAGCGGCAAGCCGTGGGTCAACGACGGCAAGCCGAAGTACAAGCTGGAGAACGAGAGCGAGTCCGAGCACGGTCCGTACGACCTGAAGACGGCCATGGCCAAGTCGGTCAACACCTACTTCGTGCAGATGCTCTCCGACGTCGGTATGTGCCCGGTGGTGAAGATGACCGACGCGCTGGGCGTGGTCCAGGGCAACGGCACCAAGGTCCCCGAGGTCCCCTCGTCGATGACGCTGGGCTCCACCGGCCTCTCCCCGCTGACGATGGCGAGCGCGTACGCGGCCTTCGCCAGTCGGGGCACGTACTGCACGCCGGTCGCGATCGAGTCGATCACCCAGACCGTCGCCGGCGCGAAGAAGTCTCTGGCGGTGCCGAAGTCGACGTGCACGCGGGCAATGAGCGAGAAGACCGCGGACACCATAAACACCCTGCTGCGCGGCGTGGTCGACTCCGGTACGGGTCAGCAGGCAGGCCTGTCGGGCCGCGAGAGCGCCGGTAAGACGGGTACGACCGACAGCCGGAAGAACGCCTGGTTCGTCGGCTACACGCCGAACCTGTCGGGCGCCGTCTGGGTCGGCAGCGCCACCCAGAAGGTCGAGATGACCCAGATCACCATCGGCGGTGTCTACCACGAGCAGGTCTACGGCGGAGACACCCCCGGCCCGATCTGGCGGGACGCCATGTCCGGCGCCCTGGACGGCAAGAACGTGGAGACCTTCAACCTCGTCAACATCCCCGACCAGAAGAAGAAGGACCCGGGCAAGGGCGATGGAAAAGGCGACGGCAACGGGAACGGCGACGGGAACGGCGACAACGCCGGCCTCATCGGCGCCCTGACCAACGGCGGCAACGACGGCGGCGCCGACCCGAAGCCCTCGTTCTCCCTCCCGGAGGGCTGGTTCCAGGGCAACGACAACGGCGGGAACAACGGGAACGGGAACGGCGGGAACGGCCCGTAGCGAGAAGGTTCAGCGTTCTCGTACGGCGGTGGGGGCGCCCCTGGTCATCAGGGGCGCCCCCACCGCCGTACGAGCCGACTGCCCACCGTCGTACGAGCCGACCGCCACCGCGTGCGAACCGGTCGTCCCTGCCGTATGAGCCGACCGCCACCGCCGTACGACCCGGCAGCCACCGCCGCACGAGCAGCGCCACCGCCGTCGAACCGGCCGGCTCTCAGCCCGCGAGCAGCTTCTTGACCGCGGCGGCGACGCGGCCGCCCTCGGCCTGACCGGCCACCTTCGGGTTCACGATCTTCATGACCGCGCCCATGGCTCGCGGACCCTCGGCGCCCGCCGCCTTCGCCTCCTCGACGGCCTGGGCGACGATGGTGTTCAGCTCCTCGTCGCTGAGCTGCTTGGGCAGGTACGCGGCGAGTACCTCGCCCTCCGCCTTCTCCCGCTCGGCACTCTCGGCGCGACCACCCTGCGCGAAGGCCTCCGCGGCCTCGCGGCGCTTCTTCGCCTCGCGCGTGATCACCTTCTGCACTTCGTCGTCGGAGAGCTCGCGCTTCTGCTTGCCCGCGACCTCCTCCTTGGTGATCGCGGCGAGCGTCAGCCGGAGCGTCGCGGAGCGGAGCTCGTCACGCTCCTTGATCGCGGAGTTGAGGTCTTCCTGCAGCTTCGACTTGAGCGTGGTCATGACTTGATTGTCGCAGGTGCCGGAGCCCGGACGCCCGTTCATTTAAGGGGATGGTGGCCTTCGTTCAAAGGGATGTGGGGCACTGGCCCCCTCCGAGGTCTGACACGATGGGGATATGCGCGCGCGATACGGAGTACCTCTGTCCCTTGCTGCGGCCGGCGCCGCCGGTCTGGTGTACGCGGCGGGTTTCGAGGCCCGCTCCTTCCGCCTCCGACGAGTGACGGTCCCCGTCCTCCCGTCCGGAATGCGCCCCCTGCGCGTGCTCCAGGTCTCCGACATCCACATGGTCGGCGGGCAGCGCAAGAAGCAGCGCTGGCTGCGCTCGCTGGCGGGCCTGCGCCCGGACTTCGTGATCAACACCGGGGACAACCTCTCCGACCCGGAGGGCGTCCCGGAGGTCCTGGACGCGCTCGGGCCGCTGATGGATTTCCCGGGGGCGTACGTCTTCGGCTCCAACGACTACTACGGCCCCAAATTCCGTAACCCCGCCCGCTACCTGTACGAAAAGGCCCAGGGCCGCCACGGCCTGAACGGCAACGCCGCCGCCGTGAACGCGGTCCACAACCCCTGGGAGGACCTGCGGGACGGCTTCGACGCGGCGGGCTGGCTGAACCTGACGAACACCCGGGACGCGCTGAAGATCGAGGGCATGTCGATCGAGCTGACAGGCCTGGACGACCCGCACATCAAGCGGGACCGCTACCCGGAGGTGGCCGGCGGTCCCTCCGGATCGGCGGACTTCTCGATGGGCGTGGTCCACGCCCCGTACCTCCGGGTCCTGGACTCCTTCACGGCCGACGACTACCCCCTGATCCTGGCCGGCCACACCCACGGCGGCCAGCTGTGCCTCCCCCTCTACGGCGCCTTCGTCACCAACTGCGACCTGGACACGGACCGGGTGAAGGGGCTGTCGACACACACGGCACAGGGGCGTACGTCGTATCTCCACGTGTCGGCAGGCTGCGGCACGAACCGCTACACCCCGGTCCGGTTCGCGTGCCCCCCGGAGGCGACGCTGCTGACGCTGACGCCGCGAGAGTGAGACCGGGCGGCAAGCCGGGGCGCCACCCTGCGACCATCCTGCGACCGCGTAAGAAGTAACCCGCACGGACCGCCCGTATCGCCCCTTATGTCAGCGGCGCCTAGCGTGAGGGCATGACCGCCCCCATACCCCCGATCCCCAGGGACATCCCCGACCTGCCCGCCCTCCGGCGCAGGCCCGCGCTGCCGCCCTCGCACGTCCCCGCCACGGCGGTGGTGACCCCCGTACGCCGCCCCCTGGCCGCCGCCTACCGCCTGCTGGTCGCCCTGGCGGCGGCCGGGGGCGTGACGCTCGACCTGTTCCTCGGCAGCCCGGCCCAGGTCCTGAGCCACTTCACGATCCAGAGCAGCATCCTCCTGACAGTGGTCATGATCATCTCGGCTCGCCGCGCGTGGAGCGCCTGTCGCCCCCTGCCGTCAGCCCTCACCGGGGCAGCCCTGCTCTACATCACGATCGCGGGCCTGGTGTACCACCTGCTGCTGGCCAACGGGGCGAGCCCGTTCGCGACGACGGGCTCCATCACCACCGGGACCGCCGCCCCCACGGGCTGGCACGCCCTCTCGAACCAGCTCCTGCACACGGCGGTCCCCCTCGCCGCCCTCCTGGACTGGCTCCTCCTCACGCCCCCCGGCCGCCTGCACCTCCGCCAAGCCGCCCCCTGGCTCCTCTACCCCCTGGCCTACCTGGCCTTCTCCCTGATCCGCGGCGAACTCCTGCCACCCGGCACCCCGGCCCGCTACCTCTACCCCTTCCTGGACGTGAACCTCCACGGCTACAAGAGCGTCCTGGGCAACGCCCTCCTCCTCGGCCTCGCCTTCTACGCCCTCGCGCTCCTGCTCGCAGCCCTCGATCGCACCCGCCCGAACCCCCCGCACCACCGCACGAAAACCGGATTTCGTCTCCAGCCACCAGTGGGCTAAAGTAAACGACGTCGCCGCGACAAGCAGGACAAGCAGCGACATCGGGGTGTAGCGCAGCTTGGCAGCGCGCTTCGTTCGGGACGAAGAGGTCGTGGGTTCAAATCCCGCCACCCCGACAGTGAAACACCAGGTCAGGCCCGGTGCTGAGAGATCAGCACCGGGCCTGACCTGCTTGGTGGGTCCATTTTGGGAGCCCTTTGGGAGCCGACCTCCGGGAGCGGTTCCCGGACGGCTCCCACAAGTACTGGCAAGAAGGACTTGTGCCAGGGCAAAGATGAGGGTCGCCGCCAGGGCCAGTGACGAGATCCAGTACACGGCGGGGGACGGGTGCTGCCGGTCGCCCCTGGCCCACGCCCTCGTCGACGAGGGGCTGAAAAAGGGCCTGCGCTCCCTCGCGGTGCTCGGCCACGACCGTACGGGACGGGTGGTCGCCGCCTTGGACACCGCGAGCCCGCCGCAGCGCCCAGGAGTACGTGCGCGCCCTCCTGCCCGAGCTGCCGCACAGCTTTCGGCCTGAAATCGGTGCATTAGCCAACGAGTTGCGCCGTACCGGCGGTTCGGCCGGACAGCGGCCACGACTGCGGGTGATCGCTGCAACAGTCGTGCACAGAATGCAAGTTCACCCGTAAAGTTCAGGCCACGCACACAGATCCGACACAGGATCACCGCACTGACACCGGGGGGAATCAGTGATCCGAGTCCTGCTCGCCGAGGACATGGTCATGCTCCGACGGGCCCTGGCCTCTCTGCTGGAGCTGGAGTCCGACATCGAGGTGGTGGCCGAGACCGGGAACGGTGACCAGGTTCTGACGCTGGCACTGGAACACCGGCCCGACGTGGCGGTGCTCGACATCGACATGCCGGGGATCGACGGTATCGAGGCCGCGGGGCTGATCCACCGCAAGCTCCCCTCCTGCCGGACCGCGATCCTGACCACGCTCGGCCGGCCGGGCAATCTGCGCCGCGCTCTGGAGGCCCACGCCTCGGGGTTCCTGCTGAAGGACACCGAGCCCGCCCGGCTGGCGGCGGCGATCCGGGAGGTGGCCGCCGGGGGCCGGGTGGTCGATCCGGAGCTGGCACTCAGCGCCCTGCAGGCCGGGGAGAGTCCGCTGTCCGCCCGGGAGACCGAGGTGCTGCGGCTGGCCGCGCAGGGCGAGGAGGTGCCTGAGATCGCCCGCGCGCTGTTCCTGTCCGCGGGCACCGTGCGCAACTATCTGACCGCCGCGGTGACCCGGCTGAACGCCCGCAACCGGATGGACGCCGTACGGATCGCTAGGGATTCCGGCTGGCTGTGACCGCGCCCTCGTCGTCCTTCCCGGTGGCCAGCGCGGGCAGGACGACGGACAGCTCGAACCAGCCGTCGGCGCGCTCACCGGAGTCGAGCCGGCCACCGAGGGCCGTGGCCCGCGCCGCCAGACTGCTCAGGCCGTTCCCGCCGCACGCGGCAACGCCCGGCACCTCGGCGAAGTGCGCGCTTCGAGCGTCCCTGACGCCGTCCCGCAGACCGTCGTTGGCGATCACCAGGCGCACGGAGCCGTCGGCGGCGGCGGCCTCGATCACACAGTTCTGGGCCTTGCTGTGGCGCAGCATGTTGGTGACGCCCTCGCGCAGCACCGTCGCCAGCACGCCGTCCACCGCCGGCGACACCTCACCCACCGCCACCCGCACCTCGGCATGGATGCCGACCGCGCGCAACAGCGAGGCGGCGGAAGGGACTTCGCGGTCGAGGCTCATCCGCAGATAGCTGCTGGCCACCGAGCGCACCTCGGCGGACGCCTGCCGGGTCGCCTGCACGATCTCGGTGATCTCGCTCTCGGCGCGCTCCGGGTCGATCCGCAGCAGACGGTGGGCGAGTTCGCACTTGAGGGTGATGGTGGAGAGGCTGAAGCCGAGCAGGTCGTGCAGGTCGCGGGCGAAGCGCACCCGCTCGTGCGCGAGGGCCACCCGCACCAGCTCGTCACGGGCGGCCTGCACCTCGGCGATGAGCCCGGTCAGCCGGCTCAGCCCGTACACCACGAGGCCGGTGAGGACGGTCGCCACCGTGTTGTACGGCAACTGGTCCGCGCCGTAGCCCACGAGGAACTGCACGGCGCCCGTCGCCACGACGACCGCTGTGAAGACGACCCAGGCGAGCGCCGGGCGCAGCACCAACAGGCAGGAGGAGCACAGGAATCCGGGCATGCCCAGCCAGGCCGCTCCGAAGATCGTGAACGGAGCGAAGGTGAGCGCCGCCTGGAGGGCCAGGGTCACCCGCTGATGCCGCGCCCACCTCGGCGCCCGCGCCGGGAACGAGTGACAGAACTGCAGGCCGAGCAGCATCAGCATCAGTACACCGAACGCCGTCAGCTCCAGCGCGCCGAAGCCGCCCTTCACCGCGTAGGTGAGCGCCACTCCGAAGAAGCAGAGGATGACGACGGTGGTGATGGCGGACGCCATCCTGGGGGCCAGTTCGACGTTGCTGACCGGTCTGTGCCGCATCGGGCCGGCCGAGACCAAGGGACGGAACCATCGCACTGAAACCCCCCACTCGAATGCGATTTCGGTCGGAGCACAGCATAGGTCCGTCAGGCCGTCATCGTCCCGATTCTGGTCCGGGGAAGGCCGACACCACGAACTCCCCCACCCCCGGCTCGGCCCGCCAGTCGAGGCCGAAGGCACGGGCCACCGTCTCGGTGTCGCCGAACGCCAGCGCGCAGGGCCCGAGCCCCATGGCTGTCGCCACCAGGTACAACGTCTGCTGGAGCGCTCCCACTTCCTTGAGCAGGGCGCTGTAGGCCGTGCCCCGGTAGGAGCCGGCCATACGGCGGTAGCGCGCCGTCATGCTGATCAGTACCGATGGCTCCTGGCTCATCCCCGCGTGGGCGGCGGCATCGCCGAGGAGCCCGTCCACCGACTCCGGCGCCGTGTCCAGCGGCGAGAGCAGATGGCCGTGCGGGTCGTAGTGGTACACCCCGCGCTTGAGGTCGCCGCCGCCGGCGACGGTGAGGTACAACTCCAGCGGATAGCGTGCGCCGAGGCTCGGATACGGCCGCCCGCCCGCGGGACGATCGGCGGCGGAGCGGTGCAGGAGCTCCCCCAACTGGTCGAGGGTCAGCGGCATTCCGTCGTCCACCCGCTCGGAGCGCCGGGCCGCGAGGACCTCGCTCAGGCCGGGCTCCCTCGCGCTCACCCGGACACTGTCGGGTACCGGCAGGGCGATGACCGTGTCGCCGTCGAAGGAGTCGGCGTACCCGCCGCCGTCGATATCGTTGTCCATCTCGTCGTCCAACTCGCCGGTCCTGCCCACCGGTTCGTCGTGCGCGCCCGGCCTGCTGCGCTGGTGCACCAGCAGCTCCCGCGGCGACCAGGGCTCCAGGGGGATGTCGTGATCCTCGGCGAAGGCGAAAGAGGAGGACCCGTCCGCACCGCCGAAGGCCACCTGCGGGACGCCCGGTACCAGCATCCCGGCGGTCTCCAGGTAGCCGACCACCAGAGCTGTCTCCTCCACCGGCAGCCCGAGCATGCGGGCCGCCTCACGCACCGTCGTGGGCCGGGCGTAGCAGCCGACAAGCCAGCCTGCCTGCGGGGTGTGCAGGAGCACCCGGTGGGCGGCGAGCGGCGACTCCGCCACCCATCCCTCGGCCCCGGCCCGCAGGGTGACGAACCTCGACAGCCGGTGCACGGCGTCCGCGTCGGGGCGGCCGGGGGTGAACCGGGCCCGCCGGGCGATGGGCACCACGGTCAGATGGTGGGTGCCCTCCGCCAGCGCGAGGGTGCGCACCACGACGTGCTGGAGTCGTCCGAGGGCAGCGTCCAGGGCGTCGTACTGGGGGCGTTCCCCGGCCGGTCCGGGGCCCTCGGTGAAGCCTGGCAGCACGTTGTCGAGCGAGACCGGGCCATACGTCATGCGTTCCAGCGCCCGGCCGACCGCGGGAGTGCCCGCGTCGAGGCGGATCTCCCCCCAGGGGGTGCTGACGACGCAGGCGCCCGGGTCGTCCGGTAAGGGCCGGAATCCGCAGTCCTCACGCAGCGACCACAGTGGCTTCAGGGACAGGGTGGCGGAATTCATGGCGAGACCTCGGGGCGTGGGGGGATGACAGTGTCGGGCGGTGTCACAGGAACAGTGGGACCGGGTTGAGGTCCTCGTAGCGGATCGGCGTGGACCGGCGGCCCAGGCGAACCGGGACGTCGTAGAGGCGGCCGGGGGCGAAGCGGGCCCAGAAGGGGCGCAGCCCGGGCACCACCACCTTGACCACCGGCAGGCCGGTGTCCGGCCGGGTCTGGTCGAGGACCAGCAGGTCGCTGCCGATTCCGCGGGCGAGGTCGGCGGCTGCCGCCACGTCGTCGGCCAGGTCGGCGCGCGGGACGTAACCGAAGTCCTCGGGGGTGCGGGCCCGTTCGCCGGCACCGGCCAGCAGGTGCGGCTGGTCGGCGGTGGTGGCGGTCCGCCACCAGGTCAGGACGGCTGGGTCGTCGCAGCTGTACCCGGTGCCGTCGGCTCGGGCCTGAGCGACCGGCGGGAGCATCTGGTTGAGCTCCGCCACCGCCCGGCGCAACGCGATCCGGGGGTCGAAGTGGGCGCCGAAGCCGAGCGTGATGTCCTCGGCCGGTTTGTCGGTGCGGGCGGACAGGGCGGCGAAGACCGGGATGCCGAGGTCGCTGGTGAGGTCGAGAACCCACAGCCGCCGGGCGAGGCCCCGGTGTTCGTCGCCCACCCGCCGGACCCAGGGGTCGTCGAAGGCGTCGAGGTCCGCTCCGGGCTGGCGGGTGCGGTTGTACCACCACAGGGCGACGGCGTCGCGTTCGACGAGTTCCAGGAAGCCCTGGACGACGGCGTCCTCGCGGCAGCTGCCTGCCGCCGAGCCGTTGGAGGTCGCGGTGAACGGGGCCCTGTTGCCGGGCGCGTTGTAGTAGAGCATCGCGGTGGGCACCAGGCGGTGCCGGTGGCCGGTCAGGGACCACATCGGGGTCCAGTCGACCGGCGTGTCCTCATCGAAGGGGTCGCAGACGCGGTGTGCCGGGCTGTGCTCGGCGTTCCAGCGGGCACGGTCGGCATACTGGCGGGGGTGGAAGAGCTGGACCGCGTCCGGGTGCACGGCGCGGTCGGCGATGTCCCGGTAAGCGGCCCGTACGGTCGGCTCGTCACCCTGGAAGTAGCCGCTGTGCCGCTCGACGGCCTCGCACAGGGCGCTCACCTTCGCCTGGGTCTCGGTGGTGCCCTTTCCCGAGCTGTGGCTGCGCAGTCCGCTGCGCACCTGGGCGAGTGCAGTGGGCGCGGCGGCCGGGTTGTGCCCGGAGTGGAAGCAGTTGAGGAAGCCGGGACCGCGCCGGTCGCGGCGGATCTCCTTGACCACTCCGGTCAGGTCGTCGACGAGATGACCGTACCGCTGGAGCATCTCCTCCGCCGGCAGCGACCGCTCGCCGGTGCCGGTGCCGGTCTTGGGGCGGCGGGTGATGGCGAACGGCGCCCGGACCTGGCGTGCCATCAGCTCTGGGTCGCCGCAGCAGGGGCACTGCGGGCGGCGTCGTACCGGATGGTGACGGCTCGTCAGGTCGAGGGGGTTGAGCTCCCACAGCGCGGACTGGCCGGGGTGGCGCTGCCCGGCCAGCCACTTGACGGCCTCCAGGCAGGCCAGGTGCAGACCGGCCGCGCGGCCGGCGGCGAGCGCGGAGGGCGGGGTGCGGACCGGGCGGCCGAGGGCTCGGCCGAGGAACGCCTCGGCGGGCCGGTTGCGGCGCAACGGCTCGGCCAGGCAGTGCCAGCAGGGGCCGTCGTCCGGGCGGAACACGGGGCCGATCCAGGGCCGCTCGCCCATCAGCCGGACGAGCAGCCAGGGCGTCCCCGCGGACCGGTACGCGGCGTCCATGTCCGCGAGTTCGGCGTCGAGGTAGCTGTCGCAGAGGACGACGGCGAGGCTCGGGGGTTCGGTGTCCTCGCCGGGGCGGTGCGGGCGCAGGCCGCCCCCGGTGAGCGCGGCGGTCATCTCGTCGACCGCCTGCCGGGCGTGGGAGCCGGTGCAGGCGACAGCGACCGTGGCGATGGCGGTGCGGCGGGCGGCGGCGGGCCCGTCCAGGCCCGCCAGTTCCCAGAACACCTCGTCGGTGGAGGTGGCCGCGTCCCGCGGCCGGCGGGTGAGCAGCCCCGAGTCGAGGAGCCTGCCGACAACCTGCCGCACCTGCGCCGGGAACAGCCCGGCGGGCGCCTCGTCGGCCAGCTGGTCCAGTGTCCGGCTGCCGTCGAGGAGCGGGGCGAGCTCGGTGACTCCGGCGCCGCGCAGCACGGTCACGCCGCGGTCGGACACCAGGAACACCCCTTCTCCCGGCACCACTTCGGCCGTCAGGTGGTGCTTGAAGGCCAGTCCCGGTTCCGCGCTCTGCTGCTTCGTCACTGCCGTTCCCCCCGTTCCCCCTGTGTCGGCTGCCGTCCGTTCGACTGCTGAACGCGTCACTCGGCGAGCGCGCCCTCCGACCAGCAGATGCAGGTGCCCGGCTGGAACGGCTGGGCGGCCGACGCGGCGAGGTCCTCGATGACCAGGCCGTCCATGGCCGGGACGTCGGTGGCGGGGCAGGCGGTGGTGGTGGCGTTGAGATTCATGTCGGCCCTTCCTCGAAGGTGGTGTCGAGCAGTGCTGCTGGTTCGCGTGACGCTGGGTGGTGCCGTGTTCGATGAGGAAGAGTCTTCCGGGACGCGGGCGGGGCCGACAGTGCCAGCGTCACCGGCTCGACATGACGCTCTCATGATCACCCAGGGCGGTTCTCACACTCCTTCCGCGCGGCCCGGGGCGGCCGGGTCCTCCGGAGCGTCGGCCATGCCTGCCGTGAGGGTGCTGCCGTCCTCCGGGTCGATGAGCAGGAACGAACCGGTGCGGCGCAGCTCCGCGTAGCCGTCGAGGGCGACCGGCTCGGCGGTGCGCACCACGATCCGCCCGATGTCGTTGGCGTCGAGCGTCCACGGCCCCGGACGCTCGGTGAGGTCCCGCAGGTCGAGTCGCGAGCCGATCTCCTCGACTCGCGCCCGCACGGTGCGCGTGGTGTGCTTCAGCAGCACCCGCTGGCCGGCCCGCAGCGGGCGTTCGGCCAGATGGCAGACGGTGCCGTGGATCAGCCGGGTGGTGCGGGGCGGGGCGTCGGCGGGGGCCAGCAGGTCGCCGCGGGCGATGTCGATGTCGTCGGCGAGGCGCACCGTCACCGACTGCGGCGCCCAGGCCGCGGGGGCCGTACCCGCCGGGGTGTCGATGGCCTCGACGACGCTGCTGCGGCCGGACGGCAGGACGGTCACCGGGTCGCCGACCCGCAGCAGCCCGGAGACGAGCTGACCGGCGTAGCCGCGGTAGTCGCGGTGCCCGGCGGTCTGCGGCCGGATCACGTACTGCACGGGCAGGCGCGCCGGTTCGGTGCGCGGGTCGACGCCGGTGGGCACCGTCTCCAGGTGCTCCAGGACGGTCGGGCCGCCGTACCAGTCCATCCGGGCCGAGGGCCGTACGACGTTGTCGCCGTCCAGCGCCGAGACCGGGACGGCGGTCACGTGGGCGACACCGAGGGTGCCGGCACAGTCGGCGAACTCGGCGACGATGTCCGCGAAGACCTGCTCCGAACAGCCCGCCAGGTCCATCTTGTTGACGACCAGCGTCACCCGCGGGATGCGCAGCAGCGCGGACACGGCGAGATGGCGGCGGGTCTGCTCCACGACGCCGTGCCGGGCGTCCACCAGGACCAGGGCGAGGTCGGCGGTGGAGGCGCCGGTGACCATGTTGCGGGTGTACTGCACATGGCCCGGGGTGTCGGCGAGGATGAACCGGCGTCGGGGCGTGGCGAAGTAGCGGTACGCCACGTCGATGGTGATGCCCTGCTCGCGTTCGGCGCGCAGACCGTCGGTGAGGAGGGCGAGGTCGGGGGTGTCCTGGCCGCGTGAACGGGATGCGTGCTCGACGGCCTCCATCTGGTCGGCGAGAACCGACTTGGAGTCGTGCAGCAGACGGCCGACGAGCGTGGACTTGCCGTCGTCGACGGAGCCGGCGGTGGCGAAGCGCAGGGTGTCGATGGCCGGGGGCGGGTCGATGGTCATGGCTAGAAGTACCCCTCGCGCTTGCGGTCTTCCATGGCGGCCTCGGAGAGCTTGTCGTCGGCGCGGGTGGCGCCCCGCTCGGTGAGGCGGGCGGCGGCGATCTCGACGATGACCTGATCCAGGGTCACCGCGTCGGAGTCCACTGCGCCGGTGCAGGACATGTCGCCGACGGTGCGGTAGCGGACGAGGCGCTTCTCGACGGTCTCGCCGTCCTTCGGCCCGCCCCACTCACCCGCGGTCAGCCACATGCCGTCGCGCCGGAACACCTCACGCTCGTGCGCGAAGTAGATGTCCGGCAGCTCGATGCCCTCGCGGGCGATGTACTGCCACACGTCCAGCTCGGTCCAGTTGGACAGCGGGAACACGCGGACGTGCTCGCCGGGCGCGTGCCGCCCGTTGTAGAGGTTCCAGAGCTCGGGGCGCTGCCTGCGCGGGTCCCACTGGGAGAACTCGTCGCGCAGCGAGAACACCCGCTCCTTCGCGCGGGCCTTCTCCTCGTCCCGGCGGCCACCGCCGAACACGGCGTCGAAGCGCTCGGCCTGGATCTTCTCCGTGAGGGGCAGGGTCTGCAGGGGGTTGCGGGTGCCGTCGGGCCGCTCGCGCAGCACGCCTCGGTCGATGTAGTCCTGCACGGTCGCGATGTGCAGACGCAGGTTGTGCCGGGCGACCGTAAGGTCCCGGTGGTCGATGACCTCGGGGAAGTTGTGCCCGGTGTCGACGTGCAGCAGGGAGAAGGGGACGGTCGCCGGCGCGAACGCCTTCAGCGCCAGGTGCAGCATGACGATGGAGTCCTTGCCGCCGGAGAACAGGATCACCGGGTTCTCGAACTCGCCCGCCACCTCCCGGAAGATGTGGATGGCCTCCGACTCGACGGCGTCGAGATGGGACAGCGTGTACGGGTTCTCGGCGGGCACGGGGGCCGGTGCGGTGGTCAGGGCGGTCATGCCAGCCCCCGCTCGGTGAGCAGGGCGAGCAGCGCCGCCACGGACCGGTCCACGGACTGGGTGTGCGAGTCGATCCGCAGTTCGGGGGCCGACGGCTCCTCGTACGGGTCGTCCACGCCGGTCAGCCCGCTGATCTCGCCTGCGGCGCGGCGCGCGTACAGGCCCTTGACGTCGCGCACGGAGCACACCTCGACCGGGGCGGCGACATGGACCTCCAGGAACGCGGTACGGCTCTCCCGGTGCAGGTCGCGCACCAGCGCGCGGGAGTCGGCGTACGGGGCGATGACCGGGACCAGGGTGAGGACGCCGTTGCGGGCGAGGACCTGGGCGACGCGGCCGACGCGCTCGACGTTGCGATGCCGGTCCTCGCGGGAGTAGCCGAGGTCGCCGGTGAGCGTACGGCGCAGTTCGTCGCCGTCGAGCACCTCCACGCGGCGGCCGTCACGTCGTAGGACCTCGGCGGCAGCGCGGGCGACGGTGGTCTTGCCGGAGCTCGGCAGCCCGGTCAGCCACACGGTCGCGCCGGGGTAGCAGGTGCAGTAAGGAGCAGGTGCGGAAGGGGAGGTGAGGTCGGGGCCCGGTCGGGTGGTCTGCAGGGTGGTCACAGCGTGCTCCATTCTCGGACGGCGGCGGTCAGCAGGCGCCCGGCCAGCCGGAACTCGGCCGCGGGCAGGTGCTCGGCAGGGGTGTGGTCCAGGCTCGCGTCGCCGGGGCCGTAGGCGACCATGGGGACGCCGTGCCAGGTGGTGGCAAGCGTGTTCATGTCGCTGCTGCCCTTCTTCATCAGGTAGCGGGGCTTCAAGTCCTCCGTGCGGAAGGCCCGTTGGAACGCCTTGACGAGCGGGCTGGTGCGGGGTGTGGCCACGCCCGGGGTGGCACGCAGCACCTCGATGCGAACGGGCTCCGCCACGGCGGCGCGCAGCGCGTCGACGATCGTCTCCACGGCGTGGCCCGGAGGCAGCCGTACGTCGACGACTGCTTCGCCGTCCTGGACGTCGCCCTCGTTGAGGGCGCGGACGCCCAGGGTCGCGGTGAGGGCGTCGGGGGCGACCTCGGCGACCGCTGTGCGTACGGCGGTGAGGGCCTCGACGAGGCGGTCGCCGGCCGTGCGGACGCCCTCGCCGGCGGTGTGGCCGACGCTCTCCCGGGTGTGCAGGTGGACCTTGATCAGGCCGTAGTAGCCGAGAGTGAGGGAAGACGCGCCGCTGGGCTCACCGACGATCACCGCGTCGGCCGGGTAGGCGTCGCGGACGTGGAAGGCGCCGGCCCCGGTGATCTCCTCCTCCACGGCGCCGACCACCCGTAGCTCGACGCCCTCGGGAGGGTCATAGTCGGCGAGGGTCTGCAGGAAGGTCACCAGGCTGCCCTTGGCGTCGACCGAGCCGCGGCCGGAGAGCACCTCGCCGTCCCAGCGGACGGGCCATCGGTAGGGCACGGTGTCCAGGTGGCCGAGCATCATCAGGCGCCGGTCTCCCGCGCCCTTGGTGGCGACCAGGTTGCCGACGGCGTCGATCTCGGACTTCAGGCCGTGGTCCGCGCACCACTCGGCGAGGAAGAGAGCGAGTTCGCGTTCGTCCCGGGAGACGGAGGACAGCTGCACCGCCCGGGAGAGCAGCGTCAGGTCGGCGGCCGGCGCGGTGGCGGCCCAGAAGCGGGTGGCACCCGTCGCGGACAGCGTGTGCGGGCCGGTGATCGCCGTGTCGGAGGTGCCGCCCAGGGCGATCTCGGCGGCCCGCACCTTCTGCCGCATACGGCCCTTCGCGTACCGGCCGCCCTCGCCCTCGGCGAGGTGGCGCAGGGTGCTGGCCGGGTCGGCGGGGTCCAAGAGCAGGCCGGCGGTGCCGGTCACCAGGCGCAGATGGTCGGCGTTCAGGGCGCGGGCCAGGGCGGCGGCAAGGACGTCGGCGTCGACGTTGAGCGGCGTGCCGCCCTCGGTGTCCGCGACCGGCGGGGAGAGGCAGACCACGTCGAAGGCGTCGAGCAGGGCGGTGATGCGGGGCGCGTCGACGGAGGTGACGGTGCCGGCGCGGTGGTCGCGGACGATGCGGACGCGGCCGTTGTCCCGCACCCGCATCGGCCCGTTGGCCGTGGCTGTCACCAGGGAGCCGCCGCGGGCCACCGACGCGAAGACCGACAGGCCGCGCCGGGTCAGCTCCTCCTCCACCAGGGGGAGGGTCACCTCCTCGTACGCGGCGACGATGTGCCGCATCTCCTCGGGCGGGCAGTAGCGGATCTCGTCGCCGTCGCGGGAGACGAGGGTGCGGATCTCGCGTCCGGTGCGGCGGTAGTGCTCGGCGATACCGGCGGCTCCCCCGGCGACGAGGAGCAGGCGCGCGCCGCGCCCGCGCAGGGCCAGCAGTTCGTCGAAGACACGGCTGTGGGCCAGGGTGGCGCTGCCCAGCTTGACCACATAGAGCGCCGGCTGCCGCGCGCTGGCGACTTCGCCCAGGGGCGGGGTTGTTCCCGGGGGCATGTGCGTACTCCTTCGGCTGTGGGGGGCGGATTCGGTGGGCGTCGGGTCGTCGGCAGTGGGCCGAGGCGGGGCGGGCCGGGATGCGTGCGCCCGTCAGGTGACGAGGCGTCGGCCCAGGGTGGGCGGCACTCCCCTCGGGTGACTGGACGCCGGCCGGGTGGCAGGGCGACGGCCGGGGACACCGTCCGTCGGAGCGGGGAGCGGCGGGCCGAGGCCGGCGACGCACCGCCCCGAGGCGGGGCGCCGGTCCGAAGACCGGGCGCGAACCGGGAGGCCGGGCGTCAGCTCGGGCGCCGGTGTCAGACGATGGCCCGGGTGTTGCCGCCGTCCGCGAGCAGCACCGTGCCCGTGACGAAGGCGGCCTGTTCGCTGGCGAGGAAGGCGACCAGGGCTCCCAGGTCCTCCGCGCGGCCGATGCGGCCGACGGGCAGGGAGGCGGCGACCTCGGCGAGGCGTTCCTCGACCTCGTCGCCGTACTGGACGTCGAGGATCGGGGTGCGGTGGAAGCCGGGCGCCAGCACGTTGACCGTGACCCCGGATGCGCCGAACGCGTCGACGAGGCCCTTGGCGAAGCCGAGGACGCCGAGCCGGGCCACCGAGGACAGTCCGCTGCCCGGATGCGGCCGGCGCACCGACTCGGAGGTGATCATCACGATCCGGCCCCAGCCGGCCTCCCGCAGCTGGGGGGCGGCGGCCAGCGACAGCGAGACGTGCGGCAGCAGGTTGTCGTTGACGGCCTCGCGGTACTCGGCGACCTCGAAGTCCTCGACGGGGCCGAAGGGAACACCTCCGGAGTTCGTCACCACGACGTGCAGCGCGCCGAACGTGTCGGCGGTCTCGCTCACCCATCCGGCGGCGGCGTCCTCGTCGCGCAGGTCCACCGACCGGCTGAGCACCCGGCCGGGGCCGCACGCGTCCACCTCCTTGTGGGCTGCGGCGAGCCGCTCGGGATCGCGGCCGCAGATCGACACGTCGGCGCCCTCCGCCGCGAGCACCTTGGCGACCGCGAGCCCGATACCGCTGCTGGAGGCCGCCACGAGCGCGGCTTTGCCGGCGAGTCCGAGGTTCACCAGAGCTCACCCGGCCAGAGGGGGGCGACGAAGCCTTGGCGGGCCGCCGTCTGTGAACTCGCCTTCGGGGACGGGGCGTCGGCCGTACGAGGGTATGCGGTGCCGCCCGCCGGAGTGGGCGGTGTGCCGGACCGGCGGGACGGTGCCACCGGGTAGCCGTACCGGCCGAGCAGCGGCAGCGCCGGGACCGTGGCCGCCGTGATGTCGGCCGGGGACAGGGCGGTGCGCCAGCGCTCGTCGGGGCGGATCTGGGTGACCCCGCGCCGCAGCCGGTCCGGGTTGCCGGTGACGGTGTGATTGACGCCGAGCGTGGCCCGGCCGGACTCGTCGACCGGGACCTCGTCGTCCAGGCCGGCGAAGCGCAGCACCTCGGCCACCGTCTGCCGGGGCCCGGCGCACAGGTCCTCGTGCCGGACGCGCAGGTAGCGGTCGCCCGCCGCCGTGCCGACGAGTTCGGAGGCGAGGTTGAAGGCCGTCCAGTAGCCGCTGGAGCGGGCCGGGGACATCGGGTCGATGTACTCCTTCGCGCTGCGGTACGACAGGGCGGTGGCCCTCGGGTCCCGCACGATGTGCAGCACCCGCACGTCGAGGTCGGACCGGCCCAGCAGGGCAGCGGCCTCCGCCGGGCACTTGGAGCCGTCCACCACCAGCCGGTCGGCGCCGCGGGCGGCGATCCGACGGTAGACGGCGGCCGACTGGTCGAGCAGCTCGGCGACCCCGGGCGCGGCGGGCCGCGTGCCGCGTGTCTCGGCGAGCCGGTCCCGGGTGTGCCGGGTGCGCATCAGCGCGCTCTGGAGACCCAGCATGCGGTGCGCGGTGGTCTCGGTGCCCCCGGCCGGCAGGTCGGTCAGCGCCTGCGACCACAGCGGGCACTCGGTCAGCGGCCGGCCGCAGCCGCAGCTGGAGTTGGTCCCGGTGCCGAGGACGCCGTTCTTCCACAGGAAGTGCAGCTCACCGATGTGCCGTACGCCGGGCAGCTCGTTGAGGACGTTGCCGAGCAGGGTGCTGCCGCTGCGCATCCACCCGGTGATGTAGAGGACACGGACAGGGCGGCGAGGAGGGCCGGACATGGGGTTCCCTTCGTCGGCTGGCGCAGGTCGGGGGTCAGTCGCGGGTCAGCAGCAGGAAGTGCTGGGGCAGGTGGACGGCGAGGCCGACGCGGCTGGTCGCCTCGACGACGTCGGAGCCGTCCGGGCCCTGGCCGCGCAGCAGCGCCAGCGAGGCGACGCCGGGCACCAGCAGGGTGACGGCGGCCCGGAAGTCGCCGAGCAGGACCTGGCCGCGCGGGATCATGCGGGTGCGGGAGACGGTGATGCCCGCCGCCCCCAGCTGGCCGAGGACGCCGGCGCGGACCAGCTCCCAGTAGGTGAAGGGGTGGACGACGATGCCGTCGCAGGAGCCGCCGGTCTCCTCCACCTCGGCGGCCGCCTCCGTGATCGACGCGTACACGTCGTCGCCGAGGGCGCCGTGGCGCGTGCCGGGCAGGTCGAGCAGACCGGTGATGGCCTTGTCGTCGCTGCCGTGCAGCAGGGTCTGGTTCTCCACCACGGACAGCCGCACGAGGACGCGGTAGTCGATGAAGGACGCGAGCAGCGCCGGCTCGTCGAGGAGCCCGGGGGGCAGCGGCACCCGCACCTTCAGGTCGGTCAGCTCGGCCTGCTGCAGACGGGAGGTGAAGGAGCCCTCCGGGGTGGTGCGGTACGACGTTCCGGAGGCGGCCAGGTGCGTGGCCGGCTCGTGCACGTACGGCACCGGGGCGTCGGCGACCGACGCCGTCTTCAGCAGGTGCCGTACGGCGTAGCGGGGCCGGGTCGCGAACAGCGGGAACACGGCCGGGAGATGGGCGCGGAACGGTATGACGCGATCCTCGTCGGCCGCGGCCCCGCGCACCGACCAGGCGAATTCCTCGCCCGGGCTGCGCTCGTCCAGGGACGGGTCGGCGAGGTTTATCCGGACGCCCTGCTGTACTGCCGAGGAAGCGGGTGCTGCCAGCATTTTTTCTCCCTGAGTAGCTACCTGAGTGGACCTGTACGTGCCGCTTGAACGGCCCTTGAGTGGGATCGATGCTAGGCCGTTGCCGGGTATTTCTGCGGAGCAATTCCACGCCCGTTTTTTATGGTCTGAATAAGACGCTGTAATTCCCGTTCGGGACGACTGCACACACCGCACATGAAGATCTCACACACATCCGGTGAGCTGCACCGTGGCCGCCGCGAACCGACCCCTCCTAGGCTGCGGTCAGCTCCAGAATTCCAACCGACAACGGGGTGAGGGAATGCGACACGACCTGCAGATAAATCGCCTGAGGGCATTGGTGGCCGTGGTCGAGCACGGCGGGTTCCGGCGGGCCGCGGAGGCCCTGCACATCACCCAGCCCGCGGTCAGCCAGCAGATCCGCCAGCTCAGCGGCCTCATCAAGAGCCCGGTCTTCGCCTCCACGGGGCGGGAGATGCGGCTCAGCCCGCACGGCGAGGAACTGTTGGAGTACGCCCGCCGGATGGTGGCGCTGAACGACGAGGTGGTCGCCCGGTTCGTGCCCGAGGCCGGCCGGGTGCTGCTGTCGGTCGGCGTGACCAGCCAGCTCGCGGAGGTCCTGCCGGAGTTCCTGCGCCGGGTCAACCGAGGGCTGCCCCAGGTGCAGCTGCGGGTCCGGACGGGGGTGAGCGAGGTGCTGGCCCAGCAGCTCGGCTCCGGTCAGCTCGACGCGGCGCTGCTGTTGCAGGCCGGCGCGCCGGACCCGGGCACGGACGCCCTGGAGCTGGGCAGGATGCGCATGGCCTGGTTCGGCCGGCCCGCCACCCGGGAGCGGGACACGCTCCCGCTGGCACTGTTCCCCGCCCCCTGCACCCTGCGCGGACTGGTCGGCGAGGTCCTGGACGACGCGGGCGTCCCCTGGCGCGTCGCCTACGAGGGGCCCGAGCTGATCGGCCTGCGCTCGGCCGCCAAGGCCGGCCTCGGCATGACCTGCCTGATCGCCAACGGCGACGAGCTGTGGGGGCTGGCCCGCACCGCGCATGCGGGGCTTCCGCAGCCGCCGGCCCCGCTGCCGGTGATCCTGGCGCTGGCCCCCGGCGCCGCCCCGGAGGGCTTCGCCCGGATCGCCGAGAAGGCGTTCCGGCAGGCGCTCCAGGGATATCCGCTCGCGCCCGCGGGCCCCGCGGAGACCCTCATTCCCACGGGCATGAGCAGCCACGCATAAGCAGCCGCGTTCACTCCCATTCGAGCCGGTCATGAAACCCGGCCGAACGGCGGAAAACCCAGGGATACAGTCCTTTCAGTTCCTTGCCCCATCAGATTCCATCACATGAGGAGAATTCCCATGTCCCAGACCCTGACGATCAACGAATGCCTCGAGTGCGACGCGGAGGTGCCCTGGGAGAACGACACCCGGGTCGGCGAAATTCTCGAGTGCCCGGAGTGCCGTACGGAATTGGAGGTCGAATCCGTCGAGCCGCCGCGCCTCATCCTCGCGCCCGAGGTGGAGGAGGACTGGGGCGAGTAAGCAGCCCCGGATCCGACACAGAGGCCAGAGGCCACAGGGACACAGGGGAAGGAGAAGCAGGCCATGAGTTCCGCGGCACCGCAGCTCGGCGTACTCGCCTCGCGAGTCCGCTTCGAGGAGAAACGCATCCTGGCAGCCCTGGAGAGGCGTGGCGCCGCGTGCGAGCAGATCGACCCCCGCGCGCTGTCGGTCCGGGCGGGCTCCGCCTGGACCGGCCCGCGCACCGTCCTCAACCGGGAGGTCGGCCACTACCGGGCGCTGTACGCGGCGAGCGCCCTGGAGTCGACGGGCACGAAGGTGCTCAACACCGCCGCCGCGGCGGCGGTGTGCGGCGACAAGTGGCAGACGTCGGCGGCGCTGGTCGCCCGCGGCCTGCCGACCCCCGAGACCACCCTCGCGCTGACCCCGGAGGCGGCGCTCGAAGCCCTGGAGCAGCTCGGCTACCCGGCCGTGATCAAACCCCTGGTCGGCTCCTGGGGTCGCCTGGTGACCCGGGTGACCGACCCCGCGATGGCCACGGCCGTCCTGGAGCACCTGGCGGCGCTGCCCTCCCCCCAGTCGCACATCGTCTACGTACAGCGCGAGGTCGCCAAGGCCGACCGGGACATCCGGGTTCTCGTGGTCGGCGGACGGGCGGTCGGGGCGACGTACCGGCGCAGCGATCAGTGGCGTACGAACGTCGCCCGCGGCGCGGTCAGCGAGCGCTGTCCGCTCGATGCCGGCCTCACCGAACTCGCGGTGGCCGCCGCGGACACCGTCGGCGCGCACATCGCCGGCGTGGACCTGCTCCAGGACCCCGACGGCCGGCTCACCGTGCTCGAGGTCAACGACCGGGTCGAGTTCCGGGGCCTGCAACAGAGCCATGGGACGGACATCGACGCGGCGGACGCCATCGCCGCCCTGCTGATCAAGGAGGCACAGGCATGATCCGGGCAGCCGTCGTCGGCGCGGCCGGCTACATCGGCGGGGAACTGCTCCGCCTGCTGGTCAACCACCCCCAGGTGGAGGTCGTCGACGCCGTCTCGCGCACCCTGCGCGGGCGGCCGGTCGACAGCGTCCATCCCAACCTGCGCGGCCGCACCCGGCTGACGTTCTCGTCGTACGACCAACTCGGCCACTGCGACGTGCTGTTCCTGGCCACCCCGCACCGGGAGACCATGCAGCGGATGCCCGAGTACCTCGACTCGGCGCGCGTCGTCATCGACCTGTCCGGAGACTTCCGGCTGCGCGACACCGAGGTCTACGAGGACTACTACGGCACCCCGCACGAGACACCCGCTCTGATCGACACGTTCACCCCGGGCATCCCCGAGTTCCACCGCGAGCGGCTGCGCAGCGCCGACCGGATCTCCGTGCCCGGCTGTATGGCCACCGCCGGACTGCTCTCCCTGGTCCCGCTGGCCCGCGCCGGGCTGGTGCGGGGCGACATCACAGTGGACGCCCGTACCGGATCCAGCGGCTCCGGCGCCAAAGCCGGCTCCGAGAACCTGCACGCCGAACGCAGCGGCGCCCTACGGGTGTTCGCGCCCACCCGGCACCGGCACGAGGCCGAGATCGCGCAGGCGACCGGGCACACCATCCACATGACGGCCACCGGCGTCGAGGCGGTGCGCGGAGTGCAGCTGCTGTGCCGGGCGGCGCTGGCCGACGGGGTCGACGAGCGCGCCATCCGCGCCACCTACCGCTCCTGGTACGGCGACGAGCCGTTCGTGCGGATCGTCGCCGCCCGGCGCGGCATGCACCGCTTCCCCGACGCCAAGATCCTTTCCGGCTCCAACTTCTGCGACGTCGGCTTCGCGCTGGACCGCGGGGCCTCCACCGTCACCGTGATCGCGGCCCTGGACAACCTCGTCAAGGGCGGCGCGGGCAACGCCGTGCAGTGCATGAACGTCCGCTTCGGCGAACCGGAGGAGCGCGGCCTGGAGTTCACCGGGCTGCATCCCAACTGACCCCTTGACCCGCCCCCCTACGCCTCCGGCGTCCACTCGCCACCGCACCCGCCGAAAGGACAAGGCATGAGCAGCCCGCCCCTGCTGCGCGGCACCCTGCCGCCGGCCGCACCGACCGCCGACCGCCCCACCGGCCCCTCAGGGGCCGAGGCACACCGCGGCGGAGCCGAACTGTCCGAGGCCACCACCCGGATCAGGGAGCACATCGTGACGATGTGCTCGTCCGCCGAGGGCGGTCACCTGGGCGGCTCGATGTCCCTGGTGGAGATCCTGGCCGTGCTCTACTTCCGGGTGCTGCGCCACGACCCCCGCTTCCCGGGGCAGCCAGACCGCGACATCCTGCTGCTCAGCAAGGGCCACGGGGGCATCGGCCTGTTCGCGACGCTGTGCGAGGCCGGTTACTTCCCGACCGAGGAGCTGCAGGCGTACGCCAGGCCGGGCAGCCACTTCACGGCTCACCCGCACCCCGGGATCCCCGGTGTGGAGATGCCCTCTGGATCCCTCGGCCACGGACTGGCCGTCGGCGTCGGGCACGCGCTGGGGCACAGGCTGGAGGGCTCCGAGCGCCGCTGCTTCGTCGTCATGGGCGACGGGGAGCTCCAGGAGGGCTCGGTGTGGGAGGCCGCCTCGGTCGCCTCCGCGCAGCGGCTCGGCCACCTCACCGCGATCGTGGACCGCAACGGCCTGCAGATCAGCGGCCCCACCGAGTCCGTAGGCGCGCTCGAACCGCTGTCCGACCGCTGGCGTGCCTTCGGCTGGCGGGTGCTGGAGGCCGACGGCCACGACATCGAGGCACTGACCGATGCCCTGTCCCTGCCGCCGGACCCCGAGCGCCCCACCGTCCTGATCGCGCATACCGTCAAGGGCAAGGGCGTCCCCCAGATCGAGGGCAAGGCCCGCAGCCACTACGCCCGCCTCGGCCGCCGCCAGCAGCTCCAGCTCCTGAAGGCCCTGCGCGCGGACGCGGAGGCCCGCCGATGACCACCGCCACGGCCCCCACCGCGCGCCGAGCCGCCCCCGCCGAGCGTTCCGCTCGTGAGGTCTATCGCGACACCGTCGCCGAACTCCTCCCCCGTGAGGAGCGGTTGGTGGTCCTGGACAGTGACACCGGGCTGTTCGGCGGGGTCGACTTCGGGGACGGCGCGGAACGGTACCTGAATCTCGGGATCGCCGAGCACACCCTGATGGGTGCCGCGGCCGGGCTCGCCCGTGAGGGGCGGATCGCGGTGGTCAACACGATGGCCGCGTTCGCCGCGTCCCGGGCCCTGGAGGCGGTGAAGCTCGACATCGCGCTGGGCGAGCTGCCGGTGGTGATCGCGGCCACCCACTCCGGGGTGTCGGCCGGGCACCTCGGCCCCACGCACCACGCCCTGGAGGACCTGGCGTCGATGCGGGTGCTGCCTCACATGACCGTGGTCGTGCCCGGCGACCCCGCCCAGACCGCCGAACTCCTGTGCCAGGCCCTCGCGCTGGGCGGCCCGGTCTACCTCCGCCTCGGCCGGGGCGCCACCCCCGCCCTGCCGGCCGATGCCGGGCCGCCGCGCCTCGGCAAAGCCCAGATTCTGCGCCGAGGCGGCGACATCACGTTCGCCGCCTGCGGCCCCTACCCGGTCCTGGCGGCCCTGGAGGCGGCCGAACTCCTCGCCGCGGACGGCATCTCGGCGAACGTCCTGCACCTGCACACCGTCAAACCGCTCGACACTCCGGCGCTGCTCGACTCGCTGGGCGACCAGCGGCATCTGATCACGGTGGAGGAGCACTGGGCGGCGGGCGGGTTCGGCTCCGCGGTCGCCGAGGAACTGGGCGCGCTGCCGGTCCGGGTCCACCGGGTCGCGATGCCGGACGCCTTCGTGCCGGTCGCCGGCAGCCAGCGCCAGCTTCTCGAACAGGGCGGTGTCAGCGCCCAGTCCATCGCCGCCCGCGCCCGCCGGGCGCTCGGCAACTCCGGGGGAGGCACCCGATGACCACGACAGCACAGCGACCGTCGAACGCCCCGGCAGAGCTCGGCGACGAGTGGCGCGCGGCCGGCTTCTGGCGCGACGAGACGATCCTGCACGACCTGCGCCGCTGGGCCGCCGAGCGCCCCGCCAAACCCGCCCTGGTCTGCTACTCCGGCACCGACGCGCAGACCGTGACGTACGCCGAACTCGCCCGCCGGGTCGACCGGCTCGCGGTCGGGCTGCTCCGGCTCGGCGTGCGGCGCGGCGACGTGGTGACGCTGCAACTGCCCAACTCCTGGGAGCTGGTGGCGCTGTGCCTGGCCGCCGCGCGGGTCGGCGCGGTCGCCGGTCCCGTCGTTCCGACGATGCGCCGCCGCGAGGTGGAGTTCATGACCCGGCTCACCGCCAGCCCGGTCTACATCGCCGCCGCCGAGTTCCGGGGCTTCTCCTACGACGAGATGAGCGCCGAGGTCGGGAAGGCCGTGCCCACCCTGCGCCACCGGGTGCTGCTCGGCGGCGACGGCCGGGAGGGCGGCCACCTCACCGACGGCGCCCTGGACTTCACCCGCGATCTGTACGCCCCCACGCCCGACCCGGATCTGCTCGCCTCCCTCGACTGCCTGGAGGCCGGGCCGGACGACGCCGGGCAGATCATGTTCACCTCCGGCACGACCGGGGAGCCCAAGGGCGTCGTGCACAGCCACAACACCCTGTACGCGATGAACAAGGCGCAGGCCGACGTCCTCGGCCTCGCCGACGACGAGATCACCGCGATGGGCTCGCCGACCACCCATCAGGCGGGTTTCACCTGGAACTTGGTGATGCCGCTACTGCTCGGCGCGACCGCGGTGCAGGTGGACCGGTGGGACGCGGACCGGATGCTGCGCATCCTCCAGGAGCAGCGGGTGACGTTCTTCATGGGGGCGCCCACCTTCCTGTCCGACCTGATCGACGCCCAGCGCCGCACCCCCCACGACCTGTCCGCTCTGCGCAGCTTCGCCACCGGCAGCGCGCCGATCGCGCCGCTGCTGGTGGAGGACGCCGACGCGCTGCTCGGCTGCCGGGTGTACGCGCTGTGGGGCATGACGGAGAACGGCTGCGTGACCGTCACCCGGCCCGAACAGCCGCCGCTGCGGGCCGCCGAGAGCGACGGCACCGCGGTCCCCGGCATGGAGATCCGCGTCACCGCCAAGGACGGCACTCCCGTACGCCCCGGGGAGAACGGCCGTCTCCAGGTGCGCGGCGCCGCCCAGTGCCTCGGCTACTTCCGGCGGCAGGAGGTCTACGACGCCTCGGTGACCTCCGACGGCTGGTTCGACACCGGCGACCTGGCCCGGGACGACGGCCACGGTGGCATCCGCATCGTGGGCCGGGTCAAGGACATGATCATGCGCGGTGCCGAGAACATCCCGGTCGTCGAGGTCGAGGGCGCGCTGCTGCGGCACCCTGCGATCAAGGACGTCGCGGTGGTCGGCTACCCGGACGAGCGGCTCGGCGAGCGCGCCTGCGCCTTCCTGGTCACCACCGGCCCGGTCCTCGGCCTGCCCGACCTCCAGGAGCACCTGGCCGGGCTCGGCATGGCCAAGACGTACTGGCCGGAACGGGTGGAACTACTGCCGGCGCTGCCGCGCACCCCTTCCGGAAAGATCCAGAAATTCGCCCTGCGCGACCAGTTGCGCACGCCGGGCCGCTCCGTCCCTTCCGGCCCCGCCGCCTGACGCCCGCCGCGAGAAGGAAGCACCTCCATGGACTTCACGTACACCCCGGCGCAGAACGAACTGGCCAAGCGGGTCGCCGAGTTCGCCGCAGAGAAGATCGCCCCGCACCGCCAGGAGCAGGACCGCGCCGGCACCTACCGCCCGGACCTGATCGCGGACATGGCCGCCGTGGACCTGTTCGCCCTGCGCATCCCGGAACAGTACGGCGGCCTCGGCCTCGACGTGGTCAGCGCGGGCATCGCGCTGGAGCGGCTGGCCGCGGCCGATCTCGCGGTCTGCTTCCCGGTGCTCAACGCCGCGCTCGTCGGAGGTGTCCTCGCCGACAACGGCACCCCGGAGCAACGGGCGGCCTGGCTGCCGCCGATCGCCCGCGGCGAGGCCGTCGTCGCCCTCGCGCTGACCGAGCCCGACCACGGCACGGACGCGGCGGGCATCCGGATGAGCGCCGAGGCGGACGGTGACGGCTGGGTGCTGACCGGCGAGAAGACCTCGATCATGATCGCCGCGCACGCCACCCACGCGCTGGTCTTCGCCCGCACCGGCGGGGACGGCCCGCGCGGCATCAGCGCCTTCTACATCCCGCTGGACGACGCGCGGATACACCGGGAGCGGCTGACCGATCTGGGCTGCAGGGCCGGCGGCAGGGGCCGTATCGTCCTCGACGGGGTGCGGATCGGCCGCGGTGAGCTGGTCGGTGAACCGGGCGGCGGCTTCGCAGCCGTGATGCGCGGCTTCGGGGTTTCGCGGGCGTACATCGCGCTGATGGCGATCGCGGTGGGCAACGCCGCCCTGGACGAGGCGTACGCCCACGCCACCCGGCGGACCGCCTTCGGGCAGCCCCTCGGCCGGTTCCAGTCGGTGGCGTTCCCGCTCGTGGAGCACACCACCCTGCTGCACGCCGCGCGCCTGGTCGCCTACGAGGCTCTGTGCACGGCGGACCGGGGCGAGGATCCCCGCATCCCGTCGAACATGGCCAAGTGGTGGGCGCCCAAGGCCGCCGTGGAGGCCACCCACCAGGCGCTGCTGACCATGGGGCACCTGGGCTGGAGCGAGGACGGGCCGGTCGCCCAGCGGCTGCGGGACGTCATCGGCCTCCAGCTCGCCGACGGCACGGCGGCGGCGACCAAGCTGACGGTGGCGCGCCTCGTCCTGGGCAGGGAGTACGCGCCGTGACGGGCGTCCTGCCGCGCTCAGCCGTTCGCCGTGTCGGCCTTCAGGCCCTGCCGGTACACCTGCATCTTGGAGCGGGTGCCGCACACCGCCATGGAGCACCAGCGGCCGGAGCGGTTGCGGGCACGGTCGTAGAAGGCCCATGCGCAGCGATGATCATGGCAGGACTTCAGCCGCTGCCAGGTGCCCTCCTTGGCCGCCTCGACGACGATCCCGAGGATCTGCCCGAACACGCCCTGGGGGCCCGTGCGGGTGGGCCGCAGGGCGGGCAGGCCCTCGTCGTCGAAGCCGAGGACCAGCGGGGAGTGCTCGGCGACGCGCTCGACGACGGCGCGGGCCGCCGGGTCGGGGGCACCGCCGTTGTTCTCCCGCAGCAACGCCCGCAGGGCCTCGCGCAGTTCGACCGCCCGCCTGCGGTCGGCCTCGGTGACACCGTCGGCGGCGCCGGGCGGACCGTACTCCTCAAGCCAGCGCGTGATCCCCCCGACGGTGGCGAACTCGTCCGGTCCGAACTCCACGTTGAGGCTGTTGACGAAGGACTGCACCAGGGCGAGAGGACCGGGCGCGACCTCGCGGTTCCCCGGTTGCCGCACCCGCGGTCGTCCTGTCGGCGTTCTCGACGCCGTGGCCTGCGCCGGCATTGCGTTCATGTCGCAGACCTTACCGGTCACCTGCGTTGACCGGTATCCATCTCCACCGCTCCGTCCTCACCTCCGTATCTCCCCCCACGAAAGGAATCCCATGTCCGGGAACACCGGCGGGCGACCGCCGCTCCTTCTGCTGTGCGCCGCACAGTTCATGCTCGCCCTCGACTTCGCCATCGTGAACGTCGCCCTTGGCGGCATGCAGCGCGACCTCGGCTTCACCGACAGCGGACTGCAGTGGGTCGTGGGCGCCTACGCGCTCTTCTACGGCGGGTTCCTGCTGCTCGGCGGCCGGGCCGGGGACGTCATCGGCCGCAAGCGGCTGTTCGTCGCCGGGCTCACCGTCTTCACCCTCGCCTCGCTCGTCGGCGGCCTCGCCACCGCCCCGTTCGTCCTGGTCGCCGCCCGTGCGCTGCAGGGTCTGTCGGCCGCGGCGGTCTCCCCGGCCGTCCTGGCGCTGATCGCCGCCGGGTTCCCGGAGGGCAAGGAGCGTGTGAAGGCGATGGGCGTCTTCGGCGCTGTCTCCTCCGCCGGCTTCTCCGTCGGTGTCGCGGCCGGCGGTCTGCTCACCGAGTACATCAGCTGGCGCGCGGTGATGCTGGTCAACCTGCCGGTCGGCATCGTCCTGGTCGCGCTCGCGGCGCGGAAGCTCGTCGCCGACCACGACCAGACCCGTGGCACGCGTCTCGACGTGCCGGGGGCGGTCCTCGTCACCTCCGCGATGTGCGCGTTCAGCTACGGCCTGACCGTCGCCTCGGACAAGGGCTGGGGCGCGACACCGGTCATCGTCTCCCTGGTGGCCGGCGCCGTGCTGCTGATCGCCTTCCTGGTGGTACAGACCCGGGTCTCCGCGCCGCTCGTGCCGCTGTCGATCTTCCGCAACCGCAGCCTGTCCTCCGGTAACGCGATCGCGTTCCTGTCGGGCGGTGTGATGTCGGTGTCCACCTTCTTCATCACCCTCTACCTGCAGCAGGTGCTCCACTACTCCTCCGTCAAGACCGGACTCGCCTTCTTCCCGCAGGCGTTCGTGGTGTTCCTCGCCAGCGTCCCGGTGATCCGCCTGACCGAGAAGCTGGGCGCGCGCAACACGCTGACCCTCGGTGGTGTGTTCCTCGCCGCGGGCGGGGCGCTGCTCGCGCAGGTAACGGCGGACAGCTCGTACCTGCTGGTGGTGCTGCCCGGCGGTGTCCTGCTCGGCCTGGGTGTGACGGTCATGATGATCACCACGGCCGTCGCCGCGACCAGCGGGGTCAGCGGTCCGCAGATGGGTCTCGCCTCCGGCCTGTACAACTCCGGCCGCCAGCTGGGCGTGGGCCTGTGCCTCGCCCTGGGCGTGGCGCTCGCCGGCATCGCGCACGGCGCGGTCCGGGCCATCCCGATCGACGGCTTCCGCGCGGCGTTCTGGTTCACCGCCGCGCTCTCCGTCGGCATCGTCGCGGTCTCGACCCTCGGCCTGCGCGGCACGGCGGTCGCCACGGCAGCCCGCCCGCAGACCGACGCGGCCCCGGGCACGGAACCCCTGGGCACCCCGGCCGACGCGCCGGTGGCGGCCCAGTAGTCCACCGGCGGTTCGCCGCCGTCCCCCGCGCGCGGCCGGCCCTCGCTCCCCCGGAGGGCCGGCCGCCGCGCCCATCCGGTACACGCGTGCGGAGAGGATCAGGAAAGAGCCATGACTCACATACTCGTCGCGGGCGGCGGCATCGGCGGACTGGCGGTCGCGCTCGGCCAGGCCCGCAGCGGACATCGGGTGACGGTGCTGGAGAGCCGCCCGGAGTTCAGCGAGATCGGCGCCGGAATCCAGCTGGCACCCAACGCCTTCCACGCGCTGGACGCCCTCGGTGTCCGCGACGCCGTGGCCGACCGCGCCGACTTCATCGACGAACTCCGCTTCATGGACGGTACGACCGGACGCCGGGTCGCCGCGATGCCGCTGACCGGCGGCTACCGCACCCGCTTCGGCAACCCCTACGCCGTCGTACACCGCGCCGACCTGCACCGTGCCCTGCTCGACGGCTGCCGGGACTCCGGCGTGGAGCTGATGGCCGGTCAGCGCGTGACCCGCTACGAGCACTCCGACGGCCACGTGACCGCGACGACCGCCACCGGCGACCGCTTCCGCGGCCAGGCGCTCATCGGCGCCGACGGCCTGCGTTCCGCCGTGCGCGAGCAGCTCGTCGGCGACGGCGCACCGCGCGTCTCCGGCCACACCATCTACCGCTCCGTCATCCCGATGTCCGAGGTCCCCGAGCAGCTGCGGACCCGGGCCGTGACCCTGTGGGCGGGCCCGAAGTGGCACTTCGTGCACTATCCCATCGGCGCCGGCGCCTACCTCAACCTCGCCGCCACCCGCGACGACGGCGCCGTCCACGAGATCACCGGAACGCCCGCCCCCCGCGAGCGGGTCCTCGCCGAGTTCGACGAACTGTCCGACGCCGCACGCCAGGTGCTGCGGCTCGGCCGGGACTGGCGGATCTGGGTGCTGTGCGACCGCGACCCGGTCGCAACCTGGGTGGACCGCCGGGTGGCACTGGCCGGCGACGCCGCACACCCGATGCTCCAGTACGCCGCCCAGGGCGCCTGCACGGCCCTGGAGGACGCGGTGGTGCTCGCCGCGCTGCTGCGCTGCGACCCGGCCGACGTCTCCCAGCGTCTGGAAAAGTACAACGGCGTACGGCGCGAGCGCACCGCCCGCACCACGCTCACCGCCCGCTGGATGGGCAGCGAGCTGTACCACGCGGCCGGTGCCCGCGCCGCCGAGCGCGACGCGCTGCTCGCCTCGCACTCCGCCGAGGACCTGTACGACGTGGTGTCCTGGCTGCACGGCGCCACCGACTTCACAACCGTTTGACGCACGCGGAAGGCAGATGCCCGTATGGCCGCCCAGCACGACGACGCCGAAATGCTGCACTTTCCCACCGAGGAGGACCTGGAGAACTGGCTCGAAGAACATCACGCGCTGTCGAGCGGGGTGTGGCTGAAAATCGCGAAGAAGGGCTCCGGAATCCCCTCGGTCAATTCCCCCCAGGCCCTCGACGTGGCCCTGTGCTATGGCTGGATCCCGGGCCAGCGCAAATCGCTGGACGAGCGTTTCTTCCTGCAGAAGCTCACTCCGCGACGGCCGCGCAGCGTGTGGTCGATGGTCAACATCCGCAAGGTCGAGGCGCTGATCGAAGCCGGGCGGATGCGCGAGCCGGGCCTGGCCGAGATCCGGGCCGCGCAGGCCGACGGACGCTGGGCCGCCGCCTACGAATCACAGGCCCTCGCCGAAGTGCCGGAGGATCTGGCGGCGGCGCTGGGCGAACGGCCGGGCGCCGCCGAGCGGTTCGAACGGCTCGACCGCACCAAGCGCTACGGCCTCATGCTGCCGCTCCTCAAGGCGGTCGGCGAGCAGAGCCGGGCCGCCCAGCTGAAGAAGATCATGCAGAAGCTGGAGTCCGCCGAGAGCTGAAGCCCCTCGAAAAGCGGCCACCCGAAAAGCCGTCGCCCGGCTCCACGCAGCGGGCGGCGGCTTCTCGTTTCCATAAAGAATCCGTCACCGCACATCCCCGGCTTCCGGAATTACGGACACTATTCTTCCCGCATGACTCTTCACGTACGCCATTGGGGCACGGGCGACCACGTCGCCGTACTCGTCCATGGAATGCTGAGCAACGGGGAATGCTGGTGGGAAATCGGCCCGGCGCTGGCCGAGCGCGGCTATCGGGTGGTGGCCGTGGATCTCCCCGGCCACGGCCTCTCCCCCGCCGCCCCCGACGCCGGCCTGGACGGCTTCGTCACCGCTCTCCTGAAGTCCGTACCGGCCGCTCCGGCGCTTGCCATCGGCCACTCGATGGGGGCTTTCGTGCTCGCCTCCGCCCTGGACCGGCTGGCCCCCGAGCGGGTGGTGTACGTCGACACGCCCTTCGGCCCCAGCCGGGCCGACTTCGACCCCCCGACGCTCACCGCGGCGTACACCAAGGCCAAGGAGCGCCGTACGCTCGATGCCCTCGACCGGCACGAACCCGGCTGGCAGCAGCGGGACCGGGTCGTCGAGGCGCGGGCGGCCGAGCAGTTCGACGTGGCCACCTCGGTGAGCCTGCTCGCCTCGGTGGCCGGGACGGACTTCGCCCCGCCGGAGCACGTCCCCTCGCTGATGATCCGCCCCGAGCCCAGCCGCTTCGTCCCGCCGGCGGCGGTCGAGCAGCTGACGGCCCGGGGCGTACAGGTGCGGTCGGTCGAGGGAGCCGGGCACATCACCTGGTACGGCCACCACGCGGAGTTCATGACGGCGCTCGACGGCTGGCTTGCGGCGCCACTGCCGAAGGCCGCCTGAAGCGCCCCGGTACGCCCTCCCCTGTACGCCCAGAGCCCCACCGGTCGAACCGGCGGGGCTCTGTGATGTCCTGTCCGGTCAGGCGGCGGTTGCCGGGACCCGGTCCGCGACCAGGGCCGCCATCCTCGCCACGGACGGCTCGTCGAAGAGGTCGACGATCTCGATGTCCACCACGAACCGCTTGCGCACCAGGTCGGTCAGCCGGGCGGCGCGCAGCGAATCCCCGCCCAGTTCGAAGAAGTTGTCCCGCACGCCCACGCCGTCGAGTTCCAGCACCTCGGTCCACAGCCTGAGCAGCACCTCCTCCAGTTTCCCGGCGGGGGCCTGGTACGGGGTGTCGAGCTCGGGGCGCGAGCGCGGCGGCTCGGGCAGGGCGGCCCGGTCGATCTTGCCGTTGACGCTGAGGGGCAGCCCGCCGATGACGTACACGGCCGGGACCATGAACGACGGCAGCCGCTGGGACAGCCCGCGACGGATGTCGCGCACCGACGGCACGGTCCCCTGGCTGGGCTCGACGTAGGCGGTCAGCTGGACGTCGCCCTGCCCGTCCTGACGGGCGAGTACGGCGGCCTGGTCGACCCCCGGCAGGGTGGTGAGGACGACCTCTATCTCACCGAGGTGAACCCGGTTGCCGCGCACCTTGACCTGGTTGTCGGTGCGGCCGACGATCTCGATGCTGCCGTCCGGCCAGTACCGGGCCAGGTCTCCGGTGCGGTACATCACGGGGTGGCGGGCGGGGTCGATCGGGTTTCGGATCCACTTCTCCGCGGTGGCCTCCGGACGGCCCAGGTAGCCGGCCGAGAGGCTGACGCCGGCGATGCACAGCTCGCCGACGAGGCCCGGCGGCAGCGGGCGCAGCTCCTCGTCGAGGACGTACGTGGTGACGTTGGTGGTGGGGCGGCCGATCGGCGGCAGCCGGCGAGCCCTGCCCTGAGCGCCCAGTCGCTCGCCGAGTTCGGTGATGTCGCAGCTGGCGACGACGGTGGCCTCCGCCGAGCCGTAGAGGTTGACCAGCCGGAACGGCAGGCCGGCCGGGGGCCAGGACTGGATGCGCTCGCCGCACACCCGGATGTTCTCGAGCGGGGTGTCCTCGGGCCACTCCAGGCGCCACAGCCGCTCGGCCATCGGCTTCATCAGCAGGGTGGTGGTGATGCCCTCGCGCAGGAACCACTCCTGGAGGCGGTGCTCGGAGGAGACCACCGACACGTCGGGAATGTGCACGGTCCCGCCGCGGGCGAGGACGGGGAAGCATTCGACCTCGATCATCCCGTAGCCGGGGGCGGCGAGCCAGGTGCCCTGGGAGGCGGCGGTCATCCCGCACAGTTCGGCCATGCTGTGGATCAGGTTGCGGGCGGCGCCGAAGCGGACCATGACGGCCTTGGGGGCGCCGGTGGAGCCGGAGGTGTAACAGATGTGGATCAGGTCGTCCGCGTCGACCGGCTCGCTCACCTCGGTGTCCGGCTCGGTGCGCCAGTCGTCGGTGTCCAGGGCGATCACCGGGGCGAGGCCGCTGACCTTGTCCGCATGGGCGGCGAGCGTCAGTACGACGGCGGCGGAGGCGTCCTTGATCATGTAGCGGACGCGGTCGGCGGGGAAGTCGCTGTCGAGCAGGATCGCCGCGCAGGCCAGCTTGAAGCAGGCCAGCTGGGCGACCAGGCTCTCCGCGCCGCGCGGGAAGCAGACGCCGACCCGGTCGCCGGGACGCACGCCCCGGGCGGCGAGCCGGTGCGCCAACTGGTTGGCCTGGCCGTCGAGTTCGCGGTACGTGAGCCGGGTACCGGGAAGGATCACCGCGAGCGCGTCGGGGGAGCGGCGCGCGTGCTCGGCGACCAGTTCGTGGAAGTACTCCGGGCCCACCGGCCCCTCGGTGTCGTTCCACTCCACCAGGGTGCGGTGCAGCTCCTCGTCGGTCAGCAGCGCGATGTCCCGGACGGTGCCGTCCGCGTCGGCCGCCAGCGCGGCGAGGATCCGCTCCAGGTGGCGGGCGTACTGGTCGGCGGCCTCGGCGTCGAACTCGTCGCTGTCCAGGGCGAGTTCCAGGCCGTCGCCGGTCGTGGAGAGGGTCAGCGCGGCGAGCGCCGCCGACGCGGGCCCGGTCGTGTCGACGGCGGCGTGCGCCGGCCGTCCGGTGCCGCCCACCTCCGCGACGGGGGCCCCGGGTGCGGCGCGCAGGAGATCCCCGGCAGTGGTCGGTCCGTCGACGCGGAGTGCGACCGTCTCGGTGACGCCCGGCTGCCGGCGGCGGCCTATCAGCAGGTCGGTCTCTCCCGTGTACGTGTGCACGAGTGCCGCCAGGGCGGCCGTCGCGTACACCTCGGACCGCTCGGCGACGACCGCGGGGGCGTCGATGGCACGCCGGTGCAGCGCGCCGCTCCGCGCGCCGTCCAGGACGCGCGCCAGGGGCAGGGACGAACTCGTGGTGACAGCCACGGCATTGGTTCCTCTCGAGTGTTGTTCCGGGTGGACTGCAGGGGGTGTGCTCAGGCGGCGGAGGCCCGGCGGGTGTCGATCGCCGCGGCCAGGTCGTCGACCATGCGGGCCGTGGTCGACCAGTCCACGCACGCGTCGGTGACGCTCTGGCCGTACACGAGGCGGTCGGTGCGGCCGAGTCGGAGGTCCTGGCGGCCCGCGGTGAGGAAGCTCTCGATCATGACGCCGGCGATCCCCTGCTCACCCGCGGCGATCCGGCGGGCGATGTCGGCGATGACGAGCGGCTGCCGCTCGTGGTCCTTGTTGCTGTTGCCGTGGCTGGCGTCGACGATCAGCCGCTGCGGCAGACCGGCGGCGTCCAGTTCCTCCAACGCGGCGGCGACCTGCGCGGGACCGTAGTTGGGGCCGTCGGCACCACCGCGCAGCACCACATGGCCGTCGGGGTTGCCCTGGGTCGCGACGACGGCCGCCCGGCCGTCACCGTCGATGCCCGGGTGGACATGGGCACGGGAGGAGGCGACGACGGCGTCCACCGCGTCCCGGACCCCGCCGTCGGTCGTGTTCTTGAACCCGATCGGCATACCAAGGCCGCTGCAGAACTGGCGGTGGACCTGGCTCTGCACCGTACGCGCCCCGATGGCCCCCCAGGCGACCGCGTCGGCCAGGTACGGCGGGACCAGCGGGTCCAGGAACTCGCAGGCCACGGGCAGTCCCATGCCGGCGATCTGGGCCATCAGGCCGCGGGCGAGCCCGAGCCCGCCGGGCAGGTCGTGCGAACCGTCCAGGCCGGGGTCGCTGAGCAGCCCCTTCCAGCCGACCCGGGTACGCGGCTTCTCCACGTACACCCGCATGACGACGATCAGCTGATCCCGGGTCTCCGCGGCGAGCGCGGACAGCCGCTCGGCGTATCCGAGGGCGGCGTCCGGGTCGTGCACGGAACAGGGGCCGGTGATGACGACCATGCGGTCGTCATGGCCCGCCAGCACCCGGCCGATGTCGCGGCGGGCCAGCGCGGTGGTCTTCTTCGCGAGGGCGGACAGGGGGATCCGCGCACGCAGCGCGTCCGGGCTGGGCAGCACCTGCGGGGGCGCGGGCGCCGGGACGGCGGGGGCGTTCGGGGCGATGCTCGCGGTACGAAAGGGAGTCATGGACGTGATCCGTTTCCTTGGGCGAAAGGTGCGGAGGGGGCTGTGAAGGCCGTGCGGGGCGGCGGAGCCGGTCTGGTGCCGCGGGGGGCCGGGTCACTCAGACGCCGTCGGCCGTGAGGACCGCGGCGGAGAAGGTGAAGCCCATGCCGGTGCCGATCACGAGGACGCGGTCGCCGGGCGTCAGCAGGTCGTTCCTGAGCAGGTGATCGAGGCCGTACATCTGGTCGCAGGGGCCGAGGTGGCCGATGGTCAGGCCGAGTTCGTGCACGGTGTTGCGAGGGGTGATGCCGAGCGGCCGTACGAAGCTCTCGCGGTACAGGGTCCGGCCGACGAACGGAGTCAGGAACCAGTCGATCTCGTCGGCGGTGATGCCGGCCTCGTCCAGCGCGCGTCCGACCACCTGCCGGGTGCAGTCGGCGACGCGGGTGTGCACGCCCCTGAGCGTGACCTCGCCGGACGCCAGGAACTCACGCGTCCTGCGCCGCATGTCGGGCTGCCCCTCGGGCACCGTACGGAACGGCTCGGCGCCCCGGGACAGTCCTTCCAGGACGGTGTCGGTCCGGCTCACCAGTGAGCGCAGCCGCAGCCGCCCGGTGTCACGGGTGACGACCCCGGCGGCGGCGCCGTCGCCGAAGACCATGCCGGGGGAGGTGTGGAAGCGGTCGGTGGGCGGGGCGAACCGGTCGGCCAGGGTGATCAGCACGGACGGCACGTCCGGGCGGGCGATGAGCGTGGAGGCGGCGACGTCGAGCGCGGCCAGGGAGCCGTTGGACCAGGCGTTGACCGTCGTCGGCGTGTTGTCGACGTGCTCGCCCAGCAGCTCCCGGGCGATCCAGCAGGCGGCGGGCCACAGGTCGATGCCCTGGAAGTGGCCGTGGCTGTGCAGCAACAGGGTGTCGGTGTCGACACGCGCTCCCTTCTCCGCCGCTTCCTTGACGGCCTGCCGGGCCGCGGTCACCGCCATCTCGGGCGGCGCCTGGGTGGCCCGCGCGTAACTGACCATGCCGGTGCTCTCGGCGGCCTCGGCCGAGTAGCGGCCGTCGGCGACCGCCGCGGCCACCGGCTCGAACGCGCCGAGGGTTCCTCCGGTGCCGGCGATCCAGATGTTGTCGAAGCGCATCGGACGGTTCCTTCCACAGTGGGGCGGCGGGACAAGGGGTGCTGCTACCACCAAAAACGCTATGCCGGTATCGAGGCAGGGACAACGGCCCCCCGATTAGCGCCCGTTACCTCACCGAGCAGCTCCGCGATCAGCTCCCCCAGCAGTTCGGGACCGCGCCGCGTCAGCACCGACGCGGGGTGGAACTGGACGGAGGCGAAACCGGGCCCGCGCAACGCGTGCACCTCGCCGTCCGCCTCGCGGAACACCCGCACCGGACCGGCCCGTTCGGGGCACTCGACGAGGTCCTGGGCGCTGCGCGCGGCGAAGGTGTTGTAGAAGCCCACGGGCTCACCGCGCCCGAAGCAGTCGATCGTGCGCTGCACCCCCTGGCTGGGCACGCTGTGACGCACCAGCGGAAGCCCGAGCAGCGTGCTGAGCACCTGGTGCCCGAGGCAGACCGAGAAGAACGGGATACCGTCCCGCAGCAGCCGCGAGGTCACCCCGCACAGCCGGGCGATCTTCGGGTCGGCCGTCTCCCGGGGGTCACCCGGACCGGGCCCGACGATCACCAAGTCATAGTTGTCGAGCGGGAGGTCGTCGTCGTGGCGGCGTACGTCGACGTACGGCCCGTACGCCTGGAGCAGATGGCGCGCCATATGCGTGAAGGTGTCCTCGGCGTCGATCACCAGGATCCGGCGCCCGGACAGCGCGGCCGACGGCCGGGACCGCTCGCGCGGGTCCTCGAACCAGAAGCCGGCCAGCGGCCGGTTGCGCTCGGCCAGCGCCGCCCGCACCGCCGGATGCGCGGCCAGCGGCTCCGGCCGGCCCGCGGCGGACCCCGGCCGCGCGCCGACCGGTGCCCGCAGCGCCTCGATCAGCCCGGCCGCCTTGGCCCGGGTCTCCGCGGCCTCCGCCACCGGGTCGGAGTCGCGGACCAGGGTGGCGCCCACCGGGATCCGGACCCGCCCCGACGCGTCGATCTCCGCCGTACGGATGAGGATGGCCGAGTCCATCCGCCGGGACCCCGAGGCGTCCCTGCCGATCAGGGCCGCGACCCCCGCGTAGTGACCACGCCCCTCCGGCTCGTGACGGCTGATCACCTCGCAGGCGCTCTCGATGGGGCCGCCGGTGACGGTCGGCGCGAGCAGCGTCTCGCGCAGGATCTCCCGTACGTCCAGGGAGCTGTGGCCCTCGATGAGGTATTCGGTGTGGGCGAGCCGGTCCATCTCCTTCAGGAACGGCCCGGTGACCTGTCCGCCCAGGTCGCAGACCCGGCCCATCATCTTCAGTTCCTCGTCGAGGACCATGTACAGCTCGTTGGCCTCCTTGGGGTCGGCGAGGAAGGCCAACACCTCCTCCGGGACGGGCCCGCCCGGCGGATAGCGGTACGTGCCGCTGATCGGGTTCATGACGACCCGGCCGGAGTCCAGGCTCACATGGCGCTCCGGCGAGGCGCCGACGAAGGTGCGCTCCCCGGTGTGCACGACGAACGACCAGTGGCTGCCCGGGGCGCGGCCGGCCAGCCGGCGGAAGAACGACAGCGCGGTCCGCGCCGACCAGCCCTCGATCCGCGCCGTGAAGGACCGCCGGAGCACGAAGTTGGCCCCCGCGCCCCGCCCGATCTCCTCGGCGAGCACCCGGCGCACCCGGGCGGCGTACTCCTCGTCGTCGGCGTCGAAGCGGCCCTCGTCCATGGCGATCGGCACGTCCGGCAGTTGTTCGAGGACGTCCCCCAGCGGCAGCACCGCCTGGTCGTCCACGGCCAGGGCGATCAGCGGCGCCCCGTCGTCGGCACAAGCGAATCCGCGCTCGCGGATCTGCCGGTACGGCAACAGCGCGAGCACCTCGTGCCGCTCGCCGGCCGGCTCGTCCGCACGGGGGTCCGCGAGCGGGATCTGCGAGATCAGCTCGTGTACGGCGACCCGCCCGGTCAGCACGTCGATCCGGTCGGGCCCCGTCGCACCGGGCCGGTGCAGCAGCGCGAACGGAGGCGGGTCGGCACCGAGGACGCGCTCGAGGACCGGGTGCGCGGTCATGACCGTCCCCCAGCCATCGCTGCCCCTGCCGTCCCGGCCATCGTGCCCATCGCGGCCAGCACGGACCGCGTCGGCAAGGTGACCGAGCAGCGGCCCGCGACGTACTCCAGCGTCTCCCGGTGCCGCCGGGCGGAGAAGTCGGCGATCGCGTCGCTCACCACGAAGGTCTGGATGTCCTGCGAGAAGCCCTCGTGGGCGGTCATGAGGATGCCGACATGGGCGTACACCCCGCAGATCACCAGCTGGTCGCGGCCGGTGCGGCGCAGCATGCCCAGCAGATCGGTGCGGCAGAACGCGCTCGGCCGCCACTTGGTGAACACCTCGTCACCGGGGCCCGGGGCGATCCGCTCGGGGATGGCGCGGTGCTCCTCGTCCGCGCTCATCCCAGCGCCCCAGAAGTCCTTGAGCAGCCCGCGCTGCTCGTCGTTCATGCCGCCCGGCTGGGCGGTGTACACCACGGGCGCACCGGCCGCCGCGAACGACCCGCGCAGGGCCTCGGTGTGGTCGAGCAGATCCGTCAGCGGCTGCCGGCCGGTGTCCGGGCCGCCGTACCCGAAGGGGCTGAGGAAGTAGTTCTGCAGATCGTGGACGAGCAGCACCGCACGGGCGGGATCGACCGTCCACGAGGCGGTGTTGCGCGGGAGTTCGTCCTCCGTCGGCATCGGATAGGGATCGATGAGAGGGATCGCCATGGTGGCTCCAGGGTCAGTTGCGGGTCGGGCTTCCCCCGACCCGCTGGTGCGGGGACCGGCCGGACCGGCCCGGTGTGGTCAGGCTCCGAGCGCGGCGCCGCCGTCCACCACGAGGGAGTGCAGGGTGATGTGCGCGGCCTGCTCGGAGAGGAGGAAGAGCACCGCGTGCGCGATGTCCTCGGGCCGGGCGAGCCGGCCCAGCGGGATGCCCACCCGGTAGGTGTCCGGTGAGCCCTCGACGGACGGCCGGGCGAAGTCGCCGTCGGCGTACATCGTGGTGAGCATCGGGGTCTCGGTGGAGCCGGGCGCGACGACGTTGCAGCGGATGCCGTACCGCGCGACCTCCAGGCCGAGGGTCCGGGTGAAGCTGGTCGCCGCCGCCTTCGACGCCGCGTAGGCCGCCATGTTCCAGCGCGGTACGCCCGCCGAGTTGGAGGCGACGGTCACCACCGCGCCCGAGCCGCGCGGCACCATCCGTCCGACGACCGCCCGGCTGACGTGGAAGACGCCGGTGGCGTTGACCGCGAAGGTGAACTCCCAGTCCTCGTCGCTGTATCCGGTGACCTCCCCGGTGCGCAGCACCCCGGCCGCGTTCACCAGGTGGTCCAGCGGCCCGAGTTCGGTCTCGGCGCGCTCCACCGCGGCGTCCACCTCGGCGCTGGAGCGCACGTCGGCGGCCAACGCCAGTACGCTCGCCCCCTCGGCCTCCAGCTCCTTCACCAGCGGTTCCAGGGCGGCCCCGTCGGCGTCGAGCAGGGCGACCCGGGCACCGGCGGCGGCGAGCTCGCGGGCCACGGAGGCACCGATGCCGCCGGCGGCGCCGGTGACGAGGGCCGTGCTGCCGTACAGGGCGGCCCTTACCTTGGACTCGCTCATGGCGCCTGCCTCCATCCCGTGTGATGTGCGGCCGCCGCCCGGCGGCGCCGTTCGAGCGTCTCGGTCCGCCGGCGCAGCACCGCCGCGACCGTGTCGGCGTCCACGCCCAGGCAGCGCACCGTGAAGGAGGACAGGGCCTCCAGGTACTCCGCCTCCAGGGCGTCCTCGTCGAGCTCCGTGGAGCGGCCGTCCTCGATGAGGACCCGGCCGGCGACTACGACCGTTTCCACGTCCATGGAGCCGCCGAGCGACAGGAACCCCTCCAGCGGGCGCGGGTTGAGCAGATAGCGCCAGTCGCCGGCGGGCACGAGCAGCAGGTCCGCCTGCTTGCCCGGCTCCAGGCTGCCGATCCGCTCCCCCTGGTCCAGGCCCCGGGCGGGCAGCCGGGTGGCCATCGCGAGGGCGTCGGTGGGCAGCACCTCGGTCGGGTCGGCGTACATCTCGTTGTAGAGCTGCCACACCGCCCGCATCGCCTCCGGCATCCCGCCGAGCGGCACGGCGGCGCCATCGGTGGACACCGACACGTCCAGCCCGGCCCGCCGGAACTCCGGGATCGCCCGCGTCTCGGAGACGGTGGACTCGCCGGCCTGCCCGTACTTGGCGGGCGAGTGGCTGATGTGCGCGCCCGCGTCGATGAGCAGCGCCCGCTCCCCCGGATCGGCGAAGCCGCAGTGCACCGCCATGAACCGCTTCGACAGCAGCCCGGCGTCGGCGAACCGCCGTACCGGAGTGGCGCCGTAGTAGGCGAGCATCACGTCGGCCTCGTTGCGCAGCGCGCCCACGTGGGTGGCGAACGGGACGTCGTAGCGGGCGACCAGGTCGGCGAACCCAGCGGCGAGTTCGTCGCTCATGTTGGTGCCGTAGACGGCGGTGGGCCAGGCCCGTACGAGACCGTCGGGGTCGGCTGTGCACTCGTCGAGCAGTTCCTCGATGCGCTGGAGTTCCAGGTCGGTGTCGCGGGTGCGCCGGAAGCGGCTGTCGCCGGGGGCGCAGACCGCGTCGGCGGCCCAGGTGCTCACCGTGACGCGCATCCCCAGGTCACGGGCGGCCCGGGCCAGCGCCTGCGGCTGGTTGAGGGAGCCGACATCGCCCAGTGTGGTGACGCCGGAGCGCAGCTGGGTCCACATCGAGTAGCGGGCGATGGTGAGGGCCTCGTCGGGGGTGAGCCGGTCGACGTGGTCGTGGAAGGTGTCGAAGACGACGGAGATCTGCGGCACGTCGCCGCCCAGTGCCATGAACACCGGTTTGTCGTCGCGGTCCGTGGCCGAGCGCAGCGCGCCCTTGAAGGGGAAGCGCAGCGCGAACATCTCGTGCCAGTGAGCGTTGACGAAGCCGGGCAGGATCATCCGGTCGTGGGCGTCGATGACGCGCAGGCCGCCGGCCCGGTGCTCGGGCCGGACCGCCGCCTCGACCTCGGCGCGCGGACCGGCGGCGACGATCACGCCGTCCGCCGCGAGCACCGCGCCGTCGGGCACGACCCGGTCGGTGGCGTCCGCGGGGTAGAGCACCCCGCCGCGGATCAGCAGGGCGTCCATCACGCCGCTCCCGTCTCGCGCAGAGCCCATGCCTCACCGAGATGCCGGTGCCAGGCGTCGAGGGTGGGGGCTCCGGTGAGCGCGGCGAAGTCGACGGGGATGCCCTGCCGACGCCAGCGGGTCACGAGCAGCATCGCCTCCAGTGACCCGAGCCCGAGGTGCACCAGGTGGGCGTCACCGTCGATCTCTTCGGGCGGGACGCCGATGGCCTGGCCGACGTCGCGACGCAGTTCGTCGAGGGAGAGGGGAGTGGTACGGCGCAGGGCGCGGGGTCGTGCGGGAGAAGTGGGCGAGGAAGGGGCGGAAGGGGCGGAAAGGGCTGGGGTGGTGGGTACGGTCATGGGTTTTCACCTCGTGGGTGTCGATGCGGGCGGTGCCGGCGGCGCCGGGGCGGGCCTGTCGCCTCGTCGGTGTCGGAGGGGCGTCACCTCGTCGGTGCCGGAACAGGGGCGGCCGCGGCAGCCGGGATGAGCCGGGCCTGCCCCCAGTCGCGGGAGTACTCCGGGTCGGCGGCGGCCGCTGACAGGACCTTCTTGTCGACCTTCCCGAGCGGTGTGAGCGGCAGGTCCGCCACATACTCGGCGCGGTCCGGCAGCTTGAAGTCGGCCAGCCCCTTCTCCTGCAGCGCGGCCTTGAGCGCGCTGAGCGGCGGCGCCTCCTCCTCGGCCCGGCTGACGAGGAACGCGTAGATCCGCTCCCCGAGGAACTCGTCGGGCACCGGTACGACGGCCGCCGCGGCGATACCCGGAACGGTGACGAGATGCGCCTCCACCTCCCCGGCGGCGATCTTGTCCCCGCCCCGGATGACGACGTCCTTGATCCGCCCCTGGACCACGAGCCGCCCCCCGGGGGTGATGCTCGCCAGGTCGCCGGTGCGGTAGAACCCGTCTTCCGTGAAGGCCCGTGCGTTGTGCTCGGGAGCCCGGTAGTAGCCGCGCAGGGTGTACGGCCCGCGGGTCAGCAGTTCCCCGGTCCCACCGACCGGAACCGGGGCACCGGTCGACGGGTCGACGATCAGCACCTCGTCCGCCTCCGACACCTGCCGTCCCTGCGTGTGCAGTACGTCGTGCGGATCGTCGTCCGGCCGAGTCATGGTGAGCAGCCCCTCGGCCATGCCGAACACCTGCTGCAGCCGGCACCCGAGTTCCGGCTCGATCCGCGCGGCCAGCTCCGGTTCGAGCCGGGCTCCGCCGATCTGCAGGACCCGGAGGCTGGACAGGTCCGTGTCGGACCACTGGCGCTCCTCCAACCAGAGCCGGGCCACGGTCGGCACCACCGAGGTCAGGGTGACGCGCTCGGCCTCGATCAGCCGGAAGCAGTCGTCGGCGGTGGGATCGGGCGCGAGCACGACGGTCCCGCCGGACGACAGCGTGCCGACGACTCCGGGACAGCCCCAGGCGAAGTTGAACTCCACCGGCAGCGCGGCGAGATAGACCGAACCGGGCCCGAGTCCCGACTGCCCGGCCACCGTGCGGGTCTGGTACGCGTAGTCGTCGTGGGTCCGCGGAATGAGCTTCGGCAGCGCGGTCGTACCACCCGACAGCAGGAAGAAGGCCACGTCGGACGGGTCGTTGGCCGGCAACGGCACCGGCTCGGCGTCGACCTGCTCCAGGGGTACGACAAGGCCGTCGGCGGCGCCAGTGCCGCCGGTGCCGTCCATGACGAACACCCGCCGCAGCGCGGGGAGTCCGGCTGCGAGCTGCCGCCCGAGGGCGGTGTGGTCGAAGCCGCGGAAGAGACCGGGAACCACATACCCGGACGCTCCCGACAGCTCGCACAGGTGCCGCACCTCCTGGGCGCGGTGCGAGGTGAGCGAGAACACCGGCTTGGCGCCGGCCCGGAACAGGGCGAAGGCCACCTCCACGAACTGTGCGACGTTGGGCAGCTGGAGCACGATCCGGTCGCCCGGTCGCACCCCCTCGCGGACGAACCCGGCGGCCCTGCGGTCGACCCGGTCGGCCAGTTCGTCGTAGCTGACGCGCTCCGGGCCGGCGACGAGGGCCGTGGCGGCGCCGTACGCGTCGGCCCATGCGCGGGGCAGAGAGCCGAGGTCGATGCCGCGCCACAGCCCGGCACGGCGGTAGCGCTCGGCGGTCTCGGCGGGCCAGGGCGTGCAGCCGTCGAGCATCATCGGTCGTCCTCCTTGACCATGTCGTTCGTCCGGGCGACCGTTTGGTCGTCCGTTTGGTCGTCCGTTTGGTCGTCCGCGTACTCACCGGTGATCTCCACGACCGCGCAGGCGACCTCCATGCCGGGCCCGGCCGCGAGGAGCAGCACGCGGTCGCCCGGTGTGACGTCGCCCCGGGTCCACAGGTGCTCCAGGGCGATGAAGGGGTCGGCGGCGCCGACGTGGCCGATGTCCCGGCTGAACTCCCAGGTGCCGAGGGAGGGTTCGATGTCCAGCGGGGCGAGGTAGATGCTGTGCAGCGCTCCCTTGGCGTACCCGGTGTGGCAGACGCGGGCCACCTTCTCCAGGCTGGTGCCGGCCTCGTCGAGGACGCGGTCGACGGTGTCGGCGACCACCTCGCCGAAGTGCACGGTCGGCGCGGCCGTCCCCTGTTCCCACTGCCGGCGCAGATGGGCGTTGCGCTCCTCGAAGTTGAGCGAGCGGCCGACAGTGATGCCGGGCGGAAAGAGCTGTTCGCCGGCGCGGTGCAACTCCTCCAGCACGGGTGCGGAGGCCGAGCCGATGGACAAGAGCCGGGCGAACCCGCCGCGCCGGGACACGGCGGCGGCCGCACCGCCGTCCGCGAGGAGGAACAGCTTGGAGGAGTTCCAGCGGTCCACGACGGGGGCGGAGAAGTTGTCGCCGGCGGTGACGAGCACGGCGTCCCGGGAGGGATCGGCGGCCAGCCGATGTGCCGCCAACTCCAGTGCGGTGAGCATGCCGAGACAGCCGGGCCCGATCTGGGCGGCGCCGATCGGACGGTCGAGGGTGTGCCGCAGCACGTAGTGCGGCGCGGACCAGCCGTCGGGCCCTTGGTGGTAGGTGGCGCAGTGCAGCAGTGCCCCGAAGTCGTCCGGGGTGAGCCCGGTGGCGGCGCTGCGGCGCAGGGCGGCACGCGCGGCGCGTACGGCCATGTCGGGGGCGGGCAGCTCACCGGCGACCCGAACGGCCCGCATGCCGGAGGTGTCCCGGTCGGCGGCGTCGTACCAGCCGTGGGCCACAGCCTCCTCGGTACTGACGGCGTCCGGAAGCCAGCTGCCGACACCCGCCAGCCATATGTCCTTGTCGGCGACCCTCATCGCAGGTCCCCGTCGCGAGGGTCGTCCGCCGCCGGGACCAGGAACCGGGCGACGCTGTCGAGCTTCTCGCACGTCTCCTCGAACTCCCGCTCGGGCGTGGAGTGCCCGACGATGCCGGCCCCGGCGCGCAGCCAGGTGCGTTCTCCCTGGCGGTAGGCGCTGCGCAGCACGAGGGCCGCGTCCATGGCGCCGGAGTGGTCGACGGTGAGGACGGCGCCGCTGTACAGCCCGCGCGCCTCGGTCTCGTACCGCCGGATGGAGTCGTAGGCGGCGGCCTTGGGCACACCGGAGGCGGTGACGGCGGGGAAGACGGCGGCGAAGGCGTCCCAGGCGTTCCGCCCCGGGGCGAGCCTCCCGGCAACGCGGGAGGCGAGGTGCTGCACGCTGCCCCGCTCCCTCACGGTCATGAACTCGGGCACCTCCACGGACCCCTCGACGCACACGTCGACCAGTTCGTCCGCGCCGACCTTGACCGAGATGGCGTGCTCGTAGACCTCCTTCGGGGAGCCGAAGAGGTCGGCGCGCAGGCTCTCGTTGACCAGGGCGTCCTCGGTGAGGGCACGGGTGCCGGCCAGCGGCTGGCTCACGACGTGCCCGTCCTCGGAGACCTGGACGACGATCTCGGGGCTGAAGCCGATGGCCTCGGTGCCGCCGAGGTCGAGCATGAAGGAGCGGGCGGGGTTGTTGCCGCGCCGTCCGGCGACGTACGTGGCGGTCAGATCGGTCCGCCCCGGCACCTCGACAACGCGGGACAGGATCACCTTGTGCAGCTCACCGGCGTTGATGTCGTCGACGGCGTGCTGGACGGCGGCCCGGTAGTGGGTGCCGTCGGTGACGTGGACGTCGAGGGCCCGAGGCTGCCCACCACCGGCAGGCGCCTGGTCGATGACGGTGTTGACGAGAGCGTCGAGCGTGGCCTGATCGGCGGCGCGCAGGAGGGCGTGTCCCTCGCCGAAGCGGACCTCGGCGCGCGGCACGATGAGCTGCATCAGCCGCTGGTCACCGAGGTGCCGGCGGTCGCCGTCCTTGGCGTACGACAACTCGAAGGCGGCCCAGCCGTAGGCGCGCCAGTACGGCACCTCGACCTGGGTGAGCAGCTCGGAGACGAGCCGCAGCGGCTGCTCACCCCAGGGCAGCTCGACGTCGGGCACCCCGTCCTGGCGAAGCCGGGCCCCGTCGCGGTCGAGGGTCAGCTCGGCCCGCACGCCGCCCGCGTAGGCCCAGCTCCCCCCGTTCTCGTAGAGGACGTACGACTCGTGCAGCCCGGAGTCGGCGAGCCGCGCCGCGATGAGCAAGGGGTCTTCGCTGAGCGGCAGTTGGGTCTCGTAGTAGTGGCGCGAGGCAAGGGCGATCATCTGAGTGGTCCCTCCCGTGAGACTGTTACCTTCCATGAGGTTACGGAGGTAACAGCCCCGGGTCGCCGCCGAGCCGATCACCCTTCCTTCTCGAACTGCCAAACCGAACAAGAAGAGGGCGCGGGATCTAGGACGGAAACTGACCTATTCGAGGGCTACTTTCAGAGAACCCACCGCCCCCCACATGAGGAGCAGGAGATGCTGCGAGGTCTCACGACGGTCCGCTTCCACACCACCGACCTGGAGTCCGCGAAGCGCTGGTACACCGAACTTCTCGGCATCGAGCCCTACTTCGAACGCCCCGGCTACGCCGAGTTCCGCATCGGCGACTACGAGCACGAGTTGGGCCTGCTGGACAGCAAGTACGCGGGAACCCTGGGTGCGCACGGCGACGGGACCATCGCGGGCGGCCCGGTGATCTACTGGCACGTGGACGACATCCGGACCACCCTGGACCGCCTGCTGTCCCTGGGCGCGACACCCCACGAACCGATCCGCGAATTCGGCGAGGGCTTCATCGCCGCCTCGGTCGTGGACCCCTTCGGCAACACCCTCGGCATCATGCAGAACCGCCACTACCTCGACATCCTCTCCACCACAACGCGCTGACCGGCGTGCACGTCGGCACCGGCAGGTACGGGGCCGGGGCCCGGGTTCGGGGGACTTCTCCTCGCAGGCCGGCGAGCAGTCAGGTGGTGGCGGTTCCGCGCGGGGAGAGGAGCGGGCCGTCGGCCGGAGTCAGGGGCTGCTCGCACCAGATCGTTTTGCCCGCTGCCGCCTGACGGGTGCCCCAGCGCTCCGTGAGCTGGGCGACCAGCAACAACCCCCGACCGCCCTCGTCGAACACTCGGGCCCGCCGCAGATGGGGTGCGGTGCTGCTGGAGTCGGAGACCTCGCAGATCAGCGCGCGGTCGTGGATCAGCCGCAGCTGGATCGGCGGGTCACCGTACCGGATGGCGTTCGTGACCAGTTCACTGACCACCAGTTCGGTCACGAACGCGGCCTCTCCCAGTCCCCACTCGTCAAGGCGCCCGACGGCGTCCGACCGTATCCGCGCCACGGCGGCGGCGTCGGCCTCCACGTCCCACACGGCGACCCTGTGCCCGTCCAGGGCCCGGGGCCGCACCACCAGCAGGGCGGCATCGTCGGAGGGGCCGTCGGGCAGCAGCGTGCGTACGACGTGGTCGCACAAGGCGTCCAGGGAGTCCTCCGACGCGGCCAGCGCCTCCCGCAGAGCGTCGAGGCCCTCCCCTACGTCACGGTGGCGGGAATGGATCAAGCCGTCGGTGTAGAGGGCGAGCAGGCTGCCCTCCGGGAGGGTGACGTCCACCGGTTCGAACGGCAGCCCGCCCAGTCCGAGCGGCGGTCCCACGGGGACGTCCAGGAATCTGGCGGTGCCGTCCGGGTCCACGACGGCGGGTGGCGGGTGGCCGGCGAGCGCCATGGAGCAGCGCCTGGAGACCGGGTCGTACACCGCGTACAGGCAGGTGGCTCCGATGTCCCCGGAGAGCTCCGCCCCCGGCGGCCCCGCGTCGGCACCGGACTCCGCCGACAAGCGGACGACCAGGTCGTCGAGGCGGGTGAGCAGCTCGTCGGGAGCGGCGTCGACATCGGCGAGGGTGCGTACGGCGGTGCGCAGCCGGCCCATCGTGGCGGCCGCGTGGATGCCGTGCCCGACCACGTCGCCGACCACCAGCGCGACCCTGGCTCCGGAGAGCTCGATCACGTCGAACCAGTCGCCGCCCACGCCGTAACGCTGTTCGGCGGGGAGGTAGCGGGAGGCGGCTTCCACCGCCGAGGGTTCCGGCATCCGCTGCGGGAGCAGACTGCGCTGCAGAGCGAGAGCCGCGACGCGTTCGCGGGCGAAGCGCCGGGCATTGTCCAGACAGACCGCCGCCCTCGCCACCAGGTCCTCGGCGAGGGGGAGGTCGTCCGCGTCGAAGCTCTCGGGAGTCTCCCGGATGCGGGTGAACCACACCACGCCGAGGGTCGTGCCCCTGGCTTTCACCGGTACGAGGATCCATGAGTGCGTGCCGTACCGTCGGACCTTCGCCTGCCGCTCGGGGGTCTGGTCGATATAGCTGCGGATCGGCGGGGCCGCGTTGGTCCGGTACAGCGAGGACCGGCCTGTGGCCAGGCACAGGGCGGCCGGCGAGTCGGCGAGGTAGACGTCCGCTTCGCCGGCGGTGCGCTGTGCCGTGGTGACCCCCTCGAACAGCGTCAGTTCCGCGATGCGCCGCAGCCGCACAGGCCCGGCCAGCGGCCCCGGAGCGGGTTCGTCGCCTCTGAGGATGACCTCCAGCAGGTCCACGCGAGCCTGGTCGGCGAACCTGGGTACGGACACCTCGGTGAGTTCCCGCGCGGTCTGTGCGATGTCGAGGGTGCTGCCGACGCGCAGGCTCGCGTCGTTCAGCAGGGAGAGCCGCTCGCGGGCACGACTCCTCTCGGTCACATCGCCGACGAGGGCGCAGACCCCGAGCGTACGACCGTCCGCGTCCCGCAGCGGCGTCGCCGAGACGCTGAAGACGCGGGATCCGGGTTCGTTCAGGATCGTGCCCTTGAGCTCGGCGACCTGCTCCTCCCCCGTGGCCATGGCCAGCCGCATCCGCTCCTCCCACTCCACCGCGTCGGGGTCGCCCAGGACCTCCGTCAGCCGGCGTCCGCGCCGGGCCTCGTCCGGCAGGCCGCTGAGGCGGTGCGTCACGGCGCTCTGCCACACGCAGCGCAGATCGGTGTCGTACACCGTCAGGGCCAGCGGTGAGTCCCGCAGCACCCAGCCGGACAGCGACTGCCGCAGTCGCTCCGCCGCCGGCCCGGACGGCGGGCCGAAGAGCAGGACGGTGCCGGGCCCTGCGATGCCGTCCGTCCCGGGGGCGAGGGGGTGGCGGGAGACGGCCATGGCCAGCCGGCGCCCGTCCTTGTGGCGTACGCCGAGACCCGGGTGCCGCTCACCGTGCCCGGCGGCCCCTTCACCCCGGTTCGGCTCCTCGGCAGCGAGTACGGGGGCGTCCAGCAGTTCCGTCGCGGACCGGCCGCGGGCCTCGGCGCTGGTGTATCCGAGCAGGCGTTCCGCTCCGGGCGTCCACCCGATGACCAGGCCCTGCCGGTCGGTCACGACCACTCCGAGCGGTGGATAGACGTCCATGCCGTCAAGACTGACGTCGGATATGTCCATAATCAACCTGATGTGCCGTTCACGGCGTGGGGGCGCTCCGGCCGCGTCGCTGGTCGCCGAGGTCGGTGCGGGCCACCGCCGCGAGTGCGGCACCGATGGCACGGGCCGGTTCGGTCAGAAGCCGGTCGTAGGTGCGTGCCGCCACGAACCGCAGTGTCTGATCCCGGTCGAGGGCGAACCACGCGCCGATGGTGCGCAGGCCGTGCGGGGTCAGTCGCCACAGCTTGTCGGCGTCCTTCACCATGGCGTCGTCCAGGCCGAGGGCCTCCCTGCGGGTGTCGTGCCCGTCGATGATGGCGACGATCCGCTCGGTGTCCCGCGCCGGGTAGCCGACGTCGGCGAGGATGCGGGCGGCGACGGCGGCGCCCTCGGTCTCGTGCCTGCGTGTCGTCTCGTGCGCGGCAGGGCCGGACCGGCGGGCGATGGCGGGCAGGATGTCCGCGGGATCGACCATCTTCCAGCCGGTGTCGTGCAGGAGGACGGCGGGCAGCACGATCTCCTCCGGCGCCTCCGCCCGCGCCTCCGGCAGGGCGTTCAGCAGCGCGGTCGCCAGCGCGTAGGCGTACAGCGAATGGGCGTCGTTGTCACGCACGTCGAGGTAGGGAAGGGCGCGGTCCCATATTTCCCTCCGGACGCCGGTCAACGGCGTGGGGAGGGCAAGCGTGTCACCCGGGGGGATCTCCGACGCGTCGAGCGGAAGCACTGGCAGCGGCTCGCGGGCCGCCCGGTCGGAAGTCATGGCGTCTCCTGTCGAACGCAGCCTGTCGGTCGAGAAGGGGTGACGGTCCGGGCCTGTCAGTCGAGAAAGGTGACGCTCCCGGGCCGTCAGTCGAGAAAGGTGCCGGTCCGGCCCGTCAATCCAGCAAGGTGCCGGTCCGGCCCGTCAGTCGAGCAGGGTGACGGTCCCGGACGTGCCGTCCACGTGGATCCGCTGGCCGTTCCTGATGCGGGTGGACGCCGATCCCGTCCCGGTGACGGCGGGCAGGCTGTACTCGCGGCAGACGATCGCGGCGTGGGACATGACCCCCCCGATGTCGGTGACGGTCGCGCGGATCTTGCCGAAGATCGGGGCCCAGCTCGGCGCGGTCACCGGCGCGACGAGGATGTCCCCCTCCTGGATGAGATCCAGTTCGTCGGGGCCGCGGATCACACGGGCCGTGCCCTCGGCGACGCCCGGCGAGGCGGCCATGCCGGTCAGGTCGCCCAGGTCGTCCGGGGCTGCCAGCCAGGACCGGATCCGCTCGCTGGTGACGCCCCACAGCATGACGCTGAACGGCTCGGTGACGGCCCGCGGAGGCTCGTTCAGCGCCGGTTCCGGGTGCTGCTGTGCGAGCGTGGCCACGATCCGGTGCCGCCGTTCCACCTCCGGTGGCCAGTGGCCGGGGCCGGCCGGCCGGTCTCCGATCGCCCACCCGGACACGTAGTCGAACAGCGCGGCCCGGACTTCGTCACGCGTGAGGTAGAACATGTCGTCCGCGCCGGGCCAGAACCCCGCCCGGTGCAGCAGGGCGGACAGTTCCCTGGCCTTGCGCCAGAAGACGCCCATCGTCCAGTGCTCGATGTAGAAGTTGTGGTTCTCCACGTACGGGTAGACCTGGCGGACCAGGCCCAGTTTCGCCTCGAAGTCCGCGCGTGCCGTGGAGTCGAGCAGTGCGGCGTACTCAGCGGTGATCCGCTCGCGCTCGGCGACGAGCTCGGCCAGGCGCCGGTCGATGACCTCGTCCCGCCGCAGGCGCAGGATGTAGTCGCGGATGTATCCCAGGGGAAGCGAGGGGGTGTCCCTCCAGTACCGGTCGCCGCTGTAGAGGCCGTTGCCCGAGGTGAAGTTGAACCAGGGGTCGCGGGCGGCGTGCCAGGCGTCGAGCCAGTCGCGGCCGCCCGGCTCGCGGCCGAGGGCGGCCAGGGTGCGCTCCCCGGGGTCGGGCACGGTCAGTGTCCTGTCGACGCCCAGTGCGACAGCGAGCCTGGCCAGTTTCCTGAGCTCGTCGTCAGGACGGAACAGCTCCATGTCCACGCCCGACACCATCGCCGCGATTCCCTGGTCCGGGATGTCCGGGAACCATTGCTTGCAGAAGTGGAAGAAGTCCAGGTAGGCCGCGTAGCCGAGGTTGAGGAACTCGAAGTGGTACTGCCAGGCGCGGTGCAACAGGGCGAGGAGCCGGTCGTACCCGCCGAGCAGGGCATCGCCGGCGCCCAGGCCGGTCCCCGCTTCGACGTCCTCGTACGGCTGGAATTCCGGCGGCTCGCTGAAGCTGATCGACTCCAGTTCACGGATGGTGTCGAGGACCTTGCCCTTCCAGTTCTCCAGGAGCCTGTCCCAGTTCGCGTAGTAATACCCGGCGCGTTCCAGGAACTGCGACGCGCGGGCGGGTATCCGGCTTTCCGGCGCGGTCACCGGGCTCAGGTAGACGTAGCCCTGGTGGACGCGGAACGCGACGCCGTACGCGGGCGGCACGACGAAGTGCCGGGTGTTGAAATGGCCCAGGCCCTTGAACGCGAGCTCGGTGACGATCGTCTCGAAAGGCTTCACGACAGTGGGCCAGTGCTGGCTGTCCCGGAACCAGAACCGCCCCTCCTCGGCCGCGCGCCGCCAGGGCTGGAAGAGCATGTAGTACGGGTACAGCCGTTCCCAGCCCTCCGCTCCGGCAGGGGCTGTCATCTCGTAGGGGCTCGGGAACGCCGTGCGCGACGTCGCTGTCATGGGGTGGTCCCCTCATCGCTGGCGGGAAGATCCGTTCGGCAGGTCACGTCGGCGGGCTTCCGGGCCGAGCATGGTGTCGACGATGCTGGAGACGCCCGCGCCCTGGCTGGTCCGGGCAGGCGTCCTCAGCCGACGGCTCCAGAGCGTCTCGGGCCGCGTCTGGAGCAGCATCGCGGTCGCGCCGGTGCCCGCGGAGGCACGCCGGTGGCGGTCGATGGCCCACTCGATGTCCTGTGGGAAGCCGTAGTGCCGCTCGGCGGTCTTGGCCAGACGGGCGATCTCGACGACCTCCGGCGGAGCCAGGCAGGGGACCTGTCGACGGTCCTCCTCGACCGCCCGCCGTACGAGCCCGTGCCCGTCGGGGGCGGGGACCAGCTCCTGGTGCTTCGGCGACACGGTGGTCCGGACCGTGGTGAGCAGTACCTTGTCCACCAGATGGGCGTCCGGGGTCACCTGGCCGGACACCATGAGTTGCCCCAGTCCCCAGATCGCCTCCACCACGATCTTCGAAAGGTCGCCGTCGGCCGGGTTGACGGTCACGGCGGCACCGGAGGTACGGGCATCGACCATCTGCTGCACCCCGACCGCCATACGCAGTCCCCTCTGCGGCAGTCCCTGGGCCGCGCGGTAGATGATCGCGCGGTCGGTCCACAGGCTCGCCCAGCAGCGTCGGACGGCGTCGAGGACGGCATCGCCGCCCCGGATCCACAGGAACGTGTCGTGCTGCCCGGCCCAGCTCGCCTCGGGCGAGTCCTCCACCTCGGCGCTCGACCGGACGGCCACCGCGGCATCCGGGCAGCCGACGGTCCGGCAGAGTTCCTCGTACGCCGCCGTCACCGCCGACGCGACCGAAGGGGGCACGGGGCCCTCGCCCACCAGGCGGCGGATCTCGGCGCCGCGCGCGGCCACCGCGGCCGGATCGGCGGCCGGCCCGGACAAGGCGGCGTCGACGGCCCGGCGCAACCCTCCACCGTCGAGCAGCGCCTCGAAGGCATCGGTGGTCACCGTGAATCCGGGCGGCACCGGAGCGCCTGCCCGGGTCATCGCGAGCAGCGCGGCGCACTTGCCACCGAGCCTGCCCCGCCCGGACTCGGCGGGACTGTCGAACGCGACGATGTACGGAGAGCTCATGGCCTCTTACCCCACTGCCGCGGACTTCACGGCGTGGCCGGCGGCATCGGCCGTACATCCTCCCCGCAGGCACGGCCCCTGAAGGCCAGCCTAGGGCGCCCGTCGCCCGTCCGCACCAGGCGACCGCGCGGGTCGTGCCGCCCGGCGTGTGCGGCGGTCAGCGACCGGGCCACGGGTCCGTCCGGCCCCGCGCGGCAACCTGCCGCACGACGGAGTTCCTCCGCGTACGTCGGCGGGGTTCCCGGCCGTGTCCTCCCGCGGGCCCGGGCGGACGTCGCCGGTGTACGTGGGGCGAGAAGGTTGTACTGCGCGCGTGAGATTGCCGTGTGACATTCGGCATGCCCCTGACCCGTGTTGGCCCTGACTTGGCATGCGCTTGACCAGTGGGGGAACCGGTTGGCGCTCCCCAAGCCGACTGAAGGGGTGGGGTCCCATGGACAGAGCGGACGAGCACACGCCGCACGCGGACGAGATGCGATCGTACGCGGCGGCGTTCGTCGCTCGCGTCACCGTTCGCAACCGGCTGCCGTTGGACTACTCGGTGGCCAGCCTGCGCATCGTCGACTTCATGGTCGACGGTCTGCGCAAGGGCGGTGCGGAGCGGGGGCACTTGCGGGGCACGTTGTTCGGGCTCAGTGCGTACGTGGGTGAGGTGCTGGTGCGCCGTGCGGGTGCGGTCTGGGTGGACTTCGACGCTGACCAGCGTGACTACTTCGGGCAGCCGGTCGGTGTGCGCATGCCGGACGGGAGGGTGTGGAACCCCCTCGGAAAGGTGCGGAACCGCTTGGAGTCGGGCGGCCCCGAGGAGTCCCTCCAGACCTTCTACCTGACCCTGCACGGGCGGGCCCGGCGGACCGCTGCCGGCTCCGCGCGGGAGATGGATGTGCCCCTGACGGGCCGCACGATGACCGCGAGGGGACAGAAGAGGGGACAGAAAGCGTCGTTCACCGTTGGGGCGTTACCGGTGGACGGGACTGCGTGCGCGCAGGAGAGCGTCAAGGATCCGCACCGGTGACCTGAACGCCGCCGGTGCATGCGGACCGGCGGAGCAGGTCAGGCGAGGCCAAGTCAGGTCAGGTCAGGTCAGGTCAGGTCAGGTCAGGGTGCTGACCGTACGCAGGAAGTGATCCGCGTCCTCCGGCTCCGCGAGTCGGCCGAGTTCCAGCCAGGAACCGTCGGCGAAGCGGAGCCTGAAGGTGGCGAACCCGCGAGGCTGGCCCGCCTCGGCTTCGACACGGGCCTCGTCGAGGGAGAACTCCGCGACGGCCCGGAAGTCGTCGGCTGTGGTGGGCGACAGTGTGCGGCGCGGGGACGCGGCAAGGCAGACGCGGTCGCGGGCCAGCATCACCAGGCGCTTGGGATCGGGCGAGTGGCCGTACCAGCGCAGCAGCAACTGGCCCGCGGTCAGGTGCCAGTCGCCGTCGAAGACACCGCCGGCCGGATCGTCGCCCGGGCGGCCGTCGCTCCTGACCGCGCGGCGGGTGGTGCCCTCTCCGGATGAAGTCCCGCCCAGCATGTCGCCGAGCTTGCCGATCAGCACCATCGGTACCAGGACGAAGAAGAACACGACACCGCCGACGTACAGCAGCCAGGGATGCCCCGGTTTCAGCCGTCCTTTGCCCGCCGCCCGATGAACCTCCTTGGGAGGCGCGGGAATCGGCTTGCCGATCTCGCACCAGACCATGGCCACGGGGTCCTCGCCCAGAATCTTCCGGGCCCGCCGCTGTACCTTGCGCTTCGCCATGCCGGGGAGCCTAGGCGGATTCGGTCACGGTGTGGACGGTGCGCTTCACCTGGCCCTTGGAGACCACTGTCTGGACTGACGCCTCGGGTCGGCGGGATGGCGAGCACGCCGAGCGCCGGCCCGTTGTCGCCGGCCGTCCGGCGGACGGCCCGACGCGTCCTGCGGGCGGGGCGCGTCCACGGCCGGGGCGCGCGTTGACACACGGCCGTGGCGGACGTTGACTGGCGGTACGGCTCAGAGCCATGCCGCCAGTCAGCGTCCGGCATGACGTCCATGACGTACAGGAAAGCGGCACTTGATGATGTACGACCAGACACGCGCCCAGCAGCCCGCGGGCAAGGCCTCGGGGCGGGACGAGCGGCGGGCTCCCGGACCGGAGGCGCTGTTTCCGTCGGGTGACCGGGACAAGATCGTCCATCGTCTCGGGCAGGCACTCAACGCCTTCGCCGACACCCCGCGCGAGGCGCTGGAGGAGGCCGAGGGGGCCTTCGACGACGCCGCCGCCCTGCTGGTGGCCGCCCTCGCCGAACAGCGGCGGCTGCTGCGTGAGGGCTGGCAGGACCGGGATCCCGAGACGCAGTCCACGGAACTTCGCCTCGCGCTGCGGCAGTACCGGGAGATCACCCAGCGGTTGCTGCGGCTTTAGAGGGCGACTTCAGAGGGCGGCTTCAGAGGGCGGCTTCAGTGGGCGCTATCAGACGGCGGCCTTGGAGGGCGGCTCCAGACTGCGGCGCGACGGCGGTTCGCGTTTCGCGTATCGACGGCCGAAAACACATGTCAGGCCCGGCGTGCGGAAACAGGGGCCGGGTCTGATGCGTTGTCGGGGGGCGGTACGGGAATGAGTCCGGGATGGATCACGGGCAGCTGGGGGGTGGTCCGGCGCCGGTCCCTCCCCTCGTGGGGACCGGTGCCGGACAGTGCGGACGCTCAGGTCCGATCCGGGCGGGCGTGGATCGGGGACAGGTGCCGGGTCTCAGCGGATCTCTCCGGCTCGGCCGGGAGGGCCGGTGGCGTCGTCCCGTCGCTCCGGCGCAGGCCGGGCTTCAGCGTGCGATGCCGTGCCGTGTTCCGCCGAGCCCTGAGCCGGTGAACTGCCCTGGTGACGTCCGGTTGCCGCGCTGTTACGGACTGATCCTGCCAGTTGGGGATCCGGGCGAGGAGGTTCCGGTCTCCGCCGGGGCACGTCCTCGCAGGTCAGCCGTATAAAGTGGGTTTTCCGGTCCGGACGTTCACACGCGCAGGAAGTAAGGGGTGGAGACCTTGAGTTCCGACTCAGGGGCACGCACGGCCTTCGCGGAGCGTCTGGCGCTGCTGTACAAGGAGGCCGGCAACCCTCCCCTGAAGAGCGTCGCCGAGGCGGTCGTACGACTGCAGCGGGTCGATGAGCGGGGGCGCCCCGTGCGGGTGTCCGCCCAGCGGATCAGTGACTGGCGGCGGGCCAAGAACGTTCCGGCGCAGTTCGCCGCCCTCACGGCCGTGCTGCAGGTGCTGATACCCCAGGCCCGGCGCGCGCGGCCCGCGCCCGTGTCCACCGGGCTGTACGACCTCGCCCAGTGGCAGCGGCTGTGGGAGCGGGCCGTGGCCGATCCGGTGGGCGCCGCGGAGGCGGTGCGGGAGCAGGAGCAGGGGGCGAAAACCGATGCCGTCGCCTCCGCCCTCGCCGGTGGTGTGTGTCCCTACCGTGGGCTCGCCTCCTACCGGCAGCAGGACGCCCGGTGGTTCTTCGGGCGGGAGCGGAGTACGGACGCGCTCGTCGCGCTGCTGCGGGCGGCGGAGCCGACCGGGGGGCTGGTCATGCTCGTGGGGGCCTCCGGCGCCGGGAAATCTTCCCTGTTGAACGCGGGGCTGGTGCCGGCGGTACGGGACGGGGTGCTCGGCGGCGAGGAGCGGGCGGCCCTGCCCCGGCCCGTTCTCCAGCTCGTTCCCGGGGCCGATCCGCTCAAGGAGCTGATCCGTTGCGTTCCCGGCCTCGGGGATCTCGCCCTCGACGACACGGAGGACGACGCCGCCTTCGGCCCGGAGGGCAGGGGGTCCTTCGGCGGCGCGGGGGACGTGGCCTTCGGCGCGGAGGGCAGCGGACCCTTCGCCGACGCGAGGGAGCCCGCCTCCGGTCCTCAGGCCCCGGTCTCCGGTCCCCAAGTCCCGGCCCCCGGTCCCCAGGCCGACGCCTCCGGCAGCCATGCCCCGGTCTCCGGCACCCAGGCCGACACCTCCGGCAGCCAAGCCCCCACCCCCCTTCCCAGCTCCGCCCCCTCCACCGGCTCCGCCCCCTCCACCCGTTCCGCCCGCTCCGTGAAGGAGGCCTTCGCCGACTGGGCCCAGCGGGAATCCCCCTCCGGCGGGCCGGCCGTCGTCATCGTGGATCAGTTCGAAGAAGCGTTCACTCTCTGTTCCGACGAGGCCGACCGGCGGGCCTTCATCCAGACGCTGCACGCCGCCTCGACACCCTCCGGACCGGATGAGGCCGCCCCCGTGCTGGTGGTCCTCGGGATTCGGGCCGACTTCTACGAGCAGTGCCTCGCGCATCCCGAACTGGCCGACGCGCTCCAGCGCCGGCAGATGGTGCTCGGACCCCTCACCACCGCGGAGTTACGGGAGGCGGTGACCGGGCCGGCCAAGGCGGTGGGGCTGGAGTTGGAGCCGGGGCTGGCGGAGCTGATCGTGCGGGAGGTGAGCGCCGACGGGCCGCGCGGGGCGCATGACGCGGGGGTGCTGCCGCTGATGTCGCACGCCCTGCTCGCCACCTGGCAGCGGCGCAAGGCGGGACGGCTGACGCTGGCCGGGTACCGGGCGGCGGGCGGGATCCAGGGCGCGGTGGCGGCGACGGCCGAGCGGGCCTGGTCGGGGCTGGACCCGGCGGCGCGGACGGCCGCCCGGGTGCTGCTGCTGCGGCTGGTCCGGCTGGGCGAGGACACCCAGGCCACCCGGCGGCGGGGTACCCGGCGGCAGCTGGCGGAGGAGTCGACGGATCCGGCCAAGACGGAGGAGTCGCTCGAGGCGCTGGTGCGGGCCCGGCTGGTGACGCTCGACGCGGAGACCGTCGAGATCACCCATGAGGCGCTGCTGCACGCCTGGCCCCGGCTGCGCGACTGGATCGACGAGGACCGCGGCGGCAACCTGCTGCGCCAGCGGTTGGAGGAGGACGCCCGGGCCTGGGAGGACTCGCACCGGGACAGCTCCCTCCTCTACCGGGGCTCCCGGCTGGAGCAGGCGCACACCTGGGTGAGGTCCGCCGGTGACACCTTCCTGACCCGCTGCGCGATGGACTTCCTGGCCGCGTCGGGACGGCTGCGCAAGCGGACCGTGTGGATCAGCCGCGGCGCGGTGTCGGCGCTGGTGGTGCTGGCGATCCTGGCCGTCGGTTCGGCGGTGGTCGCCTGGCAGCAGCGCAACGACGCGGTGTTCGAGCAGGTGGTCGCGGAGGCCGACCGCGTCCAGTACACGGACCCGTCGCTGTCGGCCCAGCTCGACCTGGTCGCCCACCGGTTGCGGCCGGGCGACGAGGGCACCAACAACCGTCTGATCTCGATCGTGAACGCCCCGCTGGCCACGTCCCTGCTCGGCCACACCGGTGCCGTCTACCTCACCTCGTTCAGCCCGGACGGGAAGCTCCTGGCCACCGCCAGCTACGACCGGACGGTCCGGCTGTGGAACGTGGCCGACCCGTCGCGCCCCGAGCCGCTGGGCGGGCCGCTGACCGGTCACACCAGCTGGGTGAGCAGCGCGGTCTTCAGCCCGGACGGCAAGACCCTCGCCAGCGCGGCGGACGACGGCACGATCCGGCTGTGGGACGTGCGGGACCCCGCTCACCCGCGCCCGCTCGGCGCGCCCCTGACCGGGCACAAGGGCACGATCTACCTGGTCGCCTTCAGCCCGGACGGGCGCACGCTGGCCTCCGCCGGCGAGGATCACACCGTACGGCTGTGGGACGTACGCGATCCGCGGGCGCCCCACGCTCTGAAGACGCTGACCGGGCACCGGGCCGCCGTGCGGTCGGTGGCGTTCAGTCCCGACGGGCGGACGCTGGCCGCCGGGGGCGACGACAACACGATCCTGCTGTGGGACACGGCCGATCCACGGCGTCCGGAGCCGGTCGACACCGTGCTGACCGGGCACACCGGCACCGTGCACTCCGTCGCGTTCAGTCCCGACGGCAGGACACTCGCCAGCGGCAGCGCGGACGACACCGTACGGCTGTGGGACGTGTCCGACCCGCCGCGTGCCGCCCCGCTCGGCCCGCCGCTCACCGGGCACACCGGTCCCGTGTGGTCGGTGGACTTCAGTCCGGACGGGACGATGCTGGCGGCGGCCAGCGCGGACAGTACGGCGAGTCTGTGGAACGTCAGCGATCCGGCGTATCCGTCGCAGGTCGGCGAGCCGCTCGCGGGCAGCAGCGGTGAGATGTACGCGCTCGGCTTCAGCCCCGACGGCCGGACCCTGGCCACCGGCAGCGGCGACAGCAAGGTCCGCCTGTGGTCGATCCCGAAGGGCGACATGGTCGGCCGCAGCGGGGCGTTCCGCCCGGACGGGAAGGTGCTCGCCACCGCCGGGCGCGACGGACGGATCCGGCTGTGGAACGTACAGAGCCCCGGCCGGCCAGTGGCGCTGGGCTCGCCGTTCATGCCCGGGGACGGGGGCCTGCGTTCGCTGGCGTTCTCCCCCGACGGCCGCACCCTCGTGGTGCTGACGGACAACCGCGCGGTGTACCTGTGGGACATCAGCGACCCGTCCCGCCCCGTCACACACGGGCCGCCCACCGAACTCCTGACCCGGTTCATGGGCCCGGACGCGCTGGCCTACAGCCCGGACGGGCGCACGCTGGCCACCGCCTACGACGACCGCACCGTCCAGCTGTGGAACGTGTCCGACCCCTCCCACGTCGTCCCGTTCCGCACGCCCCTCACCGGCCACAAGGGGTACGTCAACGCCCTCGCCTTCAGTTCCGACGGCAGGACCCTCGCCAGCGGCAGCGCGGACGGCTCGATCCGGCTGTGGGACGTGACCGACCCCCGGCACACCACCCTCCTGGGCTCCCCGCTCACCGGGCACGCCGGCCCGGTCAACTCGCTCGCGTTCAGCCCGGACGGCGAAACGCTGGCCAGCGGCAGCGACGACGACTCCGTACGGCTCTGGGACGTCACCGACGTCCGGGACGCGAGGCCGCTGGGCTCCCCGCTCACCGGTCACACCGAGGCGGTGGTGTCGCTGACGTTCAGCCGGGACGGCCGCACCCTCGCCAGCGGCGGCAACGACAACACCGTCCGGCTGTGGGACGTCGCCCACCCAGCCGACGCCGGCCCCATCGGGCAGTCGATGAGCCCCAACGCCAAGACGGGCAACTTCCTGTCGTTCAGCCCGAGGAGTCAGATGCTCGGGGTCTCCAGTGGCGCCGACACCGTACGGCTGTGGAACCTGGACGTCGACGACGCCATCTCCCGGATCTGCTCGACCACGCGGGGCGTACTGACGTCCGACAAGTGGCACGAGTACCTGCCCCGGCTCTCCTACGAGCCGCCGTGCGGGAAGTGACGGGAGCCGGTGGGCGGGCCGCGGCGGGCCCGTTCGGCTCCTTCTTACACGTGATCCCGGTCACAACGCAGCGTTACGACTCAGCAGTCGGCTCCCGCCGGACAGGCGGCGTTGTTAGTCTTGGCCATAGCCCGATCGCTGGTGCATCCCCCGTCGCCAGCGGTCGGGCCTTTTCGTGCCCCGTTCGCTCCGGCCCCGGCCCCGCTTCGGAAAGGTGGTGGGTACTGCCGTGACCAGGCGCGTCGTCGTCGTCACCGCTGTCCACGCTCCCTCGGCCCGCTTCCTGCGGGAGGCCCACGCCTCGCTGTGCGCACAGGAGTTACCCGACGGCTGGGAGTGGCACTGGGTGATCCAGGAGGACGGCAGGACGGACGCCGTCGCCCCGTACGTCCCCGACGATCCCCGGATCACGTTCCGGCAGGCCCGGCCCGGCGGCCCCGGAGTCGCCCGCACCATCGCGCTCGGGCACGTCGACGGCGAGTACGTGAAGATCCTGGACGCCGACGACCGGCTCGCCCCCGGTGCCCTGGCCCGCGACCTGGCCGCCCTCGAAGCCGACCGCGACATCGGATGGGCGACCTCCCGCGCACTGGACCACCTGCCCGACGGCTCCACGGTCGGCTTCCCCGGGGACCCCGAGCACGGGCCGATCGCCCGCGGGGCCGTCCTCGCCTTCTGGAAGGCGAACGGCTTCCGCGCCCCGGTGCACCCGGCGACCCTCTGCGTCCGCCGGGACCTCCTGGTGGCCCTCGGCGGCTGGATGGCCCTGCCCGCGTCCGAGGACACCGGTCTGCTGCTCGCGCTGAACTCCGTGAGCCGCGGCTGGTTCTCCCGGGAGGTCGGGCTCCTCTACCGCAAGTGGGACGGCCAGATGACCGGCCAGCCCTCCCACGTCGACCCGGAGGAACGCGCGGCCCGGATGGCGGTCGTCGAGGCCCGGGCGCGGGCGCTGGCGTCCTTACGGTGGCAGTACGCCTAGCGTCGGGCCGCGCCTGGCGTTGTGCCACGCCTGGCCTCGCGTCACGCCTGGCGTTGTGCCGTGCCTAGCCTCGCGCCGCGTGGTCGGCCGCGGTGGCGAGCCAGCGGGCGAGGGTGCGGACGGTGGTTTCGTCGAGCCGGTCGACGACGGTCCGTACGGCCGCCACGTCGTCCGGCGCGAGGTCGTGGAGGCCGGCCTTGCCGAGGCCCGCCATGAGGGCCTGGTGTCGGCGGTCGTGCATGCGTTCCGCGAGCTTGGTGGGTTCGCCGGCCGGTTCCCTGGGTTCGTCGGCCGGTTCCTCGGTGGATTCGCCGGTCGGTTCCTTGGTCGGGCCCTCGGCCGTCCGCCGGGGCGGGGCCGACGTGGGGGCAGGAGCGGAGGCGGGGGCGTCGTAACAGTGCCAGTCCCCGCCCTTCGGGCCCCACAGCGCGACGGTCGCCTCGTCGCCGCGGGCCCGCAGGGTCTGGGTCATCTCGCCGAGCGCGTACAGGACCGGGGAGCGGTCGGGCGACTGGGCTCCCACCTGCCACACGGCCGTGTCGGGCCGGTAGAACAGCGCGACCCAGCGGGGCTCCCCCTGCGGTCGCGGGCACTGGGGACGGGTCTGCATGGCGCTCACCCCTTCGATGCGGCACGGCGCCGCGACCATAACTGACGTACCGTCAGATGACCAGGGGCAGGGGTCATTTGGGGTCCGCGGCAGCCGGTAGTCTGGGTCGGCTGCGGCACCCCCCACGATCACCGCACCACGAGGTGAGTTCGGCCTGCGGCCATCGACACGTCTTACGGCGTATCGACACGTCTTACGGCATGAGGATGACGAACAGGTGCTCATAGCGGGCCGGTACCGGCTGCACGATCCGATCGGTCGCGGTGCGATGGGGGAGGTCTGGCGGGGCGTCGACGAGACGCTCGGCAGACCGGTCGCCGTCAAGCTTCTCCTCCCCCACGACTCCGATCCCACAGCCACCTCCCGTTTCCGGCTGGAGGCGCAGACCGCGGGGCGGCTCAACCACCCGTACGTGGTGGGCGTGTACGACTTCGGCGAGTACGACGGCCGGCTCTTCCTGGTGATGGAACTGGTCGAGGGCGACAGTCTCGCCCGTCGGCTCTCCACGGGCGGACCGCTGCCCGCCGACCAGGTGGCCCGGATCGCCACGCAGGCCGCCGCCGGCCTCGCCGCCGCCCATCAGCAGGGCATCGTGCACCGCGACATCAAGCCGGCCAACCTGCTGCTGGACGCCGACGGCACACTCAAGATCGGTGACTTCGGCATCGCCCGCTTCGTCGACGACCCGTCCGGAGCGCTCACCACGACCGGGCAGATCGTCGGCACCAGCCTGTACCTCGCACCCGAGCGGGCCCTCGGGCAGAGCGCCGGTCCGGCCTGCGACGTGTACGCGCTGGGCTGCGTGCTGTACCAACTCCTCACCGGGAGCCCGCCGTTCCAGGCCGACAGCGCGGTGGCGATCCTGCACCAGCATCTCGACTCCGCCCCCGTACCGCCCCGGCAGCTCGGCGTCCCCCTCCCGCCCGCCTTCGAGAACTACCTCCTCGGCCTGCTCGCCAAGCAGCCCGACGACCGGCCGACAGCACAGCGGGTCGCCGAGTGGTTCGGCGGCGGGGGCTGGCAGGGGCGGCCCGAACCGCTGCCCGCGCCGGCGGCGGTGCCCTCCGGGTCCGCTGTGCCCTCCGCGTCCGCCGTTTCCGCTGTGTCCGCCGTGAGGGCGTCCGCCGCGCCGGTGTTCCCGGTTCCGGCTCAGACCGGGCCTGCGACGACGTACGCCCTGCCGTCGGCCACCGGCCGGGCGGCGTCCCGCCCGCGGGCGGCACGGCGTCCGCAGGGGCCGACGGTGCGGGGTGCCGTCCGGCGGCGGCCGAGGGTGGCGGGGATCGTCGCCGGGGTGGTGGTGTTCCTGGCCGCGATGCTCGCCGGCATGCTCTGGTTCGCGCCGGGCCGCAGCACCGCGGAGAGCCCGGGGGACACCGCCCCGGGCACGACGGCCACCACGCCCACCCCGAGCGCCGCCCCGTCGGAGTCCGCCGCCCTGTCCGATGTGCCCGTCCCCTCCCCCACCGTGGCCGTCCCGACGGTCACCCCGGAGGAGCCGAAGGGGGACAAGAAGCAGCGTGAGGGCGACAAGGGCCCTGGCAAGGGGCACTAGGACGACGGGGGTTACGGGGGCCGCGGGGCCGATGGGGCCGACGGGGAGTGACGTTCCGGCCGCGCGGCGAGCGGTCAGGTCCGGGCGGGCGCGCGGTCCGGTCCGCGCGGCAGACGGTCAGGTCCGGGCCGGCGCGCGGAACGGGACCGGCTCGGAGGTGAACAACGTGTCGAGGCGGCGCGCGTACGCCTCCCGCGCGTCAGCGAAGCGTTCCGCCGGCAGGGCGTTCGCCTCGGGCACCGCGAACGGCTCCAGCGGGGCCATGCCGGTGAACCGGAGCAGGCCGTGCTGGAGCGGGTGGAGGACGTCCTGGAGACGGCCGTGGATGCCGTCGGCCGAGAAGGACCGCTCGCGTGCGCCGTACGTCACCGACAGCAGGGCGCGGCGGCCGGACAGGGGCGCGTCCTCGCCGTAGGGCGGCGGGACGTCAGGGCCGTAGGCGAAGCCGCTGGTGAAGACCCGGTCGATCCAGCCCTTGAGGACCGCCGGGGCGGAGAACCACCACATCGGGAACTGCAGGATCACCGCGTCCGCCCAGCGGAGCTTGTCCTGCTCGGCGGCGATGTCCGGGGACAGCCGGCCGGAAAGGGTGGCCTCCTGCGAGACGTCCATCACGTGCAGGCGGCGGTCCGGGGCGTGGCTGGGGAAGTCGTCGGCGTCCACGGTCGCCTTCCACTTCATCGCGTACAGGTCGGAGAGCCGCACCTGGTGGCCGGCCGCACGCAGGCGGTCGACCGCGAAGGCGGTCAACGAGGCGTTGAGGGAACGGGGTTCGGGGTGCGCGGCGACGACGAGGATGTTCTTGCTCTGGTCAGGGGTTTCCGTCATGCCCTCAGGTTCGCCCGGGCGGCTACGGCCTGCCAGAACCCTGTGGAACCGGCGGAACGGGAATCCTGGTACCGCCAGGGCCAGTCACCGCCCGCGAGAGCCGGTCGTCGGGCCCCCGCATACTGGAACCCATGGACGGCGTGCGTGGAATGGGGGACGGCAAGGCGCTCGGTGGTTTTCTGCGCGCCCGTCGTGAGCGGGTCGCGCCGGAGCGCGTGGGGCTGACGGGCGGCGGCCGCCGTCGGGTGCGCGGGCTGCGCCGCGAGGAGCTGGCCCAACTCGCCGGGATCAGCGTCGACTACTACGTACGACTGGAACAGGGCCGCGCCACCCAGCCCTCCCCCGAGGTCCTGGACGCGCTCGCCCGGGTTCTCGGCCTCGACACGGCGGAACGCCGGCATCTCGACACCCTGGCCATGGGCAGGCCCGAGCCCACGCCCAGGCTGCGTGTCGGCCCCGTGCTGCTGCGGGCCCTGGAGGCGATGGCCCCGCTGCCCGCCTTCGTCACCGACCACCGCCTCGACGTCGTGGCCTGGAACGATCTGGGCTCGGAACTGATGGGCGGGCTCGCCGACCCGGGCCGCCGGGACCGCAACAACGCCCGGTTCCTCTTCCTCGACCCCGCCTCGCGCGACCTCCATCCCGAGTGGGAGGAGCGGGCCGCCGAGGCCGTGGGCCAGCTGCGGGTGGCGGCGGCCCGCTACCCCGACGACACCGAACTGGCCGCGCTCATCGGCCGGCTGGCCGAGGGCAGCGGCGACTTCCGGCGGATCTGGGACTCCGGCGAGGTGGTCATGTGCGCGGCCGGCCGCAAGCGGCTGCGCCATCCCGCCGCCGGCCTGCTCGACCTCGACTTCGAAACCCTGCACGTCCCGGCGGCGCCCGGCGAGAGCGGCCTGGTCATGCACGTCTTCAGCGGCCGGCCGGGCAGCCGGGAGGCCGCCGCCCTCGAACAACTGGCGACTGCCTCGGCGGGAACCGTGACGTGACCGCAGCGGGGCCGGATGTGACAGCCCATGGGGCAAGGTGTGACAGCCCTGGGGCAGGTGTGACAGCCCTTTGGCCAGGTGTGACCTTCAGTTGTTCCAGGTCTCGTCGTACGGGTCGTGCGGTGTCGGGACCGGTTTGGCGGTGGTGACCTGGAAGTACGGGATCGGGCCGTGGTTGACCGGATCCTTGGTGCGGCGGGCGGTGTAGGTTCCGGTGACCTCCAGCCAGGCGTCCGGTTGCAGGACCGGCGGGATCCGGCCGGTCAGGCCGATCTTCACCGGCTGGGCGTCGGCGGCACAGCAGTTGAGGGCCATGCGGACCAGGTACGGGGCACCGCTGTGGTCCAGGGCGACGAAGCCGGTGACCTTGATCTGCCGGCCCTGCAGGGAGCCGTGGTCGTAGACCGCGCGGCCCGCGTAGTCGACCAGGCTCAGACGCAGGGGGCCGGCGGCGGGGAGATCCCCGTAGCCGTACGGCTGTTGCAGGGCCGTACCGGTGCGCAGGGCGCTGTAGGAGCCGAGGGCCGGCGGGGCGACCAGTATCAGGGCGAGGAGCGGGAGGACGAGGAGCCAGGAGACGCGCGGTTCGTGGTGGGTGTGCGCGTGGTCTTCCACGCCGGGCCGGGCGTGGTCCTCCGCGCCGGGCTGGACGTGGTCCTCCGCGCCGGACCGGGCGTGGTCCGCCCTGTCGGGCTGGGCGTGGTCCGTCCTGTCGGGCTGGGCGGGCTTCGTGCGCCACTCGTACCAGACCGTGGCCAGGGCCGCCGCGATCAGTACGACGCCGGATGCCAGCAGCATCGGGCGCAGGCCCGCCTTGACGTAGCGCAGGTAGAGGTCGGTGGAGCCGGCGTGCAGCAGGCCCGCGCCGAGCAGGAACAGGACCGCCGCCTGTGCCTGGCGGTTCAAAGGAGCACCGCCCCGGTCAGGACCGCCCCGGTGACCGCCAGGACGAAGGTGGCCGGGGCGAAGCGCAGGGCGAAGCCGCGGCCGAAGGTGCCCGCCTGCATCGCGAACAGCTTCAGGTCGACCATCGGGCCGACGACCAGGAACGCCAGCCGCGCGGTGAGTGAGAACTGGGACAGCGAGGCCGCCACGAACGCGTCCGCCTCCGAACAGATCGACAGCAGTACGGCCAGGACGGCGAGCGCCAGCACGGACACCACCGGGTTGCCCGCCGCCATCCGCAGCCACTCCTCCGGGACTACGGCCTTGAGGGTCGCCGCGGCCATCGCGCCGACCACCAGGAAACCGCCGGCGTGCATCACGTCGTGCCGGACCGATCCCCAGAACGCGGCGCCCTTGCTCTGGCCGTCGTAGGCCGCGCGGGCCGGGGGACGCAGCCAGTCGGCCCGGCCGAGGCGCTGCCACAGCCAGCCCATCGCGCAGGCCACCAGCAGGCTCCCGACGAGACGGGCGAGGACCATCTCGGGGTTCTTCGGGAAGGCGACCGCGGTCGCCGTCAGCACGATCGGGTTGATCGCCGGAGCGGACAGCAGGAACGCGAGCGCGGCGGCCGGCGTGACGCCCCGCCGTACGAGCGCCCCGGCCACCGGCACCGACGCGCACTCGCAGCCGGGCAGCACCGCGCCCGCCATACCGGCCACCGGGACCGCCAGGGCGGGCCGTTTCGGCAGCGCGCGGGCGAAGAAGGACGGCGGGACGAACACCGCGATGGCCGCCGACAACAGCACACCCAGGACGAGGAAGGGCAGCGCCTGGACGACCACCGCGACGAACACGGTCATCCAGCTCTGCATCACCGGCGCGGACAGGACCCGCCGGATCGAGCCCTGTGCCACCACCATGAGCACGAGCAACAAGGTCAGCGCGAGCGGCGAGTTGAGACGGCGAGGCCCCTGGGGGGCTCTTGGCGGAGCGGTGTCCGGGACGCTCTCCCGCGGAGCTGCTTTGGTGACGGCCACGGCCGAGGTACCTCCGGTGGTGCGGAAGGGCGCTGGTTTCCCTCCCCTTCGGTACGGCGGGCGGGGGGCGAACGTTCAACGGGTGTTGGAACCACCCGTGACAGTGAGGCAGTCTTCTCCCTCGTGACCAGCGTTCCGAATCAGAGTCCGCCGGGTGACCCGGCCGCCCCTATGGTGGTGTGCGGTGACGACGGACTCGCGCACCGGCTCGCCGCCGAACTGCGCGGGGTCTACGGCGAGCAGGTCACGCTGGTCGTGCCGCCCTCCGAGCGCGCCGTACGGCCCCCGGTCGTCGGGCGGGCCCGGGCGGCATCGGCGCTGCTCGACCGGGTGGTGAACGCGGCCGTCAACCGGGCCGGGGCCAACGGCGCGTCCGAGCCGCCGCCGCCCGACGCACGGGTGGTGGAGGCCGCGGAGCCGGCCGAGGCCGTGCTCGCCGAGGCGGGTGTGGAGCGGGCGGCCGCGCTGGCCCTCGTGTACGACGACGACGAGACCAACATCCGCGCCGCCCTCACCGCCCGCCGCCTCAACCCCCGGCTGCGGCTCGTGCTGCGGCTGTACAACCGGCGGTTGGGCCAGCACATCGAGGAACTCCTCGACCAGGCGGCGGCCTTGGCGACCAGCGGGACGGACGGAACGGACCGGACGGCCAGGACGACCGGGCCGGGCGGGCCGGGCGCGGCGGCCGGGGCGGGCGACGCTTCCACGACCGTGCTGTCCGACGCCGACACGGCCGCACCCGCGCTGGCCGCCACCGCGATCGTCGGCACCAGCAAGGTCGTCCAGACCGACGGGCTGCTGCTGCGGGCGGTGGAACGGCAGCCGCCGGGACCCGGCCAGGTCGCCGACCCGGGCCTCGCCACCCTCGCGCTGCTCTCCGTGACCAGCAACGACCCGGCGGGCGCGGACGGTTCCGACAGCAGCGGGGACCAGGGGCCGCGGCTGCTGCCGGACGCGGCGGCGGTACGGGCCGCGACCGGGCGCGGGACCGTCGTACTGGAGCAGGTGTCGTACTCCGGGCCTGCGCTGTCCGCGGGACGCGGGATCGTACCGCCGTTCGCCTCGCTGTTCTCGCGGCGGCTGCGGTGGTCGCTGGCGGGGTCGGTGGCGTGTGTGATCGCGCTGGCGGTGGCGTTGTGGCTGGTCACCGACATGCATCCGCTGGGGGCCTTCTATCTGACGCTGCTCGATCTGTTCGCCATCGACGACCCGGCGATCGGGGCGTCGACGGGGCGGCAGGTGCTCCAACTGCTGTCCGGACTGGTCGGGTTGCTGCTGCTGCCGGTGCTGCTGGCCGCGGTGCTCGAAGCGCTGGGCACCTTCCGGACCGCCTCCGCGCTCCGGAAGCCGCCCCGGGGGCTGGGCGGGCATGTGGTGCTGCTCGGGCTCGGCAAGATCGGTACTCGGGTGCTGACGCGGCTGCGGGAGCTGAACATCCCCGTGGTGTGCGTCGAGTCCGACCCCGAGGCGCGGGGGCTCGCGACCGCCCGGCGGCTGCGGGTGCCGGTCGTGCTCGGGGACGTCACCCAGGAGGGCGTCCTGGAGGCCGCCAAGATCCATCGCGCGCGGACGCTGCTCGCGGTGACCAGCGCGGACACCACGAACCTGGAGGCCGTGCTGTACGCGCGGTCCGTACGGCCCGATCTGCGCGTCGTCCTTCGCCTGTACGACGACGACTTCGCGACCGCCGTGTACCGCACCCTGCGGGTCGCGCATCCGGGGGCGTCCACGCGGAGCCGCAGTGTGTCGCATCTGGCGGCGCCCGCGTTCGCCGGGGCGATGATGGGGCGGCAGATCCTGGGGGCGATCCCGGTCGAGCGGCAGGTGTTGCTGTTCGCGGCGCTCGTGGTGCGCGGGCATCCGCAGTTGGAGGGGAAGACGGTCGGGGAGGCGTTTCGGGCGGGGGCGTGGCGGGTGCTGGCCCTGGACACGAGGGCCTCCGACAGGGGGCGGGCGGGGTCGGCCGCGGAGGCCTCTGCCGAGGAGCTGAGGTCTGCGGGCGGCTCGGGGCTGGTGTGGGACCTGCCCGACACCTACGTCCTGCGGGGCTCGGACCGGGTCGTGCTGGCCGCGACGCGTCGGGGGCTGGCGGAGTTGCTGGGCCGACGGAGCCGGGAGCGGGCGGGTACGTAGGTACGCGGCCTGCCCCCGGCCTGCGTCCGCCCACCACCCGACTCGGTCGGTCACGTCGTGGGCAGATGCCTTTCCGCGAAGTCCAGTTCCAGCCTCACCTGTTTGATGCGCTCGTCCACGACCAGGGAGCCGTGGCCGGCGTCGTAGCGATAGACCTCGTGGACTGCCCCCCGGGACTCCAGGCGTTTGACGTAGTTGTCGATCTGGCGGATGGGGCAGCGGGGGTCGTTGACGCCTGCGGAGATGTAGACGGGGGCCTTGACCTGGTCGACGTAGGTCAGGGGGGAGGATGCCTCGAAGCGTTCCGGGACCTCCTCCGGGGTGCCGCCGAGGAGGGTGCGGTCCATGGCCTTCAGGGCTTCCATCTCGTCGTGGTACGCCGCGACGTAGTCGGCGACCGGGACCGCCGCGATGCCCAGGGTCCACGCGTCGGGCTGGGTGCCGAGGCCGAGGAGGGTGAGGTAGCCGCCCCAGGAGCCGCCGGTGAGGATCAGGCGGGCGGGGTCGGCGAGGCCGGAGGTGATCGCCCAGGCGCGGACCGCCTCGACGTCCTCCAGCTCGATCAGGCCGACCCGGTGCTTCAGGGCGTCCGTCCAGGCGCGGCCGTAGCCCGTGGAGCCCCGGTAGTTGACGCGGACCACCGCGTACCCGTGGTCCACCCAGGCCGCCGGGCCGGCCGCGAAGGAGTCGCTGTCGTGCCAGGTGGGGCCGCCGTGGATGTCGAAGACGGTGGGGAGCGGGCCGGTGCTGCCCGCCGGCTTCTGGACCAGGGCGTGGATGCGGCCGCCGGGGCCTTCCACCCACACGTCCTCCACGGGCACCGAGCCCGGGGACTTCATGCCGGGCGGGTCGAGGACGGCCCGGCCGGTGGTCGAACGGACCGTGGACGGCTCGGCGGCGGAGGACCAGAGGTACTCCACGCTGCCGTCGGGGCGGGCCGTCGCCCCGGACACCGTGCCCTGCGGGGTGGGTACCCTGACCAGCTCGCGGGTCGCCAGGTCGTAGCGGAAGAGTTCGCTGCGCGCCTCGAAGCTGTGCGAGATCAGCAGGCCGGTGCCGTCCGGGTACCACTCGGCGCCGACGTCACCGGGCAGGTCCAGGTCGAGGTCAGTCTCCTCGCCCGTGGACACGTCCCAGACCAGGGGCTCCCAGCGACCCCGCCGCTGGTGGCCGATCAGCAGCCGGGCGTCGCCCTCCACCGGTGCGAAGCCGAGGATCTCCAGGCCGAGTTCCAGGGTGCCGCCCTTGGTGTCGTCGAGGTCGGCGACCGGGGTGCCGTCGGGACGCAGGACACGCAGCGCCGAGTGCATCGCGTCGCCGTGCTCGGTGTGCTCGATCGCGATCAGGGAGCCGTCGTGGGAGAGGTCGCCGACGCCCGCGGACTCACGGTGGCGGTAGATCTCCACCGGGTCCTCGCCGGGACGGGAGAGATGGATCGTCGTACCGTCCTCGTCGGTGGAGCGGCCCACGATCGCCGTGCGGCCGTCCCGGCCGAGGGCCAGGCCCGCCGGGTAGGAGGCCTCCAGGCCGGGCGTGGCGAGTTCGTCCGCCCCGCCCTCGAAGGGCTGGCGGCGCCAGAGGCCGAACTCGTCGCCGTCCTTGTCGTCGAACCACCACACCCAGCGGCCGTCCGGGGAGAGCACGCCGTCCGTCGTGCCGTTCGGCCGGTCGGTCACCTGGCGTTGTTCGCCTGTCGCCCGGTCCCAGGCGTACAGCTCGTACGTCCCTGTCGCGTTCGACACGAACAGGGAGCGGTCCGGCGCGTCCTCCGCCCAGTCGGGCAGTGACACCCGGGGCGCCCGGAAGCGCTTCTCCCAGTCCGGCATCTCCTCGTTCCGCGTCGGTGCGGCGGACCCGTTGCTCTCAGTCATGGCCCCATAGTGCCCGCCCCGACCGACAACGCGCTGGCCAGCTCCCCAGCCTGTGGATAACTCCGACCGCCCTCTTCCGGTTCCCTTACCGGGCCGACCACCCGATCGACCCGGAACCCACACCTCGAATCCACTCCGCGAACCCACCCCACGAACCCACCCCGCGAACCGGCTCCCCGCGGGAGCGCCGTACCGTGGGAGCGTGTACCGGTTTCTGCTGACGCCCCGTTGGTGGGGGATCAACGTCTTCGTGCTGCTCGCCATCCCCTTCTGCGTCTTCATGGGGTCCTGGCAGCTGAGCCGGTTCGAGGACCGTATGCAGGACCACCGCACCGCGGTGACACAGGCCGCGGACAGTGAGCGGGAGGCGGCACGTCCGCTGGACGAGATGCTGCCTGTGAACAAGGCCACGTCCGGACGGCAGGTCACCGCGACCGGACGCTACGACCGGCAGCTGCTCGTCCCCGACCGTGAGCTGGACGGCAGGAACGGCTACTACGTCCTGACCCTGCTGCGGACCGACCGGGGCGAGGCCCTCCCCGTCGTCCGGGGCTGGCTCCCGGGGTCACCCGATCCGGCGAAGGCTCCGGCCGCGCCGACGGGTGAGGTCACCGTCACGGGCGCGTTGCAGGCGTCCGAGACGCCCGGGGACAACGGGGTCAGTGCGCAGGGCGGCTTGCCGGCCGGTCAGACCGCGGCGATCAGCGCGGCGTCGCTGGTGAACCTCGTGCCGTACGACGTGTACGACGCGTGGGTGACCCTGGCCCGGGCGGACTCCGGGATGACGGCCGTACCGGCGGTCGCGCCCGCGGACAGCGGACTGGATCTGAAGGCGTTCCAGAACCTGGGATACACCGGGGAATGGTTCGTTTTCGCCGGGTTCGTGGTGTTCATGTGGTTCCGGCTGCTGCGGCGTGAGGTGGAGTTCGTCCGGGACGCGGAGTTGGGGCTGGTCCCGGACGAGGGCGGGAGCCCGGATGAAGGCGACGGCCAGGACGAGGACGAGGGCCAGGATCACGACCGGCGACGGATGACTGTCTGACGCCGGACCGCTGAGCGACCGGGGGCGTTCGGACCCCCGCCCGACCGGGGGCGTTCAGACCCCCGCGAGCAACCCCGTCCAGTACACGACCCCCGCGCACGCGTTGGACACCGTCGCCGAGATCGACGGGGCGCCGCCCTCCGCCGTGTTGGTGACCGTCACGCTGCCGTCTGCCGTGCCGTCTGCCGTGACCAGCTGGGTGGTGGGGCCGGTGTCGCCGCTGGTGGTCGTGGTGCCGCCGTCCGCGGTGGGCTCCTCGGTGGGGCTCGGGTCCGGGCTCGGGGGGGTCCCGGTGTCACCGGTCGAGTTGTCGCCGCCGGTCGTGGGACAGCTCTCGGTGGGAACCCAGGCGAACTGCACCTCGTACGACGAACCCGGCTTCAGCAGCAGTGAGGTGACCTCGAGGGACGGGTCGGGCAGCGCGGCCGCCGGATCCCCGGCGACATGCCGGAGCGCGCTGATCTTGGTGGGGTCGGCCGCGCCCAGCGGTGCCGGGGTGAGGGTGCCGGGGCCGCTGACCGTGCAGCTCGTGCCGGAGATGTTGGTGAAGCGGAAGGTGCCGTAGACCGCGCCGACCGAGTCGGGGGCGTTGACGGTCTGGGTGGGCGAGCCGATCTCGGCCGCCGAGCACACCGGGACGCCGCCCGCCGTGTTGGCGGAGGGCGCGTCGGGGGCGCCGCCGGAGCCGGCGGCGCTGCCGGTGGGCTTGCCCTTCTCGCCGTCCCTCTGCTCGGCCTTGCCCTTGTCCTCGGTCCTGCCCGAGGAGCCGCCGGAGGTGGTCTCGCCGCCCTCCGGGCCCTTGCCCTGGCCCGCCCCGCCCTGCGCCTGCGAGCCATGGCCGGCGATGGAGGGGTCGACACCGAGGCCGGTGGAGTTGGAGACGTGCCACAGGGCCGGGATCGCCGTACCGATGAAGAGGGCGGCGGCCGCCATGCCGACGACGGCCTGCCGCTTGCGTGCCCGTCGGGCGGGTACCGCCTTGCGGAGGTGGTCGAGGGTGCCGTCGCGTGGCTCGATCTCCTGGACTGCCTGGTGCAGCAGGTTGCGCAGTGCCAGCTCGTCCGAGTCGAGCCCTGTGGAGCTCTGGTCGTCGGGGCCGTCGTTCACAGTTCCGTTCCCAGCGTGCGATTGCTTCGCCGGGCGCGTGTCCGCACCCGGCTCGTGCCATGCGTAGGGCTCATGTTCGTGCGGGACGCGCAGATGGCGCCGTCCCTCCTGGTCGCCGCTCATGCCGAGGCCTCCATGGCGACCCGCAGTGCGGCGATGCCGCGCGAGCCGTACGCCTTGACGGAGCCCAGCGATATCCCGAGCGTCTCGGCGACCTGGGCCTCGGTCATGTCCGCGAAGTACCGCAGGACCAGGACCTCGCGCTGGCGGCGCTGCAGGCCTTTCATCGCCTTGATCAGGGAGTCGCGCTCCAGTTGGTCGTACGCCCCCTCCTCGGCGCTCGCCATGTCGGGCATCGGCTTGGACAGCAGCTTCAGTCCGAGGATGCGCCGGCGCAGGGCCGAGCGGGAGAGGTTGACGACCGTCTGCCGCAGGTACGCGAGCGTCTTCTCCGGGTCACGGACGCGTTTGCGTGCCGAGTGGACGCGGATGAACGCCTCCTGGACGACGTCCTCGCAGGACGCGGTGTCGTCGAGGAGGAGTGCCGCGAGGCCCAGCAGCGAGCGGTAGTGGGCGCGGTAGGTCTCGGTGAGGTGGTCGACGGTGGTCCCGGCCGCCACTTGGTCTTCGGCGTACTCGGCACCGTCACGCTGACTGGGTATGCGGGCCGGCCGCGCTGCGGGCATGGGCGCGATCACCGGCATGCCGCCGGGCGTGCCGGGCATGCGGGGTCGTAGCGCCGGGCGGGTCGGCCGGAGGGCCGTGCCGCGGGGCGCCGCAATGAAGTCGAGAACCTCTGCCACGCCAGTTGGACACGTCTGCCCCCGTCAGGGTTGTACGCGACTGTCCGTCTTCTGCCAGGGAGCACAACTGACCGTGCGTCAAACGCGCTCATGCCTACCCGCTCTTCCCCTGTGTCCTGAATGACCGGGGCGTCCCCACGCCCCGCACCGCGTCCCCGCGCCCTCCTGAAAGGGCGTTCGCAAAGACGCTCCCCGCCCTCCGCGCGGTTGCGGAGAGCGGGGAGGCAAATCTTCGAACGCCGAGCGGGCTCGGTTCAAGTGGTCCGGACCATCGTCCGTGTCCATGTCTTACGCAGATCTTACAAATGAACGCGGTTTCAGACAGGACTTTTCCGGCAGGAACCCCATGCCGCACCACGTGTCGCTCATTACACCGAGCGTGAGGGAACGCGCTTTCGTCACCGGAACGCGTCCGGAATCAGCGGAACACGACCGTACGCACCAGAATCCGGCCGAACAGAGCGGACGAGCGGGAACCAGGGCGAACAGCGCACACGTCCCTCCTCACCGGAACTCCCCCGCCACCAGCTCCGCGATCTGCGCGGTGTTGAGGGCGGCGCCCTTGCGCAGGTTGTCCCCGCAGACGAAGAGTTCCAGCGCGGTCGGATCGTCGAGCGCCCGGCGCACCCGGCCCACCCAGGTCGGATCCGTACCCACGACGTCGGCGGGCGTCGGGAACTCCCCCGCCGCCGGATCGTCGAAGAGGACCACCCCGGGGGCCGTGGCGAGGATCTCGCGCGCCTTGCCGACGGTGACCTCGCCCTCGAAGCGGGCGTGGACGGTGAGGGAGTGCGTGGTGACGACCGGCACCCGTACGCAGGTCACCGCGACCGGCAGTTTCGGCAGCCCGAGGATCTTGCGGGACTCGTCCCGCACCTTCATCTCCTCGGAGGACCAGCCGTCCTCGCGCAGCGACCCGGCCCACGGTACGACGTTCAGCGCGACCGGCTCCGGGAACGGCCCGGTGTTGTCGCCGACGGCCCGCCGTACGTCACCGGGGCTGGTCCCCAGCTCGGTGCCGGCCACCAGGGACAGCTGCTGGCGCAGGGTCTCGACGCCGGCGCGTCCGGCCCCGCTGACCGCCTGGTAGGAGGAGACGACCAGCTCGCGCAGCCCGAACCCGGCGTGCAGGGCGCCCAGGGCCACGATCATGGAGAGGGTCGTGCAGTTGGGGTTGGCGATGATGCCGCGCGGCCGCATCCGGGCCGCGTGCGGATTGACCTCGGGCACCACCAGCGGCACCTCCGGGTCCATCCGGAAGGCGCCCGAGTTGTCGACCACCACGGCGCCCCTGGCGGCGGCGATCGGCGCCCACTGGGCGGCGATCTCGTCGGGCACGTCGAACATCGCGACGTCGACCCCGTCGAAGGCGTCCTCGGTGAGCGCCGTCACCTCGGCCTGTTCGCCGCGCACGGCCAGTTTGCGGCCGGCCGAGCGCGGCGAGGCGATCAGTCGGATCTCGCCCCAGATGTCCGCGTGCTGGGACAGGATCTGGAGCATGACCGTGCCGACGGCTCCGGTCGCTCCCACGACCGCGAGCGTCGGTCGTCCGGACCGGCCGGATCCCGTCCCTGCCATCAGCGTCCGGTGCCCCCGTAGACGACGGCCTCGTCGCTGTCGGAGTCGAGTCCGAAGGCGGAGTGGACCGCGCGGACGGCCTCGGACACGTCGTCGGCGCGGGTGACCACCGAGATGCGGATCTCGGAGGTGGAGATCAGCTCGATGTTGACGCCCGCGTCGCTCAGCGCCTCGAAGAATCCGGCCGTGACCCCCGGGTTGGTCTTCATCCCGGCGCCGACCAGGGAGATCTTGCCGATCTGGTCGTCGTAGCGCAGCGAGTCGAAGCCGATGCCGTGCTTGTTCTTCTCCAGGGCGTCGATGGCCTTGCGGCCCTCGGTCTTCGGCAGGGTGAAGGAGATGTCCGTCAGGCCGGTGGAGGCGGCGGACACGTTCTGCACGACCATGTCGATGTTGATCTCGGCATCGGCGATGGTGCGGAAGATGGCGGCGGCCTCGCCCGGCTTGTCGGGCACGCCGACGACCGTGATCTTGGCCTCCGAGGTGTCGTGCGCGACACCGGAGATGATGGCCTGCTCCACCTTCTGGTCCCCTTGCTCGATCGGCTCACTGCTGACCCACGTGCCCTGCAGTCCGCTGAAGGACGAGCGGACGTGGATCGGGATGTCGTAGCGGCGGGCGTACTCCACACAGCGGTGGAGCAGCACCTTGGAGCCGGACGCCGCCAGCTCCAGCATGTCCTCGAAGGAGATCCAGTCGATCTTCTTCGCCTTCTTCACCACGCGCGGGTCGGCGGTGAACACGCCGTCGACGTCGGTGTAGATCTCGCACACCTCGGCGTCGAGCGCGGCGGCGAGGGCGACGGCCGTGGTGTCGGACCCGCCGCGCCCCAGCGTGGTGATGTCCTTCTTGTCCTGGCTGACGCCCTGGAAACCGGCGACGATGGCGATGTTGCCCTCGTCCAGCGCCGTCCTGATCCGACCCGGCGTGACGTCGATGATCCGCGCTTTGTTGTGGACCGAGTCGGTGATGACGCCTGCCTGGCTGCCGGTGAACGACTGGGCCTCGTGACCCAGGTTTTTGATCGCCATGGCCAGCAGTGCCATGGAGATCCGCTCTCCGGCGGTCAGCAGCATGTCGAACTCACGCCCGGCAGGCATCGGAGACACCTGCTCGGCGAGATCGATCAGCTCGTCCGTCGTGTCGCCCATCGCGGAAACGACCACGACCACCTGGTGGCCGTTCTTCTTCGCTTCCACGATCCGCTTGGCGACGCGCTTGATGCCCTCGGCATCGGCTACGGAGGAGCCTCCGTACTTCTGCACGACAAGGCCCACGTGCGCTCCTCGCTCACTTAGTCTGTTTTCCGCAGTCCAGACATACCTGTATGTACCGCGGTCGGCTCAGTCTATCGAGCGCCCGAAATCCGCCTCCGCGGTATCGCATGCTGAGACCAGGGCACCCAGGCAGCGCATGCCCATCCGGAGGCCTCCGGAAAAGTGCCGAGCGTCACAGCAAGCCCCGTCAATCAAGTTTCAAGTTTCAAGCACTGGGGTGCGGCCGGTGCCCGTACTCCTCGGGGAGACGCGAGCCCGCCACCCAGCCCCTGCGCCGCGGCCCGACCCGCTACGGCTTCGAGGCCGACCGGATCACCACGGGTGCCGCCGCACCGGCCCACCCGGGGCCGTACGACGTCGCCCCGCCCGTTGCCCCTGCCCGGAGGCAGAACACCGACGGGCGGCGGCAATCGGGGCCCCGCCCTTCAACGCGCCGTGAAACCCGAGCTGCTGACTACCACTCAGGGAGTATTTACACTTCCTTCACAACTGCCCGTACAACCTTCACCAAGTGTGGCGCAGATCACGAGTGACGCACAGGGATTGCCGCAGTATGCGCGATTTTCCGCACTCGACCCGGGGGGCACTTCATGTTGGTATGGCGAAGCGGATGACGGTCACGGGGGCAGGGGACCTCTCACTTCGAGAAGCAAGGGAACCGCCTTCCAAGGGAGTTGGGGCAGACCCGGCAGAGCGATGTCGATATCGCATTCCTGTGCACCCGAATTCGTGCCCGGTGATGAAGATCCGGACGCCATGGACGAACTTGGGGGACGCAATGAAGGAGTACCGCAGAATGCCCGTGAAGCCGCGGCGCAGACGGCTTGCGCGGCGCGCACTGGGGGCGGCCGCGGTCGGCACCCTGGCCTGGGTCACGGCGACCACGGGGGTCCCCGGCGGCGCGCCGCAGCATTCTGGCCCCACCACCGCACTGGTCGCGGACGGCGCCCCTGGTTCCGCGGTGGAGGATTTCAGCTACCCGCAGGCGGACAAGATCCTGGCCGAGAAGAACATCGTCCTCAAGCGCGGCGACGGGCACATCACCCTGGCCGACTGTGTGGGGGGCACCGGCCTCCTGGAAATCATGGCCCGCGAAAAGACGGACAAGATCTGCTTCAAAGTGGTGGGCGACTCCGGCTGGCTGACCCTGGAGATCCCCGCGGTCTACGCGATCAGGGGCAACGACTACACGACCGCGGTCGACATGACCGTAGGTACCGAAGAGAAGTCGTTCGACATCACCAAGAACGCCTGGACCCCGGTGGGCGAGGCCGCGGACACAGAGGGCCGCGAGCACATGCTCGTCGAGATCAGGTCCTCCAAGTAACCGCAGGTCAACACCGACATGCTCACCGTTCCGCGGTCCGGTGCCCACAGGACGCGCGGCCTCATGGCTTAGGAACCCCGTTCATGAACCTCTCCAGACGCCCCCGTCTGTCCGCGTTGGCCGCCGCCCTGCTCGCGACCCCCGTCGCGCTGAGCGCCGTTCCGGCCGCGGCCGGCCCCGCGCTCACCGGAGCCGACGCCCCGGCACAGCTGAACTACGTCGCGAAAATCAACGTCGGTGAACAGACCGCCTGCACCGGGGCCCTCATCGCCCCGCAGTGGGTACTGACCGCGGCCAGCTGCTTCGCCACGGATGGCCAACCCCCCGCGGGCAGACCCGCCATCACCACCACCGTCACCGTCGGCCGCACCGACCTGACCCAGACCGGCGGCAGTGTCCTGCCGGCCATCCGGCTCGTTCCCCATGCCGACCGGGACCTGATGCTCGTCAAACTCGCCGCCAGGATCACCGATCCGAGCATCACGCCCGTCCGGTTGGCGACCGCGCCCGCCGCTGCGGGAGAGGAGTTGGTGAGCGCCGGATTCGGACGCACCAAGACCGAATGGGTGCCCGACAAGCTCCACACCGGCACGTTCACCGTCGCCTCCACCTCGGACACGACGGTGGACCTCAACGGCTCCGACACCGCGACCGTCTGCAAGGGCGACGCCGGCGGTCCCGCCCTGCGCACCGTCAACGGCACCACGGAACTGGTCGCCGTCAACTCCCGCTCCTGGCAAGGCGGATGCCTGGGCACCGATGCCGCCGAAACCCGTACTGGTGCCATCGACACCCGTGTTGACGACATCAGCGACTGGGTCGATCACGCCGTCTCCCGCAATCCGGACGACCTCACCGGTGACGGCAAGGCCGACCTCGCGGCCGTCAAGGACGACGGCATTCTGTGGATCTACCCCGGCACCGGAAAGGCGAGCGGCAGCACCTTCGGCACGCGCTTCCAGGCCGGCACCAGCTGGCAGAGCCAGGACGCCGTCACCACCGGCGACCTCAACAACGACGGCATCGGTGACCTCCTGTCCCGTCAGGCGTCCGACGGCACGCTGTGGGTCTACCCCGGCACCGGGAAGTCCGGCATGGAGACCTTCGGCACCCGCTACCAGGCCGGCAGGAGCTGGCAGACCCAGGACATCACCCGTACCGGGGACTTCAACAGTGACGGGCTCGCCGATG
>NZ_JBITIY010000007.1:86023-524222 GCF_044459385.1 Streptomyces sp. NPDC050287 | reverse complement strand
ATGTCCTGACCCGTCAGGCCTCCGACGGCACGCTGTGGGTCTACCCCGGCACCGGGAAGCCCGGCATGGAGACCCTCGGCACCCGCTACCAGGCCGGCACCGGCTGGAAGAGCCAGGACGCCATCACCACCGGCGACCTCAACAACGACGGGCGCACCGATGTGTTGTCCCGTCAGGCGTCCGACGGCACGTTGTGGGTCTACCCCGGCACCGGAAAGTCCGGCATGGAGACCTTCGGCACCCGCTACCAGGCCGGCAGGAGCTGGCAGACCCAGAACTTCACCCGTACCGGGGACTTCAACGGTGACGGGCTCACCGATGTCCTGACCCGTCAGGCCTCCGACGGCACGCTGTGGGTCTACCCCGGCACCGGGAAGCCCGGCATGGAGACCCTCGGCACCCGCTACCAGGCCGGTACCGGCTGGGGGCCCTACCGCATCATCTGAGCGGCGGGGACGATCTACGATTCTCCCCCGCACCCCTCTCATGGGTGCGGGGGAAATCCCTGAACCGTCGGCGGTACCGGAGCCGACATCACCCCGGCCGCGGCATCACCGGCGACAACGAGGAGTTCCTGCCCGCCCTCGCGCGGTGTCCCGGGCGGATGATCCGTGTGCACCCGCCCGGGACACCGGGACGGCGGTCAGAACATCGACGACAGGCCGCTGGTGATCGAGGAGACCAGTTCCTTGCCCTCCTCCGCGACCTGCTTCACCACGGGAGCCACCCTCTTGGCGACCGGGGTGACCCACTTGGACTGGCCGTAGGTGACCAGGCTCAGCGCGGTACCGGCCGCGGCCCACATGAACTCGCTGCTGGTGAAGCCGTGTTCGATGCCGGTGAACAGGGTGCTCAGCGCGCCGGCACCCATCGCTATGCCGCCGAAGATGGCCGCGGCCGGGACACCGACGACCGCGAACGGGGGAAAGACGAGGCTGGCGAGCCCCAGGCCGGCGGAGATGAATCCGGCGCCGATGCTGACGTAGTTGAAGGCGTCGGCCCACCAGCCGGCGTCCGAGTACCACTCGTCGTTGTCGCCGCCGCTGCCGTTCTCGTTGACCTCGTCGTTGGTGTCGTTGTCGGCCGGGTTGCTGCCGTTGTTCCGCTGCTCCTGCGCCTTCTCGGCGGCCTCACGGGCGGCCTCGCGGGCCTCCTCCTGGCGCTTCTGGATGACGATGGCGCGTGCCTGGTTGGCCGCGGCGGCCGCCGTGGCCGCGTCCCGGCCCGCTTCGATCGCCGACTGGCGGGCGCTGGCCGCGGACGCCTGGGCGCTGTAGGAGGAGTTCAGGGCCGAACGGGCCGCGTCGATCGCCTTGTTCGCGGAGTAGTTCGCCGAGCGGGCGGCGCTGCGCGCCGTCGACGCGGCAGCCGAGGCCTTGTTCGCCGAGGCCTGCGCGTTCGCGGCCGACTTGTCCGCCGCGTCGGCGTTCTGCCGGGCCTGGTCGGAGTACTGGCCGGCCTTCTCCCCCGCGGCAATGGCCTTGTCGGCCCACTGCTGCGCCTCCGTGGCGGCGTTGCGGGCGTTCGCCGCCACCTGCGACGCCAGTGCCGCGGTCTGCTGCGCCGTGTAGGCGGTCTTGGCCGCGGCGGCGATCGCCCCCTGGATCGCGGCGACGTGGGTGGCGGAGTCGTGGTCGAGCTGGGCCGAGGAGTACTGCACCACCTGGACGAAGTTCCGGCGCATCCACGTCGGCCCCTCCAGGGCGACGTCCCCGTAGGCCTTGGTGTAGTCGCCTCCGCTCGACACCGAGGTCGCGGTCTCGACCGCGTCGTCCTCCCGTACGGCGGCGGGGTAGGCGCGGTCGAAGAAGTCCTGCAACGCCTCCGGGGTGTTCTTGTCCAGTGCGTCGTTGGCCGCCCTGGTGACGGCCTTGCCGGGCTTCTGGTCGAGGATGCGGCCGATCTGCACCCGGTTGTCGTCCTGCGAGGCCCGGATCACCCCGGAGGTGAGGAAGTCGCCCACCGCCGTGGAGCTGCTGCTGGCCAGCGCCGCGTGCGCCGCCGCCGCGATGGCGGGGTTGGACACCTGGGCGATGTAAAGAACGGTCTCCCGGTCGTCCTGGTTCTGGGCGACGGCCCGGTCGAGGTCGAGCCAGGAGAACACGTCGTCGTCGCTGCCGGACAGCGCGAACTGGGCGGCCTCCCGCGTCCACGCCCCCTTGGCGTCGAGCAGCCCGGTGGCGGCCTTGCGGCCCAGGGTGGCAGCGAGCGACAGGTCGCCGTCCGTGAACAGGGCTTTCTCGGCCGCGCTGATCAGGTCCTTGATCGCCTGGCTGGTCTGCGCCTCCTGCGCCCGCTTGTTCGCGTACTCGGCCTGTTCCTCCGCCTCGATCTCGGCCAGCAGCCGGGCCTCGTCCAGCCCCTGCAGCCGCTCCTGCTCAAGTCGCGCCAACTCGGCGTCCCGGGCCGCCTTGGCGACCGCGATGGCGTCCGTGACGGCCTTGGTGGCGGTGTCGGCGGCCTTGACGGCCTCGCCGGCGTGGGCGGTGGACTTGTTCGCGAAGTCGATGGCCTTGCCCGCGTTCGCCACGGCCTCGTCGACGGCGTCGGCGGCCTTCTCGGCATGGGCGGCGGCGGAGTTGGCGGCGTCCCGCGCGACGCTCGCGGCGGAGGCCGCCGTGTTGGCGAGGGCCTGCGCGGTGGAGGCGGCGTTGGTGGCGCGGTTGGCGGCGGCGCTGGCGATGGCGGCCTGGCGCCTGGCCTCGGCGGCCTGCGACTGGGCGACCCCGGACGCGGCCGCGGCCTGCGCGGCGGCGTTGGCGGCGGCCGCGGAGTTGCGGGCCGCCGAGGCGGCCGAGGAACTGGCGCTGACGGACTGCGCGCAGGCGGCCCGCGCGTAGTCGGCGGCCTTGGCAGCGGAACGCGCCTTGGCGGCGGAGTTGCGGGCCGCGACCGCCGCGTCCTTGGCCGCCTGGGTCTTGCTCGCGTCCTTGGAGGCGGCGATGGCCGCGTTGTAGGCACGGGACGCGGCCCCTCCGGCGACCGATGCCGCCTGGGAGGCGGCGGTGGCCGCCCAGGAGGCGCGGCGGGAGGCGTTCACGGCCGCGTTGGAGGCGTTGATGGCGATACGGGCGGCGTTCGCCGCGCCCGTGGCCGCGCCGGCCGCCTTACGGGCCGCCGCGGCGGACTTCTGTACGTCCTCCTTCGCGGCCTCGGCCTCGGCGGCTGCCTTCTCCGCCGCCTTCTTCGCCTCGGCCGCGGCGGCCAGGGCCCGCTCGGACGCCTCGACGGCCAGGTCCGTCTCGGCCTGGGCGCGCTTGCCCTCCCGGTCGACGACCGCGACGAGTTCCTCGATGGTCGCCGACTCCTGGTCGCGGGCGCGCGCGATGTGCTGGCCGGTGTCGAGGAACCACTGAATGTCCGTCGCGGAGCCGTTCAGGGCGCGGTTCGCGTACTTCTGCACCTCCGGCCCGGCCTTGACCAGCATGGCGGCGACCTGGGCCTGCGAGTCCTCCAGGCGGGCGGTGTACTGGCCCTCCGTCAGGAAGGCCTCCAGCGCCGACCGCGTGCCCGTGTCCAGGGCCGCGGACGCCTTGCGCTGCACCGCCTTTCCGCCGGTGGCCGACAGGATGGCGGTGGCGACCTGGAGGTCTTCCAGGAGCGCCGACTCGTATCCGCCCTGGAGGAAGGCCGCGATGGTGCTGTCGCCGCCGTCGAGAGCGGCGGTGGCCTCGCGGCGCAGGCCCTTGCCGGACCGGGACAGGTAAGTGGCGATCGCGACGCGGTTGTCCTCCGTCGTCACCGTGGGCAGGGTCTGGCCGAGGAAGACCTGGATGTCGGCGTCGGTGCCGAAGAGCGCGTCGGCGGCTGCCGCCTTGGTGGCCTTGCCGCCGGTCATCCAGGCCTTGACCACCTTCGCCCGGTCGGTGTTCGGCAGAGTGAGCGGATCGGCCGTCGCGGGCTGTGTCTCGGCGGCGCGGGCCACGGGCGTCCACGCCAGGGGGCTGGCGGCGGCGGCCGTGACGGCGGCGAGCGAGCCGAGGAGCCGTCTGCGACTCCAGAAAATCGTCTGCATAGGAAGTTGTCCTCGTGGTTTCTGTCGGCGAGACAGATCGGCGATCACTGACACGGCAGGCTTCCCCCGCATGCCCGGGCAGTCATGTGTGGCCCCAGTGAGGCGAATGCGTTGCCTGCGCAATGACGTGACCATACCAACGCACGTTCACAGCGCAATCAATTGGGCGCCGCGAACCAAATTCGTCCGAGAAGAGCGCGGCGCGCCTTCGTTATAGGTTCTTTATAAGAGTCCCTACAACCGTTCCCTGGGTGTGACGAGGGTCACATCGCACCACCAACTGCAGTCCGTTTTATGGCCGTTGGCGGAGTGGACAAAGCCAGGCAAGCGAGGTGGCATGTGGGAGGCGAAGCGGCCCCCCGGCTCTTGGGGGGAGCTTTTTTGTACGGGGGAAAACCGATTCCTTCACGCATGCCTTGAACCACGTTACGGACATTCTTTTGGAAGCAACGAGTTGAGGAAAGTGATGAAGTCGCGCACCACATTTGCGGCGCAGCTGCGCCGATTCGCGATACAGCAGCGACGCGGGAGATTTCTGGCCCGCACCCTGGGCACCGCGGCGGTCGGCGCCCTGGCATGGGCCGCCCTGGCGGCCGGCGTCCCCGGCGGATCCCATGCCCCGGCAGGTACTGCCGCGGTGGCCGACGAGGCTCCGGGTTACGCGGTCGAGGACTTCGGCTACCCGCAGGCGGACAAGATCCTCGCCGAGAAGAACATCCTGCTCAAGCGGGGTGACGGCCACATCACGCTCGCCGACTGCGCGACCGGCACCGGTCAACTGGAGGTTCAGGCGCGGGACAGGAGCAAGATCTGCTTCGACGTCAAGGGCAACTCCGGCTGGCTGACCCTGGAACTCCCCTCGGTCTACCTCATCCGCGGCAACGACTACACGACCGAGGCGGACATGACGGTCGGTACCGAGCAGCAGTCGTACGACATCGCCAAGAACGCCTGGACCCCCGTGGGCGAGAGCGCGGACGAACAGGCCCGTGAGTGGACGCTCCTGGAGCTTCGGACCTCCAAGTAGCGCCCCGCCGAGCCCTCCTGCCCGATCCGCCACCACCCACCAGGGAACCGACTTCATGACCTACGCCAGACCCGTGCGCCTCGTCACACTGGCCGCCACCCTGACCTTCGGCTCCGCCGCGCTCGCGGCCGGTTCCGCCGCCGCCGTCACCGGGCCCTCGGTCGGCGCCGCCGACACCACCTACGCCTACACCGCGCAAATCACCGTCGGCGACCACGACCGCGGCTGCTCGGGTGTCCTGGTCGACCGCGAGTGGCTGCTCACCGCGGCCAGCTGCTTCGCCGACGACCCCGCCACGAGCCTGTCCGTGCCCGCCGGCAAGCCGGCCACGAAGACCACCGCCGTCATCGGCCGCTCCGACCTCACCAGCACCGCCGGCGCCGCCCGCGAGATCGTCGAACTGGTCCCGCGTACCGACCGCGACGCGGTACTGGCCCGCCTCAACCGTCCCGTCACGAACGTGTCCCCGATCTCCCTGGCCACCACGGCGCCCACCGCCGGTGAGACCCTCAGCCTCGCCGGCTACGGCCGCACCGCGACCGAATGGGCACCGCTGAGCCTGCACACCGGCACCTTCACCGTGGACGCCCCCGCCACCACGACCGCCTCGGTCACCGGCACGAGCGGCACCGCCGCGTGCAAGGGCGACACGGGCGGTCCCCTGGTCCGGGGCAGCGGTGGCACCGCCCAACTGGCCGCGCTGGCCAGCCGGTCGTACCAGGGCGGCTGCTACGGCATCGACACCGCCGAGACCCGCAGGGACGGCGTCGTCACGCGCGTGGACGACCTCGCCTCCTGGGTGAGCTCCACCACCGGCGCGGTCCGCGTCACCGACTTCAACTGCGACGGCGTCGAGGACATCGCGATCTCCGACCCGCGGGCGACCGTCGGCGGGGTCAGCGCGGCGGGCCTGGTGCGGATCGTCTACGGCGGCGGCAAGGGCACCGCCGAGATCAACCAGAACCTCGACTGGGTTCCCGGCGCCGCCGAGGCCAGCGACTGGTTCGGCGAGTCCCTGGACACCGTCGACTGGAACGAGGACGGCTGCACCGACCTGGTCGTGGGCACCCCGGCCGAGGACATCGGCAACGCGGCCGACTCCGGCATGCTCGACATCCTGCACGGCGCCCCGGGCGGCCTGGGCACCGGCACGGTCAAGAACACCCACTTCGAGGAGGGCTCCGGCACCGGCTCCCTGGACACCGCGGTCGCCCAGGCCGGCGACCGGTTCGGCGACTCCGTCGCGGCCGGCGTCACCGCCGCCGGTGAGCCGTTCGTGGTCAGCGGCGCGCCCGGCGAGACCGTCAGCGGCCAGGCGAAGGCCGGCGCCGCCTTCTACCTCCACGGCACCACCAACATCGTCTTCCACCAGGACAGCACCGACGTGCCCGGCGCCGCGGAGGCGAACGACGGCTTCGGCGGCTCGGTCGCGGCCGACACCAACTTCTTCGCCGTCGGCGCTCCCGGTGAGGCCATCGGCGAGAACGCCGGCGCCGGCACCCTGGCGGTCTTCAGCCACACCCTGACGTCCGCGGGCCTGCCCACCCCGAAGTTCGCGCTCGACCAGGACCTCGACACCGTCTCCGGCGCCGCCGAGGCGGGCGACCAGTTCGGCTACTCCCTCGCCCTGGCCCCGTACCGCCCCTCCGGCGCGACCAGTGCCACCGACTCGATCCTCGCGGTCGGCTCACCCGGTGAGGACCTCGACGTCGCCGGCGTCGACAAGGCCGATGCCGGCATGGCCCAGACCTTCCGCGTCACCGCCGCGGGCACCTTCTCCCAGCTCAATACCATCTCCCAAGGCACCGGCGAGGACGACGTGACCGGCACCGCGGAGGCCGGTGACCGCATGGGCGTCACCCTGACCGCCGTCAACACCGCCCCGCGGGCCCTGAGCACCACCGCCACGATGAAGCTGGCCGTGGGCGTCCCCAACGAGGCCATCGGCACGGCGGCCAACGCGGGCGCGATCCACACCTTCTCCCTGCTGGGCACCCCGGGCGCCAACGACCGCTGGCTGGAGGCGGGCGACGGCGACGGCATCCCCACCGCGCCCGGTGCCGACCAGCAGTTGGGCTCGAGCATCCACTACACCGGCACCAAGCTGTACGTCGGCCTGCCGCTGGGCCCCAGCACCTACGGCACCCTGTACGCCCTGCCCCTGTCCAACGTCACCGCCGGCGGCACCGTCGCCGCGGTCACGACCTACCAGCCCGGCGCGGGCGGCCTGCCGGCAGCCGGCGACCGCTTCGGCTACGCGGCGCGGTGACCCATGAGCCCCTGGGGGCCGGCGATGGCCGGCCCCCAGGGGCTCATCCGGTGCCGGGCGTCGTCGAACGCGCCGAGGCTTCGCCGCCGACGGTGCCCGTCCTCAACTCCGGCGGCACCACCCCGGCGCTTCACATCGGGGTGGTGCCGCCGTCGTAGCTGGTCAAGATCCCCTGAGATATCGGCAGTTGTCCGGTGCACCCCGCCAAGAGGAGAGGTATGACGATCAAGCATGCGATACGACCGGAACGGCCTGGACGAATACGTGTCAGATCGGCCGTACTGACCCTGCTGACCGTGGTGACGCTGGGCCTCACCACGCCCGGCGTGAGCTATGCGCAGCAGGGGGCGGAAGCGAAGCCGCGACACGTGGGCAGGATCGATTCGGCGGATCTGCCGGCTACCGCGCCCCTCACCAGGACCAGCGCTTTCCCGGCGGACTCCGGGGAGCACTGTGAGCCGACGCGGGCACGCTCGAAGGAACGCCGGGCGGGCGCCGCCGAGGCATGTGTGAGCACGAGCCCCGCCCCGGTCAAGCGCACGGCGACCCAACAGCGGAGCCTCGCCGCGGCCGCCGACTCCGGAAGCTGCGACATCACCACCCCCGGCAGCTACTCCTACAAGCGCTTCGAGTACTGCGTGACCGGGGTGAACGTCGTCTACATCCTGCGTGACAGCAACGCCAAGGAGATCGGACGCGGCACCCTGACGGTCTCGACCAGCGCGACCCTTCCCTCGAGCGGCACGACGTGGAACGAGCAGGTCACGGTGAGGATGACCGCCGCGAGCGGCGCTGTCACCGCCCTCAACGCCAAGTTCCGGGCCTCCTGCGGAACCGGCTGCACGACGACGAAGGCGGCGCCCTGGTACGGCGGTGACCTGACCGTGGGCCAGTCCATCAGCGGCACCGTCGCCTACTCCTCGACGCCCGCCCCGGACACCGACGCGGAGTTCACCACCTCGTACAAGCTGTACGTGACCTCCCCGGGCGCCACGGCCGTCGACCCGAACGCCTCGTGGGACAACCCCCGCAAGATCCGCTGCGACGACGCCGTCCGGGACGTCACGGCCACGGGCACTCCGTCGCCGGGCTGCGTCATCCCCACGGTCATGGCCGTCGTGCCGATGAGCGCCCAGGGCTCGGACGCGGGTGCCGCGGTGGCCGCCTATCAGTGGGCCCAGCAGAACCTCGCCGACGGCTGGGGGCAGAACAAGCCGCTGACCCGGGCGAAGAGCGGCACGGCCGACCGTACGGCTCGCACGTGCGGAGGCGCGGGTTCGGAGCCCTTCCAGAACCTGACGGAGCTCGTCCCGGACGACAGCTGCGGCGAGTTCCCCTTCGCGCAGACCCGGGAGGGAGGGGCCGACGGCGCTCAGTGCGCCGAGGTGATTCCCAACTTCGGCAACGGTGGATGGGACACCTACCTGCTGGGCAACAGCCTCGACCTGGATCCCGCCGCCCCGTGTGTGCGGGCCCATGTCCCGCAGGCCGACAAGCAGTTCGCCGACGGCAAGCTCTCCGAAGGCTTCCAGAACCAACGGGTCATCGACGCCGAGCAGTTCAAGGTGGAGTTCAGCACGCCGACGGCCGGTCCGCAGGCTCCCTGCCTGGGCAACCTGCCGACCGGGTCGCTTCCTTCCGGCGACGGGTGGATCAAGAACACCACCGAACCGGTCGCCCACGTCAACAAGACCACCACCCCGCTCGGCCCGCCCGGCACCCGGCCGACGACGGCCCAGGCCTGCCTGGGGAAGAAGCTCGGCAAGGGCAGCGGTGCCAAGGGAGACATCACCGGCTGGCAGGACGCGCAGCTGTTCGCCCAGGCGAACCCGCCCGTCGTCGCGCAGGCCCGGTGCCACCTGATCGCGAACATCCTCGGTGGAAAGGGCCAGATCCAGGACGGCGGTCAGAACAACCTCGTTCCCTGCTGGCAGGTCGGGATGAACACCGGCACGCCCAGCATGCGGACCTACGAGGCCCAGGCCCAGAACATGGTGGCCGACCAGAGTTTCGGGGCGAACGACGCGATCCTCTACCAGGTCACGCCCGTCTACCGGGACGCCACCAGCACGATTCCGGTGGGAGTCACCATGAGCGCTAACATCGAACGGGCGGACGGCACAACGGAGTTGCTCTTCCCCAACGTGTACGTCACCAACACCCAGGCGAACACTGGGCAGCTCAACCTCGGAAACTGATCTCACCCTGTTCGTGCCCTCGGGAGCCAGTATGAGTCGCACCACCCCGCCGCGGCCGCTCGACGTCGCCGCGCTCTTCCCTCAACTGGCCCCGCTGGCACGCACGGCGACCCGGCTGCATCCTCTTCCCGGGTCCCCGTCAGCGCACGACAGCTCCGTCGGCGGGCCGCTGCTGTGGCCCGCCGACGAGCCGTGGCCGCACTGCGAAGGCCCGCACGTGTGGGACCGGGTGAACGCGGCCCTTTCGCCCGACGACGTACGGCTCCTGCGTCGCAACCGGGCGGCGGCCGCGGACCGGCAGCGCCGCGATCCTCAGGCACCCGCGGCCACGCCCGAGGAGCTGGCGACCGAGCAGCGGATCAAGGCCGGACGCCCGTGGCCCGAGGGCCCGATCGCCATGCTTCCCGTGGCCCAGCTGTACGTACGGGACATCCCCCTGCTGCGCCCGCCCGGGCAGAGCGAGGCCGATCTGCTCCAGGTGCTGTGGTGCCCCTTCGACCACCCGGCGCACCCCAGGACCGCGCTGTACTGGCGGTCCGCCGCCGAGGTCACCGACGTACTCGACGCACCGCCCGAGCCACCCGCGATCCAGTTCCCCGGCTATCTGCCGGAGCCGTGCCTGCTCGAACCCGAGGAGGTCACCGAGTACCCCAACTTCATGGAGTTGAGCAAGGAGCTGCAGCAGCAGCTGGGGGACCTGAGCGCGTGGGAGGCGGCCGGAGCAGCGGTGGACAGCGCGTACGCGGCCGCCCCGGACGAGTTCTACTGGGAGCGGCTGTCCCATGCCCCCGGCTGGAAGGTCGGCGGCTGGACCCGCTGGGGCCTCACCGACCCCATGCCCAGGCTCTGCCCCGAATGCGGCACCGCGATGGACCCGCTGCTGACGATCGCCTCCACCGAATGGGACGACGGCACCGAAAGCTGGGCCCCCGAAGAGGAACAGGCCGATCCCACGCCGCTCCCCCCCGGCACCCCACCGGCGAACTTCACCATGCTCGACCTCGCCCGGGGCTATGACCTGCAACTCCACGTCTGCCCGGTATCGCCGGACCATCCGCACATGGACCTGATCCAGTGACCTGATCCAGTGAAGGGCGGAGACAGGGCTCAGCCGATGTCCGGTGTGTGCCCGCCGTGTCACGCGGCGTCCGCGCTCCGTCCCCGCACCAGACCGACGCCGGCCCCGAGCGATGCGACGCCCATGCCGACGGCGGTCATGACGCCCTGGGTGCCGTCGACGACGAACGGAGCCGCCGCGGCGACGACCAGGTTGAACAGGAAGAGGAACCAGAGGACGGGCTTGGAGGCGAGCAGCGACTTCATGACGGTTTCCTTGCGTTGAGGGCCAGTTCGGGCCAGTGAGGGCCGGAGACCTGGTGCGGCCCTGTGCGACCTTGTGACCTCAACCATTCCGTTTCGCGAGTCCCGCCACGAGGGAGTGCTCTCCCGAACCGGAGGTGTAGCGCGCTACACCCCCTGAAAGGGGCGGGACCATGGCAGATGTCACTTGGGTGGTGGTGAGCAGGCCCTGTCAGACCGCCGGACCCGCCGTCGCCAGGGCCTTGTGCCCGGTCGAGGCCCACGCACTCGCCGAGGTCCCGGCGGCCGCTGGGCGGCGGGTATCGGCGCTCTTCAGTCCAGTACGAAGGTGCCGCCCGCGGTCGTCGCAAGGTCGGTCCCGAGGGCGGCTGCCGGCGTCCAGGCCCCGGGCCTGCCGACGCCGCGGGCCAGCAGTTCGGTGACGGTGGCGGTGACGTCGGCCGTGAAGTCCATGCCGTCGCCGGCGCAGAGCCATCCCTCGTGCAGGGTGCCGTCCGCCCACTCGACGACGGCGTGCCCCCAGGAGTGCTCGCGCGGGCGGGGTGCGGCCTTCACCGGGGCCCGGCCCAGCTGGTCGACGGCGAGGCGTCGCAGCGTCGGAACGGACAGCAGGCGGCCGAGCAGCGGGAGCAGGACACGTATCAGCGGAGCGGTCGGCACGAGCGCCGAAGTCGCGGTGACGAATGGTGCTCCGCTCACCGCATGCGCCGCGAGGAGCTCGCCGGACGCGACACCTGCCGACGTCGCCGACTCACCGTCCGGGAACATGAGCTGCTGCGGGTCCGCGCCGAGGCGCGCCGTCACCAGCCGCCCGTTCTCGTACTGCCGCCCGCCTGCGGTGAGCCCGTCCACGATGGTGGCCGCAAGGGCGGTACCGAGCACACCCGCCTCGACGGCCACCGAGGCCACCGCGTCGACCCGAACCCGGTGCGGCGTGGGACGTCCTTCGCACAGCTTCGCTACCACCGCCTCCGTCGCCAGCACGCCGAATCCGGCGCCGGTGACCAGGGTGCTGCCCGCCCGCACCGCTTCGTCGTGCAGGGCGAGCAGCCGGTCCACGGCGACCACGTCGTTGGCCTGGTCGACGTAGTGGCCGCCCGGCATGCAGGCACGGGCGATCACTGGTGCTGTGGCGGCGAAGGCGCCCATCGTGTTCACCACCACCCGCGGGCGCTCCCGGACGATCTCGTCCGCGACCCGCTCAGCCGAGTCGGCGATGACCACCTTCGCGTCCCCAGGCAGACCGGCTTCGGTCCCGGCGGCGACCATCCGCTCCCGGCTGCGGCCGACCGGCACGACCGCCAGTCCCCGCGCGAGCAGTCGCGCGGTCACGCCTCGGCCGACACGGCCGGTGGCCCCGACTATCCACACCTCGTCGTTCGCCCTGCTCTTGCCGGCCGTTCCGTCGGTCTCGCTGGTCTGCGTCATGTGAACGTCACCCCTGCCTGCTCCGGGCCGCACCGGGGACGGGTGTGCCCCAGTGATGACACAGTGTGTCGTGGGCGCAGGCTAGCACTGATGACACAGTGGGACATCACCTGTTACCGTCGACGTATGGCGAGGTGGGATCCGGGTGCCGAGGAGCGCCTGAAGCGGGCGGCTCTGGAGCTGTACTTGGAGCATGGCTACGACAACGTGACGGTGACCCATATCGCCGAGCGGGCCGGACTCACCCGGCGCTCCTACTTCCGCTACTTCCCGGACAAGCGCGAGGTCCTGTTCGCCGGCTCGGAACGCCTGCCCCCGGCACTCGCGGAGGCGGTCCTGGCGGCAGACCCGGACGCGGCCCCGCTCGCTGCTGTCCTCGACGCGCTTGCGCGAGTCGGTGCCCAACTCGTCGAGCAAGTGGACGGCGCGACGGAGCGCCGGGCGGTGATCGACGCCAGCCCGGAGTTGCAGGAGCGCGAACGGACCAAGGCGGTCGCGATCACCGAGGCGATCCGCGATGCTCTGAAGCAACGTCAGGTGAAGGCCGAGACAGCCGAATTGGTCGCGCAGCTCGCCACGATGGTCTTCCAGAACGCCTTCCGGCACTGGATCGAGGGCAAAGGCCAGGCGACTTTCGGCAGCTGCCTGCACACGGTGACCGACGAACTGCGAGCCACCCTCGCCGCGACGTGAGAAGAACGTCCGCCCACTGCCGCGCCCAGTTGAGCGCACCTGCACCCGCACCGGGGCTCAAGCTCCGGGGCGACCTGCGGCAACGGCGGAGATGAACGCCGTGCTGACGGGCTACTTCCCGGCCTGCATCCCCAGCGGGCCGCCGATCTCCTCCGCCATGACGCGGCCCGCCTCGAACTCCAGGGTGTCGTCGCCGACAGACTGGTCCGTGTCGAGGCCGTCGAGTTCCGCCAGGGGCTGGTTCAGCCGCACGTGCGCGACGACGGACTGGAGGGCGCGCAGGGCCGCCGAGGCGGTGGAGCCCCAGCTGGAGAAGTAGGAGAACTGCCACCACCACAGGGCCTCCGTGACGCGGCCTGCGCGGTAGTGGGCCATGCCGTGGCGGAGGTCGGTGATGACGCCGGTGAGGTCGTCGGAGATCCGGGCGGGGACCGGGGCCTTACGGGGCTCGTAGGGGTCGAAGACCTCCGAGTAGACGTCGATCGGCTCCAGCAGACGGGCGAGGTTCTCGCGCAGCTCGTCCGCGTCCGGCTCCGGACCCAGGTCGGGCTCGTAGCGCTCGTCGGGGACGATGTCCTCGTGGGCGCCGAGGCGGCCCCCGGCCAGGAGCAGCTGGGAGACCTCCAGGAGGAGGAACGGGACGGCCGAGTCCGGCTCGTCGCCCTTCGCGACCTCCGTGACGGCCACCAGGAAGCTCCCCACCTGGTCCGCGATCTGGACCGCGAAGTCGTCGGGGTTCTGGGCGGTCGCGTGCAGCGTGGCGTCAGACATCTAGGAGTCGTCTCCCCTCGAAGGCGCGGCCGAGGGTCACCTCGTCCGCGTATTCCAGGTCGCCACCCACCGGGAGGCCGCTGGCCAGGCGGGTGACCCTGAGGCCCATGGGCTTGATCATGCGGGCAAGGTACGTGGCCGTCGCCTCGCCCTCGAGATTGGGGTCGGTGGCGAGGATCAGCTCGGTGACCGTGCCGTCGGCCAGGCGGGCCAGGAGCTCCCGGATCCGCAGGTCGTCCGGGCCCACGCCCTCGATCGGGCTGATGGCGCCGCCGAGGACGTGGTACTTGCCGCGGAACTCACGGGTGCGCTCGATGGCGACCACGTCCTTGGGCTCCTCCACCACGCAGATCACCGACAGGTCGCGGCGGGGGTCGCGGCAGATGTTGCACAGCTCTTCCTGTGCCACGTTGCCGCAGGTCGCGCAGAAGCGGACCTTCGCCTTGACCTCCATCAGGCACTGCGCGAGACGCCGTACGTCCGTGGGTTCCGCCTGCAGGATGTGGAAGGCGATCCGCTGCGCGCTCTTGGGACCGACGCCGGGCAGCCGCCCGAGCTCGTCGATGAGGTCCTGGACCACGCCTTCGTACAACGGACTGCCCGTCCTTCCTGGGGGTTCTTCTCGTCCGTACGGTAGTTGGCCGGTGCCCGTCTTAGAAAGGCGGGCCAGGCCACGGATTACGGCGGATCAGAACGGCAGGCCCGGAATGCCGCTGCCGCCGCCCAGTCCCTGCGCCAGCGGGCCGAGTTTCTGCTGCTGGAGGGTCTGCGCGTTCTCGTTGGCCGCCTGGACCGCCGCGACGATCAGGTCGGCGAGGGTCTCGGTGTCCTCGGGGTCCACCGCCTTCGGGTCGATCTTCAGCGCGCGCAGCTCGCCGGCGCCGGTGACCGTCGCCTTCACCAGACCGCCGCCGGCCTGGCCCTCGACCTCGGTCCGCGCCAGTTCCTCCTGCGCGTTCGCCAGGTCCTGCTGCATCTTCTGGGCCTGCTGCAGCAGTTGCTGCATGTTGGGCTGGCCACCACCGGGGATCACGATCAGCTCCTTCTTCGGGACGCTTTTCCCGTTCAGCTTTCCCGTTCGGCTTTTCCCGTTCAGCACGAGCCTACGTGGTCTGTGCGGCCGTCGCCCCAGCACTCTTTCGAGTGAGTGGGCCGTCAGTCCTCCACCTGATCAAGGCGCGCTTCCGGGCGGAAAAAATACGAAACCCGGGGCTTCGCCACCCATTGGGAGGTAGTAAGAGTTGCGCGTGGGCACATATGTGGTCACACAGCGCGATCGGTCGGGATCAGGTAGGGAGTGCCGGGTGGGTCAGCCGGAGATGCAGCCCGAGGGTCCGCCTCAGGACGGGCGGGGCGAGGGGGCGGCCGAGCTGCGGCCGGGCGACCTGACCGGGCGGGAGTTTCCGCTCGGCGACTGGGGCGAGCCCGCGGAACGGCTGAACGAGCTGTACCGGTGGGTGGAGCGCGGGGCGCTGGAGACCGCGGCCTGGTATCTCGCGGACCGCGTGTGGAAGCGGCGGGGTGCGCGTGTGCTGCGGGCGGGCGCGGCGGGCGGGGCTGTGGCGGGGGCCGCGTTGCCGCTGCTGGACATGACGGGCGTGGTGGGCGGGGTCGCGCCCTGGGGGTACCTGGCGCTGCTGCTCGGTGTGGCGTGCGTGGCCGGCGACCGGTTCTTCGGGGTGACCTCCGGCTGGATGAGGGACGTGGCCACGGCACAGGCCGTACAGCGACGGCTCCAGGCGCTGCAGTTCGACTGGGCGTCGGAGAGCGTACGGGAGGTCCTGGGCCCGGCGGAGGGCACGGCCGGCGAGGCGGCGGAGCGGTGCCTGAGCGTACTGCGCCGGTTCTCGGAGGACGTGACCGAGCTGGTACGGGTGGAGACGGCGGACTGGATGGTCGAGTTCCGGCTGGGCGCGGCACCGCTGGGGGTCCAGTCGGCGGGGATGGTGCAGCAGCGGCAGGAGTCGGGGACAGCGGGGCCGGGGCGGTTCCCGCTGCCACCGGGGGCCGGCGCCCGCCCGAACATGCCTCGCCAGCGGCCGCCTGAGCCCAGGTGAGGGCTTGGCCGGGGCGGGAGCGACCGGAGAAAGGCTTGCCGGTGCGGTCACTGGCCGGTGGGGTCACTGGCGGGTGCGCTCGCTTGCCTGTGCGGTCACTTGTGGGTGTACGTCAGTGCCTTGTCCGTTCCTGAGTCCGTGCGCTGGAGGGTGCCGTCCGGGAGCAGCATGATCGAGGTCGGCGCTCCCGGGGCACAGGACGAGCGTGGCTCGCCGCTGGTGACTGAGGACGGGCCGAGGCCCAATATGCCGTCCGCGCCTGGTGCTTGGGTCAGATCCGCCTGGAAGACGCAGTGGTAGGTGCCGTTCGCGGTGGGGCCGTCGGCGACGAGGGACAGGACCGTGTCGCCCACCTCGCCCTGCCGGAGTGTCAGTTCGCGGGTGTGCAGACCGTCGGCGTTCTCGATCGTGGCGGTCCAGGTGCCGAGGTAGTCGGCCGGGATCGCCCCGTCCGACGGCGACCCCGAGGGGGTCGGCTCCGAGGGAGTGGGCGACGGCTGCTGCTCGGGGGTGCTCCGACCGGGAGTGGCGGGAGCGGTCGCCGTGGGGCCGGAGGTCGGGGTGCCGCCCGCCTGGTCGTCGTCCCCGCCGTTGAGCAGCGCGTACACGGAGCCGCCGGCGGCCAGCGCGACGACCAGGGCGACGACGACGAGTACGACGGTGGAGCGGGACTTCTTCCGCGGATCCTGGGGGTCGGCGGGGCCGTGGGGCGGGGTGGGCGCGGCGGGCGACGGCCCGTAGGGCGGGGTCTGCCCCAGGCCGCCGTACTGGCCGTACTGGCCGTACTGGCCCTGCTGGTCGTACTGACCGTACTGCTGGTACGGCGGTGTGGCGCCGGGGGCGCCGGTTCCGGGTTGCTGGGGGTAGGCGTACGCCGAGGGTTGCGGGTGCTGTTGCGGGTAGCCGTAGGCCGGGTGGGCGGGGGGTGCGGCGGACGGGTGTCCTGGAGTGCCCGGCGGGGGCGTGTGACCGGCCTGGCCTGCGACGATGGTGGGCAGGTGATCCATCCGGACCCCGCTGCCGGGCTGCCCGGGCACGGGCGGGCCCGGCTCGGACTCGTCGCCGGTGGGGGAATGCTCGGGCGAGATGGCGGGCGGGTGGCCCGCGGAAGACCCGGCCGGGACGGGAGCGGGGTCCGTCGGAGCAGCGGGCGAGGTGGCGGCAGGGCCGCCCGCTGAAGGCCCGGACGGGGCGGGGGGCGGGTGCTCTGGCGACGACCCGGGTGGGACAGCAGCCGGGTGTCCGACCGAAGACCCGGGCGAGGCGGCAGCCCGGTGCCCTGCGGAAGGCCCGGGCGAGACGGGAGCGGAGCCCGTGGGGACAGCGGGCGAGGCGCCAGGAGAGTGCCCCGGGGCGGGACCGGGCGAGTGCCCCGCGACGGCGCCGGGCGAAGCGTCCGAAGCCCCGTCCGGGACTCCTTCGGCGTCCGCTTGCTCGGTGCCACGCGAGCCGTCCGCCTGTCCCTCGACCGGCGCCTGCGCCCCGGCCGGCGGCTGCCCGGCGGAACCGGCGCCACTCCCTTGCCCGGCGGAGGGTGCCCCACCGACAGAACCAGCCGAACCGGCGGAGCCGGCGGAAGCAGCGGACGCTACAGAACCGGCGGGAGCAGCCGACCCGACGGACCCAGCGGACCCAGCAGCACCGGCGGGACCAGCAGCACCGGCAGAACCGGCCGGACCGCCCCCCGGACCCCAAGATCTCCCCGAACCCGCATCCCCAGCCACACCCGAACCCGACCCCGACCCCGAACCCGAAGCCGCCCCCGCCCCGGTCCCCACCCCCTCCGGATCCTCCGTCTCCAGCAACCGCACCGCGTGCCGGCCCAGTTGGGCCACCAACGCGCCCGGCAGCCAGGGATCGCGCGCACGGCCCCCGGAGACCGTGTCCTCCGCGCCCGTGTGGTCCAGGACGCGGGTGAGGGTCGGGCGGGCGGCCGGGTCCTTCTTGAGGCAGAGGCGGACCAGATCGGCGATGCCCTCGGGGACGCCGGTGAGGTCGGGTTCCTCCTGGGCGATGCGGAACATCAGGGCGTGCACGCCGCTGTTGGCCGTGCCGAAGGGCAGTCTGCCGGTGGCGGCGTAGGCGAGGACGGAGCCGAGGCAGAAGATGTCGCAGGCCGGGGTGATCCGGTCGCCGCGTACCTGTTCCGGGGCCATGAAGCCCGGTGAGCCGACGAGGGCGCCGGTGCGGGTGAGGCCGCCGTCGGTCACCGTCTCCAGCGCCCGCGCGATGCCGAAGTCGATGACGCGGGGGCCGTCGATGGTGATCAGCACGTTGGACGGCTTGAGGTCGCGGTGGACGATGCCGGCCGCGTGGATGTCCCCCAGCGCGTGCGCCAGCCCCGCCGCCAGGATGCGTACCGAACGCTCCGGCAGCGCCCCGTGGTCATGGCTGACGATCTGCTGGAGGCTGGGCCCGGCGACATACCCCGTGGCGACCCAGGGCACCGCGGCCTCGGTGTCCGCGTCCAGCACTGGCGCCGTCCAGTACCCGCCGACCTGCCGCGCGGCCTGCACCTCCTGCCGGAAGCGGGCCCGGAACTCGTCCCGCGCGGCGAGTTCCTCCCGCACCAGCTTCACGGCGACCGTGCGCCCCCGGTCCGACCGGGCGAGGTACACCTGGCCCATGCCGCCGGCGCCGAGCCGCGCCAACAGCCGGTACGCGCCGATCCGTTGCGGATCCCCGGACCCCAGATTCTCCATCGTTGCGCCGCCTTCCCCCCGCCCGCACGTGAGCGACAGACCGAGGATAGTGCGGCCCCACCGCGCGGTGAGCTGGGCGTTGTCTACGGTTCCGTAACAGGAACGCCCACTGATCGAGCACCTTGGGCAGCCGTTCCGGAACCCGTACCTCCCTGGCGCGCCGGCTTCGACAACCTGTCGCGGAAACCCCCCGTCCACAGACAGGTCGCCGATACCGCTTCCGCGTCGCGGACACCTACGCTCGGGCGCATGACCCCTCAGCCAGACCCCGAGGCCGGCGCCGCCGTGAAGGCCGCGGACCGTGCGCATGTGTTCCACTCCTGGTCCGCGCAGGAGCTCATCGACCCGCTCGCCGTCGCCGGCGCGGAGGGGTCGTACTTCTGGGACTACGACGGCAAGCGGTACCTCGACTTCTCCAGCGGGCTCGTCTACACGAACATCGGCTACCAGCACCCGAAGGTCGTCGCCGCGATACAGGAGCAGGCCGCGCGCCTGACCACCTTCGCGCCCGCGTTCGCCATCGAGGCGCGCTCGGAAGCGGCGCGGCTGATCGCCGAGCGGACGCCCGGCGACCTGGACAAGATCTTCTTCACCAACGGCGGGGCCGACGCCGTGGAGCACGCCGTGCGGATGGCGCGGCTGCACACGGGGCGGACGAAGGTGCTGTCGACGTACCGCTCGTACCACGGCGGTACGCAGCAGGCCGTGAACATCACCGGCGACCCGCGCCGCTGGGCGTCGGACAGCGCCTCGGCCGGTGTCGTGCACTTCTGGGCGCCCTACCTCTACCGGTCCCGTTTCTACGCCGAGACCGAGGAGCAGGAGTGCGCGCGGGCGCTGGAGCACCTGGAGACGACGATCGCCTTCGAGGGCCCCGGGACCATCGCCGCGATCATCCTGGAGACGATCCCGGGGACGGCCGGGATCATGGTCCCGCCGCCGGGCTATCTGGCCGGGGTGCGGGAGATCTGCGACCGGTACGGGATCGTCTTCGTCCTGGACGAGGTCATGGCGGGGTTCGGGCGGACCGGCGAGTGGTTCGCGGCGGACCTGTTCGACGTCGTGCCCGACCTGATGACCTTCGCGAAGGGCGTGAACTCCGGGTATGTGCCGCTCGGCGGTGTGGCGATCTCCGGGGCGATCGCGGAGACCTTTGCCAGGCGGCCGTACCCGGGCGGACTGACGTACTCGGGCCATCCGCTGGCGTGTGCGGCGGCCGTCGCGACGCTCGGCGTCATGGCCGAGGAGGGGGTCGTGGAGAACGCCGCCCGGCTCGGGACGGACGTCGTCGGGCCCGCGCTGCGGGAACTGGCAGAGCGGCATCCGTCGGTCGGCGAGGTGCGGGGCGTCGGCATGTTCTGGGCCGTGGAGCTGGTGAGGAACCGGGAGACCCGGGAGCCGCTCGTGCCGTACAACGCGGCGGGCGAGGCGAACGCCGCGATGGCCGCGTTCGGGGCCGCCGCGAAGAAGCAGGGGCTCTGGCCGTTCATCAACATGAACCGGACGCATGTGGTGCCGCCGTGCAACGTGAGCGAGGCGGAGCTGAAGGAGGGGCTGGCGGCGCTGGACACCGCGCTGGCCGTGGCGGACGAGTACACCGAGAAATAGGCGCTCACCAGCGTGTACGCACCGTCGCCCGGGCAGCAGGGTGTAGACAGCAGGTACCGGGGCGACTCGAACGCGTAAGGTGGCGTGCTCGTAGACATGTACGTGTACGCCACCCGAATGCGACGAGGGAGACGCCCCGACCATGCCCACCAGCGGCACCGGCGCCGTGACCCGCAGCACCCTGCGGCAGCAGATCGCCGACGCTCTTCGCGACGAGGTGCTGGCCGGGCGGCTCCAGGCGGGGCAGGAGTTCACGGTGAAGGAGATCGCCGACCAGTACGGCGTCTCCGCCACACCGGTACGCGAGGCTCTGGTCGACCTCTCCGCGCAGGGCCTCCTCGAAGCCGACCAGCACCGGGGCTTCAGCGTGCACGAGTACTCGGTCGAGGACTACCGCGGGATGATCGAGGCCCGCAGCCTCGTCACCGACGGGATGTTCCAGGCACTGGACAGCGGCCACCTCGGGTACCGGAACCTCGACGACCCCCGTACGGCGGCCGCGGTTTCGGGGGTACGGCGGCGGGGCGAGGAGGCGCAGCGGGCCGCGAACGCCGGTGACGTCACCGTTCTGATCGGCTACGACCTGCGCTTCTGGCGCGAGCTGAGCGCCCTGTTCGGCAACCCCTACCTCGCCGACTTCCTGCACCGGCTACGCGTGCAGACCTGGGTGTGCACCGTGCAGCACCTGCGGGCGCTGACCGATCTGCGCGGCCGGCTCTGGGCCGGGCACGGCGAGCTGGTGGACGCCCTCGCCCAGCGCGACATCGAGACCGCCCGGACGATCGTCGCCGCGTACAACACCCACTCCCTGGCGCTGATCGAGCGCTTGGGCCGAACTGACCGGCCTGACCGATCCGGGTGATCGATCCGGCTGATCGATCCGGCCGGCAGATCGGTCAGCCAGATCGGCCAGGCTGACGACCCGGCCGGCAGATCCGGCCGACCGAGGCGACTGACAGGCCGGAATTCGCCGGACCGCGCCGACGGCCGGGTGAGCGTTGCCGGTACGGGTATGGGTCCTGCACCAGTCAAGCCGGGCGAACCGCCGAACCGGACCGAACCGAGCCGGACCGAGCGAGCCGCGCCGGACCGAGCGAGGCGGGACAGATCGGAAGTCGCGCGGGAGGAGCCGACCGAGTGCCGTACCGATTACCCTGCCTGGACCACGTGTGACCACCACCGTGCGACCACCAACGTGCGACCACCAACGTGCGACCGCCACCGTGCGCCGCGAGCAACCGAGGAGCTGTCTTTTGGCCTGTGACCTGTGGCTGGTGCCGCTCGTCGACGTGTTGTGCCACACCCCGGACAACCCGTTCGCCGAGGAACTCGCGCAATACAACAAGGTGCTCGCCGAGGCCGGGCTGCCGCCGGTGCCGGTGTACCAGTACATGCCGGGCCTGTCCGGCGACGTCGCCCCGGTGGCCGGCTTCGACTACGACGCGCTGCACTTCCTGCGCCGCGCCTATCTGCTCCAGGTCTGCCAGCTGCCGGTGACGCCGGTGGACGAACTGGGCGGCGACTACGAGCAGTTGCTGGAGATGTTCGAGACGACGGCCCAGCAGTCGCACCTGGTCTGGCACTACGACCACGCGGGCGCGTACGTCCCCGTCGACTTCCCGCACCCCCTCGCCAACGAGGAACTCCTCGCGGGCGGCGGCCCCCTGGGCTCCTCCCACAGCCTGCTGCGGGAACTGGAGTTCGTGGCCCCGACCATCGGCATCGATCCGGCCAACCCCCCGGCGGCCCCCGAACCCCCGTGCGGGCCCACGGAGTTGGAGGAGCCCGCCGTACCCGCTCCCTACGACCCGAGCCCCTTCGCCCGGGAGCGCCACGTCTGGCTGGGCCTGCACGCGGCGGCGACCCGGAGCCTGGCGCAGGGATCGATGATCGTCTTCAGCTGACCCCGGTTTCAGAACACGGGCGTCCCGTCCTGCGTCAGCTTCCAGTTGGTGGCCGCGAAGTCGGCCGGGTCGAGCGTGCCCTTGCCGGTCACGTAGTCGATCATCAGCTGGCGGATCTCGTTCGTCGAGCTGTACGCGATGTCGGCGGCGGCGATGTGCGGGTAGCCGGAGCCGCCGTTGGCGCGGTAGTTGTTGACGGCGACGACGAAGACCTGGTCGTCGGTGACGGGAGTCCCGTTGTAGGCCAGGTTCTTGATCCGCGAGCCCTCCGCCTGGGCGATGTCGATGTCGTACGAGACGCCCGCGGCGGTGTCGTACATGTAGTCCCAGAAGCTGTTGGCGTTGGTCAGCGTCGAGGTGTCCACGGCCGTGCCCGCCGGCACCCGGTGGTAGTACTTCGCCGCGTACTCCAGGTAGTCCTTGAGTTGGGCGCCGGTGAGCTTCTTGCCGTAAAGGGTGTTGTCGTAAATGTAGAGCCCGGCGATGTCCTTGATGGTGACGCTGCCCGCGGGGATGTCGGCGGTGCGGGAGAAGGGGGCGGCGACCGAGATCAGCGGGAGGGCCGCGTCGGAGGCCGACAGGCCCGCCTTGACGGTGTCCGTCTGGACCTGGTGGATGAAGTCCATGATGGGGACGTCCTTCCAGCAGGACTCGGCCGCGGAGAGGTCCTCGGTGCAGGTGCCGACGGGCGTGTTGACGTACTTCACGACCAGCTCGTGGTCGGCCTCCAGGAGCTTCTTGATCTCCGGGTCCTCGTCGACCGTGTTGGGATTCAGGGTCCGGGCGGTCTTCTTGGTCACCTTCCACTGCCCGCGTACGAGTTCCAGCTCGAAGTCGAAGACGCTGAGCCGGTAGCCCCAGCAGTACGGCTCGGAGAGGAGGACGTCCTCGCCGGTCTCCTCGTTCTTGACCGTGTACGACGGCACCTCGACGTGGGTGTGACCGACCAGGATCGCGTCGATGCCGGGGACCTGCTGGGCGACGAGGTTCGAGGCGTTCTCGACGTACGGCAGCTCGTCGCCGTACGACGAGGAACCGTCGAGCCCCGAGTGGTCGGTCAGGAAGACGACGTCACAGCCGAGCGCGCGCAGCCGGGGCACGTACTTCTTCGCCTGCTCGACCAGGCCGGGGAAGACCATCTTCCCGCTGACGTTGTCCTTGTCCCACAAGGCGATTCCGGGATTGGTGAGGCCGAGGACGCCGACCTTGATGTCGGGGGCGCCCGGCACACAGATCCGCTTCACGGTGTACGGCTGGAAGGCGGGCTTCAGCGTCTTCGCGTCCAGGGCGTTGGCGCCCAGCAGCGGGAAGCGGCACTGGCTCTCGAACTTCCTGAGCACCTCGATGCCGTAGTTGAACTCGTGGTTGCCGAGGGCGGCGGCGTCGTAGCGCATGTGGTTCATGGCGACGGCCATCGGGTGCTCCGGCGCGCCCTCGCCGGTGATGGGCTGCACGCGCGCGAAGTAGTACGCCAGTGAGGTGCCCTGGATGATGTCGCCGGCGTCGACGAGCAGCACGTGCTCCTCGCCCTTGGCCGCGCGCTGCTGCTTGATGAGCGTGGCGACCCGGGCGACACCGACGGAGTTGCCCTTGCTGTCGGAGTAGGCCTTGTCCAGGTAGTAGTCCCAGTCGAAGACGTGGCTGTGCAGGTCGGTGGTGCCCAGGATGGAGAACGACCAGGTGCGGGGGGTGTGTTGGGGGGCGCGTTCGGCTGCCTCGGCGCTGCCGGCGCCGACGGCTCCGGCGACGGCCGCGGCCGCACCGGTGACGGCCGACTTCTGCACGAACTCACGGCGGTTCATGGGACTGACGGGCATGCGGTCTCCTGGGGCGGGGTGGGAGGGGCGACGGGCGAGCCGGCGGGCTGACGGGCTACACGCGTAGATGATGGCCGTGCCCGCCCCCGCCGAGAACCAGGAGTTGACCATGAGCAGGTCAAGTAAGCCCATGGCTCACGTCGACTCGCGCACCACCAGCCGGCACGGCACCGTGTGCGCCCCCGGAGCCAGGCTCTCGTCGATCGCCTCCAGCAGCCGCAGCGCCGCGATACGGCCGATCTCCGCGAGGTTCATGTCGATGGTGGTCAGGGGCGGGCGCGAGGCCAGCGCCATGGTGTCCCAGTTGTCGTAGCCGACGATCGCGATGTCCTCGGGGACGGTCACCCCGCGTTCCCGCAGCGTGTCGGCGACCCCGCGCGCTATCTGGTCGTTGCCGCAGAAGAACGCGTCCGTGTCGGGTGCCGTGCGCAGGACGGCGTCGGCGGCGCGGCGGCCCCAGGCCTCGCTCCACTCGCCGAAGTGGACGCGTCCGGTGGACAGACCGAACCCCGCGCCCTCCAGGTGCTCCAGCCCGTGCCGGGCCCGGTCGCGGGCGGCGGCGTGGTGTTCGGGGCCGGTGACGTGGGCGATCCGGGTGCGGCCGGCGGACAGCAGGTGCTCGACGGCGAGCCGGGCGCCGCCCCTGTCGTCGGAGATCACCGAGGTGTCGGCCGGGTCGGTGGAGGGCGAGAGGGCGTAGACCACCGGGACCGACTCGAGGCCGGTGATGCCCGTCAGCGGGGGGCGCGGGTCCGTGCGGCGGCCGGTGACGATGATGCCGTCGACCCGGCGGTCCACCAGGTTGCGCAGGTGGTGCTGTTCCCGGATCGCGTCGCCCCGGGTGTCGCACAGCAGGACGGAGATCTTGCCGGCGCCGAGCGCGTCCTCGGCGCCCAGCAGCACCGGCGTGCTGAAGCGGCCGATGCCGTCCGTGGTCATCAGGCCGACCGTCCAGCTGCGGCCGGTGTGCAGGCTCTGGGCGTGCTGGTTGGGGCGGAAGCCGAGCTCCGCCACCGCGTCGAGGACCCGCTGGCGGGTTTCCGGGCGCATCCGGCCGGCGCCGCTGAGCGCCTTCGACGCCGTTCCCACACTGACGCCCGCGAGGGCGGCGACGTCGGCGAGCTTCGCCCGGCCGGCGGGGGGAGAGCCTGGAGCACCAGCGGCGTGGGTCACGAGCAAACCTTTTCCTTTGTGAGATCGGCGCTCACCATCGTGACAGGCGGCGGAGTCGAGTGCCAACCCTTGGGAAAGTTGAAAAATCTCTTGCCGCGCCTCTTGACCCGACTTGTCGTCTCCCCTCTACTTTCCCATCAAGAAAACGATTGCTCACTTGCTCAGCACAAGCCGCCACCGCGGTTGCCCGCATCCGCTTCCCCGACCCCCGGAGAGCCATGCCCCGCCCCTCCCCCGCCGGCCCGGTCCGCCTCGGCCCGGACGCCCGTGCCGCGCTGCGTCCCGCCGTCACCGTCATCGAGGACGGCCTGTGGCACATCCGGCGCGAGGTCAACGCCCGTACCTCCGTTCCGCAGGGCCCCGGACTGCTGGAGTCCGCGGGCAACCTGCACAACCTGCGGCTCGCCGCGTCCGCACAGCAGGCGCTGTCGGATGGGGCGGTGGAGGGCGAGTTCAAGGGCGGGTACCCCTTCGTCGACACCGACGTCTACAAGTGGCTGGAGGCGGCGGCCTGGCAGCTCGGCCACGAACCGGCCGGAGAACTCCAGGCCGACGTCGACCGGATCATCGCCCTCGTGGCCGCCGCCCAGCAGCCCGACGGCTACCTGAACACCTGGTTCCAGCTGGTCAAGAACGGCGAGCGCTACCAGGACCTGCGCTGGGGACACGAGCTGTACTGCGCGGGCCATCTGATCCAGGCCGCCGTCGCCCACCACCGCACCACCGGCCGCCCCGAACTCCTCGACGTGGCAAGGAAGTTCGCCGACCACGTCGACTCCGTCTTCGGCCCGCCCGGCAGCGGGAAACCCATCGACGGCATCGACGGCCACCCCGAGGTGGAGACCGCCCTGGTCGAGCTGTACCGGGAGACCGGCGAGCGCCGCTATCTCGACCTCGCCGCCTACTTCGTCGACCGGCACGGCCACGGCCTGCTCGGCGGCGAGGCCTACTGCCAGGACCGCGTCCCGCTGCGCGAGGCGACGAACGTCGAGGGCCACGCCGTACGGCAGTTGTACCTGCTGGCCGCCGCCGCCGATCTCGCCACCGAGACCGGGGACGCCGAACTGCGGGCCGCGTCCGAGCGGTTGTGGCAGGCCATGACCACCACGAAGACCCACCTCACCGGCGGGCTCGGCGCCCACCACGAGGAGGAGGACTTCGGCGACCCGTACGAACTGCCCAACGAGCGTGCCTACTGCGAGACCTGCGCCGCCATCGCCTCGGTCCAGTGGAGCTGGCGGATGGCCCTGCTCACCGGCGAGGCCCGCTACTCCGACCTGATCGAACGCACCCTGTTCAACGGCTTCCTGGCCGGGGTGTCGCTGGACGGCGAGCGCTGGCTGTACGTCAACCCGCTCCAGGTCCGCGACGGCCACACCGACCCCGGCGGCGACCAGTCGGCCCGCCGCACCCGCTGGTTCCGCTGCGCCTGCTGCCCGCCCAACGTGATGCGGCTGTTCGCCTCCCTGGAGCACTACCTGGCCAGCGCCGACGACGACGGCCTGCAGATCCACCAGTACGTCACCGGCCGTTACACCGGCGAGGGCATCACGGTCCGGGGCGAGACCGACTACCCCTGGCACGGCACCGTCGCCCTCACCGTCGAGGAGACCCCCGCCGACCGTCCCTGGACGCTCTCCCTGCGCATCCCGCAGTGGTGCCGCGAGTTCCGGGTGCGGTGCGGCCAGGAGACGTACGAGGGTCCGGTGACCGACGGCTGGCTGCGGCTGGAGCGGACCTGGGCGCCCGGCGACCGGGTCGTCCTGGAGCTGGGCCTGGAACCCCGGCTCACCGCGGCCGACCCCCGGGTGGACGCCGTACGCGGCTGCGTGGCCATCGAGCGCGGGCCGCTCGTGTACTGCCTGGAGCAGGTCGACCACCCGGGGGGCGGCCTGGACGACATCGTCCTCGACACCTCCCGCCCGCTCGCCGTGAAGCACCGCCCGGACCTGCTCGGCGGTGTCACCACGGTGGTGGCGGCGGGCCGGCGGCGCCACCTCCCGGACCCGGGCTGGTGGCCGTACGCCCCCGCCGACGAGGCATCCCACCACGACGGCGAGCCCGTCGAGCTGACCGCCGTCCCCTACTACGCCTGGGCCAACCGCGAGGACGGCAGCATGCGCGTCTGGCTGCCCACCTCCTGACATCCACGCGGGTCCGGCCGCCCACTCCTCCACATCCGTCCGCCCCCGAGAGCACTCACGACAACGAGGTCACCCCGTGATACCCACCCGCCGTACCCTCCTGGCCGCGCTCGCCGCCGTCGGCACCCTCGCCTCCCTCACCGCCTGCTCAGGCGGCTCCGACGACGGGTCGGGCTCCACCGACGCGTCCGGAGGGACGTACACCTTCTGGGACCCGTACCCGCAGTTCGACGCGTCCTCCCCGTGGGGCAAGCTCGTCACCGACTGCGGCAAGAAGGCCGGGGTGACCGTCAAGCGCACCGCGTACGACACCACCGACCTCGGCAACAAGGCGCTGCTCGCGGCCCAGCAGGGCAACGCGCCCGACGTGATGCTGGTGGACAACCCGGTCGTGTCCACACTCGTCGAGGCGGGGATCCTCAACAAGACGAGCGACCTCGGCCTCGACACCAAGGCGATCCAGAAGAACATCATCGGGGCGGGCACCATCGACGACGCGTCGTACGGCGTCCCGATCGGCGCCAACACCCTCGCCCTCTACTACAACAAGAAGGTCCTCTCCGCCGCCGGCGTGGACCCCGCCTCCATCAAGGACTGGACGTCCCTGACCGCCGCCCTGCAGAAGGTCAAGGCGGCCGGGAAGAAGGGCATCACCTTCTCCGCGATCAACACCGAGGAGGGCAGCTTCCAGTTCCTGCCGTGGTTCTGGGGCGCGGGCGGGGACCTGAAGAAGCTCGACTCCGACAAGGGCGTGGCGGCGCTGACGCTGTGGAAGCAGTGGGTGGACGGCGGACTGGCCCCCAAGGACGTCCTGCAGAACACGCAGACCACCAGCTGGCAGGAGTTCGCCACCGGGGACTACGCGTTCGGCGAGAACGGCACCTGGCAGCTGGGCAACGCCGAGAAGGCCGGCTTCGACTACGGCGTCATCAACGTCCCCGCGCAGAAGGGGGGTTCGGCACCGGTGCCGACCGGCGGCGAGTTCGTCACCGTCCCCGTGCAGAAGGACACCGCGCGCTACGACGTCACCAAGAAGATCGTCGGGTGTCTGACCAACGACACCAACCTGCTGGCGACGGACACGACGTTGACGTACATCGCGCCGACGGCCGCCGTACAGGCCAAGCAGGTCGCGGCGAACGCGAAGCTGAAGCCCTGGGTGGACGCGGTCGCCGCGGCCCGCGGCCGCACCAGCGGCGGCCTCGGCTCGAAGTACCCGACCATCTCCCAGCCGATGTGGACCGCCGTCCAGTCCGCCCTGTCCGGCGGCAAGAGCCCCAAGGACGCCCTGGCCACCGCCCAGTCGAGCGCCGAGAAGGGCTAGGACTTTCACCATGACCATCGCCGCCCGAGTCGACCGTCCGCGGGTCTCCGCGGTGTCGCAGGCGAGCGGGCCGGACACGCAGCCGCTACGGCGTCGGGCGCGGCGCAGGCGGCGGCTGACCGCCCTCGCCTTCGTCGCCCCGCTGATCGCCTACCTCGCCGCGTTCTACGTCTATCCCCTCTACCGCAACCTCGACCTGAGCCTGCGCGACTACACCGTCCGGTCGTTCGTGGCGGGGGACGCGCCGTTCTCCGGCTGGGACAACTTCCAGAAGGTGCTCGACGACCCGACTTTCGGCCCGGCGATGCGCCACACCATGGTCTTCACCTTCGTGTCGATCGCCTTCCAGTACGTCATCGGCCTCGCCCTCGCGGTCTTCTTCAACCGGCACTTCCGCCTGGCGCCCACGCTCCGCGCCCTGTTCCTCATCCCGTGGCTGCTGCCTCTCATCGTCTCGGCGTCGACGTGGTCGTGGATGCTCAACAGCGAGTCGGGAGTGGTGAACTACGCCCTGGGTCTGGCCGGCGTCGGCCCGGTCGGCTGGCTCACCTCACCCGACTGGGCGCTGACTTCCGTGATCATCGCCAACATCTGGATCGGCATCCCGTTCAACCTGGTCATCCTCTACAGCGGACTGCAGAACATCCCCGGCGAGCTGTACGAGGCGGCGTCCCTGGACGGGGCGAGCCCCTGGCAGCAGTTCCGCCGGATCACGTTCCCGCTGCTGCGACCGGTGTCGGCGATCACGCTGCTCCTCGGGCTCGTCTACACCCTCAAGGTGTTCGACCTGATCTGGATCATGACCAAGGGCGGTCCGGGCGACACCTCCTCCACCCTCGCCACCTGGTCGTACCAGCTCGGCTTCGGCACCCTGCTGCCCAAGTTCGGCCCGGGAGCGGCGGTCGGCAACATCCTCATCCTCATCGCCCTCGTCTTCGGCCTGCTGTACATCCGCGTCCAGTCCGGCCAGAGGAGGCAGGAAGCGTGAAGTCGCGTCGTACGGGTTCCCGCGGGTACACAGGCCGCCCAGGTACCCGCCGGAACACCGGTCGCCCGGGTACCCGCCGGAACACCGGTCGCCCGGGTACCCGCCGGAACACCGGTCGCCCGGGTACCCGCCGGTACACCGTCATCGGGCTCGCCCTCACCGCGCTGATGCTGTTCCCGGTGTACTGGATGCTCAACGTGTCCCTCACCCCGCAGCAGGACATGCGCAAGACCCCGCCCGACCTGCTCCCGCTGCACCCCACCTTCGAGGGCTACCGGGCCGTTCTCGACGACCAGATGCCCTATCTCGGCACCAGCCTGCTCATCGGCGCCGGCACGGTCGCCCTCACCCTCGTCCTCGCCGCCCCGGCCGGCTACGCACTGGCGAAACTGCGCCCGCTGGGCGGCGGAGCCCTGGGCCTGTTCCTCCTCGTCGCCCAGATGATCCCCGGGATCGTCATGGCGATGGGCTTCTACGGCATCTTCCTCGACGCCGGCCTGCTGAACTCCTGGTGGGGCTTGATCATCGCGGACTCCACCATCGCCGTCCCCTTCGGCGTCATGATCTTCACCGCGTTCATGTCCGGAATCCCCGGCGAGCTGATCGCCGCGTCCCGGATCGACGGCGCCGGCGCCTTCCGCACGTTCTGGTCGGTGGTCCTGCCGGTGAGCCGCAACGCCGTCGTCACCGTCTCGCTCTTCAGCTTCCTGTGGGCCTGGTCCGACTTCGTCTTCGCCAACACCCTCGACGGCGGCGGCGACCTCAGGCCGATCACCCTCGGCATCTACAAGTACATCGGCAACAACAACCAGGAGTGGAACGCGATCATGGCCACCGCCGTCGTCGCCTCCGTCCCCGCGGCGGTGCTGCTGGTCCTCGCCCAGCGTTACGTGGCCGCGGGTGTCACCGCGGGCGCGGTGAAGGACTGACGCCCCTCCCCCTCCCTCCCCCTTCCCTCCTTCGAGGAGAACCCCCTGTCATGAGCCGCACAAGAACCCTGACCACCGTCCTGGGCGTCGCCGTCCTGGGCGCCACCGCCGCCCTCACCACCGGAGCCCCGGCCGAGGCGGTGCCCACCTCCGCCACCACCCTGGTCGTCAACGCCAACCAGACCCTGCGCCCGGTCACCCATGTCGCGACCGGCAGCCTCTACGGCCTCGCCGACGCGTCCACCCCGTCCGACAGCCTGGTCAGCGCCCTCAAGCCGAACACCTTCGTGCAGATGGCCCCGGGCGGCAGCCAGCTGCCCAACGGCGAGCCCCGTCCCGCCGGCGACGCCCTCGTCGTAGCGCCGAAGGCGGCACGGGCGGGGGCGAAGGTGGTGGTCCGCATGCCGGACTGGTACCCGAACTTCCCGTACAAGTGGGTGAGTTGGTCCGACTGGCTGTCCGCCGTGGACAAGCAGGTCGCCTCCGTGCAGGCGTCGGGCGCCACCAACATCAGCGCGTACGAGCTGTGGAACGAACCGGACTGGACCTGGGACACCACCAACGCGGGCGCCTTCGACGCGGGTTGGGCACGGACGTACAAGGAGGTCCGTGCCAAGGACACAACAACCCCGATCCAGGGCCCGAGCTACTCGGCGTGGAACCAATCCTGGTTCAGCTCGTTCCTCACCGACGCCAAGGCGAGCGGTACCGTTCCCGACGTGATCGCCTGGCATGAGCTGAACGGCAGCAAGGACATCGCGGCGCACGTCTCCGCGTACCGGTCCCTGGAGTCGAGCCTCGGCATCAGCCCGCGCCCGATCGCGATCGAGGAGTACGGAACGCCGTCGGAGATGGGCAACTCCGGCGCCCTGATCGGTTACGCGGCCAAGTTCGAGCGAGCCGGTGTCCGGGACGCCGAACTCGCCTTCTGGAACCACTACGGCACCCTCGGCGACACGCTCACCGACACCGGCGCCTCGCCCAACGGCTCGTACTGGACGTACAAGTGGTACGGCGACATGTCGGGGAACATGCTGGTCACCACGCCCCCGGCGACAACGGGCATCGACGGCCTCGCCTCCCGCAACAGCGCGGGCAACCAGATCAGCGTCATCGCGGGCGGCTGCGCCGGTTCCTGCGCGGTGACCGTCAACGGCCTCTCCTCCCTGTCGGCGTTCGGCAGCACGGTCCACGTCAAGCTGGAGTACTCCCCGGGCACCGGCCGCACCACCGCCTCCCCCGGCCCGATCACCATCTCCGACGCGGACTACGCGGTCTCGGGCGGCTCCGTCACCGTGCCGGTCACGATGAACGCCACCGACGGCTACCACCTGGTGATCACCCCGAGCGGCACCAACACCTCACTCGCCGGGCGCTACCAGATCACCAACAAGAACAGCGGCCTCGCCCTGGACACCCTGAACGCGGGCACCGCCCAGGGCGCCTCGGTCGTCCAGGCCACGTCCACCACGGGCACCGACCAGAACTGGACCCTGGCGGCCGCCGGCTCGGGCCTGTACAAGATCGTCAACCAGAAGAGCGGTCTGCTGCTCGGCATCAACACGATGAGCACCGCCGACGGCGGCACGGCCCTGATCTGGGGCGACAACGGAACCGCCGACCACCTCTGGCAGCTGATCCCGACCCCCGACGGCAACTACAAGATCGCCAACTACAACAGCGGCCTGCTGCTGGGCGTCGACCAGATGAGCACCTCCTCCGGCGCCCAGGTCCTCCAGTGGACCGACAACGGCACCGCGGACCACCTGTGGAGACTGACCGCACGCTGAGACCGGCTCCGTAGGTACGAGTACGCCCCTGGCTGTCGGCCGGGGGCGCGCTCGTGTGAGCGGCGGCTTTCCCGGTCTGGGTACTGCACCCGCGTCATGAAGCTGGTGTGCAAGCAGCTTGAGCCGCGTCTCCCCGCCGGACACAGCATCGAGCGGACCCCTCAGCTGTTCGTCTTCCCCGGGATCGAGCACCGCTAGGAGTTGGCGGCCTCCGCCAGGACGTGGGCGAGCTCGCGGGGGCGAGTGGCCATCGGCCAGTGACCCGAGTCGAGGTCCACGTACTCAAGGTGGGTAGCGCGGGCGAGCTCAGGACTCTCACCGGCGGCGATCCACTCCTCGGCTTGGGCGGGAGTGAACTCAGGGCAGACAACCACAACGGGGACGTCGAAGCGGCGCTCATCGGTCAGGCGTACGACTCCTCTGGCTACCGCCTCGGGGACAGGAACGGCGGCGGACGCGAAGCGGTCCCGGGTCTCCTGGTCCAGGTCGGCGGCGTCCGCGCCCTCGAAGGGGCCCCAGCCCGGGAAGGGCATGGCGCCGCCCTCGATCGTGAAGTGATCGGCGTAGGCCCGCCCGTCGGCAGCGGGGAAGCCGCCGATCACGGCGACCTTGGCTACCTTCTCCGGTCGCGCGTCGGCGGCAAGCCAGGCCAGGCTCGATGCGGCGGAGTGCCCTACCACCAGGGGCTTTCCGGGCGCCGCGTCAACCGCAGCGAGCACTGTTCCCAGCTGGTCGCCAAGTGTCGCGGAGGCGGTGCCGTCGCCCTGGCCCGGGAGGGTGAGCGGCACGGGACGGTGGCCGAGCGCGGTGAGTTCGGGTACCACGTCGTCCCAGGCGGACCCGTCGAGCCACAGGCCGGCGATGAGCAGAATGTCCACGGTAGTTCTCCCGAAGAGGCGTCGGATCTGGCCGCTGGCACGCTATCGGGAGGCTCTGACAACGGGCTTGGAACAGGGCGTGATCGACTCCCGCTTCTTCACCATCGTCACTGTTCCGCGAGCTTCTTCAGTAGCTCGGGGCGGTGGTGGCCGGGTTTCAGCACTGCCGGTCGTTGCGGTCCACGTACGGGATCTTGAGGCCACGAGTAGCCCATGGCAGGCTCATGCCGCATGATCGATGAATTCGCGAAGGGCACCCTGCACGGGCGACTGCGGCGGGACCGCGAGGCGCTCCTCTGGAAGCTCGACGGCCTGTCCGAATACGACGCCCGCCGACCTTTGACAGTGACCGGGACCAACCTCCTCGGCCTGGTCAAACACGTGGCCGGCGTCGAGGCCAGGTACTTGGGCGAGGTCTTCGACCGGCCGTCCCCAGAACCGCTGCCCCGGTGGCAGGACCACGACGGCAGCGATCTGTGGGCGGCTGAGGACGAGGCGCGCGATCAGATCATCGAGTCCTACCGGCGCACGTGGGAACACTCGGACGCGACGATCGACGAGCTTGCCCTCGATGCCCCGGGCCACGTGCCGTGGTGGCCGGAGCCTTATGCCAACACGAACCTGTTCGCCATCCTGGTCCACGTCCTCGGCGAGACCAACCGGCATGCCGGGCACGCCGACATCCTGCGCGAAGGCGTGGACGGCCGAACCGGGATGCGCCCCGAACACGAGATACAGATCGATGAGGACGCCCGCACCGCCCACTGCGCGAAGATCGAGCAGGCCGCCAGATCGGCCGCATCAGTCGAGCGATAGAAGACTGTCCCCCGCGACGTGATGCCTGATGTTCGAGCGGCATGATGCCGGCCGTGAGTGCTGATCTGTCGAAGCGTCTGGTTCCTGATGAGCTCTGGAGGCGGGTCGCCCCGTTACTGCCGTCGTTCGCGGCTCGACCGAAAGGTGGCGGGACCGCTCCGCGCGACCAGCGGGCCGTGTGCACCGAGTGCGCGTCCGCCGAAGAGGGGGAAGTTCCTGAGCCCACCGGGCTTGTCCTCGGGTCCGCTGCCCGCCGTCTCGGTGTCACGTCCGAGCGTGGCCAGTTCGGTGGCGATCCGCTCCACCTGGTGATCACACCGACAGGATGGCCGTCGGTCAGATACTCCTCGCTCGGGTTGTAGTCCCACTTTCAGTCGGTCACAGCCCGGCCTCGACCTCAGCGTCCACATGGATCTTCCTGATCTCGGCAATGACATCCGCCGGGTCCTCCACGGCACGGCTCCCGCCAAGCTCGCGGCGTTCCCGGCGGGGGCCAGGGCAGGGGAGTTCGCTGATGGCCGTCTTGTCCACACGGTGCAGCGCGGCTGCCTCGGTGAGGGAGAGCCCGACCTGCTCGCGCATCCGTCGAAGCTCAGCTCCAAGCCGCCGCCGGCGTGCCGTCGGGGGCTTCCGGATGGGCATAGGGCACTCTCTGCTTTCGTCCGCCGCTGTCCCGGACAGATTAGTCACGCCCTGCGGCCGACGTGGCCGGATGCGTGACGTACGGCGGGCCGCCCCCACGAGGGCGGCCCGCCGTACGGTGACTGCTGACTGCTGACTGCTGACTGCTGACTGCTGACTGCTGACTGCTGACTGCTAGATGAACGAGTTGATCTCGATCGTCTCGTTCCGCCCCGGGCCCACGCCGATCGCGGAGATCGGGGCGCCGGACATCTCCTCCAGCGCCTTGACGTAGTCCTGGGCGTTCTTCGGGAGGTCGGAGAAGGACTTGGCCTTGCTGATGTCCTCCGACCAGCCCGGCAGCATCTCGTAGACCGGCTTCGCGTGGTGGAAATCGCTCTGCGAGTACGGGAGTTCCTCGACGCGCTTGCCGTCGATCTCGTACGCCACGCAGACCGGGATCTCCTCCCAGCCGGTGAGGACGTCGAGCTTGGTGAGGAAGAAGTCGGTCAGGCCGTTGACGCGGGTCGCGTACCTCGCGATCACCGCGTCGAACCAGCCGCAGCGGCGGTCGCGGCCGGTCGTGACGCCCTTCTCGCCGCCGATGCGGCGCAGCGCCTCGCCGTCCTCGTCGAAGAGTTCGGTGGGGAACGGACCGGCGCCGACCCGGGTCGTGTAGGCCTTCAGGATGCCGATGACCCGGCTGATCTTCGTCGGGCCGACGCCGGCGCCGGTGCAGGCACCGCCGGCGGTCGGGTTCGAGGAGGTGACGAAGGGGTACGTGCCGTGGTCGATGTCCAGGAGCGTGCCCTGGCCGCCCTCGAAGAGGACCACCTTGTCGTCCTCCAGGGCCTGGTTGAGGACCAGGACCGTGTCGGCGACGTACGGCGCGAGCTTGTCGGCGTACACCAGCAGTTCCTCGACCACCTGGTCCACGGCGATCGCGCGCCGGTTGTAGAGCTTGGTGAGGATCTGGTTCTTGACGTCGAGGGCCGCCTCGACCTTCTGGGTCAGGATCGACTCGTCGTACAGGTCCTGGACGCGGATACCGACACGGTTGATCTTGTCGGCGTACGTCGGGCCGATGCCGCGACCGGTCGTGCCGATCTTCCGCTTTCCGAGGAAGCGTTCCGTCACCTTGTCCACGGTGACGTTGTACGGCGTGATGATGTGGGCGTTACCACTGATCAGGAGCTTGGACGTGTCGACGCCACGCTCGTTCAGTCCGCTCAGCTCGGAGAGCAGGACCGACGGGTCGACGACGACTCCGTTGCCGATGACCGGGGTGCACCCCGGCGAGAGGATTCCGGAAGGGAGGAGGTGGAGGGCGTACTTCTGATCGCCCACGACTACCGTGTGGCCGGCGTTGTTGCCGCCCTGGTAGCGCACCACATAGTCCACCGAGCCACCGAGCAGGTCGGTTGCCTTTCCCTTGCCTTCGTCACCCCACTGAGCACCGAGCAGCACAAGTGCGGGCACGCGCGTACACCCCTTCCGGGCGGGGCATGTCCAAGGTCAGGGGCGTACGCGCCATTGACTGTGCCTCGCACAGCCTGTTTCGTACACCGGCGACCTTCGTTGGCCGCAACCCGTCGGACCGGATGCCCCGGAATAGACGAAGCCCCTGGCGCAATAGCGCAAGGGGCTCTTGCACAAAGATGCTACCCGAGGAAGCGAGGCAGGACCGAGGTGGCGACTTTCGCGACGCCCGACCAGCTGCTGGTGGTCATAGATCCGGTCGCCCGGAGGACGGACGGGGAGGCCGTACGGATCGCGAAAGACGTGCTCAGCGCGGGTGCGGCGAGTACGAAGGTGTGTCTGCCGGAAGATTCCGAGGAATTCGCCCGGGTACTGGCCCGGCGGGGCTCCCGGCGGCCCGTGGTCATAGGGGACGACCGCGCACTGGTGCGGGCGGTCTCCCTGCTGCACCGGCGACGGGAGCTGGCGGAGTGCGCCCTGTCCTTCGTGCCGGTGGGCGGCGCGCTGTCCCTGGCCCGGTCCCTCGGAGTGCCCGCGGGGACCGTGGCGGCGGCGCGGGCGGTACTGGACGGCGCCGAGCGGCGGATGGACCTGCTCGTGGACGAGAGCGACGGGGTGGTGCTGGGCGCGCTGCGGATTCCGTCGGAGCCGGCGGCTCGGGAGGCGTCGGACGTCGAGGCCGCGGTGCCGGGGGCCGGCGCGCATCCCTGGCTGCGGACGTGCCAGTCCCTCGTACGGACCCTGGTCCCCGCCCTGCCGCTGCGCCCCGCCCAGCCCGCCCCCGGCCCCGCCGGGCCCTCCCGGCTGCGGATAGAGGTCGACGGAGAGACCCTCGTCGACCTGGACCAGCCGGTCGAGGCGGTCTCCGTGACCCCGGACGGCTCCGGCACGGCGGCGGTGGAGGTCCGCCCGGTCTCGGTCGGCGCGGAGGCCTCCCCGCTGCTGGCACGGGGGCGCCGGGTGACCGTCTTCGGAGCGGACTTCCGTTACCGGGCGGACGCGGCGGTCTCGGGGCCGGTACGGAGACGGACGTGGACGGTGTGGGAGGGGAGCTGGGGGCTGACGTTGCCGGTGGGGGCGGTGCCTGGGGATCAGTCGCTCGGGTGACGGGGCAGAGCGTCCGACTCGTCCTTCAGGCTCACCCCGCTCCGCCCCAGTTCCCGCGCCCCCCTCAGCAGCGCGACCAGCTTGCCCGCCGCCGTCTCGTACGCCAGGCCCAGCGGTGGCCTGATGTTGGACAGGCAGTTGCGGTCGGCGTCGGTCGTCACGCCGGGCTTCGGGCCGTACGTGAGGTACGCGCCCAGGGAGTCCGCCGCCGACATACCGGGGCGTTCGCCGACCAGGAGCACCACGGCCGTGGCACCCATGGTGTGCGCGACGTCGTCGCCGAGGGCCACGCGGGCCTGTTCGGCGAGGACGACCGGGGCGATGCGCCAGTCGGCCGGGAGGAGAGACGTCGTCGCCCGGACCATCGCCGCCGCGTGCTCGTGCACCGCCCGGCTGGACAGGCCGTCGGCGATCACGAACACCACGTCCCACTCCCCCGTCGGCAGATGCGCCCGGTCGGTCGGGTGCAGGCGGCGGCCCAGGTCGGGGCGCTGAAGGTAGGTGAGCCGGTCGGGAGCGGCACTGCGCACCCGTACCGTCGGCACGCCGGTGAGCGCCGCCGCGACCGTGTCCGGGTCGAACGGCGAGTGCACCGCGTCCCGGGCCGCCGCGTGCGCGGCCTGCAGTTCCAGCCGGTGCCGGGTCGGCAGGCCGGAGCCCGCCCGGCCGAGGCCGATGCGGGCCTGGGTGTGGCGGCGCAGGGCCGGCCAGAGGGGCAGGTCATCGGTGTGTACGGGGAGTCGGCTCATGCGGCCAGCTCCTTTCCGATCGCCGTCAGCGGGTGCTGTGCGGTGACCTCGCGGATCGCGCCGTGTTCGTCGAGCAGGCCGATGGATCCCAGCCATGCCTCGAACTCCGGTGCCGGGCGCAGCCCCAGGACCTCGCGCAGGTACAACGCGTCGTGGTACGAGGCCGACTGGTAGTTGAGCATGATGTCGTCGCCGCCCGGTGTGCAGATCACGAACGACGCGCCCGCGACACCGAGCATGGTCAGCATGGTCGCCACGTCGTCGTCATCGGCGTCCGCGTGGTTGGTGTAGCAGATGTCCAGGCCCATCGGCAGGCCGAGCAGCTTGCCGCAGAAGTGGTCCTCCAGGGCGGCGCGGAGGATCTGCCGGCCGTCGTAGAGGTACTCGGGGCCGATGAAGCCGACGACGGTGTTCACCAGCAGCGGGTCGTAGCGGCGGGCGACCGCGTACGCACGGGCCTCGACCGTCTGCTGGTCCACCCCGTGGTGCGCGTTCGCCGACAGGGCGCTGCCCTGGCCGGTCTCGAAGTACATGACGTTGCGGCCGACCGTGCCGCGGTCAAGCTCCCGGGCCGCCTGATGGGCCTCGTCGAGGAGGCCCAGCGTCACGCCGAAGGACGCGTTCGCCGCCTGGGTGCCCGCGATGGACTGGAAGACGAGGTCGACGGGGGCGCCGCGTTCCATCAGGTCGACGCTCGTCGTGACGTGGCACAGCACGCAGGACTGGGTGGGGATGGAGTAGCGCGTGATCACGCCGTCCAGCAGCTCCAGCAGGTCCCGTACCGCCCTCGGGCTGTCGGTCGCCGGGTTGATGCCGATCACCGCGTCACCGGAGCCCAGCAGCAGCCCGTCGAGCAGGGCCGCGGCCACGCCCGCGGGGTCGTCGGTGGGGTGGTTGGGCTGGAGCCGGGTCGCCAGCCGGCCCGGCAGGCCGATCGTGGACCGGAACGCGGTCACCACCCGCACCTTCCGCGCCACGGCCACCAGGTCCGCGTTCCCCATCAGCTTGGACACCGCCGCCGCCATCTCGGGCGTCAGCCCGGGCGCCAGCGCGGCCAGCGCCATGGCGTCCGCCGCCTCGGACAGCAGCCACTCCCGCAGCTCACCGACCGTCATCCCGGAGACCGGCGCGAAGGCGGCCCGGTCGTGGGTGTCGAGGATCAGCCGGGTCACGTCGTCGCTCTCGTACGGGATCAGCGGCTCGGTGAGGAAGGCCGTGAGCGGCACCTCGGCCAGCGCCCAGCGGGCCGCGACCCGCTCCCGCGCCGACGAGGCGGCGAGGCCGGCCAGCCGGTCGCCGGAGCGCTCGGGGCTCGCGGCGGCGAGCAGCCGGGCCAGGGATTCGAAGCGGTGGCGCTCGCCGCTGACGGTGGAGGTGTAGGCGCTCATGGCGGCGACGCTACGAGGTGGGGCGCGGCCCGGTCCACGGACCGCGTGAGAGTTAACAAGAGCGTTCGACCGGCCCGCCTCGCGGCCGGTTTCCAAAGGTATGGTTGACAAACATTTAACGCCCCGAAACCGTTGGCCGACTCATTTGGACTGCAGAGTTCCGGTCCAGTGCACCAGTGGACCGACAAGAGAGGGGCCAACCCGATGGCAGTGGAAGAGGGCGTCGCCCCGGCGGCGGAAACAAGCGCCGAGGGAGCCGTGCACCGGCTCAAACCCAACGCAGTTGGCCTGCTCGGCGTGGTCTTCATGGCCGTGGCGACCGCCGCGCCGATCACCGCGATGACCGGCAACGTGCCCTTCATGGTGTCGTCCGGCAACGGCATCGGCGCCCCGGCGAGCTACCTCGTCGCAATGGTCGTACTGGCAATCTTTTCCGTCGGTTTCACGTCTATGGCGAAGCACATCACCTCCACCGGCGCCTTCTACGGCTTCATCTCCTACGGCCTCGGCCGGACCGTCGGCCTCGCCTCGGGACTGCTGGCGACCTTCGCGTACGCCGTCTTCGAACCGGCGCTCGTCGGCATCTTCTCGACCTTCGCCACCACCACCCTCGAGGACCAGACGGGGCTGCACGTCCCGTGGTGGGCGTTCGCGATCCTGATGCTGGCCGTCAACGCGGTCGGCACCTGGTTCGGCATCGCCCTCGCCGAGAAACTGCTCGTCGTCCTCCTCGCCACCGAGGTGACGATCCTGGCGGCGATGGCGATCTCGGTCGCCCTGCACGGCGGCGGCCCGAACGGCTTCAGCTTCGACCCGGTCAACCCGGTCAACGCCTTCACCGGCACCTCCGCCGGCCTCGGCCTGTTCTTCGCGTTCTGGTCGTGGGTCGGCTTCGAGTCGACGGCGATGTACGGCGAGGAGTCCCGCAACCCGAAGAAGATCATCCCCAAGGCGACGATGATCTCGGTGCTGGGCGTCGGCGTCTTCTACGTCTTCGTCTCCTGGATGGCCATCTCGGGCACCGGCCAGTCACGCGCCGTGAAGGTCGCCACCGCCGACCCGCTGGCCCTCTTCTTCGGCCCCACCGAGCAGTACGTCGGCCACTGGGCGGTCGACGTCATGCAGTGGCTGATGATCACCGGCTCGCTGGCCTGCGGCATGGCCTTCCACAACTGCGCCGCCCGCTACATGTACGCCCTGGGCCGCGAAGGCGTCCTGCCCTCGCTGAAGAACACCCTCGGCCGCACCCACGCCGGCCACGGCTCACCGCACATCGCGGGCCTGGTCCAGACGGTGCTGAGCGCGGTGCTGGTCGGCGCGTTCTGGATCGCGGGCAAGGACCCGTACAACTCCCTCTACGTCCTGCTGGCCATCCTCGGCACCATGGCGATCCTGATCGTGCAGGCGGTGTGCTCGTTCGCGGTGCTCGTCTACTTCCGCTCCAACCACCCCGAGAGCCGGCACTGGTTCAGGACCTTCGCCGCCCCGCTCATCGGCGGTGTCGCGATGCTCGCGGTGGTGGTGCTGCTGGTGTCCAACATGGGCGCGGCGGCCGGGGCGGAGTCCGGCTCCCTGCTCCTGAAGGCGACACCCTGGCTGGTCGCCCTGGTCGCGGCCACCGGCATCGGCTACGCCCAGTACCTCAAGCGCCGCGACCCGTCGCGGTACGCGCTGCTCGGGCGGACGGTGCTGGAGGAGACGAAGGAGCGGTAGGACGTGGTTGGCCTGTCCGGTGCAACGCAGGTCAGCGGCGGGGTAGCACGCCCAGGAGGGTTGCGGTCAGGGCCAGCTTCAAGGAGTCCTTCAGCTCCAAGTGGAAGCGGGCCAGGTCGGGCTCGGCCTGGTAGGCCGCCTGCAGGCTGGGTGGGGGTGTGCTGTACGCCGACAGCGCGCCGGCCATGACCATGGTTTGCAGGCTGAACAGTGTCGCGTTCTCGCCCAGCTCCGGCAGGTACTTCAGGATCAGGGCGGTCATGGTCGTCAGGCGGTCCAGCGAGGCGCGCTTGTAGCGTGCTACGACCTCGACGGAGACGTTGTGTTCCAGGACGCTGCCTTGTGCGCCGAAGAGGTCGCACAGCACCACTCGGCCGGAGAGTGAGCGGCTGAGGATCTCGGCCACCGCTGCCGCTCGCTCGGCCATGGGTAGATCTTCGTCGATGCCGGCGGCCAACTCGCCTGCCAGTTCCGTCAGCCACTCCTGCAGGAAGTGGTCCAGCAGTTCCAGCAGCACCGCCTCGCGGGACTCGAAGTAGCGCAGCACGTTCGGCTTCGCCAGGCCTACCCGGCGGCTGAGCTCGTTCAGGGTGACCGCGGCCACAGGCATCTCGTCGAGCATCTCCGACGCCGTGTCGAGGATCGCCCGCCGGCGGATCTCCCGCTGCTCTTCGGTTCGCGCCCGCTGGAAAGTCACGAGCACCAGCCTAACTTAGGTACCAGCGGTACGTTGACAACGTACCGAAAGTACTTTAACGTCACCGGCACAAGATACCTTCGGTACGTTAGTTAGTCGGGAGCCTGGCATGAGCGAGAAGTGGACGACGGCGAACATTCCGGACCAGCGCGGGCGGGTGGCCGTGGTGACCGGGGCCAACACCGGACTGGGGTACGAGACCGCCAAGGCGCTCGCCGAGCGCGGGGCGTCCGTGGTGCTCGCCGTGCGCAACGTGGAGAAGGGCGAGCAGGCCGCGGCCCGCATGACCGGCGACGTGACCGTGCAGGCGCTGGACCTGACCTCGCTCGACTCCGTCCGGACCGCGGCGGCGGCGCTGCGGTCCCGGCTCGACCGGATCGACCTGCTGATCAACAACGCCGGCGTGATGTACACCCCGAAGCAGACCACCCGGGACGGCTTCGAGATGCAGTTCGGCACCAACCACCTCGGCCACTTCGCGCTCACCGGGCTGCTGCTGGACCTGATGCTGCCGGTGCCCGGCTCGCGCGTGGTGACGGTCAGCAGTACCGGCCACCGCATCCGGGCCGCGATCCACTTCGACGACCTGCAGTGGGAGCGGTCGTACAGCCGGGTCGCCGCCTATGGTCAGTCCAAGCTGGCCAACCTGATGTTCACGTACGAGCTGCAGCGCCGGCTCGCCGCACACGGCACCACTGTCGCGGTGGCCGCGCACCCCGGCATGTCCAGCACCGAGCTCGCCCGCAACACTCCCGCGGCCCTCCGGCTTCCCCTCACCTGGCTCGCGCCGCTGATCACCCAGACGCCGGCGATGGGCGCGCTGCCGACCCTGCGCGCCGCCACCGACCCCGCCGCGCTCGGCGGCCAGTACTACGGTCCCGACGGACGCACCCAGGTCAAGGGCCACCCCCGGCTGGTCACCTCCAGCCCGGAGTCGTACGAGGTAGCCGTCCAGCAGCGGCTGTGGGCCGTCTCCGAAGACCTCACCGGGGTGAAGTTCCCCGTCGTTCAGTCCAAGCAGGACTCGTTTCCCTCCGGATCGTCCCTCACGATGTAGCCCGCGCTGGTAGGAGGCGCCGGCTCGTCGCGGCGCCAGTGGGTGGCGCCGTCGGTGCGTTGAAACCGGGGTGCCTCGACAGGGCCGGTCGGATACCGTACGGGCCATGTCGAGCCCTGAGTCGGACACGGTGGGGGCTTTCGGTCACGCGCCGTCAGCCCCCTGAACCACTGAGTTCCTAGTCCTGCCCCCGCCGCGTTCTGCGGCGGTCGAGTGCGCCCCGGGGTGCTGACCGCGGTGAACGAGATGACCCTCTCGTGCTTTCCTCACCTCGGAGCCACTCGGAGCCCCTCGATGCCTCTCCCGCTGTACCTGCTCGCCATGGCTGTCTTCGCCATGGGCACCTCGGAATTCATGCTCGCCGGCCTGCTACCGGACCTCGCCTCGGACCTCGACGTCACGGTCGGTACGGCGGGCACGCTCACCTCGGCCTTCGCGGTCGGGATGGTCGTCGGTGCCCCGCTCATGGCCGCGTCGGCCCGCAACCGGCCGGGACGGTCCAGCCTTCTCGGCTTCGTCCTCGTGTTCTTCGCGGCCCACGCGGTGGGCGCCGCCACCTCCGACTTCCCGGTCCTGTTCGCGACCCGGGTGGTCGCTGCCCTCGCGAACGCGGGGTTCCTCGCCGTGGCGCTGACGACCGCCGCCGCGCTGGTCCCACCCGACCGGAAGGGACGCGCGCTCGCCGTGCTGCTGTCGGGCACCACGATGGCGACGATCGCCGGAGTCCCCGGCGGAGCGTTGCTCGGCACCCTGCTCGGCTGGCGGGCCACGTTCTGGGCGGTCGCCGCACTGTGCCTGCCGGCGGCCATCGGCATCCTCGCCGGGATCCCGGGGCGCGGTGTGCGGGGGGTGCGGACGGACATGGCCGACGGACCGGCGGCCCTGCGTTCGGAACTCGCACAGCTCAAAAGCCCGCGGCTGCTGCTGGTCATGCTCCTCGGCGCGCTGGTGAACGCGGCGACCTTCGCGAGCTTCACCTTCCTCGCTCCCGTGGTGACCGACACCGCCGGGCTGGACGAGCTGTGGGTCTCCGTCGCCCTGGTGCTCTTCGGCGCCGGCTCCTTCGCCGGTGTCACCATCGCCGGGCGGCTCGCCGACGATCGTCCCGGCCGGCTCATCGCCGTATGCGGTCCCCTGCTGCTGCTCGGCTGGCCGGCTCTGGCCGCGCTGGCGGACAGGCTCCTCGCCCTGCTCATCCTCGTGTTCGTCCAGGGCGCGCTGTCGTTCGCGCTGGGCAGCACGCTGATCACACGAGTCCTCTACGAGGCGGCGGGAGCCCCCACCATGGCCGGCTCCTACGCGACCGCCGCGCTCAACATCGGTGCCGCCGCCGGTCCCTTGACCGCCGCGACCACCCTCGGCACGGCGGCCGGGGATCTCGGGCCGCTCTGGGTCAGCGGACTCCTCGTCGCGATCGCCCTGCTCGTCGCGTTCCCGCTGCGCGGAGCGCTCGCCAGTGAACGTGCTGGGAGCGTCCGCCCGCGCGGGCGAAGAGCGCGAAGGACGTGTACGCGGACGTGGGAGACCTGGTGCGGCCGTACGTCACGGCGTACCTGCGCGAGCAGCAACCGACCTGAGCGAGGAATCGGCACAACCGGACGACCCGGTCATGGCCGCTTTCCACGACTGGCTCACGTCACTGTCTCGGTCGCCCTGACCACTCTCTTACGCTCAGCGCCCGGGCAGTCGGCGGGTCCCGGTTATCGATCTTCGATGGGGAACGCGCCAGTGCGGGGAAGGTCTTGTTCGGCCCAGGCGCCCATGGTGGCCAGCACTACCTCCAGCCGTGCGCCTGCCGGGGTGAGTTCGTACTCCACGCGGGGCGGGATCTCTGGATAGGCCGTGCGGGTGACCAGCCCTAGGAGTACGAATCGTCGCAGCCGTGAGGACAGGGTCTTGGGGCTGATCCCCGGCAGCCCTGCGCGCAGTTCGGTGAAGCGTTTCGGGCCGGTCAGCAGCTCCCGCACGATCAGCGTCGCCCAGGGCCCGTCCAGCACGGTCAGGAACCGGTGCCGACGCCGCCTCGGGCATCGACGGCATGCGCGTGCTGATCGCCGCGGTCCGCGACGGATTCACCGACACGCAGCACCGGATCCTGTTCCAGCAGGAGCTTCCCGGCGGCTGGGTGGTCCTCCACTGGCGGATGACCGGGACCCACACCGGAGACGCCTTCGGGTTCGCCGCCAGCGGCAACCCGGTCGACATCACCGGCACCGACATCGTCCGCGTCGTCGACGACAAGATCACCGAGATCTACCACGTCGAAGAACTGCTCAAGCTCACCCAGCAGATCAGCACCGGCACGCAGCCGGCCTGAAGACCGAGAGTTCCGGCGCCGGCTCGAGGGACGGGAGCGCGGACTGACGGTGCAGCGTTGGCAGTACGCCCCTGAGGCGTGGGCGGACATCCTCAAGCGGCATGGCTTCACCGACATCGACGCCCAGGTCATCAAGGCACCGGAGCCGGAGGACCTGGGCACCCTGTTGGTACGCGCCCAGGTCCCTGCGTAAGGGGTCTGGCGTCGGGTGGCCAGAAGGCCGGCCCTGCGGGTCAGTCCCGGCCGAAGGTCTTGTCCCGGTGCTCCCGCCACCGATCCATCAGCTTGATCAGCTCGCCCTCGAAGTACTCGAAGAAGGCGAGCGTCTCGGCGATCCGCTGCCCGCCGGGACTGGTGGCGCCCAGGCTGTCGACGCCCTCGCGCAGGGTCTGTCCCCAGCGCTTGAGGACGGCGTCCCGGTTGGTCAGCGCCTCGTACCACTGATCGCTGTGCACCCGGTACCGCTCACGCCGTGAGCCTGGCTCGCGCTCCCGCGAGACCATGTGCACCTGCGCGAGATACCGCACCGCCCCCGAGACGGCGGCCGGGCTGACCTGGAGCTGTTCGCCGAGTTCGGCCGAGGTGAGGGCGCCGGAGTCGGACGCGAGCAGCGCGGCGAACACCCGGGCGGCCATCCGCTGCATACCGGCCTCGACGAGCTGGGCCGCGAAGGCCTCGACGAACCTCGACACGGCCTCCGTGTCCCGCCCGGTTCCGGTCGTTCCGGCTGTCCCGGCTGAATCGGTCATGCCCTCCATCCTATCCGGCGTTTATACGCTTCCTTAACTTCACAAATTTGTGAAGTCAGCGTACGTTCTGAAGCATGACGAAGGCAATCACGGTCTCCGGGCTGCACAAGTCGTTCGGCCGCACGCACGCGCTCGACGGCCTCGACCTGGACGTGGACACCGGGGAGGTCCACGGCTTCCTCGGCCCCAACGGCGCCGGGAAGTCCACCACCATCCGGGTGCTGCTCGGCCTGCTGCGCGCCGACTCCGGTGCCGCGCAGATCCTGGGCCGCGACCCGTGGGCGGACGCGGTGGAGGTGCACCGCAGGATCGCGTACGTCCCTGGTGATGTGACGCTGTGGCGGAACCTGTCCGGCGGTGAGGTCATCGACCTCTACGGCCGGCTGCGGGGAGGCCTGGACATGCGGCGCCGGGCCGAGCTGATCGAGCGGTACGAACTCGACCCGACCAAGAAGGGCCGGACGTACTCGAAGGGCAACCGGCAGAAGGTCGCCCTGGTCGCCGCCTTCGCCTCGGACGTCGACCTGCTGATCCTGGACGAACCGACCTCCGGCCTCGACCCGCTGATGGAGGAGGTCTTCCAGCGGTGCGTCGAGGAGGAACGGGACCGGGGTCGGACCGTTCTGCTGTCCTCGCACATTCTGAGCGAGGTCGAGGAGCTCTGCGACCGGGTGAGCATCATCCGCAAAGGGCGGACGGTGGAGAGCGGGTCGCTCGCCGAGTTGCGCCATCTGACCCGGACCAGCGTGACGGCCGAACTCGTCGGCGCCCCCAACGGGTTGAGTCGGCTGCCGGGGGTCCACGACCTCGACGTCCAGGGGCGGCGCGTCCGCCTCCAGGTCGACACCGACCAGCTGGACGCCGTGCTGCGCTCGCTCAGCGAGTCGGGCGTACGGTCCCTGACGTCGACCCCGCCGACGCTGGAGGAGCTGTTCCTGCGGCACTACCAGGAGGACGTGGTCGCTGAGGACGCGGCTGCCGAGGGGGCGGCTCGATGACCGCCGCCGCCTTCGCCGTACGACCGGGGTCGTCCCGCCAACTGGCCGGTACCGGCACCCTGTTGCGTTTCGCCCTGCGCCAGGACCGGGTGCTGATCCCGGTCTGGGGCGCGGTGAACGCGCTGATGGTCCTGTCCATGCCGAACACGCTGAAGGGCCTGTACGCCACCCCCGTCGAACGCGCCGACCTGGTGGCGCAGATGGCCACCAACTCCTCGCTGCGCGCGATGGTCGGCCCGGTCTTCGGCGCGTCGCTGGGCGCGCTGACCGCCTGGCGCGTGGGCGTGTTCGCGGGCGCGCTGGCTGCCGTGATGAGCCTGCTGGTCGTCGTCCGGCACACCCGGGACGAGGAGGAGAGCGGCCGTCAGGAGCTGGTGGCCTCCGGCATGGTGGGCCGCCGGGCCTCCCTCACCGCGGCCCTGCTGGCGGCGGCGGTCGCGAACGGGGCGCTGGGGCTGCTGGTCGTGACCGGTCTGGCCGGCCAGGGTGCGGGTGGGGCGCTGGCGTTCGGGCTCGGGATCGCGGGCGTCGGCATGGTCTTCGCCACGATGGCCGCGATCGTCGTCCAGCTGACGGAGAGCGCGCGGCTCGCGCGGGGCCTGACAGCCGGGGTGCTGGGCACCGCCTTCGTGCTGCGCGCGGCGGGCGACTCAGCCACCGACGACGGCTCGTCCGTCCTGACCTGGCTCTCCCCTCTCGGCTGGCTGGAGAATCTGCGTCCCTACGCCGCCGAACGCTGGTGGGTGCTGCTGCTGTTCGCCGCGGCGGCCACCGCGCAGGCGGGGGTGGCGTACGCGCTCACCGGGCGGCGGGACGTCGGCATGAGCTTCCTGCCCACCAGGCCGGGACCGGCCTCCGGCCGGCTGGGCTCCGCGGCGGGGCTGGCCTGGCGGCTGCACCGCGGCAGCGTGCTCGGCTGGAGCATCGGCTTCTTCCTCGCCGGGGTGGTCTACGGCGGGATGACTCAGGGCGCGGCCGACCTCGTCGGCGACAACGACAACGCCCGCCGGATCATCGAACGGATGGGCGGCCAGGCCGGTCTGACCGATGCCTTCCTGTCGGCGATGGTCGGCATGCTCGGCCTGGTCGCCGCGCTCTACGTCGTCGCCTCCGTCCTGCGTCTGCACGGCGAGGAGACCTCCGGGCGCGCGGAACCGCTGCTGGCGAACGCGGTGGGCCGGCTGCGCTGGGCCGCCGGGCACCTGGTGATCGCCTTCGGCGGGTCTGTACTGATCATGCTGCTCGCCGGGCTGGGCTTCGCCCTCGGATACGGCCGGGAGGCCGGGCCTGTCCTGGGCGCGTGTCTCGTGCAGGTGGCCGGGGTCTGGGTGATCGGCGGGCTGGCGGTCCTGCTGCACGGCATCGCCCCCCGTACGGCGACGGCCGCCTGGGGTGTGGCCGGGGCGGTGCTGCTGATCGGCTGGGTCGGGCCCGCGCTGGACGCCCCGCAGGCAGTGCTGGACCTGTCCCCGTTCGGCCACCTCCCGAAGCTGCCGGGCGGGGAGATGCAGTGGGGGCCGGTAGTGGTTCTGCTGCTGGTCGCGGTGGTGCTGGTGGGGGCGGGGCTGGCGGGGCTGCGGCGGCGGGACATGACGACGTGATGGGAGCACGCGGCGCGGGACGTGAGCCCGGCTGAGCCTCTCGCCGAGCGGGGGCCCGCAGGCTGCAAGGACGCTCACCGGGTGCTCCCGGAATGGCTGAACTGCCTGATCACCTAGGGAGTTTGGGTGTTATCGTCCCTCGCATGGCGGAACTGATCGCTCCCACGGGACGGCTGCATTCCTCGTGGCTCGCGGCGCGTGACGAGTGGCAGCCCGGTGCTCACCAGGACGGCGCCGGCCTGCGTCTGGTCGGTGACGATGACCTCGACAGCCCGGCAGGGTTCGCCTCATGGGTCGAGCGACTGCGGCAGCAGTCGGACCGGTCGCTGCCTGTCGGGGAAGGACGCGTCCACGCCACCCACTGGTGGATCGCCGACGGCGAGACGTACCTCGGGGCCATCGACCTTCGGCACTACCTGAACGCCTTTCTGCTGGAGGGCGGCGGACACATCGGCTACAGCGTCCGGCCTTCTGCCAGGAGACGCGGACTGGCCACGTGGGCGCTGGGAGCGGTTCTGCTCAAGGCGCCCGCGCTCGGTCTGGACCGGGTCCTCCTCACCTGTGACGACGGCAACGTCGGCTCGGCGCGCACCATCGAAGGCAATGGCGGGGTCCTCGAAGATGTGCGCGGCACCGAATCCGGGGTCAAGCGCCGCTACTGGATCACTCTCGACGCCGCTGGTACAGCGTTTCATTGACGGCCTCGCCTCATTGACGGCCTCGGCGAGGACGGTCGCCTCGTAGCGTTTTGAGGGCAGCCGGAACCTTGAGGCGGTCCGCGTACGTCCGTGCCAGACATGGGGCAACGTATGCAAGCCGCCGCAGGATGTCTGACCGCGGCCGTCGGTGCCGGTGCGGGGCTCGCCGTGTGGTCGATCGACGTCCGGAAGCGGATCTGGCGCTTCGAGCAGGCACCCGACTGGAGCGTGCTCTATGCCGAGTTGCCGCTGATGATCCTCGGGGGCATCGCCGCCGCCCTCGGGTGCTGGGCGCTGTTCAGCCGGCTCAGACCTCGACGCTGAGTCCCTCCAGCCCCCGGATCACGAAGTTCGGCTTCCGTCGCGGCTCCGCCGCCAGGGTCAGGGTCGGTGCCTGCTCCAGCAGTGCCGTCATCGAGGCCGCCAGCTCGATGCGGGCCAGGGGAGCGCCGATGCAGTAGTGGATGCCCGCGCTGAAGGAGATGTGCGGGTTGTCCTGACGGGTCAGGTCGAGCCGCTCGGGGTCCCGGAAGACCTCCGGGTCGTGGTTGGCCGAGCCGAAGAGCAGCGCGACCTCCGCTCCCCTCGGGATCGTCGTGCCGGCGATCTCGATCTCGTCCAGCACCCAGCGTTCGAAGAGCTGGAGCGGGGTGTCGTACCGCATCAGCTCCTCCACGGCCGACGGGACGAGGGAGTGGTCCGCGCGCAGCGCCGCCAGCTGGCCGGGGTTGCGGAACAGCGCCGACCAGCCGTTGACGGTGGCGTTCACCGTGGCCTCGTGGCCCGCGTTCAGCAGGAGCACGCAGGTCGAGATCATCTCCTGCTCGGTGAGGCGGTCGCCCTCGTCGTGCGCCGCGATCAGACCCGAGATCAGGTCCTCCCCCGGCTTCTCGCGCCGCTCGGCGATCAGTTCCCGCAGATAGTCCGAGAACTCCACCGACGCCCGCACCGCGCGCGCCGCCACCTCCTCGGAGGGGTTCAGCTCGTACATCCCGCAGATGTCCGCCGACCAGGGCCGCAGCGGCGCCCGGTCCGCCTCCGGGATGCCCAGCATCTGAGCGATCACCGCGACCGGCAGCGGCTCGGCCACATCCGTCAGCAGATCACCGCCGCCCGCCTCCACCAGCGCGGCCACCAACTCGCCCGCGAGGTCGTGCACGTACGGCCTCAACCGCTCCACGGTGCGCGGGGTGAACGCCTTCGACACCAGGCGCCGGATCCGGGTGTGGTCCGGCGGTTCCAGGTCGAGCATCCCGTGGTCGTTGAGGGTGTGGAACGGCTCGTGCTCCGGCGGCGGCGCGCTCCGCCCGAACTCCTCGTGCGTGAACCGGTGCTGGTACGCCCGCCCCAGCCGGCGGTCCCGCAACAGCGCCGACACGTCCGCGTGGTGCGGTACCAGCCACTGGTCGGTCGGCCCGTAGTGGAGCACGCGGCCCCTGGCCCGCAGCTCGGCGTAGGCGGGGTACGGGTCGGCGACGAACGCCGGGTCCCAGGGGTCGAAGGCGAGGTCGGTAACAGGTGCCATGGACGGACGGTAGACCGGCACCTCCCTGTCTGACCAGGGCTGACCAGGGCTGACCAGGGCTGCCAGGAGTGTCCCAGCGGCACCGGGTGCTCACCCCGGGGTGACCAGGCGCGCCTCGTACGCGAACACCGCCGCCTGCGTACGGTCCCGCAGCCCCAGTTTCACCAGGATCCGGCTCACATGCGTCTTGATCGTCGACTCGGCCACCACCAGCCGCTCGGCGATCTCCGCGTTCGACAGGCCCTGCGCGATCAGCACCAGCACCTCCGTCTCCCGCTCGGTCAGGTCGCCGTACGCCGCCTGCGCGGAGGGCGCGAGGCGCGGGGTGGCGGACAGTTTGGAGAACTCGGTGATCAGCCGCCTGGTCACCGAGGGCGCCAGCAGCGCCTCCCCGGAGGCCACCACCCTCACCCCGTCGGCGAGCTGGCGGGCCGAGGCGTCCTTGAGGAGGAAGCCGGAGGCTCCCGCACGCAGCGCCTGGTACACGTACTCGTCGAGGTCGAAGGTGGTCAGCACCAGCACCTTCGCCGTGCCGTCCGCGGCGACGATCTCCCGGGTCGCCTCGATGCCGTTCAGCTCGGGCATCCGGATGTCCATCAGCACCACGTCCGGGGCGAGTTCACGCACCCGGTCCACCGCCTGACGCCCGTTGACGGCCTCGCCTACGACCTCGATGTCCGGCATCGCGTTCAGCAGGACCGAGAAACCCTCGCGCACCATCATCTGATCGTCCGCGATCAGCACGCGGATGGTCATGCGTCACCCTCGCTCAGCGCGGGCACCGGCAGGAAAACCGTCACCTCATAGCCTCCGTCCTCCGCCGGCCCCGCCGTCATCTCGCCGTTCAGCATGGAGACCCGCTCCCGCATACCGGTGATGCCGTGCCCCGCTCCGGGAGAGGGCTTCACCAGGGACAGCCCGGGCAGCGGGCCGTTGACTATCCGCAGGCCCAGCCCGCCCAGGACGTACCCGATCTCCACGCGGGCGCTCGCCCCGGGCGCGTGCCGCAGGGTGTTGCTCAGCGCCTCCTGCACGATCCGGTACGCCGACAGCTCCACGCCCTGCGGCAGCTCCCGGACCGCTCCGGTCACCGTCTTGTCGACGCTGAGCCCGGCGTCGCGCACATTGGCGAGCAGCGCGTCCAGATCGGCGAGGGTGGGCTGCGGGGCGTCCGGCGCCTCGTAGTCCTCGGCGCGGACCACGCCCAGGACGCGGCGCAGTTCGGTGAGGGCGGCCACGGCGTTCTCCCTGATCGTGGCGAAGGCGCGCTCCAGCTCCGGCGGCGGGTTCTCCACCCGGTAGGGGGCGGCCTCCGCCTGGATGGCGACGACCGACATGTGGTGCGCGACCACGTCGTGCAGTTCGCGGGCGATCGTCGTGCGCTCCTCCAGCAGGGTGCGACGGGAGCGCTCGTGCTCGGTCACCGTCTGCTGCGCGGTCACCTCCTGCTCCGCCGCCCGCCGGATGTGCCAGACGGAGACGACGAGCAGGATCAGCGCGGAGACGACCAGCATGGGCCCGGTGTTGGAGGAGTAGTGGCCGCCGCCGAGGGTGCTCTCCGACACCATGCCGTAGACCGCTGTCAGGACCCACATCCAGGCCGCTGTACGGGGCCTGGTCCGGATGGCGGCGACCGTCAGCACGACCAGGTGGGCGGCGAAGCTGCCGGTCGGCCAGGGCCAGTCGTCGTAGCTGTCGCCGAACAGCGCGGCGAACGGGGTGGCGATGAGGGAGAACCAGAAGGCACCGGTCGGCCGCAGCAGCACCAACAGGACCGGGATCAGGGCCAGCAGGCTCATCAGGGTGGTGAGCAGCGAGCTGGAGTCGCCCCAGAAGTCGGCCGCGGAGGCGGCGATGCTCGCACACAGCAGCCCGGCGAACGCCACCACCGCGTGCGGCGTCCAGCCCGCGTAGTCCCGCATACGGCCGGACAGCCGCCTGGTCAGGAAGCCGTCGACCCGCATGCGCGGGAGCGGGTCGTAGGCGAAGGCGTCGGTGAACAGTTCCTGCCGCAGGCCGCGCAGGGCGTCCGCGGCCAGCCGGAACTCAGGGGTGCGCGGCCTGCTCCTGCCCTGCGGTATGGGCTGCGTCTGTGTCGTCTCGGTCACATACAGAACGGTAGGGGGCGAGCCGGGCCGCGGTCGTCACCAGTGAGGGGGGTCCTTCCGAGTCCCTCTCAGGTACTACGGGGGGTGACCGACTGAAGCCACCGCACCCCTCACCACGCCAACTGGGCGATCTCCTCCGCCACCACCGCGCACGCGTCCGCCACCGGGTCGATCAGCGGGAAGTGGCCGACGTCCTCCAGGAGCGTCAGGCCCACCACCTCGCCCGCCTTCGCGGCCGCGTCCGCGTAGGACTCGGCGACCGCCTGGGGGACGACCAGGTCGGTGCGGCCTTGGACGAGGGTCGTCGCGATGCCCGTGGGGAGCAGGAGGGCCGGGTCGGCGTACGGCCGGTGTTCGGTGAACCCCTCGTCCCCGCCCAGCAGTTGCCGGCAGGCGCCCGCGCACACGTCCAGCTTGTCCGCCACCGCGAAGTCGGCGATCGGGGCGAGGGCGACCACGCCCCGCAGCGGCGCGGGACGGTCGAGGCGCCACGGGGCGTCGGCGGGCAGCAGGTGCCGGGCCGCCGCCCACAACGCGAGGTGTCCGCCGGCGGAGTGCCCCGTGACCACGATGCGGCGCGGGTCGGTCTGCGGCAGGGCCGCACGGGCCAGGGCGGGCAGCGCGTCCAGCGCGGCGGCGACGTCGTCGAAGGTGTCCGGCCACCGGCCGGCCACCGGCGTGCTCCCTTCCTCGCCGTGACTCTCGCCCTGACTCTCGTCCCGGCCCTCGCTCCCACCCCCACGCCGATACTCCACGCTCGCCACCCCGAACCCCCGTCGCGCCAGGAAGTCCGCGAACGGCGAGATGTGCCGGCGGTCGTACCGTGCCCGCCAGGCACCTCCGTGCAGTACGACGACCAGCGGCGGCGGGCCGCCCGGTCCCGTCTCGCCGTGCGGGGCGTAGAAGTCGATCACCTGGTCGGGGTGGTCGCCGTACGCCGCCGTGGTGTCGGGGTCGACCGCCGGGTGCGAGAAGGCCGACGACTCCTCTTCGGCGGCGGCACGGGCAGCCGCGGCATCGTGTGCTGCGGCGGCTTCATGTGCTGCGGCGTCGTCCGGCATGCTCCAACCTCTCAGTGACGAAACGGATTTGGCGGGCCGGGAAGGATTCCCGGAAGAGAATCCGGCCGTTGGCCGGGACGGTATCAGGCCCATGACGTGCACGGACACGTGCGCCGACACGTGCACATCCACGTACGGCCGCGCTGCGGGCGGCCGTACGTGGATGTGGCGTCGTACCGCTCGTCAGCCGGCTCTTCCGCCGGACCCGGGCGTCTCCCCGGGCGCTTCACCCGGCACCTGGGCCGCCGCCTCCCCCGGCACCTCGGCCAGCACCTCGGCCAGTACCCTCGCCGCCCGCTCCACGTCCGCGAACCCGACGTACAACGGCGTGAACCCGAAGCGCAGGATGTCCGGCTGCCGGAAGTCGCCGACCACGCCCCGCTCGATGAGCCGCCGCATCACCTCACCGGCGTCCGGGCACCGCAGCGCGACCTGGCTGCCCCGTTCCTCGTGGGCCACCGGTGTCAGCGACTCCGCCCGGCCCGCCGGGACATACGCGGCCACGCACTCGAGGAAGAAGTCCGTCAGCGCGAGGGACTTGGCCCGGACGCTCCCGACCGGGACGCCGTCCCACACCTCCAGGGCGGCCTCCAGGGCGAGCATGGACAGGATGTCGGGCGTGCCGACGCGGCCGCGCGACGCGCCCTCGGCCGGTGTGTAGTCGGGGCGCATGCCGAAGGGTTCGGCGTGGGAGTTCCAGCCGGGCAGCGGGGAGTCGAAGCGGTCCTGGAGTTCCCGGCGGACGTAGAGGTACGCCGGTGAACCCGGGCCGCCGTTCAGGTACTTGTAGGTGCAGCCGACGGCCAGGTCGACCCCGTGCTCGTCGAGCCCGACCGGCAGCGCGCCCGCGCTGTGGCACAGGTCCCAGACGGCGACCGCGCCCGCCGCGTGCACGGCGGAGGTCAACCCCGGCAGGTCGTGCAGCCGCCCGGTGCGGTAGTCGACGTGGTTCAGCAGGACCGCGGCGGTACGGTCGCCCAGCACGCCCGGCACCTGAGCCGGGGTCACCGGGCGCAGGGTGCAGCCCGTCATCCGGGCCGCCGACTCGGCGATGTACCCGTCCGTGGGGAAGGTCGTCGCGTCGACGACGATCTCGTCGCGCACCGGCCCCGCCCGCCCGGTCCGAGCCAGCCGCACCGCCCCCACAAGTGCCTTGAACACGTTGACGCTTGTCGAGTCGCCGACCACGATCTGCCCGGCCCCCGCTCCCACCAGCGGAGCGATCAGGTCGCCGATCCGCTCGGGCGCGGTCCACCAGCCGCTCTCCTCCCAGGACCGGATGCGCAGTTCGCCCCACTGGCGGCGCACGACGTCCTCCACCCGGCCGGGAACGTGCGCGGGCAGGGCACCCAGCGAGTTGCCGTCGAGGTACACGACGTCGTCCAGCACGAACCGCGAGCGCACGGACGACAGCTCGTCACCGGCATCCAACTCGCTTACTTTGAAAGCGAGTTCACCTGTCTCAGACATGGGACCGCGCCGTCCACAGCTCGGGAAACACGTTCTTCCGCGCCCGCTTCTCCAGCCAGGCCACGCCCGCCGAACCGCCCGTGCCGGCCTTGGCGCCCATGGCCCTGCGGGTGGCGACGAGGTGGTCGTTGCGCCAGCGCCAGACCAGTTCGGCCACGTCGGTCAACACCTCGCCGAGCCGGGCGAGTTCGTCGCTTTCGTCGCCGGAGTAGAGGGCGGTCCACACCGCCTCCACCTCCTCGGACGGCTCGTACCGCAGCGACACGTCACGTTCCAGGACGGACGCCGGGATCGCGTGCCCGCGCCGGGCCAGCAGCCGCAGCACCTCGTCGTACAGACTCGGTTCGTGCAGCGCCTTCTCCAGTTCCGCGTGGACGCGCGGCGCGCCCCGGTGCGGGACCAGCATGGACGCGGACTTGTCGCCGAGCAGGAACTCCATACGGCGGTACATCGCCGACTGGAAGCCGGAGCCCTCCCCGAGCGCGCCGCGGTACGCGTTGAACTGGGCCGGGGTGAGCTGGCCGAGCGGCTTCCAGGAGGCGTTCAGCGCCTCCAGTTCCCGTACGGAACGCTTCAGCGCGGCGACAGCCGTGGGCACGTCGTCCTGGCGCAGGGCCCCGGCGGCCGTCTCCCACTCGTGGACGATGACCGTGAACCACAGCTCCATCACCTGGGTCGTGACCAGGAAGACCATCTCTCCGGGATCGTCGGAGAGGGGGTGCTGGAGGTGGGTGAGCACGTCCGCCCTGACGTAGTCCTCGTACGGCGTCGTGCCCTGGAAGTCGAGATGCGGGGTCTCGGGCTCCTGCGTTTCGTGAGCCTCGTGGGACATCGCTGTCTCCTGTTGTGTACTCCGGGTAGCGGTCCGCCCCTGCCGTTACCGACACGGGGGCCCCGGTCCCCACCCGCATCCTCCGCATCGGGCGCGCAGATCGCAAGGCCGGCACCCGGCCCCGCACCCGTCGGGGTGGGCCCAGTCCCTCGCCGCGAGGCACCACACCTTCCTGACGACGACCCGCCGACGGAGGAGTCACCCTCCCGGTACCGGTGTCCTCGCGGACCCGGCCGGGACGACCCCGCCCCTGACGGGAGGCCCCTGTCCGAGTGGCAGACTGCCTTCATGACGACTCACAAGAACCTGCTCGGCGGCCCCGACCCCACCTACCTCCCGGAGAACGAGGAGGCGTACCGCCTGCTGGGCGAGGAGTCCCTGGCTCCCGCCGAGGTCGCCGCCAAGTACCCGACGTTCTCGCTGGCCTGGGCGCTGCTCGCCGACGACGCGTTCGAGGCGGGGCGCGTGATCGAGTCGTACGCGTACGCCCGTACCGGCTACCACCGGGGACTCGACGCGCTGCGCCGCAGCGGCTGGAAGGGGCACGGGCCGATCCCCTGGAGCCACCGCCCCAACCGCGGCTTCCTTCGCTGCCTGAACGCGCTGGCGCGGGCCGCCGAGTCGATCGGCGAGAAGGACGAGGCGGAACGCTGCGGGCAGTTCCTCCAGGACAGCGACCCCGAGGCGTACGCGGAACTGCGGCGCTGACAGCGGGTCTGTGGCCGTAGGGCCGCAGGACGGTGGGGCGGCCCGAGTACGCGTACGCGGGCCACCCCACCCGATCAGTCGCTCGTGTACGTGGGCACCGCACCCATCCCGTCAGTCTCTCGTGTACGTGGGTTCCCATCCCGTCAGTCGCCCGTCACCCGGCCCCGAGCTTCCCCGCCGACCGGTTCGGTTCCAGCGGTGGCGCCAGGACGGACCCGTGCGTCCGGCACTCCGGTCGCCGGCAGTCCGGCGGCAGCCGTCGTACGGTCGCGAAGGCGATCCCCGCTCCCACCACCAGCACTCCCGCACACCACACCATCGCCCGGCCGAACGCGTCGTCGAAGGCGTCCGGCGACAGGTACGCGTCCGGGCCCATCCCGGCGAGCAGCGGCAGCGCCGCCACCGCGATCAGTCCGGCCGCACGGGCCGCCGCGTTGTTGATGCCGCTGGCCAGGCCCGCCCGCGCGGTGTCCACCGAGGCCAGGACCGTGGCGGTGAGCGGTGCGACGAGAGCGACCAGGCCGACCCCCATGACCAGCACGGCCGGCAGGACGTCGGTGACATAGTCCGCGTCCTCGCCGACCCGCATCATCAGCAGCATCGCGGCGGCGCACAGCAAAGGCCCCACGGTGAGGGGGACGCGGGGGCCGATGCGGTCGGCGAGGGCACCCGAGCGGGCCGAGAACAGCAGCATGAGCGCGGTGGTCGGCAGCAGCGCCGTACCGGCCTGGAGGGGCGAGTAACCGGCCACGACCTGCAGTTGGAGCGCGGTGAGGAAGAAGAAGCCGCCGAACGCCGCGTACACGCACAGGGTGACCAGGTTGACCGCGGTGAACTGGCGGGAGGCGTAGATCCCGAGCGGCATCATCGGGTCGGGGCTGCGTTTCTCGACCCGGACGAAGGCGACGGCCGCGGCCACTCCCGCCACCGCCGTGACAGCGACGACCAGGGACCCCTCGCGCGCCTCGATCAGCGCGTACGTCACCAGGGCGAGGGCCAGGGCGCCAAGGGCCGCGCCGAGCACGTCGAAGCGGCCGTGGGCCCGGCCGTCCGCGGACTCGGGAACGTGCCGTACGGCGATCGGCGCGCACACCAGCGCCAGCGGCACGTTGAGCAGGAACACCCAGCGCCAGCCGGGCCCGTCCACCAGCCAGCCCCCGACGAACGGGCCGACCGCCGCGCCGATCCCGCCGAACCCGGACCACAGGCCGACCGCCCGCCCCCGGTCGTCGGGATGGAAGGAGGCCTGGATGAGCGAGAGCGAGCCGGGGGTCAGCAGAGCGCCGCCGACTCCTTGCAGCGCGCGGGCGGCGATGAGGACACCGGCGTTCGGGGCGAGGCCGCACAGCAGGGAGGCCGCGGCGAACCAGACGACCCCGACGACGAAGACCTTGCGGCGGCCCAGGCGGTCTCCGAGGGAACCGCCGAGCAGGATCAGCCCGGCCAGTGTCAGCGTGTACGCGTTGACCGTCCACTGCAGGGCGGAGAGGTTCGCGTCGAGGTCACGGCCGATACGGGGCAGGGCGACGTTGATGACGGTCGAGTCCAGCAGGGCCATGCTGGAGCCGAGGACGGTGGTGAGCAGGATCCACTTGCCCTGCGGGGAGGCCAGCCGGACGTCGGGCATGACCCAAGGTATACATCCGGCCCGACGCCAGGCATAGATCGGTCAGCGTCCCGGGCATCCACGGTCATGATCCCGGGCATCCACCGGTCATGGTCCCGGGCATACGACGAGCCCGGTGCCGTGGCACCGGGCTCACCGCGAGCCGCCTGGAAAGGGCGCTGCTACTTGATCTTCGTGCCCGCCGACCGCAGGTTCTGCGTGGCCTCGACGACACGGGCGGCCATACCCGCCTCGGCCAGCTTGCCCCAGGTGCGCGGGTCGTAGGTCTTCTTGGAGCCGACCTCGCCGTCGACCTTCAGGACGCCGTCGTAGTTCTTGAACATGTGATCGGCGACCGGACGCGTGAAGGCGTACTGGGTGTCCGTGTCGAGGTTCATCTTCACGACGCCGTTCTCCAGCGCGGTCGCGATCTCCTCCGCCGTGGAGCCGGAGCCGCCGTGGAAGACGAAGTCGAACGGCTTGCTTCCGGTCGGCTTGCCGTACTTGGCCGCGACGCCGTCGTTCAGCTCCTTCAGCAGGTCGGGGCGGAGCACGACGTTGCCCGGCTTGTACACGCCGTGCACGTTGCCGAAGGACGCGGCGAGCAGGTAGCGGCCCTTCTCGCCCAGGCCCAGCGCCTCCGCGGTACGGAGCGCGTCCTCGACCGTCGTGTACAGGGAGTCGTTGATCTCGTGCGAGACACCGTCCTCCTCACCGCCCGTCGGGGTGATCTCCACCTCGAGGATGATCTTCGCGAGGCGGGCCTGCTCCAGGAGCTCCTGGGCGATGGCGAGGTTGTCGGCGAGGGTCTCGGCCGAACCGTCCCACATGTGGGACTGGAACAGCGGGTTGAGACCGGCCTCGACGCGCTTCTGGGAGAGCGCGAGCAGCGGACGTACGTACCCGTCGAGCTTGTCCTTCGGGCAGTGGTCCGTGTGCAGGGCGACGTTGACCGGGTACTTCTCGGCGACGATGTGCGCGAACTCGGCGAGCGCGACCGAGCCGGTCACCATCTCCTTGCTGTACTGGCCGCCCAGGAACTCGGCGCCACCCGTGGAGATCTGGACGATGCCGTCGCTCTCGGCCTCCGCGAAGCCGCGCAGCGCAGCGTGCAGGGTCTGGGTCGAGGTCACGTTGATGGCCGGGTAGGCGAACTTGCCTGCCTTCGCCCGGTCGAGCATCTCGTTGTAGACCTCGGGGGTTGCGATGGGCATCTGTCCGCTCCTTGTATGTGCGGGTTGGCGTTCTACGTCCTGCGTGCTGACGGCCCTGACCTAGACCTTGGGGTGCGACGTCATCGTCGTCCCCATCTTTCCAGACTTGACCGGATGGTCGATGCCCCAGGTCAAGTCGTTATGTCCGTCCGGGCCTCGACCGTTGGTCCGTCCGGGGCTCGTTCGTCGGTCCGCCCGGGCTTCGGCCGTTGGCGCGTCCGGGCCTCGGCCGTGTGTCCACCCGGGCTTCGGTCTTCGGCCGTCCGGGCCTCGGCCGTCCGTCAGTCCAGGCCCAACTCGTCCTTGCTGTAGGCGAAGAGGTACGGCACTCCCGCGCCCTGCTCGATCTTCTCGGCGGCGCCGGTCGCGCGGTCCACGATGGTCGCGACGGCGACGACCTCGGCACCGGCCTCGCGCACCGCCTCGACGGCGGCGAGCGGCGAGCCGCCGGTGGTGGAGGTGTCCTCGACGACCAGGACCCGGCGGCCCGCGATCTCCGGCCCCTCGACCCGCCGCTGCAGCCCGTGCGCCTTGGCGGCCTTCCGTACGACGAAGGCGTCCAGCTTCCTCCCGCGGGCGGCGGCCGCGTGCAGCATGGCGCCGGCGACGGGGTCGGCGCCCATGGTCAGCCCGCCGACCGCGTCGAAGTCGAGGTCGGCGGTCAGGTCCAGCAGCACCTGCCCGACCAGCGGGGCCGCCTCGCCGTCGAGGGTGATGCGCCGCAGGTCGACGTAGTAGTCGGCCTCCAGACCCGACGACAGGGTCACCTTGCCGTGCACCACGGCCTTGTCCTTGATCTGCTGCAACAAATTGCCGCGTGTGCCTGGCGGCATTACTTCGTTGACGTCACTCATGCCTGTCAGCTTAGACAGCGCCGAGGCTCCGCCAGGTCCAGGTGGTCGTGGCCTCCAGCGGCTCCAGCGGGGTGACCAGCCGCGGCAGGGTGTTCAGCCCGTTGGGCGGCCCGGTCTGCGGCTCCACGCACACGGCCGCCTCCTGCTCGTCGTACACCACCACCCATTCCTCCCGGCTGGCCACCTTCAGCTCCAGCTGCCCCGGCCAGGTGAGCGTGACGTCGACCCCGCCGGGCATGCCGAAGCAGTCGTCCCAGGGCCCGGGCTTCGGGTCGAGGCGGTTGCCGGTGGGGAGGTGGTCGTCGCCGCGCTCTTCCTGCCAGGCGGGGCTGAAGTCGAGCCGTACATCGTCCTGTCCCGGCCCCAGGTTCCGGTTGAACCAGGGGTGCCAGCCGATCTGGGCGGGGAAGGAGGAGTCGTACGTCTCCACGGACATGGTCAGTGTCAGGGTGTCCCCGGTGAGGCCGACGACCTGCGTGACCCGGCCGGGGTAGGGCCACGGCGCGACCAGGTCGTACGTGATGACCGCCTCGTCCGCGGTGACGCGGGCGGTGCGCCAGGCGCCGTCGCGTGCGGTGCCGTGGATGGCGTGCGGCGGGGAGTTGAGCGGCATCTGGTGGACGGTCGCCCCGTCCCGGAACCGGCCGTCCCTGATCCGCCCGCACCAGGGAACCATCGGGAAGCAGCCGAAGCGCTCCCCTTGGCGGAGCAGCTCGACCCCGCCGACGCGAAGCCCTCCGATCCGGCCGCCGTTGCCCGGCTGCACGGTCACCTCCGCGTCACCCGCGGTCAGCGTGATGTCTTCGTTACTCACGGGACGACCCTACTGGGGCGATCAAGAGGGCGGCGCGGGCCGTCGGTCCTCTTCCGTCACCGGCGTCTGCGCAGCGCCCTCGTCACCACGATCGCCGACGCCACCGCGACCGCGGCCGCCGGGGCCGCCCACCGCAGGAACGGGTTGGGCGCGATCGTCTGCGGCGCGGGAACGGGGGCGTAGCGGCCGCGCGGCGGGGCGTGGTCGACCTCCTCCGCGCTGCGCCCGATCATCGTCCGCCGCGCGTGCGCCGCCTCGGCGGGCGGTGCGTCGTCATCGTCGTCGTCGTCGTCGTCGTCGTCGTCGAGGAAGCCTTCGGGAAGGTCCTCGGGGAGGGCCGACGGGGGGACCTCGGCCTCGAAGGCGGCGGGCGGCTCGGCGGGCGCGGGGGGCTCGACAGACGCGGAAGGCGCGGGGGACTCGGGGGCCTGCGGCTCCTCGGTCGCCTTCCCCTGCGGGGTCTCTTCCAGCGGTTCCACCTCGACCGCGGCCCCCAGCGTCCCCAGGTTCTCCGCGAACCGGCTCAGCAGCCGGCCCGTGGCCGAGGCCACCGCGTCCGGCGGAAGTTCCCTGACGCGGCCGTCCGCGGAGGCCGTGCCCTCGAACCTCACCGTGGAGCCGCCGTCCGCTTCCCGCACCGAGAGCGTGAGCGCCAGTTTGACCGTGCCGGTACCGCGGGTCTCGGTCGCGTCGCCCTCGACGGCGTACGAGCCGTCGTCCTGCCCGGTGATCCGTACGGAACCCCGGTAGGTGATGGAGTGGCTGCCGACGCGCACCTTCAGCCGTCCCGCGACGGGCTCGGCGCCGGCCTCCTGCTGGAGCCCGGGAACCGCCCGGGCGGCCCGCGCGGGGTCGGCCAGCGCCTCCCTGAGCCGCTCGGCCGGAACCGGAACGAACACCTCATGCTCCATGTCAGCGGACTTTACCCAGTGGGCGCCGTCCTGCACCCTCCTTGCCCGAAAGTGACCTCGCGTTGCGCCCCGGGCGCGTCGCCCTCCGGTGTCAGTACCGCGGATGCGCCAACGTCGACACCGGCAGCCCTCCGATCCGCGTCACCGCCGCCGCCCTGGCGTCGGCGGTGAGCTTCGCCTGCGTCAGGGTGCGCGGCCTCGGGCCCCGTGGGTCGAGGCGCAGGGGCGGGCGGGTGGCGGGGGAGGCGAGGACGAAGCCCCAGTCGTGCGGCGCGCGTCGCGGGCCGGCCGTGCGGTCGGGGCCGGCGGCGAAGCCGGAGTCGCGGCCGCCGACGCGGTAGGGGGCGGTGTACAGACCGGCCGCGCGGATCGTCGTGTCGACCGTCCAGAACACCCGCGGGCGGGAGGCGACCGGTCCGGCGTGCACCACCAGCCGGCCGTCGTCCGCGAGCACCCGGCGGGCGAGGCCGTAGAACTCCTGCGAGTACAGCTTGGTGCTGGCCGTGATACCGGGGTCGGGCAGGTCAGCGATCACCACGTCGTACGCCGCCGTCGGCGCCCCGCGCAGCAGGCCGAAGGCGTCCGCCGTCGTCACGTGCACGCGTGCGTCGCCGTACACGTGACTGTTGAGCTCCGACAGGGCCGGGTCCTGGCGGGCCAGCCGTACGACCTCCTCGTCGAGTTCGACGACGTCGACGCGCTCCACGTCCGGGTGGCGCAGCACCTCGCGGACGGCCAGTCCGTCGCCGCCGCCGAGGACGAGCACGCGCGCGTGCGGGCCGTTCATCGCGGGGTGCACCAGGGCCTCGTGGTACCGGCGCTCGTCCCGGCCGCTGACCCGGAGCCGGCCGTCGAGGAAGAGGGCGAGGGGGCGGCCGGCGGTGCCGGGGATGCGGCCGGTGCCGCCGGTGAGGACGACCTCCTGGACGTCCGTCTGCACCGCCACGCGGACGTCGTCGCCGTACACCGCCTGCCGTGCCGCCCGTTCGAAGTCGTCGACGAGGACGGCGGCCGTGGCGAGGACCGCGAGCACGACGAGGTTGGCCACCAGCAGCAGCCGGCGCGCCCGGCAGGTCAGGTCGCGACGGAACAGACCGAGGACGAGGACGGCGCCGGCGACCGCGTTGACCGTGCCGGTGAGCAGCGCGCCGGTCAACTGGCCGAGCAGGGGCAGCAGCAGGAAGGGGAAGGCGAGGCCGCCGACCAGCGCGCCCACATAGTCGGCGGCGAACAGGTCGGCGACCGCGCCGCCCGCGTCCTGGCGGCGGATGCGCTGGATCAGCTCCATCAGCAGCGGGACCTCGGCGCCGATCAGCAGACCGATGGCGAGGGAGAAGGCGACCAGGAGACAGCGGGGACCGCTCACCCACAGGCCGCCCCAGCCGCCGGTCCAGGCGAACACGGCGTACAGGGCCAGCGCGCTGCAGCCGCCCACGAGGGCGAGCGCGGACTCCAGCGCTCCGAAGGCCGCCGCGGCCCGCCAGCGCAACCGTTTCGCCGCGAGGGAGCCGATGCCCATCGCGAAGACCATGACGGAGAGCACGACGGAGGCCTGGGTGACCGAGTCACCGATCAAGTACGAGGCGAGGGCGACCAGTTCGAGTTCGTACACCAGTCCGCAGGCCGCACACACGAAGACACAGGCGAGGACGAAGACCCGCCCCGTGCCGGGGCGGACGGGCAGCCGCGCGGGGCCCGCCCAGGGCGGCGTGGCACGGGGCGGGGCGGGCGCGTGCGGTTCGATCACGCTGCGACGTTACGTCACTGCCAGGGCACGCTTCGTCACCCACACGTGTGGAACTCTGAGTCAGTTGAGCGGCCTGGGGTTTGGATCGTCACACACCGGAACGGCTGAGCGTGCGCTGACCGCCGCCGACGCCGGCGGACACCCGGGCCCCCACTCTCGTCCGCGTCGCCACCAGCTGCCCGTCCTGCGGGTACGCGTGCCACGTCCGCCAGTGCACCTGCCCCTCATGGCGCTGGGCCAGCAGCGCGGTGAAGGCGTGCGGGCTGCCCGGGAAGACGCCGACGAGGCCGTTGGGATGGTCGGAGACCAGGGCGAGCAACTCCTCGGCGCGGCCCTCGAACTGGCCCGGGGACAGGGCCTCGACGCGGGCGGCGAACTCGTACTCCCAGTCGCCGACACGCTTGGCCACGCCCAGCGGGAGGGGGGTGCTGCTGCCCGCGATGCACGCCACCGTCTCCGAACAGCTGCCCTGGTTCTCTTCCACCAGCACCTGGTGGGACGCGCCGAGAAGTCTCAACTGGAGCTTTGCTCCGGCCAGTTCGAGATCGAGCGTGGCCAGCGCGGGAAGCGGCTCGCGTCCCAGGGCCCAGGCGAGGTCCGCCGCGCGCGTGTCGGTGTACGAGGTGTTCAGGGTCGTGAGCATGGGTCGGCTCCGCTAGCACGCAAAGAAAGGAGAGGTGTGGGTCCGGCACACCCCGGCCGGCACCGGGGGATTCGGCCCGGTCGGCCCAGTCGGAGTTGTCAGGGAGGGTTCCGCGGGACGTCCGAGGGGCCGCGTTGGTGATTGAGAGGGAATCACGAACTGTGGCCCCGCCACAGCGTTTTTACCCAACTTCGTGGTGTTTCCATCCCTCAGAGGGCTCCACAGCTCAACTGTTCAAACATGGCGCACGCCGGGGCGGCGAGGGCGCGCGCCGGAGCAGTGCTACGCCCGCCGGAAGCGGTAACCGACGGGCGTATAAAACGACTGGTCAGGTGTGCCTGGAGGTTCGGCGGGGCGGGAGGTCGGCGGGGCGGGAGGTTCGACGGGCCGGGGGCCGCAAAGCACCGCCCCGGCCGCCGCCCGGAAACACGGACCGCACCCGCCCGGCCGCCGCCCGGAACCCCCGCACCGCGCCCGCCCGCCCGCGCCCGCCGCGAAACACGGACCGCGCTCCCCGGAGCTCAACTGCCCCGTGTCAGCTGCCTCCCGGGAGCGGCGGTCCGGCTCAGGGCTCAGCCGCCGCCACCGCCGCAGCCACCACCGCCGCCCCCGCAGCCCCCGCCGCCCCCGCAGGACGACCCGCCTCCGCAGGACGAGCCGCCGCCGCAGGAGTGACCCCCGTGGTGCCCGCCCGACGACCCTCCGTCGGACGAGCCCGATCCGCTGTCGCCGACGAACGGCGCCGCGGCCCACCAGCTGTCGCCGGAGCTGCTGGAGCTGCTGGAGCCCCTCCCCGACGACCGGCGGACCCGTCCGCCGCGCGTTCCCCCTCGCACCGCGTTCCGCCGGCGGTTGTTGAAAGCCAAGATCAGGACGATGCACATAACCGCCAGGATGATGCCGATGGCCATGGCGTCACCCTCCTTCCGATTCCCCCGAAGCGGCCCCCCGTGGGCGCCTCGCTGGGTGCGTGCGAGGGAGATGCCCCTTGCTCTCACGGGCCAAAGCAGAGTTGAGGAACTTCTGAGGGTCATGACCTGGAAAAGGCCCCTGACCTGCCCAGAAGAGCAGATCAGGGGCCGGCGCTCCTGCCTTCGGCCCGCTCGGCAGTGCCACCTCCGGCGGGGCATCGCTTCGGCAGGGGCCCCGGCCGAAGGTCCCGGTCGCCCGTCAGGGCTGGATGTTCTCCAGGTCCTCCAGAAGGCTGGGGTGCTTGGGCTCCCAGCCGAGCGCCTGCCGGGTGTACGTGCTGGACGAGGGCTGGTCGCTCGCGAAGATCTGGCCGAGGGGGCCGAAGGTCTCCGCCGATACCGACTCGACCGGCAGGCCCAGCCGTCGGCCGATGACCGTGGCGATGTCGCGAACCTCGTCCCCCTCGTCGGCCACGGCATGCCAGGAGGTACCCGCTTCCGCCCGTTCCAGGACGAGCCGGAAGAGGACTGCCGCGTCGAGCGCGTGCACGGCCGGCCAGCGCTGTGCGCCGTCACCCGGATAACCGGACACTCCGGTCCGGCGTGCGATGCCGGTCAAGAGGCCGGCGAATCCGCCGGAGCCCTGGTTGTGAACCGTGCGCGGCAGGCGTACGGCGCTGCTGCGGACCCCGCGTGAGGACAGACCCAGGACCGACATGACCGCACGACCGCGACCGCCGAGCGGCCCCTCGGTCATCAGCGGGTCGGCCTCGGTGGAAGCGCGGCCGGGTACGAAGGGCGTACCCGAGCAGGTGACGAAAGGGCGGTCGCTGCCGACGAGTTCCTCGCCGAGGGCCGCGAGGGCGGCACCCTCCTCCGCGACCGACTTCGCGACGGTGTCGGAACTGCTGAAGTCGTGGTCGAACGCGAGGTGGATCACCCCGTCGGCGCGGGCGGCGCCGGCACGAAGGGTGTCCAGGTCGGCGAGGGCTCCCCGGAGGGGCTCGGCACCGGCCGTCTCCACGGCCTGCGCGGATGCGCCGGAGCGAGCGAGTGCGAGGACGGTGTGGCCGTTGTCGAGCAGTTCGGCGACGACAGCGGAACCGATCAGACCGGTGCCGCCGGTGACAAAAACGCGCATGGAAAACTCCCCCAGAAGTGATGGGACTCTTGTCCCGTCACTCTACCCCAGTGATGGGACAAGAGTCCCATCACCTAGGATGGTGACCATGGGTAGATGGGAACCAGGCGCACGCGAACGCCTCGTCGTGGCTGCCGTCGACCTGTTCACCGAGCAGGGGTACGACGCCACGACGGTCGCGCAGATCGCCGAGCGCGCAGGAGTCACCAAGAGCACCTTCTTCCGGCACTTCCCCGACAAGCGTGAGCTGCTGGTGGCCGGACAGGAGACGCTGAGCCGACTGCTGGCCGAGGGGATCGCCGACGCGCCCGCTGACGCCAGCCCGCTTGAGGCGGTCGCCGCCGGTCTGGAGCGCGCGTCGAGCGCGATGGGCCCAATGAGCCGCGAGCTCGCGCCTCGCCTGAAGGCGGCCGTCGCCGCCAGCGCCGAACTCCAAGAGCGTGACGCCCTCAAGAGCGTCAGCCTCGCGGCCGCGATGACGACCGCTCTGGTCGCCCGCGGCATAACCGATCCGACCGCGGCTCTGGCGGGCGAACTGGGCGTCCTCGCCTTCAAACGGGGATACGCCCAATGGTCCGAGAGCGACCGTGACGGCAAGGACGAGCTCGCCGGGTACACCCTGGCGGCCCTCGACGAACTGCGGGCGGCGAGCGCCTCGCTGGGCTGACCGGCAACCTCACCCGCCCTTCACGGAACGGCGGCCAGAGCCCCCTTGCGTGGGGTGCCGCCGCAGGTACCGACCCCCAGACGTAGGTTGAGGAACTCCACAGCTTGGGCGCAGGATGACCGGCATGACCTCCAGCGCACGCCCCCTCCTGAACCGCCGGCTCGCCGAGTTCGGGACGACGATCTTCGCCGAGATGTCCGCCCTGGCCCTGTCGACCGGGTCGATCAACCTGGGTCAGGGCTTCCCCGACACGGACGGCCCCGAGGAGGTCAGGGAGGCGGCCGTACGGGCGCTGCGCGACGGGCGCGGCAACCAGTACCCGCCGGGTCCCGGTGTCCCGGAGCTGCGGACGGCGATCGCGGCACACCAGGAGCGGCGGTACGGCCTGTCGTACGACCCGGACACCGAGGTACTGGTCACCGCCGGCGCCACGGAGGCGATCGCCGCCGCGCTGCTCGCCCTGGTCGAGCCCGGTGACGAGGTCGTGGCCCTGGAGCCGTACTACGACTCGTACGCGGCCTGCATCGCGATGGCGGGCGGCACCCGCGTCCCGGTCACGCTCCGCCCTCACGAGGGCAGTTTCCGCCTCGACCTCGACGAGCTGCGCGCCGCCGTCACCGACCGGACCCGACTGCTGCTGATCAACACCCCGCACAACCCGACCGGCACGGTCCTCACCCGCGAGGAGCTGGCCACGATCGCCGAACTGGCTGTCGAGCGGGATCTGCTGGTGGTCACGGACGAGGTGTACGAGCACCTGGTGTTCGACGAGGCCGAACACGTACCGCTGGCCACCTTCCCGGGGATGGGGGAGCGCACGATCACCATCGGGTCGGCCGGCAAGACGTTCTCGTTCACGGGCTGGAAGGTCGGCTGGATCACGGCCCCGCCGGGCCTGGTCACTGCGGTGCGCTCGGCGAAGCAGTTCCTGACGTACGTCTCCTCGGGCCCCTTCCAGTACGCGGTCGCGGAGGCCCTCGCCCTCCCGAACTCGTACTTCGAGACCTTCCGCCAGGACATGCAGGCCAAGCGCGACATCCTCGCGGCGGGCCTGAGGGGGGCGGGCTTCGAGGTCTACGACACCGCCGGCACGTACTTCATCACCACCGACATCCGCCCGCTCGGCGAGAGCGACGGCTTCGCGTTCTGCCGTTCGCTGCCGGAGCGGGCGGGGGTCGTCGCCATCCCGAACGCGGTCTTCTACGACCATCGCGAGCAAGGCGCGCCTTTTGTTCGATTTGCTTTCTGTAAGCGGACAAGCGTGCTGGAGGAGGCGGCCTCCCGTCTCAAGTCGCTGGCCGCGTGACAGCCGCACGGTCCGGGGCTGCTCGGATCGGCGTCCAGGGCTCCTCCGGTGCGGGGCGCGTCACCGACCCGCCCACCGTCCAGATCACCCGCGGCGTCCAACTCCACCTCCTCGACCTCCTCGACCTCCTCGACACCGACATCACACGAACCCGCCGGCCACAGACCTACAAGGGCGACCCGCGAAGTACGGGACTAGTCTGTTGCCGCTGAACGATTCCGTGACGTGTTGACGTGTGGCACTTGGAAAGGTTGACCGGCGATGCCGCTGAGCACCGAGGAGTCGGGGTCCATCGGGGCGATAGGCGGCTACCTGCTCGTCGACCGGCTCGGCAGTGGCGGCATGGGAGTCGTCTACCTCGGCCGCTCCCCCTCCGGACGCCACGTCGCCGTCAAGGTCGTACACGCGCAATACGCGCAGGACGAGGAGTTCCGCACCCGTTTCCGCCAGGAGATCGCGGCGGCACGGCGAGTCAGCGGAGCGTTCACCGCCCCCGTCGTGGACGCGGACCCGGACGCCGAACTGCCGTGGATGGCGACGCTGTACGTGCCGGGCCGCACCCTCGAGGACATCGTCGCCGCGCAGGGCGCACTCGGCGGACCCGGACTGCGCACGCTGGCCCTGGGGCTGGTGGAGGCGCTGCGGGACATCCACCAGGCCGGTGTTGTGCACCGGGACCTGAAGCCGAGCAACGTGCTGATGGCCGACGACGGCCCGCGCGTCATCGACTTCGGCATCTCACGGGCCGCCGACAACGAGGCCCTCACCATGACCGGACGCCTCATCGGCACCCCTCCCTTCATGTCCCCGGAACAGTTCGCCTCACCCAGGGACGTCACCGCCGCCTCGGACGTCTTCTCGCTCGGCTCGCTCCTGGTGTACGCCGCCACCGGCAACCGCCCCTTCGACGGCGGCAGCCCTTACATGACGGGCTATCAGGTGGTGCACGAGCAGCCCTCCTTGGACGGCGTACCGGAGCCGCTGCTGGGCATCGTCGAGCGCTGCCTGGCCAAAGACCCGGCCGACAGGCCTCAACTGGCCGAATTGCAACAGCTGTTCAGGTCTCTGCCGGACACGGCCGACGCCGTGGCGGTGGGCGGCCCGCCGACCGTGCCGGGACACCGGAAGCACTCCCGGGGTGTCGGCGACACCACCGCCGCCGGGCAGGCCGGTCGCGGACGGCGGATGCGTCGGCTGGTTGTCCTCGGCGCGGTCCTGGCCGTCATCACCGGGGTGTCCACATCGGTGTACCACCTCAAGTCGAGCGCGCAGTCCAACGACGCCCGTCCCGTCGCGAGCGCCTCAGCGTCCTCGGCCCCGGCACTTCCCACCGGCTGGCGGCCCTGGCAGACGAATCTCACCCGAGCCGTGCGGGACGACTCGCCGAGCGTCAACGTGGGCAGTGTGGACGCCGGCTGCGTGTCCGCCGGATCCGCCCTGTACTGCGCGGGCACCGGCTTCACGGTGGCCCGTCTCGACGCCGCCTCGGGCCGCGTCGCGTGGCGGTACGGGAACAGTTCCCAGGCGGCCGAGCGGCCCTTGGGCGTGCGGGACGGGATCGTGTACACATACGAGCAACCGGACGAGGTGTACGCGGACCAGCGGGTGATCGCCCTCGACGCCGACACCGGCAAACGCGTCTGGACCCGTGATGTCAGCGCGACTGCCCGCGTCGCCCTGTTCGACGGCGGCGTCCTGGCGATGTCGGACACCGCGAAGGAGTTCGTCGCCCTCGACGCCACCACGGGCAAGGACCTGTGGCGCACCCCGGCCAAGTCGTCGGCGGGCAGCCTCTGTTCCCCGGTGGTCCTGGGCGACGCTCCCTACGGCCTCTGCGCCGACGCGAACTCCCCCGGCAAGGGCACGGCCGGCCTGCTGCGCTTCGACCCGGCCGGCGGCACGGCGGACGGACCCTACCCGCTGCCCGTGAGCGCGACACCGCTGGGGACCCTTGTCGGGGGGCCGCTGTTCGCGCTGCCGAAGAACACCACCGGGTACCAGTCGGGCGATGGCCGGGACGAGTCGTACACCGCTCTGCTGCGGATGAACCCGAACACCGGCACGGCCATCAAAATTTTCCTGAAAGGCACCCCGAGCGGCACGCCAACCGTGATCGACGGGACCGTGTACTTCGTCCGCCCCGACGGGACGGTCACCGCGGTCAATGCCACCAACGGCACCCGACTGTGGCAGCGGGACACGCAGATCGAGAACCTGTCGGCTCCGGTGTACTCGACGACGTACGACACCGTCTACTTCGCCAACCGCTACGGCCGCCTCGCCGCCCTCGACCAGGACACCGGGGCCGTCCGCTGGACCACGCCCAAGCTGGACGACCCGGGCACCTCGGCGCAGAACACGATCCCGAGCGTGCTGCTGGCGTACGAGGCGATTGTGGCCGTGGCAGGGGAGACGGCCTTCTCGGTGAGCCCGGTCCGGGGGACGGCTGGGGGGACGGCGAACTGACGCCGGCAGCGGCTCCCCGCCCCCGCCACGCTGATCGTGCGGGCCACCCGGACCACAGCCGGGCGGCCCCCTCAGCGAGTCTTCGTGGGCCTCTTGGCCTTCTAGGCCAGGTGCACCTCCAGTGCCGCCCTTACGCCGGACTCGACGGCGCCCTCGATCCACGACGGCTTGACGGAGGTGTGGTCCCCGGCGAAGCGCAGCGGGCCCTCCGGGGCGCGGATGTGCCCGAGGAGTTCGGTGTGCTGGCCGGGGAGCAGAACGGACGCCTCACCGTACGCGTACGGATCGCGTAGCCAGCTCTGGGTGCGGCCCGCGCCGGTGTAGAACACCTCCACCCGCTGTCCGTAGACCTGTTGCAGGCCGCGCAGGGCGAACGGGTAGCGAGCCTCGTCGTCGAAGGAGTCCCAGCGGGAGGCGTCGTCGGCCCAGCAGTAGGAGGCGAGGACAACGCCTCCCTCGCTGCCGGGAACCGGGTGCGACGGGTTGATCATGAAACGGTTGGAGTTGTCGGAGACCGACCCGCCGCCGATGATGTGCGCGGCCTCGGGCTGGTCGCGGCCGATCCAGCGGTTGGCGGCGTAGTGCGCGCGTTGTGCCGGGCTGATGTGGCCGCGCGGCACCGAGGGGTGCGCCCCGAGCAGGCTGCCGTCGGCGGGCGCCTTGCCGTGCAGGTAGTCCTGGTACAACCCGGGCCGTACGGCGTCGAGTTCGCGTTTCCAGTCGGCCTCGGTGAACTCCCACCAGCGGCGGCTGAACTCCAGCAGCACCTTGGTCGCGCTGTCGTAGTGCAGCTCGGCGACGGCGCGGCGCTTGCCGTAGGCCATCAGCGGGCTGATCTGCACCTGCCGCAGCCCGGAGAACGGCACGGTGACGATCGCCAGGTCACCGGTGAACTGCTCGCGCACCACCGTGCCGTCGCGGCCCTCCGACACGGTGTCGATCCACACGTGCGGGCCGTCCCGGCGCACGTGCGAGGTGTCGTCGGCGCCGGGCTCGCGCTGCCGTTCGCCGTCCCAGTACTCGATGTGCGTGGCGCGCCGGTCGCGGCGCAGCACGTCGGACACCTGCCGCAGCAGCGCGTCCGGGAGTGTCGCGGTGCCGCCGACCAGCTCCCAGAAGGCGGTGCCCGGGCTGATCAGGGACTGGCTGATGAAGCTGTGGATGAAGGACAGCGGCAGCCGCGAGGTCAGGTTCTCCAGGGTGCCGACCAGATCGATGGTGCGCTCGTCGAAACCGGCCTGTTCGGTCAGGAACCGGTACATGGACCAGTCGCCGTAGCGCTGGACGACCCGTGCCCAGCCCCGCACCCGCTCCGGCATGGGTTTGTCGACGCGCTTGCCGTCCGGCCCGACCGTGCTGAACTCGTCGCGTACGGGGTCGAGGGCATCGCCGAGGATCTTCGAGGAGGGCGTGTCCCAGTACTTGCGGGGAACCCCGAAGGACCGGTTGACGCGGCGGGGGGACCGGGCGTACTCGGAGCGGCGTACGCGGATGCCGTTGACGTGCAGCCAGGCGTGGTTGACGGGTGTGCCGGATCCGTCGACGTCGACGAGGTGGAACGGGCGCTTCTCGAGACCGAGTTGCTCGATCAGATGCATGACGAGCGGGTGGCTGCCGGGGATCCGCATGGCGCCGGCCTCCGCGTACTGCCGCGGATCCGCGAACGGCTGCGCGGCGTGCTCGTGGCCACCGGTGCGGAAGGTCTTGATACGTCCGCCGACCCGGTTGCCGTTGGCCTCCAGCAGCGTCACGTGGTGTCCGGCGCGCTTGAGCAGCCAGGCGGCGACGAGGCCGGCCGGACCGGCGCCCACCACCAGGACCTTCTTGGCGGCCGTGGTCCGGGCACGGGGCAGCCCGGAGCCGAGGATCTTCTCGTACGTCGGCACGAGGGGCCGGTCGTGATCGTCGACGACCAGCAGCGCACGGGCGACGGCAAGACAGGTGTCCCAGTCGGCGGTGGAGCGGGACGGGGAGGGAGCCCGCTCCGGGACGGCGGGAGCGGCGGGGGCGACCGGTGCCGCGGTGGCCGGATCGGCGGTGCCCAGTCCGAGGACGGTGACGCCGGCGGCCGTGCCGGTGGCGGCGGTGAAACGCCGTCGGGACAACGGCGGTTGGCTGGCTGTGGTGGGGAGTTCATGCATAGGTCCTGGATAGGGCCCGCCAGAGTGCCGTGGACGACAGATGATCAACGCTCACCCGAACGTGCGAGCGCGGGGGCTCGTCTCCCCCACCCTCAGCGCACGCACGCGGAACAGATGCTTCCGCACGCCCCCGGACACGTCCGGCGGCCGTCTCGAACTCGACACGGCCCCCGGCCGGGGCTGCACCTTCCGTCTGGTCCTGCCCGCAGCCGACTTCGGTCAGGAACCCCGCTGATCCCGCACGTACGGGTGTGCGGCCCTCAGGGACCGAGAGCGACAGCGGCTCCCCGGACGTATGGACGGGACCGGGAGCACGACCGACAGTCGATGCCGTCGAGGAGCGTCGTAGCGGTCGGTGCGTTCCGCGGACCGGTACGGATGGACCATTGGGAGTGTGATCAGCTCGTCGTCCACGGCGGTCTCCATGACGGCCTTGAGGAGCCGGTATGCCGTGGCCGTCATCGTCGGCAGCAGTTGCCCGCAGGCGCACGGATGACGGGCCGTTCCGTCCGGTGCCCCGTACGCGGAGAGGGGGCACCGAACGGAACTACGCCGTCGGGGAGGGGGACACCGCTCAGGAGGTGAGCAGCGCGAGGTTCACGGTGTTGGCGATGGCCTGCATGCCGGCGCTGTTGGGGTGCAGATGGTCGCCGCTGTCGTAGGCGGGGAGCAGCTGCGCCGGGTTGGCCGGGTCCCGGAGCGCCGCGTCGAAGTCGATCACCGCGTCGAACGCGCCGCTGGTGCGGATCCAGTCGTTGACCTGGGCGCGGATGGCGGCCTTGGCTGCGGTCTGCGTGGAGTTCGGCAGGATGGTCCCACCGATGATCCGGACGCCTGCCTGGTGCGCTTGGTTGATCATGGTCTGGTAGCCGACGATGATCTGGTCGGCGGGGGTGGGGGTGTTGATGTCGTTGATGCCCTCCAGCACGATGGCGTTCTTCACGCCCGGCTGGGTCAGGACGTCGTGGGAGAACCGGGTCACGGCCGCGATGCCCTGCTGCGCGGACGGGCTGTCGGTGACCACGCGGTTGCCGCCGATGCCCGCGTTGACCACGCCGAGGCGCTGACCGCCGGACTCGGCCTGCAGCCGCCGGGCGAGGTAGTCGGGCCAGCGCTGGTTGGCGTTGTCGGTGGCGCTGGAGCCCTCGGTGATGGAGTCGCCGAAGGCCACGACGGTTCCCTTGGCCGTGGGTGACACGACGTCGAGTCCGGCGACGTAGAACCAGTGGTTCGTGGTGGCGGTGAAGTTCGTCGCGGCCTCCTCGACGGCGTGGTTGCCGGTGCCCGCGGCGGACAGATAGGAGGTCTGGTAGGCGGCGTAGTGGTAGGTGGAGGCGCCGGTGGTGCCCGGGAGGTAGACGCTCACCAGCAGGTTCTGCTCCGCGACGACCGGCATCGGGATGACGTCGCTGGTCAGTTCCTGCCCGGCGGGGATGGTCGGCGTGGCCGAACGGCCGAAGGTGACGGTGTGTGTGGTGCCCGCGACCGCGGTGGCGCCGCTGGACTGGACCGCCACCGTGACGGCGCCGACCGAGAGGGCGGTCGTGCTGCGCAGGTTGGACAGCCGGATGCGCAGCCCCGCGCCGGAGGTGTTGTTGTGGATGACCATCCGGATGGTCTGCGCGTTGAAGGTCTGGCCGCCGCTGGTCATGGCCGGGCCCCAGGTGGCGGAGCGCGGGCGCTCGGTCAGGATCCACTGCTGGTTGGCCGTGTTCTTGCAGGTCCACTGGATGATCGCGTGGTCCTCCGCGGTGGAGCCGTCGGAGACGTCCAGGCACAGGCCGCTGTGGGCGGAGACGATTGCCGAACCGCTGAAGGTCCAGTTCTGGGTGCTGGAGCCGGTGCAGGGCCCCTGGATGATCGCGGCCCCCGCGTTCATGGAGCCGTTCTGGACGTCCATGCACTTGCCGCTGTTGATGTTGACCAGCGAGAAGGTGCCGTCGCCGTGGTCGACCGCCTCCCACAGCTGGCCGGGGCCGCCGGAGGCGGTCTTCTGCACGACCGCCGCCGCGTTGGCCAGGGAGTCCCCCAGCACGGCGGCGTTCTTGCCGCTGTTGGCCGCCGTCAGGGTGTAGACGTGGCCGCCCTGCGGCGCGCCCGCGGCCGAGGCGTCTCCCGCCGGGACGAGGGCGAGTCCGGCGGCCAGACCGGTGACGGATGCCGTGGCCGTGCCTCTGACGGAGAGTCTTCGGGAGGTGTGCATGTGCGGCCCTTCTTTGCTGGGTGGGGACGTGCGCGTCTTCTTCGTGGCGAAGTGCGGGTCGAGGGGGCTGGGGCACTCAGGAGGTGAAGCTCCGCAGCGTGAACTGCTGGTTGAGCCGGCTTCCGCAGGTCTACTGGACCAGCGCGGCCCCGTCGGCGACCCAGGAGCCGGCGAGGTGGACGGTGGCGCCGGTCATGTCGCCGAGTGCGGGGAAGCCGTGTGCGCGGACGGCGTGAGAGCGGCGTTGATGTACGGCAGGAGTGGGGGCTTGGGTGAAACCCGTGAAGTACAGCCCGACGTTGATGGTCACGAATCGCCACCTCCGCACGCCGCCATGACACCGCTCTTATGCGCAGAGCCGGGCCGTTCCCCGGACCCGCCCGTCGACCAGGTCAGCGGTCGGTCACCGTGCGGCGAAGCGGATCGCGGTGGGCAGCGGCGTGTCGAGACCGCCGGACGTGACGTGGACGCCCTCCGGTCCCGATTCGGCCTTGACGGGTTGGCCGTCCAGGCGTTCTGCCGTATCCGGATCCAGCAGGCCCGGACGCGCCTTCAGCACGATATGCCCGTCGGCACCGCCGGCCCCGTCAGGAACGTCGGCCACGAAGGCGTGGACGTGGCGCTCGTCGCGGGTCCACCGCACCCAGGGGCCGCCGTCCTGCGAGTCGGCGGAACCTGGTTCCAGTGGCCTGGTGGCGTGCACGGCCTCGGAGTGGCAGGCCATCCATGACGCCATGCCCTCCAGAACGGCGCGTTGCTCCTGCGGGAGGGTGCCGTCGGCCTTCGGACCGACGTTGAGCAGCAGGTTCCCGCCGCGTGAGACGACGTCGACCAGCAGGCGGACGGCGCCTGCCGGATCCAGCATGTGCTCGGGGCCTTCCACTTGGTTGTAGCCGAAGGAGAATCCGATTCCCCGGGTGTTCTCCCAGCAGGCTGCCCGCTCGTTGGCCCGGTCCAGCTCGTACTCGCTGGTGAGGTAGTCGGCGTGGGTGCCGTCCCAGCGGTCGTTCACCACGCCTTCCGGCACGGTGGCGTAGTAGTGCGAGAACAACTCCGGCAGTTCGGCCCGGCCCGCTCGGGGCCAGCCCATGTCGTTCCACAGCACCGCGGGGTGATACCGCTCGATCAGGTCGAGGACCTGCCGGTGCGCGTAGGCGGCGTAGGCGGCCTCATGGGGCCTCCCATCGTCCATCCGGTCCTCGTGGAGAACGGGGTCCCGGCGTCCGGCGTACCAGTCGATGCCGCCGGAGTAGTACACGCCGAACCGCAGGTCGCGAGCCCGGACGGCGTCGGCGAGGTCGGCGATCAGGTCGCGGCGTGGACCGCGGTGGACGGTGTTGCGGGTGCCGGTGCCCGGGGCGTCCCACAGGGCTATCCCATCGTGGTGCTTGGTCGTGGGGACGACGTAGCGCGCACCCGCCCGGGCGAACAGCTCCACCCAGTCCGCGGGGTCGAAGAGCTCGGCCTTCCAGGCGTCGAGGAACTCGTCGTAGGGGCGTCCGCCGTGCATGGTGCGATGGTGTTCCTGGGCGGGGCTGCCCTCGATCTGGATGGTGCTCCAGTACCACTCGGCGTACGGGTTGTGCTTGAACCACACATCGGGGTCGACGTCGCCGAGTGCGCCGATGGGCTCGGCCCAGGCCGGCACCGAGTACGCGCCCCAGTGGATGAAGATGCCGAATTTGGCGTCGGTGAACCACTCAGGGACCAGCCGACCGCTCAGAGGGAACTCGTTCATGCTTAAAACTCCCGATACATCGGATTTATTAGGCGAAGAACCGTGAACACTGCGCTCCCCCTTCAGGAAGCAGTCCTCGACTGCGCCTGGGAGGCCCTGTGGCCGAGGAGCCCTCGGGCGGGCCGGGCGAGCCGGCCCGCCCGAGGGAGGGGACTTCCTGGTGAGCCGGTGACGGTCAGGAGAGTTTGATCAGCGTGTAGTCGTCGCAGTATCCGGCGGAGGTGCCGGAGTTCTTGTAGCAGTAGACGGTGGCGGAGGTGTTGCCGCTTCCCGTGGTGAGGAAGACCGGCTGCTGGGCGTAGGCGGTACCGGTGGTACTCGAGAAGCTTTCGGTGCCGCCGAAGTTCTTCACGCCGACGGCGACCTGCTCGCTGCCGCCTGCGGCCTTGGCCCAGCCGGTCAGCAGGTAGGTGGCGCTGGACGACAGACCGCCGGTGGCCTGCTCCACGCCGCTGCTGGAGGCTCCGGTCTGCAGGGAGTGAGTGCCGGTGCGGGCGTTCGAGGTGACCACGGAGGATCCGCTGCCGCTGAGGGTCCACGGGCTGAGCGAGCCGGATTCGAAGCCGGCGTTCGTCAGGAGGTTTGCAGGGGTGGACACGCGTTCCACCGCGATGTCGTCGCAGTTCCCTGCAGCGGTGCCGCCGGAGTTCTTCCAGCAGTACAGCGTGGCCGTGGTGTTGGTGGAGCCGGTGGTGAACAGAACGGCGGCCTCGGAGTACGAGGTTGTGGCGACGTTGGTGAAGGTCTCGGTGCCGCCGTAGTTCTTGACGCCGATGGCGAGAGTCTCCCCGGCGTTCGCCACCTTGGCCCAGCCGGTGAGCAGGTAGGTGGTGTTGGGGGCCAGCCCGGTCAGGTTCTGGTTGGCGCCGCTGCCGGAGGCTCCGGTCTGCAGGGAGTGAGTGCCGGTGCGGGCGTTCGAGGTGACCACGGAGGATCCGCTGCCGCTGAGGGTCCACGGGCTGAGCGAGCCCATCTCGAAGCCGGCGTTGGCCACGAGGTTGCCGCCGGTGCCGTTGTAGGCGCCGATGTTGGGCGCGGCCGTGGCGGAGACCGGGTTGCCGAAGGCGTCCTGGCCGCCGTTGTTGCTGATGACCGCCCCTGCCCGGACCACGGGGGAAGAGGGGTGGACCTGGTAGGCGTCCATTCCCGCGTACGAGGAGTTGGTGTTCGCGTTGCCCGGGTTGCGGAACTCGGGGTCGGTGACGACCTTCGCGGCGTCCGCGGGCTCGGAGGAGGGGTGCCGGCCGTAGAAGAGGTTGTTCGAGTAGACGGAGCCTGCGCCGGTGCCGAGGTAGCCGCCCGAGCCGTAGTTGAAGACCGCGTTGTTCTCGAAGGACCAGACCCCGGAGACGCTGGTCCTGCCGCGGCCACCCGTGATCCACGTGCCCAGGCCGTCCCTGACGTAGAACGTGTTGTTGTAGAACAGCGGGGCCATGCCGCTGCTGCCGCTCCTGTTCGGGATGTTGCCGGGCATGTCGATGAGGGAGTCGGTGTGGTTGGAGGTGCCGGACTCCGGGCAACCCGAGTTGGAGCCGTCGTTCTCGCTGACGTTGTAGCGCACCACCGTGCCGTCGCTGGGCACGCTCGCGGTGGGCTCGGTGGGGCTGTAGGAGGAGGCCGGCATCACCAGCAGGAAGCCACCGAGGTTCTGGTGGCTGTAGTTGTACTGGATGGTGGTGTTGTGGTTGCCCCAGTCGACGTCGTACGCCTGGCCGTCCTGGAAGTTGGCGTGGCAGTACACCTCGTTACCCTGGATCACGCTGTCCTGACTGCCTGCCACCCAGATGCCCGCGGACGCTCGGTTGCAGATCTGGCCCGAGGGCGGGCAGGTGCTCTTCAGCCCGCCGTGGCCGGCCTTGTTGTTCTCGATGAGGGCGCCACTGCCCTTGACCACGAGGACGTCGTCGGCGCCGTCGTAGGTCATCGTGTTGCCGCGGATGACCGTGCCCGTGGTCAGGCCGGTGCCCTGACCGTTCCCGTCAGGGGTGACGGCGACGGCGATGCGGTCGACGTGGTCGAAGGTGTTGTTCTCGACGACGACGTCGTCCCAGGTGGAGACGGGGGTGGTGTGGTCGGTCTGGACGCCCACGCCGGCGTTGGTGGAGTACCACCCGCCCGGCCAGCCGCTGATGTTGTGGATGTACATGTCGTGCACCCGGATGTGGTGCAGGATCCCGCCGGAGCTGTTCTCGGCGAGGACGCCGGAGCGGTAGTCGGGGGAGGCCGCCGGGTTGGTGAGTGCCAGGCCGCCGATCTCCCAGTACTGCTGGTTGAGGAGGTGGATGACGGGGCCGGTGGCGCCGTTCGCGTTGATGACCGGCCTGGCGCCGGTGCCGTAGGAGCCCATGGTGACGGGGCTGCCGGAGGTGCCCGAGCCCTGGGGGGTGAGCTGGCCGGTGCAAGTGGTGCCGGCGGCGAAGAGGATGCTGTCGCCCGCGCCGAAGGTGGTGTTGTTGACGCTGGTGACGGAGTTCCAGGGGCTGGCCTGGGCGCCGTTGCCGTTGGAGGCGGCCGAGCAGTTCACGTAGTACGTGGTGCCTGCGGCCATGGCGGCCTGGGCGGGCAGCACGAGGACGCCCGCCAGGGTGGCGAGCAGGGTGAGGACGCGGGACGCCCGGCCTATCGGGCGGTTTGCTCTGCGACGCTTCATTGCGACGCTCCTTGCTGGGTGACGGTGTCCTCCGCGCCGCGGGCTGCGACGCGGATCTTCCTACGCCGGGCGGGCGCCGAAGCGGCCCGCCCGGACCGTGGCGACCCTCAGGTCGCTGACAGTGATGTCGGGAGGGACGTGGCGAGGACGGAGGCGTGGCGCATGCCAGGCGGTGGCGCGAAGGGGACGGGCTCCCAGTCCACGCCGTCCTTGCTGCGGACCGCCCCGTACCTCCCCTCCAGGAAATGGTCGAAGATCATGACCCACTCGTCTCCGCGGCGGAAGAGACACGGTCCTTCCACGAGTGAGGGGGTGACCGGCCCCGTGGGGGCGGAGTACGGACCGCCGGGGGTGTCGAACGTGGTCACATTGATGTCCTTGTGGGCGGTGGCGGGGTCGTTGGTGCCGCGTTCGTCCTTGAAGGCCATGAGGAATCCGCCCTCGGCCAGCTCGTGCACGGTGGCGTCGATGACCGAGTGACCCGGGTCGAAGAAGACCGCCGGGTCCGAGAACGTCCTGAAGTCCTCGGTGGTGCAGTGCCAGATGCGGTGGTCCTGGCTGACGTACTCGAAGTTGCGGCCCTCGGCCGTGCTGCCCGCCTCGACGACCGACGACCAGATGAGGTGGTACAGCCCCGTCGCACGGTCCCGGAAGAACTCCGGAGCCCAGGCGTTGTGAGCCCCCTGCACACCGGCCATGACCGGGATGAGTCGCTGCTCCGACCAGGTGCGGAGGTCCGTCGAGGTGGCGTGGACAATGGAGGGGCTCGTCCAGCCGTCGGTGGCCAGCAGATGGAACAGGCCGTCGGGGCCCACCCCGATGAACGGGTCCCGCAGCCGGCCGGTGCCTACCGTGCCCCGCAGAACGGGCCGGCCGCCGTTCACCGTCCTGAACTCCTCGCCATCGTGGCTGTAGGCCAGGTGCAGGGCCTCGTCGGCGCTGGTGAAGTAGGAGACCACGTACATCGGTGGGAGGGTCCTTCCGGAACGTCGGAGCGAAGGTGGTTCACGACTTGACCGCGCCGGCGGACATGCCGGCGACCACCTGGCGCTGCAAGAAGACGAAGATGACCAGCAGCGGCAGCACTCCGAGCAGGGCGGCCGGGAACAGGGTGGTCGGCTGCACGGTGTGCGGGTCGATGAAGGAGTAGGCGTTCACCATGACCGTCCGCTTGCCGGGGTCCTGCAGGAACACCAGCGGAACGAGCAGGTCGTTCCAGATCTGCAGGGAGATGAACGTCAGCAGGGTGCTGGTGACCGGCCGGAGCAGCGGCAGGATGATCGTGAAGAACGTGCGCAGGGCGCCGCAGCCGTCGAGCGCGGCCGCCTCCTCCAGGTCGCCGGGGATCGAGCGGATGAAGCTGGTGTAGAAGAACACCGCGACCGGGAGGTTCAGGGCCGTGTAGATGAACACCACGCCCGCGTAGGTGTCCAGCAGGTTGAGGTCGCGCATCAGCAGGTACAGCGGCGCTACGACGACGAACACCGGAACGGACGTACCGAGGATGAACAACCGGTACACGGTGGTGGACCAGCGCTGGGTGATCCGGGCCAGCGGATAGGCGGCGAGCGAGCCGATCATGGTGATGGCCACGCATGACAGTCCGGTGATGAGCAGGGTGTTGAGGGTGCTGGGGCCGTAGTGGATCTGGCTGAAGGCGTTCGTGAAGTTCTTCAGGGTCAGCGAGTGCGGGATGCCGAGCGGGGAGCGGGCCACGTCCGCCGCGGTGCGCAGCGAGGTGACGACCGTGAAGAGGAACGGCAGGACGAACAGGACGGTGCCCAGGCACAGCAGGACGGTGCCGAGACCGCCGGTCAGGCGGCGCAGCGTGATGCGTGGCGTTCCGGACGGTGTCCTGTGGTGGCGGGGTGAGGGCCGGTCCGAGCTCCTGCGGGCGTGCGCGGGGGGCCGGGTTCCGGTCGGGGGCGCGGAGATGTTGGAAGTCATGGTGGCGATCCGTCAGTTCTTCCGTCAGTTCTTGGGAGCGACCCCGTCAGATACGTCGCTCGCGGAGGCGGAGCAGGGAGGAGGTGGCGCTGGAGAGGACGACCACGGTCACGAGGAGCACGACTGACAGCGCGACGCCGTAGGCGAACTTCCCGCCGCCGAAGACGTTGCGGTACACGAGCAGGGTCAGCGTGTCCGTGGCGTCGGCCGGGCCGCCGTTGGTCAGCACGAGCGGGAACTCGAAGACCTTCAGCGAGCCGATGAGGCTGAGGGTCACATTGACGGTGAGCGCGGGGGCGAGCAGTGGCCACTCCACACTGTGAAAGCGCTGCCAGCCGCTCGCTCCGTCGAGTGAGGCCGCCTCCAGCAGTTCGGCCGGCATGCTCATATAGCTGGCGAGGAAGATCGCGCAGGAGTAGCCGGTGAACATCCAGATGTTGACGGCCGCCACCGCGTACAGCGCGGTGGAGGTGTCGCCGAGCCACACATGGGTGATGCTGTGCAGGCCCACCAGGTCGAGGAGCGCGTTGATGCCGCCGCTCGGGGCGAGCAGGTACGACCAGATGAAGGCGGCCATCACCGGCGAGATCAGCGTCGGCGTGAGCAGCACGACGCTGAGCCCCTTGCGGACCTTGGGGCGGCGGAACAGCATGCTCGCGAAGAGCAGCCCGAGACCGTTCTGCGCGACCACGACGACCGCCGCGTACAGCACGGTGTGCCACAGGGCCGCGGTGACCTTCGGGTCGTCGGCCATGGCACGGTAGTTGTCCGTGCCGACGAAGTCGGCGATCGGTCCGCCGAGGCTGTCGGTCATGCTCAGATAGATGCCGCGGGCCAGCGGATACAGCATGAACACGCCGTACACGACGATCGCCGGGAGCAGGAAGGCGGCCATGGTGGCGCGCCGACGGTGAAACACGGGGGTCCTCCTCTTGCCCGGATGGGCCGTGGCGGGGGCGTCAGGAGCCGCCTACCGCCCCTCACCACGGCCGGCTTCGGGATGGGTTACTTGGCGGACGCCGCGGCCTGGATGTCCTTCAGGGTCTGAGCGGCGGACGCCTTGCCCAGCAGGTACGCCTGGATCTTGGAGCCGGTCGCGGTCTCGGCCGCGCCGCCGTACCAGGTGTTGGACGGCATGATCCGGTAACGGCCTTCCGTGAAGGCCGTGGTGAAGGCCGTCGTCTCGGGGCTCTCCGGGGTCGTGCCACCGGTGAACGGCGACTCCGCGTGCTCGGCCTCGAGATACTTGGCCAGGTTCTCGCTCTGCGACCAGAACTTCACGTACTCGCGTGCCGCGTCGGCCTGCTTGGACTGGGAGTTGACCGCCCACATCGTGCCGGAGAAGACCATGCCGTTGGGCTTGGTGCCGGCGGCGCCGCCCGGCCACGGTGCGAAGGAGACCGGGAAGCCGGCCTTCTTGACGTTGGAGACCTGCCACGCGCCCTGGTACCAGAAGGCGCTCTTGCCGGCGCTGAAGTCCTGCGGGCCCTGGGCCCAGTCGTCGACGCCGAGTTCGTTCTTCCAGTTGACGTACCCCTTGTCCTCAAGGGTCTTCAACTGCTGCAGGGGCGCCTTCCAGTCCGGGTCGAAGCCGGTCTTGCCGCCGAGGAAGTCGGCGTCCCACTGCTTGTTCTTCTGGTAGACGAGGGTCGAGCCGCTCGCCTGGAAGACGGCCTCGCCGGTCCAGCCGGACTTGTCGGGCAGTGCGATGGGGTTGATGCCGGCCTTCTTGACCTTGGCGAGGTCCTCCAGGAACGTCGGCCAGTCGGCGGGCACTTCGGTGATGCCGGCCTTCTTCAGCAGGTCCGTGTTGGCGTACAGGCCGATGCCGATCAGCTCCATCGGCATGGCGAGCGTCTTGCCGTCCGCCTGCGTGAACTGCTTGGCGTCCGGGGCTATGCGGCTCGCCCAGGCCTCCTTGGACAGGTCGGCGAGGTAGCCGGAGGCACCCCACTTCCCCATCTTGTCCGTGTCGGCCATGATGACGTCGCCGGCTTTGCCGCCCAGGAGTTCGGTCTGGAGCTTCTGCGTGTAGCTGTCGCCGGCCGTGATGTACTCGAAGTCGACCTTGATCTTCGGGTGGGTCTTCTCGAACGCCTTGTTGATCTCCGCGACGTTCGCCGGCTCCGCGCCGCCGCCCTTCCACGCCTCAACATGGAGGGTCACCGTGCCGTCTCCGGAGGCACCGGACGACCCACCCCCGCACGCGGCCAGCGACATCGCCAGGGCGGCGACCGTGGTGGCGACCGCGAGAGATCTCCCGGAACGCTTCATTGCACACCTCACTCATCGTCGGCGAAGAACCGACTCGTCATGATCAGAAGGATGGGGACCGGTCAGCCTGCTTCCGTGTAGGTGCAGCTGACATGTCCGCAAAGGGCCGGTCGACCCGGAATACGGCGAACGGTGCTCGCCGATGGCCGGGACTGTAACGCAAAACTTGAGTGACATCTATACGTAACTTTCCGTGCTCGACCCGCTGGTCCAAATCGCCGCTCCGCTGGGCGTGCAGGCTGGGTTTTGTTGACGATCCGCCAGACTTATCGTTACAGTAGGCGGACTCGGAAAGCGGGTTGGAGCCCGACAGCGAGTCGGCGGACAGAAGGGGGCAAGGGGTGGCAGGGCGGGTGACCATCGCACAGGTGGCTGAGGAGGCCGGCGTCTCCGCGATGACGGTGTCCAATGTCATGAACGGCAAGCCGGGGGCCTCCGAGGACACCCGACGCCGCGTCCTGGAGGTGGCCGGCCGGCTCGGATACCGGCCCAATGTCGCGGCCCGCAACCTCAAGGGCGGACGCAGCGGGCTCGTCGGACTGATAGCGCTGGACCTGACCAGCCAGTATGGGCTGGAGATCCTGCGCGGCGTCGCTGACGAGCTGGCCAGTGCCGAGCAGGAGCTGCTCGTCAACGCCACCTACCACGACGCGGTGCGGGAGAAGGACCGGATCGAGTTCCTGGGACGTGGCCTCGTCGACGGGATGCTCATGATCGCGCCGGTCCTGGAGGACGAGACGGTCGCGCTGCTGCGCCGGCAGACCGTGCCCTGCGTCATCATCGACCCGCGGCGCATGGACGTACCGCTGCCCCGTCTCAGCGTCGACAACTACCACGGCATGCGCCTGGGCACCCAGCACCTGATCGACCTGGGGCACACCCGGATCGCCTACCTCCGCGGCCTGGACGAACTCGAGAGCACCTCCATCCGCTTCCAGGGCTTCCAGGACGCGATGCGGCTCGCCGGGCTGGACGTCGACGAACGACTCGTCGACTCGTGCGACTTCTCCTACGCCAGCGGCTTCCGCGCCGCCATGCGCCTGATCGCCGATCACCAGCCGACGGCGATCGTCGCCGGCGCCGATCTGCTGGCACTCGGCGCCGTCGACGCCGCACGGGCGCGCGGCCTCAGCGTGCCCGCCGACTTCTCGGTCGTCGGCTTCGACGACCTCCCGCAGGCGGCGCAGAGCTTCCCCGGCCTGACCACCGTGCGTCAACCGCTGCACGACATGGGCCAGAAGGCGGCCCGCGCGCTGCTGTCCCTCATCGACGGGCAGAGGCTACTCATGGAGCACATGGAGGTGGGCACCGAACTCGTGGTGCGCAACTCCACCGCCCCGCCGGCGGCGGCACGGCGTGACCCCGCGATGCCGCACCGGCTCGCCGCGAACCAGGCAGGGCGTGAGGGCGGCGCCCGAAGGTCGTCCGCGAACGGGTGACGGCCCTCCGCTCCAAACTGTCACCCGGCCGCGGCATCGGGAACGAAGGGCCCAGCCGGGCTCGTGGGCGAAGGGCGCCCCACGCGTAGGAAGTTGCCGTGCCGGCCCCAGGTGCGGCCCTTGGGCGGACGGCCGGTCACGCCCGCTTCGTCTTCGAAGCAGATGAACGCGCCGGTCGCCGCCCGGAGGGTTTACCTCCTGCCAGGTCACATCCCGCCATGCGGTGAGCGCGTCTTCGTCGCGTTCGGTGGCGGGCCGGGCGGGCATCTGCGCCTCTCGTCCACGGAGGCGCGTCGCCCGAGACACTCTGGGTGTGAGACACCCATCCAGGTCACGTAACGCCATCCAGCGCCGTCGCGTCCGGAAGCTGCGCCGTTGCCACCACAACTGATCGCTTCAGCCGATGACCCTCTTTCCACTGCGGATCATCACACTCCCGGCAGTACCGCCGACCCACGCCCTCCCGAGGAGTCTTCCATGAGCATCACCAGCCACCCCGAGGTCGACGTCAGCGGCGGGACCGTGCGTGGCCACGGCGCGAGACGGCTGCGCGCGTCTGCCGTGAAGTAGACGCGAGTACATGACGGTCCGGACCGTCAGCCCTTCCGCGACCCGACGCCCGAGATTGCGGTCGAGAAAGAACTCAGGCGGCAAGGCGCACCACTGCCCGGCACAACGCGTCGACCTGCTCGGGCGTCATGTCGAAGTCGTACGCGATGTCCTCGACGCTCTCCCCGGCCTCCCACAGGTCGGTGATGGCATTGACCGCGACGCGATTGGCGGCCACGACGGGCCTCCCGTGCCCGAACCTCGGGTCGATCACGACCGGCACGGACTCCGGGTACTGCCTGAGCCGCAGGCTGGAGGGGAAGTCGTCGTCCGACTCCCAGTTCAGATAGCGGAGGTAGTCGGAGACCACTTCGTGGATGGGCGCCTGACCGTCCCGGGCCCTGCGGAGATCCCCGAGGCCGTGCTCGACGAAGATGTCCACGCCGTCTGTCGCGATCCGCCTCGACACCAGGCCGTAGGGGGTGGCGAAGGCGTCCCGTACGGCGGCGGCGGCCTCCCTGATCTCGCTCATACGAAGCCCCAGGGAGCGCAGGGTACGAAGGACGTGCGCCTCGGCCACCGCGATGAACGGCACCGAGGGCTGTCCCTTGCGCAGCGGCTCCACCTGGTGGACCAGAGGCGCCCCGGCGGCCCTGCCCTTCAGCCACGAGGCGAGCGTCGACTGCGGAATCTCCAGGTAGGAGGCTGTTTCCGTGGGAGTCAGAAGTCCGTCCCCGAACCTGTCGACCATGCCCCACCTCCGCCTGATGTCGCGCCCCGTACCGGATTTCGCATCGTCGCACATCAAGCGTCCCACCCGGGGCCGGACCACACACCACCCGCCCACCAGCGGATCAGCAGGCCGCACGGAGACGGCCCCCGGACGTTCCGGACCGGCAATCCCGGCAGTGTCCGGGCTCCTGCCCGCGGAAGGCGCGCTCGCAGCCGTCGCAGGTCTGGAAGGGCAGCACGGCCGGGCGGGTCACGTTCTCGGCGAGCGGGAGTGGAGGCGGTGCGGGCAAGGGCGTCTCGCGGAGGCGGAAGGCGAGGATGCCCGCCGGGCGGGTGAGGAAGCAGTCGGGGAGCCGTGCGGTCAGCAGTGCGGTGATCTGGGAGGGCGCGACACCGGCCGCGAGCCACTGGGCGACGGCCGGCGCCAGACGCACGGCCTCCCGCTCGGACAGGACGAGACGCGGATCGACGCGGCGGAGTGAGGTGAGGACGGCGACTGCCTGGGGGTCGGCGTCGGAGAGGGACTCCGGTTTGTGGGGTTCGTCCAGGGTCGGAGCGGGCGCCGCCTCGGTGGTGGTCGCCGAGGCCGGCGTGGCTTTCTCGGCTGCGGGTGACTTCCGGGGCCGGGGCGGCTTCGGCGGGTCGCAGGGGCCGTCCGGATCCGGATCAGGATCGCCGCCGGGTACGTCGAAGAAGTACGTCCGGGTGCGGATCTGCCCGGAGGGCGTTCGCTCGCGGCGGCGTTCCAGGTATCCGGCCTCTTCGAGTTCCCTGAGCGCCCGCGAGATCAGGATCTCGCCCTCGGTGAAGTGCTCGCACAGGGCCGTGATGGTGACGGGGGTGCCGTTGGGCAGGGAGGCGATGTACGCCGCGACGCCGATCGTGACCGCGCTGCCTCGTCGCTGGGCGAGGGCGTTGGAGATCACGGTGAAGTCGGCCGTAAGGCGGGTGCGTACGTGGATCACGCCGGAAGTCGGAGCTCCGGCGTCGGCGCGCAGGCGCGCGTTAGACTGCGGGTCAGCCATCGGGAAGGCGTTCACTTCCTGATCGGTCAGGCCCTCGATCGGGATGCCAGTCCCGGCCGGGGGCCGTATCTGTTTGCGGTTGTCGCCGCGAACGTAACCGCCCGAATCCCACGCCTGCAAGCCGGTCACTCGGACGGGTGACGCGAGCCGCCTGGCGGGGAGGGTGGGTGGGCGGGTGGTTCTTTCCCCCGGTTCTTTTAGGAGGTCAGCGGCTCGCCGGGCCCTCGCGGACAAGGGTGCGGTGAGCCCGGAACGTGGACGGCGGCCGGTGCCCGGCCGCCTCAGTGACGGTGGTGCTGACCTGTCTTCAACTCGCCTATGAAGGCGGCCCAGACGAGGCTTCGAAGCACAGCACCGGACCGTAGGGGACCTTGCTGTCACGGACGGTGCCTATTTGGGTGAAGAGCTCAGCGAAACCGCATGCCGCGCCCCGAGGTGAGCCATGGTCCCTTCAGCAGGGACAAACTCAACGAAGGGCACATGCCATGCATTTGAGGCGTATGGGAACGGTGCTGGGCGCGGCCGCGCTTACTGTGCTGACCGTTCCGACCAACGCTCACGCCGCGTCAATCGCCTGTGGCGGAGGCACATCGACCGGCCGCGTAGCGGTCAACGGCTGCATCAGCGCCGAGAGGGATTGGCTGGGTGACATCCCCTACCGGAAGGTGACGGCGTACGTCACGTTGCGGAACACAGGAACCAGGGCAGTAAACGTCTCCTACGAGGCATATTGGCGCACTCCGGGCTTCGACTGGCAGAAATTGGGCAGCAGCCGTACCTCTCTCGGGGCAGGTGCGACCGTCGGCCCGATCGAAGCGGGAAGCAAGGACCGCGCATGTGACGGCGTCAAGGTCGAGATCCGAGTGCACGCTCAGGTCAGCGGCGGTGCCTGGAGCGGCTGGTCCCCGGCAGCCACCAAGCAATGCCAGACCTGATCGCCTGAACGTCCTTGACGGGCGGGGGAGGGGGGCGCCTGCCGGACCCTCGCGGACAAGGGTCCGGTGAGCCCGGAAAGCCTCAGGGTCGGTGGTGCTGCCCTGCCTTCAACTCGCCTATGAAGGCCGCCCAGGACGGGGCTTCGAAGCACAGCGCCGGACCGTGCGGGACCTTGCTGTCACGGACGGGGACGACGGCCCCCTGGAATCCGTCGGCCACCTCCACGCAATCGCCCCCTGCCTGATTGCTGTAGCTGCTCCTGCGCCAGGCGGCGCCGTTCAGATCGGGACGGGAGATTCGAGCCACGGTAGTTGCCCTCCAACGTCGACCGGATCATGTCGAGTGACATGACCGGGGGCAGGGCTGCCGCCCGCAGCCGATCGTAAATCACCTTGTAGCGGCTTACGTTGGCTGGTTCCTCGATGAGTTGGCCGTAGTCCGAGCCCTCTGTGTAGGCCATCTCCGAGCCGTCCGGCAGGGTCAGGATCGTCAGCGAACCACCCATGGCCTCATGCCCGCCCTGGTCGAACGGCAGTACCTGCACGGAGATGTGTCGTTCCGCGGCAGCGTCGAGCAACCGCGCCAACTGCTTCCGCATCACTGCATGGCCGCCGACCGGACGCCTCAGCACCGCCTCGTCCAGGATCACCCACAGCTCTGGCCGGCTGGGCGAACTCAGCCGTTCCTGCCGTCCCATACGAGCTGTGACGCGCTCCTCCAACTGCTCTTCGTCGTCCAACAGAGCGTCCAGACTGAGAACCTCCCGCGCATAGTCCTCCGTCTGCAACAGACCCGGCACCACATGTGCCGCGTACTGCCGGATGGCCACCGCCCGCTCCGAGTACTCCATGAACTTCCGCGACCAGTCCGGAAACGCCTCCCGATACACGTACGGCCACAACTCGACCAGCAGATCGTCCGCACCGAGGACCGCGTCCAGCGCACGCGCCAACTCCAGCGTCGGTTTCGCCCCGGACGCCCGCTCGATCTGCGTGATCCGCGTGCTCACCACATGCGTCTTGTCGCCGAGTTCGGCCTGGGTCAGTCCGGCCGCCGTGCGGAGCCTGCGCACCCGTGCGCCGAACAACGCCGCCATCGACGCGCTGGAGTCAATTCCGTTGGCCAAAGGGTCACTTCCGTTCCTTACAGGGTGAAAAGTAAGGCTGTGTCACCTGTCGAGCGTAGGGCGATCCGACGACTCTTGAGTACGGAACGTGACGACTCGTGTACGTCGCGGGATGACGTCAGGCTCGACAGACAAGGACGGACAAGCCGTGCTGACAGGAACGACCACCCCTGGAGACGGGGAAACCGGCGCGCTCACCGAGGCGACACACGAACTCCCCTCTTTCGCCGGGCAGTTCGTCTCCTCGCCGCGAGGTGCGCAGCTCGCCCGACGCCTCGCCGTCCAGCGCATGGAGGAGTGGGGCCACCCGCCGGCGTCGGACGTGTCGTGCACGGTCGCCCTCGTCGTCGGCGAACTCGCCGCGAACGCCGTACAGCACGGCCGGGTTCCGGGGCGCGACTTCTGTCTCCGGCTCACCCTCGACGCGGCAGCGGGCCTCGTACGCATCGAGGTCGCGGACGCTGCCGCCGCGAAGCAGCCGCCCATGGCCCCGCCCTCGTCGTACCCGGAGGGCGAGTCGGGTCGAGGACTGCTCCTTGTGGACGTCCTGGCCGTGCGGTGGGGGTCGGCGCCTCGTCACCCCGTGGGCAAGACGGTATGGGCGGAGGTCCCCATTGATCACCCCGTTCCAGAGTGATCAGGCAGATCCGCGATCCGCTCACGGAACTGCCCGACCGCCGTCGATCGGCCGAATGGGTGGTGGCCGTCCAGCCGCGCTCAGAAAGTTACCCACAGCCTGTGGACAGCGCCGCGCTCACGCCGCCCGGCGTGCGGTCCGTAGGCACACTCTTCACGCAAAAGCCCGGCCCCGGCACACGGCCGAAATGGCCGGTGCCCTGGCCGGGCTGTCAGGCTGTCGTTCCTGTCAGGCTGTCGTTCACCTGCGGCGCGTACCTCGTCGTGATCGCGTACGCGCCGGCGTTGCCCCGCGGAGGGCCTATTCGTCCTCGTCGCCGGGCTCGTCGGCCTCGTTGACCTCCTGCTCCAGGCCGAGCTGCTCCACGAGCCACTTGTCGAACTCGATGGCGGCCCGGACCCAGCTGACCGTGGAGGAGACGAAGTGCTCCAGGCTCACGCCGGTGCCGATCAGCATCTGTGCCTCGCCGATGAGGCGGACCGTGCCGTCGTCGTGGGTGTGGCTGTAGACCTTGGGCCACAGGGTGCGCCGGTTCCAGTCGTCGATGGACTCCAGCAGCAGGGGCTTCTCGTCGATCTTGTGGGGACGGTCGTAGAACGTCCGCACCGAGAAGACCTGCTGGTCGTCCTCGCCGCGGAACATGAAGTACGTACGGAACTGCTCCCACGGCGCCGCGAGGTCGCCCTCTTCGTCGACGACGTACTTGAGCTCCATCTGGTCGAGGAGCTGCTTCACAAGGTCCTGATCCGGGACGACGGGGCCCGCCGGTCCTTGCGGCTGCGGCTCGGGCTGGCCCCCGAAGTTCGGAATCGAGGACGGGTCGATGGTCACCGTGATTTTCCCTTCGTACGGATCCCGCCATCCTCCCCCATGCGGGGAGGGGGGTGGCAACCCCGACGGACCCTGTCAGCCCTCAGCTGACAGGATCCGGCCGGGGCCGGCCGAGGTGGCCTCGGCCTGCCTCGGCGTACCCCGGCCGGATCCTCCGGGTGCCTGCGGCCCGCCGCGGGCGTACTACAGCGTCTTCCCCGTCGCCGGCCCCACGATCAGGCCGTCACCGAAGGCGTCCACGCGGACCGTGTCGCCGTCCTTGACCTCGCCCGCAAGGATCTCCTTGGCGAGGCGGTCGCCGATGGCGGTCTGGACCAGGCGGCGCAGGGGGCGGGCGCCGTAGGCCGGGTCCATCCCCTCGGTCGCGAGCCAGGCCAGGGCCTCGTCGGTGACCTCCAGGGTGAGGCGGCGCTCGGCGAGCCGCTTGGCGAGGCGGCCGATCTGGAGTCCCGCGATGCGCTGCAGCTCGGGCTTGGTCAGGGCCGAGAAGACGACCAGGTCGTCGAGGCGGTTGAGGAACTCCGGCTTGAAGGAGGCCCGGACCACCTCCAGGACCTGTTCCTTCTTCTCCGCCTCGCTGGTGATCGGGTCCACCAGGAACTGGCTGCCCAGGTTGGACGTCAGCACCAGGATGGTGTTGCGGAAGTCGACCGTGCGGCCCTGGCCGTCCGTGAGGCGACCGTCGTCCAGCACCTGGAGCAGGATGTCGAAGACCTCCGGGTGCGCCTTCTCCACCTCGTCCAGCAGCACCACGCTGTACGGGCGGCGGCGCACCGTCTCCGTGAGCTGGCCGCCCTCCTCGTAGCCGACGTAGCCGGGCGGGGCGCCGACCAGGCGGGCCACGGTGTGCTTCTCGCCGTACTCCGACATGTCGATGCGGACCATGGCCCGCTCGTCGTCGAAGAGGAAGTCGGCGAGCGCCTTGGCGAGCTCGGTCTTGCCGACACCGGTCGGGCCGAGGAAGAGGAAGGTGCCGGTCGGGCGGTCGGGGTCGGCGATGCCGGCCCGGGAGCGCCGTACCGCGTCGGAGACCGCGCGCACGGCCTCCTCCTGGCCGATCAGCCGCCTGCCCAGCTCCTCCTCCATGCGCAGCAGCTTCTGCGTCTCGCCCTCCAGGAGGCGCCCGGCGGGGATGCCGGTCCAGGCGGCGACGGTGTCGGCGATGTCGTCGGAGCCGACCTCCTCCTTGACCATGGTGTCCTTGGCGGCCTGCTCCTCGGCCTGCGAGGCGACCTCCAGGTCCCGTTCCAGGGCCGGGATCTCGCCGTACAGCAGCTTGGAGGCGGTGTCGAAGTCGCCGTCGCGCTGGGCCCGTTCGGCCTGGCCGCGCAACTCGTCGAGCTTCTCCTTCAGTTCACCGACCCGGTTGAGGGACTGCTTCTCCTTCTCCCAGCGGGCGGTCAGGCCCCGCAGCTCCTCCTCCTTGTCGGCGAGGTCGCGGCGCAGCTTCTCCAGCCGCTCCCGGGAAGCCGGGTCGGTCTCCTTGACCAGCGCGAGCTCCTCCATCTTCAACCGGTCGACGGCGCGCTGGAGTTCGTCGATCTCGACGGGCGAGGAGTCGATCTCCATGCGGAGGCGGGAGGCCGCCTCGTCGACGAGGTCGATGGCCTTGTCGGGCAGGAAACGGGAGGTGATGTAGCGGTCGGACAGCGTCGCGGCCGCCACCAGTGCGCTGTCCGCGATCTGCACCTTGTGATGGGCCTCGTAGCGGCCCTTGAGACCGCGCAGGATCGCGATGGTGTCCTCGACGCTCGGCTCGGCGACCAGCACCTGCTGGAAGCGCCGCTCCAGCGCCGGGTCCTTCTCGATCCGCTCCCGGTACTCGTCCAGGGTCGTCGCGCCGACCATGCGCAGCTCACCGCGGGCCAGCATCGGCTTGAGCATGTTGCCGGCGTCCATCGCGGAGTCGCCGCCGGCGCCCGCGCCCACGACGGTGTGCAGCTCGTCGATGAAGGTGATGATCTGCCCGTCCGAGTCCTTGATCTCGGCCAGGACGGTCTTCAGCCGTTCCTCGAACTCACCGCGGTACTTCGCCCCCGCGACCATCGCGCCGAGGTCGAGCGCGACCAGCCGCTTGTCCTTGAGGGACTCGGGCACGTCGCCCTTCACGATCCGCTGCGCGAGCCCCTCGACGACAGCGGTCTTGCCGACGCCTGGCTCGCCGATGAGGACCGGGTTGTTCTTCGTACGGCGGGACAGCACCTGCACGACACGGCGGATCTCCTGGTCCCGTCCGATGACGGGATCGAGCTTGCCCTCGCGTGCCGCGGCGGTGAAGTCGGTCCCGAACTTCTCCAGGGCCTTGTACTGGCCCTCAGGGTCCGAAGTGGTCACCCGGCGTCCTCCCCTCGCTTTCTGGAAGGCCTCCAGCAGCTTCTTCGCCGTGGCGCCCTGCCCGGAGAGTACGTCGCCGGCCGCGCCGCCCTTCGCGGCGGTACCGATCAGCAGGTGCTCGGTGGACAGGTACTCGTCCCCGAGGTCCTTGGCGCGTTCCTGCGCGTCGGCGATCACGGCGAGAAGCTCACGGTTCGGCTGCGGCGGCGCGACGGTGGACCCGGCCACGCTGGGCAGCTGGGCCAGCACGCGTTCGACACCGGAGCGTACGGCCGCCTGGTCGGCGTCGACCGCGGCGAGCAGGTCGGTGATGTTCTCGTTCTCCTGCCCCTCCAGCAGCGCGAGGAGCAGGTGGGCCGGGGTGAGGTCGGGGTGCCCCTCGGTCAGGGCCCGGTTGCCGGCCGCGTTGATCGCGTCCCGGCTCCGGTTGGTCAGCTCGGCGTCCACGTTCGCGTTCTCCTCCTTGCGTCGTACCCAGTGCCGACTCAGCTGCCGACTCAGCCGGCGACTCACCATGCTGACTCAAGCAACGTACACAAACTTGAGTCTATTCCACTCAAGGCGAGGGCCGGGAGGGTTCCACGCGGTTCTACGCCGTTTCACGCGGTTCCACGCGGTTCTGCGCAAGGAGCGGGTACCCCGACTGGAGGAGAAGGCGCCGGTGCGGGGCTGGATCCGGGGGTCCGGAAAGCGCACGAGCGGTCGGTGAGCACGTACGGGCGAACGATCTTTTTCGGCCACGGTGGCCCGCACTCGGACGTGACCCGATCCGGTCGACGTCCTGAAATATCCCGCAAAACTGCAGCGGCGTCACCGTGTTCAGGTCACGGTGACGCCGCTGCGGGGGGAAGCACCTGAGCGATCTGTTACGACGGGGGAATCGCGTCAGGCACTGCGGGGGGTGGCTGAGATGGTCCGCGGGGCCGGGGCGTCCGGCTCCACCAGACGGTGGTCACGCTGGTCCAGGTTCACAAAGATCATTCCGTACCGGATGGCACACCGCACGGGCTGCGGGGCCCCCCGGGGCTTGCGCAGGCACCGGTACGCCCGTACGTCCTCGTCCTCGTCCCGGGTCACGACGACCGGCTCACCGAAGACGGTCACCATCAACGAGTCACCGGCGTGGGGGATCGCGGTGGCCAGGTCGATGAAGTGCCAGCCGGAGCGGTAGGCGGTCGCCATTTCGCGCCGGAAGGAACGGTCGTCCGGTGGAATGGTCACGTCAGCTCCCGGCTTCTTCTGCCACAGAACCTGCCCCGCCGGTCACACCCGTGGCGTCGCCGTTCACAACCACGGACGGCCAGCTGCTGTTCGCCCGGACGTCATCCTTCTCACCGGTGGAGGCACCCAGTGCTCCGAGGGCCACGACGGCGGAGAAGGCGGCGACAAGTACCGAGCGAAGCATTCTGTTACGCATAGTCGGCTTCGTCCTCACTTGAAGGTCCCCTTTTCCCCCGTCGAGTACGACGATGGCTCATTCGGGCACGTCATGGCCACAGAATCGATGCATCATGTTCCTGCACGTTCAGGACCCTGGGGGGTGGAGATTTGGCAACGAATCGCACTAAAGGGACACATCTCCATGCGATGACGGAGTTGTGTGAGGAAGGCAGTCGCCTTTACGCCACGGCTCTGCGCGTCGGGCGTATCCCCCGTGCCGATGCCGAAGCCGCTCCGTGCCTGATGGAGTTCGCCCTCCTCCATCCTGATCCGGACGACCCGGACCTGCTGCGTCCGGTCCCTCCGGCGGTGGCGCTGGCCCAGCGGCTCAACCCCCTGGAACGCGAGATCACCGAGCGCCGGCGCAGGTCGGTGGAGCTCGCCAGTGCCTTCGAACCCTTCATGGCCCTCAGCACGCAGGTATCGACGACCAGCGACTCCCTCACGGTTCTGGAAGGCGGCGAACGGATCAACGCGGCGCTCAACATGGCCACGGACCAGTGCCGGTCGGAAATGCTCACGGTCCAGCCGAGCGACCGCATGTCCGAGGCCAGTCTGCTGCGCGGACTCGAACGCGACCGACCGCTGATCGAACGCGGAGTGCGGATCCGCACGCTGTACCAGCACACGGCCCGCTACAGCCAGGAGAAGCTGGCGTACGCTTCCCACCTCGCCGACGGCAAGGCCGAGTACCGCACCATCGACGAGCTGATGGATCGCCTGATCATCTGCGACGAGACCGTCGCCTTCATCCCCACCCGGGACGACCAGCAGGTCGCCCTCGAACTCCGGCACCCGGGCCTCGTGCGTTACCTGATCAAGGTCTTCGAGTACCTGTGGGACCGCGCCGTCCCCCTGAGCACCGGCGCCCCGTACGAAACCGCCCCCGACGGCATCACGGAGATCCAGCACTCCATCGCCAAGCTCCTGGTCGAGGGTCATGTCGACGAGGCCATAGCCCGCCGCCTCGGCATGAACGTCCGCACCTGCCGCGCCCACATCGCCAAGCTCGCCTCGGCACTGGGCAGCGGCAGCCGCGCCCAGCTCGGCTATCTCATCGCCCAGTCCGGAATCCTGAGGCAGGATCACTGACGGCGAGGGGAAGGGCAGTCGTGGCCCCGGCCAGACATGTGGAACACGGTGCGGAAGAGCTGTGTCCCGAGGGAGCGGCACTGTATGAGCGCGCGCTGCGCGAAGGCCACGTGGACGTCGAGGACGCGACCGGAGCGCCCTGCCTGATCGACTTCGGGCTGCTGCACCCCTCGGTCGAGGACCTGAGCCGGCTGGAACCTGTGACCCCTGCCACCGCTCTCCATCGGCTTCTGCGCGCCTCGGAGGAGCGCATCGCGCAGGCACGTCGGCACGAGGAGCGCCTGGCCGAGACGTTCGAGCCGCTCATGCGCATCGCCGGCCGTTCCCCGGCGACGGCCGACACCCCGTCGCTCAGGGTGCTGAGCGGCACCGAGCGCATCAACGGCGCCATCACCGAGGCGATGACCGAGGCGCGGCGGGAGGTCCTGTGCGTCCAGCCGCACACCGGACTCAACCCGCAGCGGGGCACCCCACAACAGGCGGCGGCCCTGGAGCGCGACCAGGGGCTGCTGGACCGGGGCGGACGCATCCGCACGCTCTACCAGCACACCACCCGGCACATGCTTCCGATCCTCGCGTACTACGAGCGGTTGCACGGCGACGCCGAGGCCCGCAGCCTCGACGAGGTCACCGACCGTCTCATCGTCATCGACCACACGGTGGCCTTCATCCCGGCCAACGAGGACGGCACGCTCGCGCTCGAGATCCGCCAGCCCGCGGTCATCTCGTACTTCGCCACCACCTTCGACCGCCTCTGGCGCCTCGCGACCCCCATGTACCCCCGGGCGGCCGAGCAGCCCGCCCGGGGCGGCGTCACCCACCGCCAGCGCGCCATCGCCGCTCTCCTGATCGAGGGGCACACGGACGCCGTCATCGCGGAGCGCCTCGGAATGAACGTCCGCACCGCCCGCGAGCACATCGCCAAGCTCGCCGCCCTGCTCGGCAGCGAGAGCCGGGCGCAGCTCGGCTATCTCATCGGGCGGTCCGGGATCCTCGATCAGGAAGAGTGAGGCGGGGGCGGGGGATCTCCCCCGCGTCGCCCGGCCGCGCCGGCCCGTCCAGCCCGACCTGGGCGATCCGGACCCCCAGTTGGGTACGGCTCGCCGCGCCCAGGGTCTCCGACAGCCGCGCGATGTGGGCCCGGCAGGTGCGGACGCTTATCCCCAGCCGTTCCGCGATCACCGCGTCCTGGTGGCCCTCCGCCAGCAGGGCCGCGATGGACTGCTCCCGGTGGGAAATGCCCTCGATGCCGGTGTCGGGCAGCGGGGCGGTCAGCGGGATCGCCAGGCGCCACAGCCGTTCGAAGACCGTGACCAGGTAGTCGACCAGCGCCGGGTGGCGCAGTTCCAGGGCGAGGGTGCGGTCCGCGTTGGCCGGGATGAAGGCGACCGTGCGGTCGAACAGGATGAGCCGTTCGATCACCTCGTCCAGGGTGCGGGCCTGGACCGCGCCGCCCATGAGTTCGAGGTAGTTGATCAGGCCCTGGCCGTGCCGGGCCACGTGCGTGTACAGGTCGCGCATCCGTACGCCCCGGCCCCGCAGGGCCAGCGCCCGGTGCAGGCCCTCGGTCAGTTCGTGTTCGGGGCGGATGCCGCCGGGCTGCACGGTGAGGACCTCGGTGGTGCACGCCTCGGTCGCCTCGTCCATCGCGGCCTGGATGCGGGAGAGGCCGTCCAGGACCCGGATCGCGCTGCCCTCCGCGGCGGCGGCCTGGGGCGTCGGGCCGCCGAGACGGGTGTACCACTCGAAGGCGGCGACCGCCGAGCCCACCCGGCGCTGGCTCGCGCTCACCTCGTCGTACAGGCCGCGCAGCAGCCGGGTCATGACCTCCTGGGGGGCCGTCGGCACCAGCCAGTCCATGTCGTCGGGGTCGGGGTGCAGCAGGGCCAGTTCCAGCAGGCAGGGGACCGCCTCGGCGTCGCCGCGGGGCACGCGGCCGCGCCGTACGGCCCGGGAATACACGCGATCCCCGGCGTCGCACAGCCGGTCGGCACCGTGTGGGTGCTCCTCCGTCCCGTGCCCGGCCATCGCCTCGTTCCACCCCCGGTTCCAGCGTCTTCCGCAGCGCGACTAGCAGCGCAACTATGCGCGGACCGGACCGGCTCCGCAACACGGCTCCCCGCGCCAGGGGCACCGAGAAACGTCCATACGACCTGTTATCTCCAGGCCTCGGGCGAACCCGTCACCAGGCTTTCGCCGCACCTCTCGCAGAGCCTCGGGCAAGCCCGTCACCAGGCCTTCGCCGAACCTCTCGCAGAGCCTCGGGCGAGCCCTTTGCCCGACTTTCGCCGGGCCATCTCCGCACTCTTCGCTGGACTTCTCCGCACCCCCTCGCCGGGCCATCTCCGCACCCCTCGCCGAACTTCTCCGCACCCCTCGCCGGGCCCTTTGCCAGGCCCCCCACAACAAGCCGGTGGCTGTCTCCGGTGCCCCCGAACCTCCCCCGTAACCCGCCCCGCCCGCCTGCCGGGGCCGGACTCCGGCAACCTCCACGGCTCCCCCGCAAGCCGGGCCCGTCCTCCGCACCCGGACCCCGCCGTTCCGCGCGTGAGCTGGCGGAAATGCCCGAGTGATCGCCACGTTACGAAGCGCACTTAACGTCAGGCCATGGCGGACATATTTGACGCATACGCGTTGGCCGACGCGTGGGACGAGATGTTTGAGCGGCCGGGTGAGGTCAGGACCGCCTATGAGCCGGTACTGACGGCGCTGCAGCCGATCGAGCCGAGTGAACTGCGCTTCCGGGCGGACCAGATGACCCGGGCGTTCACCGACCGGGGCGTGACCTACGCCTTCGCGGGCGAGGAACGGCCCTGGCCGCTGGACCTCGTGCCGAGGATCCTGGACGCCCTCGAATGGGATCTCATACAACGGGGGGTCAGCCAGAGAGTCAGGGCCCTGGAGGCCTATCTCGCCGACGCCTACGGACCCGCCCGTGCCTTCGAGGACGGGGTCGTGCCCTGGCGGCTGCTGCTCAACTCGCCCCACTTCCACCGCGCGGCCCACGGCGTCGAGCCGCCGGGCGGCGTCCGCATCCATGTCGCCGGCATCGATCTCGTCCGGGACGAGGCCGGGGACTTCCGGGTCCTGGAGGACAACGTGCGGGTGCCCAGCGGGGTCTCGTACGTCATCGAGAACCGGCGGGCGATGACCCGGGTGTTCCCCTCGCTCTTCGCCGAGCAGCACGTCCTGCCGGTCGACGGCTACTGTCACCGGCTGCTCGCCGCCCTGCGTGCCGCCGCGCCGGACGGCGCCCAGGATCCGCGGGTGGTCGTGCTGACGCCGGGGCCGAGCAACGCGGCCTACTTCGAACACGCCCTGCTGGCCCGGCTGATGGGGGTGCAACTGGTCGAGGGGCACGACCTGGTCTGCCGGGGCAACCGGGTGTGGATGCGCACCACCCGGGGCGAGGTGCCCGTCCATGTCGTATACCGGCGCCTCGACGACGACTTCCTCGATCCGCTGCACTTCCGCCCGGACTCGGTGATCGGCTGCCCCGGCATCATGGGCGCCGCCCTCGCGGGCAACGTCACCCTCGCGAACGCGGTCGGCAACGGCATCGCGGACGACAAGCTGCTGTACACGTACGTCCCGGACCTGATCCGCTACTACCTCTCCGAGGAACCGATTCTCCCCAACGTGGAGTCGTTCCGACCGGACGAGCCAGGTCAGCTGGAGGCGGTCCTCGACCAGATCGACCAGCTGGTCATCAAGCCCGTCGACGGGGCCGGCGGCCAGGGCATCGTCATCGGCCCGAAGGCCGACCGCGAGACCCTCGAACGCACCCGTGCGGCCGTCATCGCCGACCCCCGCGGCTTCATCGCCCAGCGCCCGGTCGCCCTGTCCACCTCGCCCACTCTCGCGGGGGAACGCATGGCACCGCGCCACATCGACCTGCGTCCCTTCGCCGTCAACGACGGCAACGAGGTGTGGGTGCTGCCGGGCGGCCTGACCCGGGTCGCCCTCCAGGAAGGCAACTTGATCGTCAACTCCAGCCAGGGCGGCGGCTCCAAGGACACCTGGGTGCTCGCCGAGGGACCCGCGCAGCGGCCCGCTCCGGTCAAGGCCGGCGCGCTGCCCGCGGTGGCCCCGCGCCAGCTGGGACCCGACGGCGTCCCCGCCGTCGTACAGGAAGGGGCGCAGCAGCAATGAGCGACGTGATTCTCTCCCGGATAGCCGAGGCCCTGACCTGGACCGGCCGGTATGTCGAGCGGGCGGACGCCACCGGCCGCATCCTCGACGCCTACCTGCACCGCATGCTGGAGGACCCCTGGCGCGACGAGGACGTGGCCTGCCGGTCGCTGTACGCGATCCTCGGCGTCGACGCGGGCGACGAGCCCGTCGACATGCAGCAGGTGCTGGACCAGCTGGCCTTCGACGCCCTTTCGACCGGCGCGATCGACGGCGCGCTGAGCGCCGCCCGGCTGAACGCGCGCAGCGCCCGTGAGGCGGTGTCGTCGGAGATGTGGGAGTGCCTCAACTCCACCTGGCACGCCCTCGCCGACCAGCGTCTCGCGGCCCGCCGTACGGGCCCCTACGGCTACCTCGAACTCGTACGCCGCCGCGCCGCCCTCTTCTTCGGGCTCGCGGACTCCACCATGAGCCGGGACGACAGCTGGCGTTTCGTCGTCCTGGGCCGCAGCCTGGAGCGGGTGGACATGACCGTACGGCTGCTGTCGGTACGGGTGCTGGACGCCGCCCACGCCCCCGACTGGCCGACGCTGCTCAGCGCGTCCGGCGCCGACGAGGCGTACGCGCGGGTGTACGGCGGCTTCGGCGACACCCCGCGGGTGGCCGAGTTCCTGCTCCTCGACCGCTACTTCCCGCGCTCGGCCCTGCACGCGCTGACCACCGCCGAGGAGTGCCTGGCCGCCCTCGGCCGGCCCCGCCAGGACCCGGCGCGCCGCCCGATCGGCCGGATGCGCACCCGCCTGGAGTACCTCGACTCGCAGGCCCTGGAGGACCAGCTGCCGGACCTCCTGCGGGACCTGCAGCAGTCCTGCATGGCGTCCGCCGAGGGAGTGGCGGAGCGGTTCTTCCCCTACCGGGGGCCCGTCGAGTGGGCCCAGGAAGGAGCCTGAGATGGCTCGTCGCCTCCGCATCCGGCACGTCACCCACGTCTCCTACGCCCAGGCCGCGGTCTCCTCGCACAACGAGGTCCGCATGACCCCGCTGACGCTGCCCCGCCAGACCACCCTGGACTCCCGGGTCACCGTCAGCCCGACGGCCACCACCTGGTCGTACTGGGACTACTGGGGCACCCAGGTCACCGGCTTCGACCTGATGGACCCGCACGCCGACCTCACGATCACCGCCTCCAGCCTGGTCGAGACCCACACCCCGGACCCGCTCCCGCAGACACCCGACTGGCCGGAAATCGCCGCCCACACCGCACGCTCCCGCCTGCTGGAGTTCGCGGGTGACACGCCCCGTACGAAGCTCTCCGCCGAACTGGTGGAGCGGGCGAGGGACGCGTCGGCCGGCCTCGACCCGCACGAGACCGCCGCCGTCGTGTCGGCCCTGGTCGCCGACCGGGTCTCCTACCTCCCCGGCTCCACCGGCGTGACCACCTCCGCCGCCGAGGCGTGGGAGCAGGGTGCGGGCGTCTGCCAGGACATCGCCCATGTCACCCTCGCCCTGCTGCGGGGCCTGGGCCTGCCGACCCGCTATGTCTCCGGCTACCTCCACCCCGAGCGGGAGGCGGAGCTGCACCGGCCGGTCGCCGGGCAGAGCCACGCGTGGGTCGAGTACTGGGCGGGCGACTGGTGCGGCTACGACCCCACCAACCGCACCCGCGCCGACGACTCCCACGTGGTCGTCGGCCGGGGCCGCGACTACGACGACGTCACCCCGCACAAGGGCATCTACCGGGGCGTGGCGGGCGGCCTTCCGGAGGTGACGGTGGAGTTCACGCGGGTGGCGTGAAACGAGTCGCAGAGAGCTGAACAGGACCTCCGTTTGCCTAAAGCCTTTAGGAAGATGCACTATGGCTTCAGGTAAACAGGAGGACGTTCATGGTGCGCGCAGGACTGACCGCCGAGCGGCTGACGCGGGCGGGGGCCGAACTGGCCGACGAGGTCGGGTTCGAACAGGTCACCGTCTCGGAGCTGGCCCGGCGGTTCGACGTCAGGGTCGCGAGCCTGTACTCGCACGTCCGCAACTCCGAGGACCTGAAGACCCGGATCGCCCTGCTCGCCCTGGAGGAGCTCGCCGACCGGGGCGCCGCCGCGCTGGCCGGACGGGCCGGCAAGGACGCCCTGACCGCGCTGGCCGACGTCTACCGCGACTACGCCCGCGAACACCCCGGGCGCTACGCGGCGACCCGCTTCCCGCTCAGCCCGCAGGCGGCCGCCGACAGCGCCGGCCCCAGGCACGCCCACATGACCCGGGCGATCCTGCGCGGCTACGACCTGACCGAGCCGGACCAGACCCACGCGGTCCGGCTGCTCGGCAGCGTCTTCCACGGCTACGTCAGCCTGGAACTGGCGGGCGGTTTCAGCCACAGCGCCCCGGACAGCCAGGAGAGCTGGACGCGGATCCTGGACGCCCTCGACTCCCTGCTACGGAACTGGCCCACCCCATGACCTGGATCACCACTGCCCTCACCGCGGACCTGCTGCGCGGCGCCCTCGACGTCGAGCGCACCGAGCACGGTCTGCTCCCCCACCGGCTGCCCGCCTGGGCCCGCGCCCAGTACGCCGACCCACAGCTGGCCATGGCCGAGTCCCAGCCCTCCGGCGTACGGCTGGCCTTCCGCACCCGGGCCACCGCCGTCGAGCTGGACACCCGCCCCACCAAGCGGGTCTACGTAGGCGCCCCGCCCCGCCCGGACGGCGTGTACGAGCTGCTCGTCGACGGCCGCCCGGCCGGCCGGGGCAGCGTGACCGGCGGCGACACCCTCACCATCGACATGACCGCCGGAACCGCCGAGCACCGGTCCGGCCCGCCCGGCACCCTCCTCTTCACCGGCCTGCCCCAGACCGACAAGACCGTCGAGATCTGGCTGCCGCACAACGAGACCACCGAACTTCTCGCCCTGCGCACCGACGCCCCCGTCGGACCCGCCCCCGACCCGGGCCGCCCGGTCTGGCTGCACCACGGCAGCTCAATCAGCCACGGCTCGGACGCGGCGGGCCCCACCACCACCTGGCCGGCGCTCGCCGCGCACCTGGGCGGGGTCGAGCTGATCAACCTGGGACTGGGCGGCAGCGCCCTGCTCGACCCGTTCACCGCCCGGACCCTGCGGGACACCCCGGCCGACCTGATCAGCGTCAAGATCGGCATCAACCTGGTCAACGCCGACCTGATGCGGCTGCGCGCCTTCACCCCGGCCGTCCACGGCTTCCTCGACACCATCCGCGAGGGGCACCCCAGCACCCCGCTGCTGGTCGTCTCGCCGATCCTGTGCCCCATCCACGAGGACACCCCCGGCCCCAGCGCCCCGGACTTCAGCTCCCTGAGCACCGGACAGCTGCGGTTCCAGGCGATGGGCGACCCGGCGGAACGGGCGAGCGGCAAGCTCACCCTCGGCGTCATCCGGGACGAACTGGCCCGGATCGTCACCCAGCGATCGGCCGACGACCCGAACCTGCACCACCTCGACGGCCGCGAGCTCTACGGCGAACGGGACCACGCCGAGCTGCCGCTGCCCGACAACCTGCACCCGGACGCCGCCACCCACCGCCGCATCGGCGAACGCTTCGCCGAACTGGCCTTCACGAAGGGCGCCTTCGCCGACAGCGCCAGGACTGCCGGGACTGCCACGCCGGGCACGTAACCGGCCGGCCCGGTCGGCTACTTCAGCTTCGCCGCCGCGCAGTCGCTCTTGAACTCGCTGGTGCAGATGTCGGACACCTTGTAGATGCCGTCCTCGATCACCGTGCTCCTGATGTTGCTCTTCGTCAGGGCGACCACGGGGACCAGTTGCGCCGGGATTCCCTTGTCCGTGGGGCTGTCGACGCTCTCCGAGGCGAGGGCCTCGAACTGGATGTCCTTGCCCTGGACCTTCGCCACGGCCATCTCGGCGGCGGACTCGGCCTCCTGCGGGTACGACTTGTACACGCTCATGTACTGCTCGCCCGTGAGGATCCGCTGCACGGCGTCCAGTTCGGCGTCCTGACCGGTGACCGGCGGCAGCTTGGTGACACCGGCCTCCTTCAGGGCCTTGATGACACCGCCGGCCATGCCGTCGTTGGCGGAGTAGACGCCGACGATGTTGTGCGCGCCGATCGCCGCGATGGCCTGCTTCATGTTGGCCTCGGCGTTCGCGGGCTTCCAGTCGACGGTGTCGTACGACCGGGAGATGATGACCTTGCCCTGAAGCTCGGAGAGCGCGCCCGCCTTGAACTGCTTGGCGTTGGGGTCGGTGGACGAGCCGTTCATCATGACGATCTTCGAGGACGTGTCGACGTCCGACCCCAGGGCCTCCATGAGGGAGCGGCCCTGGACCTCGCCGACCAGTTCGTTGTCGAAGGAGACGTACGCGTCGATCGGGCCCTCGGCGAGGCGGTCGTAGGCGATGACGGGGATGCCCGCGTCCTTCGCCTTCTTCACATCGCCGGCTATGGCGTGCGCGTCGACGGCGTCCAGAATGATGACGTCGACCTGGTCGTCGACCATCTTCTGCAGCTGCTGGGCCTGCGTCTTCGCGTTCGCGTTCGCGTTGGCGTAATCGACCTTGCCCTGCTTGTCGGTGAGTTCGGCGACCTTGGCCTCGATGCTCGGGCGGTCGAACTTGTCGTAGCGGGTGTTCGCCTTCTCCGGCAGCAGCAGCCCCACCGTGATGTCGTTCCCCTTGGTCGGGCTCGCCTCGCTGCTGCTTCCGGTCACTCCCAACGCCCCGCATGCACTCAGGGACAGCGTGAGGGAACCTGCGGCGACTGCGATACCGCTACGACGTGTACGGGTGTTCACTGCGCGTGCCTTCCGAACGAGGGTGCGTATCGCGACCCAGGTGAGGGCAGCAAACGCTGCCTTCACCGAGCCGTCAAGGAGCTATCACTTATTGAGATAGCAAAGTTAAAGGTGTGGTTCCTGTGAAGATATGGGTCATCCGGGGTGGAAGACAACGTCGGCAGACGGAGAAGGACAGCAAAGGGGCCCGGAGGATTCTCCGGGCCCCTTCACACGCTCCAGCCACGCCCACGTGTCCGTGGTCACGCGGTCACGCGGTCACGCGGTCACGCTGCGGTCAGTCCGAGGACTGCTGCCGCTTCGGCCGCCACACCACCAGCGCGCTGGTCTGCTGGACCTCCTGGTACGGGACCAGGTCGCGGCGGTACGAGGCGTGCACCGCCGCCTCGCGCTGCTGCATCGCGGCCGCCGCGCCGTCCAGGGCCGCCTGCAGCTCCGCGACGCGGGACTGGAGGGCGGCGACCTGGTTCTCCAGCTCGATGATCCGCTTGATGCCGGCCAGGTTGACGCCCTCGTCCTGCGACAACTGCTGCACCTGGCGCAGCAGTTCGATGTCGCGGGCCGAGTAGCGGCGGCCCCGGCCGGCGGTGCGGTCCGGGGAGACGAGGCCGAGGCGGTCGTACTGGCGCAGGGTCTGCGGGTGCAGGCCGGACAGCTGGGCCGCCACCGAGATGACGTAAACCGGGGTTTCCTCGGTCAGTTCATACGGGTTGCGTCGACGACCGTCCACCTGACTCATGCTCCCTTCGCGGCCTGGAACAGCTCCGCCCGCGGGTCCTCACCCGCGGTCGCCTCGCGATACACCTCAAGCGCGTCACGAGCCTTCCCCGTAACGTCCTTCGGGACACTCACCTCGACGGTGACCAACAGGTCGCCGCGGGTGCCGTCCTTGCGGACCGCGCCCTTCCCGCGGGCGCGCATGGTGCGGCCGTTGGGCGTGCCCGGCGGCAGCTTCAGCGTCACCGGCGGTCCGCCCAGGGTGGGCACCCTGACCTCGCCGCCGAGGGCCGCCTCGGCGAACGTGACCGGGACGGTCACCGTGAGGTTGTCGCCCTTGCGGCCGAAGACCGGGTGGGCGTCGACATGCACGGTGACGTACAGATCGCCCGCGGGACCGCCGCGTTCACCGGGCGCGCCCTTGCCGCGCAGGCGGATGCGCTGGCTGTCCATGACCCCCGCGGGGATGCGGACCTGCATGGTCCGCGAGGACTTGGCGCGTCCGCTGCCGTGGCAGACCTCGCAGGGGTCCTCGGCGATCAGGCCGCGGCCCTTGCAGTCCGGGCAGGGATCGGTCAGCGAGAAACCTCCGCCGGAACCCCGCGCCACCTGGCCGGTGCCGACGCAGGTCGGGCAGACCCGCGGGTTGCCGTTCTTGTCGCCGGTGCCCGAACAGGCCTTGCACGGCTGCTGACTTGACATGCGCAGCGGGACCGTCGCGCCCTCGATCGCCTCGGTGAAGCTGAGGGTGACCTCGGACTCGATGTCCTGGCCGCGCCTGGGCTGCGTACGCGTGCCCGTGCCCGCGCCGCCCCGGTTGAACAGGCCCCCGAAGACGTCACCGAGTCCGCCGCCGAAGCCGCCGGCTCCCCCGCCGCCCTGGGCGCCGCCTCCGAAGAGGTCGCCCAGGTCGAAGTTGAAGGAACCGCCGGCGCCCGGGCCCGGCCCGGGACGGAAGCCGCCGCTTCCGAACAGGGCGCGTGCCTCGTCGTACTCCTTGCGCTTCTTGGGGTCACCGAGGATGTCGTTGGCCTCGGAGATCTCCTTGAAGCGCTCCTCCGCCTTGACGTTTCCCTTGTTGGCGTCCGGGTGGAACTCGCGGGCGAGCTTCCGGTACGCCTTCTTGATCTCGGCCTCGGTGGCGTCCTTGGGGACGCCGAGGACCTTGTAGTAGTCCTTCTCGATGAAGTCCTTGGTGCTCATCCCCGACGCCCCTCCTTCCTTATCGGCCTTCTCGGTTCAAGCTCAGCCCTCGTCCGGGCCACCGCTCTCCTTGTCGTCGCCCTCTGTGTTCGCGTCCGTCCCCTCGGTCCCGTCTGCCTTGACGGTCTGGGCCCCCGGCTGCGGTTCGGCCACGGCCACCCGCGCGGGGCGGATGGTGCGCTCGCCGATCCGGTACCCGGGCTGCAGAATCGCCACGCACGTCGTCTCGGTGACGTCCGGCGCGTAGCTGTGCATCAGCGCCTCGTGGATCGTCGGGTCGAAGGGCTCGCCCTCCTTGCCGAACTGCTGCAGACCCATCTTGGCCGCGGTGGTCTCCAGCGACTCCGCGACGGACTTGAAGCCGCCGACGAGTTCGCCGTGCTCCCGGGCGCGGCCGATGTCGTCGAGCACGGGCAGGAGTTCGGTCAGGAGGTTCGCGATGGCGATCTCCTTGACCGCGATCCGGTCACGCTCGACCCGGCGGCGGTAGTTCTGGAACTCGGCCTGGAGCCGCTGGAGGTCCGCGGTGCGCTCCTCGAGCGCCTTGCGGGCCTGGTCCAGCTGGGCCGTCAGACCGGCGGTCTGTGCTGCTGCGTCCCCGGCCGGGGCCGCCCCCTCCTCCGCGGAGGGGGAGGCGGCCTGCGGCTCGGCGTCGTCGGGGGTGGCGCCGGAGGGGACGTCGGGCTTCTCTTCGAAGCCCGGGGTCTCCTCCGTCACGCGGCACCGTCCTTGCGCTCGTCGTCCACGATCTCGGCGTCCACGACGTCGTCGTCGGCCTTGGTGTCACCGGCGGCGGCACCCTCCTCGGAGGCGCCGCCGGCGGCCTGCCCGGCGTCGGCGTACATGGCCTGGCCGAGCTTCTGCGAGACCGCGGCGACCTTCTCGGTGGCCGTACGGATCTCAGCTGTGTCCTCGCCCTTGAGCGCGTCCTTCAGCTCGGTGACCGCGGCCTCGACCTCGGTCTTGATCTCGCCGGGGACCTTGTCCTCGTTGTCCTTGAGGAACTTCTCCGTCTGGTAGACGAGCTGCTCGCCCTGGTTGCGGGTCTCGGCGGCCTCGCGGCGGCGGTGGTCCTCCTCCGCGTACTGCTCGGCCTCCTGGCGCATCCGGTCGACCTCGTCCTTCGGCAGCGAGGAGCCGCCGGTGACGGTCATCTTCTGCTCCTTGCCCGTGCCGAGGTCCTTCGCGGTCACGTGCATGATGCCGTTGGCGTCGATGTCGAAGGACACCTCGATCTGCGGGACGCCGCGGGGCGCCGGCGGCAGACCGGTCAGCTCGAACATGCCGAGCTTCTTGTTGTACGCCGCGATCTCGCGCTCACCCTGGTAGACCTGGATCTGCACCGACGGCTGGTTGTCCTCGGCCGTGGTGAAGATCTCCGAACGCTTCGTCGGGATCGTGGTGTTGCGCTCGATCAGCTTGGTCATGATGCCGCCCTTGGTCTCGATACCGAGGGACAGCGGGGTCACGTCGAGGAGCAGGACGTCCTTGACCTCACCCTTGAGGACACCGGCCTGGAGCGAGGCGCCGATGGCGACGACCTCGTCCGGGTTCACACCCTTGTTGGCCTCCTTGCCGCCCGTCAGTTCCTTGACGATCTCGGCGACGGCGGGCATACGGGTGGAGCCACCGACGAGGACGACGTGGTCGATCTCGTTGATGGAGATGCCGGCGTCCTTGATGACGTTGTGGAACGGCGTCTTGCAGCGCTCCAGCAGGTCCGCGGTCAGCTGCTGGAACTGGGCGCGGGTGAGCTTCTCGTCCAGGTGCAGCGGGCCCTCGGCGGACGCCGTGATGTAGGGCAGGTTGATCGAGGTCTCGGTGGAGCTGGACAGCTCGATCTTGGCCTTCTCGGCCGCCTCACGCAGACGCTGCAGCGCCATCTTGTCCTTGGCCAGGTCCACGCCGTGACCGGACTTGAACTGCTGCACCAGGTAGTCGACGACACGCTGGTCCCAGTCGTCGCCACCGAGGTGGTTGTCGCCGTTGGTGGCCTTCACCTCGACGACGCCGTCGCCGATCTCCAGCAGGGACACGTCGAAGGTGCCGCCACCGAGGTCGAAGACGAGGATCGTCTGGTCGTCCTTGTCCAGGCCGTACGCGAGCGCCGCCGCGGTCGGCTCGTTGACGATGCGCAGGACGTTGAGACCGGCGATCTCGCCGGCTTCCTTCGTCGCCTGGCGCTCGGAGTCGTTGAAGTACGCCGGGACGGTGATGACCGCGTCCGTGACCTTCTCGCCCAGGTACGACTCGGCGTCCCGCTTGAGCTTCTGCAGGATGAACGCCGAGATCTGCTGCGGGTTGAAGGGCTTCCCGTCGAGCTCGATCTTCCAGTCGGTGCCCATGTGACGCTTCACCGACCGGATGGTCCGGTCCACGTTGGTCACCGCCTGCCGCTTGGCGACCTCGCCGACGAGCACCTCGCCGTTCTTGGCAAAGGCGACGACGGACGGCGTGGTCCTGGCACCCTCGGCGTTGGTGATGACGGTGGGCTCGCCGCCCTCCAGAACGCTGACGACGGAGTTAGTCGTGCCCAGGTCGATGCCGACCGCACGTGCCATGGTGATCTTCCTCCAGCTGACTTGAGTGGAACGGACTCAAGTGTGCATGACGCCCAGCCTTCGGTCAACAGACCTGAGTCAAGCAGACTCAAGTCTTATCCATCTCTTATACGCAAGGCCGCTCCGACCTGCACCGTTACCGGGTCTCCGCAGAACCGGACCAGGCTTCCCACGAGGTCGTCGATCTCGTGGGCGCACTCGGACAGCACCGCGGAGGACCTTCCCCGGGGGTCCGCGACGTCGTCCTCCTCCGCCGGGACCGGGGCCGCGTGCCCCCGGCGGGCGGCGGCGGCCGCGACCACCGCGGCGAAGTCGCCGGCGCCGTCCGGCCGCCGCCCGTCCCCGTCGGCTTCCCCGCCGGCGAGCCGCACGAACTCCTTCAGGGTGAAGCAGCGCCGCATCGCCGACGGCGCGAGGCGTACGGCCGCCTCGCGGTGCTCGCCGGCGAGCCCGAGCACCAGCGCCGATCCCAGGACGAGTGGGGCGGTGAGCGGGCGCGAGACGAAGCCGGACCCGTCGCCGCCCAGCCGCTCCAGCACCGCCCGGGTGGAGTCCTCCATGCCCGGGCACGGCCAGGCCTGCGTACCGGCGCTCTCCGGCCGCAGGGCCGAGCCGCGCGGCAACCGGGCGGCCAGCAGCCGCTCGGCGAGCGCCGAACGGTGCACGTTGCCGGTGCAGACGAACAGGACCCGCATCACCCCTCGCCGGCCCCGCCTGCTCCACCGGTCCCCGCGGCCATGGCCTCCTCGTCACGGGGCGCCGACGTCCGGGGAGCGGGCAGCTCACCGTAGCTCTGGTAGCCGTACCGGCCGCCCTTGGAGACCGCAGCCATGCTGAAGACGGTACCGAGGACGCGCACGCCCACCCGCTCCAGCGATTCCGCGGCGGCGCGCACCTGGTCGCGCCTGGTCCTGGCGGCACGGACGACGAGCAGCGTGCCCTGGGCGAGCGAGGCGAGACCCAGGGTGTCCGCGACCGGCAGCAGCGGCGCGGTGTCGACGATCACCACCTCGTACAGGTCCGCCAGCTCCTTCAGCACCTCCTCCATGCGCGCCGAGGCGAGCAGCTCGGTGGGGTTCGGCGGTACCGCGCCGCTGGCCAGCACCGACAGTCCGCCCGCGACCTCCTGCGTCACGTCGGCGATCCGGGCCTGCCCGATGAGCACGGTGGTCAGGCCGGCGTCCCGGACCAGACCGAAGGCCGGGGCCACGCACGGCCGGCGCAGGTCCGCGTCCACCAGGCAGGTGGCCACGCCCGCCTCGGCCAGCGAGAGGGCGAGGTTGATCGCGGTGTTGGTCTTGCCCTCACCCGGCACCGAACTCGTCACCACGATGATCCGTGGCGGGTCGTCGACCTGCGAGAACTGCAGGTTGGTGCGCAGCTTGCGGAAGGCCTCGGCGCGCCGGGAGTGCCCGTCGGCGGCGACGAGCGGCTGCTTGGGGGCGTTCTTGTCGTACGGGATGGTGGCGAGCCCCGGCAGTGCGGTGAACTCGGTCAGCGTCTCGACCGTCTTGAGCGTGGTGTCGAGCGTCTCGCGCAACGCGACGACGCCGGCGCCGAGCAGCAGGCCGGCGAGCACACCCGCGCCCAGGTTCAGCAGCGGCCGGGGCGAGACCGGGCCGGCGGGGGCGACGGCTTCCTGCGTGACACGCAGGGAGACGGGGGAGGTCTCCGCGCCGGTCCGGCTCTTGCGCTTGGAGCCGGGCAGGTGCTTGGGCGTCTCCAGCCGCTCGACGACCGAACTGAACCGCTCCGCCACCGCGTTGGCGATCCGCGCGGCACGCCGGGGCTCGACATCCCGGACAGTGATGTCGATGAGCACGGTGTTGAGGGGCGCCTGGGCGGTGATCCGGGACGCCAACTCCTCCGGCGTGGTGCGCAGCCCCAGCTCCTTCACCACGGGCACGGTCACCTGCCGGGTCGTCACGATCTCGGCGTACGACTGCACCCGCGCCTGGGAGAAGCTCTGGCCCAGGCTCAGCTGGGCGGTGTCCTGCCCGCTGCGGGTGGCCACGAAGAGCTGGGTTCTGGCCTCGTAGACGGCGGTGCTCAAACTCGTCGCGGTGAGCGCCGTCCCGACCGCGAGAACCAGGCTGACGGCGACGGTCGGCCAGCGTCGCGCGAGAGCTTTCAGGAAGCCGTGGAGATCCAAGCTGCACCCCTCATCGAACCGAGGGAACCACCCGGATTGGGATGTTCTGTTCCCTGTGGACGCAGCCGACCATAGGGACTCGCACGCACCGAGCGGGGGAGCCACCCTCATGCGGGGCCGTCGTGAGGACAACCGCTAGCCCATCCGGGGACTTCTTGGCCGTGTCACGCCGAAGGCAGTCCTATATCCCACTTTTTCCGTGTATCCAGATCTCGACGACGGCCGATCGCCTGGCCTGAACCGAGTGGAGGAGAGTGAACATGACGAGATCGCCCGGATGGCGAGGCGCGCTGGCATCGGCTGCCGTGCTCGTCGCCGCGCCGCTGGCAGGGGCGCAGACAGCCCACGCGCAGTCCGGGGGGCCGTACCCCCCGCCGTACCCGCCACCGCCCCATTGCCTGACGCTCAGCGCCACCACCGTGCACGCCGGAGGCCGACTGGGCTTCCACGGCACGGGCTTCGCTCCGCGGCAGCGTGTCGAGGCGGAGCTGAGGTCGTTCGCCGTGGTGCTGGGCACCTTCACGGCGGACCGGTACGGAGAGGTCACCGACACGGTGACCATCCCCCGGCGCACCCAGCCGGGGTTCCACCACTTCGAACTGATCGCCCGGCATCCCCACCGGAAGTGCGCCGTCGACATCAAGGTGCTGCACACGAAGGACCGGGCACTCCTGGCCGACCCCGTCAACACCACGACCAACACCACGACGTACGACGACAAGCAGCCCGAGCGCGCGGGCCTCGCGAACACGGGCAGTGGAAAGGCTCTGGCACTGGGCGGGGCCGCGGCGGGGCTGATCGCCGCAGGCGGTGGCACGATGCTCGCCGTGCGCCGCCGCCGCAGTTCATGACGGACCGGGACACCGGTACGGCACCCAGGCGTCCCGGCTTCGGCCGGGGCGCCGTCCGTTTGCCGGGGACGGGCCGCCTCGACCGGGCGCCCGTCCTTCGCCGTGCGCTCGTGTACGCCCTGCCCGCCGTCGCGGCGCTCGCACTGGCCGGCGCCGCCTGGATCGCGGTCACCGGATGGCTCGCCCGCACCGAACTGCTCGCGGCCCAGCAGGACCTCGACGCGCTGCGGCGGACCGTGACCACCGCACCGGCACTCGGCACGGCCGAGGAACAGCAGCGTGCGGTGCGGTCCGCGGCGGCCCACGCCGCGCGGGCCCACGGCCTCACCACAGGCCCGGCCTGGTACTGCGCCGCCCGGCTGCCCTTCGTCGGCGGCCCGCTGCGGACCGTGCGGGGTGCCGCGTCCGCGGCGGACCGCCTGTCCGCCGGTGTCCTGGCCCCACTGGTGCGCGCCCTGCCGGCACCGGACGGCGGCGACGGGATGTCCGGGGCGCTGGAGTCCTTGCGGCAACACGCGCCGGACGTAGTCCGGGCGGCAGATGTCGCCACCCGTGTACAGGCCGATGTGCACGGGCTGCCCCGGTCCACCTGGCTGCCGGCGGCCGACCGGGCCCGGGCCGGCCTCGCGCGGCAGATCGACCGTCTCACCCCAGCGATGACCGACGCCTCCGTGGCGGCCCGCGTCCTGCCGTCCCTCCTGGGCGACCAGGGGAAACGCCGCTACTTCCTCGCGTTCCAGAACACCGCCGAGGCACGCGGCACCGGAGGTGTCGCCGGCGCCTTCGCGGTGCTGCGGACCGACCGGGGCCATGTGTCGTTCGAGCGGTTCGGCAACAACACCGAGATGGCTGCGGCCCGGGCGAACATCGATCTGGGCGCCGAGTTCGCGGACCGCTACGCGGCCAGCGCTCCCACCCGCGTGTGGGCCAACTCCAACCTCAGCCCCCACTTCCCCGACGCCGCCCGCATCTGGGCCGCGGCGTGGCGCGACCACACCGGCGAGCGCGTGGACGGAGCGATCGCCCTCGACCCGGCCACGCTGGCCCGTTTCCTGCGAGTCACCGGCCCCGCCCGCATGGCCGACGGCACCCAACTCACCGCCGACAACATCCTGGACCTCACCGAGCGGGCCAGCTACGCACGGTACGACGACGTCACCCGGCGCAAGGCCTTCTTCGTCGACGCGGCCCGCGCCGTCGCCGCACCCCTGCTCGCCGCGTACGCCGACACGCGTCGGCTGCCCGCCCTGTTCGCCGCCGTCCACGAGGCCCAGCGCGACGGCCGGCTGCGGCTGTGGAGCGCCCACCCGCGGGAACAGCGGCTCTTGGAGACACGCCCCTACGCGGGCACACTCCCGGACACCCCGGGGCCCTTCGCGGGACTGGTGGTCAACAACGCGGCGGGCTCGAAGTTGGACTACTACCTGGACCGGAGCCTGGTCTGGGAGGCGAACGGCTGCGCCGACGGCGGGCGCGCGGTCACCGTGACGGCGACCCTGACCAACCGAGCCCCTTCCGCCGGCCTGCCCGGCTACGTCACGCTGCGGGAGGACCACCCGCCCTACCGCACCCGGCCGGGCGACAACCGGCTGCTGGTGTCGTACTACGCCGGAGCCGGAGCCGGCCTCACCGGCGCCACCGTGGACGGCCGCACCGCGCTGCTGGCATCCGGCACCGAACGCGGCCACCCCGTGTACACGCTCGATCTGGAACTGCCCGCGGGCACCAGCCGCACGCTGGTGCTGCACCTGTGGGAACCGCACGCGGACGGCAGGCCGGTCCTGCTGCGCCAGCCCCTGGTGACGCCCTTGCGGGCCACGCTGAAGCCGGGCAGCGCCTGCGGCACCCGAACGAATGGCACCGCACAGGGGCCTATCGGGTGACAGTTCGCCCCGGCGCGGCGTCGCACCCGGCTCGGCTCACAACGCCGTACACACTCGACCAGACCCTTTAATCCCACTTGGAGGGCGCATGTGGCTGTTCGGGGAGACCCTTCCCCAGCTACCGGCGGCACGGCAGCCGTGGACACGGGTCGTCGACGAACAGCCACCGGCCGGACGCGGCACCGGAAAACCCTTCTGGTACGCGCCGGCCGCCGTCCTCGGTGACGCGGTCGGCGCCCTCGTGCCGGCGTACCTGGCCTTCACTCCGACCGACAGCGCGAAGGCCGTGACCGTCGCGGTGGTGGCGGCCGTGGCCTGGCTGCTCGTGCGCGCCGCGCGGGACCGTTACGCCGCAGGCCGTCTCGGTGAGGGCGCCGCTCTGCGCGCCGCGCTGCACGACTGGCTGGTCATGGTCGGCATGCTCGCGGTGGTCCGGGCGGCGACGGGCGAGAACTCCCCGTTCCTCCTCGCGCTCACCGCGCTGTTGCCCTCCGCGCCGACGAGCGCGCTCGTGCACACGCTGATCCGCCGGCATCTGATCGCCCGGCGTCGCGACGGCCGGGCCGTGCACCGGGCCCTGGTGATCGGGGAGGCGGACGCCGTCGACAACCTGGTCGGGCACCTCGCGCGGCGGACCGAGCACGAGTTCGTCGTCGTCGGCGTGTGTCCGATCGGCGAGCAGGACCCGCAGTCGCTGGCCCCCGTCGCGGCCCGCCTGGACAGCTGCGAACCCCCGCGCCTGACGGCCGACTCGACCGCGGTGCTGGAGGCGGCCCGGCGGCTGGGCGTGGACGCGGTCCTCGTCGTACCGGGACCGCACCTGAACGGAACGCGCCTGCGCCGGCTGTCCTGGGCCCTGCACGGCGAAGGCCGCCGGCTCGTGGTCGTACCGGGCCTGACCGAGGTGTCCCGGCGCCGGGTGGACGTCTTCTCGGTGGCCGGACTCACCATGCTGAACGTCACCCCGCCCCTGCGGCGGGGGCTCGCCGCCGCGGTGAAGTCGGTGACCGACCGGGTGGGCGCGGCGCTGCTCATCGCGCTGCTCGTCCCCGTGTTCGCGGCCGTCGCCCTGGTCGTACGCCTGGACTCCCCGGGACCCGTCGTGCACCGGCAGACCCGTGTCGGACGCCGCGGGGCGCCGTTCACCATGCTCAAGTTCCGCACCATGGTCGTCGACGCCGAACGGCTGCGGCAGCAGCTGGCCGGCACCAACGAGCAGGACGGCCGGATGTTCAAGATCCGCCGTGATCCCCGCATCACCCGCGCCGGCCGCCTGCTGCGCCGCTGCTCCCTGGACGAACTGCCCCAGCTGTTCAACGTGGTGCGCGGGGACATGTCCCTGGTCGGCCCACGTCCGCCGCTGCCCGACGAGGTCGCCCGCTACAACGAGGTCGAACTGCGCAGACTCGCCGTCAAGCCGGGCCTCACCGGCCTGTGGCAGGTCAGCGGGCGCTCGAACCTTTCATGGGACGAGACGATCGCCCTGGACCTCGGATACGTGGACAACTGGTCGCCGTCGGTGGACCTCGGAGTGCTGCTGCGGACGGTGCGGGCCGTCATCGCGGGCACCGGAGCGTACTGAACCGCCGGTCAGGGATACCGGAGCGATGAGTACAACTGGACCGACCGCGCGTACAGCGGCTTCAGGCGGTGGCGCATGCGATCGGAGGTGAGTCTCTCAACGAAGCCGCACGCGGCGTTCAGGACAGCGCGCTGAGGGGTGACCGGCCCGAGCGCCGACATCATCGCACCGGCCCGCTCACGGAATTCGTCCTCCGGCGCCGTCCAGAACCAGGAACCGGGGTCGACCGCGGCCCCGTACATACGCTGAAAGCCCAAGTCCTTCTCATGGGTGAGGTTCCACCAGGTCAGGTCCAGGATGGTGGCACGGTCGGTCAGATAGCGCCGCCAAGGCGTGGTCGGAATGACGCGAGTGTGACTGCTCATCTCCGACACCGGCACCCCACGCAGCGCGTAGTTCATGAACTGCTCGTCCGTGGAGAGCCCCAGCTTGCCGTGTCGATGCCGTTCCAGGCTCCATCGCCAGGCCCGCTCAAGGCGTTCCAGCAACACACCGCCGTGCTGCTCCGGAATTACATAGAAGGATCCGCTGTACGGCTGATGCCTGCCGCACCTCTCACCGAGCTCCACGTGGATCTCGTCGCACAGATCCCAATACCAGTCCCACTCCTTCGCTTGCGGGCGCATCAGTTCCGGTTCGAACTGAGCCCCGACCCGGTCGCCGACGGCGAGGAGCATGTCGTGCAGTGGACGTACGCAGAGGATGTCCGGTTCGATGAAGACTTGGGTCCCCCCTCGTCCGTGCAGTGCCTCCATCGCGTCCAGGTGATAGAGCGAACTGACCCACCCCTTGCCGAATCCCTCCGGCGGGCGGTGCGAGAACGGTGCCAGCACGATCTCCACGCCGATACGGGCCAGTTGCCCCGCGTACGGCTCCGGCAACGGCTCCGTCGTGACAAGGACCAGCTCCACCTCCGGATTCCAGCGGCGAACGGAACCATAGGCCGACGCCATACAGCGGAAATACGCCAGAGCCGGCTCCTCACCCAGCCGACCGCGACACTGGGTGCTCTCAGCACGCGCCATCCGGACGAAGGCCATCGCCACCGTCACACGGCCCGTCGCGGAAACCGTCATCCTGCCTCATCTCATCGAGCGTCCTGGGCATTGCCGAGTTACTTGACGCCGTCGCAGGTCCGACGGCCGAAGAATCCCCTGTGAGGCACGGTGCTCAGCAGCATCCGGGCCGCTGCGACGGCCCACCCGCAGGCGAAGGCCAGGTCCTCGATTCCCGCAGCGGCCCGTGCCGGGTCACGCAGTACCCCGCTCCCCACGATCCGCGCCACCCCACGCGGCACCCTCGCCATGCGCCGCGCGGTGAGTCGCGGTCCCCATCCGCCTCGCAGCGTTCGCTCTGTGGCTGCGGAAGCGGCACCGTGACGGCACCAGCGTGCTACCAGCCCGCGCAGCGTCAACCGGTCGGCATCCTGCATCTCCGACACGGCGGCCGCGCCGATCCAGACCATGCGGGCACCACACGCGGCCAACTTCGAGAAAAACACGGTGTCCTCGCCACCGCATCTGTCGAACGCCTCCTCGAAGGACAGACCGGTCTTGCGGACCATGGCCATGCGCAACAGTGTGTTGTTCGACGCGGCGACACCGATCAACGGCCCGTCGGGCTGGGTCCATTCCGGGCGCAGGGTCCTGCCTCCGGCGAGCCAGCGAGGAGCGTCCGCCGACACCACGGCGCGAACCGGCCCCCACACCACGTCGGCACGGTGGGTGTTCGCGCCCTCCAGCAAAGCTCGCAACCAACCGACCGCGGGAATCTCGTCGTCGTCGATGAAGATCAGGGCATCCTGGTCGGCAGCGGCGTTCAGCGCCGCGTTGCGCACCTGGGCGAAGCCACGACGCGGCACGCGGCGGTAACGGACTCCGTGCCGCGCCGCGCAGTTCCTTACGCCGGAGTGCCCGTCGGCAGAGTTGTCAAGAAGCAGCACCTCGGCCGTGAACCCCGAGGAACGCACTTCGGCGGTTTGACGTACCAGTTCCGTCAGCAACGGGCCCAGCGGCCGGCGTCCCAGAGTCGGCAGGGCGATCAGAATCCTGTGCATGCGACGTCTCCGAAACAAGTTCCGCGTACAGGGCGTTCATACGCCGCGACCAGCCCTGCTCGGTGAAGTGATCGGCGTACGACTGACGGCAGCGCTCCCGTAGGCCCGGGAAAGTGACGCTCCCCTCCCGCAGCACCGGCGCGAGGGGTTCCTGCCACGTCATCACCAGGCCGGTACCCAGTTCTTTCACCGACTCGGCGGCTGACGACCCCTCGAACGCGATGACAGGCAGGCCCGCCGCCAGGGACTCGATGTAGACGAGCGGTACCGCGCCCTCGAAGACGCGGCTGGAGAAGACGAGACCTCGCCAGGACGGCAGTCGTCGGCGCAGTTCGCTGCGGTCGAGGCTGCGAAGGAACCTGACCGACGGGGGTGCGGCGGCCCGGCACTCGGCCATCAGCTCACCGTCGCCCACGATGTCGAGGGGCTCTTCAGCCGGCCAGCGGCGCAGCAGTTCCAGGATGCCCTTCTCAGCCGTGAGCCGGGCCACCGCCAGCCAGCGACCGTTGTCACCGGGTGCCGCCTCGTCGACCGAGGGGTCACCGACGAAGTTCGGGACCAGCCTCAGGCATTCCGCGGGCACACCGGCACGCCGGTAGGTCCGCTCGGCCAGGGAGGACAGGACCACGAGCCGGTCCGCACGCGCCAGCAACGGATCCGAAGCCGCACCCCGTCGCCCCGCCCAGGCGAGCGGCAGCGTCGCGGTGCGCGAACTCCGGTAGCAGCCGTGCCGAAGACTCGCCCAGCGTTCGCCGTCGAGGCAGCGGGTGCAGACCTGCCCCTCGCGGTACAGGGTCGCCGCTGCGCACATCGGCCGGTAGTTGTGCATGGTCGCGACGAGAGGACCGTCCCACCCACGCAGCCAGACCCGCCCGAAGTTGGGAAAGAGGTTGTGTACGTGCACGATGTCCGGGTCGTAGGCCCTGAGCCCGGCCAGGGGATGACGGCCACGGCCGGTCGCCACCCGTGCGGCGGCCCGCGGTGCGTACAGCGGGGCCTGGACCAGTTCGTCAGTGTGGGCGGCGAACAACCGAACCTCGTGGCCGGCCCGGCGAAGCGCCCTCACCTGGTCAAGCACAGCCTCGTTCTCGCCACTGGGTTGCCCCGACGCGTAGAAGCTGTGAACGACGGCGACCTTCATGACAGACCGGACCCGTCCACCAGTCGCGGTGGCCTCAACGCGATACGGGCCAGGTAGGCCGGGTTGTTGCGGAGATAGCGTCGCCACAGCCGACGAGGCTCTTTCAGCAGGCGGTACGACCACTCGAGACCGTGACGCTGCATCCAGCCCGGCGCCTCCGGTTTGAGACCCGCGTGGAAGTCGAAGGCGGCACCCACTCCGATCAGCGCTGATGCCTTCAGCCTGGCTCGATGCTGGGCCATCCAGCGCTCCTGTTTCGGTGTGGACAGACCGACCCAGACGAGGTCCGCCTCACTGTCGTTGATCCGGCGCACGACGCTCTCTTCCTCCTCCGGCGTGAGCGGCCGGAACGGAGGGGAGTAGCAGCCCGCGATGTCGAGCCCGTCGATGCGGCGTGACAGTTGCCGGGCGAGCATCTCGGGGACACCTTCGGCACCGCCGTACAGATACGAGGACCAGCCGCGCTGCGCGGCCCGCTCGAGTACCGACACCATCAAGTCGGCTCCCCGGACCTGTCGCATCCATGGGGCGCCCGCCCTGTGCCCGGCCCAGACCATCGGCATACCGTCGGGCACGGTCAGTCCCGAAGCATTGTGGATACGGCGCAGAGCGGGGTCGCGCTGAGCCTCCATGACCCCGTGCACACCCGTGACACACACGTAGGCGCGCTCACCGGTGTCGATCCACCGCTCGATCTCTCGCACGGCGGAATCCCGATCGACCGCACTGATGCCCACGCCCAGCACATCGACTCTCTCCAACGAGCCTGGTTCTCGCGTCAGCACTGGTGAGCTCTGCCTTCCAGCTGCGCCTTGGCCTGGTCGTAGATCCAGCGGTAGGTGGCCTCCAGCCCGTCGAGCAACGAGTGCGTCGGCTCCCAGCCGAGTTCCTTGCGGATGCGGGTGTTGTCACTGTTGCGGCCGCGCACTCCCAGGGCGCCTGGAACGTGGCGATGCCTCAGCTTGACCCCGGCGATCTGCTGGACGATCGAGTAGAGCTGGTTGATGGAGACGAGCGCGCCCGAGCCGACATTGATCGGCTCGGCGTGTTCGCTGCGTGTCAGGCGCACGGTACCCTCGACGCAGTCGTCGATGTAGGTGAAGCTGCGGGTCTGTTCGCCGTCGCCCCAGATCTCGATTTCCTGGCTGCCGGAGAGAACAGCGAGAGCGACCTTTCGGCAAGCGGCCGCCGGCGCTTTCTCGCGTCCGCCCGTCCAGGTTCCGTACGGGCCGTACACGTTGTGGTACCGGGCTACTCGGGTCGCCAGTCCGTGATCCTCTCTGAAATGGCGCGCCATCCGCTCGCTGAAGAGCTTTTCCCAGCCGTAGCCGTCCTCGGGCATGGCCGGGTACGCGTCCTCCTCACGCAGAGGACTCACATCGGTTTCCGTCTGCTTGTCCGCGGCGTACACACATGCAGACGAGGAATAGAAGTAGCGCCCGACTCCCGCCGCACGGGCGGCGAGTAGCATGTGCGTGCTGGACAGCACCGAAAGCATGCAGGCCGTCTTGTTGTTCTCGATGAAGCCCATGCCCCCCATATCGGCTGCGAGATGATAGACCTCTTCCGCCCCGCCGTCCATCACTCGTTGACAGCAGTCGATGAGCGACAGGTCGCCGACGATGTTCTCGGCATCCGCGTGGAGCTGATACCACTCATGAAACGGCTTGCGATCGACTGCCCGAACTGCCTTTCCTTCGGCAAGTAGACGCTTCACAAGGTGCCCACCGATGAAACCTCCGGCCCCGGTTACCACGACCACGTTCTCAGCCACGACTTGTGTCTCCCTGCCGCTCGCCAACTGTCTCAGTCAGCGCATACATTCTCGCAACGGCTTTGCATTCGAGACACGTGGGCCACGGCTCGCCGTGATCTCACCCTCATGGATGAGTGCCGCAGGCCGCTGACGGGTTCGCCGGTGCCGCGCTCGAAGAAATCTGTCTCTGCCGAGCAGGACACCACTCGCCCAGAAGAAAGGCGCCGCCCCGAAGGGCGACTCCAGCACCACTCCCAGCAATGCCACGACGAGAAGAGAGACCACCAGAAGGACACAGACAGACGTCAGTTCATCCGCCTCACGGGATCGCAGGGACCGGGCCACCGCCCCGAGGATGCTGCCCAGCAGGATCGTGATCAACGAAAGCCCCACCAAGCCCAGGCGCGCGAAACAGGTCAACAAGTAGTTGTGCGGAGAGCGCACCCCGATCCCTCTCCCGAGGGGCAGATCGGCATCGGACAAGCGCAGGAAGTCCGTTCCGAAGCCGACTCCGACCAACGTCCGGCGGGGATCGTCGAGTGTGTAACCGAGCACTCTGCGCCACGAGATGAGGCGTGCCCTTGTGGTTCCCTCGGCGCTGAGGGCCACCTCCTGGGACGTCGTCACACCGCCCGTCGTCGCCACGAAGCGCTGACCCGCGGAACTGCTGGGGAGCAGGAGCAGCACCCCGAGGACGACGGCACAGCCCAACAGCACGCTGCGTACCGGCCTGCGAGCAGCCGCCATCGGTCTGAGCACGAAAGCCGCAATGACGCACGTGAAACACGCCAGGAGCCCGGCTCGGGAATGCATCGAAAAGACCAGGAAGAACGCCACCCCGGCCACCACCACGTTCAGTCTCACCTTTCCTGTCCGCACCCGCAGGATCGACATTCCGATGAGGACACTCAGCATCGCGGCGTCGAAATCGGGCCGCAGGTCGAAGACCCTTGTCTCGCCGTCGAGTTGGGGCATGGCCGGGAAGGCGTCCCCTGCCAGCAATACCGCGCCCACCCACGCCAGGTGGACGAGGAGAGCACCGTAGAGGATCCGGACCGCGCGCTTCCTGGTTGCTTCACCGTCCCGTTGGTACGCGCCCGAGGACAAATACGCGGCACAGCCGTAAATGAACGGAGCGGCGTCACGGGCTGCTGTCCTCATGTCTGCGTTCGTACAGAGCAACCGGAAGGAGGCGAGAAGGACGACCAGCGCCAGCAGAACTCCTGGGCCGTAGGTTCGATCCCTCGCCCTCCTCGTCAGTGCGGAGATGATCCCGTGCAGCACCGCGGCGGCCAACAGGAGATCGCCGATGTAAGCGGGCCCGACGGGCACATGCGAAATCCACCGACCTCCGGCCATGAGAGTACCGACGGCCAGACTTCCGGGGAGCCACCGGGTTGCCGACTCCGTTTGCCCTTGATTCATGGCGTACATTGTGCGTGCCGGGAGGACGCTGTCATCATCCAACGCCGAAGAGCGTGTCGAGATGGATCACCATATTGAAGGACCGGGTTCCGGGGTCTCCCAGGATCCCTGACTGAATCGGCAGACATTTCCCTCCGATGCGTCACACCGAATGATGTTCCACGTTGATAACGTCTTCCGCATGCCCTGCCTCAGGAGGTGAAGTGGTTGTCCGTCGCATGGCAGTCGGGGCGTTGGCGGGGAATTCTGACCAGTGGCCTGGCCACGTCGGCCGCGCAGGGTGTTTCTCTGGTCGCCGGTCTGATCAGTGTTCCCGTCATCGCCCACCACGTCGATACGGCGGAGTTCGGACTTTGGCTGAACCTGACGACCGCTTCCCTGGCCGTACGGGGTGCCTTGGATTTCGGTCTCGGCTCAGCGGTGATGACGTTGGCCTCGGAGGCGCGTGGCAGGGGGGACGCCGGGGCTCTGCGCCGGGTGGTTGCCACCTCGCTGGTGGCGCTGGCCGCCACGGCGGTGCTGGTGCTCGTGTGCGGGGGCGCCGTGGTCTTCGCCCTCGACTGGGACCAGCTGTTGGGGATGGGGGGCTCCATTCCGGCGGCACGCGTACGCGTTCTGATGTTCGCGGTAGCCGTCGGCGTGGCGGTGAGCCTGCCGCTCATGGTTGCCCGCCGCGTTTATCTCGCCTTCCAGCATGGACACGTGGTGGCGCTGTACGCCTCCATGGCGGCGGTGGTGCAGACGCTGGGGCTTTGGGGGATGGCAGCGTTCACGCACGGTATCGAATGGTTCCTCGCTGTCTACATCGTGACCTCCGTCCTCGCGGACCTGGCCCTGACCTTCTTGTTGTTGGCGCGTCCCACTCACCTCCCGCGTCCCCGGCTCGGGGATGCCGACCGGCGCGCCGCGGGACGTCTGGGCACCGAGGGACTGCAGTTGCTGCTGCTGGGCGGCATCGGGATCGTTGCGTTCCAGACGGACACCTTCATCGTCGGGCACTATCTGGGCGTTGCCCGTGTCCCGGAATACGCCCTGCCGTTCAAGGCGTTCGTTCTCGTCCACGCCTTGTTGTCGATGTTCCTCACCCCCTTGTGGGCTGCCTATCGGGAGGCGTGGGCGCGCGGTGATCAGGCGTGGCTGCGGGCGGCCTACGTCAGGTCGCTCGTGACGACGGCGGTTGCCTCGACCCTGATCTCCGGTGCGCTGGCCATAGCCCTCCCCACGCTGCTGCACATGTGGTTGGGCACCGAGGCCGTTACTCCGTCCGCCGGCTTCCTCACCGCTCTGGCCTGCCTCTCCGTCGTCATGTGCACGTCCAGTACGGTGACCGTCTTCCTCCGAGGGGTCGGGGTGGTACGCCCCCAGCTCTGGCTCGGAGCCGCCATGGCCGTACTGAACATCGCGGTGTCCATCGCCGCGGTCTCACGTTTCGGCCTCGCCGGACCACTCTGGGCGACGGTGATCACACAGACCCTCGTGGTCTTCGTCCCGTCCCTCGTGTACGCACACCGGTGCATGAGGCCGCAGACAGCGCAGAAACCCGCCACAGGGGTTCTTCCCGTGTGCGCGCCCACAGCGACCAATGGCCACGCGGGTTCCGGATGAACCGTCCGCTGGGAAGGGGTACCACCGTGCGCAAACAGCGCCAGATCATCTACCTGGGGTGGCAGGGTTTCGACAACTTCGGCGACGACCTGATGCACCGGACATGGCAGGCGGCCCTCGCGGATCCGCTCGTCGTCGCCGTTCCCGCCGGACGACGGGGCTTCATTGCGGCGGCCCCCCGGTTCGCGGCGCACTGGGCGCGGCGGCCCCGGACGGAGAACGTCCTGCTGCTGGGCGGCGGTACGACGATCGGCTTCGCGGACTGGGCCAGGCGCACCCGCCTCGCCATGGCGTGTTTCGGGTCCCAGGCCCTGGTGATCGCCGGGGCGGGTGCCGCGGCCTCACACGACCGGTTCGCCCTGAGCCTGCAGGCCGCCGATTGGGCGGCGTGGCGCGGCATGCGCGATGTCGCCCTCTTGGGTGTCCGGGGACCGATCACTCAGGAAGAGTGCGCGCGGCACTGGCGGAAGACCGACGTCATCGGTGACCCGGCCCTCTTGTATCCGGTCTACGCCCCGTGGAGGCCGGCCCCCGTGCCCCGCACCGCACTCGGGGTGTGCCTCGGAGCGTCTCCCACCAGCCGGTTCGACATTCCGACGGTCGCGCAGGCCGTCACCGCGTACCGGGCTCGGCACCCGGACCAGGCCGTCCGGGTGCTGCAACTCTGTGACAGCGACGCACCGGTGGCCCGCGCACTGGCTTCCCGGCTGGAGGCACCTGTCATCGCGTACGACGGAAACGTGCCGGCGACGATGCGTGCCATCGCCGAGTGCTCGCTGCTGGTCTCGGAGCGGTTGCATGGTGTGGTGGCCGCCGCGGCCTGCGGCGTGCCGCCCCTCCCGCTGGCCTATGCGACCAAGTGCGACGACTTCTGGTTGAGCACGACCGGGCACTTGCCGACTCTCCGGCCAGAAGCGACCGTCGACCAGATCCTCGAGGGGATGGAGAAAGCGACCGACCCCCTGCACGCCGAGGCGGTGTCGCGGGAAGTGTGCACGCTGCAAGAGAAATTCAAGAGTGCTGTGGACCTCTTGCGTCAGTGGCAGGAGCACCGCATCGACACACAGGAACTGGTGAGACGTCAGTGATTCCTCCTATTCCTCTCCTTCCCTCTCGACTCCGCAGCTACCTGTACAGTCACGTGCGGAATTCACCGGAATCCGTCTGCGCGCGGCATTCAACGACGCAGTGGCTGAGCGACGCGATGGTACGGACGTTGAGCAGGGACTTCCGCAACCGCCCGGTGTCCGCAACCGCCGAGTCCCGATTCGGTGCCGTTTTCAACGTCAACACCCATGACATGATCCAGCGGTATCTCTATCTCTTCGGAATCTGGGAGCCACATCTCACCCACTGGATTCAGGGAAGGCTACGGCCGGGGGACACCTTCGTCGACGTGGGCGCCAACATCGGCTACTTCTCCGTGCTTGCTTCCCGTAAGGTCGGGGACTCGGGGCGAGTGGTCGCCATTGAGGCGTCCACCGAGTTCCATATGAGGCTCATGGAGAATCTGCGCGCCAACGAGTGCCGCAATGTCCGCAGCGTGAACAGCGCCGTCTCCCACACCACGCAAAAGCTGACCTTCTATCTCGAGCAGGCCACGAATCTCGGGGCGACAAGCATCGTCCGCCCGGCGCGATCGCCCGAGTCGCACTTCGAGATGACCGCCGAGCCCCTGCCGGCGATTCTGACCGACGACGAACTGGGCGACGCGCGGATCATCAAAATCGACGTCGAAGGCGCCGAGGCCTCCGTGGTCGAGGGGCTCAGGCCGGTGCTCGGACGGCTCCGGCCCGATGCGGAACTGGTGATCGAGGTGTGCCCGGATCGGCTGCGTGAGCAGGGGCGGCACGTCGACGAGATCATCGACCCGCTGCTGCACCACGGTTTCCATCTCTACCGGCTCGCCAACGACTACGGGCCCCACACCTATCCACGGGCCGTGCGCAGCCCCGTAGTGCCGTTGCGCTGGCGTGCCCCGGTCACGGACAACAGCGACCTGGTCTTCTCACGCGTGGACGCCGAGAGGCTGACGTAGCTCTGCCGGCCCCGTCCCCTTCCGTGCCGTGCCCTGCCCTGCCCTGCCCTGTGCATGACTGTCCCCCAGGCGATCGGATCGCCTGGGGGCGTTTTGCGTGGCCGGGAGACGCGGCGGCTCATCGCGCGTACTGTCAGGCGCTCAGTCTGCGAAGCTTCCTGACGACCCGGTTGGTGAGATGACTGGGCCGGAGCTCGTTGAAGTGCCTGATGCGGTCCAGCGACAGGTCTTCATCGCGGATCACCTGGTAAAGCATCCGCTTGTCAATCCTGTCTCCTTCACCGCTGGGCGAACGCAGGAACTCCCCGACGAGCACCGTCCGCACTCCGCTCTGCTTCAACCAGTCCTCGAAGGCGCGCTGTTCCGAGAAGTCCTCCCCTACGAACTCGTCGAAGAGGAGAACGCTGCCCGTCCGGAGCAACGGTGTGAGCCAATTCAACGCACACAGCGTCGACCCGTAGAGATCGGCATCGAGATGCGCGAACGACACGCAACGTACTCTGCGTGCGAGCTCTTCGGTGAGCGAGTCCTCGAAGTAGCCCTTGACGATCTCGACTCCGGGAATCCTGGGCGGCTTGCAGGCGAAGTGGCCGACGCCGAGCCGCTCGTACTTGTCCGTCAATCCCTCGAACGAGTCACAGGCATAGACCCTCTTCCGCGGGACGAACGGATTGAGGATCCTCGGGGTGTACTGGTCGAGAACCCGCCGGATGGTGCGAGTCGAGTCCCCCTGGTACACGCCGAACTCGACCACGTCTCCGCGGACCGGAAGCGACAGACGTACAGCCAACTCGAGGACGAGGTCGCGGGACGGGAGGTTGCACTTGCGCCGCAACGGCGCCCACTCCGCCGTGGCCCCGGTTTCCGCCGCCGACATTACAGATGCGTTGCTCATGGCTCAGTCCTTGGCGTCGTGTCCGTAGTCGAGAAGGGAGGCAGGGCGGGTGTCCTGCCACCATGCGATCGGCTTGCGCTTCGCCCTGCGGTACGCGGCCCGGTTGTAGACGTTCTGCCACGCATGGGCCTTCACCCCCAGATTCTTCAGCCTCAGGAGTTCGTAGAGCTGTAGTCCACGACCGCTCGGCGCATACGTTCCGACAGCCATGCGTCGTACGAGTTCGACGTCGGCCTCTGCCTCGGCAACAGGCTCCAGCAGGTCGGAGTGTCCGGGTACCGGAACGTGACCGAACATGCCGTCGTAGGCCTCTTTGGTGAAAGCGACGTCCCAGATGAGGTGGTAACGGAAGTCCTGGCCATGATTCATCGCCGAATGGATGCATCCGTTGTTGAAGAAGAAGACGGATCCCGCCTCGAAGTGGTGGATGTCTCCGTCGAGAGCCATCTCAGCACGTCGGCTGGTGACCAGGGGAAGGTGGAAGCGGCCACGGATCTGGATCCGGCCGTCGCCGGTCGGGAACACTACATGCTCCTCGTGGAGCGACAGCCCAGATTTTGCCCCCAAGCCGTTCAGCCGCATGTTGTAGGCATATGGAAACGCCTCGATGAATCGCGCCAGGTTCGGAAACCCTTGGGCGTAGTGGAAACGCTTCCCCTCCCGGGTGAAGAAGTGATCACTCGAAAAGTCGTCAAATTTCCCGCTGCGATTGAGCAGGGAATATTGGACGGCATTTCCGAATGGGCGTGTCCAGTTGGTGATGTGACGCTCTTCGGCTACGCGGGACGGCAGGTGCTGCTCCACCAGACGCTGAGCGTCCTCGACCACGGAGGAGAAGAAATCGGGGTTCACCCGGAACAGCCGTCGGCACTTGAGCCCGCCGCGATGGAAGTTTGCGTCCAGAATGGGGGCCATATCGTCCGGCACACTGGTTCGGCGCCGCTCTCCGGCGCTCACGATCGACATTGACTGAACCTCCTCAAGGGTACGGAATCCCCTCAGCGAGCAACTCGGCAGGGCAGCTCAGCGACGCAACTCGGCGACGCAGCCGAATGTGGTCGGGGGTGCCAGGCGCTCTCCGAAAGCCTGCAAGAGGCCCGACTGTGTGGACCAGTAGCGATGCATGTTCGTCCTGTGGAACCTGTCCGCAAACAGCCTGCGCAGTGCCTCTTCGTCGACGCCCTGGCGCACGACGTGGTACTCGACCATGTCGGCTGCTTTCGATTCGTCGTAGATTCCGCGCCTACGGCGGATCCGAGTTGCGGCACCGCTCCGGAGCCCTCCTTGCCCGACTCTCCAGAGCAAGTAGGCGTTTCGGTCGATACTCATCGAGATCTTCGACCTCCGGGGATACCAGAGCGGATCCTGAAAGGTCAGAAATGCGCCGCCGGGTGCGATGCGGTCGACGAGGCGCTCGACGGTGCCCAGGTAGTCGGGAATGTGATGGAGAACAGAAATCGCCACGACGGCGTCGAGCGTGGAACCGTCGAAAACTGCTGTTCCTTCGTGATCCTCTGTCACGGTGACCTGTGGATTGTGGCGGAAGCGACGTCTGAGGGCATCGGCGCTGGGTGCGCTCATTTCTGTCACCTCGACCTCCGCGCCCGTTGCCACCAAGTGATCTGTGAAAGTTCCGTGACCCGCCCCCAGCTCCAGAACACGGCAACGCCCGTTCCGGTCAAGAATTTCCCCCAGCACCCGGTGAATTTCACCCACAACCCGTTGGCGAATACTGTAGTGCCGAATGTGGGGAGATCCTTTGGCGTAGTCGTGACCGATATCATGAGCCTTTTCTTGGAGTTCCCCCATGGTGGGCTTCGCCACAGCCGAATTCATGGTCTGAATGTATCGCTTTTTGTGGCCGCGCCTGCGACTCCGGCGGGCCGGCCCGGCAGATTCACGCGGACAGCCCACCGATCGGGCGCCCACCGATCGGCCGCCCGCCGATTCCCCCTGAACGCTTCACGCCTTCGATGTCGGCATTCCCCGACATGACGGGCAGCTACGGCTGGACGGGAGGCCAGCCTGCCGCCGGGCCACCCGGACGCCGGGTCGGCAAGCCGGCGGCGGTACGCCCGGTCGCCAGACCTGCGGCAGTACGCCGGGTGCCGGACAGCCGGGTGCCGGGCACCCCGCCCTGCCGCCCGACCACGTGCACGCCCGTCGGGCGCCGCAACCCGTACACCGGAACCCTGAGCAGCCCCAGCACGACCGCCAGCGTCACGCCGGCCACCCACAGCGTTCCCGTCCGTGTGCCCCAGCCGATGTGCACGAGCACGCCGACGGACACCGCGCAGGAGGCGGCGGTGGCGATCAGAACGGTCGCGCCCAGGGGGGTGAGGCCGAGTCGCCGCAGCCGGTGGGCGAGGTGGTCCGGGCCGCCCCGCAGGAGGGGCCGTCCCGCCAGCCGCCGTGACAGCAGTACGAGGAGTACGTCCGCCGCGGCGACCGCCGTCAGCGCGAACATCACCTCCGCGCTGGAGGCCAGCCCGTACCCGGTGCGGGTGAGCACGGCCACCGCGGCGAGCAGGAACCCGGTGAACAGGGAGCCGCAGGAACCCATCCCCACGCGTGCGGGAGGCCAGTTGTGCATCAGGAACCCGGTCAGCGCCGCGGCCAGCACGCTCAGCAGCACGGCCGGCCCGTCCATCAGCTCGGCCGCCGCCACCACGCCCACCCCGAAGGCGGTCACCACACCCACGGTCCCGGCCAGCGCGTCCGCGTGGTCGAGCGCGCGGAACCCCAGGGCGACGAAGACGATCCACCCCACGGCCAACATCCCCCCGCCCGGCCCGAGTTCGCCGTACGGCACCACACAGGCAGCCGCCACGGCCGTACCGCCGACGAGGAACCGCGCCTTGACCCGCCGCACGTCGGCGACCAGTCCGAGCGCGGCGACGGCGGCCCCGGCCACCAGCAGTTCCTGGATCCCGTCCCCGAGCGGCGCGGCCCCGGTCCACTCCCCGGTAGCCACGACCAGACAGGTGGCGAGAACGACGGCCACACCCCCGCACAGCGGCACGACCCGCTGCCGCCGCCGGTCGACCACCCCGAGGCGCCGGGCCGGAACCCGGAGCAGGGCGGCGAGCGCGGCGGCGAGGAGCAGGGCGGCGAGGGCGGCGAGGATCCCGTAGAGCACGGGTCCAAATTAAGCCGGATGTAATGATTTGCCGTGAATAACACGAGCGATTCGGCGCGCCGTCGCCGTACGGCCACTGAGGTCTGCCTCAGTAGCACAGATCACCGCACCTCTGACTACAGTGCGGCACAGGATGCGGGTAGTCTCAGAGGACCGCATAAGTTACCGCTTAGTAATCTCGGGGAACCCCTTCGGGGAGTGACCCCCGACGAAACCCCTCGCAGGCCCGAGGAGCCCCGAAATGCAACTCGCCGCGATCATCGTGTCGCTGGTTCTGACCGTGGTCGGCGTCGCGCTGCTCGCACGCGCGATCGGCCAGTTCGTCCGGCACTTCAAGCTCGGCCAGCCCCTGCCCGCCGGTGCCCGGACCGACAACCCCTACCAGCGCAGTGTGACGCTGGTGAAGGAGTTCCTCGGTCACACCCGGATGAACCGGTGGGGCATCGTGGGCATCGCCCACTGGTTCGTGGCGATCGGCTTCCTGACGCTGCCGCCGACCATCATCACCGCCTACGGCCAGCTCTTCCAGGCCGACTGGACACTCCCGGTGATCGGCGGCTTCCTGCCGTACGAGCTGTACATCGAGTTCATCGCCGCGATGACCACTCTCGGCATCGCCACGCTGATGGTCATCCGCCTGCTGAACCTCCCCTCGCGGCCGGGCCGCAAGTCGCGGTTCGCGGGCTCCAAGATGGGCCAGGCGTACTTCGTCGAGTACGTCATCCTCACCATCGGCCTGGCGATCTACGTGCTGCGCGGCCTCGAGGGCGCCCTGCACCACGTGGACCACTACGAGGCCGCGTACTTCGCCTCGTATCCCCTGGTCCTGGCCTTCAAGGGGCTGAGCCTGGGCGTGCTGCAGAACCTGGTCTACCTGGCCGCCATGGTCAAGCTGGGCACCACCATGATCTGGATGATCACGGTGTCCCTGAACACCAACATGGGTGTGGCCTGGCACCGCTTCCTGGCGTTCCCGAACATCTGGTTCAAGCGCGAGAGCGACGGCGGTACGGCGCTGGGTGCCCTGCAGCCGATGACGTCCGGCGGCAAGCCGATCGACTTCACCGACCCCGGCGACGACGACGTCTTCGGCGTCTCCCAGGTCGAGCAGTTCTCCTGGAAGGGCCTGCTGGACTTCTCCACCTGCACCGAGTGCGGTCGCTGCCAGTCCCAGTGCCCGGCCTGGAACACCGGCAAGCCGCTCTCCCCCAAGCTGCTGATCATGTCCCTGCGCGACCACGCGCACGCCAAGGCGCCGTACCTGCTGGCCGGCGGCGGCAAGACGATGGAGGGCGAGGAGAAAGCGTCCGAGGAGCAGCTCGCCGGTGTGCCCGCTTCCGCTCTCGCGGAGGCTGAGCGCCCGCTGATCGGCACCGCCGAGGAGAACGGCGTCATCGACCCGGACGTCCTGTGGTCCTGCACCACCTGCGGCGCCTGCGTCGAGCAGTGCCCGGTGGACATCGAGCACGTCGACCACATCGTCGACATGCGCCGCTACCAGGTGATGATCGAGTCCGCGTTCCCGTCCGAGGCGGGCACGATGCTCAAGAACCTGGAGAAGAAGGGCAACCCCTGGGGCCTGGCCAAGAAGCAGCGCCTGGAGTGGACGAAGGAAGTCGACTTCGAGATCCCGGTCGTCGGCCGCGACATCGAGGACCTGTCCGAGGTCGAGTACCTGTACTGGGTCGGCTGCGCCGGCGCCCTGGAGGACCGCGCCAAGAAGACCACCAAGGCGTTCGCGGAACTCCTGCACATCGCGGGCGTCAAGTTCGCGATCATGGGCGGCGACGAGAAGTGCACGGGTGACTCGGCCCGCCGCCTCGGCAACGAGCCCCTGTTCCAGGAGCTCGGCATGGAGAACGTGGCCGCGCTCAACATGGCCTTCGGCGAGGACGACGAGGACGAGTCGACCAAGAAGCCGAAGTCGGCGAAGAAGATCGTCGCCACCTGCCCGCACTGCCTCAACACGATCGGCAACGAGTACCCGCAGCTCGGCGGCGACTACGAGGTCATCCACCACACCCAGCTGCTCCAGCACCTCGTCGACGAGGGCAAGCTGGTCCCGGTGACCCCGGTCGAGGGCATCATCACCTACCACGACCCCTGCTACCTGGGCCGCCACAACAAGATCTACACACCCCCGCGCGAGATCATCGCGGGCGTCCCCGGACTGCGCAACGAGGAGATGCACCGCCACAAGGAACGCGGCTTCTGCTGCGGAGCCGGCGGCGCGCGCATGTGGATGGAAGAGCGGATCGGCAAGCGCATCAACAACGAGCGCGTCGACGAAGCCCTGTCCCTCAACCCCGACATCGTCTCCACCGCCTGCCCGTTCTGCCTGGTCATGCTCACCGACTCGGTCAACGGCAAGAAGAACGACGGCAAGGCCAAGGAGTCCATCCAGGTCGTCGACGTCGCCCAGCTGCTGCTGGAGTCCGTCAGGACGCCGGTGGACGACGAGCCCCCGGCGGGTGCGGCGGACGCGGAGAGTGAGCCGGAGCCGCAGCCGGTGAAGTAGTCCTGGCTACGGCTGCTACGACGCCGCCCTCATGTCCTGCTCGGGCATGGGGGCGGCGTCGTACCCGAACCGACGCCCCTCACGCCCGTCGCGATCCGGACCGAGGCGGGCCGAGGCGGGCCGAGGTGCGTCAGTCGCGCTGGACCGCCGCCAGCGGATGTGCCCCCTACGGCACCCCCCTGAGCCCTAACTGAGCGCAGCCCCTCCCTCCCCTTAGGGGATGTCACAGCTCGGCAGCAAAGCCGGGACCGATCCCCCAGGCCCGGCCCGTCATTCACGTGGACCAGGTACGTTCGAAGGCGTGGCTGGATTCAGGATCGGACGCGGCGGCCGGGACAACCGGACCCCCCAAGCGCGACCGCAACAAACCCCGTACGGACAGCAGGCGCCGCAGGGACAGTCGTACGGCTACCCGCCGGCGCCGCAGCCCCACCCGCAACAGCAGCCGTACGGCGGCAGCGGCGGCGGTGGCAGCCCGTGGCCGCAGACGAACGGCGGCCAGGGCGGTTACGGCGGACCCGGGGGTTACGGCGGCCAGGGTGAACCGGAGTACTTCGGCGACGACCCGGCGTACACCCCCCAGGGCGGCCCGGACCCGTACGCGGCCGACCGCCCGGGTCACACCCAGGCGTTCTCGATCGACGAGGACCCGTACAGCCAGGGCGGCACCTACCGCGCGGGCTCGGCCCCGGCCGGCCCGATCGGTCCCCGCCTGCACTGGAAGGACCTGCTGAGGGGCATCTTCCTCGCCCCCAACCAGACGTTCCTGCAGATGCGGGACTACACGATGTGGGGCCCGGCCCTCATCGTGACCTTCCTCTACGGCCTGCTCGCGGTCTTCGGCTTCGACGGCGCCCGCCAGGACGCGATCAACGCGACACTCTCGAACGCGGTCCCCATCGTCCTGGTCACGGCGGTCGCGATGGTGCTGTCCTCCTTCGTCCTGGGCGTGGTCACCCACACCCTGGCCCGCCAGCTCGGCGGCGACGGCGCCTGGCAGCCGACGGTCGGTCTCTCGATGCTGATCATGTCGCTCACGGACGCACCCCGCCTCGTCGTCGCGATGTTCCTCGGCGGCGACGCCCCCTTCGTGCAGATCCTCGGCTGGGCCACCTGGCTCGTGGCCGGCGCCCTCCTGACCCTGATGGTCTCCAAGTCCCACGATCTGCCGTGGCCGAAGGCGCTCGGCGCCTCGGCCATCCAGCTGATCGCCCTGCTCTCGATCGTGAAGCTGGGGACGTTCTAGGAACGCGGGCCGTACGCGAGATGCCGTAGGCATGCCGTACGACGACGGTGGGCTCCCGGTCACGACCGGGAGCCCACCGTCATCCATGCCTGCCGAGAACGCCCTCAGGCGTCCAGAACCTGCCCCAGTGTGTGGGTCGACGGCGGACGGGCTGGGAGCTGCGGTGAGGGGCGGGTGGGGCAAGACTTCGGCTGCACCGTTGAAATAACGATGCATGTAGTCTCGGTTGCAATCAGTCATCTCTTGGCTTGGGGGAAGTAGCAATGAAGAAGGGCCCGTTCGTCGCCATGGCCGGCGCTACCGCAGCGCTTGGGACTGCACTTGGTTCCCTCGCGCTCCAGCTTCGCGCAGACGGCTACGAGCAGTACGTCGAATCGGTAGCCACGTTCAGCGTCCTGATGTACGTCACCTCGGTGCTGACAGTGGTGACATGGGTCCGTGACGGTCGGCCGCACGCTGACTGAAGTACGTCGGCGAGTTTGTGGTATCCCTCTGCTCTGACATCAACGCCTGACACCAACAAGCGCGAACAGCGGCGATCAATGGCGAAGCCCGGCGTACGTAGAGGCGGGACATAGCGCGGGTTCAGCCTCGATGGTGGAGTTATCTGATCGACTGATAGGGATGAGGCCGCAGCTTCAAATCCTGCGGGAAACGAAGATCCCCGGTCCACACGGTCCGGGGATCTTTGCGGAGCAACAGGTCAGAGTGCTTCCTTCGACGGAATGATCGGTTCGCCCGACCTACGTACTGGAGGCAGGACACTCCACGGGAAGTTGATCCACTGGTCCGTGCGCTTCCACACGTACTCGCACTTCACCAGCGACTGCGACTTCTCGTAGATCACGGCGCTGCGGACCTCGGCGACGGTGTCGAGGCAGAAGTCGCGCACCAGCTTGAGTGTCTTGCCGGTGTCGGCGACGTCGTCGGTGATCAGGATCTTCTTCTCGGAGAAGTCGATGACGTTGGGCACCGGCGCGAGCATGACGGGCATCTCGAGGGTGGTTCCGACGCCCGTGTAGAACTCGACGTTGACGAGGTGGATGTTCTTGCAGTCGAGGGCGTAGGCGAGCCCGCCGGCGACGAACACCCCGCCTCGGGCGATGGTGAGCACGATGTCCGGCTCGTACCCGTCGTCGGCGATGGTCTGCGCGAGCTCGCGGACGGCGGTGCCGAACGCCTCGTAGCTCAGGTTCTCCCGTATGTCGCTCATATCTCCGCCGTCCGGCCCGTCAGACCTGGGTCCGATGGAAGTTGAGGAAGGACCGGGAGGCGGTGGGCCCCCGCTGCCCCTGGTACCGCGACCCGTACCGCTCGCTCCCGTACGGGAACTCGGCGGGCGAGCTCAGCCGGAACATGCACAGCTGGCCGATCTTCATGCCGGGCCAGAGCTTGATGGGAAGCGTGGCGAGGTTGGACAGCTCCAGGGTGACGTGCCCGGAGAAGCCGGGGTCGATGAACCCGGCGGTGGAGTGGGTGACGAGCCCGAGCCGCCCGAGGGAGCTCTTCCCTTCGAGCCGCGAGGCGAGATCGTCGGGGAGGGTGATGACCTCGTAGGTGGAGGCGAGGACGAACTCCCCGGGGTGGAGGATGAACGGCTCGTCCCCCTCCGGCTCCACGAGCCGCGTCAGATCGGCCTGCTCGACGGAGGGGTCGATGTGGGGGTACCGGTGGTTCTCGAACACCCGGAAGTACCGGTCAAGCCGCACATCGACGCTGGACGGCTGCACCATGGATTCGTCGTAGGGATCGATCCGTACCCGTCCGGCGTCGATCTCGGCCCGGATGTCCTTGTCTGAGAGAAGCACGTCCCGAGGATACGCAAGGCGCGCGGACCGACCACAATCGGACGGCCCGCGCGCCTGGACGCTCCTGCTGTCAGCGGTACCACCGCTTCGGTGCCACCGCTCCGTACCACTGCTTCAGTACCGGCACCTCAGCGCTCAGCGCTAGCACGTCAGTGCTAGCGCTTCTCCAGGGCGACCGGCACCACACTGCGGAGCCGGGCACACCGTGGACACCTGAGGAGCCGACCGGGGCCGAGCCGCTCGGCCTGCTGCATCGGGAACGTAGCGGTACTGAACACGTGCCCATCGGCACATCGGACGACGGTGCGCTCCATCAAGTCCCAGAGTCCCTTCCCCAAGAGGCGCGTCCGGCTACTGCTTGCCTGACGACAAAAGCCACATTACGGGATGGATGGAACGGTCTTCCAGGCGGCACCCCAGTCCGGCCCGGACCCTCTCCCACCCCTCCACCGTACGCCCCAACTCCCGGGCCCCGCAGCCTCATCCCATCCCTGAAACGCACTCAGGCCCCACGGCTTCAGCACCGGGGGCCTGGCATGAGGTAAAGTGACCGTGCGTTCCGACACCGGTCCCGACCGGCGTCTTACGCGGGTGTAGTTTAATGGTAGAACATCAGCTTCCCAAGCTGAGAGCGCGAGTTCGATTCTCGTCACCCGCTCCAGAGAGAAACCCCAGGTCAGCGGCCTGGGGTTTGCGTTTTTTGGCCCTGGCTTCCGGCGTTTTTCACCACAGGGGTGCGCTCGAAGATTGGGCACGCGGAGGGCACGAACGCTTGGTTGGAACCGTCCCAACCTCGACAACCCTGCGATCCTGCGTTCCCGGGCGCCGCACCGGAGTACGTACGCCCAGGTCAGCAGGCATCCGTCAGAGTCCGACAGTTCATGGCGACGTATCACCGGACCATGCCCCATCAGGCAAGACCATGTGACGACAAGCGCTAGGCGGACGCCGGCACGAAGACCGTCTGGGAGGTCGCCGACTGGAAGTTGTCGTCAGCGTCGAAGACGGCCCGGTAGTAGCCGGCACCGCTCTCGTCGAGGTCCGCGGCGAAATCGTTGCCGCTGCCGCCCCAGGAAGCCTCGACCGTGGTGAGCGTCGACCAGTTCACGCCGTCGGGCGAGGACTGGATGTGCACGTTGATCCGGGCGGGCGTCCATCCGTCGGGAAAGTCGATCAGCCCCTCGGCGTGGACCTGCCCCGTGTCGGAGCGGGCGGCCGTGAACGCCGTGAACTTCGACGCCCGGTGCACGTGGACGACGTCGCTCGTACCGGTACCGGCCTGGAGGAACGGGTCGTCCGAGGTGTCCAGGGCGAACTGGAAGTAGCCACCCTGCCACGGCGTGTAGTCCATCGTGAAGGTGCCGTCGTCAGCGGTGGTGAAGCGACCCACGAGGTCGGTCTGCGCGTCGTCGGGGCCGAACAGGACGCCCCCGGAGTGCCCGGCCAGCGGCACCCAGCCGTCCGCGGTCTTTTGTTCGACCTTGACGCTCACCGTGACCGGCTGACCGAAGTCGACGTCGGTCGAACTCACCGTGGACGTGAACCGGGTGGGAATCTGGTCGACACCGATCTGTACCGGCTCGGACTCCCCGTACAGAACCGTCGGCGTGCCACCGTCCATGGCGAACACGGCCTGGACGGGCGCGGCGGTGTCGAGCCGCACCGAGGCGGTGAAGTGACCCCGGGCGTCGGTGGTCACAGTGGTCTGCGTCCAGTAGTCGACATTGATCTCGACCTGGCGTGCCGCGAGGGGCTTCACCTGACGGGTCGGCCAACGCCCGTACAGCGTCCCCTCGACCTGCACGTCACGGTGTTCCCGGTCGATGGCGGTGCGGTCGACGGTGAGCGCGCCGAACTGCGCCACGACGTAGTAGGCGAAGTCCCCCGCGGACTGCTGCAGCACGTGGCCGCCGTCGGCGTCCGTCACCTCCACGTCGATGCGGTAGGAGCCGAACTCGGGCAGCTTCAACGGCTTCTTGGTGCGCCAGTTGCCGTCCTGAAGGGTGCCGGAGAAGAGTCGGAAGTCCTTCGTCCCGATCTCAGCGACTTCGGTCTGCGAGCCGTACGAGACCAGGTGCGCCGTGATGCTCTTGATGTCGGCCGCGGATCGGGCATTGATCTGCAGGATCCCGAGGTCGTCCGACACGCTCCCCGCGTAGGTGACCTCCGGCTGGTCCGCGGCGTGCGCGGCTGTCACGCCTCCCATGCCGAGTGCGGCAGCCGCGACGGCCACCGTGACCCATCTGCGTACTCTCCACAACAACACTGTCGATCCCCACCCCTGACGCGTTCGAGACGGCGGGAGCCCTCTCCGGACCGCCCGCCCGGCCGTCCGTCTTTATACCGACCGCTCATCACGGACGTACAGCGATTACGTGGGAACGGGCGCGGGGCCTCAGCGGAACCGGTGCGCCCGGGCGGTGAGGACGTGGCTCCTCCCTGCGGTCTGCCCGGCCCGGACGCGGGTGTCCGTCTGCGGGCTCAGCGGACGTCGACGTAGTCGCCCGAGGCGGTGGCGGGTGCGGTGGTGTCAGGACGAGGATCCGGGGCGCGTCTCGCGGCCGGTGATACCGGCTTGTCCATGGCGGCTTCGGCGATGCCGACCAGCGCGCGAGCTGGTCCGCGAAGCTCGGCGGGCGATGGCAACCGCGACCGAAGACGCTGAAGTCGATGTCAGTGAGGTCGACGGCGACGAGTTCGGAGGGGGCGAGGCCGTGGTGTACGCACACACTCGACGTCACACACTGACCCGCCGCCACCGCGGCCGTGGTGCCTGCGTGGCGCCCGTCTCCTACCTCCCGCACCCCGCCACTCACCCGAATCTCCGCCGTCCCACACCTTGTTGGGGCGAGTTCGCCTGCATAGCATTTCCCGGCACGACAGGTTTTGAATCGTTTCAAGTCGGTCATTGTCCGGGGACGACACAGCGAGCGAGGAGCGCGCATGAGCCAGATCTGGAACCGAAGACTCTTCCTCAAAAGCACGACGGCAGGCGCGGGCGCCGGGTTCACCGCGTTCTCGGCCGGGCCTGCGGCGGCCGCCGGCGCACCGGCGCAGGGCCCGAAGGACGGCCGCACCGGGGCACTGCGGATCGAGCGCACCACCGTCGAGTACGCCGAGCGGCTCCTCGGCACCGATGTCGAGCGCCCCCGTCTCAGTTGGGAGTTGTCCGCGTCGGGGCGCGGCGCCCGGCAGAGCGCGTACCAGGTCCAGGTGGCCCTCGCCCCGCGGGAGCTTACGGACGGCACCGGGACGGCGGCCAAGCTGGTCTGGGACTCGGGGAAGGTGGCGTCCGACCACAGCGTGGGTGTCCCCTACGACGGGCCCCCGCCGCGCCCCCGTACCCGCTACCACTGGCGGGTACGGGCCTGGGACGGCGCCGGGCGCCCCTCCCGCTGGAGCGAGGTCAACTGGTGGGAGACAACGTTGTCGGCCGCCGACTGGCAGGCCCGCTGGATCGGCGCCGACGCTCCCGCGCAGCCTCCCGCCCTCTCCGGTGCCTCGTGGATCTGGTCACCGGGCGCCACCTCCTCCGACGCCCCCGCGGGACCGCGCTGGTTCCGGGCAGCACTGCGTCTGCCGGTCGACGGCACGCGGGTGCGGCGAGCCACCGTGGTCGCCACCGCCGACGACGACTTCACGCTCCATCTGGACGGCCGGCAGGTGCTGCACGCGCCGGAGCAGCAGGACGGCTGGCGCACCGGCCACGCGGCCGACGTCACCGAAATCGTCGAGGAGGCCCGCGCCGCCGGCCGCCCGGTGGTGCTCGCCGCCCTCGCCACCAACCGCCCCGGCGCCTCGGTGAACCCCGGCGGCCTGCTGGCCCGGCTGGTCGTCGAGACGGAGGACGGCGGCCCGCATGAACTGGTCACCGGCCCCGGCTGGCGCGTCTGCGAGACCGAACCCCAAAACGGGTGGCAGCGTCCGGAGTTCGACGAAACGGACTGGGCCGAAGCCGCGGTACTCGCTCCGTACGGGCAGGGGCCCTGGGGCAGTGGGGTGAGCGTCGCCGTGCCGGAGCAGCCCGCTCCGCTGCTGCGCCGCGGCTTCACCGTGCGGGGGCGGATCACCCGGGCCCGTCTCTACATCAGTGGACTCGCTTACTACGAGGCCGAGATCAACGGCCGCAGGGTCGGCCGGCAGGTGCTCGACCCAGGCTTCACGGACTACGACGAGACCGTGCTCTACGCCGTCCACGACGTCACCGGGCTGCTCCGGCGGGGCGAGAACGCCATCGGTGTCACCCTCGGCCGCGGCTTCTTCGGCATGACCACCCCCAATGTCTGGAACTGGCACACCCCGCCGTGGCACGGCGAGCCCCGGCTGCTGGCCCAGCTGGAGATCGACTACCCGGACGGCTCCCGCACCACCGTCGCCTCGGACGGCGAGTGGCGGATCACCGACGGGCCGACCCTGTCCAACTCGCTCTACGCCGGGGAGACGTACGACGCCGGCCGGGCACCGCACGGCTGGACCCGGCCCGGCTTCGACGACAGCGGCTGGCGGACGGCGGGTGTGCAGCAGGCCCCCCGGGGCGCGCTCAGGGCGCAGCCGCACGACCCGATCGAGATCGCCGGGACGGTACGGCCGGCGGAGATCTCCGAGCTCCGCGCCGGGGTGTACGTGGTGGACATGGGCCGCACCATGGCGGGCTGGACCCGCCTGACCGTCCGCGGCGCCGAGACGGGCACGGTCGTCCGCCTCGTCCACGGTGAGAAGCTGAAGGCCGACGGAAGTGTGCAGGCCGAGACCGGCCATGTCCCGGGCCGCTTCCAGACCGACGAGTACATCTGCGCGGGCGGTGGCGAGGACGAGGTCTGGGAGCCGAAGTTCTCGTACAAGGGCTTCCGTTACGTGGAGATCCACGGCCTGCCCGCACGCCCGGTCCCGGAGCAGGTGCTGGGGCGGCTGGTGCACACACGCGTCGAGGAGGTCAGCTCCTTCGGCTGCTCGGAGCCGTTCTACGAGTGGCTGGACGGTTCCATGCGCCGCACGGTCCTCAACAACCTGCACGGTATACCGACCGACACTCCCATGTACGAGAAGAACGGCTGGACCGGTGACGCCCAGGTCGGCACGCCGGTGATGACGTACGCCTTCGGGGTGCACCGCTTCCTGTCCAAGTGGCTGGGTGATCTGGCGGACAGCCAGAACGACGCGGGGCAGCTGCCGGTGATCGTGCCGAGCGGCGGCTGGGGCTACCAGGAGCTGGCTCCCTCCCCCGAATGGACGACCGTCCACCCGTTCGTCGTCCGTGAGCTGTACCGGGTGTACGGGGACGAGCGCGTGGCCCGTGAGCACTGGGCGACGCTGACCCGGTACCTGGACTGGGAGCTGTCCCGGCTGCGGGACGGGCTGGCGGTCACCGCGCTCGGCGACTGGGTGGCGCCCGGCTACGAGATTCCCCCTGAGGACACCCGGCTGACCGCGACCGCGTACCTTTACCGGGCGCTGCTGCACACCGTCGAACTGGGCGAACTGCTGGGTGACGGCGCGGTCGTCAAGCGGTACCGGGAGGCGGCCGAGAACCTGAGGACCGCGTTCAACGAGGCGTTCCTGAGCGCCGAGGGCCACTACCGGACGGCGAAGGACCCCGGGTACCGGCAGACGTCCAACGCGGTTCCGCTCGCCTTCGGTCTGGTACCGGCCGGCGCCCGCGCCTCCGTACTGGACAGTCTGGTGGCGGACATCGAGGCGCGCGGCAACCATCTGAACACCGGCTGCCTGGGCACGAGCGTGCTGCTGAAGGTGCTGTGCGCCCACGGCCGCCCGGACGTGGCCCACGCCGTCGCGACCCAGCGCACCTATCCGAGCTGGGGGTACTGGCAGGCCAACGGCGCCGACACCATGTGGGAGATGTGGCCGCTGGACTCCCGCTCCCGCGACCACTACTTCCTGGGCACGGTCGCGCAGTGGCTGTACGAGAACGTGGCCGGGCTGCGCCCCGGGGACGCCGGCTACCGCACCTTCTCCGTGCGCCCCGACGCCCGTACGGGAGTGAACTGGGCCCGCACGTCGATCCGTACGGTGCGCGGCGAGGCCGCCGTGTCCTGGTCGCGGCTGGGCCGGGAGCTGCGGCTCTCGGTGCGGGTGCCGGTGGGTTCGACGGCCGAGGTGCATGTACCGGGAAGGTCGCGCGACCGGGTGACCGCGCCGGAGGGCGCGGAGTTCCTGCGCGGCGACCCCGAGTTCGTCGTCTTCCGTGTCGGGCACGGGGAGTGGGCTTTTACCGGCCCGGCGTGACCGAGCCGATGACACCCCAGGACGGTCCCACCTTCGAGTCATCGCGAGCGAGAGCCTCGGCGGCGCGTCACTGGGCGCGGCAGGTGAACGGGCGCGGCCCGACCGGGCGCAGGGCCGCGGACCACCGGCCACCGAGCCCGCACCTGCGCCCTGCGCGAAGTGCTGCAGCCGCCGGGCTCGTCACCGCCTGCTCCGTCACCGACTGGGGTCCTTCTCCAGCACGCATGACGCCGCCGACCGCACGCAAGGCATCGCCGCCATCACCGGCCAGGAGCTGCCGCGTCAGAGCGGGAGGTCGTCGGGGAGTAGCCGGAACGCCTTGTAGCGGCCCAACGGGCGCACGGCCCGGAGGACCTGCCACCCCGAGGCGATCTTCACAGTGTCCCGAACGCCCCCTTCCCATGCACAGGGCAAGGCAAGGCAAAGCAACTGTTAAGATCCGGCCACTTGCCTGGGGGGCGACTGAACGTCAGATGTGCCGCGTGTTCACAACCTGCGGCCCGACGGCGCAGGCACGAGTCTCTCCAAGCTTTCACCCACCGTCACTGGAGAGGTCCCGCATGGGCAGACGTGCGCTCGTACGAGGCGCCACCGCCGCCGCCGTTTCCTTCACTCTCGCCGTCGGCCTCGGTTCGCTGACAGCCGGCAGCGCGTACGGCGAACCGGTCACCGGAGAGGTGGTCGTGCCGGCCACCACGGCCCTGGTTCCCCGGACGGGTCTGCTGAGCGCGGGGCCCTCGGGGTTCCTCCGCTATGAGGAGGGGCGTGGCCAGCTGTGGACGACGTACGACGGCGTCGACACGGTCGTCGACGCGTCGGGCACGGACGCGTACGGCGTCACGAGTGCCGGCGCGGGCTCGGACGTCGTGGCCCATTACGACAGCTCGGCCAGGACCGTGACGCTGCGGAACATGACGTCCGGTCAGGTGGCCACGGTCGCGCTGCCGGACGGGCACGCGTACTTCAGCACGCTCGGGTCGACGGTCGTCACCACGGCGGGAACCGGCACCGACGCCGTGTGGCATCTGCTGGACGCCCAGGAAGACGGCTCCGTCACCGACCGCACGGTGGATGGCGTCCCCTCCGGCGTCTACCTGTTGGCCGCCGCGGGGCTGGGCGACGCGCGCGGGCAGGTGGTGCGCTACCGCAAGGGCGACGACGAGGTCACCGGGTGGCTCGATATCGAGCAGGGGCGCTTCACCGCCCTGCCGTACACCGTGCAGTCGTGGCACTACCTGGTCGCACTCAGCACCACCCACCTGGTGTGGTTCTACGACGGCACCCTGCACGTCGCCTCCCGCCAGGACCCGACCGCCGCCGTGCGGACCGTGTCGGTCGGCGACATCGCGCAGGTGCTGGGCATGGTCGGCGACACGGTCATCGTCTCCCGGTACGACTCCTCCCTGGGCCGCTACGACACCAGCCGTGCGGTCTCGCGGGTCGAGGCCGTCCCTCTCGACGGCTCCGCCCCGCGGACGCTGCTGGCCAGGACGTCGCGGGAGGCCGTGGCGACCCCGGACGGCGGGCTCCTGGTCGCGGGCGGCGCCGACACGGACCACTGGGGCGTCTCCCTCATCGAGGCCGCAGGGGGCGGCGGGGTCACCGTGCGCCGGGTCGCGGACGCGTACCCCCGGCAGGCCGCTCACACGGTCTCCCAACTGACCCTCGCCCAGGGGCGGTTGACTACCGTGGAGCTGGACCCCGTGGGTGACTGGTCGTATCTCCACACCCGTGAGACCGGCGTGGCGGACGCTCCCACGGCGGGGGCACGTACCCCCCGCGGCCGTATAGCGCTGGAGGACTACTCCGAGGGCCGCCCGCGCCTGTTCGACACCGGTGACGGCCGGACCGTCATCTCGGGCTACGGCACGAGCGCCGCCCAGCAGCCCCGGCTGCTCGGCTCCACCCAGTCGCTGCCCGGCACCCGCGTCGACAGCTCCCGCAGCTACCAGACCGTGACCGCCGCAAGCGGCCGTTTCGCCGCTCTGACGAGGCCGTACGACAGCACCGGCACGGCGGAGACCCGGGTCGTCGACCTCGACACCGGGCACACGGTGTACACGACGACGGAGACCGTGCGGGCGCTGTGGGGCACCACCGTGTGGCTGAGTTCCGGCAACGACAGCGTGGTCCCCGTCGATCTGCTGACCGGGCGACAGGGCGACCCGGTGTGGTTCGGACGCGGCTGCCTGCTGAGCGGCTTCCAGGCGGTCGGCCGGTGGCTGTTGTGGAACTGCGTACTCGACTCCGAGGGGCAGGGTGTCTACGACACCGTCACCAAGCGGAACCTGACGCTCGTGTCGGGTGACAGCTGGGAGCAGGCGCGGCTCGGCGACGGCTTCGTCGCGGCCGTCGAGGACGGGGAGCTCAAGGTGATCGACGTGCGCGGCGCGGCGCCCGTGTCGCACACCGCGGGGAAGTTCGAGGGCAATGCCTGGGACGTCGACCCGTACACCGGCGTGATCGCTCAGCTCCGCTCCGACAACTCCATCCGCCTGACCTCCAGCGATGTCCCCGTCTCCGCTCTCGTCCAACGTGACGCCACCGTCGCCGCCTCGGTCGACGTCAAGGGCGGCGCCGCGCAGTGGAGCCCGAAGTGGTGGCTGAACAAGCCCGCGGCCTCCTGGAAGCTCGTGATCGGCGACAAGGCCGGTACGGCCGTCCGCACCCTCTCGGGCGGTCTGGCGCGCGGTGTGGTGAGCCCGGCGTGGAACGGCAAGGACGGCTCCGGCCGGCTGGTACCCAACGGCGCCTACACCTGGACGCTGACGGTCACCCCCGCGGACGGGCAGGGCGCGGCGCTGGCGAAGAAGGGGACGGTGAAGGTCACCGGCGCGGCAGCGGCGTGGCGGGACTTCGTCGGGTCGGACGGCTTCGGCGAGTTGGTGACGCTGAGCAGCTCGGGCGGGCTGACGTACCAGTACGGGACGGGCCAGGGAACGTTCACCGGGAAGCGGACGGGCTCCGGGTGGCCGACGACGGTGAAGGTCGTACCCTTCGGTGACCTGAGCGGTGACCGGTGCGACGACGTGCTCGTACGGTCCGACAGCGGCACGTTGCGCGCCTACCGGCCCGCGTGCGCTGCGGCGGTGACTCCGTCGACCGCGTACACCTCGCTGGGCACGGGCTGGAACCAGTACAACCTGCTCACCTCACCGGGAGACGTCAGCGGTGACGGGCGGGCGGATCTGATCGCCCGTCAGGCATCGACCGGGGACATCTACCTCTACAAGGCGACGAGCGCGGGGAAGCTCTCGGCGAGGGTGAAGATCCGGTCCGGGTGGACGGGTTACAAGAAGATCCTGGGCGCCGGCGACCTCAACGGCGACGGTTACGGCGATCTGCTGGCGCAGGACAAGTCGAACGAGCTGTGGCGCTACGACGGCACGGCCACGGGCCAGTTGAAGAACCGAGTGAAGGTCTTCGACGACTGGGGCTCTTCGTACAACGTGATCGTGGGCGTCGGCGACATCACCGGTGACGGCAGGGCCGACATTGTCTCCCGTGACACGTCCGGCACCCTGTGGCGCAACAACGGCAACGGCAAGGGCTCCTTCGGCGGCCGTACGAAGATCGCCACCGGTTGGCAGGGTTACAAGAGCCTGTTCTGAGCGGGCCTTCGCCGCTCCCCGTCCGACCCGGACGGGGAGCGGCCTGACCGCCGCCTGGGTTACTGCTGGGGCATGCCCGGCGGTACGGCTGCCGGGAGCGGCGGCGGCACGGGTCAGCCTCTGATGCGCTGCCGGATCCAGACGCCGACGGGCTTGAGGACGCTGGTGCCGGCGAACCGGCCGCGCGCGCAGGCGCCCTTCTTGAAGACGCCGCCGACGGCGCCGTCACCGATGCTCCAGTTCACCCAGCTGATCTTCTTCCTGGCCATCAGGTCGAGATACCGCTGCGACATGACGAAGTCGTTGCCGGATCCGTCCCACGACTGTGTGCCCCATTCCGTGACGAAAACGGGGAGCTTGGAGGAGGCGCGGTCAAGGGTCTTCAGGAAACTCTCCCGGTGCGCCGCCGCGTAGAAGTGGTATGTGTACATGATGTTGGAGGCGCGTACCGGGTGGGCGACGACCTCCTTTTCGCTGGCGTACTCGGACGCACCGAGCGTGGACCAGCCGCGAGTGCCGACAAGGATCACGCTGTCGGGAACCTGGGCCCGGATCACGGGGATGACTTTCTCGGCATATCTCTTGATCGCCGACCAGTTCGCTTGAAATACCTCGTTGACGATCTCGTACATCACATTGGTCCGGTGCCGATTCCGTGCGGCGATCTCCTTGAAGAAGGCCATCGCATTGCGGAGGTCGTTGTTCGGGTCGCCCGGGTCGACCCAGTGCCAGTCGACGATCACATACATACCGCGGGCACTCGCCATGGCGATCAATCGGTTCGCCCGATCTGTGAACTTCTCTGGATTTCCCGCGTACCCGTCCTTGTTCGCATACGTCGCGATGCGCAGGACGCTCGCGCCCCAGTCCCCGGCGAGCGCGTCCAACATGCCGTGGACCAGGCATTCCGGAAACCATTGAGTGCCACTTGTGCTCATGCCCCGCAGTTGGACCGGCATCCCCGCCCCGTCGCACAGATGCGTGCCGCAGACGCGGAGGTTGCCGTGCTTCTCGGCCGGGGTCATCGGCCGCACCCCGGCCTCCGTCCTCTCGCTGACCCCGACCGGAATTCTGGCATCGGAAACGATCCCGGCGACCTGGTCCCCCGCCAAGTTCACAGCAAGGAGACTGAGCTCGACGGCCATGACAATGACCAGTCCGGCAGCCTTGGGCAGAAGAGAGCGAGGCAGAAGGAAGCGAAACACATTGCGTTATGCATGAAAACTTACGCAATGTCAAAGCGCTTCGCGGAGGTGACGAGGCGTTCACCCTCATGGAGGTGGCGCGGTACGTCCCCGCCTTGCCGGCATCGGCCAACCGCGGTGCCGGCCCCGCCGCCCGGCCGTCGTGTCAGCCGATCGGCGCCGGCATGGGCTGGATGTCGTAGTGGAGGCGGATCGCGTCCCCGGTGGCGGGGTCGGTCAGTTCCACGGTCCAGCCGTCGGCGAACTGGTCGACGCCGGGGGCCATGGGAATGGTGCCGGAGATCAGAACGGTGCCGGGCGCCAGCGCGCCGCGCGAGTGCAGGACGTCGATCCAGTAGGCGGGGCTGAGGAGTTCGGCGAGGGTGCCGTGCTGGATCTCCGTCGGCGTGCCGCCGTGGGTGACCCAGGCGCGCAGGGTGAGGTCGTCGATCCGGGACTCCACGTCGGCCAGGCGCCAGGCGCGGCGGGCGAGGACGTCGGGGCCGGCGTTCTTGCTCCAGGCCACGCCGTGCACCTCCAGGTCGCGGTCGGTGTGGTCGCAGGCGGCGGTCAGCAGCAGCTCCCCGCCGTCCGCCACGACGAGCGCCCACTCCGCCTCGCCGGAGGTGTGCCCGTGCTGCGCGTGGACCCGGTCGGTCTGCTGGGCGAGGTAGGGGGAGACGGGGTAGAGGGCGGGCGTCACGGACGGGCCCGGCACGCCCAGCTCGGCGAGCTCCGCGACGTGTGCGGCGACGTCCTCCTGGCTGCGTCCGGCGTACCCGGCGTTGAGGACCTGGACGACGTCGACCTCGCGCGTCGATCCGTCGGGCAGTTCGAAGGTCAGCACGGACATGAGGGCACTCCCAGAGATCGGGGGACGGAACCGCGGCAGCGGTGCGACCCCGGCACGTAGTGGTACGTCCCGGTACGCCCGTGTTTCGCCGCGGTGAAGTTCTCGCGCGGGGCTTGCGCATACGACCTGTATACAAGAAGTATGCCGGAAGGTCGATGTCACCGAGCAAGGATGGGAACCATGCCCGACACCCCGAACGACGACGCGAAGGCGTTCGATCGGCACTCCGGCGTCCGCCGGGCCTTCGTCGCGAGCCTGACCGGCACGGCCCTGGAGTGGTACGACTTCGCCGTCTACTCCGCCGCGGCCGCCCTGGTCTTCGGTGACCTGTTCTTCCCCTCACAGGACCCGCTCACCGGCACACTCCTGGCGTTCTCCACCTATGCGGTCGGCTATGTGTCGCGCCCACTGGGCGGGTTCGTCTTCGGCCGCCTCGGTGATGTGATCGGCCGCAAGAAAGTGCTGATCGCCACACTGGTCCTCATCGGCGTGGCCACGTTCCTGATCGGCGTCCTGCCCGCGTACTCGACGGCCGGCGTGGCCGCCCCGATCGCCCTGGTCGTGCTGCGCTTCGCGCAGGGCGTCGGCGTCGGCGGCGAGTGGGGCGGCGCCGTACTGCTGTCCAGCGAGTTCGGGGACCCGCGCCGCCGTGGCTTCTACGCGTCCGCCGCCCAGGTCGGCCCGCCCGCCGGCAATCTGCTGGCCAACGGAGTCCTGGCCGCCCTCGGCGCGTTGCTGACCGAGGCGCAGTTCGAGTCGTGGGGCTGGCGCGTGGCCTTCCTCCTCTCCGGCGTTCTCGTCGCGTTCGGGCTGTGGATCCGGGCCCAACTCGAGGAGACCCCGGTGTTCCGGGCGATGCAGGCCGAGCACTCCCGGCCGGAGGCGCCCGTCCGCGAGGTGCTCACCACACAGCCGCGCGCCCTGCTCGCCGCGATCCTGTGCCGCATCGGCCCCGACGTGCTGTACGCCTTGTTCACCGTCTTCGTCCTCACGTACGCCACCGAGGAACTCGGAATGTCACGCGGCTCCGCCCTCGCGGCCGTGCTCATCGGCTCCTCGATCCAGGTCTTCCTCATGCCGCTGGCCGGCGCCCTCTCCGACCGGATCAACCGCCGTCTGCTGTACGGCTGTGCCGCGGTGGCCGCCGGTGTGTGGCCCTTCGTGTTCTTCCCGTTGATCGGCGGCGGCACCTGGCTGCCGCTCGCCACGGGGGTAGTCGTGGGCCTGGTGATCCACTGTTGTCTGTACGGTCCGCAGGCCGCCTTCATCGCCGAGCAGTTCGCGCCCCGGCTGCGCTACACCGGCTCGTCCCTGGCCTACACCCTGGCCGGGATCTTCGGCGGCGCCGTCGCCCCGCTGCTGTTCACCAGCCTGCTGAGCGCCTACGGCACCTGGACGCCGCTGGCCGTGTACATCGCTCTCGCCTCGGCCGTCTCCCTTGTCGGCGTCCTCCTGGGGCGCGGCCCCGAAGCCGCCGTCGACGAGGACGCCGCCCTCGCCGCGCCGAAGGCGCCGCACACGATGGACGCCACCCCCTCACGCTGACCGGGACGTTCGACGTTCGAAGGAGGACCGCACCATGCGGATCGCCCTGAGCCAGTTCACCACCGGCCCCGACCCCGAGAAGAACCTCCGGCTCGTCGAGGAGTGGACCCGGCGCGCAGCGGACGCCGGAGCCCGCGTCGTCGTCTTCCCGGAGGCGTCGATGGCCTGCTTCGGCACCCCACTGGCACCGCTCGCCGAGCCCCTGGACGGACCCTGGGCCGACGGCGTACGGCGGATCGCCCACGCCACCGGCACGGTTGTCGTGGCCGGCATGTTCACCCCGGCCACCGGGGGCCGGGTGGCCAACACCCTGCTCGCGACCGGGCCCGGGGTCGAGGCGTCGTACGACAAGATCCATCTCTACGACGCCTTCGGCTACCTCGAGTCCGACACCGTCGCCGCGGGCTCCGGTACGACGGTCGTCGACGTGGACGGCGTACGGCTGGGCCTGGCCACCTGCTACGACGTCCGTTTCCCGGAGCTGTTCCGGGCGCACGCCGACGCCGGGGCCGCCGCCACGCTGCTCGCCGCCTCGTGGGGCGCCGGGCCCGGCAAGCGTGAGCAGTGGGAGCTGCTGGTGCGGGCCCGTGCGCTGGACGCCACCGTGTGGCTCGCCGCCGTCGGCCAGGCCGATCCCGGCACCGGGCCGGGTCCTGCCCCGACGGGGATCGGGCACAGTCGTGTCGTCGGACCCGACGGGACCGTCCGGCACGCGCTGGGCGCCGAGCCCGAGCTGCTGGTGGCCGACCTGGACGTCGACGAGGTTCCCGCGGTCCGGCGGCGGATCTCCGTGCTGGCCAACAGGCGCCCGGAGGTGTGGCGATGAGCAAGCCCGAGCTGGAGTTCCACTTCCCCGACGGGCCGTGGCGGGCCCCGGCCGGCGCCGGCCCGGGCGTCGAGGAGCGCGTCCTGGCCGACGACCCCGAGCGCGGATCCCGTACGGCGCTCGTCCGCTGGGCGCCGGGTACCGACACCTCCGCACAAGGCGTGACCCGCCACGACTTCTGGGAGGAGGTCTACCTCGTCGAGGGAGCGTTGCACGACCTGACGCTCGGCCGGACCTTCACCGCGGGCATGTACGCGTGCCGCCCGCCCGGGATGCCGCACGGCCCGTGGACCTCCCGGGACGGCGTCACCATGATGGTGATCACCTACCCCGAACCCGGTCAGCGGTGATCGACGGGGATCGGAGGAGGCACCGGCGGGGCGCCGTCAGAGTCGGCGGTAACACCCGACGGGGCGCTGCCCGCGCGCCGGCGGCGCGCCCTCGGCTCGGTTCGGGGGCACGGGCGCGGAGCCAGGACGGGCCGAGACGGGGGACAGGAGCGAGACGCGGGACCGGGACGGGAGCGAGACGCGGGGCATCCCCTAGCCGGCGAGCAGTACCTTGAGTGTCGACTCCAGATGGTGGTCGATGGCGGCACACGCGGCCCGCACGTCACCGGCGGCCAGGGCGTCCAGGATGGCCTCGTGTTCCTCCAGCACCGCTTCCTGACGTCCCTGCTGGTTGAAGAGAGCGACCACTCCGGCACGGACCTGGCGGCTGCGCAGGCCGTCGTAGTGCCGGTCGAGGAGGGCGTTGCCGACGGCGGACACCAGGGCCGAGTGGAAGCAGTGGTCCACGGCGATGAACTCCCGGGCCTGGTCGGCACCGGTGAGCTCGCGCTGCCGTTCCAGCAGGGACCGCAGCCCCGCCACCGGCGCTCCGCCCGCGGAGACGAGCTGCTGGGCGGCGTACCGCTCGACGATGCCCCGCAGCTCCATGAGCTCGCGGATCTCCCGTCCCGTCAGGGGCGACACCCGGGCGCCCCGCTTGGGCACCAGCTCGACCAGGTCCTCGGCCGCGAGCTGCAGCAGCGCTTCCCGGATGGGCGTGCGGGAGACGCCGATACGGTCCGCGAGCTCCTGCTCCGACAGGAAGGCCCCCTGCATACCGGGATCCGTCAGCACCGTGTCCTTGAGATACGCGTACGCCTTCTCCCTACCGGACGTCACGGCAACCCCCAGCTCTCGCATACAGCTTGTATACAAATGACGCTACCATGCGCCTTCCGCCGGGAGCCTTCAAGAAAGTCAAGAGACGCACCTGCTCACATGGCCCGCGGGCTCAGGCGAGGGCGGCGGCCAGCAGGGCGAAGGCGCCGATGATGACGGCGACGCGGACGTAGTGGAAGCGGTCCCAGCGGTTCATCTGCTCCTTCCAGTCCTCGGGCCGGTTCTCGGGGGTCCACGTCTTGTTCCGGTTGTTGATCGGAACGAGCAGCAGGAGCGACATGATCACGCTGAGGAGCAGCAGCGCGCCGGCGGTGACGACGAGGCCGGTGCCCTGATGGTGCCGTCCGGCGATGGCCCAGACCGCGACGAGGACGAGCGAGCCGATGTACCAGACCGGCATCACGGCGCCGAGCATCCGGCCCCCGTGGGCGCGGCCGAGTTGGTCACTGTCACCGGGGAGTGCGTTGAGGATCGGGTTGATGACGAAGGCGACGGAGAACTCCACTCCCACCATCAGACCGACGACCACAGTGGTGAAGACCTCGAGCGTGTCGAGCATGATGACCCCCTGGGATCTAGTGCTGCTAGCTGTTGAGGCAACGCTAGCACTGCTGCCGATCGATTGTCTAGCAGTGCTAGGATCGAACCATGTCGGTACAGGAACGCAAGCAGCGCGAACGGGCGGAGCGCGAGCGCCTCATCGTGGCGACGGCCCGCGAACTCGCCGAGCAGCACGGCTGGGACGCGGTCACCACGCGCCGGCTCGCCGAGCGCATCGAGTACAGCCAGCCCGTCCTCTACAGCCACTTCCGCGGCAAGCGCGAGATCATCGGCGCCGTCGCCCTCGATGGCGCCGCCGAGCTGGCCGCGGCGCTGCGGGCCGCGACCGCCACCGCGGACGGCCCACGCGCCCGGGTCACCGCCCTCGCCCGCGGCTACCTCGACTTCGCCGAGCGCAACCCGGCGGTCTACGACGCCCTGTTCCAGCTCGACGGCGGCCTGGCGTACGCGCAGGACGACACCCCGGAACCTCTCAAGGACGCCTTCGCCGCCCTGCTGGAGTGCCTCGGCGAGGTCGCCGGGGACGGCGTCCACCCGGGGATGTTCACCGAGGTGTTCTGGGCGTCCCTGCACGGGATCGCGACCCTGACCCGGGCGGGACGGCTGCCGCCGGAGTACACCGAGCAGAGGGTGGAGCTGCTGGTGGACCGGCTCGCCATGGTCTGACACACCGTCCGGGCGGGCGGGCGCGATCAGCGAGCGCCTCCCCGATGCCCCCTGGCCGGCCGACGATGGTCCGCGCGTCGCCCGCTCAGCTCCCCTTAATGCTCATGCGGCCCGCGGCACCCCGGTACGATTCGCTCGCCGCTCGCACAACAGTGCGTATCAGGGCGCTGCATGCCGGCATCAAAACGGGAGGGATCACTTGACCATGTCCTTAGGCGCGAGACCCCGCGCGGTCCTCGCTTCTCTGGGAACCCTCGGCCTGGCGCTGGCCGCCGCCGCGTCGCCCGCGAGCGCGGCCGGCGGAACGCCCACCACACCGACTCAGCTGTTCAACGGCTACGAGCACTGCTCGACCGACGCGGACCGGCCCTCGTACCGCTGGGCCGGTGACGGCCTCGTGGTCGAGGGGATCCCCGGGATCACCGACACCACCGGCAACTCCCTGGTGGGCGTGCGGTATCAGGCCTGGCCGGTCACCGACCCGACGCGGATCACGACGGTCACCCGCGACCGCGTCACCCCCGGCGTCGAGGCCCCCGCCACCCTGCCCGCCAGTGCGCTCGCCGACGGGCAGACCTACGCGTGGCAGGCGCAGACGGTGGTCGGGGACGCGGTCTCGGACTGGTCGGCCCCCTGCTATGTCACGGCCGACAACACCCGCCCGGCGAATGCGCCCACCATCACTTCGCCGAACTACCCGCCGGACGTGTGGAACGAGGGCGGCGTGCCGGTCGAGTTCACGCTGAGCGCGGGCGGTGTCGACGACGTCGAGGGATTCGAGTTCTCCTGGCAGTCGGACCTGCCGGTCATCGGCACGAGCATCGGTGACCACGGCGTTCCGCAGCCCGTCGACCCGTACTCCGACACGAGGTACTTCAAGCGCGCCGACGCGCTCGGCGGTTCGGCCACGCTCAGCCTGGTCCCACCGACCGGCTCCGGACCGATGAGGCTGTGGGTGCGCAGCCTGGACCGGGCCTACAACGGGTCGGCAATCACCAGCTACACCTTCCGCGTCAACTCCGCGGCGCCCACTGTCACCCCGGCCGTCCCGCAACCCGAGTTCGGTGAGCCGACCGAGTTCACGCTCCGTCCCGACCCCGGACTCCAGGCGAAGAGCCCGGTCGAGAGCTACTCGGTGCGGACCGTCGGCGGTCAGGACGACAGGACTTTCGAGGTCACGGCGGGGCCGGACGGCACGGCGACCGTGACACTCGCGCTGGACGGCATCTACGGCGAGAACCTCCAGGTGACCAGCAGCAGCGCGAACGGCTGGGTCAGCGACAAGGCCTGGTGGGGCATCAGCTACGACACCACTCCCACCGTCGCTTCGGACACCTACCCCGAGAACGGTTCGGGCGGCGACGTCGGCGTCCCGGGCACCTTCACGTTCACGCCGAAGGTGAAGGACGTCGTGAGCTACACGTACACCTTCAACAACGGCGACCCGGAGGTCACGGTCCCCGCGGACGCCGGCCACAGCGCGAGCATCGACTGGACCCCGGCCGCGGAGGGCTGGTACGACCTCACGGTCCACGCGACGACCCGCTCCGGCATCCGACTGGCACCCTACGTCTACTCCTTCACCGTGGACTGAGTCACCGGACCCACCCAGAACCGGCATGCCCGGGTCCCATCGAAGCCGCCGGTGGGCCCGGGCCGCATCAGTTCGCCGGCGTGAGGATCAGCGCCTGTCCGTCGGCTCACCGTGCGCCGGGGCCCCGCAGTGACACCCCATCGCCCTCAGACACCGGTGCCCTCGTTCGTCCACAGGCTCTCCACCGCCCGCGAAGGGCCGCCCACCGCACGCACCCGCTCCATGGCCACCCGGACGAAGGCCCGTAGCCTGGCCGTCTCATGGCCGGTGGGCCAGACGAAGGCGTAGTCGATGCCCGGGGCGTCCGTGAACGGCTTGAAGACCAGGCCGGGACGGCTGTAGTAGTGCGCACCGGCGGCCGCCACCGGAGTCACTCCCTTGCCCGCGAGGACCAGGGAGAGCGCGTCCTCCCAGTGCGTCATGGCCTGCCCGTGCGGGATGGGCCGCCCCGACGGCGTCTGCCGCGGGAAGTGGTGGTCCAGCCACTGCGTAGGCACACTCCCGGCGACCGTCAGCAGCGTCGCCTCCGCCAGGTCCTCCACGCTCACCGACTCACGCCGCGCGAACGGGTGCGCGGACGACATCAGCAGCACCCTCGGCTGCGACACCAGCACCGGACCCAGCGTCAGATCAGGTTCGGCCAGCGGTGGTTCGGTGACCTGGAGCTCGACGTCCCCCGCGCGCAGCGGACCGTAGGGGTCGGAGATCTGCACCTGCCGTACCTGCACGTCCACATCCGGGTAGCGACGCCCGAACACCTCGGCGATGCTGTGCAGCAGATGGCCCGTGAAGGCGCCGGAGAAACCGATCCGCAGGGAGCCGGTGATCCCCCGGCCGGCCGCCATGGCCCTGGCGACGGCCGCCTCGACTCCCCGCCACGCGGGCGCGAGATCGTCCCTGAGCTGTTCCCCGATGGGCGTCAGGGTCACCTGACGGCTGGTGCGGTCGAACAGCTTGGCACCGATACGGCGCTCCAGCCGGGCGACGGTCTGACTGACCCGGCTCTGCGAGACACCCACGCGCTCGGCACTCCGCCCGAAGTGCAGTTCTTCCGCGAGGGTCAGGAAGACCTCGATCTCCTGGCGTTCCATGACCGGTTCTCCCACACCCCCGTAGTCACACGCTCCCGTACTCCCGCGACCCCGTACTCCCGCGACCTCGAACGATGAGTCCAGCGAATCGATCGTTGCACAGATCGTCCTTGTTGCGCAGACCCCCCGATTCGAAGCTGGAGCGGCCGGCGAGAGCATCAGGAAGGACCGTCATGGCCGTCACCGAATCGTCTCCCCCGACCCACCCCACACACCAGGTCGCCGCACCACCCCAGCCCGCCGCCGGCGGCGTCTTCGGGGCACGCGAGTGGCTGGTGCTGATCACCCTGTGCTGCGCCACCTTCATGTGCGGCCTGGACTTCTCCATCGTCACCGTCGCCCTGCCCGACATCGGCACCGCCCTCGGCTTCTCGTCGGCCGGCACCCTGCAGTGGGTGGCCACCGCCAGCCTGCTTCCGTCGGCGAGCCTGCTGCCCCTGTTCGCCCGGATCGCCGACCTGATCGGCCGCAAGCGGCTGTTCACCCTCGGCGTCGCGGTCTTCACCCTGTTCTCGCTCGGCGCCGCCCTCGCGAACAGCCCCGGCGCGCTGATCGCCACCCGCATCGGCCAGGGCACCGCCGCCGCGATGATCGCCCCGTCCGCCATCGCCCTGATGACCGGCTACTTCCAGGAGGGCCCCAAGCGCGCCCGCGCCCTGGGCCTCAACGGCGCCGTCATGTCGCTGGGCTTCGTGCTCGGCGCGCTCGGCGGCGGTGTCATCACCAACGGCTTCAGCTGGCGCTGGACCATGGTCGCGCTGTGCGTGATGGGCGCACTGGCGCTGGCCGGCGCGCTGGCCCTGCCGGCGATCCACGAGTCCGGCGCCGCCCGCAGGATGGACATCCCGGGCGCGATACTGGCCACACTCGGCCTGTTCGGCCTGGTCTACGGCGTCTCCACCGGCGGTGACGAGGGCTGGACCCGTCCCGCGGCGCTCGGCCCGATCGTCGGTGGCCTGGTGCTGCTGGCCGCGTTCCTGCTGGTCGAGCGGCGCCACCCGGAGCCGCTGGTGCCGCTGTCCGTGCTGAACCGGCCGTCCGTGAAGTGGTCGGGGCTGTTCGGTGTCATCACCTTCGGCATGTGCGCCGGTACGACCGTGCTGCTGAGCCTGTACATGCAGGATGTGCTGGGCTTCACCGCGCTGCAGGCCGGTCTGAGCTACCTCGGCGAGGGCGCGGCCGCGACCCTCGGCGGCATGTACGTCGCGAAGCTGCTGGGCCGGTTCGGCGGGGTGAAGGTGCTGGCCGCGGGCCTGCTCATCCAGGGCGTCGGCACGGTCGCCATGTTCGCCCTCCCCCAGGACGTGAACCTGGCCGCCCTGCTCGTCACCTCCTCCGTCATGGGACTCGGCCACGTCTTCAGCGTCGTCTCGTTCATCACCGTGATGACCACGGGCGTCAGCGAGGAGGACCAGGGTGTCGTCGGCGGTCTGTCGCAGCTGCCGCAGTACGTGGCCGCGATCGGTGTCTCGGGGCTGAGCGCGATCGCCGCGGCCCGCACCAACGCCCTGTCGTCGGCCACGCCGTCCCGCGCCGACATCCTGGGCGGGCTGCACGCGGGCATGGTCACGGCCGGTGTCGTCGCCCTCGCCGGTGCCCTGCTCGCCGGAGCCGTGCTGCGCGAGCGGACCACGGCCTAGGTGTGCTGTCCCGTGTCCGGCCTGCGGATCCGCCCGCCGGAACCGTCCGCGCCCCCGGCGCGGCCGTCCGCCGCCGCTCGGCGGACGGTCGCGCCGTTCCCGTATCCGGGCCGCGCCGGGCGCCTTCGCCGCCTGCGAGGAGAGCTTCCGTGAACGACAGCCGACTGCGCAGGCCCTCCGCCGTGCGTACCCTGCGCGTGCTTCACCCACCTCCACCCCGACCACATCGGCTGGGCCTGCGTCGACCCTCCCCTCACACCGAAGCGGGGACGCGGGATTCGCCAGTCGCAGGCTTTCCGCGCAGCAGCCAACCGGTGACTCCACTCAGCAGCAGCCCTCCGGTGGCCGGCACAGCCCCTCCCGCCGGAACCATGAGCACACTGTGCCCGCCTGCGAGGACGGCGCCGCCGAGCCAGCTGCCGAGGGTGATCCCGACGCAGAAGGCCGAATTGTTGACGGTCAGCGCCATCGCGGCCGACGTGGGTCCCGCGGAGGCGACGAGCTGGGAGTTGAGCGCCGGGATGGTGGCGAAGTAGGGGGCGCCCAGAACGCAGAACAGGACCGTCACCGCCCAGGCGTTGCCGGCGAGCAGGACGAGCAGGAGCAGAGCCGCGGCGGCGGTGCCCAGGGTTCCGAGCACGGCGGTGAGCAGATCCGCTCAGGCCTGGTGCACGGGCCACACCGCCATGGCCAACTCGGCCACCCGCTGCAGTTCCGCCGTGCTCGCCCCGTCCCGTGCCTGCTGGGACATCCCTTGAACAGCGGCCGCGAAGTAGACGGCCAGGGCGCGTGGTTCGACACCTTCGGGGAGCGTCCCGGCCTTCCTGGCGTCGGTCAGTCGCTCCTCGAAGTCGCGGACGTTCGCCGCCCTCCGTTCCCGCAGGTCCCGCTCGACATCAGCCGTCTGCGCCGAGTAGTTCGTCGCGGCCGTGATGACCAGACAGCCGGCCGGATGGTCCGGATCGGTGTACGACGTCGCCGCCTCGCGCAGCATCCTGGCGAACCCCGCACGGACGTCGCTCTCCTCCTCCAGGGCCCTGCCCATGAAGGCGCCGAAGGTTCCGCCGTACGCTCTGGTCACGGGCGGCAGCCGCGGCATCGGGCGCGCGACCGCCGAACGGCTCGGCAGGGAAGGCGCCCTCGTAGCCGTGCACTACGGACGCAACGCCGCCGCCGCCGAACGCCGTGCCGCCCGCCGCGCGGATCGCGACCTTGCCGTCGCGGACCGTGTCATGCCGAGGCGGCGATTGTCGTGGCTGCAGCCGACCAAGCACGTGGCCGCGACCCTTTTCCCGGACGACGACACCCCCGGTCCCGCCGACACCGGGTGAGCCGCACCGAAGGCATCGGCGACGTCGGAGCGGGCGGTGCCGGCCGCGTTCGCCGGTCAGGGCCGGGAGGTCCCCCGGCTGCCGCGGGCGATGTCGGCGGCGGACGACTTCCGCTTCTCCTCCTCCTGTCAGATCCATCTGGACCGCTGGTCGCACGGCCGCGTCGCGCTGGTGGGCGACTCGGGACACTGCGCCGCGCCCACCAGCGTCATGGGCACCTCGCAGGCACTGATCGGCGCCCGGATACCGGCCCGGCAGCCGGCCGATGCGGAGGGCGAGCACGAGAGCGCGTTCGCCGCGTACGAGGCCGAACCGCGGCCGTACGTCGCGCAGAATCAGGCCCAGGGCCGAGAAGGCGCGGCAGCGTTCGGCGGCCCGGTCGGCTGACCCCGCCCGGGTCCGGGCAAGAGGGAGCAGCCGCTCCCGGACTCCATGAAGCAGCCCCAGGCCAGTGACCTGGGGCTGCTCTTCTTCTGATGGCCGCGGCCGGTGTCCGTCTGCATCGTCACCACCGGTAGGCCCCCTTTCCGTCCATCCATCCCGTCGCCACCTTGCCAATGGCCGCTCTCATCATGAGAGTTCACTTGCATGACGGGTCGCCACCCCCTAACCTCCTTCGTGAGAGCTGACTCTCACGAAGGAGATGGACGATGACCGAGGTTTCCGTGGTCGGCCCCGACGGCGGCGAGACGATCCGCCTGGGACCGGCACAGATCCGCATCCTCGAGGACGGCAGCACCACCGGGCACCGTCTCGGCATGGGCGAGATCACCCTCGCCCCGCACGCCGAAGGACCCCCGCAGCACCGTCACGCCCAGCACGACGAGGGCTTCTACGTGGTCTCCGGCACCGTGCACTTCACCGTCGGGGACAGGACCCACGTCGCGCCGGCCGGCACCCTCGCGATGATCCCGCCCGGTGCCCCGCACACCTTCGCCAACCTCGGCGACGAACCGGCGGTCATGCTCAACACGTTCACGCCCGACCTGTACGTGCAGTACTTCCGCGACCTGCGGGACATGATCGCCGGCGGCCAGGAGCTGACCCCGCAGGCGACCGTCCAGGTGATGGGCCGGTACGCCACCGTACCGGCGACCGACTACGCGTGACGGCCCGCGTCGACAACCCCCGCCGCCAGTAACCGACTTGGAGACTTCCATGACCAGCACCGTCCGCACCATCACCCTCAGCCTCGACTCCGGCGACATCGACCTGAGCTTCACCGTCGACGAGCGGGGAGACGGTCACCCCGTCCTGCTCCTGCACGGCGGCGGCGGTCCGCAGACCGTCACGGGGTTCGCCGGGCTCCTCGCCGAGCAGCGGCCGGCCCGGGTCATCACCCCCGTCCACCCCGGCTTCGGCGGCACCGCCCGGCCCGACTGGCTGACCGATGTGTCCACCCTCGCCCAGGTCTACGTACGACTGCTGGACGAACTCGGCCTGCGGGGCGTCACCGTCGTCGGCAACTCCATCGGCGGCTGGATCGCCGCCGAGATCGCCCTGCTCGGCAGTGACCGGATCAGCGGCGTCGTCCTCGTCGACGCCGCCGGCATCCAGGTTCCCGGCCACCCGGTCGCCGACCCCTTCACCCTGACGCCCGCCGAGCTGTCCGCTCTCTCCTTCCACGACGTCGAGAAGTTCCGCATCGACCCCAGCACGTTCTCCGACGAGCAGCGCGCCGTCGCGGCCGCCAACCGGGCCGCGCTGGAGGTCTACTCGGGCCCGCACGCCATGGCCGACCCCACTCTGCGCGAGCGCCTGGCCAAGGTGACGTCACCGGCCCTCGTCGTGTGGGGTGAGAGCGACCGGGTCGTCGACACCGAGTACGGACGTGCGTACGCCGCCGCCGTCCCCGGCGCCGGGTTCGAGGTCCTGCCCCGCACCGGTCACATGCCCCAGATCGAGTCTCCCGGTCAACTGCTCCCCGTGGTCTGGGACTTCGCTGTCACGCACACGTCCCGTCGGCCCACCGACTGAGCGCGGGAGCCCATATGCCCGATCCCGTACGGGGGCGGCGCGCTCCCGTCCTGGCCGTCTGCTGCCTGAGTGTGCTGATGGTCAGTCTCGACGTCACCATCCTCAACGTCGCGCTCCCCTCGATGCAGCGGTCCCTGAACTCGTCCGTCTCCGGCCTGCAGTGGACGCTCGACGCGTACACCATCGTCCTGGCCTCACTGCTGACCCTGGCCGGTGCCACCGCCGACCGCGTCGGACGGCGGCGCGTCTTCCAGCTCGGTCTCGTGCTGTTCACCGGTGGGTCGGCCCTGTGCAGTCTGGCGCCCACGACGGGATGGCTGGTCGTCTTCCGTGTGGTGCAGGCGATGGGCGGCAGCATGCTCACCCCCGTCGCCATGGCCATCCTCGCCAACACCTTCACCGCACCACGGGAGCGCGCCCGGGCCATCGGCGTCTGGGGCGGAGTGGTCGGCCTGAGCATGGCGGCCGGGCCGGTTCTGGGCGGGCTCCTGGTGGAGTCGGCCGGCTGGCGGTCGGTGTTCTGGCTGAACGTACCGATCGGGCTGGCCGCGCTGACGCTCGCCGCGCTGTTCGTCCCGGAGTCCCGCGCGCCGACGGCCCGACGCGCCGACCCCGTGGGCCAGTTGCTGGTGATCGTCCTGCTCGGCGCGCTGACGTACGCCATCATCGAGGCACCCGGCGAGGGCTGGACCGCGCCGCCGATCGTGGTCTGCCTGATCGTGGCGGCTTGCGCGCTGGCCGCCTTCGTACCGTACGAGAACCGGCGCGCCGAACCGCTGATCGAGCCGCGGCTCTTCCGCAGCGCGCCGTTCAGCGGGGCCACCGCCACAGCGGTCTTCGCCTTCGGCGCGCTCGGCGGCTTCCTGTTCGCCAACGCCCTCTACCTGCAACGGGAGGTGGGGCTGAGCGCCCTGGACACCGGGCTGCATCTGCTGCCGATGGCGGCGCTGTCCCTGGTGTGCCCGCCGCTGTCCGGGCGGATCGTGGGCAGCCGCGGTCCGCGGATTCCCCTGCTGCTCGCGGGGGCCGGCATCGCCGCCAGCGGTGTACTGGCCGTCGCCGTCACCCGCACCGCCCACCCCTCGGACCTCCTGCTGTACGTCACGTACGCGCTGTTCGGGCTCGGCTTCGGCTTCGTCAACGCGCCGATCACCTACACGGCGGTGTCCGGCATGCCGCGCGCCCAGGCCGGCGTCGCCGCCGCGGTGGCCGCGACCAGCCGTCAGGTCGGATCCTCCCTCGGCATCGCGGTGGTCGGCGCCGCGGTCGCCTCCGGCGCGCGGCCCACGGCCTGGTGGATCATCACGGGATGCGGGGCGGCCATCCTGGTACTGGGCACCGTCACCTCCGGCCGCTGGGCCGCCGCCACCGCGGAACGCGTCGCCGCCCAGCTCAACCCCGACCCGCCGCGCGCGACGGCGGACAGCACCGGGTGACCCGCCACCGGTCCCCTCGCCCAACCCCCGGGTCGGCGGCTGGTGTTCGGGTGTGTCCCGTCCACTTCGGGAGCGGTGTCCCCTCAAGAAGTTTCCGGCTCAAGGCAACCCTTTGCGTGGCCTGTGACCACAAGGAGTCGGATCCGGCCAGTCCGGCCGGATCCGGTTTTCCTCCGGTGAACGGCACGCAAGGAGCACACCTCCCCCATGAAGAACCCCCCGAACGGCGGGAGCCGCGGGCGTCACCGCCGTCGCTGGACCGCGACCGGTCTGCTGCTCGGCGTGCCCGCCATCGTCGTGCCGTACTTCCTGTTCACGCAGCAGGACTCGCAGGCCGCGACCGTCGACGGCAACGCCTACTACCGGCTGGTTTCCGTACGCAGCGGCAAGGTGATGGACGTCAACGCCTTCTCCACCGCGGACGGCACCCGCATCCAGCAGTGGACCGACCAGAACACCGCCAACCAGCAGTGGAAGCTGAGACCCACCGGGGACGGCTACTACGAGCTGGTGAACCGCAACAGCGGCAAGGTGCTGGGCATCGCGGGCGGTTCGGCCGCCCGGGCGGCCGCCGCCGAGCAGCAGACCGACAGCTCCTCCGCCTCCCAGGAGTGGCGGATCGACGACGTGAGCGGGTCCGACGCCGTCACCTTCACCTCGCGCAGGAGCGGCCAGGTCCTGGACGTCTCCGGAGGGTCCACCGCCGACGGCGCGGCAGTCATCCAGTATCCCGGCAGGGGCGGCACCAACCAGCAGTGGAAGCTGGTGAAAACGGCCGGGACCCAGGTGACCGGGACCGGCGGGACGCAGACCACGGCCGCGGCCGGACCGTATGTGTGGAACAACGCCCAGGTGGTGGGCGGCGGTTACGTCGACGGGCTGGTGTTCAACCCGAGCGAGAAGGGCCTGCTGTACGCGCGCACCGACATGGGCGGCGCCTACCGCTGGGACGTCGCGGCCGAGCAATGGGTCCCGCTGACCGACCGGTTCGGCGAGAAGGACTGGAATCTGCTGGGCATCGACTCGCTGGCCACCGACCCCGTCGACCCCGACCGGCTCTACATCGGGGCGGGCACCTACACCAACGACTGGGCGGGCAACGCCGAGTTGCTGCGCTCCACGGACCGGGGCCGCACCTTCAAGCGCACCGCTCTGCCGTTCAAGCTGGGCGGCAACGAGGACGGCCGTGGGGCGGGCGAACGGCTCGTGATCGACCCCGCGCACCACGACACCCTGCTGCTGGGCACCAGGAAGAACGGCCTGTGGCGCAGCACCGACTACGGCGTGACATGGAGCCAGGTCTCCTCGTTCCCGGTCAAGGACGGGGCGAGCAGCGGCGCGGGCATCTCCTTCGTGACGTACGGCCCGGCCGGAAGCAAGACGGTCTATGTCGGCGTCGCCGACAAGTCCCGCTCCCTCTACCGCTCCACCGACGGCGGAAGCACCTGGCAGGCCGTCTCCGGGCAGCCCACCGGCCAGATGCCGCAGCACGGCGTGCTCTCCGGTGACGGCTCGCTGTACCTGACGTACACCAACGCCCTCGGACCCAACGGCGTAACTGCGGGCTCGGTGTGGAAGTACACGCCGGCCGGCGGGGCGTGGAAGAACGTCTCGCCGTCCCAGGGCAGTTACGGGTTCTCCGGGCTGGCCGTCGACCCGCAGCACCCGTCGACGGTGATGGTCACGACCCTCGACCGCTGGTGGCCCCAGGACGAGCTGTACCGGAGCACCGACGGCGGCGCGAACTGGAAGGCACTGGCCGACAAGTCGGAGCGGGACGCCTCCGCCGCTCCTTACGTCGGTACCGGCATCGGGCACTGGATGACCGCCCTGGCCATCGACCCCTTCGCCTCCGGGCACGTGCTGTATGGCACCGGCAGCGGCATCTGGGGCAGCAAGGACGCGAACGCCTCCGACAGCGGCGGCACCAGTCACTGGACCGTGGCGGCCCGAGGGCTGGAGGAGACCGCGGTGCAGGACGCGGTCGCCCCGCCCGGCGGTGCCACCGTCATCTCCTCCATGGGTGACCTGGGCGGTTTCCGCTACAGCTCCTCCAGCTCCCTGACCAAGGTGCCCGCCGGGCGGCTGAAGAACCCGATGATGGTCACCAGCACCGACATCGATTTCGCCCAGTCCAACCCCTCGGCGATGGTCCGCGTCGGCCGTGGCGGCGCGCAGGACGGCGCCTTCTCCACCGACGGCGGCAGCAGCTGGAACGGCTTCAAGTCGGAGCCGGTGGGCAGCGCCGACAGCGGCCATGTCGCGCTCGCGGCGGACGGTTCCGCCATCGTCTGGACCGAGGACGGCCAGGCCCCGTACCGCTCGACCGACAAGGGGACGAGCTGGTCGCGGGTCGGCGGCCTGGGCACCGGCGCGGTTGTCGTCGCCGACCGCTCCTCGGCCAGGACCTTCTACTCACTGGCCGGCGGCACTCTTTACGCCGGCACCGACGGCGGCGCGACCTTCACCGCCCGCGCCACCGGCCTGCCCGCCGGCCGGCTCACGGCCGTCCCCGGCATCGCCGGGGACCTGTGGATCGCCGGCGGCGCCAAGGGGCTGCTGCACTCCACCGACGGCGGCCGCACCTTCACCACGCTCACCACGGTGAAGTCCGCCTCCGCCCTCGGCTTCGGCAAGGCCGCGCCGGGCGCCGCCTACCAGGCCCTGTACCTGATCGGCACCGTCAAGGACGTCACCGGCGTCTTCCGCTCCACCGACAAGGGCGCCACCTGGCTCCGCGTCAACGACGACGCCCACCAGTGGGGCAGCATCGGCGGCACCGGCGTCATCACCGGCGACCCCGACACCTATGGCCGCGTCTATGTCGGCACCAACGGACGCGGTCTCCAGTACGGCGACCCGTCCTGACCCGAACGCCCGAGCGGGGCCGCGGGCACAACGGCCTGCGGCCCCGCCATGGCGAGGGGCCGGCAGCAGTGAACAGCACCGCCCGTTCGTCACGAAGTCGCGGAGGGCAGTACGGCCAGCAGCGCCGAGGAGGGGGCGATGGCGCCGAAGACCCCGCCCTGCATGGTGACCATGTGGAGCGCGGCGGCGTAGTTGGCGGGATCCGTGGCGCCGGTGCAGTCGGTCAGCAGCAGACACTCGTAACCGCGGTCGTTGGCCTCGCGCATGGTGGTGTGCACGCACACATCGGTGGTGATCCCGGTGAGGATGATGTTGCTTATGCCGTGCGTGCGCAGCAGCAGGTCCAGGTCGGTGGCGTAGAAGGCGCCCTTTCCGGGCTTGTCGACGACGAGTTCGCCGTCCAGCGGCGCGACCTCGGGCACGATCTGCCATCCCGGTTCGCCGCGGACCAGGATGCGGCCGCACGGGCCCGCGGTACCGATGCCGGCGCCGATGCGCTGTGAGCGCCAGAGTTTGTTCGGCGGACAGTCGCTGAGGTCCGGCCGGTGACCTTCGCGGGTGTGGATGACGAGCATGCCCGCCGCCCGCGCCGCCGCGAGGACCTCGGCGGTGGGCTTCAGCCCGGACCGGGTCAGCTCCAGGTCGTAGCCCATGGCGTCGACGTAACCCCCGGGACCGCAGAAGTCGACCTGCCAGTCGATGCAGATCAGCGCGGTGTCGGCGGCGCGGAAGGTGCTGTCGTACGGCCATGCGTAGGGCTCGGCCGCGACCGGACCGAACTCAGCGGTGTCGGGAAGGGCGGTACCGCTCATGAGGTGAACTCCTTGTCATCCGTGCTGGAGGTGTCGCCGTGGGCCTGGCGAAGGGCGGTGACGACGTCGGCGGCACGTCCGACGCCACCGAAGATGCCGCCGGACATCAGCACCGACGAGATCGCGCCACGCGCCGTGCCCGGGTCCAGGGCGACGACCAGATCGGTCGCCAGCAGGCATTCGTAACCGCGGTCGTTCGCCGAGCGCAGCGTGCTGTGGACCGACGTCTCGAGCCACCAGCCGGCGAGCAGCAACTGGTCGCGGCCGTCGGCGCGCAGCCGGCTGTCGAGCGGAGTCCCGTGGAAGCCGTCCCACCCGAGCGGGCTGACGACCAGGTCCGGCGACCACGGGCTCACCGCCCTTGTGGTGCCGGCCGCGGCATCGGCCGGTTTTGACAGCCGCCGGGCCAGCGGAGGGCGGGTGCGGATCTCGGCCACCGTGACACCGAGCCCGCGCAGCGCGGCCGCGGACGCCTCGATCGCACCGGTCGCCCCCTCCAGCCCGGCCGGCCCGGCCGGCCCGGCCGACCCCACCGGGTCGCCGGAGTCAGGTGCCTCGCGGCGCCCTCCGGCCGGCCCCCCGGCCGGCCGGTCGGGGGCCGTGACGACGAGCAGGGCGAGACGCGAAGGCTCAAGGCGTCCGCACCACGGCCACGGATAGGGCCTTGTTCCCGCTACGTGCCGCGGGCTGTGGCTCATGACTTCGGCAGACTGCCGACGACACCCTTGACCAGACAGTCGATGCTGTTGATCTGGTCGTACGTCGGGACCTCCCCCTTCTTGAAGAGCAGGCTGCCGTCCTGGCACTGGACGGGGCCCTTGAACACGGAGGTGTCCGGCTGCTGGAGCGCCTGCTGCGCGGACTTGATCTTGCTCTGCAGGTCGGACGGCACCGAGGTACCGAACGAGGCCAGGGTCAGCGGATTGTTCTTCTGCGCGAAGGTGCCCACCCAGTTGGCGTTGTACTTGCCGCCCTTGAAGGTTCCGTCGAGCGCGCTCTTGGTGATCGCCTCGTACACCGGGGCCCAGTCCCAGGTGGAACCGGTGAGCCAGCCGTCCGGGTCGAGGGACTTGGCGTCGTAGTGGTACCCGACCACCTTCTTGCCGGCGGCCTTGGCGGCCTGGATCACGGTGGTCTGGCAGTCCTGGTGCTGTGTCAGTACGTCGACACCCTGCGAGATGAGGGCGCTGGCCGCTTCCTTCTGCTTGAGCGGGTCGCACCAATTCGACGTGTTGACCAGGTACGTCTTCGCCTTCGGGTTCACCTGCTGGGCACCGAGTTCGAAGGCGTCGATGTTGGCGATGGTCTGGCTGATCGGGAAGGCGTAGACGTAGCCGAGCTTGCCGGTCTTGGTGGTTCCGCCCGCCGCCATGCCGCCGAGGGAGACGGGTTCGAAGGCCTCGCCCCAGTAGGTGCCGAAGTTCGCGGGGAACGTCCCCTTCTCGAAGCCGCCCTGGTGCACGACCACGACGCCCGGGTGCGCCTTGGCGAACTTCTCGGCGTACGGGAAGTAGCCGTAGCTGGTGGCGAAGATGACCTTGGCGCCCTTGTCCACCATCGACTGCATGGCCTGGGTCACCGAGTTGCTCTCCGGGACGTTGTCGGCGGTGACCACCTGCACGTCCGGCAGGCTCTTGGCCAGCTTCTGACTGCCCGCGTACACGGCCTGGTTGTAGCCGTAGTCGCCGCGCGAGCCGACCATGACGAAGCCGACGACGGTCTTCTTGGAACCGCTGCTCACGGACGGGGCGGTGTTGGAGCAGGCGGTGGCGGACAGCAGGGCGGCGACGGCGACGGCCGTGAGGGCGGCCGGACGCGGGGTCAGTCTTCGTGCGGGCATGGGAGTCCTTTCCGGGGACGGGAAGCAGGTAGGGCGGATGACCGAGGTGTTCACCGGCCGGGTACGGCGTCGGCGCGGGGTCCGGGGGCCGTTCCGGGAAAAGGGCAACCATCCGAGAGCAAGATCGGATACAGATCCGGAAGCGCGGCTGGATGTGCGGGTGGATACGCGGATGGATACGCGGCTGGATATGTGGCTGTATATGCGGCTGGATCCAGTGCGAGGAACGTAGGGGGGCGTCATTGCTTCCAGGCGCTCACCCCGTTAACTGCCCGTTTCCGGACCTGCACAGGGGTGTGGTCGGGGACGGACGGCGGCCCGGCTACGCGGTGCGGTTGAGCGCCCGGGCAAGTTCCTCCGGTGCGTCGGCCCTGCCGCGTCGGGCGAAGGCGGCGAGCGCGAGGAGAGTGACCAGGTACGGGAGGGCGTCGAGCAGGTACTGGTTCACGCTCACCCCGTGGGCCTGCAGCACGGACGCGGCAGCGAGTACGACGCCGAAGAGGTACGCCCCGAACAGCACCCGCACCGGCCGCCAGGACGCGAAGAGCACGACCGCGACCGCCACGAAGCCGTAACCGCTCGTCATGTCGTCGAACCAGTTGCCGACGTAGGCGACGGACAGTTGCGCGCCACCGAGACCGCCCAGGGCACCGCCCACGACGACGGCCGCACTCTGCACGAGCCGGGGCCGTCCACCGGCCGCGGCCACGACCTCCGGCCGTTCTCCGGTCGCGCGCAGAACCAGCCCCGCCCGCGTGCGGTGGAACACCAGCCACGTCACCGCCGTGAGGACGTAGCCGACGTAGACGAGCGGACTGTGGTCGAACAGGACCGGCCCGATCCAGGGGATCGAGGAGAGGCCGGGTACGGCGGTCTTCTGCAGCGGGGTGACGGCCGCGCTGATGTAGTCGGTGCCGAACACGGAGGTCAGGCCGAGCGCGAGGAACCACAGCAGCAGTCCGCTGGCCAGCTGGTCGGCCCGGCGCCCGACCACGAGCCAGGCGTGCAGCGAGGCGGCGACACCGCCGAGGATCACTCCCGCCGCGACCCCGGCCCACGGACTTCCGGTGTGGAGTGCCACCGCGAAGGACCCGAGCGCACCGGCCAGCATGCAGCCCTCCATGCCCAGGTTGACGACGCCTGCCCGCTCGCCGACGAGTTCTCCGATGGCGGGCAGCAGGATCGCGGTCCCGCCCTCGATCCCGCCGATGAGTGTCTCTTCGATGCCGTTCACGGACCCTGCCTCCTGTACTTGGCGATGACGAGCGGCACCGCCACGACGAGCGCGAGCAGCACGTTGACGATGGCCCCGTCGAGTCCGTCGGTGATCTGCAGCCCGTTGCCGCTGAGGGCGATGGCGCTGAACAACGCCGCCGCGCCGACGGCCTTCACCGGGTGGCCGCGGCCCAGGAAACTCGCGAGGAAGGCGACGTACCCGAAGCCGAGGGTGATGTCCGGACGCAGCATCGTCTCCACGCCGGCCAGGTTGAGCGCACCGCCGAGTCCCGCGAAGGCTCCGCCGACCAGCATCGACGACAGCAGGAGACGATCGACGCGCAGCCCGCTGCGGCGGGCGGCCTCCTGGTTCCCGCCCACCGCACGCAGCCTGAACCCCCAGGCGGTGCGTTGCAGCAGGAACCAGGCGACGGCGACCGCCGCCACCGCGATGAGGACTCCGATGCCCAGCTGGCTGCCGGACATCCTCGGCAGCTCGGCGGCGTGGGGCAGGGGGCGGCTCTGCGGCTGGCCCGAGCCGTTCGGGTCCTTCCACGGCTGGTAGATCAGATACAGCATCAGGTCGGCGGCCACGAAGTTGAGCAGGAGCGTCGTGACGGCCTCGCTCGCGCCGAGCCGGGTCCGCAGGACGCCGGACAGGCCCGCCCACAGCGCTCCCGCCGCGGCCCCGGCCCCGCACATCGCCAGCCAGCTGACCGGTCCCGGCACCCGCGCCCCGATGGTGACGCCCACGCCGGTGGCCGCCACGGCACCGACGATCAGCTGGCCCTCACCGCCGACGTTGACCAGGCCCGCCCGCGCGGGGACGGCGACCGCGAGGGCGGCCAGCGCGATCGGCACCGCGCGCACCAGCGACTGTTCGAGCGTGCCGCGGTCGACGAGGGTGAGGAGGGTGGTCCGGTACACGCTGAGGGGGTCCGCTCCCTTCCCCGCGGCCACCAGGCCGAAGACCGCCACCGAGACGGCGTAACCCGCGAGGAGCAACAGTCCGTAGCGGGTGACCCGGAACCTGCGCGGCAGCGAGGGCGTGGCGGATCCCGTGGCGCTCACGCGGCCTCCTCCACGGACTCGTGGGCGTGGCCGGTCATCAGACGGCCCAGGTGCTGCCGGTCCGTGTCCGCCCCGGCGACGACGCCGGCCACCCGCCCGTGGGCCAGGACGGCGATCCGGTCGGAGAGATGCAGCAGTTCGTCGAGGTCCTCACTGATCAGGACGACGGCGGTGCCGGCGTCCCTGGCCCGCAACAGCAACCGTCGGGTGGTCTCGGTCGTGAGCACGTCGAGACCGCGGGTGGGATACGAGACGACCAGCAACCGGGCCGGGGAGCCCAGCGCCAGGGTGAGCATCACCCGCTGGACGTTGCCGCCGGAGAGCTGGTCGAGGCGCCGGGACGGGTCGGCGATGGAGAGCCCCACCTCGTCGTCCGCCGCACGCAGCCACCGCGCCGCGGAACGCGCGTCGAAGCCGCCTTTCGTTGTGGCGTGCGACCACAGTGCCGCGTGCTCCGCGATGGTCAGGCCGGGCACCACGAACTCCCGTGTCGCGTCGCCGACGACGGGGACCACACCGAGGGCGCGGCACTCCCCCGGGCTCAGACCATTGATCCGCCGCCCGTCGAGGAGGACTTCCCCGCCGTCGGGGGAGGAGGCGCCGGTGATCAGATCGGCCAGTTCACGCTGGCCGTTGCCGGCGACACCGGCCACGCCGAGGATCTCGCCGGCCAGGACCGTCAGGTCGGCGCCGCGCAGTCCGTGCCCGCCGCCGTCCGCGGCCAGCCGCGCCCCGCGCAGTTCGAGGACCGTCCCGCCGCGGGCGGTGTCGTCGTTGGCGTTGCGCGCGCTCTCCACGTTCTCGCCGACCATCGCGGTGACCAGGTCGGCGTCCCCGATCGAGGAGGCGTGAATGCCGTCGACGACCATTTTCCCCGCGCGGAGCACGGTGACACGGTCGGCGATGGCCCGTACCTCGCGCATCTTGTGGGAGATCAGCACGATGCCGACCCCTTCGGCACGCAGGGTGCGCAGGACCGTGAACAGGCCGTCGACCTCGGCCGGTGTGAGCACGCTCGTGGGCTCGTCCAGGATGAGGATGCGGGCGCCCGCCAGCAGGACCTTGATCAGTTCCACCCGCTGCCACTCACCGATGGAGAGGTCCGCGACCCGCGCGGCAGGGTCGACGGCCAGTCCGTAGCGCCCCGCCGCGTCGGCGATCCTCCGGCACACGTCCTTCCGCCGGAGGAACACCCCGCCGCCGACGTGCAGGGCGATGTTCTCCCAGACCGTGAGGGCCGGTACGAGGCGCAGGTCCTGGAAGACCATGCCGATGCCGAGATCCCTGGCGGCGGCGGACGAACCGACCTCGACGGGGGAGCCGTCCCGCAGGATCTGGCCGCTGTCCGGGCGCTGCACCCCGTAGAGGATCTTCATCAGGGTGCTCTTGCCGGCCCCGTTCTCGCCGAGCAGTGCGTGCACCTCACCCGGATTCACCGTCAGGTGCACCCGGTCGTTGGCGACGAGGGAACCGAACGTCTTGGTGACTGCCCGTACCTCGATGAGGGGTACGGCACGGGCGGTGCCGCTGTCGAGCGTCTTCGCGCCGGTGATCGGGGGTCCGGTCATCTGATGCCTCCGCGGTTGAGGGTCATCTGGGTGAGGGCGTAGGCCGCGCGTTCCTCGACGACGTCCAGGGATTCGCCGACGTGGCCGCTGAGGTTCAGCGCCGCGTCCTCGAGTCGTCCGGCGAGGACGGCTTCGACGACGTCGAGATGCTGGCTGATGGTCAATTCGATGCGCTCCTCGGTGAGGTAGTCGTACATCCGCACCGGACGGATCCGGGCGTTCACGGACTCAAGGGTCTGGGTGAGCATGTCGTTGCCGGCCGAACGCAGCAGCGTGATGTGGAAGTCCTCGTCCATGACCACGAAGTCGGCACTCGGCTCGGGACGGTCGTGCCACATCTCCCGCCACTCGTCCCGCAGGGGCTCCAGGAGGGCGGGGTCGTGGGTGACGGCGGGGGACTCCAGGGCCCGGGCGACGCCCCGCAGCTCCAGGGTGGTGCGCAGCTCGTACAGGTCGCGCAGACCCGCCAGGTCGGGTATCGCGGCGTAGTAGGCGCCGTCCATGCGACGGACCAGCCCGTCGGAGAGCAGGCGTCGCATCGCCTCGCGCACCGGAGTGCGGGACACGCCCAGCTCCGCGGCGATGCGGTCCTCGACGAGCCGTGTGTGCAGGGGGAACTCGCCCATCATCAGGCGCGACCGCAGTTCCCCGTACACCTCCGCCGGAGGCACCCGCCGCCGCTGCTCGTCCCGTCCGGGCTTGCCACCGGCTGGATCCACTGATGTATAACGTGCTGCATTCACACTGCGGAAAGTAGGAGTGTCGCGTTGCCGCACCAGCCTCCGCGGGTTACGCCGCCATTGCCGTCAGCTCACCCGGTCGTCCTCATCCACGGCGCGGCGACCACCGCGCGCGTCTGGGACGAGGTGGCCGGAGACCTCGCCGCCCTGCCCCTCGTCGCGCCGGACCGGGCGTCGACCGGCTCCCTCGACGCCGAGGTGGAGGCGCTCACCGGTCTGTGTGCCGGAGCGGTCGTGGCGGGGGTCAGCGGCGGCGCGACCCTGGGACTCGAGCTGGCCGCGCGAGGTGTCGCGTTCCGGGCCGCCGTCCTGCACGAGCCGGCCGTGGGCTCGCTGCTCCCCGGCCTCCTCGCCCCGGTGATCGACGCGTACGCCGCAGCGGGGGTCCCCGGCTTCGGCCGTGCCCTCTACGGGCCGCGCTGGTCGCCCGACGATGCCGGCCCCGACCAGGAAGCCGTCGGCCGCGACCTCGACATGTTCCGCCGCTTCGAGCCCAGGGCGCCCGCTCCCGGCGCGGGCCCCGTCCTGATCACCGTGGGCGAGCACTCGCCGCCCGCCCGCCACGAGGCCGCCCGCGCCCTGGCGCAGAACTTCGGCTACCCGGTGGAGATCGTCCCCGGAACTGGGCACGCCGCGCACCTCGAGGCCCCGCGGGCGTTCGCCGCGATCATCCGCAGACTCGCCCTCGACCCACAGCACCGGCCGAGCTGACGAGTCCACGGCATCTCGTAGCCGGACACGTCGGCAGCCGGTGGACGCCCTCGCCCACATGTCCGCACCCTCGCAGCCCCACGGGCCGTGCGCCGCTACCTGGCCAGTTGGTTGACGATCCCTGTGAACAAGGGCGGCACCGCCTCGCACGCCGGTACCAGGAGGGCTCGCGGGCGTTGCCGGGCGGTGCTGAGAATGAGGCTTCGCGTCAGCCATCGGCCCCCAGGTCACTTCCACGGCGGAGGTCCACGGACGGACGTACCAGTGGCGGCGGACACCGAAGCGGCGGGGGCCGGTCTGGTGCACGGGGATGCCGAGATGGCGCCGCAGGGGCGAGTGCAGGCCGTCGGCGGCGACGAGCCAGCGGGCGCGCAGCCCGCCTGCCATGACCGAGACGGCGTCCTGTTCCAGGGTGGTGACCCGGCGGTGCAGCAGTTCCGCGCCGGCCGCCTTGGCAGCCGTGGCCAGAACGTCGTGCAACTCGGTGCGGCGCACGCCCAGTCCGCTGCCCCGGGTGAACGGCGCGTGGGCGCGACGGCCGGCCAGGTCGAGGTAGTCGATGCCGGTCAGGACGGCCCCGTCGGGGTGGACACCGAGGGCGCGCAGCCGGTCCACGCCGACGGGCATGATGCCTTCGCCGCACGCCTTGTCCACCGCGCCGGTCCGCTGCTCGCACACCGTCACCGACAGCCCGGCCCGTGCCGCGTGCAGAGCCGAGGCGAGTCCGGCCGGACCGCCGCCCACGATCAGTACGTCCGTGTCGTACGACACTGGGGTGCTCCTCGTTCGAACGCGGTTGCCGGTTCCGTCGGACTCTGCGTCAAGCGGCCAGTTTCAGTGCCTTGTTCTCCACCCGCAGCCGCACGGTGAGCAGCGCCGCGTTGGCGGTGGTGAACAGCAGCGCGGTCACCCAGGTCGCCGACTTCGAGGGGCAGGACGGCGACCACGAACTCGACGTCGTGGCCGGGCAACCGCGCCCGGCGGCCAAGAGCACGGGGATCAACCGCGCTTTCGGCTTCGCCGGTCGGAACGCGGTCCTGCTGCTCACCGCGGGACAGCCCCACAAGATGCTCCGAGGGGACGAGAGCTGAGTGTCGACAGGTCAGACGACGTCATCCCGCGGCGGCTGGGGGCCGAACGCGCCCGGTCCACGGGTGAGGACGATCCGTACCGCCCTACCGCCGCAGGCGGCCGGCCCGCTGGGCAGCGGGCCGAGCGCCGACGTGGGTGCCGCGCCGGGAGCCGTAGGGCCCGCTGCGCGCACCGGTGGACGCCTGCCGAAACAGCGGAGACCGCGCAGGGAGCGGCACCCAGTCGGTGCCGCACTTCGACAAGCCGGGCGGAGTCGGTCCGGGCCGTCACCCGGGCCAGGGCACCCGCAGGCCGTCGGCGCGCGTCGTCGGGTTGGCGAGCGAGGCGGAACGCGAGGATCCCCCGTCCCGCCCGGCCGGCCGCACCCTACTTGTCGTTGGGGGTGATCTCCCAGGTGGTGTTGTCGCCGTGCTGCTGGGTCCAGAACAGCCGCCAGCCGCCGCAGAACAGCGTCGGTACCTTGGCACCGAGGATGCCGTCCGCGCCCGGGTCGCCGTCGGAGACGTGGATGCCGGTGATCTCGTTGTCACCGTCGTTCTGGATGCCGCCGTTCACCGAGGACAGCATGTTGTCCAGGGTCGCCGAGGGGTCGCGGCCCTCGCCCAGAAAGCGCACCGGCTGTGCGCCGAGCGAGTAGTCGGTATTCGTGGCGAAGACGTACCCGGAGTCCAGGGCGCCCCGCTGGGTGTGGACGGTGTCGCTGGCGTCCTCGACGAAGGCGACATGCGTGCGGTCGAGGAAGGTGACGTTGTCGATCCCGGTGTGCGCCTCGTCGCCGGTGTAGAAGACGCTGAGCTTGCCGTCGTCGGAGCGCGGGTCGCTCTGCGTGAGCTTGTACAGGGTGCCCCAGCCGCCGTAGCCGTCATTGGCCGTGCTGGTGGTGTTGGTGTCGCCGGTGGCGTCGAAGTAGAACTCGCGGAAGTCCGTACCGGGGCGGAACTGGCCGTTCTCCGGACGCTTGAACGGGGTCGCCTTGGCCGCCTTCGCCAGGGCGTTGGCGTCGAACGCCTTGCCACTGGTGTCGGACTTGGTGTCGTGGATCGTCACCCAGTGGGTGCTCAGGGCCGGACCGTAGTTGGTCAGGTCCTTCTCGTCGTCGGTGAACGCTCCGCCGGTGGGATGCGCGCTGTCGACGCCCTGGTACGCGACGGGCGAACCGCTGCGGCGGGAGACCACCTGCAGCGCCTGGAGCCTGCCGCCCTTGGTGAGGTCGTGCTTGTCGTAGGGGATCAGCCGGTAGACGAAGCTGTTGGGGACCTTCGTCTTGGTGGCGACCGTTGCTCCGCCGGTGTCCTCGATCATCCACAGGTTGCCGGCGGAGTCGTTCTGGATGCCCTCGTAGCCGGCCCGTCCGGTGACGGAGGAGATGTCCTGGACCTGCGAGTTGATGTCCGGGGTGGCCTGGAACACGGCGCCCTCGGCGCCCTCCTCGGAGGTGAACAGCAGCCGCTTGGCCCAGGGGTCCCAGGTGGAGCCGTCGATGGCGGGAAGGCCCGTGCCGTCGGCCTGCTTGGTGGCCAGCAGCGTCACCCGGTGCGCCTGGTCGGCGTCGAGGTTGACGCGGGTGATGTACCCGGCCTCGCCGCCCTCGTGGCCCTGGAAGAGGAAGTGCGTGCCGTACGGGTACGACGGGTCGGCGCCGTGCAGACCGTGCAGCTTCAGGTAGGTGTTCTTGTCGGGCTCGGTCTTGCTTGCCTCGATCTTCACGCCCGGAGCCTGCTTGATGCCGGGGTCGGGCAGCAGCGTGCCGTCGCCGAGGTATCCGTAGTACGGGACCTGGTCGGTCGGGTTGTCCAGCTTCAGGGAGCCCTGCGCGACGGGGTGCTCGGTGAGCCCGGGCGACAGGACGTTCGATGCGGTCACGCCGCGCGTGTCGGTGACAGCCGGCACCGACGACCAGGCGGCCACGCCGCCGCTGGCGTCGGCGGCACCGGGGGACAGTGCGAGGCCGACACCGATCACACTCGTCGCCACCGCTGTTGCGACAACGCTGCTGCGTCTCTTCTTGGCCATGTGCGATCACCTTCCAGATGAGCGAGAACACATAGTCAAGGCACAGCCGCCGACCCAGGGTGGCTGGATTGGTGTCAGTTCGATTGATGATCCGTGAACATTGCGCGGTGTTGCCCGATAAGGAAGGTCTGATCCCGGCCAACAGGAACGCTTCGACGGCGACTTCGTCGCCGAGGCGACCGTGACTCGACGGCACCCTCCTCGTTCGGCGCCTTCGTCGACGACCTCGCCGGCGCCCTCACCGACTCCCAGGCCTGACCGACGCGGACGGGTCGTCGACCGCTCTCAAGCCGCGTCACGCGCGTCCGGCCCCCGACCGGCAGGTGTGACGCGGCCCCCGGCGTGTCCCATGGACTCGCCGGGGGCCGTTCAGCGACGGTCCGGCCGTCAGCCGAAGAGGTTGTACTGCTGCCAGCCGGTGCCGATCGTCACCGGGGTGCCGAAGATGTCGGACGTGGCCTTGCCCGTACCCGGGTACAGGTAGAGCGTGCCGGCCGCGGTGCGGGCGACGAGGTCGGCCCTGCCGTCCCCGGTGATGTCGCCGACGGCGTCGAAGGCGTTGTACTGGCCCCACGTACGGACCTGGATCCGGGCGCCGAACGCCCCCGAACCGGACTTGCCGGTGCCCGGGTAGAGGTAGACGTAGGAGTTGCTGCTGCTGCGGGCGATCAGGTCGGCCTTGCCGTCCCCGGTGAAGTCGCCGTGGCCGAGCAGCACGTTGTACTGGTTCCAGCCGCTGCCGACCGCGGCCGGCGAGCCGAAGGAGCCGTTGCCCAGGCCCGGGTAGATGTAGAGGATCCCGCTCGCCGTCACCGACAGCAGGTCGGGCAGGGCGTCGCCGGTGACATCGCCGGGTGCGACGGTCTTCGTACGGGTGGACCAGTTGCCGAAGGCCAGGGTGGTGGCCCAGCTGTCGCTCGCCGGGATGTAGTGCCGCCAGTAGACGGCGCCGGTGGAGGCGCGGCGGATGATCTGGTCCTGGTAGCCGTCCCGGTTGAGGTCGGTCTGGAGGACGACGTTCTTGTCGCTGTAGGTGCCCCAGGAGATCCGCGTGGCGAAGGACGTGCCCTTGGAGTCGTACTCGAAGCCGGTGTTGTCGGACGCGCGGCGCGTGAACAGGTCGGCCCTGGCGTCACCGCTCAGGTTGGTGTCGTCGATACGCGGGTAGGTCGCGCCGACGAACGCGTTCACCTTCGTGAAGACGCTGTACGCGCCGGAGGCCACGCAGTCCTCGACGCCCCAGGAGACCACGCCGACGATCTTGCCGCCGACGATCAGCGGCCCGCCCGAATCGCCGTTGCAGGCGGTGACGGTGCCGCTGTCCGAGCCGGTGGCCGGGGTGCCCGCGCAGACCATGTGGCCCGCGACGAAGTCGGTCCCGTAGGTGCTGGAGCAGGTGGCGTCCGAGACCATGGGCAGGGTCGCGGTGCGCAGCGTCTGCGATATGTCGTCGCTGGTGGAGCTGGTGCGGCCCCAGCCGTACAGGGTGGCGTCGGTGCCCGCCGTGTAGGAGGCGGTGTCGTTCGACGTGGTGATGTTGATGGGCTTGGCGCTGACCGGGTTCGGCAGCGTCAGGACCGCGATGTCGTTGTCGATCGTGGTCGTGTTGAACGACGGGTGGTTCCACTGCCGCCATACGCCGGTGGCGGTGCCGCCGTGCCAGTCGACCGAGCCGTCGCTGTTGTCGGTGGGCAGTTGGGCGGTGCCGGTGACGATGACGCCGTTGGCGTACCAGTCGTAGCCCTTGACGCAGTGCGCGGCGGTGAGGATCTTCGTCGGCGACACGACCGAGCCACCGCAGAAGAAGCCGATGTCGTCCGTGGTGTCGGTGGTGCCCTTGTCGTCGTAGTACCAGAGCTGCGCCATCCACGGAGCCTTGGCGATCGTGGTCTCCGTGCCACCGATGATCTTCGGGTCGACGGTGGACGGGGAGGAGGCCGAGGACGTGGCGCTCGGCGTCGCGGTGGTCGCGGACCTCTTGGACCGCGTCTGCGAGGCCCGGTCGGTCCGCAGCGCGCCCTTCACACGGGCCGTCAGCTGGGCCTGTGAATGGACTGTCGCCCTCGCCGCCGAGGGAGCGGCGGCGGGAGCGGGGGAAGCGTGGGCGGACGCCACGGTGAGGGCGCCGGCGAGGGCGGCGGCAAGCGCCACGGCGGCAGGAACGACTCTCCGCGCCCGTCGCCTGCGTCTTACGCCCCCGTTGGCCCTGTGGGCAGAGAACACTCAGGTCTCCCGTAGGTGAGAAAGGGTTTTCTCGCACACGGACAGGGAGAGAGCCGCCGTCCGACGGCAGCTCGCGGATATCGCCCACTGGTCCGGGACCAACACGGTCCCGAAAGCCTGTTCCCCACCCGGCGGACGGCCGATCGTACGGCCGATCAGGAACTGACCCCGCGACCGGCCAGGAAACGCACGCGGAACGATCGCACAAGAATTCGCAAAGTCGCCGGAGTCGGCGAAGTCGCGCCGCGGTGGCCGCGATGACGAGGCCCACCGCCGGGGCGCTGCCGCGCTCCCCGGTTTCATTGAAACCGTTCAATGCCGCCGCACCCACCTCGCGTGGCGACCCCGGTCCGGAGCGATCCTCTGGTGGCCCTGTCAGGAAAACAGTTGCACGACGATTGACCCGGGCCTCACCCGGCTCTACGTTACCCACGCCTCTCGAATCTGAATCGATTCATCCATTTCCCTGCGAGTGAGGAGTCGTTAGTGATCAGCAGGAGGAACATTCTCGCGGGCGCAGTCGCCACGGTCGCGGCAACGACCGTGGACGGCGTACCGGCGATGGCCGCGCCGCCGTCCAGACAGGTTCCGGCACAGGGCAACGGGCCGCGCGTCACGGCGCCGACCGTGGAGTACGTCCAGCACCCCCTCGGGATCGATGCGCAACGCCCCCGGCTGAGCTGGCCGTTGGTCTCGGACAAGGCGGGTGTGCGCCAGAGCGCCTATCAGGTCCGCGTTGCCACCACCGCCTCGGGCCTGCGTCATCCGGACGTCTGGGACAGCGGGAAGGTCACGTCCGGCGAGTCCGTCCTCGTGCCCTACCGAGGCCCTTCACTCAAGCCGAGGACGCGCTACCACTGGTCGGTACGGGTGTGGGACGCCGACGGGCGGGTCTCCGGGTGGAGCGCGCCCTCGTGGTGGGAGACCGGCCTCATGGACGCCGGACAGTGGAGCGCCGACTGGATCTCCGCACCGGCGAGCCTCACGGACGCGCCGTCCTTCGAAGGGGGTTCCTGGATCTGGTTCCCCGAGGGCGATCCGACGAACAGCGTTCCGGCGGCCACCCGTTGGTTCCGCGGTGCCGCCGGACTGCCCGACGGAATCACGGCGGCGACGCTCGCCATCACCGCGGACAACGTGTACGCCGTCTCCGTCAACGGCGTCGAGGTGGCCCGCACCGACCTCGCCACGGACAACGACGGCTGGCGCCGCCCGGCCGTGATCGACGTACTGGACCAGGTACGGGGTGGTGACAACGTTATCGCCGTCTCCGTGACCAACGCGACCGAGGGCCCGGCCGGACTCATCGCCGCCCTCGTCGTGCGGACCGCCTCCGGTGAGCGGAAGGTGTTCACCGACGGCTCATGGAAGGCCACGAACCAGCAACCCCCCGCCGACTGGCGCGAGTCCGGCTTCGACGACGGGGGCTGGCCGGCGGCCAGGGTGGCTGCCGCGTGGGGTGGCGGACCGTGGGGAAGGGTCGTCCCGGTGTCGTACGCCGTCACCCAGCTCCGGCACGAGTTCCGGCTCCCGCGCAGGAAGGTGTCCCGCGCGCGCCTGTACGCCACGGCGCTCGGTCTGTACGAGGCCCACCTCAACGGCAACCGGGTGGGCCGCGACCAGCTCGCTCCCGGCTGGACGGACTACCGCACCCGCGTCCAGTACCAGACGTACGACGTCACCACGCTGCTGCGGCCCGGCGCCAACGCCATCGGGGCGTACCTGGCACCCGGCTGGTACGCGGGCAACGTGGGCATGTTCGGTCCCGGCCAGTACGGTCAACACCCGGCGCTTCTCGCGCAGTTGGAGGTGGAGTACACGGACGGGACCAGCGAGCGCATCGTCTCGGGCACCGACTGGCGGGCCGCCGCCGGGCCGATCGTCGCCGCCGACCTGCTGAACGGTGAGACGTACGACGCGCGCAAGGAGACCCCCGGCTGGACCTCACCCGGCTTCGACGACACTCGCTGGCTCGGCGTACGCGGCGAGGGCGGCGCCGGGGACTTCGGTCCCGGTCTGATCGTCGCGCAGGTGGACGGTCCGGTACGCGTGGAGCGGGAGCTGACACCGCAGAAGGTGACCCAGCCCAAGCCGGGCGTCCATGTGTTCGACCTGGGCCAGAACATGGTCGGCTCGGTGCGGCTGCGGGTGTCGGGCGACGCGGGAACGACCGTCCGGCTCCGGCACGCCGAGGTGCTCAACCCCGACGGCACCGTCTACACCGCCAACCTGCGGAGCGCGGCGGCGACCGACACGTACACCCTCAAGGGGCAGGGCGAGGAGGTCTACGAGCCGCGCTTCACCTTCCACGGGTTCCGCTACGTCGAGGTGACCGGATTCCCCGGCACCCCCTCGGCGAAGGCCGTCACCGGCCGCGTCATGCACACCTCCGCCCCCTTCACCCTCGACTTCGAGACCGACGTACCGATGCTCAACCAGCTGCACCACAACATCACGTGGGGGCAGCGCGGCAACTTCCTCTCCGTGCCGACGGACACGCCCGCGCGCGACGAGCGGCTCGGCTGGACGGGGGACATCAACGTCTTCGCGCCCACGGCCGCGTACACGATGGAGTCGGCGCGCTTCCTGTCCAAGTGGCTGGTCGACCTGCGGGACTCCCGGACCGCCGAGGGCTCCTTCACGGACGTGGCGCCGGTGGTCGGCACGCTCGGCGACGGCACCGCCGGCTGGGGCGACGCGGGTGTCACGGTCCCCTGGGCCCTCTACCGGGCATACGGCGACCGCCAGGTCCTGGAGGACGCCTGGCCGTCGGTCCAGGCCTGGCTGACGTACCTGGAGCGGAACAGCGACCGGCTGCTGCGCCCGGCGCAGGGATACGGCGACTGGCTGAACATCGACGACGAGACCCCCAAGGACGTCGTCGCCACCGCGTACTTCGCGCACAGCGCCGACCTCGCGGCCCGGATGGCCGGGGAACTCGGCAAGGACGCCGCTCCGTACCGCGATCTCTTCGCACGGGTACGAGCGGCCTTCCAGAACGCGTACCTCGCCTCCGACGGCCGTATCAAGGGCGATACGCAGACGGCCTACGTCCTGGCGCTGTCGATGAACCTGCTGCCGGACGCGTCGCGGAAGGCGGCGGCCGACCGGCTCGTCGCTCTCATCGAGGCCAGGGACTGGCACCTGTCGACCGGTTTCCTCGGCACTCCCCGGCTGCTGCCCGTCCTGACCGACACGGGCCACACCGACGTCGCCTACCGCCTGCTGCGGCAACGCTCGTTCCCCAGCTGGGGCTACCAGATCGACCGGGGCGCCACCACGATGTGGGAACGCTGGGACTCCATCCGGCCCGACGGGAGCTTCCAGGACACGGCCATGAACTCCTTCAACCACTATGCCTACGGCTCGGTGGGCGAATGGATGTACACGAACATCGCCGGCATCTCGGCGGGCGGCCCGGGCTACCGCGAGATCCTCATCCGCCCCCGTCCGGGCGGAGGCGTCACCACCGCCCGCGCCACGTTCACCTCGGTCTACGGCCCCGTCTCCACGCAATGGCGGCAGCAGGCCGGCCACTTCACGCTGACCTGCGTGGTGCCGCCCAACACGACCGCCGAGGTATGGGTCCCGGCATCCGCCCCGAAGGCGGTCACCCACTCCGGCGGGACGTTCCTGCGCCAGGAGGACGGCTGCGCGGTCTACCGGGTCGGCTCCGGCACACACGAGTTCACCGCCTGACGATCAGCCGGATTCGCCCCCGGACAGGGAACCTGCGGGTCCGACCGGCGGCGGACGTCGCCACGCGTTCTGGCCGGGCCGCCGATTCGGTGAACTGGCTGGTGCCGAGGAGTTCGTCGATGTGGCCGCCGAGCTAGTGCCGTGGCAGGCAACGTTCGCCCCGTCGCGACGCCCGGCACGCACTCTCGCCGCACCGGCCGAAAGCCCAAGTACGTCCAGTACGAGGGCTTCCGGCCGGCACGCCGAGAGCACGCACCGGACGCCGCTCCTTCACGGGCAAACGTTGCCTGCCACGGCACTAGGACCGGTGCTGTCCGGGGGGTTCGGCGGCTGCGCGGGCGTCGCCGCCGGCGCGGACGGCGCGCACCCGCCGCCTCGGCCCGTCAGCTGTACTCGGGCTGCCACATGGCGTCCTGGATCTGCTGGACAACGTCGTCGAGGCGGGCCCGGGCCACGCCCTCCTCGGCCGCGCGGCGGACGACGGCCGCCGCGACCACGGCCGACGAGGTGCGCAGGTTCTCCACCTCCGGCAGCAGGGCGGCGCCGGGCTCCGACAGGTCGGCGAGGCCGGCGACGGCTTCCGCCGCGGCCTGGAGCATGCCGTCGGTGATCCGCTCGGCGCCGGCCACCACGGCGCCCAGCCCGAGGCCGGGGTACAGGAGGGCGTTGTTGGCCTGGCCGATGACGTACGTGGTGCCGTCCAGCTCCACCGGAGCAACCGGGATGCCGACGGCGACCAGGGCCTTGCCGCCGGTCCACCGCAGGACGTCCGCCGGTATGGCCTCGATCTTCTCCGTGGGGTTGGACAGCGGCAGGACGACCGGCCGGTCCACGTCGCGGGCCATGGAACGCACCACGTCCTCGGTGAAGGCCCCGTGCTGGGTGGAGGTTCCCACCAGCACGGTCGGGTGCACGTGGTCCACCACGCTGTGCAGGTCCACCGGCCGGTCGTCGGGCCAGTCGTCGTCGGGCCGCGCGTACGGCTGCTGGTAGTCGCGCAGTTGCTCGGTGGACTGCCGCAGCAGGCCCTGGCGGTCCACGCACCAGATACGGCGGGTGGCCTCCTCGCGGCCCAGTCCGTCGCGGACCATGGCGTCGCGCAGCTGGTCGGCGATGCCCACGCCCGCCGTCCCGGCGCCGAAGACCACGACCCGCTGGTCGCGCATGGGTGTGCCGGTGACCCGTACCGCGTTCATGACGCAGGCCAGCGTGATCGCTCCGGTGCCCTGCATGTCGTCGTTGAAGGTGCGGATCTTCTCGCCGTACCGCTCAAGGATGCGGCGGCCGTTGCCGGGGCCGAAGTCCTCCCAGTGCAGCAGCGCGCGCGGGAACAGCTCGGTGACCGCCTCCACGAAGTCGGCGACGAACGCGTCGTACGCCTCGCCGCGCACCCTGTTGTGCCGGTTGCCGACGTACAGCGGGTCGTTGAGCAGCGCCTGGTTCCCGGTGCCGACGTCGAGCATCACCGCAACGGAGCGCCCCGGGTGGATGCCCGCGGCGGCGGTGTAGACGGCCAGCTTGCCGACCGAGATCTGCATGCCGCCGACGCCCCAGTCGCCGATGCCGAGGAGTTGCTCCGCGTCGGTCGCCACCACCAGGTCGACGTCGTCGGGGCCGAGGCCGAGCGCCTCGAAGGCGGGGCGGATGTCCTTTGGCCGGTCGACGGAGAGATAGACCCCGCGCGGTCGCCGGTATTCGTGGCTGTACCGCTTGATCGCCTCCCCCACGGTCGGGTCGTACACGATCGGCAGCAGCTCGGTGAGGTGGTCGGTGAGCAGCCGGAAGTAGAGCACCTCGTTGCGGTCGTGGAGCTGCTCCAGGTACACGTTCTTCGCCAGGTCGTCCGGCTGCGCCCGCAGTTGCTCCCAGGCGCGGCGGGCCTGGAGTTCCAGGGACAGCACCGCGGGCGGCAGCGTTCCGACCAGGCCGTGTCGCTCCCGCTCCTCCTGCGTGAAGGCGACGCCCTTGTTGCTCAGCGGGTCCGCGAGCAGCGCGCGCCCGCCCGGTTTCCCGCGGCCGGTGTGACTCTTCCCCCTCGCCTGGTGGTTTTCCTGCGCACGGTTTCGGGGCGGGGTCATCGGCTCTCCTCGCGTCGCGCCACTGCCGTAGGGGCTCGTTTCCTGCCGGGCGCGCCGGGTACCCCGGTCGGCACGACAAGCGCACCGGCGCCCGAAGCCTTTGCCGCTCTTTGGCGTGGCCCTTCGTTCGGGTACGACGGCACCACCGCCTCCCAGCCGGTGCGGCGATCCCCGCGATGAAAGAAAGAGAAAGAGGGGGATTTCCCCATGCACAAGCCCGCCCAGCAGCAACAGCCTCCGGGTTCCGAGACGGACCTGCGGCCCCGGGCCGACCACGGTGAGCACAGCTACCGCGGATCGGGCCGACTGGCCGGGAAGAAGGCCGTCATCACCGGTGGTGACAGCGGCATCGGCAAGGCCGTCGCGATCGCCTACGCCCGCGAGGGCGCCGATGTCCTCCTCTCGCACCTGGACGAGGAGGCGGACGACGCCCGCGACACGGCGCGCTGGGTGGAGGAGGCCGGCCGCGAGGCGGTTCTGGCGCCCGGTGACCTGAGTGATCCCGCCCACTGCCGGGAGGTGGTGGCGCGGGCCGTCGAGGCGTTCGGCCGCATCGACGTCCTGGTCAGCAACGCGGCGTTCCAGATGTTCCGCGCGTCGATCGAGGAGGTCCCGGACGAGGAGTGGGACCACACGCTGGCGACCAACCTCAGCGCCATGTTCCACCTCTGCAAGGCGGCGGTGCCGCACATGAAGCCGGGTGCGTCGGTCATCGCGTCCAGCTCGGTGAACTCCGACACGCCGCCGCCGGGCCTGCTGGCGTACAACGCGACGAAGGCGGGCCTGGCCAACATGGTCGGCTCGCTGTCCCAGTCGCTCGCCGAGCGGGGCATCCGGGTCAACAGCGTCGCCCCGGGGCCCATCTGGACGCCGCTGATCCCCGCCACGATGCCGCCCGAGCAGGTCGAGGACTTCGGCAGCCAGACCCCGCTGGGACGGGCCGGGCAGCCGGCCGAACTCGCCCCCGTGTACGTCATGCTCGCCTCGGACGAGGCCGCGTACGTCTCGGGTGCGCGCATCGCCGTCACCGGCGGTCAGCCGATCCTCTGACACCCCATCCCCTGACACCCCGCCAGAAAGCACGTCACCAGAAAGCACGTCAGCAGAACCAGGAGCGACCGTGGACTGGTATCCCCTGCGGCTGACCACCCCGGTCAAGCAGCACCTCTTCGGCGGCCGGGCGATCGCCGAACGGCTGGGCCGTACCGGTCTGCCCGACGGTCCGGTCGCCGAGACCTGGGAGGTCAGCGATGTGGACGGCGAGGGTGCGCGCGTCACGGACGGCTCGCTGGCCGGCCGGCCGCTGCGCCGGCTCGTCGAGGACCACCCCGACGAACTCGTGGGATGCGGCTGGCGCGGCCCTCACTTCCCGGTGCTGACCAAGTTCATCGACGGCACCGGCGCCCTCCCGGTCCATCTGCACGCCGACGACGAGACCGCACGCCGGCTGGAGGGCGAGCCCCACGGCAAGACCGAGGCGTGGCACATCCTCGACGCGGCCCCGGGAGCCACCGCCCTGGTGGGGGTGAAGGCCGGTGTGGACCGGGACACGCTGCACCGGGCCCTGCTCGCCCAGGACTTCGACGCGGTCATGCGCCGGCTTCCGGCACGGGCCGGGCAGACCGTCTACGTACCCGGCGGCACCCCGCACAGTTTCGGCCCCGGCACCCTGGTCTACGAGATCGAGCAGACCTCCGACATCCAGCAGCACGCCATGCGCCGGCGCATGGAGGACGGCTCGGAACTGGGCGACGAGGAGTGGCACACCAACCTCGGTCGGCTCCTCGACGAGTGGCGTCCCGGTCCACGCCCCGAGTTCCACTCCGGCCTGAGCGTCCAGGTCGACGACGGGGTGGAGCGGACTGTGCTGTGCGCCGGCCCGTACTTCGCCCTGGAGCGGTGGCGGGCGGGCAGCACGGCCCCGCTGGTGCACGACTTCTCCTCCGCACTGGTCGTCAGCAACGCCGGTGCGCCGGTCACCGTGGAGTCCGGGGGCCGGTTCGAGCGGCTCGGACGCGCCCGGAGCCTGCTGTTGCCGGCCGCGCTGGGCCGCGTACGGATCCAGGGGCCCGCCGACGTCCTCCTCGGCTACCTGCCCGACCTGGACCGGGACATCCGCACACCGCTGCTCGCGGCGGGGCACGGGGCCGCCGCCGTGGCCGCGCTCGGTGAGGGTCTCACCGGCCCACTCACGTAGAAGGAGATCCATGAGCACCGTCACCACCAGCGACGGCGTCACCATCCACTACGAGGACAAGGGCACCGGCCCACCCCTCGTCCTGCTCCACGGCTGGGGCTTCAGCGGCCGCTTCTTCACCCGCAACGTGGACGCCCTCGCCGAACACGCCCGCGTCATCACCGTCGATCTGCGCGGTCACGGCGACTCCGGCACCCCCCGCCACGGCTACCGGGTGTCGAGGCTTGCCAAAGACCTGTTCGACCTCCTCGAAGAACTCGACCTGCGTGAGGTCACCGTCCTGGGCTGGTCACTGGGCTGCCCGGTCATCTGGAGCTATCTGGAACTGTTCGGCGGCCATCGCCTGGCGCGCGCGATCTACGTCCAGCAGTCCCCCCGCCAGTACTACGCGGCGGACTGGAAGCACGCACACGCCACCTGCTACGACGAACCCTCCCTGGCCGCCCTGCAGACCCAGCTCACCTGCGACCCGCCGGCCTTCGACGAGGACCAGATCCGTACTGTCCTCGCCACCGAACCCACCGCCGCGGAGCGGGAGTTGCTGCTGGCGGAGATGGCCAAGTCGCCCCCGTACGCACGCAGCGCGCTGATGGCCGACCACACCCGCCACGACTGGCGCGACCTGCTGCCCACGATCCGGCTGCCCAGCCTGGTCCTGGTGGCACGTCAGGACAGCGTGTTCCCCTGGCAGGGCCCCGCATGGGTCGGCCAGGCGCTCCCGGATGCCCGGACCGTCTTCTTCGAGCACAGCGGCCACGCACTGTTCTTCGACGAGCCGGAGAAGTTCCACCGGTCGGTCACCGGCTTCCTGGCCGACGGGTCCGGCAACGTGCCGGCGCGTCCCGGGGGCCCGGAGGGCGAGGGGGCGGGTGGGTCGGTGGGGCGTCGGTCCGAGGCGGACGCCGGCGGGCGGGTACCGGGGATCGCTCCGTAGCCCACCTGTTCCCCCCCCGGCCGGGCCGGGCGTACCTCCGCTTCAGGTGCGCCCGGGTCGGCCAGGCTGTCGGCGAGGAACGCCGCGCGGTTGGGCACGGCGAAGCCGGCGCGGCGGATGCCGGTGTCGACGACGAAGAGCGGGACCACCCGTTCCGCGTCCCGCACAGCGGCCTGGAGGACCGGATTGTCGTACACCCGCAGGTCCGCGGTGAACAGGGCGATGGAGACGGAGAGGGGGACGGAGGCGGAGACGGAGGCACGCACGGTTCCCTGAGCCCCTCAGCGCGTCCGGGCCGGTTCGTCGACGCCCGCTTCGGCCGCGGCGGCGATGTTGCGGACCATGCCGCCGAAGACCGCGCCGTGGAAGGGGGCCACGCCCCGCCAGTAGGCGTGCCCGGCCAGGCCGTGCGGATGGAACAACGCCCGCTGCCGGTACACCGTGCGCCCCTGCGGATCCCGGTCGACGGCCATCTCCAGCCACGCCAGCCCCGGCAGCCGCATCTCCGCGCGCAGCCGGAGCAGCCGGCCCGGCTCGATCTCCTCCACCCGCCAGAAGTCCAGGCTGTCGCCGACGCGCAGCCGGTTCGCGTCCCGGCGGCCCCGGCGCAGGCCGACTCCGCCCACCAGGGTGTCCAGCCTGCCTCGCAGGGACCAGGCCAGCGGCGAGGAGTACCAGCCGTTCTCGCCGCCGATCGCCTCCACCACCCGCCACAGCGCCTGCGGCGACGCCGCGACCGTACGCTCGCGGTGATCCGTGTAGAGGCTCCCGCCCGCCCAGTCGGGGTCGGTCGGCAGCGGGTCGCTGGGGGCCCGGGGAGTCGAGGCCGAGGACCACCTGGTGGCCACGTCCGCGTCCTGCACGCGCCTCAGCGCCAGCCGGATCGCCCGGTCGAGGGTGACCGGTCCCTCCGGCGGGTCCGGCACGTACCGGACGATGTCCCGCTCCGCGCAGACCACCTCGTGCTTCAGCGACTCGACCAGCGGGCGCGCGAGAGCGCCCGGCACCGGGGTCACCAGACCGACCCAGAGGCTGGACAGCCGGGGGGTCAGCAGCGGAACGGGCACGATGACCCGCTTCGGCAGCCCGGCGACGACGGCGTACCGCCGCATCATCTCCTCGTAGGTGACGACATCCGGCCCGCCGATGTCGAAGGCCCGGTTCACGTCGTACGGCAACCGCGCGCACCCCACGAGGAAGCGGAGCACGTCGCGGACGGCGATCGGCTGGATACGGGTGCGCACCCAGCTCGGGGTCACCATCACGGGAAGCCGCTCGGTCAGATATCGCAGCATCTCGAACGAGGCCGAACCCGACCCGATGATCACGGCTGCCCGCAGGACGGCCGTCGGCACGCCCGAGGCCAGGAGGATCCGGCCCACTTCGGCACGGGACCGCAGATGGGGTGACAGCGCCTGCTCGGGCACTCCGGAAGGGCTCAGCCCGCCGAGATAGACGATCCGCCGGACCCCGGCGGCCCGCGCCGCCTCACCGAAGATCCTGGCCGCGCGCCGGTCGGTCTCCTCGAACCCGCGCCCGGTACCCAGCGAGTGCACCAGGTAGTACGCGACGTCCATTCCCTCCATCGCCGCGCGGACAGATTCCTCGTCCGTCGCGTCCCCGCGCACCACCTCCGCCTGCCCGGCCCACGGGTGGTCCCGCAGCTTGCCGGGCGAGCGGGCCAGGCAGCGCACCGGGTGGCCTGCGGCCAGCAGCTCGGGGACCAGTCGGCCGCCGAGGTAGCCGGTGGCGCCGGTTACCAGGCAGTGGAGTGGGCGGGTGTTGTCAGTCATGCCGGTCGAGTGCGCCTTGTTCGGCGACGGCCGGCGGACCGGGCTGCAGGAAACGCCATGGCTCTCGTGTCTTCCCGGGACGCGCCCCGCTGAGGGGCTCTTTCGCTCTCCCCCTCACCCCATGCTTCGGGCGGTGGGCGAGCACCGCAACCTCGGCGATCCCCAGGTGCCGTGAGCGGTCAGATGGCGGCTGATCGTGGCCCGCGACACGCGCAGGTGGTGGTACTGCCGCAGATGCCAGGCGATCGTCTCCGGCCCGGCGCTCAGGCCCTGTTCGGCCAAGTCCTTGCGGATGCGGACGATCAGCTCTGATCGTGCTCGCATCGATCGCGGTCGGTGAGCTCTTGGGACGCCGGGATCGCGGCTCGAACGCCACATGAGACCTATGTGAGTCCGGCCTTGTCACACGCGGACCGGAGTGCCGGGGTACAGATCTGGTCGATCGTGTACATGCCATCCTTGACGAGAGTGTCCTTGATGTCGCCGACGGTCACCGGGACTGGATCGAGCAGCACAGTCGGGATGTCCCTCGTGGAGGCGTTGTCGACCCTCGTATCGGCGAGGTCGTCGAGCTTCTCGCCGCGTGCCAGGGCGACGGCCATGGTGGCGGCGGCGTCGGCCTCCGGCTTGAACGGCTTGTAGACGGTCATGTACTGCTCGCCGCCGACGATACGCCGCACGCCCACGAGCTCGGCGTCCTGGCCGGTGATGGGCGGTAGTGGCGTGATGCCGGCGACCTTGAAGGCGGAGATCACACCGCCGGCGAGGTGATCGTTGGCGGCCAGCACGCCATCGATGTTCTCCCCTCCCAGGGCTGCGATGGCTGCGGACATGTTGGTGTGCGCGGTCCCCGCCCGCCAGTCCATGTTGTCGTACGACCGGGCGATCTTCGTGCTGCCCCGGAGGACGGACAGCGCGCCCCTTTTGAACCACCCTGCATTGGGATCGGTCGTGGGGCCGTTCATCATGACGATCTTCCTGTTCTGCGCACGGGCGCCCATGGCCCTCAGGAGCGCTTCGCCCTGAGCCCTGCCGACCTGCGCACCGTCGAAGGTGACGTAACCCGAAACCGGGCCTTCGGCGAGCCGGTCGTAGGCGACGACCGGGACGCCCTGCTCGTGCGCAGCCTCGACCGAGGAGCGCTCCGCCTTGGGGTCGACGGCCATGAGTATCAGTACATCGACCCCCTTGGTGAGCATGGAGTCGATCTGCTGCTGCTGGACCGTGACATCGTCCTCCGCGTCGGCGGACTGCACCCGGCAGTCCGGGCACAGCTCCTTCAGTTTCTTCTCGATCAAGGGCTTGTCGAACTGCCCGGTGCGAGAGGCCGCCCCAGCCGCCGGGAGCAGTACGCCGACAGTGACGCTGCCCCTCTCGGATCTGACGTCGCCGCCTCCACAGCCCCCCAGGGCCAATGCCAGCACCAAGCTCACGGCGATGGTCATGTTCCGCACACGGGTCTTCGCGTCGCTCTTCACGTCACAGACCTCTCCCGCCCACCACCGGGCTCGGCCGCAGAACGATCGGCTCGCGCGGTGGCACGACGATTGCGCTGCGCACCTTCTCGACTCCGCTGTCCGGCGCGGTCCCGACGACGCCGACATCGCCGCGATGAGAATGACGCCCCGGCAGCCGTTACCTCGCAGACCACGATCAGCGGCTCGCCGATGCATACGGTGGCCGACTGCTCACGCCCACCGCGAGCGGTCGGGCCGGGTGGAGGCGCAGGGGACTGCGGCTCCCACAGGCGATCACGCGATCTGGGTGTGATCCCGTTCGCCCTCGGCATTGACGACTGCTTCCTGGACATGTCCGGTGCTGCTCCATGACCCTGCGTTCAGCGGTCCGTCGCCCTTACCCGCGGCATGCGACGAGAGCGGCGAGCGAGTACCGCCAGGTTCGTACCGCATGCCTCTGGACTGCGTGACGGGCCTCCGCGCTCGCTAATGCCCATGCTCCACCCTCACCCGTAGCAGGGCGAGACAGACGGCTCACCTACCCCCTTTCGGACGAGCCGGTCGGCATGCACACCGTGTGGCTGATCGGTCAGGCAGGGGGCCGGCGAGCTGATGGTGTGCCTGCTCCTGCGAGTCCGAGCTGTGCGCAGGCCAGCAGGGCCACCTCCGTGTCCAGTCGGTTCGCGGTGAGTGGGTGGCCGAGGATTTCCTCGGCCTTGCGTACGCGGTAGTGGACGGTGTTCTTGTGGACGTGCATGCGTGCGGCGGCGTCGGTGAAGCTGCCTTGGGCGTCCAGGAACACCTGCACGGTCTCGCGCAGGCGGAGCGTGGCGTCGTCGTCGCGCATGAGGCCGCCGAGGACGCGTCCTGCCCACGCTCTGACGTCGGCGAGGTGATCGACGAGGAGGCCGGCGAGCGCGACCTGGGAGTGGAGGACCAGCGCGCGGTGCGAACCGGCCGCGGTGACGGCGACCGTGCGGGCCCGCTGCGCGTCGCGGAGGGTCTGCCGGAAGCCGAAGAGTCCGGGGGACGGGTCGTCGCCGACGGCGATCCGGAGTGCCGGGTGCTTGCCCAGTTCGTGTTCGAGCAGGGGGATGTCGAGGGTCGGTTCGACCGTGGATGAGATCCAGGCCCAGTGTGTTCGCTCGTCCGCCGAGACCGTCAGTGGGGCCTTGCCGGTGGCCGCGGACAACATGGCCGCGCCGGCCCGCAGTCGGGCCGCGTCCGGGTCGGGTGAACCGGGCTGAGTCCAGATGATCGCGGCGAGGTGCCAGCCGCGCAGGGACGTCGACAGCATCTTCTCGGCCGAGGCGAGGTCGAGCCCCTCGGTGTCGAGCACGGCGCGGACCTGGGCAGCGCGGGCCGCGTCGGAACGGGCGTCCCACCGGCTGCGTTCGTCCTCGTAGATGGCGATAAGGCCCTCGATGACCTGGTCGATGTATCTGTTCGTCAGTCGCGCGATCTGGCTGGTCGTGGCCAGGGCGGCGTCGGTGGGCAGGTCGAGACGGCCGAGGGTGGTCATGGTCCGCTGGACGAACATGTGCTCGCCGAGGCGGTAGGCGCGCAGCAGCGCCTCCAGGGACAGGCCGTGCTGGGCGAAGCGCCGGGCGTACTCCGCCGCGGCGGGTGGGACGGTGATGTCGTCGAGGGAGATGTTCAGCGACAGCATGTCGACGATCGCTGCCAGGTTCGACGCGGTGCTGGCGACCATCAGCCGTCGTACGGCGTCGTCGTGGCGGAACTCGGGGATGACGTCGACGAACATCGAGGTCATCTCGGCGGTGAGGTTCTCGAGATCGGCCTGGGTGCGCCTGGCGACGTCCCGCACGTTCACGTCGACGTTGACATGGGCAGCGCTCATGGCCGGACCGTACCGGAGACGTCCGCCTTCCGCTTTGTGACGGCGGCACAAACAGGTGGGTTCGAGCTGGGGCGCGAGCCCATGGCCGGACGCGTATCCCCTGCCTACCTTTCAGTTATTGCGTTGGTCTATTGCCTTCGTCACGGCGCGACTCAATGGTGAGGAAATCGTGCAGCACATCGCCGAATTGCCGGACGTCCGGGCCGGCCGGAATCCCACCGGACCCTGTGTCGCGGATGATCGCGAGCAGCTGGACAACGACGCTTTTCTGAAACGTGTCCGGTCTGCGGCCGGTGTTCTCCGCGTCCACGGAATCGGTGTCGGCGATGTGGTCGCGGTCGCCTTGGCGAACCGTCTGGAACTCGTCGTCATCATGTTCGCGGCATGGCGGCTGGGCGCCGCGGTCACGCCGGTGAATCCCGGGCTGACCGATGCCGAGGCCCGCCATCAGATCGAGGATTCCGGAGCCAAGGTGGTGATCACCGACGCCCGCGCCATGGGAACCCTGGACGTGGCCGCGTTCGCCGGCGCCGCTGCCCAGTCCCCGGACGTGGTCTCCCTCACCTCCGACGCCCTCGCCCTGATCATCTACACGAGCGGGACCACCGGCCGCCCGAAGGGCGTCATGCTCGACCACGCCAACATCGCCGCGATGTGCCGGATGATCGTCGACGGCATCGGTCTGGACGAGACCGATCACAGCCTGCTGGTTCTGCCGTTGTTCCACGTCAACGGGATCGTGGTGAGCGTGCTGTCGCCCCTGCTGGCCGGCGGGCGGGCGACGATCGCCGAGCGCTTCCGGGCGTCGGCGTTCTTCGCCTCGGTCGAGGCCGCGCGGCCGACGTACTTCTCGGCGGTACCGGCGATCTACGCCATGCTCGTCTCACTGCCGGACGACGTACGCCCGGACACCTCGTCGTTGCGCCGGGCGATCTGCGGGGCCGCGCCGATGCCCGCCGAGCTGATCGCCCGCTTCGAGAACCGGTTCGGGGTGCCGGTCGTCGAGGGCTACGGACTGTCCGAGGGCACCTGCGCGTCGACGCTGAACCCGCCCGCCGGGCCGCGGAAGCCGGGGACGGTCGGGCTCCCGCTGCCGGGGCAGACGGTCGCCGTGATGGACGCCGAGGGCCATCTCCTCGATGCCGGGTCGGTGGGCGAGGTGGTGGTACGTGGCCCGAATGTCATGCGCGGCTATCTCGGCCTGCCGGACGAGACGGCCAGGACCGTCGTCGACGGCTGGTTGCACACCGGCGACGTCGGGCGCTTCGACACGGACGGCTTCCTCGTTCTGGTCGACCGGATCAAGGACATGATCATCCGAGGCGGAGAGAACATCTACCCCAAGGAGATCGAGAACGTCCTGCACACCCACCCGGCGGTGCTGGAAGCGGCCGTGGTCGGCGCGCCCGAACCGGTACTCGGTGAGGTGCCGGTCGCGTACGTCACGCTGCTGCCGGGTACCGCCACCACGGCTGAGGAGCTCGTCGACCACTGCCGCGGCTCGCTCGCCCGCGTCAAGGTACCGGTGTCGGTCCAGGTCACCGAGTCGCTGCCGAAGAATCCGGTGGGGAAGATCGACAAACCCCGACTGCGCTCATTCACCGTGACCTCGTAAGGCAATCACCTCACATCACCCGGACGTTTTTATGTGCGTTTCCGGTTTGGATCGGCACGCCCGAAAAGCGGTACGAGAAAGGCGAGAACAATGGGGTTCACAACAGGCGACTTCCCGCCGGTCGACCAGGAAACATTCCTGGACAAGCCTCTTCAGGAACGCATGAGAACGTTGGCCCTGCACTGGGTGGAGTACGGTTTCGGCTCGCCGAAGATGATCCCGGCGACGTACGTGGTCAAGGTCCTCTTCCTGTACGTCCTCGCCGGTACGGCCCTGGTGACCTGGACCTCGGGCGCCGGACCGTTCTGGGACGTCGCCCACTGGTGGGACCAGCCGGGCGTCTACCAGAAGCTCGTCCTGTGGACGGTCTTCCTGGAGGCGCTGGGCGTGGCCGGCTCCTGGGGCCCGATCGCCGGCAAGTTCAAGCCGATGACCGGCGGCATACTGTTCTGGGCCCGGCCCGGCACCATCCGGCTGCGTCCCTGGAAGCGGGTGCCGTTCACCGACGGGGACCGCCGTACGGTGGCCGATGTCGTCCTCTACCTGGCCTTCCTGGCGTCCCTGCTGACAGCGGTCGCGGTGCCCACCGACGGACTGGTGCGCCCGGCCATGCTGATCGCGCCGATCGTGCTGTACGTCACTTGCGGCCTACGGGACAAGACGGTCTTCCTGGCCGCCCGAGGCGAGCAGTACCTGCCCGCGCTGGTTCTGTTCACCGTCCTGCCCCTCACCGACATGATCATCGCGGCGAAGCTGCTGATCTGCACGGTGTGGATCGGCGCAGGGGTGTCGAAGTTCGGGCTTCACTTCACCAACGTGGTGTCGCCGATGGTCTCCAACAGCCCCTGTGTCCCGTCGAAGCGGATCAAGCGGCTCCACTACCGCGACTTCCCCCACGACATCCGCCCGTCGAAGGTCGCCACCCTCATGGCGCACGCCGGTGGCACCACCGTGGAGATCATCACTCCGCTGGTGCTGCTCTTCTCCGCGAACCACTGGCTGACCGTCGCCGGCGTGGCGTTGATGGTCGTCTTCCACCTCTTCATCGTCTCGACGTTCCCGCTGGCGGTGCCGCTGGAGTGGAACATCCTGTTCGCGTACTTCTCGGTCTTCCTGTTCCTCGGCTTCCCGGCCCAGGACGGCTACGGCGTCGGCGACATGTCCTCGCCATGGCTGACCGCCGGGATCGCCGCCGCGCTTCTGCTCTTCCCCGTACTGGGCAATCTGCGCCCGGACCTGGTGTCGTTCCTGCCCTCGATGCGCCAGTACGCGGGCAACTGGGCCTCCGCGCTGTGGGTCTTCGCGCCGGGCGCGGAGCAGAAGCTGAACTCGCTGCCACACCGCCCGACCACCAACCAGGTCGACCAGCTCCAGGCGATGGGTTACCCGCCGGCGGTCGCCGAGATCACCATGCAGCAGACGATCGCCTGGCGGTCGATGCACAGCCAGGGCCGCGGCCTGTTCTCCGTCCTCATGAAGAACCTTCCCGACCTCGACCGACGGACCGTGCGCGAAGCCGAGTTCGCGTGCAACTCGCTGATCGGGTTCAACTTCGGCGACGGCCACCTGCACAACCTCGACCTCGTCAACGCCGTGCAGTCCCGGGTCGGGTTCGCCCCGGGCGAGTGGATCGTCGTATGGGTGGAGTCGCAGGCCATTCACCGCACGGTGCAGCACTACCAGGTGATCGACGCCGCGCTCGGGGTCATCGAGCGGGGTACGTGGAAGGTCGCAGACGCGGTCAAGGAGCAGCCGTGGCTGCCGAACGGCCCGATCCCGCTCGACGTGACCTGGACCCGCCGGCAGTCGTCGCCGGTGGTGGGGCAGGGCACGGTGGAAAGCTTGGCGACATGAGTACGGCAACCGTGGTCGGCGCCGGCCCCAACGGGCTGGCCGCCGCCGTCGCCCTGGCCCGGGAGGGCGTACAGGTCACCGTCCTCGAGGCGGCCGACGAGATCGGGGGCGGCACCCGCTCCGGTGAGGCGATCCTTCCCGGGCTGCTGCACGACCACTGCTCGGCCATCCACCCGATGGCCGTCGGCTCACCGTTCCTGCGCGAGCTGGGCCTGGAGCGGTACGGGTTGCGTTGGGCGCTGCCGGAGATCGACTGCGTACATCCCCTGGACAGCGGCACAGCAGGGGTGCTGCACCGCTCGGTCACCGAGACCGCGGTCGGTCTCGGCGGCGACGGCCGACGCTGGCGATGGCTGTTCGACGGCCCGTCGGCGGCATACGACACCATCGGCGCCGACATCCTCGGCCCGCTGCTCCGCATCCCACGGCACCCCGTCCGACTCGCCCGTTTCGGCGTCCCCGCGCTGGCGCCCGCGTCGCTGCTGGCGAAGGCGTTCGCGACCGAGGAGGCGCGGGCACTGTGGGGCGGGGTGGCGGCACACGCCTTCCACCCTCTCGACCGGCCACTGAGTGCCGCCATCGGACTCGGCATCCTCACCGCGGGGCACCGGCACGGCTGGGCCGTGGCCGTCGGCGGATCAGGCCGCATCACCGACGCCATGGCCGCGCTGCTGACCGACCTCGGCGGGAAGATCGAGACGGGGGTGCGGGTGCGGTCGGCCTCCGAACTGCCGCCCACGGACGTGACCCTCTGGGATGTGGCGCCCACCGCACTGGCCGACATCCTGGGTGACCGGCTGCCGCCCCGGGTCGCCCGTGCCTACCGGCGGTTCCGGTACGGCCCGGGGGCGTTCAAGGTCGACTTCGCGGTCGAGGGCGGCGTGCCCTGGACCGCCGAAGCGGCGCGGCGGGCCGGCACGGTGCACGTCGGCGGCGCGTACGCCGAGATCGCGGCCACGGAGCGGGACATCCACGCCGGACGAATGCCCGAACGGCCGTTCGTCCTGGTCGGCCAGCAGTATCTGGCCGATCCCCCGCGGTCGGCCGGCGACGTGCACCCGGTGTGGACCTACGCCCACGTACCGGCCGACTGGTCCGGCGACGCCACAGGAGCGATCACCGCCCAGATCGAGCGGTTCGCCCCGGGATTCCGGGACCGGATCGTCGGCACCGTGGTGCGGACCACCCCCGGATTCGCCGCGTACAACCCGAACTACGTCAGCGGCAACATCATGACCGGCGCCAAGGACGTCCCCCAGCTGCTGTTCGGCCCGCGGCCCACCCTGCACCCGTACGACACCGGTCTGCCCGGCCACTACCTGTGCTCCGCGGCCACTCCGCCCGGCCCCGGCGCACACGGAATGTGCGGAGCCCACGCCGCCGCACGAGCTCTGCGCCACCTCCAGGGCAGACCTGGGGCCCATGACGCCGAGGCGGAGAGCGGCACCGGGGGGTGAAGAGGCCGCAGCATGTACAGGCCGCCGTGCGGACAGGCGCAGCTCCGTACGGTTCTGACCTTGCACCTTTGCAGGCACCGCGTCGGCTGTCACGATCAGGCCGTGGCCGACCTTTCGAAGATCGCAAGTCGCTTGGACGCCTTCATGGACCTGACGGGCCCAGTGATCGGCGTCATGCTGCTGGCGGCAGGCATCGAGACGTACCGCACCGGTGGATCCATGGGCTGGCCCATCGCGGGAGCTGTCCTGCTTGTGATCAATCTCCGGGTGGCCTGGCGCCGCCTCGCCAAGCGCCGGAAACCGACCTCCAGCCGTAACGACGCCACGCAACCGCCGGCTTCTGACATCCGCGGCTGACACCAACGACGCCGGACGGGGGCGCACACCAGAACCGTTGCCCGGCCGTCGTATCAGTGGACGGCCGCGGCCGGAGCGGTCTCGGATCGAACTCCCAGGCCCCGGACCGATCATGGTCCGGGGCCTTCGACATTCCCCACGCCGTGTCGTGCGGCTACGGGAGCCTTCGTGTGCACCGGCCGTCAGTAGCGGTGGCCCGGCCAGTGCGGATCCGTCCAGCGGTCCTCACCGGTGAGTCCGAGCAGCCGTGGGAGGCCGACGGCTGCAAACTTCCTCGCCCGAGGACACCGGCGTCCGTATCGTCGTGCGCGGAAAGAGTGCGGGCGGCAGTGGGGGCGGGGGACCGTGAGCAGGAGGCGCTACGTCGCCCGGGGTGTTCCGGGTGGTTACAGGGTCTGGGACAACCGGGGGCGTCGATGGTGGGGGGATCTCTACGAGCTCTGTCCTGACGATCTTTTGACCGAGCTCAACGGGGAGGCCGACAGCGAGCGGATCACTTCGCTGCTGAAGCGGTACAGAGCGCAGAAGCGGTGAGCGGCGCCGCTGGCGGTCGCACGACAAGCGTCCCTCGTCCAGCGGGAACAGCGGGTCAGTGAGCCCGGTCAGTGGGCCCGGTCAGTGGGCCGGCGCAGGCGTCGTCTTCTTGCGGGCGCGGTACGCGGCTGCCTTGATCTTGTTGCCGCAGGACTCCATTCCGCACCACTGCCGGCGCATGCCCCGCGAACGGTCGATGTAGGTGCGGGTGCACTCCGGGTTGCCGCACTCCTTGAGCAGGGGCACGTCCGGCCCGCTCAGGAGCTCGATGGCGTGGCGCGCCACCATGGAAAGGGCTTCTTCCGGTGTCGCCTGCGTCCACCGCCCCGACGGGGTCAGCTGCGGCACCGCCGGCGCCTTGCGTGCCGCGTTGTTGACCACGGTCAGGGCCGCCCCGTCGTACTCCTCCCTCAGCCGGCCGGCGGTGACCAGCTGGTAAATGGCTTCCCGCACGGCCGTCGCCTCCTCGACGTCGGCCTGCCGGCCGGGGGAGACCGCGTCGACGATGCCGGACTCCACGTACCATGCGTTCAGCCTGTCCGGCGTCGCGAGCATCTCGAAGCGCACCGAACGGCGCGCTCGGAGTGTGGCGGCGAAGTCGAGTGCCGGGTCTCCGCATACGAAGGCATGGTCGAGGTTCATGTCACCATTCTGACGGGTGATGTTGCCGGTGGGCAAGATTCGTCATCCCGCTCCCTCTCCTTCAGAGGCCCAGGTCTGCGGCGAGGCAGGAGAAGGACGTCCACGCACGCTCTGGGTCGTAGGCGTACCGCGTCGGGTCGTTCGGAGTGGCCTTGTGTTCCTCGACCATGTCCTCGTAGCGGATGCGCTCGGGCAACGTGCCGAACCGCGCTTGGCGTGCGGACGCGGTGACGTCCGTGGTGTTCCTGTTTTCCATGGTCGTACTCCGTTCAGACTCGGGGAGCAATGCAGTCACCTGTCGAAAAGGTGACCGATGAGGCGTCGACGCGATCAGAATCCGTCCACGTCGATGACGGCCTGGGCGAAGGCGGTGGGTGCCTCCTGCGGGAGGTTGTGGCCGATCCCCTTCAGGGTGCGGTGCTCGTACTTGCCCGTGAACCTGTCCCGGTACGAGGTGCCGCCGCCCGGAGCCGTGAAGGGGTCGCGCTCCGGGTCGAGGGTGATGGTGGGCACCTCGATGAACGGGCGGTCGGCGAGCCGCTTCTCGAGTCCGTCGTAGCGGCGCTCGCCGTCGGCGAGGCTCAGCCGCCAGCGGTAGTTGTGGATGACGACGGCGCCGTAGTCGGGGTTGTCGAAGGCCGCCGCGGTGCGCTCGAAGGTGGCGTCGTCGAAGTCCCACGTCGGGGAGACGGTGTCCCAGACGAACCTGGTCAGGTCGTGGCGCCGGGTCTTGTCCTCCATGGCGAGCCGGCCCCGTTCGGTGGCGAAGTAGTACTGGTACCACCAGGTGTGCTCGGCCTGCGCGGCGATCGGATCGAGGTTGGCCTTGCGGTTGGTGATGAGGTAACCGCTCACCGACACCAGGGCCTTGCAGCGCTCGGGCCACAGGGCGGCGACGATGTCGGCGGTGCGTGAACCCCAGTCGAAGCCGGCCAGTACGGCCTTCTCGATCTTCAGCGCGTCCATCAGGGCGATGACGTCGAGGGCGATGGCCGACTGCTGGGCATTGCGGAACGTCCGGTCGGAGAGGAACCGTGTCGTGCCGTGGCCGCGCAGGTAGGGGACGATCACCCGGTAGCCCTCCTGGGCCAGCAGCGGGGCGACGTCGACGTAGCTGTGGATGTCGTACGGCCAGCCGTGCAGGCAGATGACCGCGGGACGGTGCGCGGGGCCGAGTTCGGCGTAACCGATGTCCAGCAGGCCGGCCCTGATCTGCTTCAGCCGCGGAAAGCCGGCGTGCACGCCGGGGGTGACCGTGGGGGCGTTCGGCGCCGCGGACGAGGTGGTCCGGGAGGCAGCGGATGCGCTCTCCAAATCCGTCCCGCCGCCCTGACGACCCTGCAGACCGGCCAGTGAAACGGCGGCCGTGCCCGTGCCCAGCCCCAGGACCTTTCCGAAGCCACGCCTGTTGATCATGTGAGTCCCCTCCATGTGATCACACGTGCCGACCTGTGTGATGACTGACTGTGGCACGCCCTGACGTCACCGGTCAAGCAGGTGACGTGCCCCCTTTTCCATCTGCTCGACTTTCGAACTAGGGCGGTAACTACGGGCATTACGGCATTCAGTCAGTCTTCCTGAAGCCTGCCTCATCACCCTCTCCACCAGTGATGAGCCCTCTCACCAGAAGCATGGTTTCCGGCGGACCGGACCTGTGCGTTCCCGTGTGCATCAGGGAAGCGGTGGTGCTCCCGGAAAAAAATCCGAGCCGATGACAACCTCCCGACCGCGTGCACCCGTTCCTTGGGCATGAAGTACTTCTCACCGCGCACCGCGCCGGTGCCGGGCGGGGGTGGCCGGTGATCCGGGCCTCGGTCGGACAGGACACCTCTGCCGCCGACGGCGGCGGCGTGAGCGGCATGGGCGGCGTCGGAGACATCGGAGGCGAAGTCAGCTTCGACTTCGACGACTTCGCGCGCAGTCGTCAGGCACATCTGCGCTGGACGGCCTGCGCCAGGACCGGATCCTTAACGAGGCATTCGAGAGCGCTGACCCCCTCAAGCTGATGCGGCTGTTCGGCATCACCGAGCAGACGGCCATGCGCTATGTCGGCGCCGCCCACCCCGAGCGCACCGCCAAGCTACCCAAGTGAAGCCCTCGGCCCCGCGCCGGTCGCACCCTCGGGGGAGGTGCCAAGAAGGCGGCCCCGCCGCCCCCTGCGCCAGCCGCCGAGCTCACCCGCAAGCAGTACGCCACCCCACGGCGAAGGCCGTCCCGCTGCAAGCGAGCGCAGGTTCAGCCCGCTCCTTCGACCGTCCCCGTCGAGGCATCGGCGCAGGACCGGATCGAGGCGGTGCCCGAGGTGGCGCAGCCCTCGGCCCAGCCGACTGCCGAGGCGCGGGGCGGCCCTGTGCCGGAGCCAGTCGCCAGCCATCAGGTTCGCCCGGACGTCGTGGCCACCGAGGTGGGGATGGAGTCCGCTGGGGCATGGACGAGCCGGAGCTGCAGCTGATCGCCGCGTCCTGGACCTCGCAGGCGACAGGCCGGAGACGTGGGCCCTGGACATAACTGGCGGCGAGCCCAACCTGCTGATCGCGTTGCTGGCCGCTCACGGCCAACGGAACGGGAGGTGGTCAGCCGACGGAACGTTATTCCGCCGTCGTGGCGCTCCGCGCGGCAGCGGTTTCTTCCGCTGCGACGGCCAGACCGACTCCAACGCGGCCTTGACCAGCACCACCATCCCTGACGCCCACCGCCGGGCCCACTCCAGGGCCCCGGCCCGACGGCTACCCGGACATCTCCGGCAAGGACTGCTGCTCCACGGAGCTGATGGCCACCGCATCGGCATCAGCAAGGACGAGTACTTCGTGGGCTCGTGGACGAGGGCATCGACATCGATGACCAGGCCCACACCGGCTACTGCCTGAAGCCCACGGACGAGATGTACGCCATCGACTCCGACGACCGAAATCACAGTTGGTCGATCGTCCAAGACGCCGGTTAGCATGGAACGAGCATTTCACTCTTGATGAAACGGTGGACCGAATGTCTCGCATGGCAGCGAAGGATCGACGGGAAGAACTCATCGCCGCGGCGTTCCGCGTCATGGTCCGCGACGGAGTCGTCAAGACCACGACACGCGCTGTCGTCAACGAGGCGAAGATGCCGCTGGGCGTTTTCCACTACTGCTTCAACTCACGTGAGGAGCTCCTCCAGGAAGTCATCACCCGCATCACGGACAGCGGCGTGGCCAAGGCCCGGAACGTGTTCGAGGGAGAGGGCGACCTCGGCGCACGCATCGCCGGGAGCCTCTACGCCTTCTGGGAGGGAGTTGAGCTCAGCCCGGGAGAGCATCAGGTGGGGTACGAACTCACTCACTACGCGTTGCGCCAGGAGGGCTTTGAGGATCTGGCCCGCCGGCAGTACGAGCATTACCTGGAAGTCCATGAGCAGCTCCTCGCTGAAGCCGCCGAGAGCGCGGGCATCAAGTGGACGGTGCCCCTTCCCGTTCTGGCCCGCTACCTCAACGCGGTGCTGGACGGTGTCACGCTGTGCTGGCTGGCCGACCGTAACAGCGAGAACACCCGCGAGGTGCTCCGCCTGACCGGCGAGCACCTCATGAGCCTCGCCGCCAAGGACGCGTGAGGTGAGTCGCCGGTGAGCGCACGCTCACCGGCACTGGCCGCCCCCTCGTCGCATGGCGGCCACACCAAAAAGTCGGGTGGGTGCGGCGGATACGGCCGCCGCACCCACCCGACTTGGCTTCCTAGGATCAGCGCGTCATGTCAGTCGAACAGGCCGGGCTGTTCCGCGGTGATCTGGTCCCACAGGGGGCGGAACTGGAACCAGCCCGGGAGGGGGCCGGAGATCTGGTCCCTCACCATCCGCGCCGTTTCCGCATCGATGAGCTTCGGTTCACCCGCGGCCATGGCCAGCAGCTGCGCCTGGCAGGAGCGTTCCATGGTGATGAAGTACCAGGCCGCCTCGGCGACGGAGGCCCCGACCGTGAGCAGCCCGTGGTTCTGCAGAACGACGGCCTTTCCCTTGCCCAGCGCCACACCGATCCGTCGGCCTTCCTCGGTGTCGTTCACCACTCCGCGGTAGTCGGAGTAGATGCCGTGGTCCTCGAAGAAGGCACAGGCGTCCTGGGTGATCGGCTCGAGCGGGACGCCGAGGCTGGAGAAGGCCTTGCCGTGCAGGGAGTGGGTGTGTGCGGCCGCGACCGCATCCGGCCTGGCCCGGTGCACCTCGGAGTGGATACAGAACGCGGCGTTGTTGACCGGGCGCTTGCCCTCCAGGAGCTTGCCGTCATGGTCGACGAGGATCAGGTCGGAGACGCGGATCTGGCTGAACGACATCCCGAAGGGGTTGACCCAGAAGGCCAAGGGGTTCTCCGGATCGCGGGCCGTGATGTGTCCGGCCACGCCCTCGGAGAAGCCGAAGCGGGCGAACAGGCGGAAGGCGGCCGCGAGTTCCTGCTTGCGGACCTGACGCTCCTCCTCCATGCTCAGGTTCTGCTGGGGCAGCGGCAGGGTGACGCCCTCGGGCATGGCGCCGACGGACATGTGCGGGGCGGCGGCTGTCGTGGTCATCGGGATCTGGCCTTTCGTGATCTGGTGGGCGATGGCGCGGTTACTTGCTCCGGCGGCGCAGGCGGTTGCCGTACATGAGGTCCACCAGGCGCAGGATGGACCGGTAGGCCGAGGGGTCGAACGGGATCATGTGAAGGTCGCGGCGGGTCGGGAAGCGGTTCACGCTGACGGCCTGGAGCCTGGTGTACTTGCGGATTCCTTCGGCGCCGTGCCGTACGCCGAGGCCCGACTCCTTCCAGCCGCCCATGGGCAGGCCGAAGGCCATGTAGTTGGTCTGGGCGTCGTTGATGGTGACGCAGCCTGCCTCGAGACGCTCCGCGAGGTGTCGGGCACGCTTCATGTTCGAGCTGATGATGGAGGCCTGCAGGCCGTAGGTGCTGTCGTTGACGAGCCGGACGGCCTCCTCGGCACTTACGACCTTCATCACGGGCAGCGTGGGTCCGAAGGTCTCCTCACGCATGCATTTCATGGTGTGGTCGACGTCGACGAGCAGCGTTGGTTCGAAGAACCGGCCCGGGCCGGAGGCGGCGTGGCCCCCCACGAGGACGCGCGCTCCTCGGCTCACGGCGTCCTTGACGTGGTCCTCGACGATCGACATCTGAGGCGGGAAGGTCATGGCGCCCACATCGGTGCTGCCCAGCCCTGCCGGCCTGCCGGAGGTGACCTCCTCGAACCGCTGGCGCAGCCTGGCGACGAACGCGTCGTACACCGGCTCCTCGACATAGACGCGCTCCACCGAGGTGCACATCTGCCCCCCGTTGCACAGAGCACCGTGCAGCGTGACGTTCACCGCCCGCTCCAGCGAGGCATCGGCCAGCACGATCAGAGCGTCCTTGCCGCCGAGTTCGAGTGAGCACGGGACGAGCCGCTCGCCCGCCCGCGCGGCGACGGCCCGGCCGGTCTTCGTGGACCCGGTGAACATCACGAAGTCGGCGGCGTCGACCAGGGCCTGGCCGGTGGCGCCGGCGCCGGTCACGACCTGGAAGACGTCCTTGGGCCAGCCGCACTCACGGGTCATCTTCTCCATGAGCAGCGCGGTCAGCGGCGTGTACTCGGAAGGTTTGAGGACGACCGCGTTGCCGGCGGCCAGGGCCGGGATGGCGTCACCGAAGGAGTTGATCAACGGGTTGTTCCAGGGGCCGATGACTCCGACGACACCGAGGGGGACCCGCCGGGTGTACATGCTGCGCCCGAGCACGAACGGCGAGAGCGAGCGGATCTTCGTGTCGGCGAGGTGGCGCCGTGCTCGCTTGGCCCAGTAGGCGAAGGCGCTGACGCAGTAGACGATCTCGACGATCGCGTCCTCTTCCGCCTTGCCGTTCTCCGCGACGATGGAGTCGATGATCTCCTGCCGGTGAGTCAGCAGCCACCGACGACCGCGTGTAAAGAATTCCGCACGGCTTCGGGCGCTCAGTTCAGCCCAGCCCGGCTGCGCCCGCCGGGCTCGTGCGACCGCTTGCGCCACCTCCTGCGCCGACGCGTCTGCGACGTGGCCGACCAATGCTCCGGTGGCCGGGTTGTCCACTGCGATGTGTGCGTCCGCCCGGGCGCCGTCGGGCGTGAGCGATCGAGTCTGAGCCACGGAAAAACTCCTGCCGGAACGTTGACTTCGGTTTGCCCAGAATGAGACGGTCACCCGTGCAAGTCAAGCGTCTTGTACAGATGACCAACTTGTTGTGCGGCAGAGACACCACGCCCAAGGCCCGTCACCAAGGAGCGGCTGGAATGAAACGGACGACATCAGTCGCGTTGAGCGGCTTCGGCGTTCCCGAGTCACTGCGCTGGCATCAGGGAGCCCTGTGGTTCTCCGACCTGGCACACGGCACGGTGCACCGCTGGGACGGCACGGGAGAGGCCGAGACGGTCCTCAAGGTTCCCGGCCGGGCCGGCGGACTCGGCTGGCTTCCGGACGGGCGCATGCTCGTCGCCTCCATGGACGGAGGCGTCGTGTACCGACTGGAAGCAGACGGCGAGCTCGTCGAGCACGCGGATCTGCGGCACCTTGTCGGCGGCCCGGTCAACGACATGCTCGTCGACCCGCACGGGCGTGCATACGTGGGCAACTTCGGCTTTGACTATCACGCGTTCGCCCGCGAGCACGCGAACGCCATGCTCTACGCGCCGCCCGGCCCGACGAAGGCGCCGATCGCGTGCCTGGCTGCGGACGGGACCCTGCTCGGGGTGACCGAGCCGGTGCTCTTCCCCAACGGATGCGTCCTGACGGCCGACGGCACCACCATGGTGGCGGCCGAAACCCTGGCCATGCGGCTCACCGCCTTCCCCGTGCTCCCCGACGGCACACTCGGGGAGCCGCGCCCCTGGGCCCCGCTGATCTCACCGTTCCTGTGGCATGCGGTGAACCATCCGGGGCTTCTCGGCCGGATCGCCCGAAGGATCTCGGCACTCTTGGACCACCCGGCCATCGCCAAGCGCTCCGCCTCACCGATCGCCCCCGACGGCATCGCCTGGCACAGCGACGGCGAGACGATGTGGATCGCGAACGCACTGCGCGGCGAATGTGTGCGCGTGGCCGAGGGCGGCCGCGTCCTCGACCGGGTCACGACGAGCCAGAACACCCTGAGCTGCCTGGTCGCAGGTCAAGACGGGCGCACCCTGTTCGCCGCGACCGTGCCGACCGACGATCCCGTCCGTGCCGCAGAGCTGAACGGTGGCCGCATCGAGATGCTCCGGCTGTGAATCCCCGAGTAACAACCGAGGACAATCTCGTATCGGACAGTTGACTTGGACATACGACCAGGAGACTCTGTTGGCCATGAGCGAAGTGTCTGAAAACAGCCGGGTCCTTCTCGTCACCGGCGCAGCCTCCGGCATCGGGGCCGCGATCGCGCAGCTGGCGGTCGCACGCGGTCACCGCGTGATGCTGTCCGATGTCAACGAGCAGGCCGTACGGGCCAGGGCGCTCAGTCTGGGCAGCCGGGCCGCCGGCTGTGTCCTGGACATCCGGAATCCGGCGGCTTGGATCAAGGCCTTCGAAGCAACGGAGGCCGCGTTCGGAGCCGTCGACGTGCTGGTCAACAACGCCGGCATCACCCACACCGGTCACGCAAGTGACCTCGGCCCCCAACAGCACCGCGACATCCTGGAGGTCAACCTGCTCGGCGCCATCACCGGCACCTGCACGGCGATCGAGCGGATGACCGTGCAGGGCCGCGGCCACATCATCACCGTCTGCAGCATGACGTCGTTCCTCCCGCTGCCCGGATACGCGACGTACTGCGGCTCGAAGCACGGGCTGCGGGCCTTCCATCACAGCGTGGCCCTGGAGGAACGCGACGGGCCACTGGACTTCACGATCATTCATCCTCCGTCCACGCGCACGGACATGCTTGAGCAGGAACTGGCCGACCCCGCTTGCGCCATCTCCTTCGCCGAGAAGTCCTACGCACCGGAGGAGATCGCCAAGACCGTCGTCGACGCGATCGTCTCCAAGCCGGTCGAGGTGGTGTTCCCTCCCCTGGGCGGACGTGTCCAGCGGATCGCCGGCGTCTTCCCCCGCCTGATGCGGTGGGTGATCCCGCTCGCCGAGGCCAAGGGAAGAAAGCAACGAGAGCGGATCATCGCCCCCACGGGCCGCCGCCGGTCCGATGCGGCGCGGCCTTCGGACCGCTCGACCGTCTGACGCGGTTCCCGGCCGCCGCTTACCGGGCCGGTCCACTGAACTACCGAGAAAGGGTGCGGATGTGAGCGCACATGTGGCGTCCTGGCCGGACGTGAAATCGGCCACCTCCGCCATGGCCGGTTTCAGCGAGGTCCGGATGGCCCAACTGGAGCGGGCCACCCAGCACTTGGATCCGCCGTTCGCCGTGGTGGACCTCGATGCCTTCGACGCCAACGCCGGCGATCTGGTGCACCGCGCGGGCGGCCGCGCCACGATCCGCCTGGCCAGCAAGTCGGTCCGCAGCCGCGACCTGATCCAGCGCGTCCTCCGGCGCCAGGGCTACCGGGGCATTCTCGCCTTTACCCTGCCCGAAGCCCTGTGGCTGGCCGAGGACCACGAGGACGTGGTCATCGGCTACCCGACCGCGGACCGCACCGCGTTGCAGCAGCTGGCCAAGGACGAGCGGGCGGCCTCACGCATCACCCTCATGATCGACTCCGTCGCCCAGCTGGACTTCACCGACGAGGCCGTCGGTGCCGCCCGCCCCCCTCTGCGGCTGTGCATCGATCTGGACGCCTCCCTGGAACTGGCCGGCGGGCGCATCCACCTGGGCCCCTACCGCTCTCCCGTGCACACCCCGCACCAGGCCGTCACGCTTGCCCGGGCGATCCAGAGCCGTCAGGGGTTCCACCTGGCCGGGGTCATGTCCTACGAAGGACAGATCGCCGGCATGGGTGACAACCAGCCCGGATCCCCTCTCAAGCGCGCTGCACTCCGTGCCATGCAGCGTCTGTCGGCACGTGAACTGGCCGACCGGCGCGCCGCCGTGATCGCCGCAGTCGAGACCGTCGCCCCGCTGGAGTTCGTCAACGGCGGCGGCACCGGCTCCGTGGAGCAGACCTCGGCCGAGCACGTCATCACCGAGATCGGCGCGGGTTCGGGCCTGTACGGACCGGGGTTGTTCGACTTCTACCGACGCTTCCGTCCCCGGCCCGCCGCCTACTTCGTCATGTCGGTCGTACGCCGTCCCACGGACAAGATCGCCACCGTACTCGGGGGCGGTTGGGTCGCCTCCGGCCCGCCCGGCCGCGACCGTCTGCCCACTCTCAGCTGGCCCCGGGGCCTGCGGATGAATCCGCTGGAAGGAGCGGGGGAAGTGCAGACACCGGTGCTCGGTCCGGCAGCTCACGGGCTGCGCCTCGGCGACCACGTGTGGTTCCGGCACGCCAAAGCCGGCGAACTGTGCGAGCGGGTGAACACCCTCCACCTGGTGTCCGGCAGCGAAATCGTCGGCCAGGCCCCCACGTACCGGGGTGAAGGGCACGCCTTCCTCTGACCCATCTCCTCTATCCGCGGCCCACCTTCTTCCGGAGGCCCGATGCTCCCCGACTTCAACTCACCCGCTCCTGCCCTTGCAAGCCCCCTCGGCCAGGCAACCGCCCAAGGACCGGCCGCGCCCGTCTCGCGCCGCTGGACCAGTCTGTACGGCCTGGTGTGGTTCGGCTTCTGGATGGCAAACCTCGTCCCCCTCCAGCTGCTGCTCCCCCAGCAGCTGGAAGCGATCGATCCGGCCTCTAAGGTCTACGACTTCGCCATCGTCAACGGTGTCTCCGGGCTGGTCGCACTCGTCGCCCTGCCCCTGTGCGGCGCCCTGTGCGACCGTTCCCGCAGCCGTTTCGGCCGGCGCAGACTCTGGCTCACGGCGGGCGCTGTCGCCTTCGCCGTCGGGCTGATCGTCACCGGCGCGCAGACCACCGTGACCGGTGTGGTCGTGGCGTGGGCGGCCAGCATGATCGGTCTCAGCGCAGCCACCGCCGGGCTCACCGCCATCATCGCCGACCGCGTTCCCGAAGACCAACGCGGCATGATCTCCAGCGCCATCTACGGTCCCCAGGCCCTCGGCGTGGTCGTCGGCATCGCCCTCGTGTCGGCTTTCGGACTCTCCCCCATGTCCGGGTTCGCCGTCATCGCGGTCCTGCTGATCGTCTGCCTGGTGCCGTTCCTGGCCGCCCATCGCGACATCGCCTTCAACGCCGAGGCACCGCTCAGCATCGGGGAACTGCTCGCATCGATGGGCAGCTCGCTCAGGAACCGGGAATTCGCCTGGGCCTTCGGCGGACGGCTCCTGGTGAATCTGGCGAACTCGCTGGGCACGTGTTACACGCTCTACTTCCTCACCGACGATCTCAAAGTCACCGATCCGGCCGGCAGCCTGCTGGTCTGCACCGTTCTGTATCTCCTGGCCGGCCTTGTGGCCACCGCGGCCGCCGGTGTGCTGTCCGACCGCCTCGGCCGACGACGGATCTTCGTCGCCCTGGCGGCGCTGCTCCAGGCTGCTTCCGGCTTCCTGCTGGCGAGCGCCCCGAGCCTCACCGTCATGATGGTGGCATCCGCTCTCATGGGCGGCGGCTTCGGTGCGTACATGGCCGTCGACCAGGCTCTGATCACACAAGTGCTCCCCGACGCCGAGAGTCGGGCCAAGGACCTCGGCATCATGAACATCGGCTCGGTCGTTCCCCCGGCGATCGCCCCGTTGATCGCCGGAGCGATCATCAGTTCGGAACACGGCTACCCGCTTCTCTTCGCGCTCGTGGGTGCGGCCGCCGCCGTCGGAGCGCTCCTTGTGTACCGCATCCGTTCCGTCCGCTAGATACGCGCGTGGCACCACCGCCCAGCTCACCGAGGAGGAGTAGGACGTGGCAACGACCCGCTACGGCGCGCACACGGGCAAGAACCGCGCGAACAGGAGTGTGTGGCGGAACTGGGCCGGGAACGTCACGGCCCGCCCAGTGAGGGACGTCGCACCCGCCTCGGTCGATGAGCTCTGCGCCGTTGTGCGCGAGGCGGCCGAGGACGGCCTGCCGGTGAAGCCCGTCGGCAGCGGCCACTCGTTCACCGCCGCTGCCGCGACCGAGGGCGTGCTGATACGGCCTGACCGCCTGACCGGCATTCGCGCCATCGACCGGGAGGCCGGAACCGTGACCGTGGAAGCGGGCACACGGCTCAGGGACCTGAACGTCGCCCTGGCCCGGGAAGGCCTGTCACTCACCAACATGGGCGACATCATGGAGCAGACCGTCGCCGGCGCGACCAGTGCGGGCACCCATGGCACGGGCCGCAGTTCGGCAGCGATCGCGGCCCAGATACGCGGCCTTGAACTGGTGACGGCGGACGGCTCGTTGCTCACGTGCTCCGAGAAGGAGAACCCGGACGTGTTCGCCGCTGCACGCATCGGGCTGGGCGCGCTCGGGGCTGTCAGTGCCATCACGTTCGCCGTGGAACCACTGTTCCTTCTCACCGCGCACGACGAACCGATGACGTTCGACACGGTCACCGCGACCTTCGACGAACTCCACGCGGCCAACGATCACTTCGAATTCTACTGGTTCCCGCACACCGGAAACTGCAACACCCTGCGAAACAACCGCAGCACAGGTCCGCTCGCCCCGATGGGCCGGTTCAGAGGCTGGTTCGAGGACGAGTTTCTCTCCAACGGTGTTTTCCAGGCAGCCAACTCGCTGGGGCGGGCCGTGCCCGCCGCCGTCCCGGCCATAGCGAGGGTGTCGAGCCGGGCTCTTTCCGCCCGCACCTACACGGACATCCCGTACAAGGTCTTCACATCCCCCCGCCGGGTGAAGATGATCGAGATGGAGTACGCCCTCCCGCGCGAGGCACTGATCGACGCCCTGCGCGAGTTGAAGGCCATGGTTGACCGTTCGGATCTGCGGATCAGCTTTCCCGTCGAAGTGCGTACGGCACCCGCGGACGACATCACCCTCTCCACGGCGTGGGGCCGTGAGAGCGGGTACATCGCCGTCCACACCTACCGGGGCATGCCCTTCCGTGAGTACTTCGCCGCAGCGGAGCGCATCTTCACCGCGCACGGCGGACGCCCGCACTGGGGCAAGCTGCACACACGTGACGCCGACTACTTCGCGGCGGCGTATCCGCGCTTCGGTGAATTCGCCGCACTGCGTGACCGCCTCGATCCGGATCGGCGCTTCGGCAACGCATACCTTCGACGAGTCCTGGGCGACTGACCCGGCCCTGTCCACAGCTCATTACAGAAAGGTGGTAGTTAAACCCATGTCCTCCACACAGCTGACTTCGGTGGCAGATCTTCCCGCCATTGAGGACTTCATCACATTCGACAATTTCTCACGCAACTTCGTGGAAGCGGCATGGGAGTTGCGGGGCCGAGAAGGAACCGACTTTCTCCGGGGCCCGATGAACAGTCTCGTCGTGCTCCGTAACAAAGACGCCAGAACGCTTGCGGCGAATCCGGCGTTGGGCAACGTGCCCGCGGACATCGTCTTGTGGATGGCCACCGAAGCGGATCTCGGCTCCGGGCCCGTGACCAAACCGGATCCCGAACAGACCGAAGGGTACGGCAGGTTCCTGCAGAACCAGGTGTTCACCTCCAACCCTCCGCTGCATCAGCCGTACCGTAATCTCCTGGTCCGGCAACTGATGCCCCGGAACATCCTCCGTTTCGCTCCCGCCGCCGCACGCCTCGCACAGGAACTTGTCGAGGAGTGCGCCGGGCGCGACCGGACCGACTTCTCCCGGGAGTTCGCCGGGCGGTTCGTCACCCGCTTCTGGGCCGAGCAACTCGGGCTGAGCAGGGTCCAGGCGGCGCACGTCCAGCACCTCATGGAGGAGATGAGCCTGACATTCCTGCTCACCCGCACGCCCGAGCAGTCGCAGCGCCTGTTCTCTGCTGCGGCGACGTACATGGACGTGGTCGGAGAAGCCGTTCGGAAGGCCTGGTCGGACGGAGGCAACGCGCTTCTCGACGACATGGCGGCCGAACTCACCACGATCGACATGGAGGGCAAGCCGGAGGACATCGGCTCGTTGGTGGCCTCGAACTTCTTCGACGGCTTCCACACGATCGGTGTGGCGATCGAGAACGTGGTCTTCCGGATGCTGAGCGACGGGACGGCCCTGGAACAGGTCCGTGCCGACCCGGCGTTGGTCACCAGTGCCTTCTACGAGGGCACACGTCTGGAGTCCCCGCTGATGCTCAGTCAGCGACTGACGCTGCAGGACGTCGAGTACAACGGCGTCTCCGTCCCCGCCGGCACACCGGTCGTCATGATGTGGGCCGCGGCCAATCGCGATCCCGAGGTCTTCGACGACCCCGACAGCTACCGGCTGACCCGGCAGATCCAGCACGGCGCGACCTTCGGCGGCGGTGCCCATCTGTGCCCAGGCAGGAACGTGGCCCGGATGCTCACTGAGATCGCCGTGACCGCGCTGACCGCGCCCGATGTCGATATCGCACTGGTCGGGGACGATCACGAATGGGCGGCCCACTCCCTGATGCGGCAGCTGACGGCGTTGCCGGTCACCATCCGACGGGTGCACCGGTGAAGACCGTCGTCATCGTCGGTGCGGGACAGGCCGGCTCGGAACTGGCCGTGGCACTGCGGCAGAACGGTTTCAGCGACCGGATCCTGCTCGTCGGGGCCGAACCCCACCTGCCCTACCAGCGCCCGCCGCTGTCCAAGGCGTTCCTGCACGGCAAAGTCGATCAGGTGGCACTGCGGATTCGCGCCCTGGACGCCTACACCAACGCCGGCATCGAGGTCGAACTCGACACTGCCGCGGTCGGGATTGACCGCCGGACACGATCCGTCGCCTTGGCCGACGGGCGCACGCTGCGCTACGACAAGCTGGCTCTCACCACCGGTGGCAGTCCGCGTCCTCTCCGATTCGGCTCCGGCCACGTCCCAGGCAGGACTCTGCATCACCTCGACGACGCGATCGCGCTGCGGCAGGAACTGCAGTCCGGTGGCACCCTACTGATCGTCGGTGGCGGATTCATCGGCCTGGAGACGGCGGCCGCCGCGACCGACATGGGGATCGCGGTGACGCTCGTAGAGGCCCAGCCGCGAGTCCTGGCCCGGACGTGCCCACCGGCCGTCTCCGCCTTCGTCGAACGCGAGCACCGCAATCACGGTGTCGATCTGCGCACAGGCGTGTCCGTGCGCAGCGTCGCCCGGCGCGACGGAGCCCTCCTTGCGGAGCTCAGCGATGACACCGTGGTCAGAGCCGACCTGATCCTGACTGGCGTGGGGATCGCTCCGAACGACACCCTCGCCGCCACCGCGGGACTGGCCGTCGATGACGGTGTCCTGGTCGACGCCGTGGCCCGGACCGCGGACCCCGACATCGTCGCCGCGGGCGACTGCACGCGACAGTGGCACGGTTTCCTCGGCCGCAGCGTACGCCTCGAATCCGTTCAGAACGCTACTGACCAGGCCAGAATCGCGGCCCGGACCTTGTGCGGAAAGCCGACCGAGCGTTTTACGGCGCCCTGGTTCTGGTCCGATCAGTACGACCACAAGATCCAGATGGCCGGCCTGCCGCAGACCGGCGACACAGATGTCGTCCGCGGCGACCCGTCATCGAACTCCTTCAGCGTGGTGTATCTGCGCAACGGCATCATCACCGGCCTGCACGCGGTCAACCGGCCGCGGGATTTCACGGCCGCCCGGCAACTCGTCACGGCGCGGGCCGCCATGACCGGGGATGAAGCCGCCTCCGAAGACCTCCCGCTGTCCGAACTGATGAAGCGACACCAATCCACCGCAGAAAGGCGTGCCTGACGTGCCAGTGATCAGATTCATCGAGGCCGACGGAACACCGCACCCCGTGGAGGCCGCCATCGGCCAGAGCCTCAAGCAAGCGGCACTCGACCATCTCGTGCCCGGCATCATCGGCGACTGCGGCGGCTGCGCTTCCTGCGGAACCTGTCACGCCTACATCGACGAAAAGTACCTGCCGCTCCTCACTCCGGCTGACGAAAACGAGGAGATGATCCTCGAGGGGGTACCGGCGTCACGCACCTCCAACAGCCGGCTCACCTGCCAAATCCCTGTGACAGCCGACATGGCCGGGATGGAAGTACACATTCCTGACACTCAGTTCTAAGCGACGGGTCATGTCTCGAGTGCCAGGGTGGCTCGGCCGGCTCGGTGCCGGGCTGACCGAGCTGAGTAAGCAGCTCGACGAGCGGCACGCCGACGTCGACCAGGAGAGTCGAGAGTCACAGGGCGAGCAAAAAGACGACACGGCCCCCGAAGGGTCCGGCGCGTACGAGCCCTCATCCCCTGCAGGCACGGACGAACCCGCCCCCGTTCCTGTCCCCAACCAGGGGACAACGCGCGGGTTCAGCGGTTGGCCCCTGCAAGAATCCGCGAACACGTGCGCTTCCGTTAGACACCGCGTGAAGATCGCGGCGGGCCGGCAGGGGTACAGGGCCGTGTCGTGCGAGTTCGTATCAGGGGCAGTCGTACGTGAAGTGCGTGGTCAGCGTGCGGTGGGTGGGCGAGAGGAGGCGTAGTTCGGCCTGTGCCGTGTAGTGGCCCTTGCCCTGGAAGGTCCACAGCAGGTGCAGACGTGCGTGTGCCTGGCCCCGGACCACCGCCTCGCGCAGGACGCCCGAGGCGGTGCCGTCGCTTCGGGTCCAGCGGTAGGAGAGGGTGCCCGGCCGGCTGTTCGTGGTGACGAGGGCGACGATGTCCGCGGTGTCGTCGCATCCCAGGACCGTCGGCCGGGCCGTGACCGCCACCGTGCGTACCGCGACGGACGGCCCGAGGCGCTGCCAGGCGAGGAAGGCGAGGACGCAGATCAGCACGAGCGCGGGCAGAGCGTGTCTTCGCAGGCGCCGGCGCGGGGGCGCGAGGGGCGGCGGCACCGCGGGCGGCGTTCGGTGAGTTCGGTGCGCGACGGCCGCCGTCACCCCCGGACCGAAACGCAGCACGGTGCCTTCGGCACGGTCGGGCGGTGTCGGAGGAGTCTGCGTCGGCGTCGAGGCCGGTACCGAGGTCGGTATGGAAGTCAGCGTCGGCGTCGGCAGGATCTCCGTGGGGGGCGGTCCGACGAGGGTGGTGTCCGGCTCGGGACCCCGGATCCAGTGGCTGGCCAGCACCGTGGCGCTGTACTCGGCGTCGGCGGGGTCGAGCGGCTGGGTGGGTTCGACGTCGTCGGCGGAGTTGGGGGTGCGGTCGTCCTGAGCGGTCATCGCAGGCCACATCCTCTGGTCAGGAGCTGCTGCGAGGCGCCGCCGTCGGCGGAGGCCGGCGTGGTCGTGGCCTGCACCGTCCAGTAACAGCCGGTGCCCTGGAAGGTGTGGTCGACGGTGAGCGTGTACTGGGTGGCGCCGCTGCGCTCGAACGTCTGGGACGCGCCGTCCGGGGTGCCGGCCAGCTGTACCCCGGTGTCGCTCGTGGACCACGAGACGGTGACGGAGATCGGCCCGGTGCCGTCCGTGGTGATGTCGATCGTGGCCGAGGCGGTCGTCGGACCCGTCTGCCGGAAGCTCGACACCGCGACGTCCTTCACGGCGGGCGGGGCCGGCGAGGTGGGAGCAGTGGTCGTCGGTGTCGCGTCGGTGGCCGTCGCGGCGGGAGTCGTCGTCTCCGGGGCCGAGGGTGTGGTGGTGGCGGCGGCGGTGGACGTCGTGGACTCGCCGGTGGCGGCCGTCGCCGGGTCCGAGGGCGACATGCCGGTTGACGCAGTGGACGTCGGGGGCGGTGCGGAGGAGTGGGCCGGCGCGGTCCCGTCGGCGGGCCCTCCCGGCGTCACGCCGGGCCGGGCACTGGTGGTGGCCAGGGCCTGGGCCGCCTCCTGCGGATCCGCTCCCGGAGGGTGCTGGACGCCGTAGGACAGGATGGCGGCCAGGAGTACGGCCGCACCGGCCACCAGCATTCCGGGCCGGCTGGGACGCCATGAGCGCCACCGGCCGAGACCGGGTTCAGGGCCCAGGACCGTACGTGCCGTGTCCGTCGTGGTGCGCGGGGTGTCGCGGGACGAGGGCAGCAGCAGCGGCAGCAGGGCGACCAGCGCGGCGAGGCGGCCCCGACCGCGTTCCTCCCAGCCGGGGCCGTAGGCGGCGCCGGCGACCGCCTCCAGTTCCGTGACGAACGCCGCGGCGTGTGCGGGCCGTTCCCGCGGGTCCTTGGCCAGACCGCGCCGGACCAGGTCCCGCACCGACTCGGGGACCTCCTCGGCGGGGACGGGCGAGTCGACGTGCTGGAGGGCGAGTTGGGCGAGATTGTCACCCGGGTACGGCTTGTGGCCCGTAAGGCACTCGAAGAACGTGGCCGTGGCCGCGTACACGTCCGCGGCGGGGGAGGCGGGGGCGCCGGTCCACTGTTCCGGAGCCATGTAGGCGGGGGTTCCGGCCACGCCGACCTTGGTGCCGGCGTCCACCGCGATCCCGAAGTCGACCAGCTTGGACGTTCCGTCCGGTACGACCAGGACGTTCGCCGGTTTGTAGTCGCGGTGCACGACGCCGATGCGGTGCGCGTCGTCCAGACCGAGCAACGATCCCTTGAGGAGCACGAGTGCGGCCTCGGGGTCGAGCGGGCCCTGACCGGACAGCAGGGCCCGCAACGAGACACCGTCCACCAGCTCCATCACGATGGCGGCGCCGTCCGGGCTCTCGACGTACTCGTACAACCCGGTGACGTACGGGCTCTCCAGTCCGCCGAGCAGCCGCGCCTCCGCCCTGAACTCACGGACGAAGCCCGGTCGGGTGCGCAGTGCCTCGCTGAGGTACTTCACCGCGACCGGGACGCCGGTCTCCTCGTGCACGGCCAGGACGACCCGCCCGCTCGCGCCTGATCCGAGTTCGAGCGACTCGGTGTATCCGGGCACTGCCCATGTGTTCATTCCAGCCCCCAAGGCCGGCCGCGCGTGCTGCCGGGAACTCACCGGTCCCGGAGCTTCGGCCACGCGCCCAAAGACATACTTTCAGCCACTTCGGTTGCGGTGGGGGCTCTTTGGCTCATTTCAGGCGGACGGATTCACGACCACCTTCGCCGAGTTGTTCTTGGTCTTCGGGTCGAAGGTGACGGACGTGTCCGAGTGGGGGTGGACGACGACGCGGCCCGTCGCGTCGGGGACGACCCGGTCCACGCGCAGCCGGAACGGGAAGCTGACCTTCAGGTCCGGCTTGGCCCACATCGGCAGAGTGCAGGCGTAGTGGCCGATCGCCGGGTCGTCGCCGGAGGTCCAGGCGGTGTCGCAGGTGGCGGGCACGGACGTGGCGGAGGTGCCCGGCGGGAGGTAGTAGTCGATCACGGCGACCGGGTCGCCGGAGCCGACGTTGGCGACCCAGGCCGGGCCGCGGTTGACGAAGCGGAAGCCGGCGGTGACGGTGTCGCCGGCCGCGCCGCTCACCTCGGTGCCGTGCACGGCGAAGTCGGCGGTGTTGTCGGCGTCGATGTGCCAGGCGCGGCCGTTGTCCGAGCTGTCGAGGTCGGTGGCGTCACCGCCGGGCTCGACCTCGTAGTCGAACCGCTCGAACAGCGCGTGGCCGGTGACGGCGAGCCGCAGCGGCTCGGGCAGTTCCACGGTGGCGCCGGGCGCGACGTCGCTGTCGAAGGCGCAGGTCACGTACGTCATGGGCGTGTACGCGCCGCCGTCGTCCGGCCCGGTGTAGGTGCACTGCGGGTAGCGGGTGGCGACGTCGAGGCCGTACGTCGCCCACATCTTCACGCTGAAGCCGTGGGCGGTCTCGTTGCCGGTGTTGGTGACGGAGAACGGCACGGTGAGGCTGGTGCCGGGCGCGACGCCGGTGACGTCCTGCGGGGCGCCGATGCCGAGGTCCGGGCCGGAGGCGACGGTGACGGAGGTCTCCGCGGAACCCTCCGGGGCGACGAGCGTGCCGTCGGGTCCGCCGGTGGCCTCGGCGGAGTACTCGATCGCACCCCGCGCTCCCACGGCCGCGCCCGCGGCGGCCCGCAGTCTCAGCTCCACCTGCGCGCTGTAGCGGACCGGCACGTCCCCGGTGTCGCACACGGCGACGGTGCCGGCGTCGTCCGGTGTGCAGTTGTCGGGCCAGGCCACCTCGGCGATCCCGGCGAGCCCGGAGACGTCGACGGTCAGCCGTCCGCCGGTCACGGTGAAGCTGTCGTTGTCGTGGGTCAGACCGAGCGCCAGCGATCTGTACTGCGCCGCACCGCCGCCGTCCGGAGCGGCGGTCACCGCCTGGTCGTACGGCGCCTGGATCCACAGGTGATCGCTCTGCGGCTCGTCGTCGGCGAAGGCGACCTGGCTCCCGAGACCGCCGGCGACGACCAGCGCCCCCACGGCCGCGGCACATGTCCCGCGGCGCAGCACACGCCCGACGGAGACAGAACTCATGACATCCCCCAGATGGGACAGAAGAGACCCCGGCACAACGACCAGCGCCGGGCACGAGTTGGACGGCCTGCCGGGACGGAAGGTTGTAGGTGAGGGGGGCCGGGGGGCGTGGTTCTTACCGACCTCTTGATCAATCCGCTTCTCGATCGATCACGAACGGGCGGGGCGCCCCCGTGCTGAGGGGGGCGCCCTGTGCGCGGTGTGCCTCAGGCCGGCGTCCTGACGGTCGCGGCTGCCCGGTCCGGTTCCCGTACGACGCGGCGGCGTCGGGTCGGGATGCCGAGGGTCGGGTTGGCCACGGCCCAGGCGGCGCCCTTGCAGATCACTTCCTTGTAGACGGCGGCGAGCCGGCCGGTCAGGGCCGCCCGGACGGCGCGGTCGTCGGCGGTGACGTACTGGATCAGGCCTTCCCTGCGGCCCAGCGAGATGCACTGGTTGAAGTAGCGGAGCGTCACGTTCGGCAGCTTCCCGCCGGTCAGGCGGGCCGCGATGGCGTCGGCGGCCTGCCATGCCATGGGAGTGCCGGAGGCGCACGACATCCGCAGCGGCTTGTCGCCGGGGCCCATCGCCATGCCCGCGTCGCCGATGGCGTACACGTCCGGGTGCGAGACCGAGCGCATGGTCCCGTCGACCACGATCTGACCTGTCGCGGTGACGTCCAGGGTGGTGGCCCGCGCGATCGGGTGGACGGCGAAGCCCGTGGTCCACACGGTGACGGCGGCCGGGACGGACGTGCCGTCGGCGACGGTGACGTGGTCGGCCGCGACACCCGTGACGGCGGCGTGCTCGTGCACGGTGATGCCGAGACGGCCGAAGACCTGCCGCAGGTGCCGGCGGCCCTTGGTCGAGAGCCAGTCACCCAGGTCACCGCGGGCGGCGAGGGCGACGTCGAGGTCCGGGCGGGCCTCGGCGATCTCGGTCGCGGCCTCCACGCCGGTGAGGCCGCCGCCGACGACGACCACGGGCGCTCCGGCGTCCAGGCGGGCCAGGCGCTCGCGCAGCCGCAGCGCTCCGGCGCGACCGGCGATCTCGTAGGCGTACTCGTTGGTGCCGGGGACGCCCTGGCTGTTCCAGCCGCTGCCGAGGGCGTACACGAGGGTGTCGTACGACAGTTCCTCCTCCCGCTCCTCCGCGCCGCTCGCGGCGACGACAGTGACGGTGACGGTCCTGCGGTCCACGTCGACACCGGTGACCTTGGCGAGCTTCACCTCGACGCCGGTGCCCGCGAACATCTCGCTGAGGGGCCGGGACTTGAGGTTCTGGCCGACCGCGAGCTGGTGCATGCGGACGCGTTCGACGAAGTCGGGCTCGGCGTTGACGAGGGTGATGGCGGCGTCTTCGGGGCGCAGTCGCCTGGCGAGGCGCCCGGCGGCGGCGGCTCCGGTGTATCCGGCTCCGAGGACGACGATACGGTGCTGCATTCCCGTACTCCTGTCTTGAGCGTGTCTCGAGCGGGTTCGCCACCTGAACCGGGCGGCCCGCCGATTCCTGACAGGAACGCGGTGTGAAGCACCTCACATCAGGGGGAGAAGAGGGTGACCAGGGGTTCGCCGTGGTCGGCGGCCGCCCACCGCTGGGTCGCGCGTTCGAGCTTGTCGGGGTTGACCTGGTTGCGGAAGGCGGCGATGCCCTCCGGGGTGATCTCCAGGCACATGACGCCGATGACCCGGCCGTCGACGACCGCCACCAGGGCGGGCTCCCCGTTGGCGGTCGTGGCGTAGACCTCGGCCGAGCCGCCGGCCAGGTCCCGCTTGGCCTTGCTGGGTTTGAACAGGCCCCGCATGAACTTGGCGACCGCGAGGGCACCCTCGAACGCCTTGGCGCGGGCCGGGACCTTCCCGCCGCCGTCGCCGATCGCGACGGCGTCCTGGGTGAGCAGCCGCACCAGCGGCTCGGTCCGGCCGGTGGCGGCGGCCGCGAGAAACTCGTCGATGACCCGCCGGGCGGCGGCCTCGTCGATCTCGGTACGGGCCTTGCCCTCCGCGACGTGCTTCTTGGCACGGTGGAAGATCTGCTGGCCGGCGGCCTCGCTGATGTCGAGGATCTCGGCGATCTCCCGGTGCGGGTAGCCGAACGCCTCCCGCAGCACGTACACCGCCCGCTCGTTCGGGGACAGGCGCTCCAGCAGGGCGAGGACCGCGTACGACACCGATTCGCGCTGTTCGGCGGTGTCGGCCGGACCGAGCATCGGATCCCCGTCGAGCAGCGGCTCGGGCAGCCACTGGCCCACATAGGTCTCACGCCGCGCGCGGGCCGAGGTGAGCTGGTTGAGGCACAGGTTGGTGAGCACCTTCGTCAGCCACGCCTCGGGGACCTCGATACGGTCGACCTCGGCGCCCTGCCAGCGCAGGAACGTCTCCTGTACGGCGTCCTCGGCCTCGCTCGCGGAGCCGAGGAGACGGTAGGCGATCGCCTCCAGACGGGGCCTGGCCGCCTCGAACCGGTCCACGTCGTTCATGGTCAGGGCCATGGGCCGGATCCTAACTCGCGTGGTGGGCGAAGGCTGCGGGGTTTCGGGGCTGTGCTCGGGGGCGCCGGCTCTCCGGCTCTCCGGCTCAGGCGAACGTACGGACGACTTCCTGGACCCGAGCCACGGTGTCGCCGTACGCCCCGAAGTGGGCCAGCACACTGAGGTGTTCGCGCAGGTGCAGCAGGGGCATGCGGTCCCGCCAGCCGTCGGCCAAGGGGGAGACCTCCTCGTAGGCGCGGAAGAAGCGGTCCGGCGGTGGGTCGCAGCCGTACGTCATGCTGAGGTCGGACTCGGCCCAGGTCCAGCACACCGCGGGGTCGATGAACACGGGCTCGCCGGCCCGGCCCGCGACGACGTTGCCGCGCCAGAGGTCACCGTGGTTGAGCACGCTCGGGGCCGCCGGGACGAGCTGCGGAAGGCGCTCGCAGATCCGCTCCAGGCCCGACAGGTCGGCCGGTTCGAGGGCGCCGCGCACCTTGGGCTCGCGCAGGTAACGGCGGATCCTGCGCTCGGCGAAGAACTCGTGTCCGTCGTCCGTCCAGCCGTTCTCCTGGGGAAGCAGGCCCAGCCATCCGTCGGCGTCCCAGCCGAACCGGTCACCGCGCACCGAGTGCAGTCGGGCGACGGCCCGGCCCGCCGACTCCCAGAACGCGTCGGACTCCTCGCACGCGTCGCACGCGTCCGTGTCGGGCCGTGGCAGCAGCGCCTCCATGAGGACGTGCTGCGCACTCACCTCGAACACCCGGGGAGTCCGGATGCCCGCCCGCTCCCGGAGCACCCTCAGGCCGGCCGCCTCCAGCGGGAACAGAGTGGCCGGCGCGCGGACGGAGCCCTTGAGGACGTACGCCGTCCCGTCGGCGAGGGTCAGCCGCCACACGTCGTTCACCGCGCCGCCGGAAAGCGGCTCGGCGTCGACCACGTCCGGGATGAGCGCGCTGGGCAGGCTCTTCCACTGTGCGTTCACGGGGTCGGCTCCGGCAGCTTCCGCCCGCTGCCCGCTGCCGCTTTCCGGCTGGCCGCGAGCAACACCCGCCCCCGCATTACCAGTTCAGGCTCGTGCTCGGCGAACCGCGTCCATGGCATGGGCCCACCGTACTGGTGCCCGAACGCGCGACCGGACGCCCTGAACTGTGCGGGAAAAGCCCTGGCGGGCCCTGGCGCCCTCGGACGACCATGAGCCGCATGGATGACCAACCAGCACGATGGACTCGGGCCACCGTCTACCCCGACATGTGGACCGACCCGGACGACGACCCCCGCAACAGCGAAGGTGCCGGCCCGGACGGAGAGCTTCCGACGCTGCGGGACTACCTGACCAGCTACCGCATGACCCTGCGGATGAAGTGCGAGGGCCTGGACGCGGAGCAACTGGCCCGTCGGTCGGTTCCGCCGTCGACGATGTCGCTGCTCGGTCTGGTTCGGCACCTCGCCGAGGTGGAACGGGACTGGCGCAACTGGATCACCGACGGTGATCCGCTGCCGAAGCTCTACGGCAAGCGCGACGCGGACTTCGACGGAGCCGTCGCCGAACAGGCCGAGGTCGACGCCGCGTACGCCGACCTGGAGCGCGAGCAGGCCGCGACCGACGCCGCGCTGGCCGAGCACCCGGATCTGGGCGAGCGTCTGGGGAAGGACGGGATCTCGGTCCGGGAACTGCTGGTGCACAGGATCGAGGAGTACGCCCGGCACTGCGGGCACGCCGACCTGTTGCGCGAGTGCGTGGACGGGAGGGTGGGCCAGTAACGACCCTTCCCTTACTGCCCTTACTGCCCTTACTGCCCCTACTGCCCTGAGCGGATCGCATCGTCGTCCACCGGCGGCACCGTGGCGCCGGTGTGACGGACGACACAGAGATCCGGAGCGGCGGGCGGACAGGCCTGGGTGTGGAACATTCCCTGCGAGCCCGCATACGGGCCGGTGACCCGGAGGCCTTCGCCGAGTTGTTCGGTGCGCATGCCCGGGCCGTGTACAGCCATGCCGCCCGGATCACCGGAAGCCAGGGTGCCGCGGAGGACGTGGTGTCCCTGACCTTTCTGGAGGCGTGGCGGCTGCGGGAGCGGCTGAGACCCGACGGTGCGCCCCCTGAACAGGGCGGCCAGGAGGGTGACGGGCTGCGGCCCTGGCTCTACGGCATCGCCACCAACGTCCTGCGCAACACCCGCCGCGCCGCCCGCAGGCACCGTGCCGCGCTGGCTCGGCTGCCCGGGCCGGCGGCGGATCGCGAGACCGTACCCGACTTCGCCGACGGGCTCGTCGGCCGTATGGAGGACGCCGAACGGTTGTCCGCCGCCCGGGCCGCGCTCGGCCGACTGCGTGGACCCGAGCGTGAGGTGTTCGCCCTGTGTGTCTGGTCGGGGATGAGTTACGCGGCTGCGGGCGAGGCGCTCGGTGTGCCGGCCAGCACCGTACGGTCGCGGCTTTCACGGGCCCGCGTACGGCTGCGACGGCTGGCACAGGAGGAGTTGTCCCGGCGGGGGGCGGGCTCCACTGGCTCCACCGGGTCCACGAGGTCCACGGGCTCCAAGGGGACGTCGGTATCCCCGAGTTCGCCGGATTGGGTGAGACGCCATCCCGATGACGGACAGGTACCGGACGCCGCACGGCCGACACAGGAGAAGCACCGATGAACCCCGAAGAGCGCGAAGAACTGGCTCGGCTGGTGCCCGGCCCGGGTGATCCGGTTCTGCCGAGTGACCGCTACGACCTGCTGAAGGACCATCTGATGCGCGAACTCACCCGGCCCGCGGCGCGACCGGCCGGCTTCCGCCGCCGGTTCGCCGTGATCGGCGTACCCCTTGCCGCCACCGTCGCCACCGCCGTGATCATCACCGGCCTCGGCATCGGTCGGCAGGAGACCCTCACCACCGACCCGAAGGCCGCCGATCTCCTCAACCGCATCGCCACGGTCGCCGCCGCACAGCGGGCCGTGCCGGTGCGCGACGACCAGTACGTCTACATCCGCACCCAGGGATCCATGAAGTTCTCGGAGGACGACGTCCGGATCCTTCGCGACGCGCGCTGGACCGCCGTCGACGGCAAGCGTCCGGGACTCAGCCGGATCACGGTGCTGGTGGGCCCGCCGTTCCGGGAGCGGGATCCGTTCGCCTCGTACTCCAAGGGCACCCATGACAGGCGGCTGAACGCCGACCCGAATGTCACCAGTTTCCGTGAGCTGGAGGCCCTGCCCACCGATCCCGACGCGCTGCTCGCGGAGATCTACGCCGGCTCGAAGGGCGAGGGGGACCAGACCCGGCAGAGCGCGGCGCTGGAGACGATCGGCGGCATGCTCGCCGACGCCACGCTGCTCCCGGAGTTGGATGCCGCGCTCTACCGCGCCGCGGCGAAGATCCCGGGCGTCTCGGTCGTCGACAACGCCAAGGACTTCGCCGGCCGTCCCGGCATCGGACTGACCTTCAAGAACGGCAACCGGGACAACCAGGCCGACAAGGACGGCGAGGTCGATGAGGACGAGGTGTGGGTCTTCGACAAGAAGACCCTCACCTACCTCGGTTCGGACAAGGAAGCTCTGCTCGACACCGGTATCGCCGACGCATTGGGCAAGCAGCCCGGCGACTGAACAGCGCCACGCTGACGCGTGCGCCCGCGCCGCCGGCCCCCCGCTACCGCCGGCGCAGCGCGCGGGCGCACCAGCCGATGACCGTGGCGTTGACCAGCGCCCCGAAAACGACGGCGACGACGAACATCGCGACACCGTCCGGCAGTGCCAGGAGCACCAGGCTGGCCGGGGCGGTGGCGAGCAGCGGGATGACACCCGCCATCGACTCGTCCGAGCTGTCGGCGAGGGTCACCACGAGCGCCCACCCGAGCAGGACAGCACAGACCGCGAGGTAGACGAGCGCGACGACGTCACCGAGGGCGCGGCGCAGACGCCGGGGAAAGGGTCGGCCGGATTCGGTACCGGTCACGGCTGGACTCCTCTGGCAGGTGATCGTGACGGTCAGAGATGCGTGCCGGGCGGGTTCGGCCGGGTGAGGCCGAGGTCGTAGGCGAGGATCGTCGCCTGGACGCGGTCGCGCAGCCCGAGCTTGCGCAGGAGCGCGTTCACATGGGACTTCACGGTGCCGACGGCGACGCCGAGTTCCTCGGCGATCTCCGCGTTGTTGAGCCCGGACGCGACCAGGGCGAGGACGTTGCGCTGGCTTCCGGTCAGGGTGCCCAGCTCGCGCGGACCGCTTCCGTCCCTGGATCCCGCGCCCGCGCCCGCGCCGGAGGCGTAGTGGCCGATGAGCCGGCGGGTGGCGGACGGGGCGAGCACGCTCTCGCCGGAGGCCACCACCCGGATGCCGTGCAGCAGTTCGTCGGCGTGCACGTCCTTGAGCAGGAAGCCGGAGGCTCCGGCGCGCAGCGCGTCGAAGACGTACGCGTCGAGGTCGAAGGTGGTCAGCACCAGGACCCGCGGCGCGTCCTCGCGCCCCGTGATGATCCGGGTGGCGGCGATGCCGTCCAGTTCGGGCATCCGTACGTCCATCACGACCACGTCGGGGGCCAGCTCCGCGGCGAGACGCACCGCTTGGGCCCCGTCGGCGGCCTCGCCGACGACCGTCATGTCCTCCTCGGCGTCGATCACGGCGGCGAATCCCGCCCGTACGATGCCCTGGTCGTCGACGACCAGCACCCTGAGGCTCATCGTTCCCTCTCCTCGTCCCTCGGCTCCGAAGCCGCGGCCGGCGCCAGTGGCAGCCGGAGGCCGACCGTGCCGGGCGGGCCGGTGGTCAGGGTGCCGCCGAGCGGGGCGATCCGTGCCGTCAGCCGCTCCCGTACGGCGGGACCGGCGGCGCGCGGCACTCCGGTGGCCGTGAGGGTCAACGTATCGTCGTCCGCGTCGAGTTCGAGTACGGCGGGCTCCTCGCCGCCGGCCGCGAGGACCGTTTCGGCGGCGTGGTAGGCGGCCAGGTCCACGGCCGTGGGCAGGTGCTCCGGTACCCGGCCGGTGAGCCGTATCTCCACGTCGCGGCCGGTGGCCCGGCACTGGTGGGCGAGCAGGTCCAGGGCCTGGACGGTGGGCTGCGGCCGGAGCCGGGGCCCCGGATCGTCCTGCCGGACCGTGTCGAGCAGGGCGCGCATCGCGGCCAGGGCCTCGCGGGCGCGTTCGGCGACGGCGTCGAGCCGGCCCGCCTCGGCCTCCGCGACCATGTCGGCGGTGCGGGACAGCACGGTGGTCTCCAGCCCGGCGGCGATCCGGCGGCGTTCGGCCCACGCGTCGCGGACCGCCTCCTCCGTCCAGACGGCCAGGCGTTCCTCCCGCGCGTCCCGGACGGCCAGGTCGCGCCGTCCGCGCCGGGCCCCGGCCCAGCGGGCCGCGCCGACCGCCAGGCCGGCCCCGGCCGTCGCCCCGGCGGCGACCGCCCAGCCGGGGACCGTCGTACCCCGGTCGAGTACGGCGACCGTCGCGGCGACCGCGTGCACGGCCACGGCGGCGACCGGGGCCACGACGGTACGGAGGGCCGGCCCCGTCGGTCGCCGGCCGCTCCCCCGCCGGGGATCACTTCCGTCAGCCGTCCTGGCCGCGTCCACGGCCAGCGCCGCGCACGTGGCGAGCGTGCTCAGTGCGGGCGGCAGGACGACCGGCCCGGTGTAGTCGCCCACGGCCATGGCCACCGGCCACAGCGGGGCCAGCCCCAGCAGGACCCCGTACGCGGTGCGCGGTGCCCGGCGCAGCCACAGCAGCGCGACGGCCTGGGCCGCGGCCAGCAGCGCGAAGAGCAGGCCCGCGGACACCCGTGATCCGCTCGGCGCGGTCTCCGGCCGGATGACCAGGACCGGGAGCAGCGGCTGCAGGACGAGACCGACGGCGGCCGTCACCTGCGCCAGGCGGTAGCCACGCGGGACGGACTGTTCCACGGGGGCGGCGGTCCGGCCGGGCAGGACCGCGCTCACCTCCCAACCGCCGTCCGCCGTCGGGCCGGTGGTCAACGTGCCGCCCGCTTCCCGGGCCCGGGACCGCAGGAAGCCCTGGCCGCGTCCGCCGCCGAGGCCCGCACCGTGCGCCGGCGCACCGGCAGGCGGGGCCGCGCTGGTGACCACGACGTCCGTGCGGGTGTCGCCGTACCGGCACAGCACCGTCGTATGCGCACCGGGGGCGTACCGGGCCACGTTGGTCAGCGCCTCGCGCACGATGCCGTACGCCGCGTCGGCGACGGCGCCGTCCGGCAGGGCGTCGATCTCGCAGTCCACCCGCTGGTCCAGGCGGCGGAATCCCGCGACCAGATCCAGCAACCGGTCCTCGGGCGACGGCAGTTCCTCGCGCGAGGGCGCGGGCGCCCGTACCGCGCCGAGGGCCCGGGTGACCTCCTGGCCCGTCTCGACCGCGAACTCCAGCGCCTGCCCCGCCAGTTCTGGACGCCGGTCTCGCAGTCCGAGGGCCGCGCCCACCGTGACCACCACGGCCGTCAGATGATGGGCGCTGACATCGTGCAACTCCCGCTCCATACGGCGCCGTTCGACCGCCGGGAGCCGGTGACGCTCGGTCTCCGCCCGCTTCAGCAGCTGCTCGGCCGCCCGTCGCGTCCGACGGGTCCGCCGTACGAGGAGACCGGCGCCGCACGCGACGGCGTACAGCACAGCGGTCAGGACCAGGTCGAGTCCGTCGCGGTCGCTCAGGCCGTGCAGGCTGATGCCCTGGAGGAGCTGCCAGGCGGCCAGGGCCACCACGCACAACACCGCGGTGAAGGTGTCCCGTTCGGCCGCCACGGTGAACAGGGCCAGCGCGACCCCCGCGGTCCCCAGTACCGCCATCGCCCCGACGGGCAACGGCCCGGCACCCAGCGCACATGCGGCGGCGACCACGGCGAGGGCGGTCACCGGGCGGGTACGGCGCAGCACGAGGGCGGCCGCCACCGGTCCGGCGACCAGGGCGGCCACGAGCAGCGCGGACGCGGCCGGTACGGCCCCGCGCACCAGCTCCGCCCCGGGCCAGACCACGGCCTGCGCGCAGATCAGCAGGAGCGGGAGCAGCCGGTCGTCGGTGTGGTTCCCGGCGAACGTCATGACGGATTTCGTCACGGAGTCGGTGATGGATCTTGTGGCTGTTCTCGCGGCTGTTCTCGTGGCTGTTCTCGTGGCTGTTCTCGTCGCGGATTTCATAACGGACCAAGGCTATGGCCGCAGGTGACCGGCCCGACTCCGGCTGAAGGGGGACGTTGTTCTCTTACCTGGGTTATAGGTCCCCCGCTCATGGGCCGCACCATCTCTGAGGCCGTGCCGGAAGCGACGGCCCGCGGGCACGAGCGAGGTGGACGTCCGCGAGCCTTCTCTACCTCCGGTTCGACGCGGTAATCGTCCCGCGGCCCGAGGACCTGCCGGGTGCCCGGTCATAGGCTCGACCACATCGAGAAAGCAGCCGAACGCCGCTTCCACCAGCAGTTGTTCAGCGCTTTCCGGATATCCACTCCATCACGATCCAGGGGGATCTCCCATGTCCAAGCACACCCTCACGGCCTCGCTCGTCGGCATTGTCGCCCTCGGCGGACTGACCGCCGGCGGAATCGCCATCGCGTCGGCCGCCACGGAACTCACCGTGGAGAACAGCTCGGTTCGCTATGCCGCCCCGTCGGGCGGCACGGCCGGCTCGCTCACCTTCACCGCGGACGTGAGTGACGACTCCGGCGTCCGTGGACTCAAGGTCATCGCGTGGCCGGCGAGTTCGAAGCTCGAGCCGACCGAGGCGGAGCTGCGGCAGGTGGAGAGCGCCTCGTGCCGGAGCACCTCCGACGAGACGTCCCGCTGCACCTACACGGTGAAGGTCACGAAGGAGGAGGTGGCCAAGGGTCCCAAGGGCGCCTGGTACGTCTCCGTGCTGGCGACGGCCAAGGACGGGGACACGAAGGTCGTGTCCCGCGCGGCCACCTTCGACGTCAAGCGCTGAACAGCCACCATCCCGAGGGCCGCCTGAACTCAGGCGGCCCCCTCCGGCTGGCAGTGCGGGCACCACAGCGTGGTGCGGCTGGACAGGCGGGCGTGGCGCAGGGGGCTGTGGCAGCGGGGGCAGGTGGGGGTGGGATCGTCGCGGTGGCCGGTGAGCCAGCTGGGGCGCGGGGGGACGCGGCCGGCGGTGACCGCGGAGCGCAGAGTGCGGCGCATGTGGGTGTACAGGCGGTGGCGTTCGCGCTCGGACAGGTCGTTCGCGTGGCAGGCGGGGTTCAGACGGGCGCGCCACAGGATCTCGTCGGCGAGCAGATTGCCGAGGCCGGCCAGGACGGACTGGTCGGTGAGGACTGCCTTGACACGGCCTCGGTGGGCCGAGAGCGCTGCCTCGAACTCCTCGCGGTCCACCGTCAGCGCGTCGGGGCCCTGCCGGTCCAGCAGCCGTGCGACGGCCGCGTCGTCCGCCGCCAGCCACAGACCGCGCAGCTTGCGCTGGTCGCGGTAGCGGAGCTGGCGGTCGTCGCCCACGGCGAACAGGACGCGGTCGTGGGGGTCGAGTTCGTCGTCGGGGCGACCGCAGACCAGTCGACCGGTCATGCCGAAGTGCAACAGGACCGTCGGGCCCGCGACACCTTCGTCGGTGGGGCCGGCGTCGGTCGGAACACCGTCGCTCGGGGCATCCCCGGTGCGGGCGTCCTCCGTGCGGGCGTCCTCCGTGCGGGCGTCCTCCGTGCGGGCGTCCTCCGTGCGGGCGTCCCCGGTGGGGGCGAGCAGCCACTTCCCGAGCCGCTCAGGTCTGCCGAACCGCCGGCCCTCCAGCGCCGCGCGCAGCCGCCGGGCGCTCACGCCGTGCAGGACGCCGCTGTCGCGTACGTCCACGCGTCGGATGACCTCGCCCTGCGCACAGGACGCGAACACCTTCCGGAATCCCTCGACGTCCGGCAGCTCAGGCATGGTGCTCCTCCTCCGTCCTCCGCTGTCTCCCTCTGCCCTCCTGTGTCTCCCGCTGTCCCCCTCTGTCTCCTTCTTGCTCCCTCTTTTCCTCCCGCAGCCACTCAAGGACATGGTCGCTCCCCGCGCGCCCGGGCGCAGCTCCCCCGCTGCCGCGCCCGCCGCCCGCCGCCCGCCGCCCGCCGCATCACTGCGCCCGGACCGCCTCGGCGGGAGGCATCCGCAGGGCCTGCCGAGTCGGCAGCTCGATGGTGAGGAACGCCGTGACGGTGACCGTGAGGGCGAGGGCCGGGAGGAGCCACGGCGGGCCGGCGGGCCAGGGGTGGCCGAGGAAGCCCTGGCCGAGGAGGGCGAGGGGCAGGGCGGACAGGAGGAGGGCGGTGACGAGGGCGGTGCCGGCGGTGACCGCGGCCTCGCGGCGCATCATCGCGCGGACCTGTCGCGGTGTGGTGCCGTTGAGGCGCAGGGCGGCCAGCTCGATCCTGCGCTGGGCGGTGGCGGCGACGAGCTTGTTGGCGATGCTCAGCAGCAGGTAGACGAGCAGTACGACGACGGTGGCCAGGTTGATCCACACCTCGGGCGGGGCGTCCTTCAGGCCTTCGGTGGATGCGGGCTTCGCCTCTTCGAGGGCCAGGCCGGGACGGGACGCGGCGAGGGCGGCCAGCGCCCGGTCGGCCGCCGCCGTGCCGTCCGTACGGATCAGGATGCTCTGGTCGAGCCCCGTGGTGGTGTGGCCGGCCGCCAGGTCGTGGGAGAGGACCACCGTGCCGAAGCCGAGGCCGCGGTCGTACACGGCGACCACGGTGGCGTCGACGCGGGCGCCGTCGCCGAGGACGAGCGCGATGTGACGGCCCACTCCCGCGGCGCGCGTGCGGGCGACGTCGCTGCTCACGGCGACGGTGGCGCCGGTGAGGCCCTTCAGGCCGCCGTCCCGTACGTCGAGGTCGAGGACGCCCCGCGCGTCCGGCGTGAGGATCATCGCGGAGTCGGCCTCCGACACGGGGTCGCCGAACTGCTCGTAGGTCCACACGACCGTGGTGCTGCCGACGGGAGCCGCCGACCGTACGCCCGGCGTGTTCCGTACGGCGGTCAGGGTGCCGTCGGGCAGTCCGCCGAGGGCGGGTGCGCTCAGACGCTGCTGGGCGAGGGTGCCGGTGCGGGTGTCCTGGGTGGTGGCGGCCAGCACGGTGGTCTGGGTGAGGGTGTACGTCAGGACGAACACGACCGCCATGGCCAGGGTGCTGACGATGCCCGCGTTGCGCAGGGCGTAGGCGCGGACGTTGGACATCGCCAGCCAGGTCGGCGCGGAGGATCCGGAGCGGGTGCGCCGGGACGCGGCGGCGCCGATGGCCCGGACGAGGGCGGGACCGACGAGGGCCAGGCCGATCGCGCCGACGATGCCGGCCATGGAGGTGGCGGTGGCGCCGAGGACGGTACGGGAGAAGAGCGGGACGACCGACATGGTGGTCGCCGCGACGATGACCAGTACCCCGGACCGGGTACGGGCCTTCGACGGGTTGCGGGGTTCGCTGCGCGACTCGGCGACCGCCTCCGTCGCCGGCATGCGCGAGGTCCGCCAGGCCGCGCCCCGCGCCGCGAGCTGCACGGCCGCGGCGGTGAGGAGGAGTGTCGCGGCGGCGGGCAAGGGGCTGATGGTGAGGGGGAGTTCGGGCGGCACGACACCCCGGTCCGCCAGCATCCGGCGGAACTGTCCGGCCAGCAGATAGCCCACGCCCACGCCGGGCACGAGTGCCACGGCCGCGATGACGGAGGCCTGCGTCGCGGCGAGCCGCCGTATCTGGCGGGGCGTCGCGCCGACCGCCCGCATCAGCGCCAGGTCGCGGCGCTGCCCGCCGATCGACACGGCCAGCGCGCTCGCCATGACGAAGCCGGTGATCAGCAGGATCACCCCGGCCAGGGAGCCGGCGAGCAGGATCAGGAGGGAGCGGCTCGCGCCGGCGCCGGGCGAGACGAGGTCGCCGCGATCGGCACCGGTGACCGTCTCCAGTCCGGTGCCCTTCAGCTTCGTACGGACCTCGGCGGCGACCTTCTCGCCGGCGCCGGGCGCGGTGCGCAGGCCGATCAGGTCGACGGTTCCGGCGCGTGCGCCGCTTCCCGCACCGCTCTCGCGGCCGGACAGTCGTACGGCCGTCTCGTCGGCGAACAGCACACCGGCGTCCGGCGCGTCGACCAGCGCCGAGACGCGGTACCCGGCGGCGGGCCGGCCGGCCGCGACGACCTGGACCCGCTCGCCCACCGTCACCCCCGCCGCGGCGGCGGTGGCACTGTCCACGGCGATCTCGCCCGGACCGGTGGGTGCACCGCCCTCGACCTTCGGGTCCTTCAGCAGGCGGGCCGAGGACCATCCGTGCCCGGCGGACGCGGGGTCGGCGGCCGTTACCACCCGGCCCCGGGCGTCGACGAGGGCGGCGGGGAAGCCGATGTCGCCGACCGTGGCCTCGACGCCCGGCAGCGCGGACAGCTCGGTGACCAGACGGGCCGGGACGGTACGGCGCTCCGGGAGCGCGATCGGCAGGTCGCCGCTGGGGTGGAACTCCTGGTCGGCGGCGACCACGACGTCCGCGCCGGCGAGCCGGCCGGCCGGCAGATGGGAACGCAGGCCGGACTCGGCCAGGACACCGGTACCGGTGATCAGGGCGGCACCGCCGAGGACCGCGCAGGCCACGGCGATCAGCGCGGTGATCCGGTGCCCGGCCATACGTATCGCCAGATGCAGCATGATCGGTTACCTCTTTCCCAGTGCGACGAGACGGTCGGCCAGTTGGGGCGCCGTCGGGGTGTCCAGGGCATCGACCACCCGCCCGTCGGCCATCACCAGCACCCGGTGCGCCCGGGCCGCGGCGGCCGGGTCGTGGGTGACCATCACCACCGTCTGGTGCAGGTCGGCCACGAGGTCCCGCAGCAGGTCCAGGACCTCGTGGGCGCTGCGCAGGTCCAGCGCGCCGGTCGGCTCGTCGGCGAACACGACGGCCGGTCTGGCCACCAGGGCCCGTACGACGGCGGCCCGTTGCTGCTGTCCGCCGGAGAGTTCGGCGGGGCGGTGGGTGAGCCGGTCGGCGAGACCGACCCGCTGGACGAGCGTGCGCAGCCAGTCGTGGTCCGGGGCGCGGCCGGCCAGGCGCAGCGGCAGCGTGATGTTGTCCTCGATGCTGAGGGAAGGGATCAGGTTGTAGGCCTGGAACACGAACCCGACCCGTTCCCGGCGCAGTTCGGTACGGCGGGTCTCGTTCAGGCCGCTGATCTCCTGGCCGTCGATCAGGATGCTCCCGGACGTCGGGGAGTCCAGTCCGGCGGCACAGTGCATCAGCGTGCTCTTGCCGGAGCCCGACGGGCCCATCACGGCGAGGAACGTGCCGCGTTCCACGGTCAGCGACACATCGTCGAGGGCGCGTACGCCGGCCGCGTACTCCTTGCTCACCCGGCTCAGGGTGATCGCGGCGGTCATCGACGGCCCCGCAGAGCGCGCACCGCGAGGGTTCCGCCGCACAGCACGGTGACCATGCCGCAGACCAGGTGCACCCAGGTGTCGGCGCCGGAGTAGGAGGCCGCCATGTTGGCGACCGCGCTGATCACGACCACGGACCAGAGCAGGGTGCGGGCGACTTCTCCCCGGGTGAGGCGGTCGGGGGCGGCGGGCGTGTACGTGCTGGAGCCGGTGCTCCCGCTCGTCCCCGTCCTCGTGTTCATGTCCGTGTGGGCCATGGGGTTTCTCCGGTGGTCGGTGCCGTTCTCGCTGTCGTCACCGACGCTATGGATCAGCACCCCCTCGGGCCGATCCCGCAGCCCGCCCGGTTCGAGGTACAGCAGGCTGTACTTCCCGGCCCCGGAGCCCACCGTGAACCGCCGTTCGGCATAAGGTCGTTCGCGACCGAGGGAGGGTGGGATGACAACTCACCAGGACACGACCGCCGCCGAGGGCGTGAGCCCCAAGGACGTCGTCGTACGCGCCCTGAGCGCCGCGGGTACCGCGATCGGACAGCTCGCCTCCGGACTCAGTACGGCCCTGCTCGCGCTGCTGGTGCTGCTGTGGGCAGCCGTCGCCGCCGTGACGAGCCTGGTCGGGGTGGGGCTGCTCGTGGCGCCCGTCGTGCTGCGCGCGCTGCACTCCCTGGCCGGGAAGGAACGTACCCGGCTGGCCCGCTGGGGCCCGGAGGTCGTCGCCCCGGAACCTCCGCCGACCCGGCTGCGGCTCGCCCTCGTCGACCCCACCATCCGACGGGAACTGCGCTGGCTGGTCCGGCACGCGACCCTCGGGCTGCTGCTGGCGCTGCTCGGTGTCCTGCTGCCGATCTTCGCCGTCCGCGACACCGCCTTCCCGCTGTACTGGCGGTTCGCCCCCACGGACGCGACCGCCACGTCCATCGGCTTCGGTACCGCGCACTCCTGGCCCGACGCCCTCGCCGTGTCCCTCCTGGGTCTGAGCTGGATCATCATCATCTTCGGGCTCGCCCCCGGTATGGCCCGCCTCCAGAGCCGGCCCGGACAGCAGCTTCTCGCGGCCGGTCCGGACGTCGATCTCTCCCTGCGGGTCGCGGAGCTGACGGCCACCCGGGCCGCCGCGCTGGACGCCCACGCGGTCGAACTGCGCCGCATCGAGCGGTCGTTGCACGACGGCACGCAGAATCGCATCGTCAGTGTCACCGTCCTGCTCGGCGCGGCCCGCCGCATGGTCGCCCGCGACCCGGCCGGCGCCGACGAACTCCTCGAACGCGCCCAGTCCGCCGCCGAACAGGCCCTCGCCGAGCTGCGTACGGTCTCCCGGAGCATCCTGCCGCCGGTCCTGGACGACCGGGGGCTGGCCGGCGCGCTCTCGGGGCTGGCGGCCGAGAGCGCGGTGCCCTGCACGATCGACGTCGACGTACCCGAACGCTGCGCCGCCGCCGTGGAGGCGACCGCCTACTTCGTCGTCGCCGAGGCGCTGACCAACATCGCCAAGCACAGCGGGGCCCACAACGCCACCGTCACCGCCCTCAGCCGCGGCGGCCGACTGCGGCTGCGCGTCGAGGACGACGGCCGGGGCGGCGCCGACGAGGACGGCGGCTCCGGTCTCACCGGCATCCGGCGCCGGATCGCGGCGCTCGACGGTAGCCTCACCCTGGCCAGCCCGCCCGGCGGCCCGACAACCCTCGAAGTGGATCTCCCCTGTGGATCGTGACCTGCGAACGGACGGTGACCGGCGGATGGACCGCGCCCCGAGCACGGACGGTGACCGGCAGCTGGACCGCGCCCCGAAGACGGACGGTGACCTGCGGATCGTCATAGCCGAGGACGACCCCTTGCTGCGCGAGGGCCTCGCCCTGCTGCTGCGTGCCGAGGGCCTCGACGTGGTGGCCACCGCCGGTACCGCCGACGGGGTGCTGGACGCCATCGACGCGCACGAACCGGACGTCGCCATCCTCGACGTACGGATGCCGCCGACCCACACCGACGAGGGGATCGTCGCGGCGGTCGAGGCGCGGCGCCGACGGCCCGGCCTCGCCGTCCTCGTCCTGTCCGCCTACGTCGAGCAGAGCTTCGCCACCGAGCTGCTCGGCGGCGGCGTGAGCGGCCTCGGCTATCTGCTCAAGGAACGCGTCGGACGGGTCGAGGAGTTCCTGGACGCCCTGCACCGGGTGGCGGACGGCGGCACCGCCATCGACCCCGAGGTCGTGGCCCAGCTGTTCACCCGCTCCCGCCAGGACCCCCGCCTGGAACGGCTCAGCCCCCGCGAACGGGACGTACTCGCCCTGATGGCCGAGGGATTGGGCAACTCGGCCATCGCCGAACGGCTCGTCGTCACCGAGGGCGCCGTCCACAAGCACATCCGCAGCATCTTCGCCAAGCTCGACCTGTCCCCCGCGGACCAGGTGGACCGGCGGGTGGCCGCGGTCCTGCGGTACCTGGAGGACGTACGCCGCCTGGCGTGAGCCGCGACGACGACGCGCGTGGTACAGCAGGCTGTACGCCGGACCGGCCAGCTGGCCTCATAGTGGGCCGGGCTGCTTCCTCCTACGTTGGTGATCACACCGAGAACGCACTGCGGTCCACCAACTCTCCGGGAGAAAAGCCCATGATGACGTTCCGTCAGCTCGCCTCCGCCGCCGCGCTGGCCGCCCTCGGCCTCGGCCTCATGACGCCCGCCGCGAGCGCCGCGGAACCGAAGCGGACCACGCTCCAGGCGGGTGTGGACGCCATCCAGAAGACCGGCCCCGTCGGTGTCCTCGCGCAGTCGTCGGGCCCGCGCGGCAAGCGGTACGCGAGTGCCGGAGTGGCCGACCGGACCACCGGGGAAGCGGTGAACGCCCGCGACCGGTTCCGGATCGCCAGCACCACCAAGGCGTTCGTCGCCACGGTGATGCTGCAACTGGTCGGCGAGGGACGGGTGTCGCTGGACGACACCGTCGAGAAGTGGCTGCCGGGAGTGGTGTCCGGCAACGGCAACGACGGCGCCAGGATCACCGTACGGCAGCTGCTGAACCACACCAGCGGGCTGTACAACTACACCGGGGACTTCCCCGAGATCGCCAGTGTGGACGGGTTCCAGGCCGACCGGTACACCACCTGGACCGATGAGCAGCTGGTCGGCATCGCGACGCGGCACGCGCCGGACTTCGCACCCGGCACCAAGTGGTCGTACTCCAACACCAACTACATCCTGGCCGGAATGATCATCGAGAAGGCCTCGGGCAGGAGCTGGCAGCAGGAAGTGACCCGGCGCGTCATCCGTCCGCTGGGACTGCGCGACACCCTCGCCCCCGACACGTACTCCCACATCCCCGGCCCGCACCTGCGCGGCTACTCCAGTTTCGGCGAATCCCGCCCGGCGATCGACATCACCGACCTCAACCCGACGGCCGCGGGCGCGGCCGGCGCCATGATCAGCACCACCGGCGACCTGAGCCGCTTCTTCTCGGCGCTGCTGGGCGGCCGGCTGCTGCGCCCGGCTCAGCTGGCCGAGATGAAGACGACCGTACGGGCCGCCGAACTGGACCCCGTCTGGCCCGGCGCCCGCTACGGCCTGGGCCTGATGGAGATCCCGCTGTCCTGCGGCGGCGTCTACTACAGCCACGCCGGAGACCTGCCCGGCTACTCCACCCGGGACGGCGTCAGCCCCGACGGCCGCCGCGTGGTCGTCGTCGAGTCGACCGGCGACGGGGCATCCGACCTCTCCACGGAGCAGGCGGAGAGCGACCTGATCCAGGGCGAACTGTGCGCCCCGGGGAGGAAGTAGGGCGTCGTCCCGCCAAGGCAGGACGCCCGCGCGACACAGCCGGCCCCGCGGCGGCACCGGAGCATCGGTGCCGCCGCGGGGCCGGTTGCGTTTGTTCCTGTCCGTCGGCCACGGCTGTGGCAAAGGCGAGGGAGCACGAGGAAGGAGTCGACGCCCGCCTCAGCCTTTGACGGCGGAGCTGGCCACGCCCTGGACGAACCAGCGTTGGAAGAAGGCGAAGACGATCAGGACGGGCAGGACGAGGAGGACGCCGAAGGCGAGGATCTGGCCCCAGTCCGGTGGCTGTTGGTCCTGGAAGACGCTCATTTCCAGGGGGAGGGGGCGGACGGAGGGGTCGGAGACCATCAGGACCGGCCAGAGGAAGGAGCCCCACTGGGTGAGGAAGGTGAGGATCGCGACGGACGCGAACACCGGCTTCGACATCGGCACGATGATCGCGAAGAAGGTGCGCCAGGGGCCCGCGCCGTCCAGGCGGGCCGCTTCCTCGATGCTCGGTGGGACGGAGCGGAAGAACGTGTGGAACTGGTAGATCGAGAAGGCGTTGGCGACGAAGGGGATCGCCTGGACGTAGATGGTGTTGCGCTGGTCGTTGAACATGTAGAACAGCGGCACGGCCACCGACTCGAACGGGACCAGCATCAGCAGCAGGACGAGGGTGAAGACGGCTTCCCGGCCGCGCCACTTCAGCCGTGACATGCCGTAGGCGGCCATCGAGTTGACGAAGAGGCCGCCGGTCACGACCACGAACGCGACCAGCAGTGAGATGCCCATGAAGCGCCAGAAGTGCCCGGTGCTGTCGGAGTCGAGGGCGTCGAGGACGTGGGCGTAGTTGTCGAAGGACAGGTGGGTGGGCAGGAACCCGGTCAGACCGTTCAGTACTTCGTCGGAGGGCTTGAGGCTGCCGAGGAGGAGGTACAGGACGGGCAGGACGAAGAGGAAGGCCAGCACGCTGAGGACGGTGTAGTCGACGACGTGGCGCAGGCGGCGCTGTGGCGCGCGGGTGGCGGTCGTGGTCGTGGCCATGGTGGGGGTCAGTCCTCGTTGTCGGGCCGGACGACGCGGCGCTGGATGAGGGTCAGGGCGACGACGATCAGGAAGAAGACGACGGTGATCGCGGACGCCTGGCCGATGTTGTTCTGGTCGAAGGCGGTGGTGACGGCCTGGTACATGACGGTGCGGGTGGCGTCCTCGTCGAGTCCGCCGCCGTGGATGAGGACGTAGACCTGGTCGAAGACGCGGAAGGACAGCACCGAGGTGAGCATGGCGACGAAGACCAGGGTGCCGCGGATGCCGGGCAGGGTGACGTGCCGGAACTGCTGCCACGCGGTGGCGCGGTCGAGTTCGGCGGCCTCGTAGAGCTCACCGGGGATCTGCTGGAGGCCGGCCAGCAGGATGACCATCTGGAAGCCGACGCCCTGCCAGACGGACAGCACGATCACGGAGGCCATGGCGGTGGCGGTGTCGCCGAGCCAGTCGAAGGCGCCCCAGTTGCCGAAGCTGACCGCGTGCAGTGCGGAGTTGAGCAGGCCCTGGTCGCTGCGGGCGAGGATGAGCCGCCAGATGACGGCGACCAGGGTCATCGGGAAGACGACCGGCATGAAGAACAGCGACCGGAACAGGCCGATGGCTTTGAGCTTGCGGTTGAGGAGGATCGCCAGCGCCAGCGCGAGACCGGTCTGGAGGGGGACGACGACTACGGCGAAGGTCAGGTTGTTCAGCAGGGCGCGCAGGAACGGACCCGACAGGTCCGGGTCGGTGAACAGCCGCCGGTACTGCTCCAGGCCGAAGAACGACGGGGCCAGGGGCGAGCCGAGGCGCACGTTGTAGAAGGAGAGGACGACGGCGTAGCCGAACGGGACGCCGACGAAGGCGAGGAGCCCGGCGACGGCGGGGGTGGACATGAGCAGTCCGTGCAGCCAGTCGCGGTTCCTGGGGCCGGAACGCACCGGCCGGGAGGGCTGTGCGGAGGTCACGGGCGGGGCTTCGTCACTGCCGGAGGGCACGGCGGGCGCGGGTTCCACGGTCTTCACGAGGGGTCCTGTTCCCGGTCGGGGCGGGCGCGTCGAAGCATGCGGCTGCGCGTCGACGCGGGCCCGTCCCTGGCCGAAGGTTCCTACGGGATCTTGTAGCCGGCGTTGTCGGAGAAGTCCTGGTCGATGGCGCGGGAGGCCTTGGCCAGGGCGTTCTTCGGGTCGGCGCCGCCGTAGACCGAGTTCAGGGCGTCGCTGAACTTGGCGGTGACTGTGGGGTATCCGGCGGTGATGGGGCGGGTCACGGCGACGCAGGACTTGGTGATGTCGCTGTCGCCGCAGGGCTTGGCCAACTGGTCGGCGAACAGCTGGAGCGGGCCGCCCTGCTTGTAGAGGGGGCTCTTGGCGAGGGCGCTCCTGGTGGCGGGCGGGGCACCGTTGGCCGTCGTCATCGCGGTGACGTTGGTGTCGTCGAGGAGGTAGTCGAGGAAGGCGCCGGCGGCCTTGCCGTTCTTGGAGCCGGCGCCTATGCCCCAGGCCCACGATCCCTGCCCGGTCTTGGGGCCGTTGCCGAAGTCGGGCAGCGGCAGGACGACGAGGTCGTCGCCGAGGGCCTTGCTGTAGGCGGGGTACATCCAGTGGCCGACCCAGCTCAGCGCGACGCGGCTCTTGGCGAAGGCGTTGCCGTCGGTGTTGGGGTCCGTGTAGGACTTCCAGGACTGGAAGGTCTTCATGGCCGAGACCACGGCCGGGGTGTCGAGGGCGCCTGCCGCCTTGCCGTTCTCGAGCAGGGAGCCACCGGCCGACCAGACGATCGGGGCGAAGCCGTAGGTGCCCCACTCGTTGGCGTAGCCGCTGTTCTCCTGCAGGTCGAGGACCTTGCCGTCGGAGTCCTTGGGCTTGAGCGCCTTGAGCGCGGCCGTGAACTGCGTGGCCGTCCAGTCGTCGGACAGGCCCGTCGGGTACTTCACCCCGGCCGCGTCCAGCAGCTTCTTGTTGCCGTAGACGCCGAGCCCGGAGTCGTACATGCCCAGGCCGTAGTGCTTGCCGTCCAACTCGCCCTGCGCCTTGCCGGCCGGCGTGGCGTTGTCCATGGTCTTGGCGGAGACGTAGGAGTCGATCGGGGCGAGCTTCTTGTTGTAGACGAAGTTCGCCATGGTCGGGCCGTCGAACTCCATCACGTCCGGCAGCTTGGAGGCGTCGGTGGCGGTGATGGTCTTGGTGTAGTCGTTGCCGGGGATCAGCTTCAACTCGACCTTGATCTTGCTCTGGGAGGAGTTGAAGGACTTCACCGCTTGCTGCAGGGCACCGTCCTCGCTGGCCTGCCCCTGGTGGGCCCAGACGCTGATGGTGCCCTTGCCGCTGCCGGCCGCCGCGGACGCGTCGCCGCCGCCGCTGCCGCCGCCGCAGCCGGCCAGCGCCGCCAGGGGCAGGGTGAGCGCGAGGCCCGTACAGGCCGTCCGGCGGTGCCTTCTGCTGGTGGAGCTCATGGTTGTGCCTCCGTACGGTGCGAGGATTTCGAGATGCGCTGGTGCTGTGCGGCGTGGGGCCTGGGATTTGGGGGCCTGGGATTTGGGGGCCTGACGGGCGTAGGCGTGACGGGCGTGGGCTGACGGGCGTGGAGGAGTTACTGAGGTCCGCGCGGGCGCGGCGGGGCGGTGGTCTCACGCAGGACGAGACGGATGGGCATCTGCACATGCCCCGGCTGCTCGGTCCCCGGCTCGTCGAGTTGCCGCAGCAGCAGCCGGGCGGCCTCGGCGCCCTGCCCGGCGACCGGCTGGGCGACGGTCGTCAACCCGATCACGTCGGCGAGTTCGTGATCGTCGAAGCCGACGACGGACACGTCGTCCGGCACCTTCAGCCGGTGCCGCCGCAGGGCGCGCAGCGCCCCCATGGCCATCTCGTCGGACTGGGCGAACACGGCCGTCGGCGGCCGGGAGGCGGCCAGCAACTCGGTCATGGCCCGCTCGCCGCCCTCGACGGTGTAGTCGCCGTCCGCCTCCAGGGCCGGATCGTGTTCGATCCCGGCATCGGCGAGCACGTCCAGGTAGGCCCGGCGGCGCTGGACGGGCGTGGTCCAGTGCTGCGGCCCGCTGGACCCGCTGATCATGCCGATCCGGCGATGGCCGAGGTTCACCAGATGCCGTACGGCGCTCTGAGTGCCGGCCCGGTCGTCGATGCCGACCACGGTGAAGCCGGGCCGGGCGTCGCCGACCGTACTGGCCAGCGGCACCCCCAGGGAGCGCAGGGCGGCCGACTCCTCCTCGTCGGGAATGAGCAGCGACAGCACCGCGTCCACCCGCTTGCGCGCCGGCATCCTGGTGAAGAAACGCTTGCGGGCCTCCGGCGAGCCCAGGTTGTACAGCAGGACGTCATACCCGGCACCGCTGAACACGTGCTCGGCGGCGTCCAGCACGGTGCCGAAGAACCAGCGGCCCACGTACGGGACGAGGACGCCGATGGTGTGAGTGCGGCCGCTGGCCAGGCTGGAGGCGGAGCGGGAGGCGGTGTAGCCGAGCCGGTCGGCGACGGCCTTGATCTGGTCCCGCACCTCGTCGGAGACGCCCGGCCGGCCGCGCAGGGCGCGGGACACGGTGGACGCGGAGACGCCTGCGGCGCGGGCGACGTCGTTGATGCTGGCCGTCACGGGACGGTTCCTCCCGTCGGTTTCACGTCGGTGTGATCTGTGGGTGACGTGACCGTAAACCCGGACCCCCCGTTGCGCAAGCGTTTGCGTTGAGTTCTACTTGGGTCGATTCTTCAGTGAGGCCTTTGACGCCACTGGTCAGCGCACGCGTTTGAGCGCTACGAGCCGACAGGAACTGTGCATGCGATACGCCCCGCCCGGCCTCTGCGTGAACGACTTCGCCCTGCTGCGCGACGACGACGGCAGCTACGCGGTGCTGCACCTGCAGGGCCCCTGGACGGCCGAGTTCGACCATCTGCGGATGGAGACCTCCTACGGGCGGGCCACCTCCACCGACCTGGTCGGCTGGAAGCCCGCGGGCACCGCCTTCGGCAACGGCCTGCCCGGCCGCTTCGACCAGCAGGCCGTGTGGACCATGCACCCCGTCCGCCACGGCACCGGCATGGCGATGTTCTACACGGGCGTGAGCGGGCTCACCCCCGAGGGCTCGCCGCTGCAGTCGGTCGGCCTGGCGTACTCCGAGCGCACCGACGGCACCGGCTGGCGCCGCCACGGCACCGGGCCCGTCGTCGAGGCCGACGCCCGCTGGTACCGCACCGGCGAACGCATGGGCTGGCGCGACCCGTTCGTCGTCCGCGACGACGAGTCGGACGGCTGGGTCATGGTCGTCTGCGCCGCCGACGCCGCCCTGCCCGTCGAGGTCAGCGGCTGCGTCGCCTGGGCCACCTCCGACGACCTGGAGCACTGGACGGTCCACCCGCCCCTCATCTCACCGGGGAACGTGGACGAGCTGGAGTGCCCGGTCCTGGAACGCCTCGACGACGGCAGCTGGCTGCTGTTGGGTTCGATCGGTGCGACACGCGGCTTCGAGGCATGGACGGCACCGCGGCTGAGGGGGCCGTGGACCCACCGCGGTCCACTGGGCCCCACCGGCGCGTACGCCCCCCGGATCATCGCCGCCCCCGACGGCTCCCGTGTCGTCCTGCACACCACACCCCGCCGTGTCGGCCTCACCGACTCCGGCGAACGCTGCCGCGGCATGCTCGCCCAGCCCAAGTCACTCGTCATCACGGCGGGTTCGGCGCCCCGCCTGCAGTGGTGGCCGGGCCTGGACACCTGGCTGGAGGAGGAGACCCGGCAGCCGGCGCCGCACGCGGTCGGCGATCTCGACGTCGCCGGGCGTGTCGAGATCACCCTGCGGACCGGCGACGACGGCCGCCCCGCCCTGGGCGTCGGATGCGACGGCAAGAACCTCTGGATCACCGGCCCCGCCGGCGCACCTCTGGGCGAGACGCTCCTGGCCGAGCCCGCCACCACCCTGCGCATCCTCACCATCGGTGAGTACGTCGAGGTCTACGCCGACGACGTCTTCGTCCTGACCACCCTGTGCTACTCGGGACACCCCGTCGCCTGGACGGCGGTCGAGGACGGACGTACCCGCACCGTCCCGGTCCGCCCGGTACGCCTGCCCGACCCCGGCCGTGACGACGCCTCAGCCGTCTGGCCCGGACCGGCTTCGAAGTGAAAGGCCCAACCATGGACTCCACTCCCGCCGGACTTCCCTTCCCCGACGGCTTCCTGTGGGGGGCCTCCACCGCCGCCCACCAGATCGAGGGCAACAACCTGGGCAGCGACTGGTGGCATCGGGAACACGAGGAGGACAGCACCCTCCCTGAACCCAGCGGCGACGCCTGCGACAGCTACCACCGCTGGCGCGAGGACATGGACCTGCTCGCCCGACTGGGCTTCACCGACTACCGGTTCAGCATCGAATGGGCCCGCATCGAACCCGCCCCCGGCCACTTCTCCAAGGCGGAGATCGCCCACTACCGCCGCATGGTCGAGGGCGCCCTCGAACGAGGCCTGCGCCCCATGGTCACCCTCCACCACTTCACCGTGCCGCGCTGGTTCGCCGAGCGGGGCGGCTGGACCGCCGAGGACGCGACCGACCTGTTCGAGCGCTACGTACGGGCGACCGCGCCGATCATCGCCACCGGTGTCCGGCACGTGTGCACGATCAACGAGCCCAACATGATCGCCCTCGCGGTCGCCTTCCGGGAACGGGGCACCGAGGTGGCACCCGTCGCCGGCATCCCGCTCCTCGACGAGCCGACCACTCAGGCGCTCATCCGGGCCCACCACCGGGCGCGGGCGGCCGTGAAGTCGATCTCCCCGGACATCCAGGTCGGCTGGTCCGTCGCCAACCAGGTCTACCAGGCCCTCCCCGGCGCCGAAGCCGTCGCCGCCGCCTACAGCCACCCCCGCGAGGACATCTTCATCGAGGCCGCCCGCGACGACGACTGGATCGGCGTCCAGTCCTACACGCGAACCAGGATCAGCGTCGACGGCCCCATCCCCGCCCCGGACGACGCCGAACTCACCCTCACCGGCTGGGAGTACTACCCCGAGGCCGTCGGCCACGCCCTGCGCCACACCGCCGCCCTCATCGGCACCGTCCCGCTGATCGTCACGGAGAACGGCATCGCCACCGCCGACGACCACCGCCGCGTCGACTACTACACCGGCGCCCTCCGCGCCGTGGCCGCAGCCCTGGAAGACGGCCTCGACATCCGCGGCTACCTGGCCTGGAGCGCCCTCGACAACTACGAGTGGGGCTCCTACACGCCCACCTTCGGCCTCATCGCCGTAGACCCCGACACCTTCGAACGCACACCGAAGCCATCCGCGGCCTGGCTCGGCGGCCTCGCCCGAACCCGCCTCCTTCCCCGCGCCACCCCCTGAAACCGCGACAGCCGGTGTCCACCGGCTCCTGGCTCCGTGCCGCCCCCACCACCGGAGCGCAGGGGGAACTCGCCGAGGAACTGTGGGACCGGTCCGCCGTCAGCCGGAATCCCCGGACCGGCCGGAATCCCCGCCGTCCCCCGGCCCGTCGATGGCCTGTTCCGCCCAGATCGTCTTGCCCTTGGCGGTCGGGCGGGTGCCCCAGCGTTCGGTGAGGTGGGCGACCAGGAGCAGGCCGCGGCCGCCCTCGTCGTAGGTGCGGGCGCGGCGCATGTGGGGGGCCGTGTTGCTGGCGTCGGAGACCTCGCAGATGAGGTTCCGGTCGCGGATGAGGCGCAGTTGGATGGGGGGCTCGGCGTGCCGGATGGCGTTGGTGACCAGTTCGCTGACGATCAGTTCGGTGACGAAGGCGATGTCGGTCAGGCCCCAGACGGCGAGCTGGTCGACCGCGTTCTTGCGGGTCTGGGCGACGACGGCGGGGTCCGGGGGAACGGTCCAGGTGGCGACCCGGTCCGCGTCGAGGGCCCGGGTGCAGGCGACGAGCAGTGCCACGTCGTCCACGGGCCGTCCGGGCAGTGTGGCCGCGAGCACCGCGTCGCACAGGTGCTCCAGGGAGGCGGCGGGCCGGGTGAGGGCCTGGCGCAGGCGGGAGACACCGGCGTCGATGTCGGTGCCGGTGTCGCGGGACTCGACCAGGCCGTCGGTGTAGAGGGCGAGCAGACTGCCCTGAGGGAGTTCCGTCTCGACCGACTCGAAGGGCAGCCCACCGAGCCCCAGCGGGGGTCCCGCGGGCAGGTCGAGCAGTTCGACGGTCCCGTCCGGGCTCACCAGCATCGGCAGCGGATGCCCGGCCCGGGCGAGCACGCACCGGCGGGACACGGGGTCGTAGACGGCGTACAGGCAGGTGGCGCCGACGTCTCCCCCGGTCTGCCCGTTCCCGGCGACACTCCGGCCAGGGCCCTCCGCCTCGGCGGCCAGCCGGCCGACCAGGTCGTCGAGGTGGGTGAGCAGTTCGTCGGGCGGCAGATCGATGTCGGCGAGGGTACGGACGGCGGTACGCAGCCGTCCCATGGTCGCGGAGGCGTGGATGCCGTGGCCCACCACATCACCCACGACAAGGGCCACCCTGGCCCCGGACAGCGGGATCACGTCGAACCAGTCGCCGCCCACCCCGGCCCGGGCACCGGCGGGCAGGTAGCGGGTCGCGACCTCCACCGCGTCCTGCTCGGGCAGCCGCTGCGGCAGCAGGCTGCGTTGCAGGGTGACCGCGGTGCCGCGTTCGCGGGTGTAGCGGCGGGCGTTGTCGATGCAGACGGCCGCCCTGGACGCCAGCTCCTCGGCCAGCACCAGATCGTCCTCCTGGAAGGCGTCGGCGTGCCGGTGGCGGATGAAGACGGTGACTCCCAGGGTGGTGCCGCGGGCAGACAGGGGCACGGTCATCAACGAGTGGATACCGAAATCGCGGACCCGAGCGGACCGCAGCGGGTCCTGTGCCACCCACTCGGCCATCACGGGATCGGTCACCTGGTACAGCGCGGCGCGCCCCGCCCGCAGGCTCCGCACATGCGGCGACTCTCCCGGGTACTCGTCCACCTCGCCGGGGACGATGACAGCCTCGGGGATGCCCGGCAGCACGGACTGGTGGGCGACGCGCCGCAGGGCCAGGGGACGGCCCTGCGACCGCGCTCCCGGGTACTGCTCCCCGGCCTCCACCACGGCTTCGGCGCTCTCGTCGTCCAGCGAGGTCAGCAGGTCGACGCTGATGAAGTCGGCGAGTTCCGGGACCGCGACGTCCGCGAGTTCCTGCGCGGTCCGGGTCACGTCGAGGGTGCTGCCGATACGCCGGCCGGACTCGGCGATCAGCTGGAGGCGTTTGCGGGCCCAGTGCTGCTCGGTGATGTCGTGCGCGGACAGACCGACACCCCGGGTGCGGCCGGCCCCGTCCCGCAGCGGGGCCACGAAGACCGACCAGGCGTGCTCACGGGTCTCCCCGGGGGCCCGCACAGAGTTCTCGCGGTACTGCGTCTCACCGCTCTCCAGTGCCCGCAGCATGTCCTGCTCGGCCCGCTCGCCCGCCTCGTTGTCCACGATCTCCGCTACCCGCAGTCCGCGCATGTCCCCCTCGGCGAGGGCCACCGACCGCTCCATGTCGGCGTTGGCCCGCCGCAGCCGGAGGGTGGTGTCGTACAGGGCGAGCGCACAGCACGGCGACTGCGCGAAACCCCACCTCACCAGGTCCTCGTCGAGCGCCTGGATCTCCTGGCCGGCCAGCGGAGCCAGCACCAGCCACGACCCGCCGCCGCCTGCGCAGTCTCCGTCCGGCGCCGGACGGTGGTGTGCCAGCACGCGGGCGTCCACACGGTGGCCGTCCCGGTGCCTGAGAGCGAGCGTTCCGTGCCATCTCGGCAGCCGGGCGAAGGGCGGGAGCTCCGCCGCCGCGGGCTCCTCGGCGAGCAGTACCGCGGCCGGACGGCCCAGGATCCGCGCAGCCGGGTACCCGAGCAGCCGTTGCGCACCGTCACTCCACGCCGTCACCCGGCCGCGCTCGTCGACAGTGGCCCGCGCGGTGAGCGTCTCCCGGACGACGTCCTCGACGGCACTCGCGCGCCGGCCGCCACCGACCCTGCCGCCGCGTCGCTCCATGGTCGCTCATCTCGCTCTCGCCGGGTACTCTCCCGCGTTCACTTCGTACGCCATGACATTCGGCCTATTTTTTTCCAGTATTCCGCAGGAAACGGTGATCCTGTAACGAATACCGAGAAAAGCAGATTTCCGATCGCGCGGAAGGAAGAGGACTGGCCCGCACACCCGGACGGTGACCCGGTAGTGCTCGGTGAGGGTCTCGCCGGGCGACAGGGTGCGCCGGGCGGTCGTGAGGTCGGTGAACAGCGTGCCGGTCCGGGTGCCGGGCCGCACCTCCTCCCGGCAGCCGTCGGCGGTGCGGCGCTCGACCTCGACATCGGGCGGCGCCAGGGCCGGGCCCGCGTCCGGCGACTCCACCAGGAGCCGCGGGGCGACCGCGGGATCCGCCGATGAGTCATTGCGATAGGTCAGCGTGACCTTGTGCTTCCTTCGGATTCACTCAGGGGAGGACTGGGGATTGCCGAGGGACAGCAGGAGCGGGGTCCGGGGCGGATGGAGAGCCCCGGCTGAATTCACCCGGGGCAGGACACTCGCGCGGCCTGGAAGGCCGTCGACGCCGGTCGGATCGGCCGAATGACCGAGGCGGACGGCCCCTGTTGACGTCCCGACGGCCGAACGGCCGAAGCGCACAACAGGCGAACAACGTTCCCGCCACCACCGTTTCAGAATTCCATCGCACTGTTCGTGGAAATTTCGTGGATACCACCCGGTAGATCGCCGTGGGATCGCTTTTCAGCCATACCGGACTGCTAACTTCCGCTGCACCGGCGGGGGGAACCATCGAAGCCGGTACCAGAACTTGACAAGTGAATCTGGACGGAATGCCTTGCGTACTTCTCGTAAAGACCGACCGGGAAGGCACCGCTGGCGGGTGCCGAAAAGCCGACGCGGCCGGGTGGCCGGTGCCGGCGCGATATCCGTGCTGGCGCTGGCCCTCGTCGCCCCGCTGGCGTCGGCGGCCCTGACCGGCCCCTCCGACCCGGCCCCCGCGGCACCGCCGGACCGGGTCACCGACACCTCCCGACTGCCGTCCGGCTGGCGGCAGTCCGACGACCGTGTCGTCACGTACGACGGCGACGGCACCGGACTGCACGTCCTGGTCGCCGACGCCGCGCACGCCTACGCCTGGCACACCGCGGCCACCCTGTCCGAGCCGGGGATCGACACCGACCAGTGGATCGGGCAGAGCTGTGTGACCGCGTCGGGCGACCGCGCCGTCGTGGTCTACGCGCCCCGGCAGGCCGTCAACGACCAACAGGGCTTCCAGCAGGGCGGCTTCGCGGCCGTGGTCGATCTGGTGCACGGCACGGTGACCAAACTGCCCGAACTGGTCTCCCTCGCGTACTTCAACCCCGGCTGCGGCGACGGCGAACAGGCCGTGCTGTCCCGGCCGCAGGGCGACGGCACGCACCTGATGACCGTCGACGCGCGGCAGGGAAAGGTGACCCGGCAGCAGACCGTTCCGGGGCAGCTGACCTCCGCCGTGCCCTTCGGGGCCGGTATCGCGGCGGCCACCGGGCAGTCGGTGGTCTCGGTGGACCGCCAGGGAGACGTCCGCACCCTGGCCCGTACCGCCGAGACGCCGTTCCGGCTGGTGCCGGACGCGCACGGCGGGCTCGCCTACCAGGTGCCGGACGCCGGGAAGAACGTACAGGTCCGCCGGGTCGCGCAGGACGGCTCCGACCGGCTGCTCGGCGCCGGCGCCCTCGGCTCGCTCGCCGTGCGCGGCACCGGCGGCCGGGTCTTCGTCACCGGCAAGGACGCCCAGGAGGACATCCCGGGCTCCGCCCTGCCGAAGAGCTGGAAGCTCCTCGACGTCCCGGCCTCGGCCGAGGTCTCCACCACCGGCGCCCTCGCCCTGACCGGTGTCGGCACCGGCGCCGAGGCGGCCGGCCGCAGGACCGTTGACGTGGCTCCCGCCCCCGGCACCCGGACCGACACCGCACCGCCCGTCGGCATCGCCGCCGTGGCCCCGGGAACCGGTGCGACCTTCGACTTCCGGGTGAAGCCCGAAGCACCCGACGCGGGGAAGGCGGCGCGGGGCGCCGAGCAGTCCCCGGCCCTGGCCGGGGCCACAGCCGTGGGCGCTCATGGCCGGTCGGCCGGTATGAAGCTGGACAGCGTCGGTGACGACCCCGCGCACACCACCACCGACCCCGACCGGGCCTGTGCCATCTCCCGCAACGACCCCGGGCTCCAGGCGCTCCAGCCCTCACCGGCGCAGGTCGAGTGGGCGACCGACCTCGCCGTCCAGGGCGAGCTCAACGTCCGCCGCCGGGCCGGATGGAACGGCACCGACCTCGCGTCGTACACCCCGCAGGGGCTGTTCCCGCCCGTCGCGCTCAAGGGCGGCGGCCGGGTGCCCGCGCAGATCATGCTCGGCGTGCTGTCGCAGGAGAGCAATCTGATCCAGGCCAGTTCCCGGGCGGGGGCCGGCGAGAGCGGCAACTTCATCCAGGGCGGCTACTACGGCAACGCCGGCAGCGTCCACACCGTCAACTGGTCCGCCGTCGACTGCGGTTATGGCATCAGCCAGGTGACCAGCGGAATGGCCCGCTCGGACACCACGTACACCGCCGAGCAGCAGCAGGCGATCACCGTGGACTACGCGGCCAACATCGCGGCCGGCGCGCAGATCCTCCAGGACAAGTGGAACCAGCTGTACGGGCACGGCATCCTGGCCAACGGCGGCGACGCCCGGTACCTGGAGAACTGGTGGTTCGCGCTGTGGGCGTACAACAGCGGCTTCAACGAGCCGGCCGCCTCCGACGCCGCCGCCCCTTGGGGCCTGGGCTGGTTCAACAACCCGGCCAACGGGCTCTACCCGGCGGACCGGAAGATGTTCCTGTCGTCCGGCCCGGACGACGCCCGCAACCCCAACCTGTGGACCTACCCGGAGCGGGTCCTGGGCTGGGCGGCGTACTCCCAGCAGAAGACCGACCCGGCGACCGGCGTGTCCAAGCCGGCCTTCGCGGTGGGCAGTTGGCCCACCGGCAAGGCGTCGGACGCCCAGCCGCCGCACGACGCGTTCTGCTCCCCCGCCGGCAACGAGTGCGACACCTCCAAGCCCCGCAAGGTCGAGGGGTCGAGCCAGCCCGCGGGGCCCTGCCAGCGGGACGACTTCAAGTGCTGGTGGCACCAGCCGTCCAGCTGGACGGACTGCACCGCCACCTGCGGCACCGAGGTGCTGACGTACGGCGTGAACGACCCCGAGCCGTCCGTCACCTCGTCGCGCCCGGCGTCCTGCGCCTCCACCCTGCCCCCGGACGCGCTGATCGTGGACGACGTACCGAACACGGTGAAGTTCCGGGTGGGCGGCGCCCGTCCGTGCGCCGGCAAGAAGAACTGGACCAGCCGGGGCACGCTGTCGTTCACCTTCGGCTCGGCGCAGCAGAACGGCGCCACCGTGTACCCGTCGAAGATCGACTTCCATCAGCTGGGTGCGGGCTTCGGCGGTCACTTCTGGTTCACCCACACCCGGGTGCCGAGCTTCACCGACTCGGTCGTCACCGGCACCTGGACGCCGGACCGGTCGATCAGGGGCTGGGCGCGGGTCATGGTCCATCTGCCCGACCACGAGGCGAACACCGCGCAGGCGACCTACCGCATCGACCTCGGTGACGGCACCGTCCTGGACAAGACGATCTCCCAGGACACCGGCGGCAAGAACACCTGGGTCTCCCTGGGGTCCTACGAGTTCCACGGCACCCCGAGCGTCTCGCTGAGCTCGGACACCGCGGACGGCACCGGCGACGCCTCGATCGCCTGGGACGCCCTGGCCTTCGAGCCCCAGCCCGGCAAGCCCTCGGACGCGGTCACCGCGTCCCCGTCTCCTTCGCCGTCCTCGTCTCCTTCGCCGTCCTCGTCTCCTTCGCCGTCCTCGTCTCCTTCGCCGTCCTCGTCTCCGTCTCCGTCTCCGGCGGGGTGAACGCACGGCGGGATTCCTGACCCCCCGCTCACCCGAGACCGACCGGCCCCACCGCGTGTTCCCCGCGCGGTGGGGCCGTCTCCGTTTCGGACGCCTCCGTTGCGGCCACCCGTCTCCTGACACCGTCCGGGCCCGCACCGGTGCCGGACGGGTGCCGCAGTCCCACGACGATGACCGGTGGACCGCAGACAGGGAGCAGGACATGATCCGTCCAGCCGACATCCGCGAGTGGCGCAACCATGACGTGGTCGACCCCAAGGGCCACAAGATCGGCATGCTGGAGGCGGTCTACGTGGACACGGCGACCGACGAACCCGCCGTGGCCACCGTCCGCACCGGACTGCCCACCCGGCACCGGCTGATCTTCGTCCCGCTCGACGACGCCGTCCTGGGCCCCGGCTATGTGAAGGTCTCCCACGACCGGGCAGAGGTGAAGAATGCCCCTTCCATCGGCACGGACGACGTCCTGCCCGCCGACCAGGAGGAGCCGATCTTCCAGCACTACGGCATGGAGTACCGGCAGGGCGTCGGCGGCGAACGCCGGCTCGCCCGCCGCTGACCCCGAGGCCGCGGCACCCGGAGGTGGTTCGCAATGGTGGTGGCCTTCCTGTTGATCGTTCTGCTCGCGGTCGCCCTCGGCATCATCGGCGTGGCGGTGCACGGTCTGGGCTATCTCCTCGCCGTCGGCATCGTGCTGTTCATCGCCGATGTGGCCTTCATCACGGTACGAGGGGGCCGGCGTCTTCACCGGAGGCCCCTCCGCTGACGCTGACCAGCAAGGCGGCACCCGGCCCGCGGACGCTGCGGTCCGGGCGAGGCAATATCTGTGCCGCCGACATGAGAAATCGACGCGACGCGCGATGAGTATTCCCGGAACGGCCGCCGGATCGGAAATTGCCGAACCGACGCGGCCGATCACCCCGTGCTACTGTCGATCTCAGTTGCAGTTGTGGTGGCCAGAAGGTTTTTTCCGACGGGCTGATCATCGCGGCGACCGGGGTTCGCACACGGCGCACTCCGAAACCGTACCGAAGGAGATTGACATGGCTACCGGAACCGTGAAGTGGTTCAACGCTGAAAAGGGCTTCGGCTTCATCGAGCAGGACGGCGGCGGCGCCGACGTCTTCGCCCACTACTCGAACATCTCCGCCTCTGGCTTCCGCGAGCTGCTGGAAGGCCAGAAGGTGAGCTTCGACATCGCTCAGGGCCAGAAGGGCCCGACGGCCGAGAACATTGTTCCCGCCTGATCCGGCCACTGACGCCTGATTCGCAGCTGGGGCCCGCACCTTGGGGTGCGGGCCCCAGCTCGCTGCATTCCAGAAAAACCCGGAGAAACTCCGCGGATCCACGCGATTCTCCGAGCATATCCGGGGGATTCTTTACCCGATATTCACCGCTCTCGGCGTTTGAAACGCCAGGGTCACGGCTCGTTCTTGCGATTCTCTGCGCCGCTCATTCACCGCGGGAATTCCTTGATACGTGCCATATCAAGGAAGGTTCCGCATGAACCGCGCACGAACGAACGACCGATACGCCCGTAAGCGCACCGGGTCCCAGGGCTCCGGTTCCGGCTCCGGCTTCGGAAAGGGCGGCGGCTACTCCGGCGCCCCGCGCCGCTCCCGAGGCCAGGGCAGTGGCCGGCCGGTCGCCCTCCAGGGGGAGTTCGCCCCGCCGAAGACCATCACGCCCGCCCTGCCCGCCGTCGAGTCGTTCGCCGAACTCGACATGCCGGAGCGGCTGCTGGGCGCCCTCGGCCACGAGGGCGTGACCGTGCCGTTCCCGATCCAGGCGGCGACCCTGCCGAACTCCCTGGCCGGACGGGACGTACTCGGCCGCGGCCGCACCGGCTCCGGCAAGACCCTCGCCTTCGGCCTCGCGATGCTGGCCCGCACGGTGGGCCGGCGCGCGGAGCCGCGCCAGCCGCTGGCTCTCGTCCTCGTCCCCACCCGTGAGTTGGCCCAGCAGGTCACCGACGCGCTGACCCCGTACGCCCGTTCCGTGGGTCTGCGCATGGCCACCGTCGTCGGCGGTATGTCGATCGGCCGGCAGGCCGGGGCGCTGCGGGCCGGCGCGGAGGTCGTCGTGGCGACGCCGGGACGACTCAAGGACCTCATCGACCGCGGCGACTGCCGCCTGGACGACGTCACCATCACCGTCCTCGACGAGGCCGACCAGATGGCCGACATGGGCTTCATGCCCCAGGTGACCGCCCTGCTCGACCAGGTGCGCACGGGGGGCCAGCGGATGCTCTTCTCGGCCACCCTGGACCGCAACGTGGACCTGCTGGTCCGCCGCTACCTGACCGACCCCGTGGTGCACTCCGTCGACCCGTCCGCGGGCGCGGTCACCACGATGGACCACCACGTGCTCCACGTGCACGGCACCGACAAGCAGCGCACCACCACCGAGATCGCCGCCCGCGACGGCCGGGTGATCATGTTCCTGGACACCAAGCACGCGGTGGACAAGCTGACCAAGCACCTGCTGAACAACGGCGTCCGCGCGGCCGGCCTGCACGGCGGCAAGTCCCAGCCGCAGCGCACCCGCACCCTGGCCCAGTTCAAGGACGGCCATGTGACCGTGCTGGTGGCCACCAACGTCGCGGCCCGCGGCATCCACGTCGACAACCTCGACCTGGTCGTCAACGTGGACCCGCCGACCGACCCCAAGGACTATCTGCACCGCGGCGGCCGTACGGCCCGGGCCGGCGAGTCCGGCACCGTGGTCACCCTGGTGACGCCCGAGCAGCGCCGCGACATGAGCCGGCTGATGGCCTCCGCCGGTGTCACCGCGGTGACCACTCCGGTCCGTTCGGGCGAGGCGGAATTGACCCGCATCACGGGCGCCCAGGCACCGTCCGGTGTCCCGGTCGTCATCTCGGCACCGGTGGTCGCGAACGAACGCTCCCGCCGCGGCACGCGCTCCTCGTCGTCCCGGGGACGCCGTCGTTCGCAGGACGGCGGCACGGGCGAGGCCGGGCGTCGTTCCGGGTCCACCGGGGAGGCCGGGCGTCGCAGCGGCGGTGCCGGTGAGGGCGGGCGCCGGAGTGGCTCCACGAGTGAGACCGCTCGGCGCGGCGCCGCCGCGACCGAGGCCGGGCGCCGGAGCGCGGCACGACGCAGGTCCAGCTTCGACTCGGCCGCCTGAGCGGGCAGTACCCCTGTCCCCTCGGCGTCCCGTCCGCCGCTCCCCTCTCCCCTCCCCCTGTGAGGCACTATGCGTTGCGTCATCGCCCGGTACCCGTTCGAACTCACCAAGAACGGAGTGCTGGCCTCGATGAAGGGTGTTCGGCCCGAGCTCGTCACGGGTGACTCCGTGACCATCGGCCGCCGCCGCTACCCCGTCAAGCAGGTGGGCCGGGTTCTCACCGGCCAGGACCCGCGCGACTTCACCAGCGGTGAGGTCACCCGGGCCATGGCCCGCCTCGGCTTCACCTGCCACGAGGCCCAGGCGGCCGTGCCCGTACCGGTGCTGACACCGCTTCAGACGGCGTCGGCACTGCTCGGCAGCCCCGCGGCCTCCGAGGCCGTGTAGCCGAGCAGCCGACACTCCATACCCGTGAGGGCCCTGCCGACGCGCGTCGGCAGGGCCCTCACGGCGTTTCACCGGTCGGTCAGGATGGGGCAGGGGCCGGATCAGTGGCCCGGATCAGTGGTCGGAGTAGCTGAAGTCGCCCACGGTCCAGGCGCTGACGTCCGCGATCGCGACCCGGTACATGCCGCCCGTCTCGGGGATCGCCGTGGTTCCCTGCAGGATGCGGGCGAGATGGAAGTGCAGATGCGTGGGCGGCTCGCCGGTGTCGGGCCCGCGTTCGGTCGCTCCGGTGGTGAAGACGTCGGAGAACGGGCCGAGACGGTCCGAGTCCTTGAGGACCTCCGACACACGCTCCCGCCACACGGCTTCGGGGGCCAGTCGTCCGGTGATCACGGCGCCGCCGACGACCACGGTCAGCGACATCTGGTTGCTGTGCTCTGACTCCACCATGGTGGAGATGGCGACGAGCAGCTCGTCAGGGTTCGGCATGAGAGCCGATTCTATTCGGCAGCTCCTCCGGACCCATAGGGATTGCCCGCCATCGGGCCGCCCCATCGCACCCCAGCGCACCGCCAGCCTCCGGGCGGCAGAAATCCTCGCCCACATGCGGAGCGAAATCTGTCTTTGTCAGAGTAGACATTGGTCGGCGCGACAGGTAGCGTTTCTCTCGTAGACACGGTCCAGCGAGACCTGGCAGACACGAACTGCCGGGTAGCAGAAGAAGAAGTTCGCAGGTCAACCCAGTAGGAACTCAGGTAAGAACGGAGGAGCAGACGCCATCAGGATCGCCCGGACCGAGTTGTTGGGCCCGGGTACCGCAAGACCCCGGATTGGAAGGTGGTCCCCGGTCACGCAGCCGCGATCCCCGCACCCCCGCCCCACCCCCGGGCCGGGCAGCGGAAACAGAAGGTCGGCCGAGCAGTAGGGCCGGCAGATGGTGTTCAATTTCCTCGGGGCCCTGGTGCCGTACGGTGCCAGGGCCCCTCGACGCGTTGCTCAACGAGGTGACATGACAGCAGATACTCCGCTCAGCGGTCGTCTGGACGACGACGACTACCCCGCCTACACGATGGGCCGGGCCGCCGAGATGCTCGGCACCACCCCCGGGTTCCTCCGGGCCATCGGGGAGGCCCGCCTGATCACTCCACTGCGTTCGGAGGGCGGCCACCGCCGCTACTCCCGTTACCAGCTGCGGATCGCCGCGCGTGCCCGCGAACTCGTCGACAAGGGCACCCCGATCGAGGCCGCCTGCCGCATCGTCATCCTCGAGGACCAGCTCGAGGAAGCCCAGCGCATCAACGCCGAGTACCGCCGGGCCGCCCAGAAGGCCTCGGGCTCGGCCGACGCCGGCGCCACCGCGGGCTGACCTCGGCCTGTCCGCCGGCCGGCCCAGGGCCCGCCTGTCCGTCGGCTGCGCGCGCCGCGCGCAGCGCTCAGGACCGCGCCCGGGCCGCCCGTACGAACGCCGTGATCAGGGCCGGGTCCTTGACGCCCCGGCTCTGCTCCACCCCGCTGGACACGTCGACCCCCCAGGGGCGGGCGGCGGCCACCGCGTCGCCGACGTTGTCCGGGGTGAGGCCTCCCGCTAGCAGCCACTTCTCCCCGGGGGCGGCCGGCGTCCTGCCGGACCAGTCCCAGGCGATACCGGAGCCGGGGACGGGCGCGTCGAGGAGGAGCAGGTCCTCGCCCAGCTCTCCGCAGCGCGGAACCCGCTCCCCGAAGGCCGTGGCGCGGATCAGGGTCCAGCCGCCCGTCGCGAGGTCGTCGTAGTAACCGCGGTCCTCCGGCCCGTGCAGCTGTACGGCCCGGACGCCCGCGTCGGTGGCCAGGGACCGCACGTCGTGCAGGGGCTCCGCGCGGAAGACGCCGACGGTCAGGACGTGCTCCGGAATCCGCCGGCTCAGCCGGGCGGCCGCGGCGGCGTCGATCCGGCGCGGGCTCTCGGAGAAGACGAACCCGACGGCGTCGGCGCCCGCCTCCACGGCCGTGTCGACGTCCCGCTCGGTCTTGAGGCCACAGATCTTGACGAACAGGGAGCTACTCACGAGGCCACCGTACTGGGGGCTCGCAGACCGCAGTGCCGGGGCCTGGAGACCGCCGTACCAGGGCTCGGAGGCCACCGCGCACCACGGCCACCGTGCTGCGGCTCACTTGAGGCCGATCGCCTCGCAGTCCGCCGCGTACTTCTGGGTGCAGATGTCCTTGACGGTGTAGACGCCGTCCTGGATCACGGTCGACTTGATGTTGTCCCGGGTGAGCGCGACGACCTGCACCAGCTGCGACGGGATGTTCTTCTCCGTCGGGCTGTCGACCGTGTCGGGGGTCAGCGCCTCGAACTCGAGCGAGCGGCCCTGGATCTTGGCCACCGCCATCTGCGCGGCGTTGTCCGCCTCCAGCAGGAACGACTTGTAGACGGTCATGTACTGCTCGCCCGAGACGATCCGCTGCACCGCCGCGAGATCCGCGTCCTGCCCCGTCACCGGCGGGATCTTCGTCGCGCCGGCCTCCTTCAGCGCCTCGATGACGGCGCCGGCCATGCCGTCGTTGGCCGAGTAGACGGCGGCGATGTTGCTCAGGCCGATGGACTGGATCGCCTTCTTCATGTTGGCCTTGGCGACCTCGGGCAGCCACTCCCTGGTGTCGTACTGCTGGGCTATGATCACGCGCCCCTGCAGCTCGCTGAGCGCGCCCGTCTTGAAGCGGGCGGTGTTGGGGTCGGCGACCGAGCCGTTCATCATGACGATCTTACTGGTCGCGGCCTTCTCGCCGAGGGCGTCCACGATCGCGCGGCCCTGCACCTCGCCGACGAGTTCGTTGTCGTGCGAGACGTAGGCGTCGATCGGGCCCTGGGCGAGCCTGTCGTACGCGATGACGGGGATACCGGCGTCCTTGGCCTTCTCGACGGCCGGGGCGATGGCCTTGGCGTCCACCGCGTCCACCAGGATCACGTCCACCTTCTTGTCGACCATCTGGTCCATCTGGACGCTCTGCTTGGACTCGCTCGCCTCAGCGTTGGCGTAGAGGACCTTGCCCTTGCCGCCGGTGAGGGAGGCGACCCGCTTCTTGATGAGGGGGTAGTCGAACTTCTCGAAGCGTTTCGTCTCCTTGTCGGGGAGCAGGAGGCCCACCGTGATGTCGTTGCCCTTCTTCGGGGCCGAGGTGCTGCTGCTGCCACCGATGCCGTCGACCACACCGCACGCGGTGAGCACAAGAGCAGAAGTGGAGGCGGTCAGAACCATCGTGAAGCGACGGGCAACGACACTATGGGCGGGGGAAACGTTCACAACAGGTGCCTTCCGGGGCGAGAGAGCAGCCTGGCGACCAGGTGGCTGAAAGCCAACGCGGTAGCGGCACGACCGTCAAGGCCTCAGCTCAACGAGATCGCAACGAGCCCCAACAGACCGTCCTGACCGGCCCGTTGGAGGCCCAATCACGATGAGAATGTGAACCTGCTGTGGCGAAATCGTGGGCTCTGCCAGGGACTTCCGACGGCTGGCGGTAGGCGGTAGGCGGTCGGCGGTCGGCGGTCGGCGGTCGGCGGTCGGCGGTCGGCGGTCGGCGGGGCCATCGTCACGGTGTCGGGGCGGGTTCGCCCGGGCCGAACGGGGTGTCGCGGTGCTGCGCGATCGAAGCCACCGTGTACAGGAGCGGGGCGCCCGCGCGCACGGCGGTCCGCAGCCGCGGTGCGAGCCAGTCGGGCCTCCGCGCGGCCGGCCCCAGTACGGCGGCCAGGCCCATCGCCAGGACGGCCGCGGGACGCCACAGGCCGCAGCCGGCGTCCGGCGCGATCGCCGGGCAGCGCGGCGCCCGAAGGACGCGGGCCGGGTCAGCCGAGGGTCGGGAAGGACGCCGAGCGGGTGGCGGGGGACTCCGGCGGCGTGGCGTGGCAGGTGAAGCCGAGGCGGGTGAGGGCCCGGGTCACCTCGAAGGCGGTGAAGTCGCGGCGGTCCTGGCGGGTGATGATCTCGCCCACCTGCTTGACGGGGAACACCTTGCGCCCGATGACCACGCAGGCCCCGGTGGTGGGCTCCGGCCGGACGCCCTCCATCTGTGTCTCCACCTCGGACTTGATCAGGTCGAAGGGGTAACGGGCGATCACGCAGCGCATGGGTGCCTCACCAAGGGTGTAGTGGACGGCAGAAATGCCTTCGGGGCCGGTGTCGGTCAACGCCGGCCGGGACGGTGCCCGGCCGTGACCGTGGTCCGCGGACGGTGGTCGGCGGGATTGTGCTCGGGGAGCGGGGTCAGCGGGTGCTGTGGGGAACGGCCGGCGCGTATCCGCGGGCGTCGTTCACGCGGGACACGCCCGGCATCCGGTCGCGCATGGCGGTGTCGGCGGGGGAAACACGCGTAAACAAACGGGGCCCGCACCCAAGGTGCGGGCCCCGTCTCGCCGAAGCGCGCGAGCGAATCGCGGAAAATCAGGCAGGGACGATGTTCTCGGCCTGCGGGCCCTTCTGGCCCTGCGTGACGTCGAACGTCACCTTCTGGCCTTCCTGCAGCTCACGGAAGCCCTGGGTGGCGATGTTCGAGTAGTGGGCGAAGACGTCGGCGCCGCCGCCGTCCTGCTCGATGAAGCCGAAGCCCTTTTCCGCGTTGAACCACTTCACGGTACCGGTGGCCATGTCATATCTCCTGAAGGCAGTGCTGGGGACCCACACTGCGTGGGCCCTCCTCATCGCTGCGATGATCACCTGCCCGGAAAAACCGGCAGCAAAATGGCAACCACAACTGCAACTGCGGTCGAGCCTAGCACGAGACCTCCCGAAACAAATCGGAGGCGAGAAGGCGACTCGGCGGGCGAGTCGGCGGCGAGTTGGCGGGTGACTCCGCGAGGAATACAGGTGCGTGAATTACGTAAAACCCTGCCTGGATTCATCGAGGAATTCTTTTCCATCGCTGCCCGCAATTCTGCTCCGGCGGGGTCAGGTTTTCACTCTCCGCGCCGGGCGACTGAGGGCCCCTGAGCCGGGTGGCGCAGTTCCTCGTTGTCCCGCAGGGCGTCCTCCAGTTGGTCCTCCAGGCCGATGATCCGGCAGGCGGCCTCGACCGGCGTGCCCTGGTCGACCAGCTCACGGGCCCGGGCGGCCAGCCGCAACTGGTGGCGCGAGTAGCGGCGGTGACCGCCGTCCGACCTGGTGGGGGCGATCAGCCGGGCCTCGCCGAGGGCCCGCAGAAAGCCGGGCGAGGCACCGATCAGCTCGGCGGCCCGGCCCATGGTGTACGCCGGGTAGTGGTCGTCGTCGAGCCGGTCGCCACCGAACGGCTGCTCTTGTGAGGGCATGTGCGCCTTCCCGCGGGTCGCCGGAGCACGGCCCGCCCAGGTCTGGTTACCGCACGAGAACTCTAGTCGCCCCGACGGAATGTCTGCCGTGGCGAACACAGATGTTCAGCGGATGTACGTGGCTGTTCAGCGGATGTACGCCGCCCGCGCCGCACCCGCCGACCGGCCCACCGCTGTACTGTCCGTCCGGTCAGGCACCCGGAGGTACCGTGGACGGACCGGGAGCATGCGGCAGAACGTGGAGATGGGTGACCGTCATGCACTTGAGCCCCGACCGCTCCGGCGGCACGGACAGAGCTGAGAGAGGCGACAGGGCCGGCGGCACGGACGGCGCCGGGGGCGCACCCGACATTCCGCCCCTGTCCTCACCTGTATCCGCCTCCGTGTCCACGCCGGTGCGGACGGAAGCAGACGCCCATGTCGCCGCGGACGACCTGTCCGCACCCGAGGGCGAGGGGCTGGCGGAAGTGCGCGTCATCGCGGCGGACCCGGACGTCGCCCAACGGGTCGCGCTGCTGCTCCGCGAGGGCTTCCACTGCGACGAACCGCGCAGCTACCCCGCGGGTCCGGACGGACACGGCACGCTCCTCCACCTGACGGTGGACACCACGCGCGGCCCCGACGAGCCCCCTGCCGCCTCCCCCTGGCTGATCAGCAGCCGGTCCCAGGGCTCCCGCGCCCACACGGACGAGCCGGGCTGAGCCTGCCTTCCCCGGCTACTCGCCCACGTGGCCGAGTTCGATGTCGTGGCCGTCGGCGCCCCGGCCGGTGAGGGTCAGCGCGGTGGCGACGGGCGGGTAGCCGGAGGTGATGAGGGTGTACTCGCCGCTGTCGAGGTCGGTGAAGGCGTACGCCCCGTCGCTGCCGGTGGTGGCGGTGCCGATGACGTTGCCGGCCGCGTCGACCAGGGTGACGCGGGCGTCGGCCAGCGGACCGTGCGACGCCTTCACGACGCCCTGGAGCTGGGCTCCGGCGTCCAGGTCGACCTCGATCCGGGTCACCCCGGTGCCGCCGACCTCGACGGGCAGGGCGCGGGGGCGGTGTCCGGCGGCGTTGACGGCGAGGGTGAGGGGTCCGGGGACGAGGTCGGTGAAGGTGAACTCACCGTGTTCGCCGGTGGTGCCGGTGGCCAGGAGGCCGCCGCGGATGTCGGTGACGATGACCATGGCGTCCTTGACCGGGCTGCCGGTGTGGGCGGCACGGACGGTGCCGGTCAGGCCGCTGGTGCCGGACAGGAGGACGTCGTACGGCAGCGGTTCACCGTTCACGACGACGGTGGAGGCCCGGGGCTGGAAGCCGTCCGCGGCGGCGATCAGCACATAGGGGCCGCTGCCGGGGGCGTCCAGGGAGTACGAACCGTCGGCGTGGGTGACCGCCCGGTCCAACTGCCGTCCGCCCAGCGAGATCAGCGTGACCGCGGCCTGCGTCACCGGCGCCGACCGCGCACCCCGTACGAACCCGTGCACCGCGGCCCCGCCGCTGGCGAGCTGCTCCGGTTCTGGCTCCGGCTTCAGCTCCGGTGACGGAGGCGTGGCCGTGGCGGTCGGTGCCGTGACCGTGGCCGTGGCATTCGGAGCCGGTGCCGGTGCCCTGGCCCCGGTACGCAGCGGGACCTCCTTGATGAAGGCGCAGAAGACGAGCGCGACCAGGGCGAAGGGGGCGCCGCACAGGAAGATGTCGGCGATGCCGTGGCCGTAGGCGCTCTCCACGACGGTGCGCAGGGGGCCCGGCAGGTGGGCGACGTCGGGGATGCTGTCGGAGGTGCTCGACCCGGACAGCGCGGCGGAGTCCTTCGGGTCGAGGCCGGTCAGTCCGTCGGTGACGTAGTGGGTGATGCGGTGGGCGAGGACCGCGCCCAGTGCCGAGGTGCCCAGGGTGCCGCCCAGGGAACGGGAGAAGGCGACCGTGGAGCTGGCGGCGCCCAGGTCGGCCACCTCCACCTGGTTCTGGGTGGCCAGCACCAGGTTCTGCATCATCATGCCGACGCCGAGGCCGAGCAGGGCCATGTAGATGCCGACGTGCCAGTACGCGGTGTCGTACCGGATGGTGCCGAGCAGCCCCAGGCCCGCGGTCAGCAGGACTCCGCCGGCCAGCAGCCAGACCTTCCAGCGGCCGGTGCGGGTGATGATCCGGCCGGAGAGGGTGGAGGCGCCGGCGAGGCCGAGGATCATCGGGAGGGTCATGACGCCGGACATGGTCGGCGACTTGCCGCGGGCCAGCTGGAAGTACTGGCTGAAGTAGATGATGCCGACATACATCGCGACGCCGACGAAGAGCGAGGCGAGGGACGTCAGGGCGATGGTGCGGTTGCGGAACAGGCGCAGCGGGATGATCGGTTCGCGGGCCCTGGTCTCGGTGACCAGGAAGGCGACGAGCAGCGCGGCGGTGCCGCCGGTCATCGTGTACGTCTGCCAGGACAGCCAGGCGTACTTGTCGCCCGCGAAGGTGACCCAGAGCAGCAGCAGACAGACGCCGGAGGTGATGAAGAAGGCGCCGGCCCAGTCGACCTTGGCCTCGCGGCGGACCACGGGCAGGTGCAGGGTGCGCTGGAGCACGATCAGGGCGACGACGGCGAACGGGACGCCGATGTAGAAGATCCAGCGCCAGCCGAGCCAGCTGGTGTCGGTGATGACCCCGCCGATCAGCGGTCCGCCGACCATGGCGGTGGCGAAGGTGGCGCCGAGGTAGCCGCTGTAGCGGCCGCGCTCGCGGGGCGGGACCATCGCGGCGAGGACGATCTGGGCGAGCGAGGTCAGGCCGCCCATGCCGAGCCCCTGGACCGCGCGGCAGGCGATGAGCATGCCGGGGCTGTGCGACAGTCCGGCCACCGCCGAGGCGCACACGAAGAGCACCAGCGCGAACTGCACCAGCAGTTTCTTGGAGAACAGGTCGGCGAGCTTGCCCCACAGCGGCACGGACGCGGTCATCGTCAGCAGGGACGCCGTCACGACCCAGGTGTAGGCGCTCTGGCCGCCGCCGAGGTCGCCGATGATCCGGGGCAGGGCGTTGGAGACGATCGTGGATGACAGGATCGCCACGAACATGCCGAGCAGCAGCCCGGTCATCGCCTCCATGATCTGGCGGTGCGTCATGGGAGTCCCGTCGGGCACGGTGCCCCCGGCGGCTCCCGGACCGGGCCGATGCCCTTCCGCGTCACCCTGGGCCCGCGGATCGGCCGGTGTGGACGTCGCCATGGAGTTCCTTTTCTTTCCACGCTCCCGTTGCTCAGCCCAGAGTGGTTTCCGTTGGTTGCTGCAGGCAAGTGGATCGGGGGCGGTTGGCCTCCAAGACTTGGCAAATTGGCACCGGGGCGGCAGGCCCGCAGGACGCGCCCGGTCTCTACGCCGGCACCGTCGCGGTCATCCGCTCAAGCTGCGCCGCCGTGACCGCCCGTACGACGAGGACCGCCGCCACCGCCGCGCCCACGATCGCCGCGTCGGAGGCGAGCAGCATCCATACGTCGGTGTAGGCGCGGACGATGAGCTCGTCCGTGTCGTCGGCGGACAGGAGGCCCACACCGCTGAGCATGCCGATCAGCCACAGGCCCCACCACCAGTTGACCGAGCTCGGGAGGGGCTTGCCGGGGGCGCTGCGGCGGTGGATGTCGACGACGAGGCCGCGGGGGATCCACAGGTTGGCGAGGGGAAGGACCCAGCCGAGGTACATCCAGATCCAGGAGTGGCGGGGCCGTTCGCCGGAGAGGGCGCGGGCGTTGTCCCGTACCCGCCACAGCCAGGACAGGAACAGCAGCGCGCAGAGGACGGCGACGCCCCCGCTCAGGGCGTTGACGATGTGGTAGCCGTCCTCCAGCGAGGTCGGCGGCCGGTGCCGGCCGCCGCCCTGGTCGGGCGGCCCGGACGCGGGCTGCCCGGCCATCGCGAGGCGGATCTCCCAGGCCGCCCGGACCAGCCAGGCGACCCCGGCGAGGGCGAGACCCGCGACGGCACAGCGGGCATCCCACCGGACGGGGCGCAGGGCGGAGGGGTCGGCGGGGGTGGGCGTGTGCGGGGCAGGCGGGGCCGACTGGGCCAGTTGATCGTTCACCAGGTCATGGTGGGGGACGGCCGCCGAGGGATGCCATGACGAAACCGCTTCTGCATTGTCACAGTCATGCCATACGCGGTCACGGTCCCGCCGTACTCGGCGGCGGCCACCGGCCGGCCACCGGTCACAGGGCCCGGTTCAGCAGGTCGAGCAGGGCGCTCCAGTGGCGGTCGGTCGCCTCGGCGCCGTACATCGCGGTGTCCGCCTGGGTGAAGCCGTGGGGGGCGCCGGGATACACCTCGCTGCGGTGGCGGACGCCCGCCGCGGTGAGAGCCTTCTCCAACCGGTCGATCTGTTCGGCGGGGTTGGCGGAGTCCTGGTCGGCGTGGCCGAAGTACAGCTCGGCGGTGATCCGGTCGGCGAGCAGGTGGGGGCTGTCCGGCGCGTCGGTCGCGAGGCGGGCCCCGTGGAACCCGGCCGCGGCGGCGACCCTGCCGGGATACGTGCCCGCGGTGCGCAGGGCGAGGCCCGCGCCCATGCAGTAGCCGGTGACGCCCGCCGGGCCGTCCACGGTCAGCGGGGACGCGGACAGCCAGTCCAGGTAGGCGGCGGCATCGCTCATCGAGCCCTCGGGGGTGAGGGTGCGCGCGGCCGGGCCCAGGGCCTGGATGATCTCCGGCCGCTCGGCCGGGTCGATGAACTCGGGCAGTTCCACGACGGGGGCGCGGCCGTACCGGTAGAAGACGTTCGGCACCAGGACCGTGTACCCGGCCGAGGCGAGCCGGTCCGCCATCGACCGCAGATGCGGGCGGAGCCCGAAGGCGTCCATGAAGAACAGCACGGCGGGATGTGGGGAGCCGTCGTCGGGGTGGGCCAGATAGGCGTCGGCGACGCCGTCCGGGGTGGGGATCTCGACGGGAGCTCCGAGCACGTCGGTCATGGGATGCCTCTCGCGCGACGCGACGTTCACGCGTCTTGATCTCACATATGACACTGAGCGTCACGTTAGCGAGCGAGTGACAGCACTGCAAGCAAAGGTCCGGCGGAGACTACGATCGCAGGGTGACCGGAGCAGCCCGAACCCGACCGCGTGCGCATACCAGGGACGTCGCCCGGGCCGCCGTACGAGCCGAACTGGCCCAGGTGGCCTTCGAGTTGTTCCGCCGGGACGGCTTCGACAAGGTCACCCTGGACGACCTGGCAGCGGCGGCGGGGGTCTCCCGGAGCACGTTCCTGCGCTACTTCGGCACCAAGGAGGACGCCGTCCTCGCCGCGTACGACGGCCACGACCGCCGGACCGCCGACGCCCTGCGCGCCCGCCCTGCCGACGAGGACGACTGGACCGCGCTGCGCCGGGCCCTGGGCACCCTCATCGACCGCTACCACCAGGACCCGGCCGGCTCCCTGGCCACCACCCGGCTGGTCCAGGAGACCCCGGCCCTGTACGCCCGGCACCTGGAGAAGCAGCACGGCTGGCGCCCCGCCCTGGCCGAGGCCCTCGCCGAACGGGCGGGCACGCCGGGGGAGGTGACCCTCGGGCACACGGTCCGCGCCGCCGCCGCGCTGGACTGCCTGAACGTGGCCCTGGACCACTGGACAGCCTCCGACGGCCGGCTGGACCTGGTCGACCTGCTGGACGAGGCGTTCGCCGCGCTCACCGGCGCGTGAACCCAGCCGTAGCCGGGCTGTCGGCAGCCCCTCGCGGCTCCTCCTGACTCCGCCCGGGTCCTCCTTACTCCCGGCCCCCTGGCTCACCGGCTCGCCCGCCCCCTGGCTCCCCCTGCCCCCTGAGCCGGCCTGTGACCGAGGCCACACAAAGCCGCCGCTTTTCGGCCATACTCGAAGGATGAGTACAGCGACGTTTGTACTAGCGGCCACGTCGAGCGACGTACTCAACGTGATCGCCGCCTTTGCCGGTGGCCTCTTCATCGCAGGCCTGCTGGTGTGGGCCGTGCGACTGGGCATGAAGGTCATGGATCAGGAGCTCCCGCACCCCCGGCCCGAGGAACAGCCGAGGCTGCCCGAGACCGGCCCCGTCCGGGAGATGCGGGAGATACGCGAGCCGGACGAGATTCCGGGGCCCGTGGACGAGCCGGAACGGCTCATGCCGTACCAGCTCCACGCCTCCGGGACCCGACGGGGAAAGGACCAGGTCCGAAAGCGCTGGCTGCCGGGTTCCAGCGGTTCGTTCGGCAGTGGCGGCATCGGTCACGTCTGAGGCCGGCCGCCCGCCGGCCGGTACACGGCGAGCGCCCAGATCACGAAGATGTTCACGGCGATCATGATGAGCGACCAGATCGGCGCGTACGGCAGGAACAGGAACTGGGCGATCAGGCTCAGCGACGCCAGGAAGATACCGGTCACCCGGGCCCAAGCGGCGCCCATCAGGATTCCCACGCCGGTGAGCGCGGCCACCGCGCCCAGGACGACCAGGATGATGCCCCAGCCGGTGAGGTTGATCTTGTAGACGTAGTCGCCGAGGGTGGTCCAGACGTCGTCCTTCGCGAGTGCGGAGATGCCCTGGAAGATCGCCAGGATGCCGTTGACCAGCATCAGGACACCGGCGAGGACGACCCCGCCCCTGGCCCAGGCGGACTCCGTGGGCGTCGACGCGTAGCCGTAGTCCTCCCACGTGGGCCTGGTCTGCTCGCCCGTCCGCTGCTGTCCCCCACCCGTCTGCGGCTGTCCTCCAGCCGTCGGCTGCTGTCCTCCACCCGTGGGCGGCTGTGTCGCGTGCGGCTGCTGGGTCATGGCCGGACCCCATTTCTGTCGAGGCGGTGGGCGGGGTACGCCGTCCGCCGGTGTCTTCTGCTCTGGCCCGCGCTGTCCTCGCGCCGGTGTCCTGCGCTTCGACCATCGGGCGCGGCAGCCGCCCCCGCCAGGGGGACAGGGCCGTACGGGTGACACCCGGCATGCGCCCGCCCGCGCACCGGCCTTCACCGGCAGGCAACGTGAACCGGGCGGCGCGGTGCGGGGGAAGGTGGGGAGCTGGACGACGTGACGAGACCGGGGTCGACTGACCGGTCACCTGGTGACCGGTCCACTGGCTGACCAGCCCTGTCGGTCCGGTCAGGCCATCCAGAAGAAGACGGCGGTCATCCGCTTCTCCGCCAGCGTGCGGCCGAAGTAACCGGTGGCGCTGTGCACGAGGTTGGCGTTGTAGAGGAGGAGGCGGTTGTACTTGTGCGGCACACGTACGTCCTCCTCGAAGGCGTCCGGCGCGACGAACCGGGTACCGAGCGCGTCGACGAGGTTGTTGTGCGGGGCCTGTACGACATTGCCGCCGAGCCGTCCGCCGGGCAGGGCCTGCCGGTAGAAACTGGTCCCGCAATCCTTGGGCACGCCCGGATTGAGATACAGGACGGCGGCGTACCGGCACAGCGAGCGCGAGTCGGTGTGCGGCCGGGGTGTGCTCTCCCCCTCCCCCACGACCTGCACGCAGTTGTGGTTGAGGGTCCCTCCGCCAGGGGCCTCCTGCACCCACAGCTTCCCGGCCCCGGTCGCCTTGCGCACCGCCCGCTCCACCCGCGCCAGTTGCCCGGGGTCGAGCCCCGGCATCGCTCGCAGCCCCGGCCAGGCCTCCGGCTTGTGCGGATACCCCTGGACCCAGTCGTCCTTGCCGAGACAGCCGTCCCGTACGGCGTCGACGTCCGGCAGTACGTCGTCGATCACCCAGTAGTCGCGGCCCTTGGTGGGCTTGCGGTAGGGGAGGAGGGGAAGCGTGCCGGCAGCCCTCGCCGGTACCTGCGCGCGCCGCTGTGACATGGACATGCAGCGAATCTAGGCCCGGGGCGCGTCAGGACTCTCCCGCGATTTCCTCCGGAAGTCCCCGCGAGCCGGTCAACGTTCGGTCAACGGGGAGGGGCGCCTACCGGAGCCGGCCTCGGCCGCCGACCCGAGACTTTGCCAAATCAAAAGGTTTCTTGACCGCCCCCTTCCGTACTCCTGTCCGTCAGGCCCGCAAACCGGCGGGCCCTCGACCGGGCAGGAGGCATGGTGCGCTTTTCGCGGAACGCGATGGGAACTCTGTTCGTGGGCGGTGCCCTCACGCTGACCCTGGGGGCGCTCGCCTACCCGTCGATGCTCGGTCTCAGCACCGTATCCAGCGCCCAGGACAGAGTCATCGCCCAGACGCAGTGGGGGCCGTTGACCGAGCAGGACCGGGACTTCGTGGTCAAGGTGCGCGCGGCGGGACTGTGGGAGTACCCGGTGGGGCAGATGGGGCTGAACAAGGGGACTTCCAAGGCCGTACTGACGGCTTCCGAGCACCTGGTCGACGGACACGCCGGGCTGGACGACGCCTGCCGGAAGATCGCACCGATGCTCAACGTCACGCTGCCCAACGTGGCCAGCCCGCAGCAGGTCGGCTTCGTCAACCAGCTCAACTCGGACCCGAAGGGCACCCAGTTCGACTCGGACTTCGCCAACATCCTGCGGGTGACGCACGGTTCGATCTTCAACACGATCGCGAAGATCCGGTCCACGACGAAGAACAGCATGGTGCGGCTGCTGGCCGACAAGGCCAACGTCACCGTCCTGGACCACATGACGGTCATGGAGAAGACCGGCCTGGTCAACTTCGACCAGGCCCTCTTCACCCAGACCACCCCGCCGAAGCTGCCCAGCGACCAGCTGACGCCGCCCGCGCCGCAGGCCGGCGAGCCGATGGTCGTGCTCACCCCGCCGGCGAACAGCACGGAGACCCCGCTGGCGATCCCGTCCAACCCGTCGGCGGGCTGAGGCCCGGCGCTCCCTGGCGGTTCACCGGCCGGTTCCGGCCACCTCTACGCGAGCCACACCGTGGTGTCCGGCCCGAGCAGCGCACCCCCGTCCGCCAGGGGTGCGCTGCTCAGCAGCACATCCCCGGGCGGCAGCGGTACGGCCGCGCCGGACATGTTCGTGACGCAGCGCCAGCCGTCGTGGCGGGCGAAGTCCACCACCCCGGGCGGGCTGTCGTCCGCCCAGGTCAGCGACTCCCCCTCCTGCAGCTTGCGGCGCAGGCGCAGGGCCGTGCGGTAGAACTCCAGGGTCGAGCCCTCGGCCCCGTCCTGCGCCTCGACGGCGTACCGCGCGAAGCTCTCCGGCTGCGGCAGCCAGGCGCCGGCCGCCCCGAAGCCGTACGACGGTCCCGTCGTCGTCCACGGCAGCGGTACCCGGCATCCGTCGCGGCCCTTGCGGACGCGGCCCGTCTGTTCCCAGATCGGGTCCTGCAGCACCTCGACGGGCAGGTCGGCCACCTCGGGCAGGCCGAGTTCCTCGCCCTGGTAGACGTACGAGGATCCGGGCAGCGCCAGCATCAGCAGCGTGGCCGCCCGGGCCCGCCGCAGGCCCGCCGTCTCGTCGATCGCGGGGGCGTGACCGCCGGACAGGAGCCAGGCGTTGGAGTCGGTGCCGGGCGGGAGCATCAGGCGGGAGGCGTGGCGGACGACGTCGTGGTTGGACAGGACCCAGGTGGCGGAGGCGCCGGCCGTCCGGGCGGTGGCCAGGGAGTCGGTGATGACCTCGCGGAGGGCGTCCGCGTCCCAATCCGCCTGGAGGTATTCGAAGTTGAAGGCCTGGCCGAGTTCGTCCGGGCGGGCGTACAGCGCGCGGCGGGCACCGGGGACCCAGGCCTCGGCGACGGCCATGCGGGGCGGACGGTAGGCGTCGAGGATCTTGCGCCAGTCGCGGTAGATCTCATGGACCTCGTCGCGGTCGTAGAAGGGGTGGGTGCCGGGCGGGAAGCCGGGGAGCGCGTCCTCCGCGCTGAGTTCGGGGGCGCCGAGGTCCCGGAGGGGTTCGCTGAGGTCCTTGGCCAGGGCGTGGGCGACGTCGACGCGGAAGCCGTCGACACCCCGGTCGGACCAGAAGCGCAGGGTGGTGCGGAAGTCGGCGCGGACCTCCTCGTTGGCCCAGTCGAGGTCGGGCTGCTGGGGGGCGAACAGGTGGAGGTACCACTGCCCGTCCGGGACCCGCTGCCAGGCGCTGCCGCCGAAGACGGACTGCCAGTCGGTGGGCGGGAGTTCGCCGTGCGCGCCCCGGCCGTCGCGGAAGACGTACCGGTCGCGGGCCGGGGAGCCGGGGCCGGCGGCCAGGGCCTCCTGGAACCAGGCATGCTGGTGGGAGGTGTGGTTGGGGACCAGGTCGACGATCACCTTCAGGCCCAGGCGGTGGGCCTCGGCGGCCATCACCTCGAAGTCGTCGAGGGTGCCCAGGCGCGGGTCGACGTCCCGGTAGTCGGCGACGTCGTAGCCGCCGTCGGCGAGTTCGGAGGGGTAGAAGGGGCTGAGCCACAGGGCGTCGACACCGAGGGCGGCGAGGTGATTCAGCCGCCGGGTGACGCCCTTCAGGTCCCCGAGGCCGTCGCCGTCGGCGTCGGCGAAGCTGCGGGGGTAGATCTGGTACACGACGGCCTGCCGCCACCAGTTGGGGTCCTTGGAGGAGAGGTCGGGGGAGGAGGGGTCGGGTCGGTGGGGAACGGGGTCGGTCACGCGGTCTCCCTCGGGGCGGCGTCGGACAGCACTCAGGTACCTGTCCCCATTGTCGGGAAAGCGAACTCGAACGCTGTCCGGAGCACTTCATTCCTTGTGTGGCGGAATTGTGTTGACGGCTCGAAGTGCCTCTGAATTGCCGCAGGTTGACAGCTTGCGAAGGGCGATCCACGATGTGCGAACACCCGTGACTCATGTGACCAATGAGTCAAGTGTTTCTCAGTTCTCTTACCCCGATGGGATCCGCATGTCCATAGCCAGACGTGTCACCGCGCGCCGCCTGCTGGGGACGGGGGCCGCGGCGCTCGTCCTCTGCGCCGCCTCCGCGACCACCGCTTCCAGCGCCTGGGCGACCGGCACTCCCGGTGGCGACGGCTGGAAGTCCGGCGGCGCCTACAAGCCCGGCACCGGCCCGGGCACGGAGACCGGAACCGACCGCTGCCAGTTCTCCCTGGACGGCACCGGCTTCTTCGACTCGGTCAAGGTCGACGACCAGACGCTGAAGCCCACCGACGACGGCAAGGTCCACATCAAGGTCCGCACCGCCGGTGACGCCACCACCTGCACCGCCTCCCTCGCCTCGTACCTCGCCCACGGCTCCACCTTCAACACCTCCGGCGAGCAGGTCTTCGTCGACTTCGACACGGTGACCGTGAAGCCGGGTCAGACCGAGTCCCTCGACATCGCGGTGCCGGACGCGGGCTGCTTCGCGCAGGTCGACCTCTACCGGGGCGCGGTCAAGTTCGACGGCAGGCTCGACGCCAAGGACGGTTTCGTCCACGGCGACGTGCCCATCGGCCCGGACCGTCCGGTCATCAAGGACAAGCTGATCGCGGGCTGGAACGGCGGTACGAAGGACTGCGCGACGACCCCGCCGCCGCAGACGCCGTCCACCCCGGCGCCGACCCCGTCGACTCCCGAGTCCACGGAGCCGTCCAAGCCGGCCGAGGAGACGACGCCGCCGGCCACCGAGGCCCCGACTCCGACTCCGCCGGCCTCGACGGACACCCCGACCCCGTCGGCCTCCGAGTCCACCACCGCCCCGGCCACCGTGCCGAACGGCGGCGGCGACGACCTCGCGGAGACCGGCGCCAACAGCGCCACGGGCCCGATCGCGATCGGCGCGGCGGTGCTGCTGGCGGGCGGCGCGGGCATGGTCGTGCTGACGCGACGCCGGAAGGCGACGCGCTCGTAGCCACACGGTGGTAGCCACGAGCCCGTAGTCATGCGGTCGTAGTCGCGCGCCCGTAGTCATGCGGCGACAGGCGCACGCGGTCGGTACGCGGTGGTGGTCGAGAGGTCGTAGCCGGGCTCGCCTCTCGACCACCACCGCGTCGCGTTGCGTTGCGGAAGGCGTCTCAGCCGTCCGCCGCGCAGTGCTTGAGCAGCGCGGCGATGTCCGCGTCCACCACCCGGTAGCGCACGATCCGGCCCTCCTTCTCGCCCTCCACGACCCCGGCCGCCCGCAGCAGCCTGAGCGCCTGCGACACCGCCGGGTCGTTCATCCCGGTCGCGATCGCCAGGTCGGACACGGCCAGGGGCCCCGTCCGGTGCAACGCCAGCAGCAGCGCCAGCCGCTTCGGGTCGGCGAGCAGCGAGAATCGGTCGGACCAGGCACGGACATGGCCGGGTTCACCGATCGCGGCGATGGCGTCGCACACCCGGTGCCCGTCTATGGTGCGGCGGTCCGCTCGGTCCGCCGGAACGAGATGCATGGCGCCATCCTCGCAGGCGGGATTCTGTGATCTTCGATACCTGCCCAGATATGCAGCTATGCAGGAAACCCCTTACGCCCCTACGGTGGACCCGCCGTGGTGCTCGGGAAGTCGGTGGGAAACCGACGCGGCCCTCGCCACTGTGATCGGGGAGTTCGAGCACCGCCGTCCCGCCAGGGACAGCCACTGGCCGCCGCGAGGGGGCCGGGAAGGCAGGGGCGCGAACGTACGACCCTCCCCCACTCTCGGCTTCGCTCGAGTGGGAGGTACCCCCAAGCCAGGAGACCGGCCACGGCATCTCACGAGTTGATCCACGAGGTGCTGGAGCGTGACCGAATGACCCTGCCCGACCCTGCCCGGACGTCCGTCCCCGCCCCGGCGTCCGTCCCCGCCCCGGCGTCCTTCAAGTGGCGCCGGGAGGACACCCTCAGGACCGCGGGCCTGATGGCGGTGATCCTCGCCCTGCACGTCGTCGCCTTCGGAATCCTGTTCCTCCTCGTCGTCCCCGCCCACTACGAGGTCGGCAACAAGGCCTTCGGCATCGGACTCGGCATCACCGCCTACACCCTCGGTATGCGGCACGCCTTCGACGCCGACCACATCGCCGCGATCGACAACACCACCCGCAAGCTGATGGCCGACGGCAAGCGCCCGGTGTCGGTGGGCTTCTGGTTCGCCCTCGGCCACTCCAGCGTGGTGGTGGTCCTCGCCCTGCTGATCGCGGGCGGCACCCAGCTCGCCGGCAAGGTCATGAACGAGGACTCCGGCACCCACCAGGTGCTCGGCTTCCTCGGTACGACGATCTCCGGCGCGTTCCTCTACCTCATCGCCGCCCTCAATCTGGTCGCCCTGCTGGGCATCCTGAAGGTGTTCAAGGCGATGCGGGCGGGGTCGTACGACGAGCGGGAGCTCGAACAGCACCTGGACTCCCGCGGGTTCATGAACCGCGTCCTCGGCCGCCTCACCAGGTCCATCAGCCGCCCCGGCCAGATGTACCCGCTGGGCTTCCTGTTCGGCCTCGGCTTCGACACGGCCACCGAGGTCACGCTGATGGTGATGGCGGGCTCGGGCGCGGCGGCCGGCCTGCCCTGGTACGCGATCCTCTCCCTGCCCCTCCTCTTCGCCGCCGGCATGAGCCTGTTCGACACCCTCGACGGCACATTCATGAACTTCGCCTACCAGTGGGCGTTCTCCAACCCGGTCCGCAAGGTCTTCTACAACCTCACGATCACCGGCCTGTCCATCGCCGTCGCCTTCTTCATCGGCACCATCGAGCTGGTCGGCGTCCTCCACGACAAACTCGCCCTCGGTGACGCGGTCACCACCTGGATCGCCGACATCAACCTCGACAGCGTCGGCTACGTCATCGTCGGCCTGTTCGTGGTGGTGTGGGCGGCGGCCATCACGTACTGGCGCCTGGCGAAGGTGGAACAGCGGTGGACGATACGCCCGGCCGCCGACACACGCTGACGCCGACGGCAGCGGTCCGGAGGCTTCGCTGGTCGCACCCGCATCTCAAGATGCAGCAGGACAGACCCGAGTGCACGATGAGGAAAGTGCACTCTCTGGAGGTGATTGAGAATGCGACGAGCATTCGCCACCGCAGCAGCCGTGCTTCTCCCCCTCGGCCTTGCAGGAGGCCCGGCCGTGGCGGCACCACAAAGCACTCCATCGTCTGCGACCGCCACAGTGACCAGCACCCAGTCCGCCTACAACCCGGAACTCCCAGCGATCCGAGGGCCGCAGGACGTATGCGGCATCACCAAGCACCGGCCGCCACTTCAGCGCGGATCGTCCGGGTCAGCCGTCCGGCAAGCGCAGTGCTATCTGAATCAGGCCATAGACGCCGGCCTGCGCGAGACCGGGTTCTTCGGCCGGGCCACTCGTCGCGCGACGATAGCCTTCCAGCAGTGCGCCCGAATCTTCGACGACGGACGCGGCCGCATCGGGTCCCAGACCTGGTCGTTCCTCACGCTCTGGGCCAACTCCCCTGGCCGCCCCTTCTGCTGACCGCTCCGGGGCTCCGGGGCTGACTTCCCCGTCGGAGGGTCAGACACCCTCCACCGCCGTCAGCCACAGCTTCACGTAGCGCTCCACGTCGACGCCCAACGCCACGTCGAGCAAGGGCTGTTCGCGGGTTCCCTCGTGGATCTCGGACTCGCCGGGGACGGGGCGCCGGTCGACGACAGTCTGGCCCCGGGCGGCGCCCGGGGCCAGACTCACCTCCACAGGCAGGAGTTCGGTGGTGATGCCCTCCGGGTCGACGACGGCGCACACCGCGCCCGCGTCGCCGAGGCCGCCCATGGGGGTGGGGTCCCCTGAGGTGGCGGGGTCGCGGTGGGCGAGGAGTTCGCCGGCCATGCGGAGGCTGGGTTCCGTACTGGCGCGCAGGCGTTGGACGTCGGCGGCCGGGACGAGGACCCGCTGGAAGACATCGAGCCCGTACATGGTGATCGGTACCCCCGCCGTGAGCAGGATCGCCGCCGCCTCCGGGTCGTGCCAGACGTTGAACTCCGCGACCGGCGTGGCGTTTCCGGTCGCCACCGCGCCGCCCATGAACACGATCCGCTCGATGTTCCGCACCACCTCGGGATGCGTGCGCAGGAGCAGGGCGATGTTCGTCAGGGGCGCGGTGGGGATGAGGGTGACCGGGCGCGGGGAGGCGAGGATCTCGCGGCGCAGCAGCGTCACCGCGTCCACGTCGACCGGCCGGCGGGTCGGCGCGGGCAGCCCCAGGTCGCCCATCCCGTCCTGCCCGTGCACGTGCCGTGCCGTGCGGACCGGCTCGATCAGCGGGCGTTCGGCGCCCCGGGCGACCGGGATGTCACCGGCGCCGGCCTGCTCCAGCACGGTCAGGGTGTTGCGGACCACCCCGTCCACATCGGTGTTCCCGGCCACGCAGGTCACCGCGCGCAGGTCGAGCGCGGGGTGCCGTACGGCGAACAGCAGGGCCAGGGCGTCGTCGACACCGGTGTCGCAGTCGATGATCACCGGGATGGGCTGACCGGTCACGGCAGGGTTCCTCTCCGAGGGCAACGGGTTCCGAGAGTCGTGCAACCGACCTTACGCAGCGGCCCACAGTTCGGCGCCGCGATCACCGGCGCGGGCTGCGATCCGGTCCAGCAACTCCCCTACGGGTACGGCCCCGGGACGCCGCCCGTCCCGCAGCCGTACGGCCACCGGACCGGCGTCCGCCTCCCGCTGCCCGACCACCGCCTGGTACGGCACGAGCCGCGCCGCGCGGATCCTGGCCCCGAGGGTGCCGTCACTTCACGGCCGAGGCGGCGGTGGTCGTACACCGCGTCGGCCGGCGGATGCCGAGGTGCGGGCGACGGGTTTGCGCGCGGTGGGAGCGGCGGACGCCGTCGGCGGGGACACGGCCTCACCCGGACGGCTCCGCTCGCTGGTGGAGGGACAGGGGCGGTGGTGCCGTAGGAGGGCGTACTCGATCTTGGATGTCGCCCAAGGAGGCACCCCCGATGAATCCAGCCCCGGCCCGTGTCCTCCGTGTCTGCGTTCTCACCTTGGGTGGTCTGCTCGTCACCGCCGCCTGTTCCGTGCTCAGTACGCCGCCCACCGCCGAGAAGCCCGACTACGCTCCGGCGACCACCCCGCCCGGGACCTCCGCCCCGTCGCCCGCCGCCCTCACCCAGGCGCAGGCGCAGGCCGCGCTGGTCACGGAGGCCGACCTCGGGGAACCCTGGACGCCGACGCAGGGAACCGCGATCTGGCACGACGGGCTGCTGAAGGCGACGACCGAGCTGCCCGACTGCCGGCGGCTGCTGGACACCCTGTACGCCGAGGAACCTTTCGGGGCTGACGCCCGCCCCCGGGCCGTGATCAGCCTCGACGACGTCTGGAACGAGGCCCAGCTGCGCTACCAGATCGTCACCCGGAACCCGGCCGACGTGGACCACGCCATCGCCTGGCTGCGGACCCTGCCGCGGAAGTGCGCGCGGTTCACGGCGACCACCGCCCGGGGCGACCGACTGGACGTGCAGGTCACCGACGCGGCCCTGCCGGCCGTGGGAGACGCCCGGCAGGGCCTGCGGGTCACCCTGACGGGCGCGACGCTGAACGACGAGCCGGTCCTGCTCACCCTGGACACCGCCGTCGTCCGGGTCGGCGACGACGCGATCGGCCTCTCCCACGGCGGCCTCGGCGACATCGAGCCCGACGTCACGCAGACGGCCGCACAGCTGGGGGCACAGCGGCTGGCGGACATCCGCAAGCAGGGCCGGACGCAGATCTGAACCGGCCGGTCCGACCGCACGCCGACCGCGGTGCCTCCCGGAAAGGGGCCTAGGCCTGGTGCGGGACTCCGCCCAGCAGTTCGTCCGGGCCGAGGGTGCGTTCCGCCAGGGCGCGGGCGACCGCTGTCAGGGAGAGCCGTTCCCCGGCCGCGTACTGGCGCAGCAGGTCGAGCGCCTCGGTGAAGGAGACACCGGCGTGCTCGGACAGGATCCCCTTGGCCAGTTCGACGGTCGCCTTCGCGGACACGGCGGACTGGAGGGAGGTGAGCAGATCGTGCGGGCGTTTGGCCTCGGCGGGCCAGTGGGTCAGCGTGAGCGCGGCGACGTCGCTCATGCCCTGGGCCACCGCGAGGTCGTCGGCCGGCAGGGCGTCGCTGTGCCGGTTGGCGAGGGACACCGCGCCGATCGCCTGGCCTTCCAGCCGCAGCGGCAGCACGTGCACGGAGACGTAACCGGCCTTCAGGGCGTGAGCCGTGTAGTCGGGCCAGCGGACGCCCTCGCGCAGATCGTCGGCGGTGACGGGTTCGCCGGTGCGGAAGCAGTCGACGGACGGTCCCTGCTCCTGCTGCACCTGGAACACGTCCAGCCGGCCGAGGTCGTCGGCGGAGGCCGTCATGGCGCGCAGGGCGCCCCGCGCGTCGGCCATCATCACGCCGACCGCGTCCACGGCCAGCAGGCCCGTGCAGTGCTCGGTGAGCCGGGTGAACAGATCCAGCGGATCGAAGTGGGCGCCCAGCGTGTCGGCGAGGTCGACGAAGGCGCGGATGAGCCGCAGTTCCCGGTTCATCAGAGCCTCCTCACACCGTTACGACGCCGGTTCCCCGGTGGTCGTGACGGAGAGTTCCTAGTCACGGTCGAACCTCTTCCTGTGCGAGACCACATCGCGCGCCACCTCCAGGGCGGTGCGGTTGTGCGCGAAGGCGTGGGCGCGCAACCGGGCCAGCGCCTCTTCCGAGGCGACACCGAGCTGCACCATGATCATGCCGATGGCCTGGTAGACCTCGTCGTGATCGGTGGCCAAACCGCTCAACCAGGGTTCTTCTTCTCCACGTCCATTCTCCTCCCCCTGGGGCAATGCCATCAGTGCCACCGTCATGACAGCGGCCACCAACTGCGCGGTACGCAGTTCGCGGGTGGTGAGCTCGCCGGGAGTGGCGCGGTAGAGGTCGAGCGTACCCACGCACACGGCGTCGTTCCCGAGGGGCACCGAGTACACGGCCTGCACCCCGGCGGCCGTCGCCTGCTGGGCGAAGACGGGCCAGCGGCGGGCGTCCCGGCCGGCCGTGAGGTCGCAGGCGAGGACCGGGGCGCCGGTCGCGGCGGCGTACATGCAGGGGCCGTCACCCAGGGTGGCCTGGACCTCCGACAGATGGGCGGCCTGGTCGCTGCTCGCGCTGAGCTGGACGGGTATGCCGTCGCTGCGCAGGGACACGCTCGCGCCGATCACCGGCAACAGCTTGACCGCCACCATGCACAGCCGCCCGGGGATCTCCACGGGCCGGGCACCCCGCACCCCCTCGGCGATCACGTCGGCGGCCCGCACCCGCTCATGTCGCCGTTCGTCGCCGGCGTCGCGGCCGGACAGCCGGGAGTCGCCGCCACCGGGAGCACCGTACGGACCGGAGTGGTCGCCGTGGGCGCCGTCTCGGTCGTCCCTGGGCCGCACGGCCACCGCCTCCTCAGATAAGCGCGGCCATTATCGTCCATGGTTCCCCGCGGCGAGCCCATCCGGAGCGGGGTCACGTCTCCTCGCGTGCCCGCGCGGGGGGCGCAGGCCGAATACCCTGCGTCGTCCGGCCGAAACGCGCTCGCACGGTCACCGCGGTCACCGCCGAAGGAGAACTCACGGGGCCACAGCGGGCGTACGGAGGGCGGTTCCCCGTCGGCCTTCCTCACAGAGGCGGCTGCGCGGGTGCGGGTCCGAGGGTGGTGGTGCCGGGGGCCGTACGGTGTCCCAGTCCGGTCCGGTACGCGTCCAGCGCGGCCTCCACCCGGCCGGTGCGGCGCAGCAGGTCCCCCAGCAGCCGGCACAGGTCGGCCAGGTCACCGGCGGCGCCCGCACGTTCCAGCAGGCTGAGCGCGCGGACGTAGTGCTCCTCGGCGGCTTCGGTGTCCCGGGCGTCCTCGGCGATGATGCCGAGGAGGCGGTGGGCGGCGGCGGAGTGCAGGGCGCCGCGTTCGGGGCTGAAGTCGCTGAGCACGTCGTGCAGCAGGGCGGCGGCCTCCTCGGACTTGCCGCGCCGGTGCAGCACGTCGGCGAGCTCCACGGCGGCCTGGCTGGAGTAGAGGGCGGCGCGGGTGGCGGCGAGCATGGTGAGCGCCTGCCTCAACTCGTCTTCCGCGCGCTCGAGTTGGCCGTTCTGCGCGTACACGTAGCCGCGCATCCAGTGACAGTTGGCGAGTTCGGTGCGCAGCTGCAGCTGCCGGTACAGCTCGGCCGCCTTGGCCAGCGAGGCGTCGGCCTCGGCGACCCGGCCCTCGGCGATCAGGGTACGGGCGACGGAACGGTGCATCCGGGCGACCAGGGCGGGATCGCCGGCCTGTGGGGCGAGGGCGAGGGCGAACTCGGCGGCCTGGGCGGCGCGGGCATGGGCGCCCATGTCCATGTACGGGCCGATGACGCTGGCGTAGAGGAGGAGCAGGGCGTCCGGGTCGTGCAGGCCGCCGCGGTTGAGCTCGTCGATCGTGGACTCCAGCAGATAGACGGAGTACCGGAGTTCACCCGCCAGATAGTGGGAGACGGCACGACCGCGCAGGGCCGGGACGCGGACCGGCAGCGGCACGTCGCCGAACGCCTCCTCCGCCCGCTCGAAGTAGCGGCGTCCCTCCTCCAACTTGCCGGTTTCCAGGGCGCATTCGCCCAGGCCCAGCAGGGCCGCCGCGACCACCTCGGCGAGGTGGAGCTGCTCGGCTTCGGCGAGCAGGAGGGCGTACTGCTCGGCCGCGGCCTCCGCCTCGCCGGTGGCGAGGGTGCGGTGGGCCTCGGTGAGCCTGAGGCGCAGATCGGTGACGAGGTGGGCCGGGCGGCCGGTCGCCAGCTCGTCGAAGCCGACACCGAGCCGGCCGGACAGGTGCCGCAGCGCGTCGTCGGAGGGGCGGACCCGGCCGGCCTCCAGGGTGGAGATGTACGCCGGCGTGTAGACGGGCTCCGCCAACTGCTTCTGGGTCAACCCGCGTTCGACGCGCAGTTGCTGCACCCTGCGCCCGATCGTCACCGGGTCGTCGCGCTCCGACATCGCCCAACTCCCCTTGTGCCTCTTGCCGTTCTACTCCGTCAGCCCCTAGGTTAAACGGCGTATTAAGCGTGCTTAAGCTGTTCCCGAGTTGTCCTGAACTGTCGTTGCTGCGAGGTCGCCGTGCTCGAACGCCCCAGCACCACCGAGCGTTACACGCGAGGCTTGGCCGCCGCCGTGATCGCCGTCGCCGCCCTGGTTCTGGCGGCGAACGTGGGTCCGGCGAGAGCGGTGGAGCCCACGCCGGTCCAGGGACAGCATGCCGCGCGACTCACGGACGGCGCCGCTGCTTCGGATATTCGGGTGACCGTGGGTCTGCGCCCGTAGGTCTGTGACCGTGGGTCCGTGCCCGTAGGTCTGTGCCGCAGGCCTGCGCCCAGGCCTTCCGGGTTTCGCCCCGGTCGGCGCACCCTAACTCTGCGTCTGCAACTGGCGCAGTTGCCGGTGCACGTTCTCCAGGGCTCCCTGGCGCTGCCCCGGCACCCGGCCGCGCAGCTCGGCGAGCGCGGTGCCGAGTTCCCGTGCGGGCGTCACGTCACGGATCTGGGACCACTGGTGGTGGGCGCGGTCGACGGCCGCCTCCACCGCGGGCGAGTCCGGTGCCTGCCCCGCGGTCAGCCGCGCCCCGGCCACCGCCAGCCACGTCCGGCAACTGCGCACCGGGTCCCCCGCGAACATCGCCAGGTCCGCCCGCACCTCGGCCCAGTGCAGCGCCTGCTCGGACCCGGCCCCGTGCGCCCGTACGGCGGCCTGCTCGTGCTCGGCGGCGAGCGCGTCGGCGTCGGCGTGCCGGCCGTCCTGGACGGCGGCGGTGATGTAGGCGTGGGGGTCGTCGGGGGCGGGGGGAACGGGGCGGGGGGCGGGGGGAACAGGGCGGTGGGCGGGGGGAACAGGGCGGGGATCCGCTTGCCGGACCACCACGGTCCCTGCGCGGTTCCCGTCAGCCGACCTCGGCGCGTCCGGCCCTTGAGGACGAGGCGGTTCAGGCCGATGCGGGGGTCTGGCGGCGGAGCCCCCAGGGGCGGCGGCCGTCCCCACCCCGGGCACCGTCAGCACCAGGTCCCCGTACCCGTCACTCCCCAGCCGCGCCAGCGCCTGCTGATGGAGTTCCCCGAGGTCGGGCCGCCGCCCGCTGCGCAGAATCGTGGCGATCGTCTTCATGTACGCCGGCACGGCCACCGCCCGCCGGGAGGACGGCGGCGGCGCGATCCGGCCGTACACCGCGATGCCCCGGCCGGAGTCCAGCGGGTTGGCGCGCAGCCACGACCATGTCTCCGCGTCCGCGTGCAGGTCGAGGAGCAGGGTCGTCGACCCGGGTGAGCGCAGCCGGAGTTCCTCGCGGACCCAGTGCCAGGGGAAGGCGGTGTAGCGGACGGTGGAAGGGGTGGTGCGGGCAAGGGCGAGGTGGGGCAGGTGCTGGCGGCGGTCCAGTGTGAGCTGGCCGGTGATGAACACGGTCAGCGGGCCCGGGGCCGTCGCGGCGGCCCGTAGCCGGGTGAGGACGGCCTGCGGTTCAAGGGGGTCGGCGAGCTCGACGACGTTCGCCGTGTCGGTCCCCGACAGCACCGCGGGCGGCACGGCCGCCAGGACGGGAAGCACGGACGCCGCGTCCACCAGACAGCCCTTGCCCACCGGTGAGGCGGCGAGCAGCAGCACGGTTCCGGGCATCGGTCCCTCTCCATCCCCCGTCGATCACGTACGTCAGCACCGTAACCGCTGCGGCTGCAAAGCAGGACCTCAGGACTGCGAACGTCCCTTTCGGGGGGTCTCGTCGTGATCGTCGTCCGTGTCAGCCCGCCGTACCGCGAACACCGTGGTGTCGTCGGCCAGTCGGCCGCCGCAGTGGCGCGGGGTGCCGTCGCGGACCAGGGCGACCAGGCGGTGCGGGTCGGCGGCGGCGGGGTCGGCGGCGAGCCGCTCGGCCGGCCGGCCGAGCGTGCCCCGGCGGACGGCCGGGCCGTCGGCCGGGACCACCCGGCCGGGCCCGCCGTCATTCCCGGCCCTCATGCGCCTCAGCGAACCACGGCACCGGGACGTCCGCATCCGCACCGGGCCGGCCCGGACAGGCCGCTCCACCGACTTGCCAACGCCTGTCCCCAGGTGTGCTCTGGAAGGCGGGGCGAGGAGAGAGAGGAGCGCTCTCATGGCTCATGCGGCACCCACCTCCCGCGGAATGCGCGCGGCGCGACGGAGGGCCATGGCCCGGCAGGTCAGGCCGGTCCGCACACCCGACGTGTTCGACGAGCGGGTCCACCGGATCGCCAGGCTCGCGATCCCGGTCGTCCTCGGCCTCGTCTACGGCTACTGGGCGGCGGCCAACCGGCGCGGCGGCGGCCCCCTCACCGGCTGGAACGTCCTGTTCGGCTGCGTCACCGCGATCGCGTTCATCGTGCTGTGCATCGCCGTGGCGACGTTCGCCCCGCTGCTCCAGCGCGAACTGCACTCGGCCGTGAAGTCCGCGTTCGCCGGCGCGGCCGTCGGCTTCCTCTACAGCCAGACCGGCGAGAGCGTGCTCCGGTCCACCGCCCTGGGCCTGGCGGTCGCGGTGGCCGTCTTCGGCGTGTTCTTCTACCGCTACTACACACGCGAGGACGCGGAGGGCAACCGCATCCGCTGACCGCCTGGGCCGACCGCCGCCACGGACAACGGCACGACAGCACGTGGGCCCCGGCGCGTTCGCCGGGGCCCACGTGCTGTCGCCCTCCACCCCTCGCTCAGTCGTCCCAGAACTCGTCCCCACTCGGGTCGCTCGGGTCGGCGTCGCGCCAGTGGCCGTCCCTCCACCGCGGACCGTGGTCCGCGCAGGTCGGCACCGAGCGTCCGCCCGTGTCGATGAACGCGGCGCTCGCCCAGCCGTGGGGGCCGGCCAACCGGTACCAGTTCGGATTGCCGTTGACGTGCTGGCCACGGACCACGCACGTGACACGGACCCGGCTGCCCGGCGGGAGCCGGTCGACGACGGCGGAGCGCGTGGTGGGCGCCTCCCGCACGTTGAGGGCGGCACGGGAGACGACGGTGCCCCGGATCGGAGAACGGCCGAGTCGGCCGTCCCCGTCCCCGTCGTGGCCGTCGCCGTGTCCGTCGGCATAGGTCGGTGAGGTCGGTGAATTCGGCAGGGTCGCGGCTGCCGCGCCGGTGCCCGCCGCGCCGGCGACGAACGTGCCGCCGGTGAGCAGGATCGCGGCCAGGGTCCGCAGGGCCGGAGTGGTGCGCATGAATCGGCCTCCTCTCCTCAGGACCAGGAAACACCCGTTCAGGTGAACCCTCCACCGGAGAGCGGACTCCCCAGTTCCGCCAAGGGCTCCGGCCCGTTCCAGGGATCTGACACCCCGTTGCCCGGTACGCCCGTTTGCAGTCATCCCGCTCGCGCGTCCCGCCCGCGGCGACTTGCCTGGAAACCGCCGCGTCCGGCGGAGGCCTGACCCGGCTCGGGAAGGAGTACGAGGTGCTCGATGTCGCCGGTTTCTGGCTGCCCGTCACGGCGGCCGTTCTCGCGGTCGCAGGGACCGTCGTCGCGGCGTGCCGTCGCCGCGCGGTCACCGCGACCGCCCTCGGCACCGCACTCGGCGGCGCCCTCCTCGGCCTCATCGTCGCGATCGGCCGCCTGCTCACCCTCGCCGACCTGTCCGACCCGGCCCGCCGGCCCGCCGCCGGCACCACCTACGACGCCCTCACGGTCACCCTGCGCACGGTCTCCTGGATGCTCGTCACCTTCGGTCTGACAGTGGCCCTGGCCTGCTGGCTCACCGGCCGTTACGGCCACCTTGTGCCACGTCGGCGAGCGTCAGCGGTGCCCGTCGCAGACCAGGTTCAGGGACCGACGCGAGCCCGAGTCTGACCGCGTCCGGTGTGCGGCTGGGGTCCACGACGACGTCGGGACCCGGCGTGACGGCGATCCCGTGCGCCGCCGCGGCGGCCGTGAAGGTGTCGGCGCGCCGGGGCGCGGGCAACTCCCGCCAAGCGCAGGGACGTCGGCCCGGCTCGAGCCGTCCGGCGGTGATGTCGTCGGCGAGCCGGTCGGCGATGCGCCGGCAGTCGTTCACGGAGAGTTCCCAGGATCGCACCGAGGGCAAATAGCTTGTTGCACCGAGGAGTTGGGGCGATCTAGGGTCCTCCACATGACCCTTTTCCCGGCGTTCCTCGCATACGAGGACAAAGGCGCTGACGCTGCCCGCGCTCCCCTGGTCCTGGTCCACGGCCACCCCTTCGACCACACCATGTGGGCCCCGCAGATCGCGGAGTTCTCCGCCACCCGCCGGGTGATCGCCCCGGACCTGCGCGGCTACGGCGCCTCCCGCACGGCCCCGGGAACCACCGGAGCGAGCGGAACCCCCGCGGCCCCCGCCCCCGGCGTCACCGACTTCGCGCAGTTCGCCCAGGACATCGGTGCGCTGCTGGACGACCTGAAGGTGGACACCTTCGTCCTCGCCGGTCTCTCCATGGGCGGCCAGATCGCGATGGACGGCTACCGCCAGTTCGGCGACCGGGTCCGCGGCCTGGTCCTCGCGGACACCTTCCCGGCGGCGGAGACCCCCGAGGGCGTGACCTTCCGCAACACGCTCGCGGACCGCCTCCTCGCCGAGGGCATGCGGGGATACGCCGACGAGGTCCTGGACAAGATGGTGGCCCCGTCCGCCGCCGCCGGGGTCAGGGCCCACGTCCACCGCATGATGACCTCCGCGCCCCCCGAGGGCGCCGCCGCGGGCCTGCGCGCCCGGGCCGGCCGTCCCGACTACCGCGAGCTGCTGACCCGGGTCACGGCCCCCGCGCTGGTCGTCGTAGGCGCCGACGACACGTACACCCCGGTCTCCGACGCCGAGGCCATGCACGCGGCCCTCCCCGACTCCACGCTCCGGGTGATCGAGGGCGCCGCCCACCTGCCGAACCTGGAGCGGGCGGCGGAGTTCAACGAGGCGCTACGGGAATTCCTGGCGCGGGTGGACGGCGCCTCGTAACCTCGGGACGGTGGACAAGCGGCGGGGGCGGCTACTCGGCATCTGGGCGTCCGCTCTGCTGTTCGCCGGCGTCAGCGTGGTCGTCGGATGCCGGCTCGCCGACACCGACGGCATCACCCCCGTCCCCCAGCTCCTCGCCTTCCTGCCCTGGCTGCTCGCACCCGCCGGCCTGGGCCTGGCGCTCGCGCTGCTGGCCCGGTGGTGGACCGGGATGGTGTGGGCGGTCGTCGTCCTGGGGCTGCTGGCGTGGTACATCGAGCCGTACGGCAAGACCACCTCCCCCGGCGGCCGGCCGCTCGCCACGTTCCGCGTCCTGACCTCGAACGTCGAGTTCGGGCAGGCCGCCGCCGGCCTCGTCATGGCCGTCCGCCACGAGCAGCCGGACATCGTCTTCGTGGAGGAGTGCGAGTACAGCTGCGCCGCGACACTCGAGCGCGACCTCGGCGCCGGCTACCCGCACCGGCGGGCCGTGGTGGCGGGCGGCTCGGAAGGCTCCGTCATCCTCAGCCGCTTCCCGCTCCGGCCCACCGACGGCCTGCCCGGCACGATGGCCATGCCCGGCGCCTTCGCCGACGTGGACGGGAGCCCCGTACGCCTCCAACTCGCGCACCCCATGCCCCCGCTGCCCGGCCAACTCGGCGTCTGGCGGCGTGAACTGGGTGAGCTGCGTGACTTCGCCGCCGCCCACGCGGACACCCCCACCGTCCTGGCCGGCGACTTCAACGCCTCCCAGGACCACGCGGCCTTCCGCCGCATACTCGACACCGGCCTGCGCGACGGTGCCCGCCTCGCCGGAGCCGGCCGCACCCCCACCTGGCCGGCCCGCACCACCCCCACCCTGGGCGCGCAGATCGACCACGTCCTGGTGTCCCGGCAGTTCTCCGCCCGCGACGCCCGCTTCCTCGACCTGGCCGACACCGACCACCGGGCGCTGCTCGTGGACATCACGCTGCACCGGCGGGAATGACGGGGGCAAAGGGAGGGGAGGCGGTACGAAGACCGCCTCCCCTCCGACTCCGGGCCTCCGGCTGAGAGGCTCAGACGCCGATGTCCTCGCCGTCGGCGCGCCAGACGGCCACGACGGCCGGGCGGACGATCTTCCCGGGCCCGTCGGGCCAGGCACTGGCGGGCTTCTCGACGCTGGCGCCGCTGATCTCGCCCGGGTGCTGTACGGCGACCAGCACCCGCCGGTCCTGGACGATCGGGCCGCAGGTCTCGGCGCCGATCGGCATGGTCAGGAACTGCTTGAGTTCACCGCGCCGCTCTCCCTTCGTGGCCACGCCGAAGAGGCCGTCGTGGTAACCGAGCTGGGCGCCGTCGGTGGAGATCCACAGGTTGCCGTGCGGGTCGAAGGCCACGTTGTCCGGGCAGGAGATCGGGCTGACCCTGTCCTTCGGGAACCCGGCGAAGTAGGTCGCGGGGTCGTTCGGGTCGCCCGCCACCAGGAACAGCGTCCAGGCGAACGTGGTGCTGTCGGCCCGGTTCCAGCGCTCGGTGAGCTCCAGGATGTGCCCGTGCTTGTTGGCGCCTCGCGGGTTCGCCTCGTCGGTCGGGGCGTTCGTACCGACACCGCGGTTGGTGTTGTTCGTCAGGGCGACGTACACCTTGCCGGTGTGCGGGTTGGGCTCGATGTCCTCGGGCCGGTCCATCTTGGTGGCGCCGACCTTGTCCCCGGCGAGCCGCGTGAAGACGAGGACCTCCTCTACGGTCATGCCCTCGACATGCGAGACGGCACCCTTGCCGGTGGCCGTGACGAGCGGTATCCACGCACCGCTGCCGTCGAACTCCCCGTCGGCGGGCAGCTTGCCGGTCCCGTCGATCTCCATGGCGGGGGAGTCACCCGTGAGCCTGGCGACGTACAGCGTCCCCTCGTCGAGCAGCGAGAGATTGTGCTCCCGCACGGCACGGGAGGTCCCGTGCTTCATCCGCTTGCTGCCGACGAACTTGTAGAAGTAGTCGAACCGCTCGTCGTCACCGGAGTAGACGACCGGCCGCCCGTCGGGGGTGAGCCGGACGGTCGCACCCTCGTGCTTGAACCGGCCGAGGGCGGTGTGCTTGCGGGGGGTGGAGTGGGGGTCGTACGGGTCGAACTCGACGACGTACCCGAAGCGGTGTGCCTCGTTGGGCTCCTGGGCGACGTCGAACCGCTTGTCGAACCGCTCCCACTTGCGCTCGCTGGCGCCGGTCCCGATCCCGTACCGCTTGTCGGTCGCCCGGCCGCCGCCCGCGAAGTACTGGTTGAAGTTCTCCTCGCCGTGCAGGGTCGTCCCCCAGGGGGTGGTCCCGCCGGAGCAGTTGTTGAGGGTGCCGAGGACCTTGCGCCCGGTCGGGTCGGCGGACGTCCTCAGCAGCGCGGACCCGGCGGCGGGCCCGGTGAGCCGGAACTCGGTGGTGGCGGTGACCCGCCGGTTGAGCGGATGCCGGGACACGGCGGTCAGCTTCCCGCTCTCGCGATCCTCCTCCACGACGACGGCGGACAGCCCGTGGGCGGCCCAGGCGATCTCCACCTGCTCACGGGTGGGGGCGGCGGCGTCGTAGCCGCGGAACATGAGCACCTCGTCGGTGTACTCGTGGTTGGCGACGAGGATCCGCCGGCCGCGCTCGCCCGGCAGCGGGAGCAGGGCCAGGAAGTCGTTGTTGTACCCGAACTGACCGGCCTGGGCGGCGGCGGACTGCTTCTCCGGGTCGAACGCGGGCGCACCGCGCAGGATGGGCTCGCCCCAGCGGACGACGACGTTCTGCCGGTACCCGTCCGGAACGGTCACCGTGTCGGCGGTGTTCGGCGCGACGGCGGCGAACCGCAGCCCCCGGGCGGCCCTGGACGTCGTACGGCTGCGGACGGTGGTGTTCTCGGCCGCGGCGACCGGCGAGGCGAGGCCGGTCCCCGCGGCACCGGCCACGGTGACGACGGCGGCGGCCCGCATCATCGAGCGGCGGCTGAGCGCACCGGCGATGACGTCACCGACGTACTCGTTGGCGGAGGTGTTGGGCGCCGGGTGGAAACAGGCGTCACCACACCGGAACCGACAGGTCAGGGCGGAACGCCCACCGGGATGCGGCTCGGAAGACCCGAACGACCCGCACGACCCCGACGAGGCGCTGATCAACGGCAACTGCGTGCGCATTTTTACGATCACCTTGCTTCCCCTTGAATCCGGCTTGACGGACGGTAGGGGAACGTTTGCGCGGGAACGGGGCCTGTCGGTGAACCGTGAGTGAACCCGGGGTGCATGGGGGCCGGTGTACTGCGGCCGGATGTCGACCTTGACGTCCGGGACGGCACATGGCCTGCCCCTGCCCAAGATCACCCCCTGGGGCCGCTAACCTTACGTGTCCGTCCTGGCCAGGGATTGACGGGCTTCAACTCACGCGAAGGGTTGCGCACATGGGCATTCTCACTCTCCTGCGGAATGCGTTGGGCAGGTCACGCAAGGGGCGTACCGCCGAGGCAGAGGGTGTGGAACAGACTCCTTCGCAGGCGACGGAACAGACCTCCTCGCAGGTACCGGAGCAGGCATCTGGGCAGGTGACGGAGGCGAAGGTGCCGTCCCCGGCAACCGAGCCGACCCCGGAACCGACGCCGCCGCCGACAGCGACGACACCTCCGGCCCAGGTCCCGGAGCCCCGCACCTCCACCCTCTCCACCAAGGACGAGCACGACCTGGTCGCCGCCGCCTTCGACAAGGTGACGGTCCCGAACCAGATGCCTCTGGGAGAGCAGCGGGAACCGGTCACTGAACCGGCCACCGAGGAGCGGGGGGCTGAGGCCGCGCCGGTGAACTCCGAGCCGGTGGCTGAGGAGCGGGTGGCTGAAGAGCCGGTGGCCGAGGCCGCGCCGGTGGCCGAGGAGCCGAAGGCCGAGGCCGCGCCGGTGAGCTCCGAACCGGTGGTCTCTGAGCCGGCGGCTGAGGAGCCGGTGACGTCGGAGCCGGAGAAGCCGGCGGCTGAGGAGCCGGTGACGTCGGAGCCGGAGCCGGAGAAGCCGGTGGCTGAGGAGGCAGTGGCTGAAGCTGGGCCGGTGGCTTCCGAGCCGGTGGCCGAGGAGCCGAAGGCAGAGGAGCCGGAACCGGAACCGGCGAAGCCGACCGAGGAAGAGCCGACCGCCGAGGAGCCCACAAAGGCAGCCCCGACGGTCGAGCCGGAGCCCGAGCCACTTACGGCTACGGAGACCACGCCCGAACCGGTGACCGAGGCCGCCGCAGAGGCAACCCCCGAACCCGCAGCCGCAGCCGCAGCCGCAGCCGCCGACGGCGAGGACACCCCACAGGGGCCACCCGCAGCCGACGACGAAAGCAGCACGGGTGGTGCGGGTGGGAACACCCCGTCCGAAGGCGAAGCCGAGGACACCGAGGCAGCCCAGCAGCCGCAGGCAACCGTCCCCGCAACCCTGCGCACCGCCTACAACGCCGCCGCGACCGCCCTCGAAAAGGCCGACCTCGCAAACGCCCGCGCGAAGATCTACCTCGTGCTGGACCGCTCCGCGAGCATGCGCGGGTACTACAAGGACGGCTCCGCCCAGGCCCTCGCCGAGCAGACCCTCGCCCTGGCGGCGCACCTGGACCCCGAGGCCCCGGCGGCCAAGGTCCACGTCGTCTTCTTCTCCACGGAAGTGGACGGCACCGGCGAGCTCACCCTCACCGACCACGAGAACAAGATCGACGAGCTGCACGCCGGCCTCGGCCGGATGGGCCGTACCAGCTACCACGCCGCGGTCGAGGCGGTCGTCACCCACCACGACAAGCACGCCCCCGGCACCCCCGCCCTGGTCGTCTTCCAGACGGACGGCGCCCCCGACGCGAAGACCCCCGCCACCCAGTCCCTCACCGAGGCCGCGAAGACCCACCCCTCCGTCTTCTTCTCCTTCGTCGCCTTCGGTGAGCACGACAACAAGGCCTTCGACTACCTCCGCAAGCTGAAGACCGACAACACGTCCTTCTTCCACGCCGGCCCCACCCCCCGCGAGCTCACGGACACCGAGCTCTACGAGGGCGTACTGGCCACCTGGCGCCCGTAGCGCCTGAAGGCCCCGCGGCCACCCCGCGCCCCCTCACGCCGCCCGCTTCCCACCCCGTAAAACGGGAGGCGGGCGGCGTACCTGTGTCGGCTACGATTTCAAGGTTCCGTACATAGCAACCTGGGAGCAGCCCCCGATGGCTCGACACCTCATCACCAGCGCCCTTCCGTACATCAACGGAATCAAGCACCTGGGCAACATGGTGGGGTCCATGCTCCCGGCGGACGTCTACGCCCGGTACCTCCGCCAGCGCGGCCACGACGTGCTCTACATCTGCGCGACGGACGAGCACGGCACCCCGGCCGAGCTGGCGGCGAAGGAGCAGGGACTCCCCGTGGCCGAGTTCTGCGCGCAGGCGCACGACGCCCAGAAGGCGGTCTACGACGGCTTCGCACTCGCCTTCGACTACTTCGGCCGGAGTTCCTCCCCCCAGAACGTGGAGATCACCCAGCACTTCGCCCGCCGCCTCAACGAGAACGGCTTCATCGAAGAGCGCGCGATCCGCCAGGTCTACTCGCCCACCGACGGCCGCTTCCTCCCGGACCGCTATGTCGAGGGCACCTGCCCGCACTGCGGCTACGACAAGGCCCGCGGCGACCAGTGCGAGAACTGCACCCGCGTCCTGGACCCGACCGACCTGATCAACCCGCGCTCGGCGATCTCCGGTTCCACCGACCTGGAGGTCCGCGAGACGAAGCACCTCTTCCTCCTCCAGTCGAAGCTCCAGCACGAGGTGGAGGAGTGGGTGGCCGCCCACGAGCAGGAGTGGCCGCAGCTGGCCGCCTCCATCGCCCGCAAGTGGCTGACCGAGGGCCTGCACGACCGCGCGATCACCCGTGACCTGGACTGGGGCGTGCCGGTTCCGGCGGACACCTGGCCGGAGCTGGCGGCCGAGGGCAAGGTCTTCTACGTCTGGTTCGACGCCCCGATCGAGTACATCGGCGCGACGAAGGAGTGGTCGGACGCGGCGCCCGCCGGCGAGACGCGCGACTGGAAGTCCTGGTGGTACGAGGCGGACACCGGCGAGAACCCGGTCCGCTACACCGAGTTCATGGCCAAGGACAACGTCCCCTTCCACACGGTGATGTTCCCGGCCACCGAGCTGGGCGTGCGCGAGCCCTGGAAGAAGGTCGACTACGTCAAGGCCTTCAACTGGCTGACGTACTACGGCGGAAAGTTCTCCACGTCCCAGAAGCGCGGCGTCTTCACCGACCAGGCCCTGGACGTCCTGCCCGCCGACTACTGGCGCTACTTCCTGATCGCCAACGCCCCCGAGTCCGACGACTCGTCCTTCACGTGGGAGCACTTCACGGCGACGGTCAACAAGGACCTCGCCGACACCCTCGGCAACTTCGTCAACCGCGTCCTGTCCTTCTCCCGCAAGCGCTTCGGCGACGAGGTCCCGGCGGGCGGCGAGCCCGGCGAGGCGGAGACGAAGCTGGGCGGGCAGATCGCCGAGCTCCTCGCGGAGTACGAGTCCCAGATGGAGGCCCTCCAGTTCCGCAAGGCCGCGGCCGCCCTGCGTGCGCTGTGGTCCGCGGGCAACTCCTACCTGGAGGAGAAGGCCCCCTGGCTGGCGATCAAGACGGACAAGGACGCCGCCGCGCTCACCCTCCGTACGGCGATGAACCTGATCCACCTGTACGCGGTGGTCTCGGAACCCCTCATCCCGAGCGTGTCCGCAGCCATGCGCGCGGCCTTCACCCTCCCCGACAACACAGCGACCTGGATCACGCCGGACGAGGCGAAGTCCCTCACCGCGCTCCCCGCCGGTGTCCCCTTCACGGTCCCGCCGGTCCTCTTCGCCAAGCTGACGGACGACGACCTGGCGGCGTACAAGGAGCGCTTCGGCGGCGAGGAGGGCTGACGCCATGGACGACATGGACGACGTGAAGGCGTACTACGTCACGACGCCGATCTACTACGTCAACGACGCCCCTCACCTGGGCCACGCCTACACGACCGTCGCCGCGGACGTGCTCGCCCGCTGGCACCGCCAGCGCGGTGAGCGGGTCTGGTTCCTCACCGGCACGGACGAGCACGGCCAGAAGGTCCTGCGCGCCGCCGAGGCCAACGGGGTGCCCCCGCAGGAGTGGGCGGACAAGCTCGTCGACGAGTCCTGGCGGCCCCTGTGGGAACACCTGGAGATCTCCAACGACGACTTCCTCCGCACCACCCAAAAACGCCACACGGACCGCGTCCAGGAGTTCGTCCAGGGCTTGCACGACAAGGGCGACATCTACAAGGGCGGCTACGAGGGCCCGTACTGCGTGCACTGCGAGGAGTACAAGCTCCCCGGTGAACTCATCGACGGCGAGGGTGAGTTCGCGGGCCAGAAACTCTGCGCGATCCACCGCAGGCCGGTCGAGATCCTCAGCGAGGAGAACTACTTCTTCAAGCTGAGCGAATACGGCGACAGGCTCCTCGCCCACTACGCCGCCCACCCCGGCTTCATCCAGCCCGAGTCGGCGCGCAACGAGGTCGTGAACTTCGTCCGCCAGGGCCTGCGCGACCTCTCCATCTCCCGCTCGACCTTCGCCTGGGGCGTACAGGTCCCCTGGGACCCGCAGCACGTGATCTACGTGTGGTTCGACGCGCTGCTCAACTACGCGACAGCGGTCGGCTACAACGAGAACCAGGAGAAGTTCGAGGCCGCCTTCCCGGCCGACGTCCACCTGGTCGGCAAGGACATCCTCCGCTTCCACGCGGTGATCTGGCCGGCGATGCTCATGGCGCAGGGCCTTCCCCTCCCCGGCAAGGTCGCCGCGAACGGCTGGCTGTTGGTCGGCGGCGAGAAGATGTCCAAGTCCAACCTCACCGGCATCAAGCCGCAGGACCTCACCTCCCACTTCGGCGTCGACGCCTACCGCTGGTACTTCCTGCGCGCCATCGCCTTCGGCCAGGACGGCTCCTTCTCGTGGGAGGACTTCACCGCCCGCTACACCAGCGAACTGGCCAACGACTACGGCAACCTGGCTTCCCGCGTGGCGGCGATGGTCGGCAGGTACTTCGACGGCACCCTGCCGGAGGCGACGGCGGACGGCGAGGCGGAGCAGGCCATCCGGGAGGGCCTGATGAAGGCGGTCACGGAGTCCGACCACCGCATCGGCGACGCCCTCGACTTCCAGGGCGGCATCCTGGCCGTCTTCGACTTCGTCAAGCAGGTCAACGGCTACCTCACGGAACAGGAACCGTGGAAGGTCGCCAAGGACGACTCGCCCGAGGCTCGGGCCCGCCTGGCGACGATTCTCTACACGGCCGCGGAGTCCCTCCGCGCGGTGGCCGTACTCCTCAACCCGGTGATGCCGGAGACCTCGCAGAAACTCTGGGACTCCCTCGGCGCGGAGGCGTCCCTGGGCGCCCTGGCCGACCAGCGGGTCCAGGAGGCGGCCGACTGGGGCAAGCTGCCGGCCGGCTCCACGGTCACCAAGGGCGCGGTGCTCTTCCCCCGCCTGGAGGAGAAGCCGACGGCCTGACGGGACGGACACCCCGCCTCGCCCACCGCAAGCTGCTTACTTCTCCTTGACCGACTTCAAAAGCGCGACCAGAGCGTCACGGGTGACGGGGAGTATTCGGGTCGGGTCGTCGCTCTCGCGGAGGAGCAACGAAGACTCTCCGCAGGCGAGTTCGACACACTCGTCACCGTCGCCACCCCCGGAGAAGGACGACTTCTGCCACTGGATCACGCTCACAGCTCCTTCGCCAGGCCGTGGATGAAGTCCCGCGACCGCGCCGGGTCGAGCGAGGCCGACTCCACCTTACGGAACAGCGTTCGAAACCTGGCCAGTTGGGACGCAGCATCCAAGAAGGGTCCGCCGTGCGGGGCATCCCGTTTGGCTGTGTCCAGCTGTGGCACGGGGCCACCCGCGTACAGCATGGAAGTATTGGCCCCGGCGAAGCCGTCCACGTCGAAGGGGATCACCCGGACCGCGACGTTCGGGCGCTCGGACTGACGGAGAATTTCCTCCAGTTGGGCTCGCGCTGTCTGCCGGTCGGCCACGCGTGTCCGCAGCACTCCCTCATGGACGACCGCCTCGTACTCGACCGCGTCGTCCCGTTCGACGGCGACGCGTCGGTGCATCCGGTGCGCGACCCTCGGCTCCAGCTCGCTCGCGGGCAGCTCCGGAACCATGTAGGCGAACACGGCCCGGGCGTACGCCTCGGTCTGCAGCAGCCCCGGCACGTGCGCAGTGGAGATCACCCAGGCACTTGAGGCACTGGCCGGCGCCCTGCGGACAACGGACCCGGAGACCGCCCAGTACTTCGGCGGCCTGGTGGAAATCGGCCTGGGAGACACTCCGGCCCGACAGACATGGAGAAAGCTGATGGGTTTCACCAACTACTTCCCCGGCCGGGGCACCCTCCTGGAGGAGACGTACCTCGAAGGCGAAGCCAAAGGCGAAGCCAAAGGCGAGGCCAAGGGCGAAGCCAGGGGCGAGGCCAAGGCCATCCTTCGTTTCCTGGAGGGGCGCGGCATCTCCGTCCCGGAGGACGCCCGGAACCGCATCACCAACTGCACCGACCTGGACGTCCTCAACCGGTGGTTGGACCGGACCCCGCACGCGGAGTGTGTCCACGACCTCTTCGCCGAGGACGCGGGAGACTCCCCCGACCGGACCACCGCCTGAACCGCGAGGAGATGTTCGTCGCGGAACAGGCGAACGGCACGTAGAGCTGTGCGCCCCGGGAGAAGGGGCCCGGGAGAATTCCCGGGCCCCTTCCTCTTGCCTGTTGGGGAACCGCGTGCCGTCGGTGCTGCGCAGGTGAGGCCTTGAGAGGGCTTGGTCGAACTTCCCGCCATGGAGCCTGTTGCACCTGTGGCCGAAGCGGACACGTAAGGGCAGACGCAACGGAAGGAAGCCATGCCCATCGATACCGAGGCCCAGTTCACGGACGTGTACCGGGCTCACTACGAGGACGTGCTCCGGTTCGTGCGCCGGCGTGCCCACCCGATGAATGTCGACGACATCGTCGCAGAGACCTTCCTCACCGCGTGGCGCCGACGGCGGGACCTTCCCAAGGAGCCTCGGCCGTGGCTGTTCGGCACGGCCCGCAAGGTGATGCTGAACGCGAACCGGGGCATGCGCCGGTACTCCGCGCTCGCGGTGCGCATCCAGGAGGCCGGAGAGGGCGGTGCGCGCGCTGTGACGGTCGATCCGGCCGCCTTCGTGGACAGCAGGATGGACCTGGCCGCCGCCTGGCGCTCCCTGGCCGCCGCCGATCAGGAGGTTCTCGCCCTGCACATCTGGGAGGAGCTCTCCACGAAGGACGCGGCGGCGGTTCTCGGCTGCACCCGGGCCGCCTACGCCATGCGTCTGACCCGGGCCAGGCGCCGGCTGGCCGGTCTGCTCGGCACCTCGGCCGCCGCCTCACCCGCCCTCGCCACCTCCCACTGACAGGAGACCCCTCACATGAACGACAACGACCTGCTCTCCCGCCTCGCCGAACTCGACGCCGCTCCCCGCACCGAGCCGACTGCCGCCGAGACCGACCGCGAGGAGACGCTGCTCAGGCGGATTCTCGACGACACCGGACGGCCCGCGCGCCGTGCCGGCGCTGCCTTCCGCCGCCCGCTCGTGCGCCGGGTGGGCTTCACCCTGGCTGGTGCGCTCGCGGTCGGCGGGGCCTTCAGCGCCGTGACCGGCGGTCAGCCCGGCACGGGTGGCGCCGGACCGTTGTCCGCGGCGGAACTGGCCAGTTGGACGGGTACGCCCAAGGGACTGAACACCGCCCAGGGCAAGGGCTCCGGCGCCGCCCGCCACTGCCTGGACTCGACGAAGCGCATGGCCACCGTCATCGGCACCGGCACCGGCACCCCGCAGGTCAGCAACGCCGACATCCGTGGCGACGTGGCCTCCATGGTCATCACACGGTCGGGCCAAGCGGCTTACTGCCTGGCCGGTTCGGACGGCTCGGGGGTCGCCATGACCATCTCCCCGGTGGGCGCGCTGCCCGCCCGCGGGATCGCCCTGGACAACTACGGGGCCCGGGGGAACGGCGACGAGGAGTTCAACTACGTGGTCGGCACGGCCGGCACGGACGTCAAGAAGGTCGTGGTGAACGATCACGGCAAGACAGCCCAGGCCACGCTCCAGGGCGGCCGCTGGACCGCTTGGTGGCCCGACGGCCAGCCGGAGGGTCTGCTCACCGGCACATTCACCGTCACCTTCACGGACGGGTCGACCCATACGGTCACCGCGAAGTCGCTGACCGACAGGAACTGAGACCGCGGGCGTACGCGCCCTCACCTGCGTACACGGGACGTCCTCTACGCCCGGCGCTGCGGCCCGCCCCCACCGCATCCGCGCGGACGTCGACGTCCAGGAGGTGCCGCTGTCAGGCGAAGGCGGCACCCCGTCAATGGCAACGCCCGCACCGTGACGACCTCACCGCCCAACGGCGCGAACGCGCCCGGATCCGCGGCGAGAAGGGCATCCGCTGGGGCGGACGCCCCCTCGGCACGGCAGCTTGATCAACCCGGCGGCCTCCCCAGCCACGGCATCAGGTGAGGCGTGGGGCGACCTCGTCTGCGACCCACTCCATGGCCTTTCCGACGTGCTCAGCCGCGACAGGCAGCCAGAGGGTGCAGGCGGTGAGTCCTGCCTCGGCGAGCCGCCCGAGGTCGTCGGCGACGCTCGCCGCGGTGGGCGCAGCACCGCCGAGTGGTCGTCCCGGTGGCGAAACCACCTCGGGAATGCCGGGCGGAGTCAGGAAGGCGGCTGAAGCGAGCGTCAGGCGGTCAGCGTTCCCCGTGTCGCCGGCGAGGTCATGCAGGCGTCGCCGGATGTCGCTGACCTCCGCGGCGTCGGCGCCGGTGCCGTACCAGCCGTCGCCGAACCGCAGCACACGGCGCAGGGCGGCGTCGCTGTGCCCGCCGACCCACACGGGCGGACCGCCGGCGGTGACCGGAGGCACTCCCAAGCGCGCCTCGTGCAGTGTCGTGTACGGCCCGTCGAAGTCTGCGGGGCGTCGGGTCCAGAGTGCCTTGGCGGCGGCGAGGTGGTCGTCGGTGCGTGCCCCGCGTTCACGGGCGGGTACGCCGACGGCGGTGAACTCGTCAGGGTTCCAGCCGGTGCCGACGCCCAGGATCAAGCGGCCTCCGGATACGACGTCCAGGGTGGCCGCCTGGTTGGCGAGCACCAGCGCGGGATAGTACGGAGCGACGAGTACGGACGTCAGCAGCCGCAGGCGCGTCGTCGCCCCTGCGACGGCCGCCAGCAGAACAATCGGGTCGGTGTCGAGGCCGAAACCGCTGTCCAGGAGGCGGTTGCCGACCGCAACATGATCGAAGCCCAAATCTTCGGCCTGGCGTGCGGCACGGAGCACGCTGGCTCCGTCGTCGAGCGGCCAGCGCGGCTGAAGGGAGACGCCGAGGCGCAGCAGGGGCATGAGTTTGCCTTCCGGTGGCAGTCCACTGTCGACACGGCGATCACCCGACCTCCCTGTCGTCACACCCAACCACCCCCGCACAGCCCATATTTCATCCAAGGATGCAGCAGATCACCCATCACGACGTATCTGGGCGACGCGTACAGGCCCACGGCGATCGACCGCCGGGCGTACGAGCCGTCCCGGCAGAGCCGGGCCCCGCCACACGATGTCGCCGCACGGGGCCCGGGACACCTCCCGGGCCCCCCGCCCCGCTAGGAGAGGGTCCCGGCCCCCGTCGACGTCCCCAGCGACACCGGCAGGTTCTTCGCCGACGTCTCCAGGCCCGCCGTGAGCGTCGGCGTCCAGTTGACGGTCGTCTTCAGCTTCTTGGAGTTCGCGGCGTTGTACGCGGCCACCAGGTCCGTCGTCGTGCCGTTGACCAGGTTGCCGCCGCCCGCGACCGACCCCGTACCGTCGCCGCTGAGCAGCTTGGCGACCTTGCCGCCGGACGGCACCGTCCAGTGGTTGTTCTCGGCGACGACCTGTGCCTTGGCGCGGGAGTTGATGCTGTACTGCGGGGCGTAGCCGTTGACGGTCGTGACGTCGTAGACGTTGTTGTAGATGTGGATCTGGCCGATCCGGGCCAGCGGCGCGCGCTGCACGATGCCCTTCCACACGTTGTGGTGGATGGAGACCCGCAGCTTGCCGACGCTGTCGGTGTCGCTGCTGCCGATCAGCATCGTCTTGTCGTGGTTGGTGAACTGGTTGCGGGAGACGGTCACCAGGTCGGAGCCCTTGGTGATGTCGAGAGCGCCGTCGTGGATCTGGTACTCGCGGCCGTAGTACTTCGGGTTGGCGCTGTCGAAGTGGGGCGCGTCGGTGAACGTGTTGTGGTCCGCCCAGACGTGGGTCGCGCCGCGCAGGGTGACGGAGTCGTAGTTGGAGTTCCAGTTGCCGTCGTCGCCGTCGGTCGGGTCCCACTGCGGGAAGCAGTCCTCGGTCGCGGCGAAGGTCAGGTTGCGGACGATGACGTTGTCCACGTTCTGGATCTGGAGCATGCCGCCCAAGATGCCCGCCTTGGTGCCGGGGGCGCCCACGATCGTCGTGTTGGCCGGCACCTTGAAGACGACGTTCTTCGCCTGCTTGGCCTGGGCCGCGGCGCGGGCCGTCTCCTGCGTGCCGGAGGGCAGCTTGGACCGGCCGTAGGTGGCGGGGTCGAACGCCTTCAGGTAGGCGGACAGCGAGTAGCCGGTGCCCGCCGCGTAGTCCGCGCACGTCAGCTTCTTGCCCGAGTCGTCGGTGTTGGCGTCGATCGTGCCCGTGACCTTGATGATCCGCGGGGTGGTGTCGGAGGCCGAGCCCAGCGCCTTCACCAGCTGTGCGCGCGTGCTGACGGTGAAGGTGTGCGCGGTGTCTGCCTTCGTACCGCCGGTGGTGCCGGTGCCGGAGGAGGCCCAGCCGTCCTTCGCGGCGAGCGTCTGGTGGAACAGGTCGACGGTTCCCGCGTTCGCGTTCATCACGAATAACGAAACGCCGAGGCCGGCGGTCGCGACGGCGGCTGTGGACACGACGAGGGTGCGCCGCTTGCGGAGGGACCGGCGGTGGGAGCGGATGGCCACGGGGGGAGATCCTTACGGGTGGGTGGAACGTACTGTCATCCCGTCAGTGACCGCAGGATCGGGAAGGGTTGCCGCCTCGATCACATCTCCCGCCCCTCTGTGCACAGTTACTTCACAAAGGGACTCGCGGCGCGTACAACTCTTCAGGCTCATCAGAGGTCGTCTATGCGCCCGCACGTATGCCCCGGAGAGGAACTCATGTCCCGGTCCCCTCACAAGCGCTCCCGACGTCCCGGCGTCCTGGGCGTCACCGCCGTCGCGGCCGCCTTGGCCGGTGGTCTGCTCATCGCCCTGCCCGGCGGAGCCAGTGCCGCCGCGTCGGGTCTCGCCGACGACTTCAACGGTGACGGCTACCGCGATCTGGCGACCGCCGCCCCGGGTGCTGTCGCGGGCGGGAAGGCGAAGGCGGGCGCCGTGGTCGTCACCTACGGCTCGTCGAGCGGTATCAGCGCCGCGCGCCACAAGACCACATCGCAGAGTTCCTCCGGCGTGCCGGGCGCCTCGGAGACCTCCGACCGCTTCGGCACCGAACTCGCGCACGGCGACCTCAACAGGGACGGCTACGGCGATCTCGTCGTGGGCACCCCGCAGGAGGACGTCAGCGGCGATGTCGACGGGGGATCGGTCACGATCCTGTGGGGCGGCTCGTCCGGCCTGTCGGGCGGCACGACGATCAGCGACCCGAACGCGTCCGGCCACGACCGGTTCGGCCAGTCCCTCGCGGTCGGCGACTTCACCGGTGACGGGAAGGCCGATCTGGCGGTCGGTTCCACCGGCAAGGACGTGTGGATCTTCAAGGGCGGCTTCACCAGGTCCGGCGGCGCGGCCGGCAAGCTGCGCTTCGACGCGACGCGGATCGACTCTGGCGCGTACCCCGACGGCGCCGTCCAGCTGGCCGCCGGGGACTTCGACAACGACGGGCCGGACGACGTGGTGGTGGGGTCCTCCGCGGGCAACTTCGTCTACCGGGGCGCCTCGACCGGGCCCACGCTGCAGACAGAGGCGGGCCCGGGGTACGCGGGCGCGCTCACCGTGGCCGACTTCGACCGCGACGGGCACGACGACCTGGTCGTCGGCACCGACTTCGCCGGCGTCCTGGACCAGACGGCGAAGGGCGGCTACGTCACCGTGTTCTACGGCGGTGCGGCGGGCGTCGAGACCACGCGCAGCGCCGTCTTCAGCCAGGACACCGCGGGTGTGCCGGGAGCGGACGAGTCCGACGACCTGTTCGGTGGCACCCTCGCCGCGGGCGACGTCAACGGTGACCGCTACCCGGACCTCGCCGTCGGCGCGAGCTTCGAGACCATCGGCTCCGCCGACCAGACCGGCAGCGTCTGGGTGCTGCGCGGCGGCGCCTCCGGCCTGACGGGGACCGGCGCCCAGTCCTTCAACCAGGGCACCGCGGGTGTTCCGGGGGCCAACGAGTCGTCGGACATGTTCGGCGATGCCATCCACCTCGCCGACCACAACAAGGACGGCCGCGCCGATCTGTCGGTGGGCGCCGGCGGCGAGAACAGCGACGACGGCGCCGTGTGGGTCCTGCGGGGCTCCACCGGAGGCGTCACGGCCACCGGCGCGGTGAACTTCGGTGTGGGGTCCGTGGGCATCGGGAAGTCGGGGGACGACCCGATGTTCGGGGATGCCATGTCGGGCTCCTGAGCACGCAGACAGAGAGCCGGAAGAGGTGGCGCGAGAGGATTCCGGCGCCACACCAGTACAGACGAGCCGATCGAGTGGGGGACCCACATGGGCATGTTCGGAAACGCGCACACCGTCGACCCGGGCCAGGCGCAGCAGGACTACGCGCGGCTGCTGGGCGCCGGTGAGCAGGTGCAGGCCGCGTACCAACTGGTGCGTGACGTCATCCTGTTCACCGACCGCCGGCTGATCCTGGTCGACAAGCAGGGCATCACCGGCAAGAAGGTCGAGTACCACTCCGTCCCCTACCGCAGCATCACCCACTTCGCCGTGGAGACCGCGGGCACCTTCGACCTCGACGCCGAGCTGAAGATCTGGGTCTCGGGCAACTCGGTGCCGATCGAGAAGACCTTCACCAAGGGCGTCGACATCTACGAGGTGCAGGCGATCCTGACGCAGTTCGTGGCGAGGTAGCCATCACGAACTCGCGTCACGGAAACCACACGGCCCGGGCAGTGGCGCCCGGGCGGTCCGAAACGGCGGTCAACGCACCGGAGCGGCATGGGCGTCAGTGGCCGCCCTCGGAATCCGCGTGTGACGTCGGCGCACCGCGGGTGCGTCTGAGACAGAGGGGCTCACTCACATGAACAGCGGTATGTCCAGGGGCGGTTGGAGACCGGCCGCCGTCCTGCTCGCCGGACTGATGGGGGCCTCGCTGCTGGTCGCCTCCCCCGCGGCGGCCGTGCACGGAGCCGTGCCGGGCGACTTCAACGGTGACGGCTACCGCGACGCCGTGCTGCCCGCGCCGGGCGCGAACGTGTCCGGCAAGGAGTCGGCGGGAGCTGTGGTCGTGCTGTACGGGTCGGCCGCCGGGCTGTCGGCGACCCGGCGCAGGACCATCACGCAGAACACCGCGGGCGTACCGGGCACGGCCGAGGCGTACGACCGCTTCGGCGCGTCCACGGCGACGGCCGACCTGAACCGGGACGGATACGCCGACCTGGTGGTGTCGTCGCCGAACGAGGACACCGCGAAGGGCACCGACGCCGGTGCGGTCACGGTGCTGTGGGGCAGCAGGAACGGGCTGACCAGCGGCACGGACCTGCCGACGCCGGCCAGGGCTTCCGACGATCCCACGTACTACGGCCTCGATGTCGTCGCGCTCAGCACCGGCCCCGGCGAGAAGACCCGTGTCGCGGTCGCCGGATACGACGGAACCGTGTTCTTCAGCGGGCCGTTCAGCCGGACGGGCACCTTCGGTTCCGTCACGTACAACCGGGAGACTCCCTCCGCCGAGTCCGTCGCCCTCGGCGACTTCGACGGCAACGCCGTCCCCGAGCCGACCGTCGTCACCACGCGGCTGCATGGCCTGAGCGGCGGCCAGGTGTACGCGAACCCGGCCATCGGAGAGGAACTCCAGCAGGGCAACGGCCTGATCGCCGCCACCGGCGACCTCAATGGCGACGGGTACGCCGATCTCGTGGCCGGCGACCCCGACGATCCCGAGGTCGCGGGCGTCGACGGCACGTTGGGCGGTCGCGTCCTGGTCTGGTACGGCTCGAAACGCGGCATCGAGACCGACTCGAAGCCCGAGCAGATCACGCAGAACACCGCCGGGATACCAGGCGCCAGCGAGAAGGACGACAACTTCGGCGGCGCGCTGGCCGTGGCCGACCTGAACCGGGACGGCCTCGGCGACATCGTGGTCGGCTCACCGTACGAGGACCTCGCCAAGGCCGACGCGGGCCAGGTGACCGTCGTCCCGGGCCGCCGTTCGGGGGCGCTCGGCACCGGCGCGTACTCCTTCTCGCAGGACACCGCGGGCGTCCCGGGCGCCTCCGAGGCCTACGACTCTTTCGGCGCGACCGTCTCGGCCGGTGACATCAACAAGGACGGAAAGCCCGAGCTGTTCGTCGGCGCGCCCGGCGAGAACAACTACACCGGGGCCGTCTGGATGTTCCCCGGCGCCGGCTCCCGCCCCACGGCCACCGGCAGCCGCCTGTTCACGGCATCCTCGGTCGGCCTCACCCAACGGGACAGCACGTACCTCGGCGGCAACGGCCTGCTCTGGGTCATCTGACGGTCGCCCCCGTCCGGTCACTGCGTGGTCAGGGCGCCCGGGGTGGTCGCCCCGGGCGCCTTCCAGTGTTTCCAGTGTTCAGGAGACGACCGGCCGCGCGCCCGGCTCCGGGGTCGCGCGGACCGCCACCCCGGAGCCCCCGTCGCCCACCCTCTTCGGCTACCTCAAGGGTGAAGTAGAGGAGCACACCGGGGAAGAAGCCCGCCTCCGCGACGCCGAGCAGGAAGTGCTGGGCATAGAACGCATACAGACCACTGCACACCACCCACCGACCCGGTCGACGATCCTCGATCCGGACGACGATCAGGTGCCGTCGTGCGTCTCGTCCGGCGCGACGCCCATCGTGATGGAGCCGAGGACGCCCTTGGCAATGTGCTTCTTGTCGTACTTCAGCTTGAGGAGACCGCCCGCGATGCCGCTCTGGTCATAGATGTGGTCCTCGGTGAGCGTGGTGCGCTCGGTGGTGCTGGTTGAGTACGGCTCCACCTCGGCGGAGGCCAGCACGGACTCCTCGTCGAAGAAGAACTGCCCGGTGTGGCAGGTGTGCCCGCCCTCGTAGCCGGCGTCGGTCCACTTGCCGTCCACATGGACCTTGGTGTGGATGTGGACGGTACGGCCCCGGTACCAGCCCGGGAAGATCGTCCTGAAGGTGACCCGGCCCTGTTTGTCGGTGCGCCAGGTGCCCCGCAGATAGCGCTCGTCGTCGGTGGGCTCCTCATGCCCTCCACCGCCGGTCCCGCCGGGCGGACCCGACGGCGGCTCACCTGTCGGAGTGCCGGTGGGCGTGCCCGAGGGGGCGCCAGTCGGGGGCGTACCGCCTCCGCCTCCGCCTCCGCCTCCGCCTCCGGTCGACAGGCTCTCGTACCCCGAGTAGATGCCCAGCGCGTCGCAGTGCCAGATGTCGACGGCCGCGTTCCTGATCGGCTTGCAGGTGTCGGAGTCGATCACCTTGAGGGTGAGGGTGAGCGGGATGCCCTCCTTGTTCTCGGTGATGTCCTGGCGGAGCTTGTCGGCGTCGATGTAGTAGGGGCCTTCGGTGGTCTCCGAGGTGAGCTGGTAGCACGTCTCCGCCGCACTCGACGTACTCGACGCCGTGCCCGACGGCCCGGTGGTCGCCGTCGACTCGCTCGCGGACGCCGTCATGGCGAGTCCACCGCCGACACCCACCGCCGCCATCACGGCGCCGCCCGCCATGATGACCTTGCGACGCGTCAGGTCCTGCTCGTGCTCGGGCCCATGGGCCTTCTCGTTTTCCGTCATGAGCCGGAAAGTTAGGTAAGAAGCCTGTCCAGGACCTGGGAGAGACCTGTGGTTTTCCGAGCCCATGCGAAAAGGCCCGAAACCGACGTCGCTTTCGGGCCTCTTCAGCAAGGACTACGGCTGCACGGCTACTTCGGCTGCGGCTTGCGCACCGTCAGGTGCAGTTCCCTCAGCCGGGTCTCGTCCAGCTCCGTCGGCGCGCCCATCATCAGGTCCTGGGCGTTGCCGTTGAGCGGGAAGGCGATCGTCTCGCGGATGTTGGGCTCGTCGGCCAGCAGCATCACGATGCGGTCGACGCCGGGGGCGATGCCGCCGTGCGGCGGGGCGCCGAAGCGGAACGCGCGGAGCATGCCGGCGAACTCGCGCTCGACGGTCTCCTCGTCGTAACCCGCGATCCCGAACGCCTTGAGCATGATGTCCGGCTCGTGGTTCCGGATCGCGCCGGAGGACAGCTCGACGCCGTTGCAGACGATGTCGTACTGCCAGGCCAGGATGTCGAGCGGGTCCTGGCCCTCCAGGGCCTCCATACCGCCCTGCGGCATCGAGAACGGGTTGTGCGAGAAGTCGATCTTCCCGGTCTCCTCGTCCTTCTCGAACATCGGGAAGTCGACGATCCAGCAGAACCGGAAGACGTTCTCCTCGAAGTGCCCGGCACGCTTGGCGGCCTCGACCCGCACCGCGCCCATGATCTTCGAGACCTCGTCGAACTCGCCCGCACCGAAGAACACCGCGTGACCGGCGGCCAGGGACAGCCGCTTGGTCAGCTCGGCGACGTTCCCCTCGGTGAGGAACTTCGCGATCGGGCCGGAGAGGGAGCCGTCCTCGGCGACACGGACCCAGGCCAGGCCCTTGGCGCCCTGCGAGACGGCGTAGTCACCGAGCTGGTCGAAGAACTTGCGGGGCTGAGACGAGACGTCCGGCACGGCCAGCGCGCGCACGTGCTTGCCGGCGAAGGCCTTGAACTCGGAGCCCTCGAAGACGTCGGTGATGTCGACGAGTTCCAGCTTGGCGCGCAGGTCCGGCTTGTCCGAGCCGTACTTCAGCATCGCCTCACGGAACGGGATCCGCGGGAAGGGCGAAGTGACGTGACGGCCGCCCCCGAACTCCTCGAACAGCTCGGTCATGAGCTGCTCGATCGGCTGGAAGACGTCCTCCTGCTCGACGAAACTCATCTCGACGTCGAGCTGGTAGAACTCGCCCGGCGAACGGTCGGCGCGGGCGTCCTCGTCGCGGAAGCAGGGCGCGATCTGGAAGTAGCGGTCGAAGCCGGAGATCATCAGCAGCTGCTTGAACTGCTGCGGGGCCTGCGGGAGTGCGTAGAACTTGCCCGCGTGGATGCGGGACGGGACGACGAAGTCACGGGCGCCCTCCGGGGAGGTCGCCGTCAGGATCGGCGTGGCCATCTCGTTGAAGCCGAGCGTGACCATCTTGTGCCGGATCGCCGAGATGACCGCCGTACGCAGCATGATGTTGCGGTGCATGCGCTCGCGGCGCAGGTCCAGGAAGCGGTACTCCAGGCGCCGCTCCTCGTTGACGCCGTCCTCGGTGTTGATGGTGAAGGGGAGCGGCTGGGCGGCGCCGAGCAGCTCGACCTCTCCGACCTCGACCTCGACCTCACCGGTGGGCAGGTCCGGGTTCACGTTCTCGGTGCCCCGGGAGACGACCTTGCCGTCGACGCGGACCGTCGACTCCTTGGTCAGCTTGTCGAGGGCCTCGTACGCGGGCGTGCCGGGACGGGCGACGAGCTGCGTGATGCCGTAGTGGTCGCGCAGATCGATGAAGAGGATGCCGCCCAGGTCGCGCCGATTGTGCAGCCAGCCACTCAGCCGGACGTCGGTGCCGACGTCAGAGGCGCGGAGCTCGCCGCAGGTGTGGGACCTGTACCGATGCATCGTCGTTCATCCAGCCTTCGCAGATCGGGGTCTGTTCCACGCGTTGTTTCACGTGAAACCCTCCCCAGCGTACCGGCCACCCCACGCCGGGCTCCCCACCATTAAGGGCCAGCGATCAGTCATCCGTCACGGGAGCGATCCGTCGTCCGACACGGGAGTGATCAGTCATCCATCACGCGCCGGTGATCGGTCATTGAGAACCGGCGATCTCGGTGATCGGTGGCACTCTCCGTCCTCGTCTTCATAAAGTAGGTCAATGCGCACTGGTGAGCCCCTGCCCGCCGTGGGGCAGGTTCTCGCCGCCCTCGCGACCGGTCTGTGGCGTTGGGACAACACTGCGGGGCTCGTCATGCTGGACGCCGAGGCCGCCCGGCTGGTCGACATGCCCGCCGAGCCGGCGACTCTCACGGAGGCCGGGATCCGCGCCCGCTTCCACCCCGTCGACTGGAACGAGATCGACGGCATCGTCCAGCTCGCCGTCGCCGAGGGAACCCTCGCCGAGGCCCGGCTGCGAGTCATGGACGAGCACGGCCATGTCATCCGTACGATCCGCAGCCGCTCCAAGCCGATCATCGACCCCGCCACCGGGGATTTCGAGCTGATCGGCACCTTCCAGGAGGTCACCGAGCCGCCTCCGGGCGCCGCCGCGCGCAGCCCGATCACCGGCGACTGGCGCCGCTCCCGCGAGGCGTTCCTGCTGGACGCGGGCCGCGCGCTGGCCGAGGCCCGGTCCACGACGGAGGTCCTGCGGGTCGCGGCCGGTCTGTCCATGCCGGGCTTCTCCCCGGACGGTCTGGCCGTCTTCGGTCTGGAGGGCGACCGCCTGACGATCATCGGCCACCACGGCCACCAGCCCGGCGACGAGAGCCCCTTTCTGCAGATGGCCCTCGCCACGGACTACCCGGCCGCCGAGGTGGTCCGCACCGGCCGCGCGGTCTACCTGTCCTCCCCCGAGGACTACAAGTCCCGCTACCCCGTCACCTGGCCGCTCGCCGAGCGCTTCGGCCGCCAGTCCTGGGCGTTCCTGCCGCTGACGGTCGCCGGCCGCACGATGGGCGCGTGGATGGCGGCCTTCGCCTACCCCGTGGCCTTCACCCCGGACGAGCGCTCGGTCCTGACGACGGTGGCCCGCATGCTCGCGCAGGCCCTGTCCCGGGCAGGCATCGCCGAGTCGGAACGGGAGCTCACGGACGGCCTCCAGCGCTCCATGCTCCCCACCCTCGGCCCTCAGATACCGGGCATGAGCCTCGCCGCGCGCTACGTCCCCACCGGCGGCGGCCTCCAGGTCGGCGGCGACTGGTACGACATGATCCCCCTGCCCGGGGGCACCTCGCGGACGGAGCCCGGGGAAGGCCGCTTCGCCCTGGTCATCGGCGACGTCCAGGGCCACGACGTGCGGGCGGCGGGTCTGATGGGCCAGCTCCGGATCGCGCTCAGGGCCTACGCCTCGGAGGGCCACCGCCCCGACGCCGTCCTCTCCCGCGCGTCCCGCTTTCTGCACGGCATGACCTACGGCGACCCGGATGCCGCCGACCTCCGCTTCGCGACCTGCCTCTACGTGGAGGCCGACCCCACCACCGGCATTCTGGACATCGCCCGCGCCGGCCACCCCGACCCGGCGATCCGGATGGCGGACGGCACGGTCCTCACCCGCCCCACGGCCGGCGGACTCCCGCTGGGCATCGACCCGGACGCCGACTACCCCACCACCCGGATCACCCTGGAACCCGGCGAGACCCTGCTGATGTGCACCGACGGCCTGATCGAGACCGGCGGCCACGACATGGAGACCGGCTGGAAACGCATCCGCGCGATCCTCGAGGACCACGAAGGCGACCTCGAGGAACTCGCCGACGCCCTGGTCCAGGCCGTGCACGGCCCCACCTCCCACCACACCACCGGCCCCCTGGCCGACCGCCGCGAGGACGACATAGCCGTACTCCTGCTCAGCCGGCAGGGCGAGGACCACGGCTCCGGCGACCCCGTGGTCATACGGCCGACGGTCCGCCGCACGATGCTGTCGGTGGCCCAGGCGGAACCGGAACGCGTGGCGGTGGCCCGGCAGCAGCTGAGGGAGCTGCTGCACGACTGGAGGTCCCCGGACCAGGTCGACTCGGCGGTCCTGCTGCTGTCCGAGATGCTGACCAACGTCCTCGTCCACACCGACGCCGACGCGCTGCTCCTGGCCGAGGTGCGCGGCGGACTCACCGGTCCCGGCGGACGCCGGATGCGCGTGGAGGTCACCGACACCAGCGACGACCTCCCGCACAGGCGCAGGCCCGGCGAACTCGCCTCCTCGGGCCGCGGCCTGATGCTGATCGAAATGCTCGCGGACGTCTGGGGGGTGGATCCGCGGGGCGAGGGCAAGAGCATCTGGTTCGAGCTGTACGAGGCGGTGGACTAGCCGGCGCTGCGAGGCGGTGGACGGGGAGACTGCGCCGTCCCCGAACAACGGCCCCGCAGTTCGTGCAGGATCCCGAAGGCGGCGGCGGTCAGCGGCACAGCGAGCAGCATCCCCAGCACACCGGCGACGGACGCCCCGGCCGTGATGGCGACCATCACCACCGCGGGATGCATCTGCACGGTCCGGCTCTGGATCAACGGCTGCAGCACATGCCCCTCCAGCACCTGCACCGCGAGCACCACCCCGAGCACCCACAGCGCGATCACGAACCCCCGGTCGGCGAGCGCGACCAGCACGGCGACGGCGCCGGAGAGGAAGGCCCCGAGGTAGGGGATGTACGCGCCGACGAAGACCAGCGCACCCAGCCCCACGGCCCCCGGTACACGCAGCACGAGCAGCCCCACGGTGATGCAGGTGGCGTCGATGAGGGCGATGAGTGTGGTCCCCCGCATGAATCCCTCGACAGCCTCGAAGGCCCGCCGCGCCATGGCCTCGACGAGGTCACCGCTCGCACGCGGGGCGACGGACCGCAGGGTCTCGGCGGCCCGGTCGGAGTCCCGCAGAAAGAAGAAGACGAGCAGCAGGGCGAGCACGGCCATCGCGATCGTCTCGCCGACGACACTGACCCCGCTGATCAAACCCGAGGCGGCGGTCCCCCCGAACTTGCCGAGCAGTTTCCTCGCGTTGGAGGCCAGGTCGTCCAACGAGTTCCCGGCCGACCCGAAGTGATCGGCGAGCCCCTGCGCCGCGTCCTTGAGGGAGGCGAGGATCTCGTCTCCCGTGTCGATGAGCGCGGCCACCACGATGTACACGGCCCCACCGACGACGGCGACCACCGCGACACAGGTGAGCCCGGCCGCGAGAGACCGATTGACCCCGGCCTTCACCAGCCGCCGGTGAAAGGGCCCGAGCAACGCGGTCCCGAGCAACGCGAGCAGCACGGGCACGACGGCGGTACGGAACTCCGCACAGAGCCGGATCCCGACGTAGAGGACCCCTGCGACGAGCAGCAGGACAGCACACCACGCACCGAGCCGCCGGACGGGCTCGGGAAGGAGCGGTTGCGGTGCGGGCACCCTCCCATCTGGCCATATGTCAGGTGGAGGTGTCGCGGTGGGGCGGCCGAACGGGGGCGTCGGGGTGCAGGATCGATACGTCTGCCCACTTTCGGATGAACGTCCTTGCGCTGGACGTAAGTTGCACCCACTTGTGCCTACTTTCCAAGGCGGAGGTGATGCTCGGCGTACGAGCAGAAGAGGCCGTGCCGAGACTGTGCTCCAGAAGCACACTCTCGGCATCCCCGCAGGTCGCGAGTGGCGACGAGACATGAACCTGGTCAACCTCAGACGATCGCCCGCAGTCAGAGCGCGATCGGCCGCGGTCAAGAAACGATCGCCGAGGCGCTCCAGGACATCGCCCGGTCCCTCAGGCGCCACCGCCCGGAACCGAATCTGACGCCCCAGCAACTCCTCGCCACCTGGAAGGCGAAGAACCTCGTCTTCACCGAGGACATCCACGCCGTGGCCGCGTACCTGGCGCCTGCGCTCGTTCAGGGGGAGGCCAGTTACCGCATGGAGGAGATCGCCACTCGTACGGGGCTCTCCGTCGCCCGCGTCCACGACTGCCTCCGCACGCTGCTGAAGCGCGGCTGCATGCGGCAGACGGGCTGCGCCGCCGACGGAGCGCCCATCTACGTGCTGCCGTAACGCCGCCGCTGCCGTAACGCCGCCCGACAGAACAGGCCCGAAGCCGCAATCCAAGCTTGCGGCTTCGGGCCTCGTCGTACCGTATCGGCCTTCTCAGCCCCTACAGGCCACCTTCGGTCATTCCGTGCACGGCGGGGATCGTCCCCAGCCGCCCCTTCTGGAAGTCGTCGAACGCCTGCTGGAGTTCGTCACGCGTGTTCATCACGAACGGGCCGTAGTGGGCCATCGGCTCACGGATCGGCTGTCCGCCCAGGAGGACGACCTCGAGGTCCGGGGTGTGGGAGTCCTGCTTCTCGTCCGCGCGGACGGTCAGGGAGGAACCCGCACCGAAGACGGCGGTCTGGCCCAGCTTGATCGGGCGCCGCTCCACGCCCACCGCGCCCTTGCCCGCGAGCACGTACGCGAGGCCGTTGAAGTCCTCACGCCACGGCAGGGTGAGCTCCGCGCCCGGCGCCAGGGTGGCGTGGATCATCGTGATCGGCGTATGCGTGATGCCGGGGCCGTCGTGGCCGTCCAGCTCACCGGCGATGACGCGCAGGAGAGCACCGCCGTCGGGGGTGGTCAGCAGCTGGACGTTGCCGCCGCGGATGTCCTGGTAGCGCGGGGCCATCATCTTGTCCTTGGCCGGAAGGTTCACCCACAGCTGCAGGCCGTGGAAGAGACCGCCGGACATGACCAGGGACTCCGGCGGGGCCTCGATGTGCAGCAGTCCGGAGCCGGCCGTCATCCACTGGGTGTCGCCGTTGGTGATGGTGCCGCCACCGCCCTGGCTGTCCTGGTGGTCGAAGATGCCGTCGATGATGTAGGTGACGGTCTCGAAGCCTCGGTGCGGGTGCCAGGGGGTGCCCTTCGGCTCTCCCGGCGCGTACTCCACCTCTCCCATCTGGTCCATCATGATGAACGGGTCCAGGTGGCGGTAGTTGATCCCGGCGAACGCCCGGCGCACCGGGAAGCCCTCGCCCTCGTAACCGCTGGGCGCGGTCGTGACGGTGAGTACGGGACGGGCCACCGCGTCGGCGGGTGCGGCGACTCGCGGCAGCGTCAACGGGTTCTCGACGGTCACTGCAGGCATATCGGGACCTCCTTGTGCTCCGAGTTTAGTTGAGCGTTGAACTTTCTGCCACCCCTAACGAGGAAACCCAGGCGGGCATTCCCACCGGCCCGGCGAGACACCGGTGAGGCACCGCTGAAGCACCGAAGGCGGCAGACGCGGACAGCGCCGGAGGCCGGTGCCCCGCACGGGGCACCGGCCTCCGACCACCACTCAACCAGGCTCAGACGATCAACCCGGCCTCGTCGACCGACTTCGCGTCCGACTTCGCGTCCGGCTTCGCATCCGGGTGCACCTCCGACCTCACCTGCGGCTGCACATCTGGCTGCCCCTCCGGCCGGCCAGCGACCTCCGCCCCGTCGCCCGACCCACGCTTGCCGTCCCGCATCACCAGCGTCGCCAGCACCGCCGCCACCAGCACCCCGATCGCGCTGACCGTGAAGGTCGTCGACATCGAGGCGGTGAACGCCTCCCGGGCCGCCCGGACCAGACCGCGGTCACCGTTCGCGACCGTCAGCGCCCCGCCGATCGAGTGCCTGGCCTCCTCCGGCGCCCCCGCCGGCATCTCGGCGGCGAAGCCGCTCGACAGCAGCGAGCCGAGGATCGCGATGCCCAGGGCCGTACCGGCCTGCTGGATGGTGTCGTTCAGAGCCGAGCCGACGCCCGCCTTGTCCGCGGGGATGGTGGCCATCAGCGCGCCCACCGCGGCCGGCATCGCAAGCCCCGCGCCGAGGCCGAGCAGCCCGAGGGCGATCGCCGGGACCGTGAAGCCGGAGTCGGCGTCCACCGTGGTCAGCAGGGCGAAGCAGGCGACCATCACCAGCATCCCGGCGAGGATGACGTACCGGTTGCCGTGGGCCGCGGCCAGCTTGACGCCCACCCCGTTGCCGAGCAGCGCGGCCACCGCCAGCGGCAGGAACGCCAGGCCCGCCTCGACGGCTGAGTAGCCGAGCACGAACTGCAGGTACTGGGTGAGGACCAGCAGCAGACCGCCGTTGCCGATCTGGACCAGGGCGAGGGACAGCGAACCGCCGCTGAAGTTGCGGTGCTTGAAGAGGACCAGCGGGACCATCGGGGTCTTGGTGACGTTCTCCCAGATCACGAAGCCGGCCAGGGACACGACCGCCACCGCCAGTGTGATCGACGAGCGCCCGCCGAAGGCACCGTGCTGCGGGAGCTCGATGATCCACCAGACCAGGGCCGTCATCCCGGCCGCCGACAGCACCGCGCCCAGCGGGTCCGCCTTCTGCCAGGGCGCCTTCGACTCGGGCATCAGGGTCACCCCGGCGAGCAGGGCGACTGCGACGACGGGCACGTTGACGAAGAAGATCGCCTGCCAGGAGAAGTGGTCGATCAGTACGCCGCCCAGGACGGGGCTGCCGACCAGCCCGAGCATGGACACCGAGCTCCAGGCCGCCATCGCCCGGCCGCGTTCCTCCTCGTCGAAGACGGTGATGAGGATCGAGAGGGTGGAGGGCATGATCAGCGCTCCGCCGACCCCCATCGCGACGCGTACGGCGATCACCTCGCCGGGACTGGTGCAGAAGGACGCGGCCAGCGAGGCCGCCCCGAACACCAGCAGCCCGATCAGCATCACCTTCCGCCGGCCGAAGCGGTCCCCCAGGCTGCCGGAGGTGAGCAGCAGGCCCGCGAAGACCAGGATGTAGGAGTCGAGGATCCACTGGGTGTCCTGGGCGCTCGCCCCGATGTCCTCGGTCATCGCGGGTACCGCGACGGTCAGGGCCATGCTGTCGACCACCAGGACCAGCGTGCTCAGGCAGAGCACGACGAGGATCCACCAACGACGTGGGGCGCGGGCTTCCGTGCCGGCTTCCATAGCGGTTTCCTTCCAACCCGGTGCGAACGCCGTTCGTTCGACGCGAACACTGTACGCATCGTGGAACAGTGTTCGCAAGCCTCAATCACTGTACGCTCGGCGCGAACGATGTACGCAGCGGAGGAGAGCCGAGCCGTGGCAGCCAAGGCGACACAGCAGAACCCGATCCCGTCCGTGTGGGCCCGTCCCCGGCCCGCGTCGGACCAGCCGTCCCTCAGCCGCACCACGATCGTCCGGGAGGCGATCGCCATGCTGGACGCCGAGGGCATCGAGGCGTTGAGCATGCGCAAGCTGGGGGCCCGCCTGAACGCCGGCGCGGCCTCGCTCTACCGGCACGTGGCCACCAAGGACGAGCTGCTGGAGCTCGCGGTCGACGAGGTCGCCGCCGAGCTCCACGTACCGTCCGCCGGGAGCGGGGACTGGCGGGCCGCCGTCACCGAGGCCGCCCGCTCCTTCCGCGCGGCGGCGCTACGGCACCCCTGGCTGCCCTCGGTCCTCGGCCAGGTGGGCCTCGTCTACCTCGGCCCGCACCTGATGTCCTTCTCCGAGCGGCTGGCCGGCCTGTTCACGGAGGCGGGCCTGGCCGAGCCGTCAGGGGCGATGGACACCGTCCTGTCGTACGTCATCGGGATGAGCACCACCGAGGCGGCCTGGCTGAGCACCGTGGCCCGCTCCGGCGCGAGCGAGGCGGACTTCGTCGCCCGCCTGCTGCCGGCCGCCCAGGAGAGCGCCGCCGGTCCCGGCCTGCCCGCCGGTCCCCGCGAGGACATCACCGCCGCGGCCGCGGACCCGGCGGGGCTGCGGGAGCAGAAATTCGCCTACGGCCTCGAAGTCGTCCTCGACGGGCTGGCCCTACGGGTGACCGGGTGACCGGGTGGCTGGGTGGCTGGGTAACCGGGGGGCCGGGGGGGCCGGGGGACCGTCCAGCCGTACACCTGGCGGTCTAGCCGTACATCCGGCGCATCGCGAACTCGACCATCTGCTCGACGGCCTTCGCGTCGAACACCATCCGGTGCTCGCCCTCCATGTCGAGGACGAAGCCGTAGCCGGTCGGGAGCAGGTCGATCACCTCGGCGCCGGTGATCACGAAGTACTTGGACTCCTTGCCCGCGTACCGCCGCAGTTCCTTGAGCGAGGTGAACATGGGGATCACCGGCTGCTGGGTGTTGTGCAGGGCGAGGAAGCCGGGGTTGTCGCCGCGCGGGCAGTACACCTTGGACGTCGCGAAGACTTGCTGGAAGTCCTCGGCGGTGATCTGCCCGGTGGTGAAGGCGCGCACCGCGTCGGCGAGCGAGGGCGGGGACGGCTCCGGGTACAGCGGCTGCTGCTGCCCGTAGCCGCCGGACATGGGCTGCTGCGGCGGGGCGTACTGCTGCTGAGCGCCGACGTTCTGGTCGTAGCCGTACATGGGCGCAAGAGTACCGAGAGCGGCCGGGCGCGCGGGATGCAGCACGGTAATCGCCGCCCGGTCCGGACGATGCCGGTGTGCCCCGTCACAGATGACCCATGGGGGTTGCTTCTTATTACCGACGGGTAGCATCATCGGGAGCTACTTGTTGGTACGTGAAACCACGTGCATCACGTGAACTAGGTGCGAGGAGTTCGTGCCTCGCCGATCCGCTACGGAGCCGTCGCCATGGGGCACTACAAGTCGAATCTCCGCGACATCGAGTTCAACCTCTTCGAGGTCCTCGGGCGCGACAAGCTGTACGGGACCGGTCCGTTCGCGGAGATGGACACGGACACCGCCAAGAGCATTCTCGAGGAGCTGACCCGGCTCTCGGAGAACGAGCTGGCGGAGTCCTTCGCCGATGCCGACCGCAACCCGCCGGTCTTCGACCCGGAGACCAACACCGCACCGGTACCCGCGTCCTTCAGGAAGAGCTACCAGGCCTTCATGGACTCGGAGTACTGGCGCCTCGGCCTGCCCGAGGAGATCGGCGGCACCACCGCGCCCCGCTCCCTGATCTGGGCGTACGCGGAACTGATCCTCGGCGCCAACCCGGCCGTGTGGATGTATTCCTCCGGCCCGGCCTTCGCGGGCATCCTCTTCGACGAGGGCAACGACGTGCAGAAGCACATCGCGAGCATCGCCGTCGAGAAGCAGTGGGGTTCCACCATGGTGCTCACCGAGCCGGACGCCGGCTCGGACGTCGGCGCCGGCCGCACCAAGGCCGTCCAGCAGGAGGACGGCTCCTGGCACATCGAGGGCGTGAAGCGGTTCATCACGTCCGGTGAGCACGACATGTCGGAGAACATCCTCCACTACGTGCTGGCGCGGCCGGAGGGTGCCGGTCCCGGCACCAAGGGGCTCTCCCTCTTCCTCGTGCCCAAGTACCTCTTCGACTTCGAGACCGGCGAGCTGGGCGAGCGCAACGGCGTCTACGCCACCAACGTCGAGCACAAGATGGGCCTGAAGGCCTCCAACACCTGCGAGATGACCTTCGGCGACCGCCACCCCGCCAAGGGCTGGCTGATCGGCGACAAGCACGACGGCATCCGCCAGATGTTCCGCATCATCGAGTTCGCCCGCATGATGGTCGGCACGAAGGCGATCTCCACGCTGTCGACGGGCTACCTGAACGCGCTGGAGTACGCCAAGGAGCGCGTCCAGGGGCCGGACCTGGCCAACTTCATGGACAAGACCGCGCCCAAGGTCACCATCACCCACCACCCCGACGTACGTCGCTCGCTGATCACTCAGAAGGCGTACGCGGAGGGCATGCGCGCCCTGGTGATGTACACCGCGGCCGTCCAGGACGAGATCCAGGTCAAGGAGGCGAACGGCGAGGACGCCTCCACCGAGAACGCCCTCAACGACCTGCTCCTGCCGATCGTGAAGGGCTACGGCTCCGAGAAGGCGTACGAGCTGCTCGCCCAGTCCCTGCAGACCTTCGGCGGCTCCGGATTCCTCCAGGAGTACCCGATCGAGCAGTACATCCGGGACTCCAAGATCGACACCCTGTACGAGGGCACCACGGCGATCCAGGGCCAGGACTTCTTCTTCCGGAAGATCGTCCGCAACCAGGGCGCGGCCCTCAACTCCCTCGCCGAGGACATCAAGAAGTTCCTGGCGCTCGGCACCGGCGGCGAGGAGCTGGCCGGCGCCCGCGAGCACCTCGCCAAGGCCGCCGTCGAGCTGGAGGCCCTGGTCGGTCTGATGCTGACCGACCTCGCGGCCACCGAGCAGGATGTCAAGAACATCTACAAGGTCGGCCTGAACACCACCCGTCTGCTGATGGCCTCCGGTGACGTCGTCGTCGGCTATCTGCTGCTGAAGGGCGCCGCGATCGCCGCCGAGAAGCTGGAGACCGCCTCCGCCAAGGACAAGGCGTTCTACACCGGCAAGATCACCGCGGCGAAGTTCTTCGCGGCCAACGTCCTGCCCGGCGTGACCCTGGCCCGCAAGGTCGCCGAGGGTGTCGAGCTGGACCTGATGGAGCTGGACGAGGCCGCCTTCTAGGCGTTCCGAACACCGCCCACCTCCACAGCACAGCCGATACGAAGGCCCGCTTCCAGCTATGGGGAGCGGGTCTTCGTCCGTCGTTAAGGTGAACCCATGAGCGCACCCTCCCGCTTCGACCGCGGACTCACCGATGACCTGATGTCCTTCCTGGCCGCGAGCCCGTCGCCGTACCACGCGGTGGCGAACGTCGCCGCGCGGCTGGAAAAGGCCGGTTTCCGACAGGTCGCGGAGACGGACGCCTGGGACGGGACGAGCGGTGGCAAGTACGTACTGCGAGGCGGGGCGATCGTGGCCTGGTACGTCCCCGAGGGCGCCGCGCCGCACACGCCGTTCCGGATCGTCGGCGCCCACACCGACTCCCCCAACCTGCGGATCAAGCCGCGGCCCGACACCGGGGCGCACGGCTGGCGGCAGGTGGCCGTGGAGATCTACGGCGGACCGCTGCTCAACTCGTGGCTGGACCGCGACCTCGGCCTGGCGGGACGGCTGTCGCTGCGGGACGGCTCGACGCGGCTGGTGAACGTCGACCGGCCGCTGCTGCGGGTGCCCCAACTCGCCATCCACCTCGACCGTTCCGTGTCGGCGGAGGGCCTCAAGCTGGACAAGCAGCGGCATCTGCAGCCGATCTGGGGCCTGGGCAACGACGTGCGCGACGGTGACCTGATCTCCTTCCTGGCCCAGGAGAGCGGACTCGGCGCGGGCGAGGTGACCGGCTGGGACCTGATGACGCACTCCGTGGAGCCGCCGGCCTACCTGGGCCGTGACAACGAACTCGTCGCCGGACCGCGCATGGACAACCTGCTGTCGGTGCACGCGGGGGTGACGGCACTGACGGCGGTCTGCGGCGCTGACCTGCCCTACATCCCCGTACTGGCCGCCTTCGACCACGAGGAGAACGGGTCGCAGTCGGACACCGGCGCGGACGGGCCGCTGCTCGGCGGGGTGCTGGAGCGGTCGGTGTTCGCGCGCGGAGGGGCGTACGAGGACCGGGCGCGTGCCTTCGCGGGCACCATCTGTCTGTCCTCCGACACCGGTCACGCCGTCCACCCCAACTACGCGGAGCGGCACGACCCGACGCACCACCCGCGGGTCAACGGCGGCCCGATCCTCAAGGTCAACGTCAACAACCGCTACGCCACGGACGGTTCGGGCCGAGCGGTGTTCGCCGCCGCCTGCGAGAAGGCGGACGTGCCCTTCCAGTCCTTCGTGTCCAACAACTCGATGCCCTGCGGGACGACGATCGGCCCGATCACCGCGGCCCGGCACGGCATCCAGACGGTCGACATCGGCGTGGCGATCCTGTCGATGCACAGCGCCCGGGAGTTGTGCGGCGCGGACGACCCGCACCTGCTCGCCAACGCTCTGGTGGCGTTCCTGCGGGGATAGCGGCGTTCCGGAACGGGATCGGCGCGGCGGGGGGTTGACACAGCTTGACGGCTGACACAGCTTGACGGCTGACGCGGCCTGAGGGTTGACGCGGCCTGAGGGCTGACGCGGCCTGACGGCTGACACGGCCTGAGGGCTGACGCGGCCTGACGGCTGACACGGCCTGAGGGCTGACGCGGCCTGCGGGCTGATGCGGCATGGGGGTTGACAGCCGGGGTACCCGCTGTCTCGGACCGGAACGACCGGACCGGACAGGGAGGCAACAGCCATGGGCCTCGGCGGATGCATCATCCTCATCGCCGTGGGAGCCATCCTCACGTTCGCGACCGACTGGGACATGCAGGGGGTCAATCTCGACCTCGTCGGCATCATCCTGATGGTCGTCGGGCTGATCGGTGTCAGTACGTTCAGCAGCATCGCCCGGCGCCGGCGGGTCGTCATGCCACCCTCGACGCCGGTCGTCGAAGAGGAACGGCGCACCACCCGCAGGGACGGCTACAGCGACGGCTACGGCGTCTGACATCTCGACACATGGAAGGCTTAACCCCCCATTCAGGGCACATGCACTGCAGCGGCACAGGACCCCCGGCGCGGCATGCACAGGGCAAGCACCGACAACCTTGAGCATTCCGTGACCCGGGGTGCCTTGTGCGCTTGTGTGAATATCGTAAAGACTTGGGAGTCCTGAGGCTCCGGGAGACGCAGTGCCGGGCCGTTCCACCTGCACCCCGGGGGCTTCACGTGCTCGACCTCGTTGCCCCTGCGGCGACCGCCCCGGCACGCGATCCGTACCGACGCCACCCGGGCCGGCACGCGGCCCGCCGCGCCCACGCCGCCCCCGAGGCACCCGGCCCCGTGCCGCGGCTCGCGGCACTGATTCCGGCCCACAACGAGCAGGACCGCATCGCGGCCGCCATCCAGGGCCTGTGGAACCAGAGCCGGCCCCCGGACCTCGTCGTGGTCGTCGCCGACAACTGCACGGACGACACCGCCGCGACAGCCATGGCCCACGGCGCGCAGGTCTTCGCCACCCACGGCAACACCCACAAGAAGGCCGGCGCCCTCAACCAGGCCATCGCCTGGATCCTGCCCCACCTGGACGACCGGGACCTGCTGCTGGTGCAGGACGCCGACACCGTCCTCGACCCGTCGTTCGCCGAGACCGCCCTGGCCACCTTCAACCGCAAGGTCGGCGCCGTCGGCGGCGTCTTCTACGGCGAGCAGGGCGGCGGCTTCCTCGGCCTGCTCCAGCGCATGGAGTTCCACCGCTACGCGTGGGAACTCGACCGCACCGGCGGTAAGGCCCAGGTCCTCACCGGCACCGGCACGATGTTCCGCGCCCGGGTGCTGCGCGAGGTGCGCACCGCCCGCCGCGCCGGAGTGATCGGCGGCGGCACGAGCTACTACAGCCTCGCCTCGCTCACCGAGGACGACGAGATGACCAAGGCCGTCAAGACCCTCGGCTACCGCACCATGTCACCGGCCGGCTGCGCGGTCACCACCGAGGTCATGCCCACCCTGGGCAAGCTGTGGCACCAGCGGCTGCGCTGGCAGCGCGGCGCCCTGGAGAACCTGCGCGACTACGGCTGGACCCGGGTCACCGCCCGCTACTTCGCCCAGCAGTTCCTCATGGGCTTCGGCGCGCTGTCCTTCCTGGTCTACCTGACCTTCATGATCACGTACACGACGCTGTACGGCTGGCCCGGCTTCTCGCCGTTCTGGACCGCCATCGGCCTGATCTTCATGGTCGAGAAGACCGTCTCGGTGCGCCACGCCGGCCCCCGGGCCGTCCTGGTCGCGGCGCTGATGATCCCCGAGATGCTCTACGACCTGTTCCAGCACGCCGTCTACTTCTCCTCCCTGTGGGGCCTGCTGCGCCGCAGCGAGGAGAAGTGGGTGGCCACGTAAGGCCACCGCGCACGGCCCACCCCCGAACCGCCCCCCACGCACCAACCCCTCCTTAGGAGACGCACGATGTACGGAAGAGTGATCGGCGCCGGTACCACCGGCGCGGGCGGCGCCACCCTGGCCGCCACCGGCCTGTGGCTGAACAGCATGGCGCTGATGGTCACGGCCACCACCCTGCTGGCCGCGGGCCTGGCCCTGTACAAGCTGGCCCCGCGCCCGCGCCGCCGCTGACGGCGACGCCCACGGGACGTCGCCGAAGCCCGCGAGCACCAACGCCTGCCGGTCCGCCGCACCCTGGGTGAGGCGGGCCGGGACGCGGTCCTGGCTCAAGCCTGCCACCCGGCACTGACAGTCAGCTCAGTCGGTGGCCGGTGGTCGCGTCCACATGGGCCGGTATCTCGTCGTGGCGGTCGCCGACCGTGAGCGTGCCGGTGGGTTCGAGGAGGAGGATCTCGGTCGGCCGCAGGGCGTAGGGCTTGTGTTCGGTGCCGCGCGGGACCGTGTGCACGGACCCCTTGGGGAGGACGACCGTGCGTTCGCCGTCCGGCTCCCGCAGACAGATGTGCAGTTCGCCCTCCAGGACCAGGAAGAACTCGTCGGTGTGGTCGTGCACGTGCCACACGTGCTCGCCCTCCACCTTCGCGACCCGGACGTCGTAGTCGTTGACGGTGGTGACGATGCGGGGGCTCCACCGCTCGGTGAAAGAGGCGAGGGCGTCGGACAGCGAGACGGGTTCCGCGGACGGCGCGGCGGGTTCCGCGGACGGCGAGATGGGTTCCATGGGGCCATCTTGCGGGGTGCCCGGTGCACCGTACGAGTGCTAGAAATCGCACATGGCGCAAGGATCCTCTCAACCGCACACCGTGGTCCTGCTCGTGGACGAGAACTCCAATCCGTTCGAAATGAGCTGTGCCATCGAGGTGTTCGGGCTGCCCCGGCCCGAGCTGGACCGGGAGCTGTACGACTTCCGGCTGTGCGCCGCCGGCCCCGCGACCCGGATGCGGGACGGTTTCTTCACCCTCACCGGGGTCGCCGGGCTGGACGCGGCGGAGGCGGCGGACACCCTGATCGTGCCGAACCGGCCCGACACCGACGCCCCTCGCGACCCGCTCGTCCTGGACGTCGTGCGCCGAGCGCACGCGCGGGGCACCCGGCTCATCGGCTTCTGCTCCGGCGCGTTCACGATCGCGGAAGCCGGACTGCTGGACGGGCGCCGCGCCGCCTGTCACTGGATGTGGGCGGAGTCCTTCCGGGCGCGGTTCCCGCGCGTGCGGCTCGAGCCCGACGTGCTGTTCGTCGACGACGGCGACATCCTCACGGCGTCCGGGAGCGCCTCGGCGCTCGACCTCGGCCTGCATGTCGTACGGCGGGACCATGGCGCCGAAGTCGCCAACCACGTCTCCCGGCGGCTCGTCTTCGCCGCGCACCGGGACGGCGGGCAGCGCCAGTTCGTGGAACGGCCGGTGCCCCACGTGCCCGACGAGTCGCTCGGCCCGCTGCTCGCGTGGGCGCAGGAGCGGCTGGGGGAGCCACTGACGGTGGCGGACCTGGCGGCGCGGGCGGCGGTGTCGCCGGCCACCCTGCACCGGCGCTTCCGTGCCCAGCTGGGCACGACCCCGTTGGCCTGGCTGACGGGGGAGCGGGTGGCGCTGGCCTGCCGGCTGATCGAGCGGGGAGAGGAGCGGCTCGACGTGGTGGCGGCGAAGAGCGGGCTGGGCACGGCCGCGAACCTCCGCGCGCGCGTGCGCCACGTCACCGGACTCAGCCCGTCGGCCTACCGGCGGCGTTTCGGACACCGCCAGGGACGCGGTGAGGGTATGAGGACGGTATGAGATTCCTCGTGCGCGACCGGCTCCTCGGCTTCGGTGACGACTACTGGATCGAGGACGACCACGGCAACAAGGTCTTCCTCGTCGACGGCAAGGCCATGCGGCTGCGGGACACCTTCGAGCTGAAGGACACCCAGGGGCGCGTCCTCGTCGACATCCACCAGAAGATGTTCGCCCTCAGGGACACCATGGTGATCGAGCGGGACGGCGAACCCGTCGCCCGCGTCAAGCGCAAACGGCTGTCCCTGCTGCGCAACCACTACCGGGTGGCGCTGGCGGACGGCGGCACGGAACTCGATGTCAGCGGCAAGATCCTCGACCGCGAGTTCGCCGTCGAGTACGACGGTGAGCTGCTCGCCGTCATCTCCCGCCGTTGGCTGCACGTGCGTGAGACGTACGGGGTCGACGTCGTACGGGACGACGCGGACCCGGCGCTGCTGATCGCGGTGGCGGTGTGTGTGATCCACCTGGCGGAGAAGGAGCGGGAGGACGGTCAGGAGGGCCGGGAGGACTGACGCCTGCGCGGTGTGGTGATCCCGAGCACCCGGTCCTTCAGGGCCGGGAACAGCTCGCGCGTCGTCGCCACGTTCCCGGGGTCGAAGTCGACCGTGAGGACTTCCTGGTCGGCGCCCGCCTCCGCCAGGATCCGGCCCCACGGATCGACCACGATCGAGTGACCCGCTTGCGGAACCCGGGCGTGTGTCCCGGCCGTTCCACACGCGAGCACGAACGCCTGGTTCTCGATCGCCCGCGCCTGAGCCAGCAGCGTCCAGTGCGCCCGGCGGCGCTCCGGCCAGCCCGCGGGGACGATCAGGGTCTCGGCGCCGGCGTCGACGAGACCGCGGAAGAGTTCGGGGAAACGGAGGTCGTAACAGGTGGCGAGACCCAGCGTCGTATCGGGCAGCCGGACCGTCACCAGGTCCTCGCCCGCGCTCATCAGCACGGCCTCGCCCTTGTCGAAGCCGAAGCGGTGGATCTTGCGGTAGGCGGCGGCCAGGTCGCCGGAGGGTGAGAAGACGAGGGAGGTGTTGTAGAGGGGTCCGTCAGGGTCACGTTCCGGAATCGATCCCGCGTGCAGCCACACTCCCGCGTCGCTCGCCGCCTTGGCCATGGCCTCGTAGGTCGGCCCGTCGAGCGGTTCGGCCTCGCTCCCGAACTCCTCGAACGCGAAGGCACCAGTGGTCCACAGTTCGGGCAGGACGACGAGGTCGGACCCGGCCTGCTCCCGCACCAGCGCGGCCACGCGCCGTCGGCGGGACTCGACCGATTCGCCCTCGTCCACGGCGATCTGGATCAGTGAGGCGCGCACACTACCACCGTCCTGGCATTCGAGCCGTCCACACGGGCCTACGATCGTCACACGAAAGCACTGCCGGGGTGCCTCAGAGCAGCGTAACTTAGCGTCCCAAGACACCCGCCGACAGCCACCTCCCGCAGGCAACGCCGCCGCCACAACCACCCGAGTACCGACCGCCGAGGGGTCCCGTTCCGTGAGTCTGCATCCCACTCTCCAGCCCTACGCCGACGCCTGGACCCACTCCATCGAAGCGATATCCGAGCTCGTGCTGCCCCTTGTGGAGGGCGAGTGGAACCGGCGCACCCCCTGCCCCGGCTGGTCGGTGCGGGACGTGGTCTCCCACGTCATCGGCCTGGACTGCGAGATGCTCGGCGACCCGCGCCCCATCCACACGCTCCCGCGCGACCTGTACCACGTCACCAACGACAACCAGCGCTACATGGAGATGCAGGTCGACGTCCGCCGCCACCACACGGCGCCCGAGATGACCTCCGAGCTGGAGTACGTGATCATCCGGCGCAACCGCCAGCTGCGCAACGACTCGCGCGACCCGGGCACCAAGGTGCGCGGCCCCCTGAGCACCGAGATCACCCTCGAAGAGGCCATGCGCTCCCACGCGTTCAACGTGTGGGTCCACGAACAGGACCTGCGCACCGCCCTCGGCCGCCCCGGCAACCTGGACTCCCCCGGCGCGCACGTCGCCCGTGACGTGCTGCTCGCCGCGCTCCCGGAGATCGTCGCGGTCAAGGCCGACGCCCCGCGCAGCTCGGCCGTCGTCTTCGACGTGCACGGTCCCCTCGAGTTCCTGCGTACGATCCGCGTCGACATCCAGGGCCGCGGCACTCTCGAATCCACCCCGGCCCTCGGCCCGGCCGCCTCGCTCAGCCTCGACTGGGAGACGTACGTCCGCCTGGCCTGCGGCCGCGTCACGCCGGAGGCGGTGACGGACCGGGTGAAGGCGGAGGGAGATCCGACGTTGACGGGGGCGATCCTGAGGAACTTCAGCGTCACTCTTTGACGGGAGCTCGCGGCGCCGGTCGAGTCATCTCAGCCCGTCCGGCGATTGAGGACGAGGCCGTTCAGGCCGAAGCGGGGGGTCTGGGGGCGGCAGCCCCCAGGGACTCCCACCCCCCAGGGGCGGCACAGCCCCCAGAGACTCCCACCCCCCAGGGGCGCCAACCCACAGACGCCCACCCCGGCACAGGGCGCCGTCACGCAGGGACGTGCACCGTCTCCACCCGACTGGCCACCAGCCGCTCCCGCTCCCGCCGGGCCGCCCGCTTCCGCAACCGCAGCACCTGGCTGACTCCGAGCGCCTGCAGCACGAACACCGAGGAGAACGCGACCCGGTAGTCGTCCCCGGTCGCATCGAGCAGCACGCCGATCGCGAAGAGTGTCGTCATCGAGGCGACAAATCCCCCCATGTTCGTTATCCCGGACGCCGTCCCCTGCCGCTCGGGCGGATTCGCCGGCCGCGCGAAGTCGAAGCCGAGCATCGACGCCGGTCCGCAGGACCCCAGCACCGTGCACAGCACCACCAGCAGCCACATCGGCGCATGGTCACCGGGATACACCAGCGTGGCCGCCCAGGTCAGCGCCGTTGTCCCCACGGTGCCCAGTGCCAGCGGAAGCCGCGCCCCGTGATGCCGGGCGACGATCTGGCCGTACACCAGTCCGATCAGCATGTTCGACAGCACGACCAGGGTGAGCAACTCACCCGCCACCGCCCGCGACAGCCCCTGCGCCTCGACCAGGAACGGCAGCCCCCACAGCAGCAGGAACACCATCGCCGGGAACTGGGTCGTGAAGTGCACCCACAGCCCCAGCCGGGTCCCCGGCTCCCTCCAGGACGCGGCGATCTGGCGCCGTACATAAGCGGCCCCGTGGTGCGGGAAGGGCTCCGGCTCGTGTCCCTCCGGGTGGTCCTTGAGGAACAGCAGCACCAGCACCACGACGACGGCACCCGCGATCGCGCTGCCCGCGAAGGCCGCCGTCCAGCCGAGGCCGTGCAGCAGCCGGGCCAGCACCAGCGTGGAGACCAGGTTGCCCGCCATGCCGATCAGGCCCGCGAGCTGCGCGACCATGGGGCTGCGGCGGGCCGGGAACCAGCGGGTGCCGAGCCGCAGTACGGCGATGAAGGTCATCGCGTCCCCGCAGCCCAGCAGTGCGCGCGAGGCGAGGGCCATGCCGTACGACGACGAGAACGCGAACCCGAGCTGTCCGGCCGTGAACAGCACCGCGCCCAGGCTCAGCACCTTCTTCGTGCCGAGCCGGTCCACCAGCAGGCCCACCGGTATCTGCATGCCCGCGTACACGAGGAGTTGGAGGATGGAGAAGGTGGACAGCGCGGAGGCGCCCACGTGGAAGCGGTCGGCGGCGTCGAGGCCGGCGACCCCGAGGGACGTACGGAAGATGACGGCGACGAAGTAGACGGAGACGCCGACGCCCCAGACGGCCATCGCGCGCCGGCCGCCGGGCGGATCGCCCGGCAGCGAGCCCGAGGGACCTGAGGAACCTGAGGAACCTGAGGAGGACGAGGAGGAGGAGCCGGAGGAAGCCGCGGAGCTGCTCACCGGACCTCACCCCGGGCCAGGTGCGAGAACCAGCCGACGTGCCGGTGGACGACCTCGACCGCGGCCTCCGGATCCCCGGAGCGCAGCGCTTGAAGGATCTCCCCGTGTTCGACGAGGTTCTTGGCGATCCGCTCGGGGTGGGAGTGCAGCACCGCGACACCCATCCTCAACTGGCGGTCGCGGAGCTGGTCGTAGAGCCGGGAGAGGATCTCGTTGCCGCCGCTGCGGACGATCTCGGCGTGGAAACAGCGGTCGGTGACGGCGGCCCCCGCCAGGTCACCGGCGGCGGCCTGCTCCTGCTGCGTGGCCAGCAGCCCCTCGAGCCGGTCGATGAGTCCGGCGGGTGCCGGTACCGCCTTGCGGGCCGCGTGTTCCTCGACCAGGAGCCGGGTCTCGACGACGTCCGCGATCTCCTGGGCGGAGACGGGCAGGACGAGGGCTCCCTTTTTCGGGTAAAGCTTGATGAGCCCCTCGGCCTCCAGCCGGAGCAGCGCCTCGCGCACCGGTGTGCGGGAGACACCGACGGCCTCGGCGAGCTCGCCCTCGGTGAGGAGAGTGCCGCCTTGGTAACGGCGGTCCAGGACACCCTGCTTGACGTGGGCGTAGACACGGTCGGCGGCGGGTGGGTGCTTCACTGCCAGGGACATGTGGACATCATAGATACAACAGGAACACATGATGGAGACCGGTCCGGCATACGGGACGGTAGCGGCGTCCCGGGACACGAAAGAGGGATCTTGCGGCAAAGAACCCGGACCCGACCCGACGGCGGCACAACCTTCTGTGCTAATTACGTGTCACACACCTGCGGCCCCATTTTCCTGGCACCATCTCAACACGGCCGCATAACAGGGGCATTCGAGACAATCGGGGTTTCTCAGTTGATAACCGGCATCAAGGACGGCTTCCAGGTTGTCCGCTTCCGCCGAGCCGCCGCCGTCGCCGTGACGGCCGGCGCGGTCCTCGCGACCGGAGCCCTCGCCGCGGTCCCCGCGCAGGCCGTCACCGCGCCCACGATCGTCGCCAAGGGCGGCTACGTGATGAACAACGCGAACGGCGCGGGGCTGTACGGCAAGGCCGCGGACACCAGGCGCTCCACCGGCTCCACCACGAAGATCATGACCGCGAAGGTCGTGCTCGCGCAGTCGAACCTGAACCTGGACGCCAAGGTCACCATCCAGAAGGCGTACAGCGACTACGTCGTCGCCAACAACGCCTCCCAGGCCCACCTCATCGTCGGCGACAAGGTCACCGTGCGGCAGCTGCTCTACGGGCTGATGCTGCCGTCCGGCTGCGACGCCGCCTACGCCCTGGCCGACAAGTTCGGCTCCGGCACGACGCGTGCGGCGCGGGTGAAGTCGTTCATCGGCAAGATGAACACCCAGGCGAAGAGCCTCGGTCTGACGAACACCCACTTCGACTCGTTCGACGGCATCGGCAACGGCTCCAACTACTCGACGCCGCGCGACCTGACGAAGCTCGCCAGCAGCGCGATGAAGAACGCCTCGTTCCGCGCGGTGGTGAAGACGAAGGCGTACACCGCCAAGACGATCACCAAGACGGGCACCACCCGCACGATGGCCACGTGGACCAACACCAACGGTCTGCTCAGCAGCTACAGCGGCACGATCGGCGTGAAGACGGGCTCCGGCCCCGAGGCGAAGTACTGCCTCGTCTTCGCCGCCACCCGAGGCGGCAAGACGGTCATCGGCACCGTCCTCGCCTCGACCTCCATCCCGCAGCGGGAGGCGGACGCCAAGAAGCTGATGAACTACGCGTTCGCCCGGCTCGGCTGACCACACGTCAGGCAGCAGCAGGTCACAGGCCCCTCGCCGTCGGCGGGGGGTCTTTGCCTTGCCTGCTGACGGCGCCTTGGCAGGCGTACGGCCGGCAATTTTCCGTAAAGGAGGCGCGACGAGGTGACCGCCCCTGCACCATGTCGGCGTGACAACTTCCCGCACCGGGCCGCTCTCCGCCCTCACCGAGGCCTCGTATCTCACGGCGGTGCGGAAGTCGTACGACACAGTCGCCGCCGCGTACGCGCAGCTGGTCAAGTCGCCTGCGGAGCTGGACCCGTTGTCCCGCGCACTGCTGGACGCGTTCGCGGAGACCATGCGGTCGGCGGCGCTCGGGCCGGTCGCGGATCTCGGCTGCGGTCCCGGTCACGTGACCGCGTACCTGACCCAACTGGGCGTGCCCGCGTTCGGCGTCGACCTGTCACCAAAAATGGTGGAACTGGCCCAACGCGCCCACCCCACCCTGACGTTCAGGGTCGGCTCGCTCACCGGCCTGGACATCGAGGACGGCACCCTCGGCGGCATCCTGGCCTACTACTCCACGCACCACACCCCACCTGACCTCCTGCCACGTGTCTACGCCGAGTTCCACCGCACCCTCGCCCCCGGCGGCCGGCTGATGCTGGCCGGCCATGTCGGGGACGGCGAACGGCTGCGCCCGACGCAGGCATACGGCGGCCATCCGGTGTCGTACGAGTCCCATCTGCTCCCGATGGACCACCTCACCGAACTCCTCGGCCGCGCGGGACTGGTGGTCACCGCGCGGGTGGTACAGGAACCGTCCGAAGGGACGAAGAGGCGGATCGCCACCTTGCTGGCCCACAAGCCCGCCTGACACACGGCACGACCCGCCATTCCCGGCACCCGCCGTCTCGGCACGTGCGGAGCATCATGGGCCGGCGTGGCGCGCGCCCCGGCCACGGATCCGAGACCGAAGACACGACGTGACCCAGGTCGGCGAAGACGTCGTACATGCACGCATGGCGTCCCGCACCGGATTTGGCGATCATTTCCCTCGCAATCGTGAACATCCTTGTGCGGACTGGCATATTCGATTTGCTCCGCTCTACGTTCCGCGGCGGAGGTGGTTCACATGATCGAACCCAGCAAGCACCAGCCCGACCCCCGGGCACAGCACGACGCGATCGACGTCAGCGACTTCGTCTACGCGGCCACGGGAGCCCGCGTCCGGAGGCTGACGATGCCGGACGGAACGCACTGGTTCCCGGCGGTGGATGTCTGCAAGGAATTGGGGCACACCAACTCGAGGCAGGCACTCTCCGACCACGTTCCGGAGGGGCACCGAGACATTCTCGAGACCGTAACTGGAGCTTACGGTCTCAGCATTCCCGCAGGTAGAGAGTGGCGCCGAGACCTGAATCTCATCGATCTCCAGGGTCTGATCCTCCTCGTCAACGCCTGCACCAAACCCACCTGCGCCCCCTTCAAGCAATGGGTCGCGGAAGTGATCGAGACGGTCCAGCGGGAGGGGTCCTACACCCTGGAGGAGGCCGAGGTGCAGCCCGCGGATCCAGCGGCTCCGATCGCGTACGCGATGCCGGAGCAGGTCGCGGAGGCCATCGTCCGGCTTGAGGCGCACAACCTTCAGGTCGACGAGGAGCTTGCGGTCGCCCAGCGCGAATCGCTCGCTGTGCAAAGGGAAATGCTTCAGATGCAGCGCGCGACCCTCGCCACGCAGCAGGCCATCGCCCAGGCCATGGAACGCATCGCGAACCGGCTCGACGTCATGACGCTCGACCGCCCTGCGCCCACCGCCGACTTCTACGCGCATCCGACCACCGAGTCGGTACTGGCCGACTGGCGGCAGCGGCTGTCCGTGACGTCGGACGTGTGGGCCGTCGCGGTGGTGATCGCCCCGGTTCTGGTCGAGCGGGGCGAGTTGCGTCAACCGCTCGATGCGATCGCGGCCCGTACGGGGCTGTCGGTGCACCGTGTCAACGAATGCCTGCGTCTGCTGCGCAAGCACGCCTGCATCCATTCCCGGGGCGGGACGGAGGACGGGGCACCCGTCTACGTACTCAACCGATCGTGACGCACTGAATGGTGGAAGGGCGGCCGCAACAAGAACTTGCGGCCGCCCTTCCTGAGTTCAGCGTATCCCGCTCCGGCTCGTCACGCCCAGCTGATCAACCTCTTCGGCTGCTCCAGAATCGCCGCCACATCCGCCAGCACCTTGGAGCCCAACTCCCCGTCCACCAGACGGTGGTCGAAGGACAGCGCCAGGGTCGTGACCTGGCGGGGCTTGACCTTGCCCTTGTGGACCCACGGCTGGAGTCTGATCGCGCCGACCGCGAGGATCGCGGACTCGCCGGGGTTGAGGATGGGCGTGCCCGTGTCGATTCCGAAGACGCCCACGTTGGTGATCGTCACCGTGCCGCCCCGCATCGCGGCGGGGGACGTCCTGCCCTCGCGTGCCGTCGAGACCAACTCGCTCAGGGACTCGGCCAGTTGCGGAAGCGTCTTGGCCTGCGCGTCCTTGATGTTCGGGACGATCAGGCCGCGGGGGGTCGCCGCCGCGATGCCCAGGTTGACGTAGTGCTTGAGCACGATCTCCTGAGCCGCCTCGTCCCAGGACGCGTTGATGTCCGGGTGGCGTTTGACGGCGACCAGGAGGGCCTTGGCGATCAGGAGGAGCGGGTTGACGCGCAGGCCCGTGAACTCCTTGTCCTGCTTGAGCTCCTCGACCAGCTTCATCGTCCGGGTCACGTCGACCGTCACGAACTCCGTGACATGCGGCGCCGTGAACGCCGAGCCGACCATCGCCGCCGCCGTCGCCTTGCGGACACCCTTGACCGGGATACGGGTCTCACGCGCCCCGTCGTACGTCACCACGGGCGCCGAAGCCGGGGCCGGGGCCTGGACACCGACCGGCGTCTCGACGATCGGCGCGGCGGCGGGAGCGGGCTGTGCCTGGGCCACCGCCGCGTGGACGTCCTCCCGCGTGATGATGCCGTCCGGGCCGGACGGGACGACCGTCGCCAGGTCCACGCCCAGGTCCTTGGCCAGCTTGCGCACCGGCGGCTTGGCCAGCGGGCGGGGGGCGGCCGTGCCGTGGCCGTTCAGCTCTGCCTGGACCGCCGTCGACGCCTCCCGGCCCGGGATCTCCGGGCCCTTGCGGGGGCGGCGCTTGGTGGAGGAGGTCGCCACGCCGTAGCCGACCAGGACCGGCTGGCGGCCGGAGCCCTCCGGCTTCTTCTCGGCGGGCGTCTTCTCCGTGGGGGCCGGGGCCTGAGCGGGAGCCGGCGTCTCGGTGGCGGGCGCGGGGCCGCCCGCCACGTCCACCGCGATGATCGCCGTGCCCACGTCCACCGTGGTGCCCTCGGCGAAGCGGAGTTCGCGGACGACTCCGTCGTAGGGGATCGGCAGTTCCACCGCCGCCTTGGCGGTCTCGACCTCGCACACCACCTGGCCGTCGGTGACCGTGTCACCGGGCTGGACGTACCACTTGAGGATCTCCGCCTCCGTGAGCCCCTCGCCCACGTCCGGCATCCTGAACTCGCGTACGGACGCTTCCGTCATCGTCGTCACGACCCTCTCCTCAGTACGCCAGCGAGCGGTCGACGGCGTCGAGTACCCGGTCCAGGCCCGGCAGGTACTCCTCCTCCAGACGCGCCGGCGGATACGGGGCGTGATAGCCGCCGACCCTCAGCACCGGTGCCTCCAGGTGGTAGAAGCAGCGTTCCGTGATCCGCGCCGCGATCTCCGCACCCGAACCGAAGAACACCGGCGCCTCGTGCACCACCACCAGGCGACGGGTTCTCTCCACCGACGCCTGAACGGAGTCGAAGTCGAGGGGGGACACCGACCGCAGGTCCAGCACTTCGAGAGACTTGCCCTCCTCGGCGGCGGCGTCTGCGACTTCCTGGCAGAGCTTCACCATCGGACCGTAGGCCACGAGGGTCAGGTCCGTGCCCTCACGCACGATCCGCGCCTTGTGCAGGGGGCCGGGGATGGCTTCGGCGTTGACCTCACCCTTGTCCCAGTAGCGCCGCTTCGGCTCGAAGAAGATCACCGGGTCGTCGCTCTGGATGGCCTGCTGCATCATCCAGTACGCGTCCGACGCGTTCGACGGGGAGACCACCTTCAGGCCCGACACGTGCGCGAAGAGCGCCTCGGGGGACTCGGAGTGGTGCTCGACCGCGCCGATCCCGCCGCCGTAGGGGATGCGGACGACGACCGGCAGCTTCACCTTGCCCAGCGAGCGGGCGTGCATCTTCGCGAGCTGCGTGACGATCTGGTCGTAGGCGGGGAAGACGAAACCGTCGAACTGGATCTCCACGACCGGGCGGTATCCGCGCAGGGCGAGGCCGATGGCCGTGCCGACGATGCCCGACTCGGCGAGCGGGGTGTCGATGACCCGGCTCTCACCGAAGTCCTTCTGCAGACCGTCCGTCACGCGGAAGACGCCGCCGAGCTTGCCGACGTCCTCCCCCATGACCAGGACCTTGGGGTCGGCCTCCAGCGCGCGGCGCAGCGACTCGTTGATCGCCTTCGCCAGCGGCAGGCTCTTTGACGTCATCGTCCCGGCCATCTCAGTTGCCCCCCTCTGCGTCCGCGAACGACGCCTGGTAGGCGGCGAACTGCGCGCGCTCCTCGTCGACGAGCGCATGCCCGTCCGCGTACACGTTCTCGAAGATGGCGAAGTGGTCCGGGTCCGGCATGGCGCGGACCGCTTCGCGCACTCGCCTGCCCAACGCCTCGCTCTCCGCCTCCAGTTCCGCGAAGAATCCCTCGTCCGTGTGGTTTGAGGCCTCCAGATGGCGGCGAAGGCGCAGGATCGGGTCCTTCGCCTCCCACGCCTCGCGCTCCTCGTCCGCCCGGTACTTGGTCGGATCGTCGGAGGTGGTGTGGGCACCCATGCGGTACGTGTACGCCTCGACCAGGGTCGGGCCCTCACCGCTGCGGGCCCGCTCCAGCGCCCACTTGGTGACCGCGAGGCAGGCCAGCACGTCGTTGCCGTCGACGCGGACGCCGGGGAAGCCGTACCCCTGCGCACGCTGGTAGAGCGGGACGCGGGTCTGCTTCTCGGTGGGCTCGGAGATAGCCCACTGGTTGTTCTGGCAGAAGAACACCACCGGGGCGTTGTAGACGGCGGAGAAGGTGAAGGACTCGGCGACATCGCCCTGGCTGGAGGCGCCGTCGCCGAAGTAGGCGATGACCGCGCTGTCCGCGCCGTCCATGGCGACGCCCATCGCGTAGCCCGTGGCGTGCAGCGTCTGGGAGCCGATGACGATCGTGTAGAGGTGGAAGTTGTTGCTGTTGGGGTCCCAGCCGCCGTTGTTCACGCCGCGGAACATGCCCAGCAGGTTGGTCGGGTCGACCCCGCGGCACCAGGCGACGCCGTGCTCGCGGTAGGTCGGGAAGACGTAGTCGTCCTCACGGGTGGCGCGGCCGGAGCCGATCTGGGCGGCCTCCTGACCGAGCAGGGAGGCCCACAGACCGAGCTCGCCCTGGCGCTGCAACGCGGTGGCCTCGGCGTCGAAGCGGCGGGTGAGCACCATGTCGCGGTACAGACCGCGCAGCTCATCGGGGGTGATACCGGCGACGTACTTGTCGTAGGCGGCGCTCTTGACGCGCTTGCCCTCGGGCGTCAGCAACTGGACGAGTTCGGGGTCACCCCCTGGCGCGTTCTGTGCGGTCGCCGAGGTCTTCTTCGCGGTCGCGCGCTTGCCGGCCGTGCTCTTTGTACCGGTCGTACTCGCGCTGCGTCGCGGTGTGCGCGCGGCAGTGCTCTCCACGGTCACGTGTGCTCCTCCGTCGGTCCGGCTACCCGGGTTCGCCGGGTGCCAGTGCGGCTCGCCTGTGGCCTCACGGACGCACGGGGTGGGTGCGGTCCGTTCGGAACAGGTGACAGGTGCCCCGGCGAGCGCCCTGCACAAGGCACGTTACCCAGTGCTCCACAATTCTGTGAAACCCCTCCTGACCTGCGATTTTGCTTGGATTTCCAAGTAAATCGCGAAACCGGGAACAGTTCCTGGTCACAGCCTTGCAGGGGGCCGGAACAACGGCACGTTATCCCGGTGACCCAGGTCACGGGAAGAGCCGGCAGGGCGGGAGACGACCATCAGGATCATCAGGTGGTCCGCCGGGGGGCCTGCACGAGCTCCTGGCCGCCGAGGTCGGCGCGGAGGTCGCGGGCGGGATCGGCACGGCGGCCCACGCGTCGGCGCACATTCCGGCCACTCGGCCGGCCGGTGTGGTGCCTGGCGTACGACTCCCGGACGGCTTCCGAAACGGGAGCGGGACACGATGTGCGACACGTTCGCGGACTGAACCGCCCGCCTCGGTGAGGGGCCTGCTCGACAGCGGCGGCAGCTTCCACGCGCGCGTGGAACCCGTTTCCGGGCCGCACGCGCGCGTGGAGGCTGTCGCGGTGAGCGGACCGGCGGGGCCGCCGGTCAGTTCCCGCCGCCGCCCTCGGTCCCGCCGACGCCCCCCAGGGTGGGGTCCGTCGATACCCCGGTCGTCGGGTTCTCCGTCGGCGGCTCCGTCGTCGGCTCGTTCGTCGGTGGCTCGGTCGTCGGGTTGCCCGTCGGCTTGCCCGAGGGCGGCCGCGAGGCCGGCTGCGACGGCGTGTAGGACGGCGTTGAAGACGGTGTGTAGTCCGGACCGGAACCCGTGCCCGTCCCCGTGCCCGTGCCCTCGTCCGTGTTCGTCTCGGTGGACTCGTCGGTCGGTTCGTCGCTCGGCGTCTCGTCGGCGGTCTTGTCGGGGGTGGTCTGTGAGACGGTCGGCGACTCGCTCTTACTGGGGGTGTCACCACCCTCATTGCCGTTGCCCCGGAGAGCCAGTGCCACACCCGCCGCGATGGCGATCACCGCGAGGACGGCCAGGATCCACAGCTTGCCGCGGCCGCCGCCGCCCCGGTTGCCGTGCCCCTCGAAGCCGCCCTCGTCCCCGCCGCCGTAGCGGTTGGGCAGGATCGGCTGCGGGATCTGCGCGGTGCCGGACGCGTCGCCCCCGGGGTGCGGCAGTACGGCCGTGCCGGCCAGGCCAGCCGCCGGGGTGTGCCGGCCGTCGTGCGTGTCGACGGGGCCGGTGTTCCAGGTACCGGTGTGGCCGCCCTGCTCGTACAGCATCTGCAGGCCGTACTGGACCAGGCCGCGCATCTCCTCGGCCGTCTGGAACCGGTCGTCCGGCTCCTTGGCGAGGGAGCGCATGACGAGGCCGTCGAGCTCCGGCGGGACGCCGTCGGAGACCTGCGACGGCGGCGTCGGGATGTCCTGGACGTGCTGGTAGACCACCGACAGCGGGGTCTCGCCGGTGAACGGGGGCCGCAGCGCGAGCAGTTCGTACAGCAGACAGCCCGTGGCGTACAGGTCGGAGCGGTGGTCGACGGCCTTGCCGAGCGCCTGCTCGGGGGAGAGGTACTGCGGGGTGCCCATGACCATGCCGGTCTGCGTCATCGTCGTGGACGCACCGTGCAGGGCGCGGGCGATGCCGAAGTCCATCACCTTGACCGCGCCGTTGTGCGTGATGATGACGTTGGCAGGCTTGATGTCGCGGTGCACGATGCCGTGCTGGTGCGAGTAGGCGAGCGCCTCAAGGACGCCGGAGACGATGATCAGGGCCTGCTCGGGACCCGGCGCCTCGGCGTTGAGGAGCAGGTCACGGATGGTGCGGCCCTCGACGATCTCCATCACGATGTACGGCACGGACTGGCCGCCCACGAAGTCCTCGCCGGAGTCGTACACGGCGACGATCGCGTGGTGGTTGAGCCCGGCCACCGACTGGGCCTCGCGCGTGAAGCGTGCCTTGGAGACGGGGTCCTCGGCGAGGTCGGCGCGCAGCAACTTGACCGCCACGGTGCGTCCGAGGCGTACGTCCTCGGCCGCGAAGACCTCGGCCATGCCGCCCCGGCCGAGTCTGCGGGTCAGCCGGTATCGGCCGTCCCCGACCAGTCCGCCGTTCCCCCACATTTCCGGCGCATCTGACATCCCGCCGCCAGTCGCCTCGGGGTCGGACGGGCCCTGAGCGCGCTGCTGCTGTGCCATCAGTCCTCGCCGTCGTTTCTGCCCGCGGTGCGCGCGGTGTTGTTACGGTCTCCGTCGGCCACGCTACAGCCTCCGCGCAAGCCTCCGGTCCGGGAAGGCCTTGGGGACCGGCCCGAGACCGACCGGCCATCAAACCTTCAGAACATACCGGCGTGCAAATCCTGTGTACCGGTCGTACAGCAGCTGTAACGCTTCCGCGACGCTTCTTTCGCGTACGGTCACGGAACGGGCACCGCGCTTGACGTGTCAGTGCCCTCGGGCAGACTTGGCCGGGAATAGCCCATTGGATCAACGACTTCTCGGATCCTGGGGATCGACGCCTCGGCACCCAACCACCGTCGCCGGCGTCCGGAAGGCTACGGGGGACGCAGAACATGAGCCAGGACGCCGCACACGGCCGGTATGCGGGGCGGGCACTGGCGGGCGGCCGCTACCAACTGCGCGATCTGCTCGGCGAGGGCGGCATGGCCTCGGTGCACCTCGCCTACGACGCGGTGCTCGACCGGCAGGTCGCGATCAAGACACTCCACACCGAGCTGGGCCGCGAACAGGCCTTCCGCGAGCGCTTCCGCCGCGAGGCCCAGGCCGTGGCCAAACTCACGCACACCAACATCGTCTCGGTCTTCGACACCGGCGAGGACGAGCTCGACGGCGCGACCATGCCGTACATCGTCATGGAGTACGTCGAGGGCCGGCCCCTCGGCTCGGTGCTGAACGCGGACGTACGGGAGTACGGCGCGATGCCCGCCGACAAGGCGCTGAAGATCACCGCGGACGTGCTGGCCGCGCTGGAGATCAGCCATGAGATGGGGCTGGTCCACCGCGACATCAAGCCGGGCAACGTGATGATGACCAAGCGCGGTGTCATCAAGGTCATGGACTTCGGCATCGCGCGCGCCATGCAGTCCGGGGTCACCTCCATGACCCAGACCGGCATGGTCGTCGGCACCCCGCAGTACCTCTCGCCCGAGCAGGCCCTCGGGCGCGGGGTGGACGCCCGCTCGGACCTGTACTCGGTCGGCGTCATGCTGTTCCAGCTGGTCACCGGGCGGCTCCCGTTCGACGCGGACTCACCGCTGGCGATCGCGTACGCGCACGTCCAGGAGGAGCCGGTCGCTCCCTCGTCGATCAACCGCGCCCTGCCGCCTGGCGTGGACGCGCTGATCATCCGCGCGCTGAAGAAGAACCCGAACGAGCGCTTCCCGAGCGCCGAGGCCATGCGCGACGAGTGCCTGCGCGTGGCCGCGTCCTTCCAGCCGGCCGCGCCGAGCATCGTCCCGGGCGCCCAGACGCCGAGCGGCGCCGGCGTCGGCTCGGCGGTGTTCCCGCCGATCGACCAGCCGCCGTCGCCGCAGCAGGGCCACGTCCGGACGCCGTACCAGCCGACCCCGAACCCGTACGGCAACCCGGCCGCCCCGGCGGCACCCTCCCCGGGGGCGCCTTCGCACGGGGCGCCTTCTCCGGCGTACGGCTATCCGCAGCAGGGCGGCTATCAGACGCCCGGCCCGGCGGGGTACGCGCCGCAGCACGGCCCGTCGACGCCGGCGCCGTACGACCTCACGCCCCAGCCCCAGCCGACGGGCCCTTCCGGGGGCGGCGGCAAGAGCAACAAGCCGGTGATCGTCGGCTCGGTCGTCGTCTCGCTGGTCGCGGTGGGCGGGCTGGTCGCGGCGCTGCTGATGAACGGCGGCGGTGGCGGTGGGAACGACGCGGGCGGGAACACCGGCGTCAGCCCCTCGACCTCCTCGTCCACGGTCGCGGGCTACCGCGGACCGGACACGACGAAGACGGTCGAGACGACCGACTGCACCGAGCCCGAGGAGTCGTACAACGACCCCGACAAAGTGCGGATGCCGGACTTCCAGTACAAGAACTGGGACTCGGTCGTCAAGTGCCTCCAGGCCGCCGGCTGGACCTACCAGGACAACGACGTCGACGAGAACACGTTCGGCGACGGCACCGTGATGAAGCAGTTCCCCTCGGCCGGCACCGACTTCGACCCGAAGGAGCCGCCGAAGATGCAGTTCGACGTCTCCACGGGCAACCCGGCGTGATCGCGGCGGAGTAGACCGAGGGTCCGGCAGCGTCGGCTGCCGGACCCTGCTCGCTCGTCGGGCCTCGGTCGGTCAGAGGTACGGACCGCCCGAGCGGCCGCCCGCGCGGGGGTCGTCGGTGCCCTCGGGGCCGCCCACGCCCGGCGGAAGGGCGCGGCGCATCGACTCCAGCTGGGCACGCGCGGCCATCTGCTGGGCGAACAGCGTGGTCTGGATCCCGTGGAAGAGACCCTCCAGCCAGCCGACCAGCTGGGCCTGGGCGATCCGCAGTTCCGCGTCGCTCGGCGTCGCCTCGTTCGCGAAGGGAAGGGAGAGCCGCTCCAGCTCCTCGACGAGCTCCGGAGCCAGACCGTCCTCCAGCTCCTTCACCGAGCTGGCGTGGATCTCCTTCAGCCGGACCCGGCTCGCCTCGTCGAGGGGAGCCGCGCGGACCTCTTCGAGCAGCTGCTTGATCATGCTTCCGATCCGCATGACCTTCGCCGGCTGCTCGACCATCTCCGTCACCGGAAGCTCGCGGGAATCCTCGTCGCCTCCGCCACCGAGAGTCATTCCGTCCTGACCCACGACCAGGATGTGGGGGTTCTCCGGCGACCGTTCGTTCCTCGGCATCTCCATGCCGCCATTCTCTCGCACCACGACATCTCATCACTGTGGTGCCCCCGGTAAGGGCTGATCCACCGTTCACGACGCCGGTCGACCCTCTGGGCCCCTCAGGAATGCCGGGTTGATGAGCAGATGCCAGGCTTGTTCCGTGACTCCATGGGCGCGGGCGACGGTACTGCTCATCGTGATGGGGGCTGGTGGGAGCGTGGCCTCGTGCGGGGCGGCGGTGGCGTACGGGGGTGGGGGTCACGCAGTCGAGCCGTCGCCGAGGCCCACCGCTTCGGCGTCCGCCTCCCCTGCTCCCGCCCCCGCCAGGTCCCTCTCCGCTTCCCCCGCCGCCTCGCCCTCAGCCTCCGCTTCGGACTCCCCACCCGCGCGCGGGCCCCTGCGGGCCTCCCCCTCCGCCTCGTTCTCCGGCGCTCCCTCCCCCTCCGCCACGCCGTCGCGAGCCGGGAGCCGTGCGGGTGAGGGGCGGGAGCGGCCGGGGCGACGGGAGCCGGTGGCATCGGAACCGGCGCCGGAGGACGAGGGCACCCTGCACGCGGGCGAGGAGGCGGACGGTGACCTCGACGGTCAGGGGGACGACGACGTCACCGCCGTACCGGAAGAGCCGCGGCCGACCGCCCCCGTGACGTCCGCACCGCCACAGGAGGCGACGCGGTCGGCCGGGCGGTCTGCCGAGCCCCGACTGGAGGTCCTGCCGCTCGGGGGCGGGCTGATCCTGGTCGGGCTCGGTCTGGGGCTCGCGTTCCTCGCCCTCCGGTTGCGGCGGGCTTCCTGACCTGGTGCCCTTCTTTACGGGTGCTTTCGCGTACGCCTTTGCGTATGCGCTTACGGGGTGACGAGCACGACCTTTCCGATGTGGCCGCTCTCCTCCACCACCCGGTGTGCGGCGGCCGCGTCGCTCATGGGGACCTCACGGTCGACGATCGGGCGTACCTGACCGGTGTCGATCAGCGGCCAGACGTGCTCGCGTACGGCCGCCACGATCGCCGCCTTCTCACCGAGCGGACGGGCCCTGAGCGAGGTCGCGCTGATCGCGGCCCGCTTGGTGAGGAGCGTGGAGATGTTCAGCTCGGCCTTGATACCGCCCTGCATGCCGATGATCGCGAGGCGGCCGTTGACGGCGAGGGCCTTCACGTTGCGGTCGAGGTACTTGGCGCCCATGTTGTCGAGGATGACGTCCGCGCCGGCCCCGTCCGTGCTCTTCCTGACCTCTTCCACGAAGTCCTGCTCGCGGTAGTTGACCAGGATGTCGGCGCCCAGTTCGGCACAGCGCTCCAGCTTCTCCCCGGTGCCGGCCGTCACGGCGACCTTGGCACCCACGGCCTTGGCGAGCTGGATGGCCATCGTGCCGATGCCGCTGGAGCCGCCGTGCACGAGGAGGGTCTCGCCCGGGCGGAGGTGGGCGATCATGAAGACGTTCGACCAGACCGTGCAGACCACCTCGGGCAGTGCCGCCGCCTGCTTCAGGTCGAGCCCCGTCGGCAGGGGGAGCAGCTGGCCGGCGGGAACGGCCACCTTCTCGGCGTAGCCGCCGCCCGCGAGCAACGCGCACACCTCGTCGCCGACGGACCAGCCGGAGACACCGGGGCCGAGCGCGGCGATGCGTCCGGAGCACTCCAGGCCGGGGTAGGGGGAGGCGCCGGGCGGCGGATCGTAGAAGCCCTGCCGCTGCAGGATGTCGGCTCGGTTGACGGCGCCGGCCACCACCTCGACCAGCACCTCGCCCTCGCCGGGCACCGGATCCGGGACCTCGTCCCACACCAGCGCCTCGGGCCCACCAGGTTCGGGAATCGTGATCGCATGCATGACAGGGACGCTACCGTTCCTCATCAGTGAGCAGGAGTGAGTCTTGGACCCATTCCTGGTCACTGCGGACATCCCGAACGGTGTTGGATGTCCTGGTCGCCCGCTTTCGCTCCGTGTCCGGTGACACGGATCGTGTCCGTGGTCCGGGGATACGGGGGCGGGTTTCCTCACGCCGCCGGGTGTCCGGTCGGGCCTGGACGGTCCGATGCCCCGCACCATCACTCTGGTGATGCGGGGGCGGTGCCGTCCGTCGCCTGATGGGGTGTCCGAGGGCGCGTCGCCCGATCGCGATGCTGGCCGCATCGTGCCGGGAAATCTTGCGTCGTGGTGTGGTGAGGGGTTTCTGCCAGTGCTGGGCGCCCCAACGGCTGGTGTAGGCCGGGTCGACCGCGACCATCGCGATGCCCTGCTCGGCCGCCATCGTCACCAGCCGGGCCTTCAGCTTCGCGGTGGGGAAACGGGAGATGAGACGGCGGAAGCGTTTGTTACGGCCATGCTGCTCGCGGCCCTTCTCCGCCGCGAAGTCGAGGTCCTCGATGGCGACCGCGGCGGCCCCGGAACGCCGGGTGTGGTGCAGCAGCCGTGTCAGGGCGTGCCGGATCTGCGCGTCCCGATGCGCGGCGGTGCCAGTCAGGTCGTAGAAGAACCGTTGTGGTGCGCCGACCGGGTTGCCGTGGACATCGAGGTGCCAGGCGGCGAGGTGGTCGCCGTTCATGTCCACCGCCACCACCCCCCGGGCCAATGCCGCCTGAAGCGGCAGGACGGGGGCAGCGGCGCGCTGCCGAGGTACCAGCGTCCGCGTACGGGGTCGTGGTGGATGCGGTAGGCCACCGCCCGGTTCGCGGTGATCCGGTCCAGCCACTCCTGCCCCCGGTGCTGGAACGCCACAGTCGCATCCAGGACGTAGCGGCCGTGCGGGGCGTTCGCCAGATGGGCCAGCGGAGCCGGGAGCTTGAGGGAGACCTGTCCGGTGTCGGTGACGCGGATGGTCTCGTTGCCGAAGCGTTTGCCGGATTCTCCGTCGGAGGCCAGGAACATCCGCTCCGCCCGCCACCGCTCCCGCCACGCCTGCTCGTCCAGTCCGGCCGCCTGAAGGTGGTGGCGGGTGTTCGCGAGGCGTTTGCCGCCGCGCACCACCCGCACCCGGCCCGCCGCCCAGTCCGCCTCGACCACCGCGAGGCGGTCCTTGAGGCTGTGCAGACGCCGTGACTTGGCATGCCACTCACCGCGCGAACCGTACCCACGTACCAGGCCTTCTCGCTTCTCGGCCTTGGCGCGCAGCGGCCGGGCCAGCCGCGCCTCGATCGAGGCGATCTGCCCGCGCAGCCAGGCCATGTGGGCGGCCTGCCCGCGCCTCGCCAGTGCCCACTGGTCGTGGGTGGCCTTGGTGATGCTGCCCGCCCAGCGGGCCGACGACCCGCCCGTCAGTTCCCGCTTGCGCACCGCCCAGGAGGCCGCATCGTGCGCCCGCCCCTGCCGGGACCGCACAGCGAGATCACCTGCCGCCAGCGAACCCAGGAACACGCCGACCTCGGTGAGGACGGCCGCGTCAGCCTGCGACACCCGCAGCCGGTCCCGCACCGCCACCCCGGCCGGACCTGGCACCACGAACGCCGCCGCCAACTCTCTCAGCCCACCCACCTCTTCACTCCCGCCCGCGGCTCGAAGACCCCCTGTCACCACAGTCAACGAGCAGCACCCGCAAAGGTCACCTATTCGATGAGGGAACCTTCGTTCCCTACGCCCCACCACAACCCAGACGCTCACTCACGCACGCCAGAACACACTCGTGCGCTGTTCCGCGGCAGCAGTTCACAACCCCGCACCCTCGAACCTGACCCACCCGCCCACCGACCGCAAGGTCCCGTTGTCCGACCGGGGCACCCCTTCCCGACCTCCGGCGACCGACCCGGCGACCATTCCGACGCCGGCGGCCACCCCGGGCAACCGTTCCTCACCCCTGCGGCCGCGCGATGCCAAGGACGAGGCCGGGCATCCTGGTGATGTCCGTCGTGATGATCACGATGTACACAGGTGTCTCGGTGAACATCGACATCGAGAAGGGCGTCTTCGACCACTTCCGCTCGCTGCCCATCTGGCGGCCGTCGGCGATGGTCGGATATCTCCTCGGCGACGCCCTGCGCTACACCATCGCGTCCGTCGTGATGCTCAGCGTCGGGCTGGCGCTGGGCTACCGCCCGGACGGCGGGGTCGGCGGCGTGCTCGCCGGGATCGCGCTGCTGCTGGTGTTCGCGTTCGCCTTCTCGTGGATTGGCTGCAGGTCTTCGTCAACAACAGCCCGGTGACGCATGTGGCCCCGGGGGTGCGCGGCCTGATGGCGGGCGACTGGCCGGCCGACGAGGTGGTCTGCGCACTGGGGTGGGCCGGCCTGTTCATCGCGGTCTTCGGGCCGATCACGATGCGGCTGTACAACCGCAAGTGACCAGCCCTGAGACGGCGGGCGGCACATGACCAGCCCTGAGACGATGCGCCGTACGTGACCAGCCCTGAGACGGCGTGTCGCGCGCGACCAGTCCCGAGGCCGGCCGGAAACGTGACCAGGCCACCGGACAGCCGGCCCGCAGTGATCAATCCCGACGCAGCGGGCGGGCGTCGGGCGCGATCTGTGAGCCCGGTGTCGCCCGCACGATCGTGATCAGCCGGTCCGTCAACTCCAGTGTGCCGACCGCCGGATCGTCGTATCCGAGCACCCGATGTCCGCGTACCACGCTCACCACCAGGTCGTCCGTCTCCCGCGGGCGCCTGCCCACCTCGGCCTTTATGACCGGCCGTTCGACCATGTCGAGCCCGCTGCCCTGCTGGATCAGGTCTTCCATCACCATCCCGGCGGCGGGGCTGAGCACGGACAGTCCGAGGAGGCGTCCGGCGGCGCTGGCGCTGGTGATCACCGCGTCGGCGCCGGACTGTTTGAGCAGCGGCGCGTTCTCCTCCTCACGCACGGCGGCCACGATCTTCGCGCCCTTGTTGAGCTGCCGGGCCGTCAGGGTGACGAGGACGGCGGTGTCGTCGCGCTGGGTGGCGATGATGATCTTCCGCGCCTTGTGCACCTCGGCTCGCTTCAGCACCTCGCTGCGCGTGGCGTCCCCGACGATCCCCGCGTAGCCGTCGGCGGTCGCGGCGTCGATCGCCTTGACGCTCGGGTCGACCACCACGACCTGTTCCTTCTTCAGCCCCGCCGAACAGACGGTCTGGATCGCCGACCGCCCCTTCGTGCCGAAGCCGACGACGACGGTGTGGTCGCGCAAGGAGGACCTCCAGCGATTGAGTCGCCATTCCTCCCGGGTGCGTTCGGTGAGGACCTCGAGCGTGGTGCCGACCAGGATGATCAGGAACAGCACCCGCAGGGGAGTGATGACGAAGATGTTGGTGAGCCGGGCCGCGTCACTGACCGGGGTGATGTCGCCGTAGCCTGTGGTGGAGAGGGTGACGGTGGCGTAGTACCAGGCATCCAGGAAGTCGACCGAGCCGTCGGAGTTGTCGTTGTAGCCGTCGTGATCGGCGTAGACGATCAGTGCGGTCGCCACCAGGACCAGCAGGGCCATCGACAGCCGTTGGGCCACCTGGCGGAACGGGTGCTCCACCACCTTGCGCGGAAGCTTCACCCGGTGGGTCACGAGATGCTCGTCCGCCTGGCGGGCGATCGCGTCATGGCCCGGAAGTTTCACGTGAAACACACCCCGATCCCGGCGCTCGCCCAGGGCAGATCGAGAAGTTCCGTCTCCTGACCGGCTCGCGAACCGCCCGGCGGTACGACGGCCAGGGCATCGGCTCCCGCGATGCCCCGCAGCATCGCCGGACCGTTGTAGTGCAGCGGCACGGCACAGTCACCGCGCAGGACGACAGGGATGAGCCGGGTGTCGTACGGATGCCCGTGCACCTCGTCCTGGAGCGGCAGCGTATACGGCTCCGGGGCGGGCCGTGCCGCGAGGGTGCGCAGCAACGGCTCGGCGAGCGTGAGCAGCCCGGAGACCGCCGCGAGGGGGTTGCCGGGCAGGCCGACGAGGTGCTGGTTCTCCTTGGTGCGGGCCAGCAGCATGGGGTGCCCGGGGCGCACCTTCACACCGTCCACCAGCAGGTCGGCGCCGATGCGGCGCAGGGTGGGATGGACATGGTCGACGGGGCCGGAGGCGGTGCCGCCGGTGGTGACGATCAGGTCGGCGGCGGAGGTCGTGATCGCCTTGTGCAGCGCCTTGGCGTCGTCGCCGAGCCGGCGCACGGCGGTGACCTCGGCGCCGAGCGCACGCAGCCAGGGCGGCAGCATCGGGCCGAGTGCGTCCCGGATCAGCCCGTCGTGCGGGGTGCCCTCGGTGAGCAGTTCGTCGCCCAGGACGAGGACGTCGACACGGGCGCGGGGCACGGCGGTGAGCGTGTCGTACCCGGCGGCCGCGGCCAGTCCGAGCACGGCCGGGGTCACCAGGGCGCCGGCCGGGAGGAGTTGGTCGCCGCTACGGCACTCCTGTCCGCGTGGGCGGATGTCCTGCCCGGGGATCACCTCGCGGGTGGCGTGCAGCCGGTCCTTGCCGTCGGTGCGGCCGTGCTCACTGCGCAGAACGGCGGTGGTGTCGAGGGGGACACGGGCGCCGGTGGCGATCCGGACGGCCTCACCGTCGGTGAGCGGCTCGGGCTCGGCGTGCCCGGCGAGGACACCCTCCTCCCGAACGTCCCAGGGCCCGGGGCCGGCGACCGCCCAGCCGTCCATCGCGGAGGTGTCGAAGGAGGGCAGGTCGGTGAGGGCGGTGAGAGGGGCGGCCAGGGTGAGGCCCAGCGCGGCGTCGAGGGTGACCGAGACGGGGGAGCGGTGGCGGTCTCGGGAGCGGCCCGCGCGTTCCGCCAGGGCGCGGGCCTCGGACCAGGAGGTCTCCTGGTGGCGGGCGCTCTGCTGGTGGCCCGGCGGCTGAGGGGCTCCGTGGGCGCCGGGCACGGGGGCGTGCTCGTCGGCGGCGGGGCGGTGGGTATCGCCCGGGTGGCCTTCGGTGCGGTGGTTGGTGCGGTCGTTCACGAGAGCGAGCACCTCCTCGACGTCGAGGTCCTCGGCGTCCTCGGCGTCCTCACCGGTCCGGGTGGCGCGGGCGGTCATCCGGCGTCCGGACGGGAGGTGTCCGGCGTGGCGTCCGGGGCCGCGTCGGGCTTGGCGTCGGCGGCCTCGTCGGCCCAGCGCAGAGCGAGGGCGGCGGCCTTGCGGGACGCCTCGGCCACCGCCTCCGGGCCGCCTCCGGAGCGCGCGGCCGCATAGCCGACGAGGAAGGTGGTCAGCGGGGCCGCGGGCCTCGCCACACCGTGGGCGGCGTCGCGGGCGAGGTCGAGCAGGACGCCGGTGTCGACGTCGAGGTCGATGCCCAACTCGCCCTTGACTGCGGTGATCCATTCATCCAACACGTGGCCATGCTCCCTGATGCGTGCCCTGGCAGTGGCGATGTCGTCCCAAGTGTCGCAGTCGAAGGACGCGACGGGATCGGGGACGCGAGTGAGGTCGAGCCCCGCGGTGAGCCGGCGCAGGGGCAGCCCGGTGAGGCCGCCGCCCGCGGTGGAGCCGACCCTGGAGGCCGCGCCGTTGAGCATGGTCAGCTCCCGGCGCAGCGCGGTCCTGCGGTACGCCGCCACGAGGGGCTGGTCGCGGCCGTCGGCGTCGGTGAGCAGCACGCCCTCGGCGCCGCTCGTCCGCAGGGCGGTCAGCAGCCGTCGTACCGTCTCCTCGGTCAGGAACGGCAGATCGGCCGAGAGGACGACCACGTCCTGGGCCGCGGTGTGCCGCAGACCCGCGTACAGCGCGGCCACCGGTCCGCCGCCGGGCGGGCTCTCGCGCGTCCAGGCCACCGGTCGTGCGGTCGGCCTGGGCTCGGCGACGACGACCGTGGTACCCGCGTCGGCACAGGCGGCGAGCACCCGGTCGAGCAGAGCTCGCCCGCCCACCCGTACCCCGGGCTTGTCCGCCCCGCCGAGCCGCCGGGCGGCTCCCCCGGCGAGTACGACGGCGTCGTACCCGGCATCGGCGGCGCCTTCGGCGCCCGTCGGCTCGTACGTGGTCACCCCCCGAGTATGCGTGCCGCCGCGATCACAGGGAACGCGCGGGAGGAGCCGCAATCACAGCGTGCGCAGCAGCACCGCCGGTTGTTCCACGCAGTCCGCCACGTACCGCAGGAAGCCGCCGGCCGTGCCACCGTCGCACACCCGGTGGTCGAAGGTGAGCGAGAGCTGGACGACCTGCCGCACCGCGAGCTCGCCCTCGTGCACCCAGGGCTTGGGGACGATCCGGCCGACGCCGAGCATGGCCGCCTCGGGATGGTTGATGATCGGCGTGGAGCCGTCGACACCGAACACTCCGTAGTTGTTCAACGTGAAGGTGCCGCCGGTGAGTTCCCCGGGCGTGAGGGTGCCCGCGCGGGCCGCCTCGGTCAGCCGGGCGAACTCAGCGGTGAGCGATTCGGCGTCCCGCGCCTGGGCGTCGCGTACGACGGGGACGACCAGACCCCGGTCGGTCTGCGCGGCGAACCCGAGGTGCACCCGGTCGAGCCGGACGATCTCCCGGGCCTCCATGTCCACCGTGGAGTTGAGCTCGGGGTGGCGGGCCAGGGCCGCGGTGCAGATGCGGGCCAGCAGGGCGAGGAGGGAGATCTTGGGGCCACCGGACGCGTTCATCGCGGTGCGCGCCCGCATCAGTTCGGTCGCGTCGGCGTCCACCCAGCAGGTGGCGTCCGGGATCTCCCGACGGCTGCGGGACATCTTGTCGGCGACGGCACCTCGGATGCCCTTGAGGGGGGTGCGGGTGCCGGTGGAGATGCCGGTGGCGGCGGGCGCGGGCGTGGTGGCAGGGGTTGCGGTCGGCGCGGGGGCCACGCGCGCGTGCGGCTCGGCGGACGGCACCGTCGTACGTCGTCCCTGAGCGGCCGCCGCTCGCAGCGCGTACTCCACGTCCGCCCGCAGGATCAGCCCGTCCGGCCCGGAGCCGGTCAGCTCCCGCAGGTCGAGACCGTTCTCCCGGGCCAGCCTGCGCACGAGGGGGGAGATCACGGGGACGGGGCCGTCGGTCGGGTCGGTCGTTCCGGTCGTTTCGGGATGGCTGTCCGTCGCGGAGGACCTGCCGACCTGGCCGTTCGCCGCCTCGGAGGTGCTTGCCTGCTCTGCTGCCCGGACGCCGTCGCTGAGCTCGTTCACTGTCCCGGCGGTGCTCACGTGACCGTTCGCCGTCCCGCCCGCCGCGGCGGCGGCCCGCGTAGGCTGTCCCGGGCGTACCCGGCGCCGGCGTGCCGCTGCCTCCGAGGTGCCGTAACCCACCAGCACGTTCCCGGAGCCCTCGCTCTCGCCGCCGGAGGCAGCGGCTCCCACGGCGACCGTGATCAGTGGCGCGCCGACGGGCAGTTCCGTGCCCTCCTCGCCGAAGCGGGCGGTGACCACGCCGCCGTAGGGGCAGGGCACCTCGACCATCGCCTTGGCCGTCTCGACCTCGACGACGGGCTGGTCGACCGCGACGACATCGCCGACCTGGACCAGCCAGCGCACGATCTCCGCCTCGGTGAGCCCCTCCCCGAGGTCGGGGAGCCTGAACTCCAACACCTGTGCCATCAGCCCTCGGCCTCCCACTGCAGACGCCCCACGGCGTCCAGGATCCGGTCCACGCCGGGCAGGTGGTGACGCTCCAGCATCGGCGGCGGATAGGGGATGTCGAACCCGGCCACGCGCAGCACCGGCGCCTCCAGGTGGTGGAAGCAGCGCTCCGTGACCCGGGCCGCGATCTCTCCGCCCGGTCCGCCGAACCCGCCCGACTCGTGTACGACGACCGCTCGCCCGGTCCGCCGTACCGAGGCGCTGACCGTCTCGTCGTCGAACGGCACCAGCGAGCGCAGGTCGACGACTTCGAGGTCCCAGCCCTCGTCCCGGGCCGCCTCGGCGGCTTCGAGGCAGACGGGCACGGACGGCCCGTACGTGATGAGCGTGGCGCTCCGGCCCGAGCGCCGCACCACCGCGCGGCCGATCGGTTCAACGGCCGGCGGGTCCTCCGGGTTCCAGGCGTCCTTCGACCAGTACAGACGCTTGGGTTCGAGGAAGACGACGGGGTCGTCGGAGGCGATGGCGGCGCGCAGGAGGCCGTAGGCGTCGGCGACCGTGGCGGGCGTGACGACGTGGAGCCCCGGGGTCGCCATGTAGTACGCCTCGGACGAGTCGCTGTGGTGCTCGACTCCGCCGATGCCGCCGCCGTAGGGGACGCGGATGGTGAGGGGGAGCGGCATCGCGCCCCGGGTGCGGTTGCGCGTTCTCGACACGTGACTGATCAGCTGCTCGAACGCCGGGTAGGCGAACGCGTCGAACTGCATCTCCACGACCGGCCGCAGCCCGTACATCGCCATGCCGACGGCCGTGCCGAGGATGCCCGCCTCGGCCAGCGGGGTGTCCGTACAGCGGTCCTCACCGAACTCCCTGGCGAGTCCGTCGGTGACCCGGAAGACACCGCCGAGGGTTCCGACGTCCTCGCCCATGACGTGTACGGCCGGGTCGGCGGCCATCGCGTCCCGCATCGCGCGCGCGAGGGCCTGCGCCATGGTGGCGGGCTTGAGGGCGACGGTGGTCATCAGTGGGTCCCCTCCTGCTCGGCCTCGATCTCCGCCTGCAGCCGGGCCTGCTGCTCGCGCAGCTGGAGGGTGGGTTCGGCATACACATGGGCGAACAGGTCCATGGGGTCGAGCACCGGGTCCTGGTTCATGCGTGCGCGCAGATCTGCGGCCAGGCTCTCGGCGGCGTCGCGCGCGGCCCGGATGCCGTCCTCGTCGATGAGGCCGCGTTCGGTCAGTTCGTGCTCCAGGAGGGCGATCGGGTCGTGTCCGCGCCAGGTCTCGACCTCGGCCTCCTGCCGGTAGCGGGTGGCGTCGTCGGCGTTGGTGTGGGCGTCGACCCGGTAGGTGATCGCCTCGACCAGCGTGGGGCCGCCGCCCGCGCGCGCGTGGCGTACGGCGTCGGCGAGGACCTCGTGCACGGCGGCGGCGTCGTTGCCGTCGACCAGGCGGCCGGGCATGCCGTAGCCGACGGCCTTGTGGGCCAGCGACGGGGCCGCGGTCTGCTTGGCGAGCGGAACGGAGATCGCGAAGCCGTTGTTCTGGACCAGGAAGACGACCGGCGCCTGCCAGACTGCGGCGAAGTTCAGCGCCTCGTGGAAGTCGCCCTCGCTGGTGCCGCCGTCGCCGACCATGGCCAGCGCGACCACGTCGTCGCCCTTGAGGCGGGCGGCGTGGGCGAGGCCGACGGCGTGCGGCAGCTGGGTGGCGAGCGGGGTGCACAGGGGGGCCACGCGGTGCTCGTACGGGTCATAGCCGGTGTGCCAGTCGCCGCGCAGGAGAGTGAGGGCCTCGACGGGGTCCACGCCGCGTGCCACGGCGGCCAGGGTGTCCCGGTAGCTGGGGAAGAGCCAGTCGCGCTCCTTCAGGGCCAGCGCGGCGGCGACCTCGCAGGCCTCCTGGCCGGTGCTGGAGGGGTAGACGGCCAGACGGCCCTGCTTGGTGAGGGCGGTGGCCTGCGCGTTGTAGCGGCGGCCGCGCACCAGCTCGGCGTACAGGCGGCGCAGCAGGTCCGGGTCGGCGTCCGCGGCCGCCTCCGTGCCGAGGACGCGGTACGGCTCCGCGTCGGGCAGCAGCGGCGCGGGGTCCGTGCGGGGCTGCCAGGCGGGCGGCGGCGATGGCCGGTACGCGCCTCGCTGCTCCATGACCGTCATGACGGCACCTCCTCATGGGAGCGGCTTCAGACGCGTCACGGCTGTGATGCGCCTCACCTACCGATTGTTCGGTCGTCGGCACATTTTGGCTACTGGCACCCTCAGGCTGTGGACAAACGGTTCTGCACAGCATCGAATGAACGCAGGACGTCCATGGCAGAGAGGCGGGGGGACGTGGCAGCTGAACAAATGGCCGAGAGCCCGGACGGCGGCGGCCCCCTTCCGCCCGCGCGCCCGCTCGACGCCATCGATCTGGACATCCTCCAGATGCTCCAGGCGGACGGCCGGGCGTCGATACGGTCGGTCGCCGAACGGGTCCACGTCTCGCGCGCCAACGCCTACGCGCGCATCAACCGCCTCATCGAAGACGGGGTCATCCGCGGTTTCGGAGCCCGCGTCAACCACGAACGCGCCGGCCAGGGCACCTCGGCGTACATCACCCTGAAGATCGTCCAGAACTCCTGGCGGACCGTGCGCGCGCAGCTCACGCAGCTGCCCGGGGCATCGCACATCGCGCTGGTGGGCGGTGACTTCGACGTGCTGCTCCTGGTGCACACCTCCGACAACCGGGCGCTGCGGGAGCTGGTACTGACCCGGCTCCAGGCGATCCCGGAGGTGCTCAGCACGCGCACTCTGCTGGTGTTCGAGGAGGAGGACCTGGAGCCGCAGGGCTGAGTCACCCGGGCCGGCGCAGGCCCTCGAACACCAACCGCACCACCGCGTCGGCCACTTCGCGCTCGTTCATGCCCCGGCCGTCCGGCCGGTACCACTCCACGATGGAGTTGACCATCCCGAACACCAGCCGGGTCGCCAGCCGCACCTCCACGTCACCGCGCACGTCCCCGTCCGCGGCCGCCGCCCTCAGCAGCTCGGCGACCCTGTGGTCGAAGTCGCGGCGCCGCTCCAGCGCCCACCGCTCGGTGCCGGTGTTTCCGCGCACCCGCAGCAGCAGGGTGACGTAGGGCAACTCGGCGATGAGCACCTCGACCATGCGCCGTACGACGTACTCGAGGCGTTCGGCGGCCCGCCCCACGCGCGCGGGCTCCTCGTCGAGGATCGCGAAGAGCCCGTCCAGGGCCCGGCTCACGGCCCGGCGCAGCAGCTCCTCCTTGCCGGTGACGTGGTGGTATATCGACGACTTGGAGATGCCGGCCGCCTTGGAGAGGTGCTCCATGGAGGTGCCGTCGTAGCCGCGCTCGTTGAAGACCTGGACGGCGACGGACAGCAGCGTCTCCGGGGTGTACGTGTCACGCTTGGCCGTCGTCATGAGGTGCTGCCCTCCCGCTTGTCGGTGGCGTACGCGTGGCGGTACAGCGCGAGGGACGGCGCGTAGCGCCCCGAGGGGTCGCGCATGTGCAGGTCGTCCAGGAGGGCGTAGGCCCAGTTGCGGCCCAGCCGGCGGCTCCACTCGAAGGGGCCGAGCGGGTAGTTGACGCCCAGGCGCATCGCGGTGTCGACGTCCTCCTCGGTGGCCACGCCCTTGCCCACGGCGTCGTGTGCGAGATCGACGATCCGCGCGACCGTACGGGCGACGATCATGCCGGGGACGTCACCGATGACGCTGACCTGCTTGCCGAGCGCCTGGAAGAGGCCGGTGGCCTCGGCAAGGGTCTGCGGGGAGGTGTCCTGGGAGGCGGACAGCGCGATCCGGCCGGCCCTGCGGTAGTCGAACGCGAGGTCGAAGTAGACGACGTCCCGGAACTCGACCGAGGTCTGCCCGTCGGCGAGCGCCAGCTGGCCGCCACTGGGCAGCACCAGCCGGGTGCCGTGGTCCTCGTCCTCCTCGCGGACCTGGATGCCCGCCTCGCGGATCAGCGGGATCAGCTCGGAGGCGGGGCCCAGGTCGCCCTCGGCGACGACGTAGGCGGGCGGCTGGGCCTGGTCGGCGGTGTGCGGCTCGGGGCGCTCGGCGCCCTGACGGTAGTCGTACCAGCCCTGTCCGGTCTTGCGGCCGAGCCGGCCCGACTCGACGAGGCGCTGCTGGGCGAGTGAGGGCGCGAAGCGCACGTCCTGGAAGAAGGACCGCCACACGGAGTGGGTGACGGACTCGTTGACGTCCTGCCCGATCAGGTCGGTCAGTTCGAAGGCGCCCATCTTGAAACCGCCGCACTCGCGCAGGACCGCGTCGATGGTGGCGGGGTCGGCGCCCTGGGCCTCGTAGACCGCGAACGCCTCGGCGTAGAAGGGCCGCGCGATGCGGTTGACGATGAAGCCGGGGGTGTCGGCGCAGGCGACCGGGGTCTTGCCCCAGGCGCGCGCCATCTCGTACGCGCGCGTGGCCGACGTGACGTCCGTGGAGAACCCGGAGACCACCTCGACGAGCGGGAGCAGCGGGGCTGGGTTGAAGAAGTGCAGGCCCACGAAACGGCCGGGGTTGCGCAGGGCGCCGCCGATGGCCGTCACCGACAGGGAGGAGGTGTTGGTGGCCAGCAGGCAGTCCTCGCCGACGACGTCCTCCAGCCGGCGGAGGAGGTCCTGTTTGACGTCGAGCCGCTCCAGGACGGCCTCGACGACCAGGGCGCAGTCCGCGAGATCGGCGAGGGACTCGGCGGGCAGCAGGCGGGTGCGGGCCGCGTCCCGGTCGGCCGCGGCGAGACGGTCCTTCTCGACGAGCCGGTCGAGGCGTGCGCCGATCGCGTCGGCCGCCTCCCGGGCACGGCCGGGCAGGGCGTCGTAAAGCCGGACAGAATGGCCCGCGGTCAGCGCGACCTGGGCGATGCCCTGGCCCATGGTGCCGGCGCCGACGACGGCCACGGGGCTGCTGAGGTCCAGTGCTGTCATGTGCGCGATCCTCCCGCACGGGGTTTTCCACAGAAGCGGCGGACCCCCTTGTACCGACCGATCGTTCGGTTACTCTAACCCTGACTGCCCACCCGTCGCCCACCACCGCCCTGAACGAGGCGCTTCGCGCCACACCTCTCGATAATCCGCCCAGGTTCCCGCCCAGGTCATGAGCTCGACGAAGAGTTCTTGAGACGAGGAGTTGGTCCCGCATGGCCGCCGAACTCACCGCACACGATCTGATCGCCCAGCACCGGCCCACTCTCGACCAGGCGCTGGAAGCGATCCGCACGCGCGCGTACTGGTCCCCGCACCCCGAGCACCCCAAGGCCTACGGCGAGAACGGCAGCCTGGACATGGCGGCGGGCAAGGCCGCCTTCGACGCCCTTCTCGGCACCCGCCTCGACCTCGACCAGCCCGGCACGGACGACTGGGTGGGCGGCGAGGTCTCGCCGTACGGCATCGACCTGGGCGTGACCTACCCGCACGCGGACATCGACGTGCTGCTGCCCGCCATGAAGGCCGGCCAGCGCGCGTGGCGCGACGCGGGCGCGGAGGCGCGTGCGGTGGTGTGCCTGGAGATCCTCAAGCGGATCAGCGACCGGACCCACGAGTTCGCGCACGCGGTCATGCACACCTCCGGCCAGGCCTTCATGATGGCGTTCCAGGCGGGCGGCCCGCACGCCCAGGACCGCGGCCTGGAGGCGGTGGCGTACGCGTACGTGGAGCAGGTCCGCACCCCCGACACCGCGGAATGGACCAAGCCGCAGGGCAAGCGCGACCCGCTCGCACTCACCAAGCAGTTCACACCGGTACCGCGCGGCATCGGGCTGGTCATCGGCTGCAACACGTTTCCGACGTGGAACGGCTATCCGGGCCTGTTCGCCTCCCTGGCCACCGGCAACGCGGTCCTGGTCAAACCCCACCCGCGCGCGGTCCTGCCCCTCGCGCTCACCGTGCAGGTCGCCCGCCAGGTGCTCACCGAAGCCGGTTTCGACCCGAACCTCGTGGCGCTGGCCGCCGAACGTCCCGGTGAAGGCATCGCGAAGGCTCTGGCCACCCGCCCGGAGATCCGGATCATCGACTACACGGGCTCGACGTCGTTCGGCGACTGGCTGGAGGCCAACGCCCGCCAGGCGCAGGTCTACACCGAGAAGGCCGGCGTCAACACGGTGGTGGTCCACTCCACGGACGACTACAAGGGGATGCTGTCCAACCTGGCGTTCTCGCTGTCCCTCTACAGCGGCCAGATGTGCACCACCCCGCAGAACCTGCTGATCCCCCGGGACGGCATCCGTACCGACGACGGCCCCAGGACCTTCGACGAGGTGGTCGGGGACCTCGCCCGCGCGGTCGACGGCCTCCTCGGCGACGACGCGCGCGCGAACGCCCTGCTCGGCGCCATCGTCAACCCGGACGTGACGGCGCGCCTGGAGGCGGCCGCCGGCCTCGGCGAAGTCGCCCTCGCCTCCCGGGAGGTCAGCAACCCGGAGTTCCCGGGAGCGGTCGTCCGCACTCCCGTGATCATCAAGCTGGACGGTGCGAAGCCGGACGACGAAGCCGCCTACATGAGCGAGTGCTTCGGGCCGGTCTCCTTCGCCGTCGCGGTCGACTCCGCGGACCACGCGACGCGGCTGCTGCGGCGGACGATCCGTGAGAAGGGCGCCATGACGGTCGGCGCGTACACCACCGACGAGGAGGTGGAACAGGCCGTCCAGGAGGTCTGCATGGAGGAGGCCGCCCAGCTGTCGCTGAACCTCAAGGGCGGGGTGTACGTCAACCAGACGGCCGCCTTCTCCGACTTCCACGGCTCGGGCGGCAACCCGGCGGCCAACGCGGCCCTCACCGACGGGGCGTTCGTGGCGAACCGCTTCCGGGTGGTGGAGGTCCGACGGGAGGCCTAGGAGCTAGTTGATCGTGCCCCCGGTGGCGCTCCAGTGGTACAGCGTCATGGCCACACTGGTCGCGAGGTTGTAGCTGGAGACCTGGGGGCGCATCGGCAGCGCCAGCAAGTGGTCGGCACGCGCGCGTAGGTCGGCGGACAGCCCGCTGCGCTCCGAGCCGAAGGCCAGGACGGCGTCGTCCGGGAGCTTGAGGCCCCGGATGTCGTCGCCCTCCGGGTCGAGGGCGAACAGCGGCCCGGGCGGTATCTCCGCCACGCTCAGCCGCTCCACAGCGGTCGCGAAGTGCAGTCCGGCTCCGCCGCGTACGACGGTGGGGTGCCAGGGGTCGAGCGTTCCGGTGGTGACCACCCCGGTCGCGCCGAAACCGGCGGCCAGACGGATCACGGCCCCCGCGTTGCCCAGATTGCGCGGGTTGTCGAGGACGACGACGGGTGCGGTGCGCGGGGTGTGCGCCAGCCGCCGCAGGTTGGCCTCGCGGGACGGACGTAGGGCCAACGCGGCCACCGCGGTGGGGTGCGGGCGCGGGACCAGACTTCGGTACGTCGTCTCCGGCACCTCCGTCAGGAGCGCGTCCAGTGTGTCTCGAATGTCGGGCGCGAGTTCGTCGGTGAGCGCGAGCGTGGCCGCCCGGTCGACGGCGACCGCCACCGGGGTCTCGGCGCCGAAGCGCACCGCGTGCTTGAGGGCGTGGAAGCCGTCGAGCAGGACGGAGGTGCCGGCGAGCCGGTGCCATGCGCTCACGGAGTCGGTCATGTCGTGAAGCCTACGGGCGAGTCCTCGGCGCTCTCCGGGGCCCGCGGTGCCGGCACCGTCGTACGGCTTCCACGCGCCGTCCATCGTCCACGCGCGCGTGCCGCCCAGCCGCCGAGCCGTCGCAGGAACGACGTCGGCAGGAAGACGGCGTCGGCGGCGATCATCGCCAGCGAGAAGAACGGCAGCCCCAGAATCACAGCGATCGCGGAATGCTCAATGATCATGGCTGTGAGCAGGACGTTCTTGACGCGCCGGTGGAACAGTGTGAACGGGAAGGCGACCTGCACGGCGACCGTGCCGTAGGTCACCAGCAGGACCATCGTGCCGCTGGCCGACAGCACGTCGGCGAGGGCGGGCCACGGCGAGAAGGAGTCCAGGTGCAGGGGGTAGTAGACGGCGGTGCCGTCCTGCCAGCGGGAGCCCTGGATCTTGTACCAGCCCGCCGTCGCGTAGATCAGACAGGCCTCGGCCATGATCACCAGCAGGGCGCCGTTGTGGACGATGTCGGCGACCACGTCGAGCAGGATCCGCGGCTCGCCGGACTTCGTAAAACGTCCGACCGCCCACCAGAGGGCCACAGCGACCCACACGGTCCACAGGAGCACCGGCACCGTCGGGTCGCCGTCGAGCCGCCCCGCCACGGTCACCGCGACCAGCACGAACCCGAGCACGCCCCACAGGACCGGGCCGACCCGGTCGGTAACGCGTTCCCCACGCGCGCGGGCCTGTCCTGCGAGCCGCGCCCTGCGCGCGTCCAGCGACCACACCTGGCCGCAGCGGGTGAACACGAGGTAGATGCACATCAGGTGCAGGACGTTGTCGCCACCGTCCCCCATGAACACGCTGCGGTTCTGCAGCGAGAGCACACCGACCATGAAGAGCACGGACATCGTGCGGGTGCGCCAGCCCAACAGCAGCAGAGCGCTCGTCAGGACGGCCAGGGCATAGCAGGTCTCGAACCAGAACCGGCCGTCGGTCCACATCAGGGCCGTGAAGGCACCGTTCGTAGAGACCAGCTGCTCGGCGAGGTCCCAGCTCCAGGGGCCGTCGGGGCCGTACATCTCCTGGCGGTGGGGGAACTCCCGCAGCAGGAACAGCAGCCAGGTCGCGCTGAAGCCGATGCGGATGACAGCGGTCTGGTACGGGCCGAGGGCGGACCCGGTGACACGGCCGATGCCGGTCGTGACGGCCAGGGCGAACCGGTTCACTTGTCGCCTCCCCCGTCCTCCCGGGCCGACCACCAGGGCAGCACGCGGTAGACCGGCTTGTCGGTGACCTGCTCCTTGCTCCACTTGGGCGGGGGCACGTTGGTGGTACGAGAGCGAATCTGGACGAGGTCGACAACGCCGCCCTGTCCGGCGGCGCTGTCACGGTCCAGGCGCAGTGCCGCGATGCGGCGCAGATACGACTCGGCGAGGGAGCCGCGCAGGCCCATCGGGCGGTTGTCGGCGTCATGCGTGACCACGAAGAAGTCCCAGGCCCGCCGCAGTTCGTTCTGCTGGGTGTGGCTCGGCAGCAGATTGCCGTCGATGGCCCGGCCGTCCTCGGCGGACAGGTCGTACCATCCGGTCGTCCGTATCCCGCCGTCCGCAGAGCGGATCTGCGCACGGACCTGGACCGCGATGTTCTGCTGCAGCGGATTCGGTGCGAAGAGCTTCCAGTTCTGCTCGAACTCCGGGTAGATCCAGTCGTCGATCGCCTTTCCGTGCTGCTTCGTCAACGTGTTCGACGGCGCCACATGCAGGAACACCATGCCGATGTGCACACAGACAGTGACCGCGACGACAGCGAGGGCCACGGCGACCCCGATCTGGTACCGGAGCGAGAGCGCGGCGAGACCGGTCTGTGGGCCGGGATTCGGGGCGACGAGCCCGGTCTGTGGACCTGGATGGGGAGCGGCGAGACCGGTCTGCGGATCCGGATCGGGAGCAGCGAGCGCGGTCTGTGGATACGGATGCGGGGCTGAAGGATGGGAGGCGGCGGTGAAGCCGTCCGGGTCGGTGCGGGGGGCGGGGACCGCGAAGGCAGCCGGGGCAGGGGGGGAAACCGGGGTATTCGGGTCAGTGGGACCGTCGGGGACGCTCCGCGTGGCGGGAACGTCGGGGGCGCTCGGCTCGGTGGGGCCAGAGGGGAGGCTCGGCGTGGCGGGAACGTCGGGGGCGCTCGGCTCGGTGGGGCCAGAGGGGAGGCTCGGCGACCCGGTGGGGCCAGGGGGCACGCTCGGCTCGACGGGAACATCGCGGGCGCTCGGCTCGGACGGCCCGTGCGGGGCCGTGGAGCCCTTGTCGTTCGCGTCCATTCCGCCCCGTCTCCCGATTCCGGTCCTGCTCCGGCCCTGTCGTCCGCCTGCGCCCGCCCACCCCCGCACACCCGTCCCCGGGACGCTCGCACGGAACGGTACTCAGGGCGCCCCTCCCGGCACAGCCCCCATCGGCCCCCGCCTTCAGGGCCGCCAGAGTTTTCCACAGGCGACGAGCGAGGATGCCCGCGGGTTATCCACAGTGGTTGACACCTTACGGCGCCCGTCACACCATGGAATCGCACGAACCGAACGATCGGTCGGGAGCGGACACCGGCGGAGTCCAGGGCGAGGGGGACCTCATGGCGACAGCAGCCGCACACCACACGGCCCAGCAGGCCGACTCACAGACGTACGGCGCACAGGGTGGCGTTCCGGACACCGCCCGCGACACGGACACCGCCGCTTACCAGCGCGCCTTCGACGCCGCCGTGGCCGCCGACGAGCGCGTCGAGCCGCGCGACTGGATGCCCGACTCCTATCGCGCGACGCTGGTCCGGCAGATCGCCCAGCACGCCCACTCCGAGATCATCGGCATGCAGCCGGAGGCGAACTGGATCACCCGCGCCCCTTCGCTGCGCCGCAAGGCCATCCTGATGGCCAAGGTCCAGGACGAGGCCGGGCACGGGCTGTACCTCTACAGCGCTGCGGAGACCCTCGGCACCAGCCGCGAGGAACTGCTCGACAAACTGCACACCGGCCGACAGAAGTACTCCTCGATCTTCAACTACCCCACGCTGACCTGGGCGGACGTCGGCGCGATCGGCTGGCTGGTGGACGGTGCCGCGATCACCAACCAGGTCCCCCTGTGCCGCTGCTCCTACGGCCCGTACGCCCGCGCGATGGTCCGGATCTGCAAGGAGGAGTCCTTCCACCAGCGCCAGGGGTACGAACTGCTGCTTGCCCTCAGCCGCGGCACCCCCGAACAACACGCGATGGCGCAGGACGCGGTGGACCGCTGGTGGTGGCCGTCCCTGATGATGTTCGGTCCACCCGACGACGAGTCCGCGCACTCCGCCCAGTCGATGGCGTGGAAGATCAAACGTCATTCCAACGACGAGCTGCGTCAGCGCTTCGTCGACATCTGCGTTCCCCAGGCCGAGTCCCTGGGCCTCACCCTCCCCGACCCTGATCTGAAGTGGAACGAGGAGCGGGGACACCACGACTTCGGCGCCATCGACTGGACGGAGTTCTGGGAGGTCCTCAAGGGCAACGGCCCCTGCAACGAACAGCGGATGACGCAGCGCAGGCGGGCACACGACGAGGGCGCCTGGGTACGGGAGTCGGCCGCGGCGTACGCGGCCAAGCGCAACGACGAGGCGGGAGCGGGCCGAGGATGACGAACACCGACTGGCCTCTGTGGGAGGTCTTCGTGCGCTCCCGCCGCGGCCTCTCGCACACCCACGCAGGCAGCCTGCACGCGCCGGACGCGGAGCTCGCCCTGCGCAACGCCCGCGATCTGTACACCCGGCGCGGTGAGGGCGTCTCGATCTGGGTCGTTCCCTCGTCCGCGATCACCGCGTCCTCGCCCGACGAGAAGGATCCGTTCTTCGAACCGGCCGCCGACAAGCCGTACCGCCACCCGACGTTCTACGAGATCCCGGAGGGGGTGAAGCACCTGTGACCGCCGACGTGACCGTGCACTCCGCCGCCCTCGCCCTGGGCGACGACGCCCTGGTGCTCTCGCACCGCCTCGGAGAGTGGGCGGGGCGCGCACCCGTCCTCGAGGAGGAGGTCGCCCTCGCCAACATCGCGCTGGACCTCCTCGGCCAGGCCCGGGTGCTGCTGTCTCTGGTGGGCGACGAGGACGAACTGGCGTATCTGCGCGAGGAGCGCGCCTTCCGCAACCTCCAGCTGGTGGAACAGCCGAACGGCGACTTCGCCCACACCATCGCCCGCCAGCTGTACTTCTCCACCTACCAGCACCTCCTCTACGCCGAACTCGCCGCCGGACACGGCCCCTTCGCCCCGCTGGCCGGCAAGGCCGTCAAGGAGGTCGCCTACCACCGCGACCACGCCGAGCAGTGGACCCTGCGGCTCGGTGACGGCACGGATGTCGGCCATGAGCGGATGGCGCGGGCCTGCGAGGCGCTGTGGCGGTTCACCGGAGAGATGTTCCAACCGGTGGAGGGGCTCGACGTCGACCGGGAGCGGCTGGAGGCGGCCTGGCTCGACTCTGTCGGAGACGTGCTGCACCGGGCCACCCTCACGGTCCCGGAAGGACCGCGGTCCGGGGCGTGGGCGGCCGGTGCGGGCCGCCAGGGCCTGCACACCGAGCCGTTCGGCCGGATGCTCGCCGAGATGCAGCATCTGCACCGCAGTCACCCGGGGGCGTCATGGTGACGCCCACCGCCCTGGAGGCGGAACTCCTCGAGGTGGCCGGTGCGGTGCCCGACCCCGAACTGCCGGTACTCACCCTGCTGGAACTGGGTGTCCTGCGCGCGGTGCACGTCCGCGGGACCGACGCGGTCGAGGTCGAACTGACCCCGACGTACACCGGCTGTCCGGCCGTCGAGGCGATGTCCCTGGACATAGAGCGCGCACTGCACGAGCACGGCGTGCGAGAGGTCACCGTGCGCAGGGTGCTCACGCCGGCCTGGTCGACGGACGACATCACGGACGACGGGCGCCGCAAGCTGCGCGAGTTCGGTATCGCCCCTCCCCGTGTGCGGCAGGAGACCGAACCGGTCACCGTGGCGCTCGGGCCGACACGCACCCGCCCCGGACAGACAGCCGAAGGGGCCGACCCGATCCGCTGCCCGCACTGCGGCTCCGCGGACACGGAGTTGCTCAGCCGGTTCTCCTCGACGGCATGCAAGGCATTGCGCCGCTGCCTCGCCTGCCGTGAACCGTTCGACCACTTCAAGGAGCTCTGATGGCCAGATTCCACGCGCTCCCGGTGGCGGCGGTCGACCGGCTCACCGACGACTCCGTGGCCCTCACCCTCACCGTGCCCCCGGACCTGCGCGAGGAGTACCGGCACGCCCCCGGACAGCACCTGGCGCTGCGGCGGACGGTCGACGGCGCCGAGATCCGCCGCACGTACTCGATCTGCTCCCCGGCGCCCGTGGCGGACGAGGAAGGGCCGCACAGTCTGCGGGTGGGCGTGCGGCTGGTCGAGGGCGGCGCGTTCTCCACCTACGCGCTGAAGGAGATCAACGTCGGCGACGAGGTCGAGGTGATGACCCCGGCGGGCCGCTTCACGCTCGAGCCCGCACCCGGCCTGTACGCGGCGATCGTCGGTGGCAGCGGTATCACCCCGGTGCTCTCGATCGTGGCGACGCTGCTGGCCCGCGATCCGTCGGCCCGGTTCTGTCTGATCCGCAGCGACCGGACGTCCGCGTCCACGATGTTCCTGGAGGAGGTCGCCGATCTGAAGGACCGTTGGCCCGAGCGATTCCAGCTGGTGACAGTGCTCTCCCGGGAGGAACAGCAGGCGGGGCTGCCCTCCGGGCGGCTCGACCAGGAGCGGCTGACCGAGATGCTTCCGGCGCTGCTGCCGGTGGCCCACGTGGCGGGCTGGTTCCTGTGCGGGCCGTTCGGGCTGGTGCAGGGGGCGGAGCGGGCACTGCGGGGGCTCGGGGTCGCTCGCACCCGTATCCACGAGGAGATCTTCCATGTGGAACCGGCGGCCCCCACGGCAGTCGCCCTCGCTCCCGCCCACAGCACGGTGACCGCTCAACTCGACGGCCGCGGCGGGACCTGGCCCGTCCAGGACGGCGAGTCACTGCTGGAGACGGTCCTGCGCAACCGGCCGGACGCCCCCTACGCCTGCAAAGGCGGGGTGTGCGGGACCTGCCGGGCCTTCCTGGTCGCCGGCGAGGTGCGGATGGACCGCAACTTCGCGCTGGAGCCGGAGGAGACACAGGCGGGGTATGTGCTGGCGTGCCAGTCCCATCCGGTGACGGAGAAGGTGGAGCTGGACTTCGACCGCTGACGATCGACCGATGACAATCGATCAATGACATTCCACCGAGGACATTCCACCGAGGACAAACGGCAGTTGCCCTCCCTGGAGGAGCCGGGACGGGGCCCGGCCTGTTCCCTTCTTCTAGAACCTGTTCTATCTTGACGCCCCGTCAGGTCAGGTCGTCCGCCCGGTCGGTGGGCCGGTGTGCGTGGAAGGGCAGGGACCGTGGACTTCACCTTCACCGAGGAGCAGCAGGCGGCGGCTGAGGCGGCACGGGGGGTGTTCGCCGGGGTCGTGCCGGACGCGGTGCCGAGCCCGGCCCTCACCGCGGGCGCCGTCGCCGAGGACTTCGACCGCGCGCTGTGGACCAGGCTCGCCGAGGCCGACCTGCTGAGCCTGGTGGCGGCTGAGGCGTACGGAGGGGCCGGCCTGGACGCCATCGCGCTGTGCCTGGTGCTGCGGGAGGCGGCGAAGGTGCTGGCGCGGGTGCCGCTGCTGGAACACAGCGCGGCCGTGGCCGCCGTACAGACCCACGGCGACGAGGAGTTGAGGTCCGCGCTGCTGGCCCGGGCCGGCCGGGGGGAGGTCGTGCTCACCGTCGCCGCGAACGGCCGCACCGGCCACGACCCGGCCGAACTCGGCGTCACCGCACGGCAGGAGGGTCAGGACTGGATCCTGGACGGGGTTCAGACGGCGGTGCCCTGGGCGTACGGCGCCGATCTGGTCGTCGTACCGGCGCACACGGCCGCCGACCGGACCGTCCTCGCTCTGGTCCCGCGCCCTCACGCGGGCGTCACCCTCGCCGAACAGATCTCCACCACCGGTGAGCGCCTGGCCGAACTGCGCCTGGAATCAGTCCGGATCGCGGAACGGGACGTCATCGACGGCGACGGTGCCTGGGAATGGCTGCGCGATCTGCTGGCCACCGGGACGTGCGCGCTGGCGCTCGGTCTGGGCGAGCGGGTGCTCCGGATGACCAGCGACTACACCAGCAAGCGGGAGCAGTTCGGGTTCCCGGTCGCCACCTTCCAGGCGGTCGCCGTCCAGGCCGCCGACCGCTACATCGACCTGCGGGCCATGGAGGCCACGCTGTGGCAGGCCGCGTGGCGACTCGCCTCGGGGGCCCAGGGCGCGCTGCCCGTCTCCGGTGACGTGGCCGTCGCCAAGATCTGGGCGGCCGACGGCGTCCGCCGGGTCGTACAGACGGCACAGCATCTGCACGGCGGCTTCGGCGCCGACGTCGACTACCCCCTGCACCGCTATCACGCCTGGGCCAAGCACCTCGAGCTGTCGCTCGGCCCGGCGTCGGCACACGAGGAGTCCCTGGGCGACCTCCTGGCCGCTCACACGCTGGCCTGAAAGCTTGCCGAAAACGGGCTGAGGGGCGCGAAGGCCCCAACCGAGGGCACCTTCCGAAGAGGCCCCCTCGCTAGAGAACGAACCCGGACCGGCCCTCATCCGTCACAACGGGGCGGCCCGCCGCCGCCCACACCTGCATGCCGCCGTCGACGTTCACCGCGTCGACGCCCTGCTGGACCAGGTACATCGCGACCTGCGCCGAACGCCCGCCGGAACGGCAGATCACATGGACCCGCCCGTCCTGCGGCGCCGCCTCGGTCAGCTCGCCGTACCGGGCCACGAACTCGCTGATGGGGATGTGCAGCGCCCCCTCGGCGTGGCCCGCCTGCCACTCGTCGTCCTCCCGGACGTCCAGCAGGAAGTCGCCGTCCTTGAGGTCATTGACCTCGACCGTGGGCACACCAGATCCGAAATGCATACCCCCGACGCTACCCGACCCGCACGCCACACCAGGAGCCACCCGCAACGCGACAACCACCGGCACGGTGCTGCCACGCCGACTCCCGGGCCGTGGCTTGGGCGCGGGCCTCCCGGTACGGGCTGCGGGCCTCCGGACTCCAGGCTGCGGACTCGCGTCACGGAGCGCCGACTCCCGGGCCGTGGGTTCCGGCCAGGGACTCCGAAGAAAGGAGTTCCAGCTGCCGCCTCCGGCCAGCGCCCCCCGGCCTCGCCCTGGCCCACCCCCTGACTTCCACCATGAAGGCCGGGCCTGCAATTCGCGAACCCGCGAAACCAGCCCTCAGCCCACTACCCCAACAAGTCCGCGAGTTCCGCCTCTCGGGCCGCGACGTCGGCCAGGAGTTTCTCGGCGATCTCGTCGAGGAGGCGGTCGGGGTCGTCCGGCGCCATCCGGAGCATCGCGCCGATCGCGCTCTCCTCCAGTTCCCTCGCCACCACGGCGAGCAGTTCCTTGCGCTGGGCGAGCCATTCGAGGCGGGCGTACAGCTCGTCGGCGGGCGTCGGCCCCTGCTCCGGGGCTTTCGGGCCGGCGGCCCACTCCTCGGCCAGCTCCCGCAACAGCCTCTCGTCGCCACGGGCGTAGGCGGCGTTGACCCGGGTGATGAACTCCTCACGCCGGGCCCGCTCGGTCTCGGCCTGGGCCAGGTCGGGGTGTGCCTTGCGGGCCAGCTCGCGGTAGAGCTTGCGGGCCTCGTCGCTGGGCCGCACCCGCTGCGGCGGTCGCACCGGCTGGTCGGTGAGCATCGCCTCGGCCTCCGGGAACAGCCCCTGGCCGTCCATCCAGCCGTTGAACAGCTCCTCGACGCCGGGCATCGGCATGACCCGCGCCCGCGCCTCGTCGGCCCTGCGCCGGTCTTCGGGGTCGCCGGTGCGGGCGGCCCGGGCCTCGGCGATCTGCGCGTCCAGTTCGTCGAGCCGGGTGTACATCGGGCCGAGCTTCTGGTGGTGCAGTCGGGAGAAGTTCTCGACCTCGATACGGAAGGTCTCGACCGCGATCTCGTACTCGATCAGCGCCTGCTCGGCGGCCCGTACGGCCCGCTCCAGCCGTTCCTCGGGCCGGGGCGCACCGCCTTCCGGCGTCGGCCGGTGCTCACCGGCGACACCACCCTGCTCAGCTTCCGGTGTCGTCACCCGACCAGCCTAGGCCACGCCCGGCGAGACGCTCCCTGCACACGGTCCCCGACCCGCACCCACCGGAACCTACCGGCACCCAGCTCCTGGGCCCAGCCACCGTCCCGGCATCCGGCCCCACCTCAACCACCCCGGCGTCCCGGCCTCTCGGCGCCTGGAAACCCGACACCACCGCGCCCACTCACGTAACGCCCCCTCCTACCCGCGGCCCTTCTCCCCGCGGCCCTTCTCCCCTTAGCGAGCGCCCGCCCCCTGGCCTCCCCACCTCCACTAGACCCCCTCCTCCGCCGCGATCTTCCCCGCCCGCACGGCCGCCACCAGGTCCGCGTGGTCCGCCTCCGTGCGGTCTGCGTAGGAGACTGCGAACGTGGCGATCGCCTCGTCCAGTTCCTCGTTCTTGCCGCAGTAGCCGGAGATCAGGCGGGGGTCGGCGCTGTGGGCGTGGGCGCGGGCCAGGAGGGCGCCGGTCATACGGCCGTAGTCGTCGACCTGGTCGGCGGCCAGGGCCGCAGGGTCGACGCTGCCCTTGCGGTTGCGGAACTGCCGTACCTGGAAGGGCCGTCCCTCGACGGTCGTCCAGCCCAGCAGAATGTCACTGACCACCTGCATACGCTTCTGCCCGAGGACCACTCGGCGCCCCTCGTGTTCGACGGAGGGCGCCTCGAAACCCGCGGTCACCAGATGCGGCACCAGCGCCGAGGGACGGGCCTCCTTGACCTGGAGGACGAGGGGCTCGCCCCGGTGGTCCAGGAGCAGCACGACGTACGACCGGGTGCCGACGCTGCCCGTGCCGACCACGCGGAAGGCGACGTCGTGCACCGCGTGCCGGGCCAGCAGGGGCAGGCGGTCCTCGGAGAGTGTGCCGACGTATTCCTCCAGGGACGCTGCCACCGCCGCGGCCTCCGCGTCCGGGACGCCCCGCAGCACGGGCGGGGCATCGACGAAGCGGCGCCCGCCGTCCTCGGTCGGCGCCGTCGACTTCGCGGCGAAGCGTCCGCTGGTGTTGGCCCGTGCCTTCTCGGAGACCCTCTCCAGCGTCCCCAGCAGGTCGTGGGCGTCGGCGTGGGAGACGAGTTCCTCGTCCGCGATGGCGTTCCACGCGTCCAGCACCGGGAGTTTGGCCAGCAGCCGCATGGTGCGACGGTAGGAGCCCGCCGCTCCGTGCGCCGCCTTGCGGCAGGTGTCCTCGTCGGCGCCCGCCTCCCGGCCGGCCAGCACGAGCGAGGTGGCGAGCCGCTTGAGGTCCCACTCCCAGGGTCCGTGAACCGTCTCGTCGAAGTCGTTGAGGTCGATGACCAGGCCGCCGCGCGCGTCGCCGTACAGGCCGAAGTTGGCCGCGTGGGCGTCACCGCAGATCTGGGCGCGGATCCCCGTCATGGGCGTACGGGCCAGGTCGTACGCCATGAGGCCCGCCGATCCACGCAGGAACGCGAAGGGCGTGGCCGCCATCCTGCCGACCCGTATCGGCGTGAGCTCGGGGATCCGGCCGTGACTGGACTCCTCGACCGCGCTCAGCGCGTCGGGCCGGTCGCCGTCCGGGTCCAGGGTCGCGTGCGCGGTGCGCGGGACCCGGCGCCGCAGCGCCTTGCCCTCCTCCTTGGGTGTCCCCTCGGCCTGCCCCCTGGCGAAGCCCCGCACCGGGGGCAGCCGACGGGCGCTCAGCCCAGCCCCCTGTGCCGGGACCGCATTCGCCGTCTCCACACCGACCTCGGTCATGCCGACCGCCTCCCCCGCACACGGACCCGCCACACGGCCCCGCAGCCGCACCCGCACCGGCCACGCACCCGCACGAACATCAACTCGTGCCGACCGTACAGCCGCTTGCCGAAACGCGTCACACCCTGTGGACAACTCCGCGACTGTGGAAAACCCGGGCACGCACCGCCACAGACTCGGCCACCCCCACCGACCGGCACCGCCACAGACTCGGCCACCCCCACCGACCGGCACCGCCACAGACTCGGCACCCCCACCGACCGCTCACCATCCGGCAGGGACCCCTGCCTGCGGACATACGCACGGCATACGCACCCTGTCCACAGGCTTCCGCAACCAGAGACACCCTGAGACGTTCCTCACAGCACATCACGCCCGGACATAGCGGAACGGGCGACATCGTGTATACGATGCCGCCCGTTCCGACGATGTGCGCGAGGGGGGAGTTGAACCCCCACGCCCTTGCGGGCACTGGAACCTGAATCCAGCGCGTCTGCCTATTCCGCCACCCGCGCATTGGGTGTGTCTTCGGGCTGTTCCCCCTTGGGGTCGGCGCCTTCCGACACGCAGAACATTAGCACGGTGGACGGGGTGGATTCACATCCCTTATGGCCGGGCAGCCGCCCACCAGCACACTCCCGTCCGGCCGCCGAACAGGGTGAGCCTTCCGCTACGTATCAACGGGGGTCTGTTCACGTATCAACCTCGTACCGGTCCCGCCCGTCTCCCCAGGAGCCGGTCCGGTCCACAGCCCGGTGCGGGACACTGGTCTGCGGCCGCCTCTACGATCCTTGCCAGGACTACGTCCGAGAAGAGTTCGAAGAGCAGCTCCACAGGGAACTTCGACAGGCGTCGGCACCCGTCGACACCTGCCGACCGGGCCGACAGGGGGAACCAGCCGATTCACCGGCGCGTGGATACGATCAGTAAGCAGTACGAGCAGTACGAGCAGTACGAGCAGCACCAGCGGTACCGGATACGGCGGTACCGGGCAGGGAAAGGCCCGCTCAGCGGGACGCAGGACGGCAGCAACTACGGAGGAGGTGCCCCATGGGAGTCCTGAAGAAGTTCGAGCAGCGTCTCGAAGGTCTGGTCAACGGCACCTTCGCCAAGGTGTTCAAGTCCGAGGTCCAGCCCGTGGAGATCGCCGGCGCGCTCCAGCGCGAGTGCGACAACAACGCGACGATCTGGAACCGCGACCGGACTGTCGTACCCAACGACTTCATCGTGGAACTGAGCACGCCGGACTTCGAGCGGCTCAGCCCGTACTCCGGGCAGCTCGGCGACGAGCTGGCCGGCATGGTGCGCGACTACGCCAAGCAGCAGCGCTACACCTTCATGGGCCCCATCAAGGTCCACCTGGAGAAGGCGGACGACCTCGACACCGGTCTGTACCGGGTGCGCAGCCGTACGCTCGCCTCCTCCACCAACCAGCAGGCCCCCGGCGGCGCCCCGGCAGCCCCGGCCCCAGGCCGACCGGCCCCCGGCGGCTACGGCTATCCGCCGGCCGCCGCGCCCGCGGGCGCCCCGCCGATGCCGGCCGCGCCGCCTCCCGGCGGCCGCCCCGGCGGTTACGGCTACCCGCAGCCCGCGGGCGGACAGCGGCCCCCGGCCGCGCCCGCACCCGGCGGTCGCACCCGCCACTGGATCGAGATCAACGGCACCCGCCATCAGATCTCCCGCGCGACACTCGTGCTGGGTCGCAGCACCGAGGCCGACGTGCGGATCGACGATCCCGGCGTATCCCGCCGGCACTGCGAGATCCGGACCGGAACGCCCTCGACGATCCAGGATCTCGGCTCCACCAACGGCATCGTGGTGGACGGGCAGCACACCACCCGCGCTACGCTCCGCGACGGCTCGCGGATCGTCGTGGGCAGTACCACCGTTATCTACAGGCAAGCCGAAGGGTGAAGCGGGGGCAATGTCAGAGCTGACCCTCACGGTCATGCGGCTGGGTTTTCTGGCCGTACTGTGGCTGTTCGTGATCGTGGCCGTGCAGGTCATCCGCAGCGACCTGTTCGGAACGCGTGTCACCCAGCGCGGTTCGCGGCGCGAGGGCGCACGTCCTCAGCAGGCCGCCAGACAGGCCGCGCCCCCGCAGCAGCGCCAGCAGGCCGCCGGCGGCCGCCAGCGCCGCAACGCTCCCACGAAGCTGGTGGTGACCGAGGGCACACTCACCGGCACCACTGTCGCGCTCCAGGGCCAGACCATCACCCTGGGCCGGGCGCACGACAGCACGATCGTGCTGGACGACGACTACGCCTCCAGCCGTCATGCCAGGATCTACCCGGACCGCGACGGCCAGTGGATCGTCGAGGACCTCGGCTCCACCAACGGCACGTACCTCGACCGAACGCGGCTGACGACCCCCACACCGATTGCGCCGGGCGCTCCGATCCGCATCGGCAAGACCGTCATCGAGCTGCGGAAGTAGTGCTACGTCATGAATGAGCGCGAGCGGAGCGAGCACGCAGCGGCGGCCCTCACCCCGGGCCCCGGCGCGCTCCCGACCGGAGGGTGGGCACCGTGCGGATGTACCCGGAGCCGACAGGCGAGGTGCGCATGAGTCTGTCACTGCGCTTCGCCGCCGGATCGCACAAAGGCATGATCCGGGAGGGCAACGAGGACTCCGGATACGCCGGGCCCCGCCTGCTCGCCATCGCCGACGGCATGGGCGGCGCCGCGGCCGGCGAGGTCGCCTCCTCCGAGGCCATCTCCACCATCGTCGCGCTCGACGACGACGTCCCCGGCTCCGACATCCTCACCTCACTCGGCACCGCCGTCCAGCGCGCCAACGACCAACTGCGCGCGATGGTCGAGGAGGACCCGCAGCTGGAGGGCATGGGCACCACGCTCACCGCCCTGCTGTGGACCGGCCAGCGACTCGGCCTCGTACACGTCGGCGACTCCCGCGCCTACCTGCTGCGCGACGGCGTCCTCACCCAGATCACTCAGGACCACACCTGGGTGCAGCGGCTCGTCGACGAGGGCCGGATCACCGAAGAAGAAGCCACCACCCACCCGCAGCGCTCCCTGCTGATGCGCGCACTGGGCAGCGGCGACCATGTCGAGCCCGACCTCTCCATCCGCGAAGTCCGCGCCGGCGACCGGTACCTGATCTGCTCGGACGGCCTGTCCGGGGTGGTCTCCCACCAGACCCTCGAGGACACCCTCGCCAGCTACCAGGGCCCGCAGGAGACCGTCCAGAACCTGATCGAGCTCGCGCTGCGCGGCGGCGGGCCCGACAACATCACCGTCATCATCGCCGACGTCCTCGACCTCGACACCGGGGACACCCTCGCCGGACAGCTGTCCGACACCCCGGTCGTGGTCGGCGCGGTCGCCGAGAACCAGAACCACCTGCACGACAACGGCATCATGCAGACCCCGGCCGGCCGCGCCTCCGGACTCGGCCGCCAGGTGCCCGGACAGGGCGGCTCCGGCGGCGAGTTCGGCCCGCCCGGTTCCTCCGACACCACCGGCTACATCCCCGCGGGCAGCTTCGGCGACTACGGCGACGACGACTTCGTCAAGCCCCGCAAAGGCCGCAAGTGGCTGAAGAGATCCTTCTACACCGCGCTCACGCTGGCCGTGATCGGCGGCGGCCTCTACGGGGGCTGGCGCTGGACTCAGACGCAGTACTACGTCGGCACCAACGGCGAACACGTCGCGCTGTACCGGGGCATCAGCCAGGACCTGGCCTGGGTGTCGCTCTCGAAGGTGTCCAAGGACCACCCCGAGATCGAACTCAAGTACCTGCCGCCGTACCAGCAGAAGCTGGTGGAGGGCACGATCGCCGAGGGCGGCCTGACGAACGCCCAGAAGAAGATCGACGAGCTGTCGGTACAGGCCTCCGCGTGCAAGAAGCAGGCGCAGCAGCAGGCGGCCGAGAGCAAGAAGAACTCCAAGACCGGCCAGGGCGAGGCCGGGGGCACCACGGGAACCACACCCGCCTCCTTCACGTCCAAGGCGACACCGACACCCAACCCGTCGGGCTCGCAGCCGACCTCCCCGTCCCCGTCCACGACCGCACCCACTCCCAGCCCCGGCCCCACTCTCTCGGAGGAAGAGCAGAAGGTCGTCTCGCAGTGCGGTACGCAGTAGGCAAGCCGTGAGAGGCCCTGTCACACGATGAGCAGCACATCCAACCCCTCGACACAGCACACGTCCACGATCGGTTCGATCGGCACCCCGAGCCGGCGCAACACCGAGCTGGCGCTGCTGGTGTTCGCGGTCATCATCCCGGTCTTCGCTTATGCGAACGTGGGGCTGGCGATCAACGATCAGGTGCCGCCCGGACTGCTGAGTTACGGGCTCGGACTCGGCCTGCTCGCAGGCATCGGCCATCTCGTCGTCCGGAAATTCGCGCCGTACGCCGACCCGCTGATGCTGCCGCTGGCAACCCTGCTCAACGGGATCGGCCTGGTCGTCATCTGGCGCTTGGACCAGTCCAAGAAACTGCAGGCGAACAGGGACTTCGTCGCGGCGGCCCCCCGCCAGTTGCTGTACTCCGCGATGGGCGTCGCCCTGCTGGTGGCCGTCCTGATCTTCCTCAAGGACCACCGCGTCCTGCAGCGCTACACCTACATCTCCATGGCCGGCGCGCTGTTCCTGCTGATTCTGCCGCTCGTGCCCGGACTCGGCGCGAACATCTACGGCGCCAAGATCTGGATCAAGATCCCCGGCCTCGGCACCCTCCAGCCCGGCGAATTCGCGAAGATCGCCCTCGCGGTGTTCTTCGCCGGCTATCTCATGGTCAAAAGAGACGCCCTGGCCCTCGCCAGCCGCCGCTTCATGGGTCTGTACCTGCCGCGCGGCCGCGACCTGGGTCCGATCCTCGTCGTCTGGGTGATCTCGATCCTCGTCCTGGTCTTCGAGACCGACCTCGGCACCTCGCTGCTGTTCTTCGGAATGTTCATCATCATGCTGTACGTCGCCACCGAGCGGACCAGCTGGATCGTCTTCGGTCTGCTGATGTCCGCGATCGGCGCCGTCGGCGTGGCGAGCTTCGAGCCGCACATCCAGACGCGTGTGCAGGCCTGGCTCAACCCGATGCGCGAGTTCACGCTCAGCCGACAGGGCCAGCTGGGCCACACCGAACAATCCATGCAGGCCCTGTGGGCCTTCGGCTCCGGCGGCACCCTCGGCACCGGCCTCGGCCAGGGCAACTCCGACCTCATCGGCTTCGCCGCCAACTCCGACTTCATCCTCGCCACCTTCGGCGAGGAACTCGGCCTGGCGGGCGTCATGGCGGTCCTGGTGCTCTACGGCCTGATCGTCGAACGCGGAGTACGCACCGCGCTCGCGGCCCGCGACCCGTTCGGCAAACTGCTGGCCGTCGGCCTGTCCGGCGCCTTCGCCCTCCAGGTCTTCGTCGTGGCCGGCGGTGTCATGGGCCTCATCCCGCTGACCGGCATGACGCTGCCGTTCGTGGCCTACGGCGGTTCCTCGGTCATCGCCAACTGGGCCCTCATCGGCATCCTGCTGCGTATCAGCGACACCGCGCGCCGCCCGGCGCCCGCCCCCGCTCCCACCCCCGACGCCGAGATGACCCAGGTGGTCCGCCCGTCATGAACAAGCCCCTGCGCCGGATCGCGGTCTTTTGCGGCCTCCTCGTCCTGGCACTGCTCGTCCGCGACAACTGGCTCCAGTACGTCAAGGCCGACAGCCTCAAGAACGACACGGACAACCGCCGCGTCGCCATCGCCCGCTACGCCACCCCCCGCGGCGACATCATCGTCGGCGGCACCTCGATCACCGGCCACAAGACGACCTCATCAGGCGACTTCAAGTACAAGCGCACGTACAAGAACGGCGCCATGTGGGCGCCGGTCACCGGCTTCGTCTCGCAGTCCTACGGCGCCAATCAGCTCGAGTACGTCGAGGACGGCATCCTCACTGGCAACGACGACCGGCTGTTCTTCCGCAACACCCTCGACATGATCACCGGCAAGGAGAGGGAGGGCGGCAACGTCGTCACCACCCTCAACGCCGCCGCCCAGAAGGCCGCCTACGACGGGCTCAAGGGGCGCGGAAAGGGCGCCGTCGCCGCCATCGAACCGTCCACGGGCAAGATCCTGGCGCTGGCCTCCTACCCGTCGTACGACCCCTCCACGATCGCCGGCGGCGGCGACTCGGACGCCGAGGCGTGGAAGAAGCTGGACAAGAAGAACAACCCGGACGACCCGATGCTCAACCGGGCCCTGCGCGAGGTCTACCCGCCCGGCTCCACCTTCAAGGTCGTCACCGCGGCCGCCGCGCTGGAGAACGGCCTGTACGACAGCGCGGACGTGAAGACGGACTCGCCGCTGCCGTGGACGATGCCCGGCACCACGTTGCCGCTGAAGAACGAGGGGAACATCCCCTGCAAGAACGCCACGCTCCGCGAGGCGCTGCGGGTCTCCTGCAACAGCGTCTTCGGCAAGGTCGGCTCCGACCTCGGCAACGAGAAGATGCTGGCGGAGGCCAAGAAGTTCGGCTTCACCTCCGAGCACTTCACGCCGGTCCGCGCCAGCGCCTCGGTCTTCTCCGACGACATGAACCCGTCGCAGACCGCGCTGTCCTCCATCGGCCAGTACAACACCGCCGCGACCCCGCTGCAGATGGCCATGGTCGCCTCGGCAGTCGCCAACGACGGCAAGCTGATGAAGCCGTACATGGTCGACTCACTCCAGGCACCCAGCCTCGACCCGATCGAGAAGACCGAGCCGGAGGAGCTGAGCCAGCCGCTGTCGGCGAAGAACGCGCAGATCCTGCAGTCGATGATGGAGACCGTCGTCAAGGAGGGCACCGGTACGAAGGCGCAGATCCAAGGCGTCACCGTGGGCGGCAAGACCGGTACCGCCCAGCACGGCGAGAACAACAGCAAGAACCCCTACGCCTGGTTCCTCTCGTACGCCAAACTCGGCGACGGCAGCACGCCGGTCGCCGTGGCCGTCGTGGTCGAGGACGACGCCGCCGTCCGTGACGACATCTCCGGCGGCGGTCTCGCGGCGCCGATCGCGAAGAGCGTGATGGAGGCGGTCATCAAAAGCAAGAAGTGACCCCCATCACGTCCCCTTCACATCGGTGCACGTTGCGATACCGGTCCTGTATCGGGTGACGGGCTTGGCCAGGTCACACAGAACGAGCCGGGTACGGTAGGCCCGGACGGCAGCCTCCGACCCGCACGAGTGTGCGGGTCGGGACCGACGGAGAGGGCTGGTAGGAAGCTATGGAAGAGCCGCGTCGCCTCGGCGGCCGGTACGAGCTGGGCCAGGTGCTCGGCCGTGGTGGCATGGCCGAGGTCTACTTCGGCACGGACACCCGCCTCGGTCGGTCAGTGGCGGTGAAGACGCTGCGCGCGGACCTCGCACGCGACCCGTCCTTCCAGGCCCGGTTCCGCCGGGAGGCCCAGTCGGCCGCCTCGCTCAACCATCCCGCGATCGTGGCGGTCTACGACACGGGCGAGGACTACATCGACGGGGTCTCGATCCCGTACATCGTCATGGAGTACGTCGACGGTTCCACGCTCCGTGAGCTCCTCCACAGCGGCCGCAAGCTGCTGCCGGAGCGGGCCATGGAGATGACCATCGGCATCCTCCAGGGCCTGGAGTACGCCCACCGCAACGGCATCGTCCACCGCGACATCAAGCCGGCCAACGTCATGCTGACGCGCAACGGCCAGGTCAAGGTGATGGACTTCGGCATCGCCCGCGCCATGGGCGACTCCGGCATGACGATGACGCAGACGTCCGCGGTCATCGGCACCGCCCAGTACCTCTCCCCGGAGCAGGCCAAGGGCGAGCAGGTCGACGCCCGCTCGGACCTCTACTCCGCGGGCTGTCTGCTCTACGAGCTGCTGACGGTCCGCCCGCCCTTCGTGGGCGACTCACCGGTCGCGGTCGCGTACCAGCACGTACGGGAAGAGCCCCAGCCCCCGTCCGTCTTCGACCCCGAGATCACGCCCGAAATGGACGCCATCGTCCTGAGAGCGCTGGTCAAGGACCCGAACTACCGCTACCAGTCGGCCGACGAGATGCGCGCCGACATCGAGGCCTGCCTCGACGGCCAGCCCGTCGCGGCCACCGCCGCGATGGGCTCCGTGGGCTACGGCGGCTACCCGGACGACCAGCCGACAACAGCCCTGCGCGCCGACCCGGGCGCCGGCGCCACGACGATGCTGCCCCCCATGAACCCGGACGACGGCGGCTACGGCTACGACGACCGCCCCGACAGACGCCGCCAGCGGAAGTCGAACACCTCGACGGTCCTGCTGGTGGTGGCCGGAGTTCTGGTGCTGGTGGGCGCGATCCTCATCGGGCGGTGGATCTTCGCGGGCGACGGCGTGTCCAACGACAACGTGCCGGTGCCCAATCTCATCGGCCAGACCCAAGCCGACGCGCAGGCGCAGTTGACCAACAGCGACCTGAAGGTCGGGACGGTCACGCAGAAGCCCTGCGAGAACCAGACCAAGGGCACTGTCTGCAGCCAAGATCCTGCCAAGGGTGAGGTCAAGAAGCAGACGCCCATCAATCTGGTGATCTCGACCGGGGCGCCGAAGGTGGCCGTTCCCAGCGTCCTCGGCGAGAAGCTCGAGGAGGCCCAGCAGCAGCTGGAAGACGACAAGTACAACTTCGTCGTCAAGACGAAGGAAAAGGTGTCCACAGAGGAACCGGGCACCGTCACGGCACAGGATCCGGAACTCGGCGCGGAAGTCGAGAAGGGTTCGACGATCACCCTCACCATCGCCAAGGCCGAGGAGAAGGCCACCGTGCCGGACGTCGCGGGCAGGTCCTGCGAGGAAGCGAAGGCTCAGATGACGGCGAGCAACCTCGTCGGCAACTGCACCGACGTGGAGACCAACGACCCCAATCAGGTCGACAAGGTCATACAGACCTCCCCGGAGGCGGGACGTCAGGTCGACCCGAACAGCACTGTCAACATCCAGGTCGGCAAGGCAGCTCCGAAGAAAACGCCGGTACCGGTCGTCATCGGCCAGACCGTCGGCCAGGCCAGGCAGACCCTGCAGGCAGCAGGCTTCACCAACATCACGTTCGCCAACGGCAGCGACCAGAGCGACACGGCGTTCGTGCAGGCCCAGAACCCGCCGGGCAACTCCCAGGTCGAAGACCCCGCCAACACCCAGATCACCCTGACGACCGTGGGCTTCGGCGGAGGAAACGGCGGCAACGGCAACAACGGGGGCAACGGCAACGGCGGAATCTTGGGCGGCGGCTGACGGTACCCGGCCGGAAAACAGAAGGGGGCCTGGCCGCGGATCCGCGGCCCAGCCCCCTTCTGTTTTGCTCTGTCCTTCTCGTCGCGGATGGGCGTGCTTTCTGCACGGCGCGAGCACCCCGTGCATGCACGTGCGCATATCGATCGTGTCTTCACATTTCACGACTCGTTGATCAGGTGGGGTGGGGAATCGGAGCTCTGCCCTGGCCCTGAGGCCACACCACACGGAAAGGGCAGAACATGATCAACGAATCGGTGCTGCTGGAATCGAAGAGCCTGCGGGGCAGCGTGCTGGAACGAACGGATGTGCTCGACAGAGTCAAAGCTCTGTCGCTGCTGCCGGACGGGATGCATGTGACTACGGCGATGGTGGCGGCTTACTTCGGTGTCACGGTGGAGGCCATCCGCCAGCTCAAGGCACGGCACCACGAGGAGCTGTCGTGCAATGGAATGGTGACGCTCCAGGGCCGTGACCTCGCAGATTTTAAGCGTGACGTCTTGTCACGCTATCCGGGAGGTTATCCACAGCCTCGGTCGAGCCTCACTCTCTACTCGCGCCGAGCCGTTCTCAATGTAGCCATGCTCCTACGCGACAGCGATGTCGCCCGTCAGGTGCGCACGTACCTCCTGGACATGGAGTACCTGGCACGCACACAGCCTGTGGAAAACCCCGTCCCGACAGACACCGTCTCCCTCGACGACCGCATCGATCAACGCCTCACCCACATCCTCGGCAAGACCGTCGTCCCCATGTTCAACGCCCTCATCGAAACCTCGGGCGAGCATCGCCGCGAACTCATCGAACTGCGCCAGGACATCGAGAACGTCGAACGCAAGCTGTGCTGGCACCACAGTCGCCTCCGGACTCTGGAAGGCGAAGTCCCAGCAGACGCCGTCAGGGCGCAACTCAATGCCATGACCTGGCAGGCGTTCGAACGCCACGTGGCCGACCTCCTGCAGCGTGACGGCTGTACCGACGTCGTCGTACGGCAGGCCCGCACCGACAGGGGCATCGACATCACCGGACGCACAGCCAACGGCCGAACCGTCGCCGTCCAGTGCAAGAACCGAGCCGGCCGCTGGACCGTGCCGAGCGCCGACATGCAGAAGTTCGCCGGCGCCGCGCGAGCCATCGGCCAAGTGGATGTAGCCCTGTTCGTCGCAACGTGCAACTTCAGCAGCGAGGCCCAGGTGATCGCCGATCTGAGCGGAGTCATCACCGTGAACCGCGACGAGTTGGAGGCCTGGAGCGCAGGAGTGCGGCTCAAGGCACTGCGCTGAGTATCCGCTCGCAAGACAGGCCCGAAGCCGCAAGAGCAAGTTGCGGCTTCGGGCCTTCGTCATGCTAGAGGACTGAGGTTCCCCAAGGACCTCAGTCGGCTCAGCTCAGTTCCTTCGGCGGCGTCCGCTCACTGTCCACCTTCTCCACCCGCTCCAGCTCGCCCCACACCACATACCGGTAGCGGGACGTGAAGACCGGTGTGCAGGTCGTCAAGGTGATGTACTTGCCGGCCTTCTTCTTCCCCGACTCCTTGGGGACGGACGACAGGACCTCGACGTTGTACTTCGAGGTCTCCGGAAGGACCGCGTAGACCTTGTAGACGTACCACTTGTCCTTCGTCTCGAAGACGATCGGGTCGCCCTTCCTGACCTTGTCGATGTTGTGGAACTTCGCGCCGTGGCCGTCGCGGTGGGCGGCCAGGGTGAAGTTGCCGTTCTTGCCCGACATGGGGAGGATCGCCTTGGCCGGATCGGTGTAGTAGCCGGCGACACCGTCGTTGAGGACCTTCGACGAGGTGCCCTTCTCGACCAGGACCTCGCCGTTCTTCATCGCGGGCACGTGCAGGAACCCGATGCCCTCCTTGGTGTCCAGCGCACCGGGTCCGGTGTCCTTCTGGGCCGACCAGTGGTCGCGGACCTTGTCGCCCTGCTGGTCCGCCTTGTGGTCGGCGACGACGTTCGTCCACCACAGGGAGTAGACGACGAACAGGCCCAGCACCAGGCCCGCCGTGATGAGGAGTTCCCCGAAGACGCTGACCGCCATGGCGAAACGGCCGGTGCCGCGGCGGCGCGCCCCAGGCGGCGCGAAGGCGCCGGTGTGCTCGGTGTCGTCGGTGGTCGCTGCCACGTTCATCTGCCCTTACTGGACGAGCGCATCCGGCTTCCCCTTGCTGCGCGGCCGTTCCTCGACCATCTTGCCCCAGACGATCAACCGGTACTTGCTGGTGAACTCCGGCGTGCACGTGGTGAGCGTGATGTAGCGGCCGGGCCCGGTGAAGCCGGACCCCTTGGGGACGGGGTCGATGACACTGGTGTTGCTCGGGGACGTCACCGGCAGCACCGACGCCATCTTGTACACGAAGTACTTGTCCTGCGTCTCCACGACGATCGCGTCGCCCGCCGTGAGCCGGTTGATGTACCGGAACGGCTCGCCGTGCGTGTTGCGGTGGCCCGCCAGCGCGAAGTTGCCGGTCTTCGCGTCGGGCATCGCCGTCTTCAGCGCGCCCTCGCTGTAGTGGCCGACCATGCCCCGGTCCAGCACCTTCTTGTTGCTGACGCCCTCGGCGATCGGCACGACCACGTCGAGCTTGGGGATGTGCAGGATGGCGAACCCCTGCCCCGGCGCGAACGTGCCCGGGTTGCGCTTGCCGCTCGCCCAGTCGTCCTGGAGGCTGCTCGTCTCCTTGTCCGCCTGCGCGTGCGCCCGGACGTTCGTCCACCACAGCTGGTAGCTGACGAAGAGCAGCATCAGCACACCGGTGGTGATGAACACCTCACCGATCGCCCGGCTGGCGACGACGGCCGGGCTCGCCTTGCGCGCCCGCGCCTGCCGACGCGCCTCGACCCGGGAGAGCGGTCTCCCGTCCTCGGGCGTCTGCTCCGCCTCGGCCTCCGGCGATACGCCACCGTGACGCCCGTGACGCCCGTGGTGGCCCTTGGCGGCCTTCCTGCGGGCCGCACGGCCACCGGCCGGGGCTCCTGTGGTGGAAGGGGCGGAAGAGGCCGCAGAAGCGGAAATGGCCCCACTGCGGGTCATCCGCTCCGGCGGCTCAGGGATCCGCAGCGCGACCGTCTCGTCATCGATGGGCGGTTCGTACGCCTGCCCGCCGGACGCCTGCCCGCCGGACGCCTGCCCGCCGGACGACTCCCCACCGGACGACTCCCCACCGGACGACTGCCCGCCGTATGACTGCCCCCCGTACGCCTCCTCGTACGGCGCACCACCGGTGTACGAGTCCGCGAAAGCGCCGGGAGCCCCGTACGGCTGTTCCTCGTACGAGGCACCGGACTCGCGCTCGGGGCGCAGCGCGGTCACGCCGTGGCCCTGCCCACCACCGGGGCGAGCCCCGCCGACCTCGCCACCGCCCCCTGGTCGCCGCACGCCACCAGCCAGTTGGCCAGCATCCGGTGGCCGTGCTCGGTCAGCACCGACTCGGGGTGGAACTGGACGCCCTCGACGGGCAGCTCACGGTGGCGCAGACCCATCACGATGCCGTCATGGGTGCGGGCGGTGACCTCCAGCTCGGCCGGGACGGTCACGGGATCGGCGGCCAGCGAGTGGTACCGGGTCGCCGTGAAGGGGCTGGGCAGGCCGGCGAAGACGCCCTTGCCCCCGTGCTCGACCAGCGAGGTCTTGCCGTGCAGCAGCTCGGGCGCGCGGTCCACCACACCGCCGTACGCCACCTGCATCGACTGCATGCCGAGGCAGACACCGAAGACGGGGACGCCGGTGGTGGCGCAGTGGCGCACCATCTCGACGCAGACGCCGGCCTCCTCGGGCGTACCGGGGCCCGGGGACAGCAGGACGCCGTCGAAGCCGTCTTGGGCGTGCGCCGTCGAGACCTCGTCGTTGCGCAGCACCTCGCACTCGGCGCCGAGCTGGTAGAGGTACTGGACCAGGTTGAAGACGAAGCTGTCGTAGTTGTCGACGACGAGAATCCGCGCAGTCACTGGTTGTCCACCGTCACATCGTTGAAGGGAAGCAGCGGCTCGGCCCACGGGAAGACGTACTGGAACAGGACGTAGACCACGACTGCGACCAACACGAGCGAGATGAGTGCCTTCACCCATACGTTCCCCGGCAGATGCCGCCAGATAAAGCTGTACATGCCGTCCCTTCCGTCCCGCCACGGCACCAGACTCACGCCGTACCGCACCAGACTAACGGCGCAGAGCCTGTGGTTTCCCGGCCTCCACGGGCTGTGTGGAGTCCAGATGCGCCCAGACGATCAGCCGATGGCTGTGCCCCCACTCCGGTTCACACGTGGTCAGTGTGAGGTAGCGGCCCGGACGCGTGTACCCCGACTTACGTGGCACAGGGTCGATCACCTCGATGTCCGAGGGCACAGTTTTGTAAGGGCCTTTGTCGATCCGGTACGTGAACCACGTCGCCCCGTCCGTCAGCACCACCGCGTCCCCCTGGCGCAGCCGGGGAAAGTCCTTGAAGGGATCGCCGTACGTACGCCGGTGACCGGCGACCGCGAAGTTGCCCTTCTGCCCGAGGCGCGCGGTGTTCGCGTAGTGGCCGAGGCCCTTCTTCAGCGTGTCGGTGGCGGTGTTCTCCAGGACCGGCTTGTTCCACGTGAAACCAAGCCTGGGGATGTACATGATCGCGAAGGGCTTCCCGCTCTTGTACGGCGGCGGCGTCGGCACCGGGCCTCCGGAAGCGGCCCTCGCGCCTGGCTCGGTCACGGGCCGCACAGTCCCCTGGGACCACTGCTCCTGGAGCTGATCGATCTGGTCGTCCATGACGTGGTCGGCCTTCACGCCGGTCCAGAACAGCACATAGACGACGAACAGCACGATCAGGGCGCCGATGGTGATGCAGAGCTCGCTGAGTGTCCTGACGATCACCCGCACCGACACAGGGCCCCCCGGCGGCTACTCCACAGGCTTCGCGTACTGCAGATCCACTGTGCCCGAGTAGCCCGGAAGAGTCACCCGTCCGTCCTCCTCGACTTTCCAGCCGAGCCCGTAGACGTTGACGTACACCATGTAGTTCTGGATCGCCGGGGACGCGGTGAGCGCCTTCTGCAGCTTCTCCGGGTCACCGACCGCCGTGATCTTGTACGGGGGTGAGTAGACGCGGCCCTGAAGGATCAGGGTGTTGCCCACGCAGCGCACGGCACTGGTGGAGATCAGCCGCTGGTCCATCACCCTGATGCCCTGGGCGCCGCCCTGCCACAAGGCGTTCACCACCGCCTGGAGGTCCTGCTGGTGGATCACCAGGTAGTCGGGCTGCGGCTCGGGATAGCCGGGGAGCTTGGCGGTGGCGTTCGGCGGTGCGTCGTTGAGGGTGACCGAGATCGCCTTCCCCCTGAGCTTCCGCGTGCCCGCGTTCTTCTCCAGGGCCGCCAGCTTGGCGTCCTCGGCCTTGGTGCTGCCGTCGTCCCGCTCGGCGAGTGACTCGATGTCGTGGCGCACCCGCGCATTGGTTTCGTCCAGCTCGCCGTTCTTGCGGCTTCGTTCCTGGATGAGGTCAGACAGCTTCAGAAGGGACGTGTCTGTGCGGATATTGGTGCCCTTGGCCGTATTGAAACTGGTGACGAAAAGGAGTCCCGCGAGAGCGAAGACGCCCACCGTGAGCACTCGCACCGGCCGGAAACCTCGTCGGCGGGCAGGACTGGATCCGGTCCCGGGGGTGTCGGCAGAATTGCTCAACGTACCCTTATCTCCTTCAGCACCGCGGAAGCACTACGCTAACGGACGCCCGGGGGAGCGCTAAGGGTCCCCTTGTACGCTGCCTCCGAGCCAGCCCACGTTCCCTGCGCGGCCACGCAGCGCATCGACAGGAGAGACCCTCGTGCCGAAGTCACGTATCCGCAAGAAGGCCGACTACACGCCGCCGCCGGCGAAGCAGGCGACCGCCATCAAGCTGACCAACCGGGCCTGGGTCGCGCCGGTGATGCTGGCCATGTTCCTCATCGGCCTGGCCTGGATCGTCGTCTTCTATGTGACCGACGGTTCGCTGCCCATCGACCAGCTGGGCAACTGGAACATCGTGGTGGGCTTCGGCTTCATCGCCGCCGGATTCGGTGTCTCGACGCAGTGGAAGTAGCGGCCTCGGGCAGGTGAACGCACCTCTGCCCAGGGCTATCCACTGAGTTATCCACAGCTGCTGCCCACTTATCCACACAGTGGGGAAAAGAAAAGACGATCTGTGGATAACCCCTCGGACGTTGACGCCGGTGTGACTGACTGACCGGCAATCGAAGGCACGTTCGCCCCCTGTTTGACCTGCGGAAACGTCGGTCGATGACAGGGGGCGCGGCTGCGCCCGCACCGTATGCACAAGATCCGGCACACACTGTGGACAATAGGCCGCCCACGTGGCCTTTTGTCGCCGCTCAGGAGAGCTGGGCCGTCCTCAGTACTGTCATGATCACGATGACTGCCAGAACCGCCGCGCAGGTGCCGTACTGGATCAGCGCCCGGCGCTCACGCGGGGCGTGCAGCATGGCGTAGCCGGTGATCACGCCCGCGACCAGGCCGCCGATGTGGGCCTGCCAGGAGATGTTGAATCCGGGGTTGAAGGTGAAGATCAGGTTGATCACCAGGAGCGCGATGATGGGCCGCATGTCGTAGTTGCGGCGGCGCGCCAGGACGGCGGTGGCGCCGAAGAGGCCGAAGATGGCTCCGGAGGCGCCGAGTGTGGCCGTGCTCGGGGACGCGAGCAGATAGGCGAGTGTGCTGCCCGCGAGGCCCGAGATGAAGTACACCGTGAGATAGCGAGCCCGGCCGAGGGCCGCTTCCAGGGGGCCGCCGAGCCACCACAGACTGAGCATGTTGAACCCGATGTGCCAGTACTCCTGGTGCGTGAACATCGAGGTCACCAGCCGGTACCACTCGCCTCCGGCGACGCCCTCGGTCGGGGTGAAGGGCGCCGGGGGCCAGGCGCCGACCAGCACCAGGTGGTTGAGCAGCGACGGGGAGACCTGGACCGCGATGAACACGGCGAGGTTGATGCCGATGAGGATCTTGGTGAAGAGACGGGGATCGGCCACGACCGTGCCGCCGGCGAGGGTGCGGGGCTGGGCGGCGGTCGCGGCGTGGCCCGTGCCGGAGCCGTCGCGGACGCAGTCGGGGCACTGGAAGCCGACGGAGGCGCTGACCATGCACTCGGGGCAGATCGGGCGCTCGCAGCGGGTGCAGCGGATGCCGGTCTCCCGGTCCGGGTGCCGGTAGCAGCCGGGCAGGCTCCGGGCACCCTGCGAACTGCCTGCCGCCTGGTCCATGACATCCCCTAAGTCGTCGTACGCACATGCATCCGCCCCGCCCATCCTTACGGATGAGCGGGGCGATTGGTTCCTTGGGGCTCCGCCTCGTCGGAGCGGGCTCTGCCCTGTCGGGGTGGGCTCAGCTCTGGCGGGTCTCGATGACGACCGACTCGATGACGACGTCGTTGACCGGGCGGTCGTTGGGCCGGGTCGTGGGGACGGTGGCGATGGCGTCCACGACTTTCTGGCTGGCCGCGTCGGTGACCTCGCCGAAGATGGTGTGCTTGCGGGTCAGCCAGGCCGTCGGGGAGACGGTGATGAAGAACTGCGAGCCGTTGGTGCCCGGGCCGGCGTTGGCCATGGCCAGCAGGTACGGCTTGTTGAAGGAGAGGTCGGGGTGGAACTCGTCCTCGAACTCGTATCCCGGGCCGCCGATGCCGGTGCCCAGGGGGTCACCGCCCTGGATCATGAAACCGCTGATGACGCGGTGGAAGACCGTCCCGTCGTAGAGCTTCTTGGTGGACTTCTCGCCGGTGGCCGGGTGGGTCCACTCGCGCTCGCCCTGAGCGAGCTCGACGAAGTTCCGGACCGTCTTGGGGGCGTGGTTCGGCAGAAGCCGGACTTCGATGTCGCCGTGGTTCGTCTTCAGGGTGGCGTAAAGCTGCTCGGCCACGATCTGCCTTCCGTTGTCTTCCTGTGCCCCACCGATCCTTGCACGGTTCGTGCCGTGCGTCGCCCGGCCCCCACCCATGTGTCCGGCTTCGACGGTTTCGCTTGGAGAAATCCGGTCGAGTGCGTCCGGGCCGGGGGCGCGGCGCGTCGATCCGTGGCATTGTCGACGACAAGCTCCTGTTGCCCTGTATTCATCCGCTATTGCATGTGATCGGATCTTGAACAGTTCTTGATCGGAGATGGTCCGGGGGCAGCCGTTGACCCGGATGCCCGCCCTCACATGCCCGGGCCCGTCCGGACAGGCATGATCCGTAAAAGGGTGGAAAGTCGAAATACCGTACGCCACCGAGGAGGAGGATCCCGTGACCCGCATCGACAGCGTGCGCGCCGCGACCGGCTCGGCGAAGGACAGCGTGCTGCACGCCGCGGAAGTGGTGGCGCCCTACGCCGACACGGCCAAGGACAGGGCCGCGCACTACGCACACGAGGCACGCGTACGGCTCGCGCCGAAGGTGACGCAGGCCGCCGAACAGGCTCGTGTCCAGTACGGCGCCCATCTCGCGCCGCGTCTGGACCAGGCCCGCTCGCAGGCTCTCGCCCATGTCCCGCCGAAGGTCGACCATGCCGCACACGAGGCCGCCGCACGTACTCGCAAGGCCGCCAAGCAGGCCGCCGACTACTCCCGGCCGAGGCTCGAGCATGCAGTGGCCACGGCCGGACCCGTCCGGGAGGAGGCGGCCGCCCGCAGCGCCGCCGCGCTGGCCGCCCTGCGCGGTCAGGTCTCGCCGAAGGAGATTCAGAAGCTGATCCGCAGGCAGCAGCGGCGGGCGCGTGCAGGTCGGCTCGCGAAGGCGCTGGCCATTGCGGGCGTCGTCGCCGGGGGCGCCTTCGCCGCCTGGAAGTGGTGGGACAAGCAGGCCAATCCGGACTGGCTGGTCGAACCGCCTGCCGCGACGGAGGTCCCGGAAGGGAGCAGGCTGAGCTCGGTGGACGGCAGCGGCCAGTCCGTCCTCGACCCCGAGGTCCAGGCCAAGCAGGCCGAGGAGGAGGCCGCACACCGCGACGAGGAACGCTGACTTCCGCTGACCTTCCACCGGCGCGGCCGGGCGTGCCGTGGGGCAGGAGACCGTGAGTCTCCTGCCCCACGGCGTTGCGGTGAGGGGACGGTTTCACGTGAAACAGAAAGACTCCCCTGCGAAATCGGGCGCCGGCGTCGGCCTACTGCCCAACTCCCGTCTTGGTGCGGACGGTTGGTCACCCTCATCGCACGAAAAACCCCTCCACCCGCGTTCTTGCAGGTGGAGGGGTTGTGTACGTGGAGCCTAGGGGAGTCGAACCCCTGACATCTGCCATGCAAAGACAGCGCTCTACCAACTGAGCTAAGGCCCCGAGGACGGACATCCGCCGGAAGAACCACGTACCGGTGGGCGTCGCAGACCAGAGTACCGGGTCACCCCCCGAATTCCGCAAAAAGGATTGGGGGTCCCCGTCGACGACCACTCTCCGTAAGATGCTCCGCGTGGTTCGCTACCGCGAAGCACGGTTTTTGGGGAAGCGATGGGGAGACGCAATGGACGCCGCACAGCAGGAAGCGACCGCGAGAGCGCGGGAACTGCAGCGGAACTGGTACGGGGAGCCGCTGGGGGCGCTCTTCCGTAAGCTCATCGACGATCTTGGTCTCAACCAGGCTCGTCTCGCGGGGGTACTGGGACTGTCCGCACCGATGCTGTCGCAGCTGATGAGCGGTCAGCGGGCGAAGATCGGCAACCCCGCGGTGGTCCAGCGGGTGCAGCTGCTGCAGGACCTGGCAGCGCAGGTCGCGGACGGCAGTGTCAGCGCGGCCGAGGCGACCGACCGCATGGAAGAGATCAAGAAGTCGCAGGGGGGCTCGGTGCTCAGCAACACCACACAGACGACGAGCAGTTCGGGAGCGCCCACGGTCAAGCGGGTCGTCCGTGAGATCCAGTCGCTGCTGCGCTCGGTAGCGGCCGCCGGAGACATCATCGACGCGGCCGACACCCTCGCCCCGACCCACCCGGAACTGGCAGAGTTCCTCCGGGTGTACGGCGCCGGCCGCACCTCTGACGCCGTCGCGCACTACCAGTCCCACCAGAGCTGAACCAGCGGCCCGGTCACCGAAGGGGGTTCGGCAACCGGGCCGACGGCAGAAGCCACGCGAGGGGGGCATGACGACGGCACGGCAGGGGTCGTATCGCTCGTCGCGGGGGAAGCAAGGGGGTAACGGGGGGAACCGAAGGGGGAGGAGCGACGCACAGCCATGGGTGAGGTCTTCGCCGGACGGTACGAACTGGCCGACCCGATCGGACGCGGAGGTGTCGGCGCCGTCTGGCGTGCCTGGGACCACCGCCGCCGACGCTATGTGGCCGCCAAGGTTCTTCAACAACGCGACGCCCACTCCCTGTTGCGCTTCGTCCGCGAACAGGCGCTGCGGATCGACCACCCCCATGTGCTCGCACCCGCCAGCTGGGCCGCCGACGACGACAAGGTCCTGTTCACCATGGACCTGGTCGCCGGCGGCTCCCTGGTCCACCTCATCGGCGACTACGGCCCCCTGCCGGCCCCCTTCGTCTGCGTCCTGCTCGACCAGCTCCTGTCCGGGCTGGCCGCGGTGCACGCGGAAGGCGTGGTCCACCGCGACATCAAGCCCGCCAACATCCTGCTGGAGGCCACCGGCACGGCACGGCCCCGGCTGCGGCTGTCCGACTTCGGCATCGCGATGCGGTTGGGCGAACCGCGTCTGACGGAGACCAACCTCGTGGTCGGAACGCCCGGCTACATCGCACCTGAGCAGATGATGGGTGCCGAACCGGACTTCCCCGCCGACCTGTTCGCCGTCGGACTCGTCGCGCTGTATCTGCTGGAGGGCGCCAAGCCGGACGCCAAGGCCCTCGTGCAGTACTTCGCCACCCACGGCACCCCGAGCGCGCCCCAGGGCATCCCCGAGCCGCTCTGGCAGGTCGTCGCGTCGATGCTCCAGCCGGACCCCCAGGCCCGCTTCCGCACGGCCACCGGGGCACGTAAGGCGCTCGCGTCCGCCGTGGAGCTGCTCCCGGACACCTCCCCCGACGACGAGCTGATCGAGATCTTCGACCAACTCGGCCCACTCCCCGCGGGCTTCGCCCCCGAAGGCCCTCTCAAGCAGGCACCGGGAGTGGACCCAGGCCGGACGGCTTCCGTGACGAGACCTGCCCGGGCGGGGGAGGGAGACGGGGGAGGAAGTCTCCCGAGCGGGATTCCGGCCGCCGGATTTCCCGGGGCCGGGACGACCGGAGCCCGGGCGACCGGGGGAGATATGACCGGGGGAGGTGGCCGAGACTCCAGCCGAAGCGAGCACGGCTTGCCACCCGGACACGGCATGCCGTCCGGGCAGGGGAGCGGTCCTGCGGCGGGCCGGGCCGGCGGGGAGCCCAGTGGGAGTCCCGGTGCGGGGCCCCGGGCGGCGTGGCCCGGCTCCGTTGGGTCGGGCACGGACTCGGGCGGTTCCGAGTCGGGACAGGTCGGCTCCGGCCTGGACGGATCGGCTTGGGCGGACCGGGTCGACTCCGGCCCCGGCGGCTGGTTGCCGGATGACTCGGCGGGCTTTGCGCCCGGCGGCTCGCTGCCGGGCAACTCGGCGGGCTCGATGCCCGGAGGTTCCGGCTCGTCCGAGCGAAACATCACTGGTTCGCCAGGAGAGGCAGGAGAGGAGCGCCTCGACCCCTCTGCCGGGGGCGGGTCCTGGCCGTCCGGTGCGGGCGACTACCGCTGGTCCGAGACGGGCGGATCCAACCCGTCCGGCTCGCCCGCAGGCGTCGTACCCAACGATCCACGCCACGGCACCGGCCCGCTCCCTGAGCCGTACAACAACCCTGCGCCCCGCCCCGCCGGTGCCTCTTTCCACCCCTCCCACGCTGACGTCCCCCCGTCCGGCCCTGCCTCCCGTCCGCCCGCCGACAACCCCGCAGTTCCGCCCCCACCCTCGGAACCCCCCACCCCCGCCCAGCCGACCCCCATGTCGGACACCGGCAGCTTCCACCTCCCGCCGCCCCAGTCCACGACCTCCTCGCCCCGGGCACCCGTCACACCGGTCACGCCCCCACAGCAGCGATACCCCCAGCCCCACCCAGCCCCACAGCCACAGCCACAGCCACAGCCACAGCGGAGGCCACCACGCCACGCGGCCCCCCTCTCCGCCCATGACCCCACTCACGTGCTGTCCTCCCCCCAGCGGTCCGCACCTCGGTACTCCGCTCAGCACGCGCCGGTGCCGACACCGTCGCGACACCAGCGTGCTGAACCCTCTACTGCTTCGTACACCGCCGAGGTCCCGCAGGTTCCGCCTCCTGCACAGGCAATTTCGCGGTCGCCGCGCCGCTCAGGCCCGCCCGCCCAGGTGGCGATCGCGATCCTGCTCGTGGCACTGGCCTGCTACGCCGTGGGGTTCTGGGCCCTGACCCGCCTCTGAACACCCACTCCAAGCCCACAACGCCGCATGGCCGCGCCTCCCCGCACCGCCCTTCACCGCGCGGTCAACCCGCGCCGCGCACCCGCAAGCGCACCCGGAGCCCGCACATCCCCACGCCCCCACACCCACCTACCAGCCCGCCCCCGCGCCCCCTCTCCTCCTCCGCCGCCCCGCCACCATCCACACCCCAAGCCCCATCAGCAACGCAGTCCCCGTGCCGATCCCACCGGCCGCAAGCAGCCTCATCGCGGTGTCGTCCCCCGCGGCCGTCCCGCTGTTCCCCGCGGCCGCCGTCTCCCGTCCCTGTGCTGCCATGGCCTTGAAAACCCCCCGCGGCTCGGACTCCCCCGCGTACTCAGGACCGGCCGTCGCCGTGCCCGTGACCCGTATGCGCAGGGTCAGGTCGAAGGGGCCCTCGCCGAACCGGTCGGCCACCTGCTCCGAGAGGTGGACGACGAGGTAGTAAACGCCAGCGAACCGCATGCCGCTCACGCGGTCGGAGACGTCGTACCGGTTGGCGTAGGCGACCGGCGGCAACGGTTTGAGCGCGGCCGCCCGCTGGCTGCCGTCGTAGACCGCGCTCACGTCGTCGACCAGGCCGCGCGCGGGGTTGTAGAGGGACAGCACCAGCGCCCTGGACACGAGGCCGTTGTCATCGCCGGAACTGCCCAGTTCGGCGGTGGCGTAGAGCTGTCGGCCCCAGTCCACGGGCACCGCGTAGAACAGCGTCTGTCCGGGGACGATGTCGTCGCGCCAGGCCCCCTGCTCCACGGATGTCGCCCCGGTGAAACCGGAGGCGCCCGCACGGGAGACGGCTTCGCCCGTCACGGGTGCGGGTGACGCGGAGTTCCAGACATCGGGCGCACTCGTCGCACCGGCCTCCTTGAGCCCCGGCTCCGACACCGTGGCGAGCTCCAGCCCCCAGTCATCCGACGAGGACCCCGCTCGGTGGACGCGCTCGACGAGGACGTAGTACGCGCCGGCGTCGCGACACCGCGTCGACCCGGCGCGCGAGATGTCGCGTGCGCCCAGGGCGGTCAGGGGGTGGGGCCGGCGGTCGGTGCCGACACTGGCGGTCTCGATGGAGCAGGAATGGCTGTTGGCGTCCTGGACGGACACCTTGATGCCGTCGGTGGCGGAGACGGTCGTACCGGAACCCGGCACGGCCGTGACGGACACGTACACGTTCGACGAGGCGTCGACGTCGAGGCGGTAGTAGAGCCTGCCGTCGACGGGGAGGGAGCTTCGATACGTCGCACCGGGCGCCAACGCGGTGGCGTCCCCCGTGCTCGTCGCACCGTTCACCGACCGGGCGTCCGCGTCGAAGCCGTAGGAGCTCCACGGTCCGGCCGCCGACGCGGACGGCGTTTCCGACCCCACCGCCGCCAGACACAGCACCGCGCCCACGACGGCGACCCGCCCGACGCCGACCCGCCCCAGGCCGAGGACCATCCGGCGGGCGGCCGTGCGCAGAGACCCCGAGGAACGACCACCCCCGTGCCGCCTCCACCCGGTACGCCGCCCCATGACCCGCCACCCCACTCGTCGTTGCCCGGACCGTCCGACCGCCTGACCGTGTGTCCGTGTGTCCGTGTGTCCGTGTGTTCACGTGTCCGTGTGTTCACGTGTCCGTGTGTCCGTGTGTCCGTGTGACCGTCGCCCATCCTGCCCCGTCGGCACCGTCCCCATCCGCGCATTCCGTACGAGCGTCCGAAACACCCGGCACCAGCGTCCCGCCCTGTCCGGCCCTGCCACAGGACCCGCGCCCCCGCAACAGGGAGCCCGGGTGGCACAGCACCCGGGCAACACAAAACCCCGACCGCGAGGGCGGCCGGGGTCTGTTCAGAATCGGTCGGTACTCACGAACCCGTGGGCACGGAGTCAGTCGCCTCCGTCCACAGATCCTGCTCGGCGCGATCCGCCTGGATCTGGCGGTACACGAGGAGCCCGCCGATGGCGGCCAGTGCGACCAGGAGAAGCTTCTTCACCGCGCGACCTCGTCTTTCCTTGACGTAGGGGACCTCTGGCGCCCGACTATACACACCGACCGATACCGATCGGTGACCTGCGTCGGGCCCCAACTCCCGTCTGCTGCACCGCAGTACAAGCGGACCACCAGGCTCCACTCAGAGGGTGACCACACCCGTACATACGGTGATTTTTTGGTGCTCTCCTACCTGATCCTCTCTTTTTCGGCCTTCTTGCGTCCATTCGAGTGGTGTTCATCTGAAGATCGACGCGCCACGGGCGTCGGTCCGCCACTTCGTCGCCCCCATACACATCATGAGGAAAGTACGCAAATCGCCCGACCCGAAAGTGAGGAACCATGGCCCAGAACAAGGTCATGAATCTGTGGACCGCCATCGTCACCGCCTTCCTCGCGCTGTGCACGGCGCTCGGACTCATCACGACGACCGCAGCGGCGGCCGTACCGCAGACCGGGACGCCCCGCAACAGCACCCCGCACGCGACGGCACCGGTGCTCTCCCCCGGCTCCTCGCCCTGGTCCCACGTAAGGTCCCTGCCGCCCACGATGAAGCAGCGCATCCGCGCCGAAGCCCACGGCAAGACGCCCAGCTGCCGGCACCGCTCACCCGTGGACGTGGACATGAGCACAGACGCGAACGCGACCGCAGGCTCGGACACCACCACCACCGCCCAGGCCCAAGGGACCGCCACCCAGGTCCAGGGGACCGCCACCCAGGCCCAAGGGGCCGCGCCCTGCGCGCCGACCGCGCCCGCAGCAGAACCCCTCGCATCGAACCAGCACTGACGGACCGTGTCCGAGCACGGACGACTCGCCGCAGCATGCACCACAACCCAGCAGACGCCCTTCCACGGCCGGGTCACGGCACCCGTGTGCACAGCAAGCACCGCCGCGTGTGACCGACCCCTGATGCGAACGGCGTCCGCCCCCACAACCTGCATGCTGACCCTGATCAGACGCCGTCAAGAGCGGATCGGAAGCCCTGTGACCAGAGGGCGAGGAGGAACTGTGCACCATGACGAGGAACTGTGTGCCGTGACAAGCAACCGCGCACCTCGCAGCCGAAGACCGGCGCCCCGTCCACACCGCCTGACGCGACCGGCGGCCGATGCCAGCCGCACAAGCCAAAAACCCCCGGCCCATGTGGACCGGAGGTCTTCGTGCTGGTGGGGCTAACAGGATTTGAACCTGTGGCCTCATCCTTATCAGGGATGCGCTCTAACCAACTGAGCTATAGCCCCGCCGCGCTCTGCGGTGTATGTCCCGCGCGCTGACCCCTGAAGATTAGCGCACGACGCGGGCAGTCCCAAAATCGGTTCTCGGCTGACCGTCACCGGAGGTTTGACGTGGTGCTCACTCGTCTTCGGCCAGTGTCAGTTCGACGCCGCCGACGAAGCCGGCGGAGAGGTTGTAGATGAACGCGCCGAGCGTCGCGAGGGCCGTCGCGAGGACGACGTCGATGACCGCGATGATCGCCGTGAACATCAGCACATTGGGCAGCGACAGGAAGGACTGCAGGTCGAAGCCGTTCGACTCGTTCGAACCGGTCGCCTCCGAGATCGTGCTGCCGACCGTCGAGAAGACGCCCATCGCGTCCATGACCATCCACAGCACCGCGGCCGCCACGATCGTGCAGATGCCCAGTGCGATGGAGAGCAGGAAGCTGACTTTCATCACCGACCACGGGTCGGCCTTGGACACGCGCAGCCGTGCCTTGCGGGTGCGGGGCGTGGTGCGCGCGCCGGTGCGCGGACGCCGTACGCCGCCCGGCTGCGCCTGTGCCTGCGTCGGGTAGGCCTGCGGCGGGTGGTAGGGCCCGGTGGGCTGCTGCGGCTGTCGTTCGCCCGGCAGCGGAGACGCCGCCTCGGGCGATGTCGGCTGGGCCGGCGGCTGAGCCTGGGCGCCCGGAGCAGCCGTGGCCTGGCTCGCGCCGGTGGCGTGCCGTTGGGCCTGCGGACCTCGGGTGTCCGTCACAGTTCCCCCCTGGGATCCATGCGTGTCGGGCGAGCGCGACTCGGTCGCGGAAGGCTTGATCGCCTGCAGGTTGGTCGTATGCGGGTCGGTCAGACGCGCATCGGTCGTGCGTGAGTCTGTCGTACGCGCGGCGGAGCCACGGCCGCCGCCGTCCGTCTCCGAACCGGCCGTGGGACCGGTCGGGGTTCCGGTCGGTCCGGCACCCGTGGCTCCGCTCACGATGACTCTCTCCTCGCGCTACTCGGCCGAGGGCGCCTCACCCTCGTCCGTGCCGGTCGTCGCGGCACCTTCGGCGGTCTCGTCGACGGCGATGTCGCCGTCAACCTCCTCCGCCTCGCGTCCCGCCTCGGCGTTACGAGCGATGCCGACGACGGCATCGCGCTTGCCCAGGTTGATCAGTTGGACGCCCATGGTGTCACGGCCCGTCTCCCTGATCTCATTGACTCGCGTACGAATCACACCGCCCGACAGCGTGATGGCGAGGATCTCGTCGGTCTCCTCGACCACCAGCGCGCCGACGAGCGAGCCGCGGTCCTCCACGATCTTGGCGGCCTTGATGCCGAGGCCGCCGCGACCCTGGACGCGGTACTCGTCGACGGCGGTCCGCTTCGCGTACCCGCCGTCCGTAGCAGTGAACACGAACGTACCGGGTCGAACAACATTCATCGAGAGCAGCTGGTCGCCTTCGCGGAAGCTCATGCCCTTGACACCCGAGGTCGCACGGCCCATGGGGCGAAGGGCTTCATCCGTGGCCGTGAACCGGATCGACTGCGCCTTCTTGCTGATCAGCAGCAGATCATCGTCGGCCGAAACGAGCTCGGCTCCGATCAGTTCGTCGTCCGAACCGTCCTCCGTCTCACGGAGGTTGATCGCGATGACACCGCCCGAGCGCGGCGAATCGTAATCCTTCAGAGGCGTTTTCTTGACCAGGCCGCCCTTGGTGGCCAGCACCAGGTACGGCGCCACCTCGTAGGTACGGATCGCGAGGATCTCCGCGATCGCCTCGTCCGGCTGGAAGGCCAGCAGGTTGGCGACGTGCTGTCCACGCGCGTCACGCCCGGCGTCCGGCAGTTCGTACGCCTTGGCCCGGTAGACGCGGCCCTTGTTGGTGAAGAACAACAGCCAGTGGTGCGTGGTCGACACGAAGAAGTGGTCGACGATGTCGTCTTCCTTCAGCTTCGCGCCGCGTACGCCCTTGCCGCCGCGCTTCTGGGCGCGGTAGTCGTCCGTCTTGGTGCGCTTGACGTAGCCCCCGCGCGTGACGGTGACGACGATGTCCTCCTCGGCGATGAGGTCCTCGATGGACATGTCGCCGTCGTAGGGCACCAGCATGGTCTTGCGGTCGTCGCCGTACTTCTCGACGATCGCGGCGAGTTCCTCGCTGACGATGCCGCGCTGGCGGACCGGGGACGCGAGGATCTCGTTGTACTGGGTGATCTTCGCCTGGAGTTCGTCGTGCTCCTGGATGATCTTCTGGCGCTCCAGGGCGGCCAGCCGGCGCAGCTGCATCTCGAGGATGGCGTTGGCCTGGATCTCGTCGATCTCCAGGAGGTCCATCAGGCCCCCGCGCGCGATCTCGACGGTGTCGCTGCGCCGGATCAGCGCGATGACCTCGTCGATGGCGTCCAGGGCCTTCAGCAGGCCGCGCAGGATGTGCGCCCGCTCCTCGGCCTTGCGCAGCCTGAAGCGCGTACGGCGGACGATGACCTCGATCTGGTGCGTCACCCAGTGGCGGATGAACGCGTCCAGGGAGAGGGTGCGCGGAACGCCGTCGACCAGCGCCAGCATGTTGGCGCCGAAGTTCGTCTGCAGGTCCGTGTGCTTGTACAGGTTGTTCAGGATGACCTTGGCGACCGCGTCGCGCTTGAGGACGATGACCAGGCGCTGGCCCGTGCGCGACGAGGTCTCGTCACGGACGTCCGCGATGCCGCCGATCTTGCCGTCCTTCACCAGGTCGGCGATCTTCTGCGCGAGGTTGTCGGGGTTGACCTGGTACGGCAGTTCCGTGACCACCAGGCACTGGCGGTTCTGGATCTCCTCGACCTCGACGACCGCGCGCATGGTGATCGAGCCGCGGCCCGTGCGGTAGGCCTCCTCGATGCCCTTGCGGCCCACCACCAGGGCACCGGTCGGGAAGTCGGGGCCCTTGATGCGCTCCATGAGCGCATCAAGGAGCTCCTCGTGCGAGGCCTCCGGGTTCTCCAGGTACCACTGGGCGCCGGCCGCGACCTCGCGCAGGTTGTGCGGCGGGATGTTGGTCGCCATGCCGACCGCGATACCGGCCGAACCGTTGATCAGCAGGTTCGGGAAGCGGGCCGGCAGGACGGTCGGCTCCTGGGAGCGGCCGTCGTAGTTGTCCGTGAAGTCGACGGTCTCCTCGTCGATGTCACGGACCATCTCCATCGACAGCGGCGCCATCTTGCACTCGGTGTAGCGCATGGCCGCCGCCGGGTCGTTGCCCGGAGAGCCGAAGTTGCCGTTGGAGTCCACCAGCGGCATCCGCATCGACCACGACTGCGCGAGGCGGACCAGCGCGTCGTAGATCGAGGAGTCGCCGTGCGGGTGGTAGTTGCCCATGACGTCGCCGACGACACGGGCGCACTTGTAGAAGCCGCGCTCGGGGCGGTAGCCGCCGTCGTACATGGCGTACAGCACCCGGCGGTGGACGGGCTTGAGACCGTCCCGGACGTCGGGCAGCGCACGCGAGACGATGACGGACATCGCGTAGTCGAGGTACGAGCGCTGCATCTCCGTCTCGAGCCCGACGGGCTCGACACGCTGGGCGATGGCGCCGCCTTCTTCAGGCGTGAGGGGGGTGATGTCGTCGGCCATTGCTGGTGAAGATCCTTCCCTGTGCGGTCAGCTGAGACCGACTCAGATGTCGAGGAAGCGGACGTCCTTGGCGTTGCGCTGGATGAACTGGCGGCGCGCCTCGACGTCCTCGCCCATCAGCACCGAGAACAGGTCGTCGGCCTGGGCGGCGTCGTCGAGGGTGACCTGGCCGAGGACGCGGTGCTCCTGGTCCATGGTGGTGATGCGCAGTTCCTCGGCGTTCATCTCGCCGAGACCCTTGAAGCGCTGGATGGAGTCCTCACGGATGCGCTTGCCGCGCTGGCGGCCCATCTCGATCAGCGCGTCGCGCTCGCGGTCGGAGTAGGCGTACTCGATGTCGTCCCGGCCCCACTTGATCTTGTACAGCGGAGGGCGGGAGAGGTACACGTGCCCGGCCTCGACCAGCGGCCGCATGAAGCGGAACAGGAAGGTCAGCAGGAGGGTGCTGATGTGCTGTCCGTCGACGTCGGCGTCCGCCATCAGGATGATCTTGTGGTAGCGCAGCCGCTCGATGTCGAAGTCCTCATGGACTCCGGTACCGAAGGCGGAGATCAGCGCCTGGATCTCCTGGTTCTGCAGGATCTTGTCGATCCTGGCCTTCTCCACGTTGAGGATCTTGCCTCGGATCGGGAGGATCGCCTGGTACTCCGGGTTCCGGCCGGACTTGGCCGAGCCGCCGGCGGAGTCACCCTCGACGATGAAGATCTCGCACTTGGTGGGGTCGTTCGACTGGCAGTCGGAGAGCTTGCCGGGCAGGGACGCCGACTCCAGCAGCCCCTTGCGACGGGTCAGGTCACGGGCCTTGCGGGCCGCCACGCGCGCGGTGGCCGCCTGGATGCCCTTGCGGACGATGTCCGCGGCTTCGTTCGGGTTGCGGTCCAGCCAGTCGTTGAGGTGCTCGTAGACCGCCTTCTGGACGAAGGTCTTCGCCTCCGTGTTGCCCAGCTTGGTCTTGGTCTGGCCCTCGAACTGAGGCTCGCTCAGCTTCACCGAGATGATCGCCGTCAGACCCTCGCGGATGTCGTCACCCGTGAGGTTGTCGTCCTTCTCGCGCAGCAGCCTCTTGTCGCGCGCGTACTTGTTGATCAGGTTGGTGAGCGCCGAACGGAAACCCTCTTCGTGCGTACCGCCCTCATGCGTGTGGATGATGTTGGCGAAGGAGTACACACCCTCGCTGTAACCGCTGTTCCACTGCATGGCGACTTCGAGGGACAGGCTCTTGTCCTTGTCCTCCGCCTCCAGGTCGATCACCGTCGGGTGCACGACCTCTCCCTTGCGGGAGTTGAGGTACTTCACGAAGTCGACGATGCCGCCCTCGTAGTGGTACGTGACGGTCTTGACCTCGGCGGTCTCGTCCGCGCCGGCCTCGTCCGCCCCGGAGGTGGCCTTCGCCGACTCACGCTCGTCCGTGAGCTTGATCGTCAGACCCTTGTTGAGGAACGCCATCTCCTGGAAACGCCGCGAGAGCGTCTCGAAGGAGTACTCGGTGGTCTCGAAGATGTCCTGGTCGGCCCAGAAGGTGACCGAGGTGCCGGTCTCCTCGGTGGCCTCGTGCTGGACGAGCGGCGCCGTGGGGACGCCCATCTTGTAGTCCTGCGTCCAGCGGTGGCCGTCCGTCCTGACCTCGACGGCGACCTTCGACGACAGGGCGTTCACGACGGAGACGCCCACACCGTGCAGACCGCCGGAGACCGCGTAGCCGCCGCCGCCGAACTTGCCGCCCGCGTGCAGCACGGTCAGCACGACCTCGAGGGCCGGCTTGCCCTCGGAGGCGACGATGCCCACCGGGATGCCACGACCGTTGTCGATCACACGGACGCCGCCGTCGGCGAGGATCGTCACGTCGATGGTGTCCGCGTGGCCGGCCAGCGCCTCGTCGACCGAGTTGTCGACGACCTCGTACACGAGGTGGTGCAGTCCTCGCTCACCGGTCGAGCCGATGTACATACCGGGTCGCTTGCGGACCGCGTCCAGACCCTCGAGGACGGTGATGGCGCTGGCGTCGTACGAGGCGGTGACCTCGCCGTTCGACGAAGTCACCGCGGCGTTCACGCCGGCGTCTGTGGACGGGATGTTCTCGTTGGGGTTGCCGGAATCGGCCACGAAGCGCCCTTTCTGGCACAGCACGAGCCAGGCTCGTCGGCGGGGTTGCCGGAGCGGCTGCGGCATGTTGCGTTGGTAAGCCTTGATCAGCGTTGCTCAGCTTCTCCCGGACGGTCCCCACGTTGGGGGCGGGATTGGCTTCCAGTCTACCGGTAGCGCCGACAGTGATGGGGGTTTGCCGGTACCTGAGTCCTCATGTGGCGCCCTGAACCGGTCTCTTCCGGGTCCCCATATACGGAGCGGGGCTCCAAGAGGCTCACGGAGGCACTCAGCGCTTCCGGCTGTCAACCCTTGGCTACTTGGGAGTCGGGTCCAAGTTCGCAACCGCGTGCGGTTGCGTTGCGGGCTCCCCGACAGAGCCGCCGATCACTGAAGATGTGAGACAGGTCACCCGTAGGTGTCGCCGGGACCCGTGCTGCCGGGGGCGCGCAGGGGACCGTACCGGCGTGCGGGACCACCGGGGCCGTTCACCTTGATCAGCTTCACCGCGCCGTGTCCCAGGTCCTCGTTGAGGCGGGCGACCAGCGTCGGGGCGAGCAGGCGCAGATTCGTCGCCCAGGCCGTGGAGTCGCAGCGCACGACCAGGATCCGCTCGTCCTCGTCGTACTTCTCCGGTACGCAGTGCTTGGCCACGTCCTCGCCGACGATCTGCGGCCAGCGGCCCATCACCCCGCCCACCGCGGCAGGCGTCTCCCAGCCACGCTCGGTGATCAGCCGGTTGATGGCGGCTCCGAACGCCATGGGATCCCGGCCGTCGGCGCGCGCGCCGGAGCGCAGACCGCCGCGGCGAGCCTGCTTCTTCTGCTGAACCGCGTCCCCACGCGCGCGTGCCTGCTCCTTCGCGGCACGCAGCGCCACGCGCGCGAGATCGACACCGGAGGGTTCGGGCGTCTTGGCGGCGGGTTCCTCCGCCGCGGGTCGTGCGGGACGCGGTGCGGGCTCGTCCGTGCTCATACGCGCTCCACCGTCCCGTCGGACACGGTGAACCGGGTCCCCGTCAGTACGTGCGGTACGTCATCGTCGACCGCGGCCGTCACCAGCACCTGCTCGCCGGGCGCGACCAACTCGGCCAGGCGCTCGCGGCGCCGTGTGTCCAGCTCGGCGAAGACGTCGTCGAGGACGAGCACCGGTTCGTTGCCCTCGGCCCTGAGGAGGTCGTACGACGCCAGACGCAGCGCCAGCGCACAGGACCACGACTCGCCGTGGGAGGCGTATCCCTTGGCCGGCAACTGACCGAGTCTGAGCAGCAGATCATCCCGATGCGGCCCCACGAGGGTGACGCCCCGCTCGATCTCCTGCTTGCGGGCCGCGGCGAGCGCGGCCATCAGCTGCTCGTGGAGGTCCTCGCGGATGTGTGCCTCGCCGGGAGCGGACGGCTTGTAGTCGAGAGCCACCGGCCCTCCGCCGGGGGCCAGCTGTTCGTACGCCTTGTCGGTGAGGGGCTGGATCGCCGCGATCAGGTCGAGACGCTGGGCGAGCAGCTCGGCGCCCACGCGCGCGAGGTGCTGGTCCCAGACGTCGAGCGTGGACAGGTCCATCGAGCGACCGCCGTGCCGTCGGGCCAGCGCGGCCGACTTCAGCAGGGTGTTGCGCTGCTTGAGGACACGCTCGTAGTCGGAACGGACGCCGGCCATGCGCGGGGAGCGGGCGGTGATCAGCTCGTCCAGGAAGCGCCGCCGTTCCCCGGGATCGCCCTTCACCAGGGCGAGGTCCTCGGGCGCGAACAGCACGGTCCTGACAATGCCGAGCACGTCACGCGGCCTGACCTGCGAGGACCGGTTGATACGGGCTCGGTTGGCCCTGCCGGGGTTCAGCTCCAGCTCGACCAGCTGCTGCCGCTCACCCTGTTTGACCTGGGCCCGGATGACCGCGCGGTCGGCGCCCATGCGGACCAGGGGGGCGTCGGAGGCGACGCGGTGGCTGCCGAGCGTGGCGAGGTAACCGACGGCCTCGACCAGGTTGGTCTTGCCCTGCCCGTTGGGGCCCACGAACGCCGTGACGCCCGGGTCGAGCGGCACTTCGACCCGGGCGTACGAGCGGAAGTCGGCCAGCGACAGATGCGTGACGTGCATGGTCGTGCGCCGACCTCCCCCAGGTTGTGGACCGCTGAGCGGCCCTGTGGATTACTTCTGCTCGACTTGTTGCGTCTGCTTCGACTTGGTGCGCCTGCTCGGCCGATTACTTCTGCTCGACCGCGTGGCCACCGAACTGGTTGCGCAGCGCGGCGACCATCTTCATCTGCGGAGAGTCCTCCTGGCGCGACGCGAACCGCGCGAAGACGGAGGCCGTGATCGCCGGGAGCGGCACGGCGTTGTCGATGGCGGCTTCCACAGTCCAGCGTCCCTCGCCGGAGTCCTGTGCAAAACCCTTCAGCCTGTCCAGGTGCTCGTCCTCGTCGAGGGCGTTCACCGCGAGATCGAGCAGCCAGGAACGGATGACGGTGCCTTCCTGCCAGGAGCGGAAGACCTCCCGTACGTCCGTCACGGAGTCGACCTTCTCCAGCAGCTCCCAGCCCTCGGCGTAGGCCTGCATCATCGCGTACTCGATGCCGTTGTGGACCATCTTCGCGAAGTGGCCCGCGCCGACCTTGCCGGCGTGCACCGCGCCGAGGTCGCCCTCGGGCTTGAGCGCGTCGAAGACCGGCTGCACCTTGGCCACGTTCTCCGCGTCTCCGCCGTACATCAGCGCATAGCCGTTCTCCAGGCCCCAGACGCCACCGGAGACGCCGCAGTCGACGAAGCCGATGCCCTTGGCCGCCAGTTCCCCGGCGTGCTTCTCGTCGTCCGTCCAGCGGGAGTTCCCGCCGTCCACGACGACGTCACCGGGCTCCAGCAGCTCGGCGAGCTCGTCGACGGTGGACTGGGTCGCGGCACCGGCGGGGACCATCACCCAGACCACACGCGGGCCCTTGAGCTTGCCCACAAGCTCTTCCAGGCTGTGGACGTCCGCGAGGTCCGGATTGCGGTCGTATCCGATCACGGTGTGGCCTGCGCGGCGTATCCGCTCGCGCATGTTGCCGCCCATCTTGCCGAGGCCGACGAGACCGAGCTCCATCAGTTGTTCCTTAGGTTTTGCGACGTGGCGTGACGGCACGTACGTACCGCGGCACTTTCGTACCTGCGTCCGAGCCTAAACCCGGACGCTCACGCACATCTGTGGGCATACGCGCTCAAACGCACGCCCCCACCTGTGGGTTCTCTGAGGGGCTCGGTCAGCCGCTGAGGCGCACCGGCATGATCAGGTACTTGTAGGCCTCGTCCGCCTCGGCGTCCAGGGCCGGCTTGCCGCTGAGCAGCGCGGGCTTGGTGGACGTCGTGAAGGACAGCTGAGCCACCGGGGAGTCGATGGCGCTCAGGCCGTCCAGCAGGAAGGTCGGGTTGAAGGCGATCGAGACGTCGTCGCCCTCCAGCTGGGCGTCGACCCGCTCCACAGCCTGTGCGTCGTCGCTGGAACCGGCCTCCAGAATCAGCACGCCCTGCTCGAAGCTGAGCCGCACCGGGGTGTTGCGCTCGGCGACCAGGGCCACACGCTTGACGGCCTCCACGAAGGGGGCGGTCTCGATGACGGCCACGGAGTTGAACTCCGTCGGGAACAGCGAGCGGTACTTCGGGAGGTCGCCCTCCAGGAGGCGGGTCGTCGTACGACGGCCGGCGCCCTCGAAGCCGATGAGGCCCTCGCCCGAGCCCCCGCCGGACAGCGCCAGGATGACGCTGTCGCCGCTTGTGAGGGCCTTGGCGGTGTCCAGGAGCGTCTTGGCGGGTACCAGGGCCACCGCGGACGCCTCGGGGTTCTCCGGCTTCCACAGGAACTCGCGGACCGCGAAGCGGTAGCGGTCGGTGGACGCCAGCGTGACGGTGTCGCCCTCGATCTCGATACGCACGCCGGTCAGGACGGGCAGCGTGTCGTCACGTCCGGCCGCGATGGCGACCTGGGCGGCCGCGGAGGCGAAGACCTCGCCGGGGACGGTGCCCGTGGCGTTCGGCATCTGCGGCAGGGCCGGGTACTCCTCCACCGGCAGGGTGTGGAGGGTGAAGCGGGAGGAGCCGCACACCACCGTCGCCCGTACACCGTCTGTGGAAATCTCCACCGGGCGGTTGGGGAGGGCGCGGCAGATGTCGGCGAGCAGACGACCCGAGACGAGGACCGTGCCTTCCTCCTCGACCTCCGCCTCGACCGACACGCGCGCGGAGACCTCGTAGTCGAAGCTGGACAGGCTGAGCTGGCCGTCGTCGGCCTTCAACAGCAGGCCGGCGAGGACAGGCGCCGGCGGACGGGCCGGGAGGCTGCGTGCCGCCCAGGCCACTGCCTCCGCGAGTACGTCGCGTTCCACCCGGATCTTCACTGTTGCCGCCTCCTGCTGTTGCCGGCGCTTCTCGGCCTGCCTGGCTTCGTCGTCTGTCTCGGTGTCGTCGATCTCGGTGAGGGGAAGGACACCGGGGACCAGTCTGACGCACGGCACTGACAGTAGGTGCCTCTCGGGGTCAAGTCGTGATGAGGGGCAGCCGGGAGCCGGGCAGCGAGTTGTGCACAGCCCCCACTTCGAAACGGATTCCCAGCTCTCTCTAGTTGGGAGTAGTAGTAGGGCCTGTGGATACCGTGGATAACCTCGTTTGCGCAGGTCAGGCCCCAAATTTTGTCCACGGGCCCTGTGGGCGGCGGCGGTGGACAACCGGGCGTATCTGTGGAGAACAGAAAGTTCTGCACATCGCATGCACAGCCTGAGGGGAGTTCTCCCCAGCGCCGTCCCCAGCTTTACCCAGCTTTCCCACAGGCCAACCCGGCACCTTCGTGTGACGCCTTTCACTCGACCCGGTGATCAGGTGCGTCGGGTTGCCGAACAGTGGACAGTCATGTGGAGAAGCGGGTGATCCTTGGGGACAACCGTCCTCAGCCTGTGGGTTGCCAGTGGACAACTCGATGCACAGGCTGTGGATCACCGCTTCGTCCACAGACTGTGGAGATCGTTCGTCCACCAATCCACAGGCAGCTGACCTGGCCTGATGGTCTTTCACCGGGGGGCTCTGTGGACACGATCTGGACAACTTCCCGGTCCCCAGGGTGTGGACGGGAAAAAGTGGCCGGATCTGTGGAGAGAGGCCGTAACCCGGCAGGTAATCGAACAGACGGCGACCGGGGCATGAAGAAGGGCGCCTCCGGATCTCCTCCCGGGGGCGCCCTTCTCCGTCGTGTCTCGGGGTGGTCAGCCGTTCTCGACCTCTGGGTGGCGGTCAGCCGTTCTTGGCGCGTCTGTGGGTGGTCGGCCGTTGTCGCGCATGCCGGCGGCGGTCAGCCGTTCTTGATGCGGTTCGTCAGCTCGGTCACCTGGTTGTAGATGGAGCGCCGCTCGGCCATCAGATTGCGGATCTTGCGGTCCGCGTGCATGACGGTCGTGTGGTCGCGGCCGCCGAACAGGGCGCCGATCTTGGGCAGCGAGAGGTCCGTCAGCTCCCGGCACAGGTACATGGCGATCTGGCGGGCGGTGACGAGCGCGCGGCCGCGCGAGGTGCCGCACAGGTCCTCGACCGTGAGGCCGAAGTAGTCGGCGGTCGCACTCATGATGGCCGTCGAGGTGATCTCGGGGGCCGAGTCCTCGCCGCCGGGGATCAGGTCCTTGAGCACGATCTCCGTCAGGCCCAGGTCCACCGGCTGCCGGTTGAGCGACGCGAACGCCGTCACCCGGATCAGCGCGCCCTCCAGCTCGCGGATGTTGCGCGAGATCCGGGAGGCGATGAACTCCAGCACCTCCGGCGGGGCGTTCAGCTGCTCCTGGACCGCCTTCTTACGCAGGATGGCAATCCTCGTCTCCAGCTCGGGCGGCTGGACGTCGGTGATCAGACCCCACTCGAAACGGTTCCGCAGCCGGTCCTCCAGCGTGACCAGCTGCTTGGGCGGCCGGTCGCTGGAGAGCACGATCTGCTTGTTGGCGTTGTGGAGCGTGTTGAACGTGTGGAAGAACTCCTCCTGCGTCGACTCCTTGTCCGCCAGGAACTGGATGTCGTCGACGAGCAGGATGTCCATCTCCCGGTACCGCTTGCGAAAGCTGTCGCCCTTGCCGTCGCGGATCGAGTTGATGAACTCGTTGGTGAACTCCTCCGAGCTCACGTACCGCACGCGGGTGCCCGGGTAGAGGCTGCGCGCGTAGTGCCCGATGGCGTGCAGAAGATGCGTTTTGCCGAGCCCGGACTCGCCGTAGATGAACAGGGGGTTGTACGCCTTCGCCGGCGCCTCGGCGACGGCGACCGCGGCCGCGTGCGCGAAGCGGTTGGAGGCGCCGATGACGAAGGTGTCGAAGAGGTACTTCGGGTTCAGGCGCGCGGTCGGCTCACCGGGGCCGGTCGCCGGCGCGGGCTTCGCGGCCAGCGGGCCGGGGGCACCGCTGGCCGGCAGCGTGGAACCGACCGGACCGCCGCGGTGGACGCGACCGGAGCCCGAGGGGCCGTCGGGCAGGTCACGGCGAGCATCGCGCTGGTCTGCGTCGGCGCGGTGGCGACCGTAGTCCGGCCGCTGGTCGTAGTCGGAGCGCTGGTCGTAGTCGGGGCGCTGGGGGTCGTACGCCGGGCGCTCCGTCGACTGCGGACGGTAGTCCTGTGCGTACGAGTCCTGGGACGGCGCTCCGTAGGTGTCCTGCGGCCCCGGGCCGTAGGAGTCCTGCGGCGGCGACGCGTAGGGGTCTCGCTCCGGGAAGCCGAGGCGCTGCTGCTGCCAGCTGTACTCGTCCTGCGGGGGGCGCGGCCAGGAGCCGGGCTCGGGACGCTGGTACTCAGAGGGGTATGCGGGGCGGGGGTTCGGGAGCTGGTCGGGACGGGGCGTGCGGTCGCGGTCGCCCTGGGAACCGGGGCGCTGCTCTCCGCGGCCGGGCATGTGGTCGTCGGCGCGGTGGCGGCCGTAGCCCCCTTCGTACGGGGCGGGCGGGAGCTCGGGCTCCTCGTAGCGCGACTGGGGCCGGTTCTGTGGGGCCGGTGTGGGCGGAGGCTCGCCCGCCGAGTCGTCGACGGTGATCGCGATCCGGATCGGACGGCCGCACTCGCGGCTCAGCGTCTCGCTGACGACAGGCGCGAGGCGCCCTTCGAGCACGCCCTTCGCAAATTCGTTCGGTACGGCGAGCAGGGCGGTGTCCGCGACCAGCGCCAGCGGCTGGCAGCGCCGGATCCAGTGCTCGTCCTTGGTCTCGACGCCCTGCCCTCGCCCCTCACCGAGAAGTTGCTCCAGTACTCGTGGCCACACTGCGGCAAGATCGGCAGGTACGTCAGCCACAGGGCACGCTCTCTCACGGGGTCCCACGAACGTGTGGTTCGGGACGGGTCGGGATTCAAATGGTGTGGGGCAGGTTCAAGGGAACGAATCGGAGTCCGGCCACGGTAGTCAGGGCGACGGGTACGGTTCAAGTTGTTGTCCCCAGGCTGTGGATAGTGTCTCCCGGCGCCCCCTGGTTTGACCGGATGGCGTAGCCGCGCGTACCGTAACCAGGTCGAGTTGTCGATGGCTGCTGCCGCCTGCCTCCGATGGGCACAGATCATTTGGGTGATCGGTCAGCGGTGCACTCGGGCGTGACGCGAGCTACTCGTGGGCGCACGGTGACAGCCAGGACGGCACCCCGCAAACACCGATTCTTTCTGGAGCCCCCGAGTGAGCAAGCGCACCTTCCAGCCGAACAACCGTCGCCGCGCGAAGACCCACGGCTTCCGCCTGCGGATGCGTACCCGTGCCGGCCGCGCGATTCTCGCGAACCGCCGCAGCAAGGGTCGCGCGAACCTGTCCGCCTGATTCTGATCAGGTCATGACGTCGTGCTGCCTACCGAGCATCGGCTGAGGCGGCGCGAGGACTTCGCGACCGCGGTACGACGGGGTCGTCGGGCCGGCCGTCCGACTCTCGTCGTCCATTTTCGTAGCGGTGCCACGGACCCGCACACGCCTGGGGAGAGCGCTCCCCCGGCGCGTGCGGGTTTCGTTGTCAGCAAGGCCGTGGGCGGTGCGGTGATACGCAACAAGGTGAAGCGCAGGCTTCGCCATTTGATGCGCGATCGAGTCGCCCTGCTGCCCCCCGGTAGCCTGGTAGTCGTACGAGCGTTGCCCGGCGCGGGTGACGCCGACCACGCACAACTGGCCCGAGACCTGGATGCCGCCCTGGAGCGGTTGCTGGGAGGGGGCGCGCGATGAAGTACCCGCTGCTGGCGCTGATCAAGCTGTACCAGTGGATCATCAGTCCGTTGCTCGGGCCGGTGTGCAAGTACTACCCGTCGTGCTCTCACTACGGCTACCAGGCCATCGACCGGCACGGTGCGGTCAAGGGAACGGCACTCACGGCCTGGCGCATCCTGCGATGCAATCCGTGGTCGCTGGGTGGTGTGGACCATGTCCCGCCGCGCAAGCGTCCGCGGTGGCACGAAATGCTGCGTAACGCGTGGCGTGCACGCAAGGGCGGGCCCTCCTCCGCCGAACCGGCCACCGGGGACACCACTGCCCCGGGTCCGGCCGCCGAGACCCCGACCCATGCTCAAGGAGCCTGATTAGTGGACACGATTGCCAGTCTTTTCAGCTTCATCACGACACCCGTTTCATGGGTCATCGTCCAGTTCCATGCCGTGTACGGGAAGATCTTCGGTCCCGATACGGGCTGGGCCTGGGGCCTGTCCATCGTGTCCCTGGTGATCCTGATCCGTATCTGCCTCATCCCGCTCTTCGTGAAGCAGATCAAGTCGACTCGGGCCATGCAGACGCTGCAGCCCGAGATGAAGAAGATCCAGGAGCGCTACAAGAACGACAAGCAGCGCCAGTCCGAAGAGATGATGAAGCTCTACAAGGAGACGGGTACCAACCCACTCTCCTCGTGCCTTCCCATCCTGGCGCAGTCGCCGTTCTTCTTCGCCCTGTACCACGTGCTCAACGGCATCGCGACCGGCAAGACCATCGGTGTCATCAACGACCCGCTGCTGGCCAGCGCCCGTAAAGCGCACATCTTCGGTGCCCCGCTGGCGGCGAAGTTCACCGACGGCGCCGACAAGGTCGCTCAGCTCCAGGCTTCGCTCACAGACGTCCGGGTCGTCACCGCAGTCATGATCGTCCTGATGTCTGCGTCGCAGTTCTACACGCAGCGCCAGTTGATGACGAAGAACGTCGACACCACGGTGAAGACGCCGTTCATGCAGCAGCAGAAGATGCTGATGTACGTCTTCCCGGTCATGTTCGCCGTCTTCGGCATCAACTTCCCGGTCGGTGTCCTCGTCTACTGGCTGACCACCAATGTGTGGACGATGGGCCAGCAGATGTTCGTGATCCGCAACAACCCGACCCCGGGTTCGAAGGCTCAGGCCGCGTACCTGGAGCGCCTGTACAAGCACGTCACGCACCACGGCCAGACGCGCCGCCGCAGCGAGAAGACCATCGTCAAGGCCATCGTCGCCAAGGGCCGTGACCGCAACGAGTTCGAGCGCAAGTTCATCAACGGCCTCAGCAAGGCGGGCTTCGTCGCCCAGGCCGACGGCACCGTGGTGAAGGGCGAGGCGCAGGCCGCGGTCGCCCAGGCCGAGGACGGAACACCGACGAGCGCTGCCGCTCCCAAGCGGCAGCAGCCCAAGCGGCAGAGCAAGTCCCAGCGCCAGTCCGGAGCCGCCAGGGCGGCCGGCGAGGGCGCGCCGACGTCGCTGAGCAAGTCCGAGGAGCCCGAGGACGCCAAGCCCGCCGCCGACAAGCCCGCGCAGAAGTCCGGTGGCGGTACCCGCAGCAAGGCCCAGTCCGGACAGCGCAAGGGTCCGCAGCGGCCCAAGTCCCCGTCCAAGAAGTAAGAAGGAGTCCATCCCGTGACGGAAGGCACCACCTCCGCCGCTGCCGAGGGTGCAGACACCCTGACCCGCCTGGAGCAGGAGGGGGAGATCGCGGCGGACTACCTCGAGGGTCTGCTGGACATCGCCGATCTCGACGGCGACATCGACATGGATGTCGAGGCCGACCGGGCCGCTGTTTCGATCGTCAGTGACTCAGGCAGCCGAGACCTGCAGAAGCTGGTGGGTCGTGACGGCGAGGTGCTGGAAGCCCTGCAGGAGCTCACGCGTCTGGCCGTGCACCGGGAGACCGGCGATCGCAGCCGCCTGATGCTGGACATCGGGGGCTACCGCGCCAAGAAGCGCGAGGAGCTGTCCGAGTTGGGCGCCAAGGCTGCGGCCGAGGTCAGGAGCTCGGGCGAGCCCGTGAAGATGAAGCCGATGACACCGTTCGAGCGCAAGGTCGTGCACGACGCGGTCAAGGCCGCCGGCCTGCGCAGCGAGTCCGAGGGCGAGGAGCCACAGCGCTTCGTCGTCGTGCTTCCCGCCTGATCGACCCGTACGTTCCTCCGGCCCCGTCTGCCCGGCAGGCGGGGCCGAACTTTGTCAGCCTGATAGTTCTGGTGGTTCTGGTCTCGACGCTCGACACGTCGACGCCGTACGGAAGGACGGTCCCCCGTGACGGAGGCAGCGGAGCTCCCCCCCGCGCCCGAGCAGGCCCGCGAGGTCTTCGGTGATCGCTTCGAGGACGTGGTCCGCTACGCGGAGCTGCTCGCCGAGGCAGGTGTGCAGCGCGGACTGATCGGGCCGCGTGAGGTCCCCCGCCTGTGGGAGCGGCACCTGCTCAATTGCGCGGTGCTTTCGGAGGTCGTTCCCGAGGGTGTGACGGTGTGTGACGTCGGTTCCGGTGCCGGCTTGCCCGGCATCCCCCTGGCACTCGTCCGCGAAGACCTGAAGATCACGCTCCTGGAGCCCCTGCTGCGGCGTACGACCTTCCTGACCGAGGTCGTGGAGCTGCTGGGGCTGGACCATGTGACCGTCGTCCGCGGTCGGGCCGAGGAGGTCATGGGAAAACTCACACCTGTCCATGTCGTGACGGCACGGGCCGTGGCGCCACTGGACCGGCTGGCCGCCTGGGGGATTCCGCTGCTGCGTCCGTACGGCGAGATGCTCGCGCTCAAGGGTGACACCGCGGAGGAGGAGCTCAAGAGCGCGGCGACGGCACTGAGCAAACTGGGTGCCGTGGAGACGTCCATCCTGCATGTCGGGGAGGGTGTCGTCGATCCGTTGTCCACGGTCGTGCGGGTGGAGGTCGGAGAAAGCCCGGGCGGTGTGCGGTTCGCTGCGAAGCGGGCGAAGGCGGCGCGGACGGGGCGTACACGTCGGCGTCGCTGATCCGTCTCTGACGGCGAGACGTACTCCACACAAGCTGCCAACCTGCGCGTGCCGGAGTGTCGTGGCAGTTCGGTCCCGTCCGCTGTGCATCGTGTTTCACGTGAAACGTCGCTCATTGCTGCACGGCATCATCAGCCGGGGCCGCGCCGCGGCCTCCCCCCGCGACCGGAAGCCTCTCGGTTCACTCGGAGAGGGCACGGAGTTGTCCACAGAGGTGGATTTCTCCACAGAACAACAGGCCTCACTGGTTCACGACCCCGAACACATGGGAGGCTCTGTTCATTGCGAGCCTGAAGTCGAGGAGAGTGAATCCTTGCGGTCCGACGCCAACATCGCGGGACCGATGACCGATCCGGTCCCCGGTCCCCGTACCGAGTCGATGGGGGAGGATGTTTCACGTGAAACACCGCCCCCGATGGACGACACACCGATCGGTCGTGCTGCCCAACTGGCGGTGGAGGCTCTGGGCCGCGCCGGCGAGGGTCTGCCGCGTCCTGAGCAGACCAGAGTCATGGTCGTCGCCAACCAGAAGGGTGGGGTGGGCAAGACGACGACGACCGTCAATCTTGCTGCTTCCCTGGCTCTGCACGGTGCCCGTGTGCTGGTGGTCGACCTGGACCCCCAGGGCAACGCGTCCACCGCGCTGGGAATCGACCATCATGCCGAAGTCCCTTCGATCTACGACGTCTTGGTCGACAGCAGGCCGCTCTCCGACGTCGTCCAGCCGGTCCCTGATGTCGAGGGTCTCTTCTGCGCCCCCGCCACCATCGATCTCGCCGGTGCGGAGATCGAGCTGGTGTCCCTGGTGGCCCGGGAGAGCCGACTGCAGCGAGCGATCCAGGCGTATGAGCAGCCGCTGGACTACATCCTCATCGACTGCCCTCCTTCGCTCGGCCTGTTGACTGTCAACGCGCTGGTCGCGGGCCAGGAGGTCCTCATTCCGATCCAGTGCGAGTACTACGCGCTGGAGGGCCTGGGCCAGCTGCTGCGCAACGTCGACCTGGTACGGGGGCACCTCAACCCCGTCCTGCATGTGTCGACCATCCTGCTCACCATGTACGACGGCCGGACGCGCCTCGCGTCCCAGGTCGCGGACGAGGTGCGCACCCATTTCGGCGACGAGGTGCTACGGACGAGCATTCCCCGCTCCGTCCGTATCTCCGAGGCGCCGAGTTACGGACAGACGGTGCTGACCTACGATCCAGGATCGAGTGGTGCCCTGTCGTATCTTGAGGCGGCAAGAGAAATCGCGCTGAAGGGTGTCGGTGTCTCCTACGACCCGACACACGCGCACATCGGCGCACAGAGCGACCCGAGCATGGTGGAGGGGATCCAGTGAGCGAGCGACGGAGGGGTTTGGGTCGTGGTCTCGGCGCACTGATCCCCGCTGCCCCGACGGAGAAGCAGGTGGCTCCGGCCCCGATAGGAGGCGCCGCTTCGACGTCCCCGGCGGCGGTGCCAGTGCTGACCACCGACCGTGGGGTGGCAGCGGCGAAGGTGGCCACACTGCCGCCTGTCTCACATGAGACCGAGGAGAACTCGGTCAACGGTGCCGTGGAGATGTCCGCGTCTCCCATGGCCGCTCACTTCGCGGAGATCCCTCTCGACTTCATCAAGCCGAACCCGCGGCAGCCCCGTGAGGTCTTCGACGAGGATGCGCTGCACGAGCTTGTCACTTCCATCCAGGAGGTCGGTCTCCTCCAGCCCGTCGTCGTACGGCAGGTCGGTCCCGCGCGCTACGAGCTCATCATGGGCGAGCGGCGCTGGCGGGCATGCCGGGAGGCGGGGCTCGAAGCCATCCCGGCGATCGTGCGGGCCACGGACGACGAGAAGCTTCTCCTGGACGCGCTGCTGGAGAACCTGCACCGGGCGCAGCTGAACCCGCTGGAAGAGGCCGCCGCCTACGATCAGCTGCTGAAGGACTTCAACTGCACGCACGACCAGCTGGCGGACCGGATCGGCCGCTCTCGCCCGCAGGTCTCCAACACCCTGCGTCTGCTGAAGCTGTCGCCGGCCGTCCAGCGTCGGGTGGCTGCCGGAGTTCTCTCGGCGGGCCATGCCCGGGCGCTGCTCTCCGTCGAGGACTCGGAGGAGCAGGACCGGCTGGCTCACCGGATCGTGGCCGAGGGGCTGTCGGTGCGTGCCGTCGAGGAGATCGTGACCCTGATGGGGTCGCGGCCGCAGACGGCGCAGCGTTCCAAGGGCCCCCGGGCCGGTGGCCGGGTCTCCCCGGCGCTGACCGACCTCGCGACTCGTCTGTCGGACCGCTTCGAGACCCGGGTGAAGGTCGAACTGGGGCAGAAGAAGGGCAAGATCACCGTTGAGTTCGCCTCCCCGGAAGACCTCGAGCGGATCCTCAGCACGCTTGCTCCGGGCGAGAAACTAGCCCTCCAGAAGAGCCTTCTTGACGGTGACTCGGAGGAGGCGGAGGACTGATTCTCCGGTCCTCTGGGCTTTTTCCGTGCCTCTCGACGAGGGTGCTGAGGCAGTCGACAGGGTGGGCCGTGTCCGATGTATACCGGACACGGCCCACCCTTTGCTTTCATGCGCTATCGGTGGAATCACATCGTGGATACGATGCTTACGGGTATGGCGCATCATCCGGCAGCACCTCTGAGGGGAGAGGCAGGGGCCATGCGAACGATGAGCCGCACCGGAATGGTGAGCGCGGGCCTGGGGCTGGGCGCGGTCGGCGGGTTCGTCGGCAGTCTGCTCAGAGAACGGAGCGCTCTGACGGCCGCCCGCGACGCGGCGGGCGAAGGAAGCGAGGAACAGCCTTCATGGGGCGTCGGCTCGTACCGCTCACGCTGGACAACCTTCAGGACCTTCCCAAGCGGTGTCGGGCGTGTGTCTTCTGGGAGTTGGACCCAGTCAGCGGCGAGGCCGCGGTAAAGGCGGGAACAGCCGCCCTGGAGAAGGAAGCCTGGATCTCCGCCGTCCTGCTGGACTGGGGGTCCTGCGGCCGGGTCGTGTACGTCGACGATGTGCCGGTGGGCTTTGTGCTCTACGCGCCACCGGCCTACGTCCCCCGCTCGACGGCGTTTCCCACGAGTCCGGTCTCGCCCGACGCGGTGCAGTTGATGACCGCGTTCATCATGCCGGGCTACCAGGGGCAGGGACTGGGCCGGGTGATGGTGCAGACGGTCGCCAAGGATCTGCTGCGGCGTGGCTTCAAGGCGATCGAGGCCTTCGGTGACGCGCGTTGGAAGGAACCCGCCTGTCTGCTGCCGGCCGACCATCTTCTGGCGGTGGGTTTCAAGACGGTCCGGCCGCATCCGACGTATCCGCGCCTGCGTCTGGAGCTGCGAACCACGCTCTCCTGGAAAGAGGACGTGGAGATGGCGCTCGATCGGCTGCTGGGAGCCGTACAGAAGGAGCCGGCGCTGCGACCGCTCTGAAGTAACCCCAAACAAATGGGCCGGCCCTCAGGGGCCGGCCCATTGATGTTTCACGTGAAACGTCACTCGGCGATGAAGTCCTCAAGGTCGCGGACGATCGCGGCCTTCGGCTTGGCACCGACGATCGTCTTGGCGACCTCGCCACCCTGGTAGACGTTCAGCGTCGGGATGGACATGACGCCGTACTTGGCGGCCGTACCCGGGTTTTCGTCGATGTTGAGCTTGACGATCTCGATCTTGTCGCCGTACTCGGCGGCGATCGCCTCGAGGGACGGCGCGATCTGGCGGCAGGGACCGCACCAGGCGGCCCAGAAGTCCACCAGGACGGGCTTGTCGCTCTTGAGGACGTCCTGCTCGAAGGTGTCGTCGGTCACGTTCTTCAGGGTGCCGGCCACGGCGGGCTCCTTAACTGGTTGGGGCGTGGGGTGGGTGAGGGTCAGACAGCGGTCTTTTCGGGCTCGGCCTTCTCCTCGTCCGCCAGGGCGGCGAGGAAGCGCTCGGCGTCGAGGGCGGCCGAGCAGCCGGTGCCGGCGGCGGTGATCGCCTGGCGGTAGGTGTGGTCGACCACGTCACCGGCGCCGAAGACACCGGTCAGGTTCGTCCGTGTGGAGGGCGCGTCCACCTTCAGGTAGCCCTCTGCGTCCAGCTCCAGCTGGCCCTTGAAGAGTTCGGTGCGCGGGTCGTGTCCGATGGCGATGAACAAGCCGGTCACCGGGAGGTCCGAGAGCTCGCCGGTCTTGAGGTTGCGCAGCTTGAGGCCGGCCAGCTTCTGATCGCCCTGGATCTCGGCGACCTCGCTGTCCCACACGAACTTGATCTTCGGGTCGGCGAAGGCGCGCTCCTGCATCGCCTTGGAGGCGCGCAGGGTGTCACGGCGGTGGACGATCGTGACGGACTTGGCGAAGCGGGCGAGGAAGGTGGCCTCCTCCATCGCTGTGTCACCGCCGCCGATCACGGCGATGTCGTGGTCCTTGAAGAAGAAGCCGTCACAGGTGGCGCACCAGGAGACACCGCGGCCGGAGAGGGCGTCCTCGTTGGGCAGACCGAGCTTGCGGTGCTGCGAGCCGGTGGCGACGATGACGGCCTTGGCTTTGTGGACGGTGCCCGCGGTGTCGGTGACGGTCTTGATCTCACCGGTCAGATCGACGTTGACGATGTCGTCCGGGACGAGCTCGGCACCGAAGCGCTCCGCCTGGGCACGCATGTTGTCCATGAGCTCCGGGCCCATGATGCCGTCCTGGAAGCCCGGGAAGTTCTCCACCTCGGTGGTGGTCATCAGGGCACCACCCGCGGTGACGGCGCCCTCGAACACCAGTGGCTTCAGCGACGCGCGCGCGGTGTAGAGCGCCGCCGTGTAGCCGGCGGGCCCGGAGCCGATGATGATCACGTTACGAACGTCGCTCACGGCTTGATTCCTCGTCTCTGGACTGCGTCATAGGTCCGGGGGAGCTCCTCTCGGAGCTCTCATCCCACCCAACGGATCCTAAGGGTCGCGCATTCCCGCTGTGGCCGGGCACACGGAGAGGCGACACGGTACGGGATACCACGCAGAGCGAAGAGGATGCTTCTGGGCTCAAGGCTGCTGGTAGGACTGCTTGAGCAGAACCTTGGCCTTGCCGACGGACGGGTCCGCCACACACGTCGCGTCCATGATGTAAGCCGTCACCCCGGTACCGCCGGAAGGCGCGGGCAACACGACGAGTATGGCCTTCGTCCCCTTGTAGGTTCCCGGCTTGGTCCCGAGCGCAGGGCCGCTGCGGCCGGTGCCCCTCTGGACGCAGTCGGGGACCGTGGCATCTTGCAGGAGGTGGGGCTGACCGCTACCGGGAAGGGACTCCGCGCCCAAGCTGTGCGAACGGGATCCGCTTTTGCTTGTGGCAAGGAGATCGGAGACCTGCTTCTCCAGCGTTCCCTGGGAGAAGGTGTCCGCAGAGGTGGACTGCTGCCCGCGCGTTTCGGGGCCGGACGGATTGCCGTCGTTGAGAGAGGACAGCATCACGGAGCCGAATCCCACGGCTGCGACCGTGAAGACGGTACCGAGGACGGCGACCCGGCGCCTGCTCCCCTTCTTGCGCTCCTTGCGGCCCGGGCCTGCGGTCGAGACACGGGCGTGGCCTGCCGGGCGGTCCGCTGCCGACGTTTCACGTGAAACACGCGCGCTGTCGTCCGTGTCCGTCTCCGTGGCGGACAGGGACTGAGCCGTCGTGGCGACGGGCGTCTGCGTGTCCGCGTCATCGGGCGCCGTGGCTTGGAGCAGGAGCTCCGCGGCGAGGGCGGCGTCGATGCGGCCGGCGACCTCGGCGGGCATGCGCGCAGGGCCCGGCAGGGTTCCGAGCAGTCCCCGGATCTCCTCCAGCGACGCGTACACGTCGGCGCACAGTTCACACTCGTCCAGATGCCGGCGGACGTCCGCGGTGCGCGAGGGCGGGAGCAGGCCTTCGGTGAGGTCGGAGATCTCCGCGACGTCCGGGTGCCCGTCCGTTCCTGTCGTGGTTGTCACGCTCGCCCACCTCCGCCCTTCACAGCAGCTGAATCGCTTGGTCCCGTGTCCGGGGGATCCGCCTCACGCGATCCCGCTGCGGGTGGGACGGATGCCCCCGGGGTCCGGTTCCGTCCCGCGCCCGCTTCTCTGCCCCCGCCGGTGTTTTCCGGCCGCAGATGGGTGAGAAGGGGCAGGAGTCTGGCTCGGCCGCGGGCGCAGCGGCTCTTCACCGTCCCGGTCGGCACGTCGAGGATGCGGGCGGCCTCCGCGACCGGATAGCCCTGCATGTCCACCAGAACGAGCGCGGCACGCTGGTCGGGCGGCAGGGTGCCGAGCGCCTCCAGGAGCTGGCGGTGGAGGTCGTTGCGCTCCGCGGGCTCCGAGGCCGACTCGTGCGGCTCCAGCAGTTGCTCCAGGCGCTCGGTGTCGTCGACGGGTGAGGTCTTGCGGGAGGCCGCCTTGCGGGCGCGGTCGAGGCAGGCGTTCACCGTGATCCGGTGCAGCCAGGTCGTGACGGCCGACTGGCCCCGGAAGGTGTGGGCGGCCCGGTACGCGGAGACGAGGGCGTCCTGCACGGCGTCAGCGGCCTCCTCGCGGTCCCCCAGTGTCCTCAGGGCAACGGCCCAGAGCCGGTCGCGGTGGCGGCGTACGAGCTCGCCGAAGGCGCCGGGGTCGCCGTCGACATGGCGTGCGAGGAGGTCCTGATCGCTTGCGTCGCCGTACGCCGTGTCACTTGCCATCGAACCCCCTCCCCCTGGCACGCTCAGCCTGTGAACTTCAGGTCGGTCACGGCCTGCTTGTAGCCGGCGTTGCTGAAGCCGTCACCAGGTGCGTACGGCAGGGCGGTGAACCACACCAGCACGTACCTGCTCTTCACCGGCTTGGTCACCGTCACCTTTGCCGTTGTCCCCGTCGTCGTCACGGAGCCCATCTTCGTCATCGACGTCAGGGGAACGGACGAACTCATGGAATCGGTCGCGTACAGGGTGACCGTGGTGTGGTCGCCCCCGAACAGCAGCCCTATGGAAGCGGCCGACACCTCCTGTTCAGAGCCCAGGTCGTAGACGATACCGACGCCAGGCTTGTAGGACGGCTTCATGTCCGGACCGTCCGTGTAGCTGGCGGTACGCCAGTACGTCGAGCTGTCACCGTCGTACGTCTTGCCGACATCCGCGGGGTGCTGGGCATCACCCTTGGCGATGTACTCCTGCGCTCCCTGGATGCTGATCGGCTTGACCGGCTTCGGTGCCTTGCTGCTCTTGTCGTTCCCATCCGTCGTCTGCGTCGTACCGGTGTCGTCCGACTTGTTGCCCTGCTCCATGAGCGCGTCCGCCAGCTGCCAACTGCCCAGTCCCAGCGCGGCGATGAGCAGGGCCGAGACGGCCCACTTCAACGCTTTGCCGGTACGGGTCTGCAACGGGGGCGGCGGGGTCGGGACCGGCTGTGTGGCACCGGGGTGGGCCGGTGGACGGCCGTAGGTGCCCTGCTGGTACGTGGTGCGCTGGTAGTCCGGCGGAGCGGTGAACGCCGGCTCGGGCGGGCGGATGCGGGGCATCTCGCCGATTGCCTTCACCAGTTCCTCGGGCGTGGTGCACGGGGACTCGTGGCGGGAGGCAGTGGCGCCGTCGTTGGCGAGGGCGCGCATGGCGAGCTCGGACAGACCGCGGTGGACACCGGCGCGCACCTGGTCGGGAGCGATGAGACCGACGTCCTTGGGCAGGCCGGCGAGACCGTAGGCGTCGCTTTCGTACGGCCAGCGCTGGGTGAGCGCCGCGTACAGCAGGGCGCCGAGCGCCTCGGTGTCGGTGCGCTGCGGGGTGTCGGAGGTGATGCCGCGCAGCGCCGCGTTCACGGCGAGCCCGCGGATGCGCCACTGGCCGCTGGAGGTGCGCAGGACGGCGTTCGGGTTCAGGCGCAGGTGTGCCAGGCCCTCGCGGTGGGCGGCGGCCATGGCCGAGGCGATCTGGCTGACCATCTGGTAGGCGTCGTACACCTCCAGCGGAGCGGGCGCCAGCAGCGTGGTCAGTTCGGTGGCGTCGGGCAGCCACTCGTGAACGACGTAGACGAGGTCGTTCTCCTCGACGGCGTCGAGGACTTGGACGAATCGGGGGTCGCCGAGCAGCGCGGAGGAGCGCGCCGCAGCCAGGACGGTACGGGCCCGCGAGTGGTCCGCGGGCAGGAGGTGGACGCCGACGGCACGCCGCAGTTTCTCGTCCACGGCACGCCAACTGCTGAACCCGTCCAGCCGGGTCACGCACTCCTCGAGACGGTAGCGTCTGGCGAGTTTGTGACCGCTGTGCAGCTCCGGCGGTGAGGCCTTCCCGGAACCCTCGGTCCCGCCGCTCCCCTGTGCCTCGACGTCTTCCGTGTCCCGCTCCCGGTTCTTGGCCACCCCGTCGGCCGTGGACTGGTCCGCCTTGGCGGTCAGCGGCTCGTCACCGCTGTTGTCTGCCACGTCGACGGCAGCCGTGCTGCGTTCCGCCACCGTCGTTCCCTGCCTCCCCATCCGTTGCGCGCCGTGCGACGCCGAAACCAATTGTGCCCACAGTCCGCCGCTATGCACGACACACGGTGGCGGACGATGGTTGTGCGCGTACCCCCGCCTCAGCGCCCCAGCCGTCCGCGCACCATGCCGACCAGTGAGTTCAGCTCTTCGATGCGCATGCGGCGGGCGGCGAGGAAGAAGACGCCGAGCAGCACCGCGCCACCGGCGATCAGGGCGGCGAACGAGCCGACGACGCCCTGGCCGAGCGTGCGGGCGATGCCGTAGCAGGCGGCGCCGCTGAGCAGCGCCGCCGGTACCGAGGCGATGGAGAGCCTGGCATAGGTGCGCAGCACGCGGTTGCCGTCCAGGTCGCCGCCCAGCCGCTTGCGCAGCCGGTTCCAGGCGACGCCGACGCCGATCGCGTAGGCGAGCCCGTACGAGGCGGACATGCCCACCACCGCCCAGCGGGACGGCAGGACCATGTAACACAGCACCGAGGCACTCGCGTTGACCGCGGCCACGATCACCGTGTTGTAGAAGGGGGTGCGGGTGTCCTCGTAGGCGTAGAAGGCGCGCAGGACGACGTACTGCACGGAGTAGGGGATCAGGCCGAGGGCGAAGGCCATCAGCATGTAGCCCATGTTGGTGGCCTCGCTGGTGCCGGAGGAGCCGAAGATCAGCGTGCACATGGGGATGCCGAGAGCGAGGAAGCCGAAGGAGATCGGCACGATCGCGACGGCCGTGGTGCGCAGGCCCTGGGAGATGTCGTCGCGGACCGCGCCGGTGTCGTCCTCGGCCGCCGAGCGCGAGATGCGCGGCAGCAGGGCGGCCATCAGGGAGACGGTGATGATGGCCTGCGGCAGGCCCCAGATCAGCTGGGCGTTGGCATAGGCGGCGAAGCCGGTGCCGTCGACGGGCGAGGCCTTGCCGGAGGCGGTGGACAGCTGGGTCACGACGAGCGCGCCGGCCTGGTTGGCGAGGACGAACAGGACGGTCCACTTGGCGAGCGTCACCGCCTTGCCCAGGCCGTGGCCCCTCCAGTCGAATCGCAGCCGCATTCGGAAGCCGGTCTCCCGCAGATACGGGATCATCGCCAGTGCCTGTACGACGAGGCCGAGCAGGACGCCGATGCCGAGGAGACGCTGACCCTCCGGCGGGATGGTCGTGACCTTCATGCCGGAGTCGGCGGCGGTGCCGTACACCCAGATGAACATTCCGAGCGTCACGATGATGACGATGTTGTTCAGGACCGGCGTCCACATCATCGCGCCGAACTTGCCGCGGGCGTTGAGGACCTGTCCCATCACCACGTGAATGCCCATGAAGAAGATCGAGGGCAGGAAGTAGCGGACGAACGTGATGCCCACTTCGTTGGCTGCCGGGTCGCCGGCGACAGAGTCGGACAGCAGGCGGATGAGGATCGGCGCGGCGAGGACCGCGAGCGCGGTCAGGGCGCCGAGCGCCACCATCACCAGGGTCAGCAGCCGGTTGGCGTACGCCTCGCCGCCGTCCTCGTCCTCCTTCATGGCACGGACGAGCTGAGGCACGAAGACGGAGTTGAGGCCACCGCCGACGGTCAGGATGTAGATCATGGTCGGCAGCTGGTAGGCGACCTGGAAGGTGTCGCCGAGCAGGCCCACGCCCAGCGCCGAGACGATCAGCGCGGAGCGGATGAAGCCGGTGAGGCGGGAGACCATCGTGCCCGCCGCCATCACGGCGCTCGACTTCAGCAGGCCGGCGGCCTTCCCGCTCTTCTTCGCGGGCGCAGCCGGAGCGGCGGCGGGCGTGGCGGTCAGGTTCATGGTCTCGTCGGTCGCGGGCGGGGAGGCCGCCGGTACCTGGTACTGCGGGGCCGGTACCGGTCCGCCCGGGGCAACTGCCGGACCCGGCACCGACCGGGGTTCCATCGGCGTGTGACCGCTCCCCTGCTGCTGGTCCCGGAAGAGGTGCGCGAAGGCGTCCGGCTCGTGACGTTCCTCACCGGCCTGGGTCACCAGGTCGTCGACGCCCACGAACTGGGTGGTGCGGGGATCGTCGCCGTACGGCAGGTACTGGGTCGGTCCCTCCGGTTCAGGGGCCGGGGTCTGCGCCCACACATGGGGGTCGGGGGCGTAGGGGGACTGGGGAGGCTGGGCGTACAGCGGCTGCTGCGGCTGGTAGGTGCCCGGAGGCGGTGGGGGGTGCGCGGCACGGTCGTAGAGCGCCTCGGCGACCGGGTCCTGGGCGTAGAGGTCCTGCGCCCGGTAGGGATCTTGGTTGTAGGCGTCCTGGAGGTACATGTCGGCGGGGTGCTGCGGCGGGACCTGGCCGTCCTGGGGCGGCGGGCCCTCGGGGTGACCCGAGTTGCCCGCGCCCTGGCCGCGGTCACCGTCGTACGGCGCGTTCATGGTTACCCCACCTCATCGTCCCCGGCCCACCGGCCACGACATCTCAACGGTCCACTCTCTCACCCGTGCCGGACGGGCCGGTGCTTTCCGCTGCGGTGTCCGTTGTCAGGTCACTCGGCTGCTGCGGGTCGTCTGCCCGGGGCAGGCTGCCGGACTCCTCCTGGAGACGGTCGGCGGTGCCGTCATGGTTCTCCGGGCCGTCGGCCGCCTCATCCGTCCCGTCGGGGTCGCCCTCCTCGGACTCGCGGGCGGCGGCGCGCTTGCGCTGGGTGTACATCCGGAAGCCGGCGAGGACGAGCAGGAGGAAGCCGCCTCCGATGACCAGCATCACAGTGGCCGTGATCTCGGTGACCTTCACATCGAAGCTGACGGGTTCGCCGTACTCGCGGCCGTCCTCCGTGTACAGCTGGGCGATCACCCTGGCCTGGCCGTTGGCCTTGGCCGTCGTGGAGAACTTCACCGTCTGGCTGTGTCCGCCGGAGACCTTGACCGGCTGCTCCGAGTAGGGTCCGCCGTCGATCTCCAGGCGCTTGGGGCTCAACGAGGTCAGCCGCAGCATCAAGTGGTCCACGCCCTGCACCAGGTCGTTCTGCACGGTCACCGGGATCGTGGCGCTGCGTCCGGAGAGCTTGGTCTCAGACTTGTCGATCAGCTGGACCTGGTCGGTCAGTCCGTCCAGGTACGTCATCACGTCGCTGCGGAAGCCGGTCGCCTCGGCGGCGCGGCCGCGCCAGGACGTGGACATCTCACGGTTCATGCCGCGCCCGAAGGGGGTCACCACCCGGTACTGAAAGCTGAGAACCACCTTGAAGTTGTCGAGTTTGTCCTGGGTGGTCGCGATCTCCTGGAAGGCCGACCGCGGCAGTTCGTGCTTGCGTAGCGAGGAGGAGTACTTGGACCGGGACGGCACCGTCGTGGTGGCCGCGCGGTCCGGCTTCGCGGCGGCGGCCGCCGTGAGTTTCTGGGACTCGGACCAGTTCGCGCTCTGCAGGGCGGTCACCGCCTCGGCCATCGCCTGCGCCTGGCGTGCCGACGGCATGCGCTGCGGAGCGACGACGATGCTGCGCTGTCTGCCCGTCTGCAGGTTGATCTCAAGGCTCTGGGCGAGGAACCTCTGCACGGCGAGCGTGGACGCCGAGGCTTTCATCAGGTCGCCCTGGAACGCCGTCGACAGCCGCGCGTCCGCGACGACCGCCGTGGTGCCGCCGCCGATGGGACGGGCGGCGGAGGGCGTGTACGTCAGGTTGCCCGTCTCCTGGAGGCTGTCGCTGCGCGCGATCACCCGGTCCGCGCCGGCGGAGGTGGCGACCTTCACGATCGACGGGTCCACCGCACCGTCCACCGGCCAGGCGAAGTCGGTTCTCGGTGTCACATGAAGCACCGTCCGCACGGTGGTGGCGGCGACGTCGGTTGCCTCGTTCAGGTGGCTGAGCGATCCGGTGACGCTGGTGCCGTTGTGAGCGAGGGCTGCGAGATCGGGGTCGGCGAAGGGCAGGGCGACGACCTCCTTGTCGGCCACCGCCCCCTGCAACTCGGCGAGCCAGTGGCTGGCGAGTGCCTGTTCCTCGGGGGTGCCCGCCCTGGTGGTGGCGCCTGTCCTGACCTGGTAGGGACGAGTCATCGCGTCGACGGAGGCCAGCAAGTCGGGGTCGATCACCCAGGTGACGTCGAGGTCCTTGCCCAGCGACAGGAGCTGATCCAGACGTCCGCCCGGCGAGAGCTCCTTGGCGAGGTCGTCGTCGAGGAAGACCGGCGTCTGCTGCTCGTTCGACCCCGTCTCCGCCGTCATGTGGACGGTGGAGATCAGAGGCCACAGATACGTCGTCTTCGTCTTGGGGTCCGCTTCGCCGGACTGCCAGGGCAGGAACGTCCGCTCCATGCCGAGCACCTGTTCCCAGGGCTGCGCGGACGTCTCTCCGGAGAGCGAGACGGTGAACTGGTAGACGCCGCTGTCGCCGAGGTCGAGTTCGTCGACCGGTACCGAGATGGAGAAGGATTCGGTGACGCCCGGGGTCAGCTTGGGGAACTTCTCCACATACTTGCCGCCGATCTCCGACCTGGGGGAGCTCTGGATTTCGCTGCTGTTCCTGGCGGCGCTGTCGATGGATGAGCGGGTCGTCAGCTCGGGCCCCACCCGCAGTCCCACGTGAGCGTCCGTGACGGCCTGCTTGCCGGTGTTGGTCACGGTGCCCGACACGGTCAGCGTGTCGCCGTCTGTGGGGGCGCTGGGTGTGAGGGTGTCGACCGCCACGGACACCGTGCCCGAGTCTGCGGCCAGGGCGGGCGTGGCGGCGGGCAGCTGGAACAGGCCGGCGAGCAGGGGCGCCCCGGCGAGCAGCGCTCCGGTGCGCCGCAGCCAGCGGCGGGCAGGTGAGGCACTGGTCCCCTGGAAGTCTGCCGCCTCGGCCACGCGCTCGCCCGTCCCTCGTCGTCGTCAGTGGTCGTCGGAATGTGCGTCCAGGCATGGTAACGATGCGCGCTGAGGGGAAGTGCCGCGGACTGCGCCACAAGATCGGGGACAACGTCGTGCTGTCCGGAATGTGCCGTATAAAGGGGACGCCTCCGCGTCATTCGCGCAGAGACCCCGCGCTGAGGCGCGTGGAGGGGCTGTGCCCATTTAATGGAGGCGCTCGCGGTCGCCCGGGCCACGTACTCTTTTCTGTTGTGCCGAACGCCAACGAAGACACCTCCAGTGCCCTGAGTCAGGTGCAGCACCGCGCGGTGAGTGAACTGCTGCGGGTCGCCCCTGTCGCCGACGACCTCGCCCGCCGCTTCCAGGAGGCAGGGTTCTCACTCGCCCTGGTCGGCGGTTCGGTGCGGGACGCGTTGCTCGGCCGGCTCGGCAATGACCTGGACTTCACGACCGACGCCCGCCCCGAGGACGTACTGAAGATCGTCCGACCGTGGGCGGATGCCGTGTGGGAGGTCGGGATCGCCTTCGGCACCGTCGGTGTGCAGAAGGATGCCCGTGTGGGAGACACTGAACGGCGCTTCCAGATCGAGGTGACCACCTACCGCTCCGAGGCGTACGACCGGACCTCACGCAAGCCCGAGGTGTCCTACGGCGACTCCATCGAGGAGGACCTCGTACGGCGCGACTTCACCGTCAACGCGATGGCCGTCGCGCTGCCGGAGAAGGAGTTCATCGATCCGCACGGCGGGCTCGACGATCTCGCGCAGCGCGTGCTGCGGACCCCGGGCACGCCCGAGGAATCCTTCTCGGACGACCCGCTGCGGATGATGCGGGCCGCGCGCTTCGCCGCACAGCTCGACTTCGAAGTGGCCCCCGAGGTCGTCACGGCGATGAAGGAGATGAGCGGGCGCCTCGAGATCGTCTCGGCCGAGCGGATCCGGGACGAGCTGAACAAGCTGATCCTTTCCACGCAGCCGCGTAAGGGCCTGACGCTGCTGGTCGACACCGGCCTCGCCGAGTATGTGCTGCCCGAGCTTCCGGCACTGCGTCTGGAGAGCGACGAGCACCACCGGCACAAGGACGTCTACGAGCACACACTGATCGTTCTGGAGCAGGCGATCGCGCTGGAGGACAACGGTCCTGACCTGACCCTCCGGCTGGCCGCGCTGCTGCACGACATCGGCAAGCCGCGCACACGCCGCTTCGAAAAGGACGGCAGGGTCTCCTTCCACCACCACGAAGTGGTCGGGGCGAAGATGACCAAGAAGCGTATGACGGCGCTGAAGTACTCCAACGAACTGGTGAAGGACGTATCCCAGCTGGTCGAACTCCACCTGCGTTTCCACGGGTACGGTGCCGGAGAGTGGACGGACTCCGCGGTCCGTCGCTACGTCCGTGATGCCGGTCCGCTGCTCGACCGCCTTCACAAGCTGACTCGCTCGGACTGCACGACCCGGAACAAGCGCAAGGCAACCGCACTCTCGCGGGCTTACGACGGCCTGGAGGAGCGGATCGCCCAGCTTCAGGAGCAGGAGGAGCTGGACGCCATCCGTCCGGACCTCGACGGCAACCAGATCATGGAGATCCTCGGTATCGGCCCTGGCCCCGCCATCGGCCGTGCGTACAAGCACATGCTGGAGCTCCGTCTGGAGATCGGGCCCATGGAGCATGACCAAGCGGTGGCGGCACTCAAGGAGTGGTGGGCCGAGCAGGGCTGAGGCTATGAAGAGGGTCATGTTTCACGTGAAACACGACCCTGGGCACGCTGAGAGCGGAGAGCTCGGTTGTGTGAGGGGCGATGTTTCACGTGAAACATCGCCCCGACTGCTCCGTAGATGACGGCGACGATGATCACCAGTGGTGTCGAGCGCCCGTCCGGCGGCAGCATCAGCGCGGCGACACCGGCGGCACCCACGAAGGCGACGTTGAAGAGCACGTCATAGACGGAGAAGATCCGGCCCCGGAAACCGTCGTTGACCGAGGACTGCACGATCGTGTCCGTGGCGATCTTCGCTCCCTGGGTGGTCAGCCCCAGGACGAACGCCGCGACGAGCATCGGGGCGGTGGCGAAAGGGAGTCCGAGGGCGGGCTCAAGGATCGCGGCGGCCGCGGCGCACACGACGATCCAATTGCCTGGTCCGAGCCCGCCCGCCGCCCAGGGCGTCATGAGGGCCGCCACGAAGAACCCCGCGCCGGAGATACCCAACGCCAGCCCCAGCAGGGCGAGGCCGTCATCGGGGTCGGAGGTCAGGGCATACCGGCAGAGCATCAGCACCATGACCAGCAGGGCGCCGTAGCAGAAACGCATCAACGACATCGCGCCGAGCGCCCACGCGGCCTCCCGGCGTGAGGGCGCGGCCAGATGCCGTACACCGGCCTTCAGATCCCTGGCCGTGCCGACGAATGCTGTGGACAGTCGGGGGCGCACCAACTCGCTGTCGGGCCCCAGCAGTTCCGGTCCGACGCGTAGCGATGCGAGCGCCCCGCACAGGTACAGCACGGCTCCCAGCAGCACCACGGCCGCGTCGGAGTCCGCGACCACCAGTCGGATGACGAATGCGAGGCCACCTCCCGCGGTCGCGGCGAGTGTCCCGGCCGTAGGGAAGAGGGAGTTGGCGATCACCAAGCGCTCGGCGTCGACGACCCTGGGCAGTGCGGCCGACAGTCCGGACAGGAGGAATCGGTTCACGGCGGTGACGCACAGCGCGGAGACGTAGAAGAGCCAGTCGGGGACTGCGCTGACCATCAGGACGGCCGTAGCCGATGCCATGACGGCGCGCAGGAGGTTGCCGTACAGGAAGACCTGGCGCCGGCGCCAGCGGTCCAGCAGGACGCCGGCGAAGGGACCCACCAGGGAGTAAGGGAGGAGCAGTACCGCCGTCGCGGAGGCGATCGCGGTGGCTGAGGTCTGCTTCTCCGGGGAGAAGACGACGTAGGCGGCGAGTGCGATCTGGTACACGCCGTCGGCGCCCTGGGAGAGCAGGCGCACAGCGAGCAGACGTCGGAAGTTCCGGAAGCGGAGCAGGACGCGCAGATCACGCACGACGGGCATGGGGCACAGCCTCACATACGAGGGAGGGTCCTCCGGGCTGTATCACCCGGAGGACCCTCAACAGCTCTGGCAGGAGCGGTTTCAGTACGCGGCGCTCTGCGTCGTCAGTGCGCCGTGACCCGTCTCGTCAGCGCTCGACCTCGCCGTTGATGAACTTCTCGACGTTCTCGCGGGCCTGGTCGTCGAAGTACTGGACCGGAGGGGACTTCATGAAGTACGACGACGCCGACAGGATCGGGCCGCCGATGCCGCGGTCCTTGGCGATCTTCGCGGCGCGCAGGGCGTCGATGATGACACCGGCGGAGTTCGGAGAGTCCCAGACCTCGAGCTTGTACTCCAGGTTCAGCGGGACGTCGCCGAAGGCACGGCCCTCGAGGCGGACGTAGGCCCACTTGCGGTCGTCGAGCCAGGCGACGTAGTCGGACGGGCCGATGTGGACGTTCTTCGCGCCCATGTCCCGATCGGGGATCTGGGAGGTGACAGCCTGCGTCTTGGAGATCTTCTTGGACTCGAGGCGCTCGCGCTCGAGCATGTTCTTGAAGTCCATGTTGCCGCCGACGTTCAGCTGCATCGTGCGGTCCAGGACGACGCCGCGGTCCTCGAAGAGCTTCGCCATGACGCGGTGCGTGATGGTGGCGCCCACCTGGGACTTGATGTCGTCACCGATGATCGGGACACCGGCCTCGGTGAACTTGTCCGCCCACTCCTTGGTGCCGGCGATGAAGACCGGGAGGGCGTTGACGAAGGCGACCTTGGCGTCGATCGCGCACTGGGCGTAGAACTTCGCCGCGTCCTCGGAGCCGACGGGCAGGTAGCAGACCAGGACGTCGACCTGCTTGTCCTTGAGGACCTGGACGACGTCGACCGGGGCCTCGGCGGACTCCTCGATCGTCTCGCGGTAGTACTTGCCGAGGCCGTCAAGGGTGTGGCCGCGCTGGACGGTGACACCGGTGCTGGGCACGTCGCAGATCTTGATGGTGTTGTTCTCGGACGCGCCGATGGCGTCCGCGAGATCGAGGCCGACCTTCTTGGCGTCCACGTCGAACGCGGCGACGAACTCGACGTCACGCACGTGGTACTCGCCGAACTGGACGTGCATCAGGCCGGGGACCTTGGCCGCCGGATCGGCGTCCTTGTAGTACTCGACTCCCTGAACCAGCGACGCGGCGCAGTTGCCCACGCCGACGACGGCTACGCGAACCGAACCCATTCCGGTTGCTCCCTGTGTGTATGAGTGAGGCCCTGAGCGGGCCCTCACGTGGCGGTGTCGTCGGGCGAATCCGGCCGTGGGGTGTCCCTCGGTCGGGGCAGATCGCCCGACGTTCCAGTGGTGGTGTCCTGCTGAGCGTTTGCCTCGGGGGCGGGACCCTTCAGGTCCCGCCCGGCCCGCTCGCTCTCGATGAGCTCGTTCAGCCAGCGCACTTCGCGCTCCACGGACTCCATCCCGTGGCGCTGGAGCTCAAGCGTGTAGTCGTCGAGGCGCTCCCGGGTGCGCGCCAGCGAGGCACGCATCTTCTCCAGGCGTTCCTCGAGCCGGCTGCGGCGGCCCTCAAGGACGCGCATGCGCACATCGCGAGAGGTCTGCCCGAAGAAGGCGAAGCGAGCCGCGAAGTGCTCGTCCTCGTACGCGTCGGGCCCGGTCTGTGAGAGGAGCTCTTCGAAGTGCTCCTTACCTTCCGCCGTCAACCGGTAGACGATTTTGGCGCGACGCCCTGCGAGTGGTGCGGCGAGGGCCTCCTCGGGAGTGTTCCCCGGTTCCTCGATCAACCAGCCGTTGGCGACCAGCGTCTTGAGGCAGGGGTACAGGGTTCCGTAGCTGAACGCACGGAACACACCCAGCGATGTGTTGAGTCGTTTGCGCAGCTCGTAGCCGTGCATCGGGGACTCGCGGAGCAGGCCGAGGACGGCGAACTCGAGGATCCCGGAACGCCGGCTCATGGTCGCCTCCTCTCTGCCGCGGACGGGCCGTGACGGTCTTTATGCCGAGCTGATGTATCGACTCGATACATCCAGACGATAGAACGGCCTTCCGGATGGGACAAGTGGAGGGACCGTGAACGGGATCACATCATTGATTCATGGGAACCAAGTTGCCTGATTTGGGGTGAACTCCGGGCCTAGGTGGGGTTTGACGGTGCGTAGTCTGTGCGCCATGCACACCACCGGGAACCGAGTGACGCATGGGGAACGTCCTTGTCCTCGGTGCAGTACGGGTGAATGCGGGACCGACCACATCCGTACTTCGGGGGGACCGGAAACCAGCCGCCGTTTCCAGGCGCGCAAGGGTGCGCCTGCCCGAGGAGTAATCGTTCGATGAGCGAGCACCGTCGCAAACCGCCGCAGTCGCAGGAAGGCGGACGTGCCGCGGCCCGACGCGGCCAGTCCGGCTCGTCCTCCGGCCGCCGAGCGGCACCGCGAGGCGCCACCGGGTCTCCCTCCGACTCCTATGGGACGAGTCCCCCCGAGTCGGGTTCCTACGGTCCAGGAGGCGAGGAGCGTCCGTACGGCGGCCGAGCCGAGGCACGCCGGGCCGCACAGAGAAGCAGCGGCAGCCGACGCAGAGCTCCCGAACCCGCTGGACGTGGCCGGCGCGGTGGTCCGACCAGCCCCACCGGGCGCGGTCGCGCGGCCGCGCCCGGCAAGAAGCGGATCATCGACTATCCGCGCGCCGGCAAGTACGGCGCGGCACGCTGGGTGCCGTCGTGGAAGCTGGTGACCGGACTCTTCATCGGCTTCTTCGGCAGCATGGTGGCCGTCGCGGGCATCGCGTACGCCATGGTGCAGGTTCCCGATGTCGCGTTGACGGCGAAGGCCCAGAACAACGTCTTCTACTGGGCCGACGGCAGCGAGATGGTCGCCACCGGTGGTGAGACCAACCGCCAGAACGTCAACCTCTCGCAGATCCCGAAGAACATGCAGTACGCCGTCGTCTCGCAGGAGAACAAGACCTTCTACACCGACAGCGGCATCGACCCCAAGGGCATCGGCCGCGCCGTCTTCAACATGGCCAGGGGCGGCGAGACCCAGGGTGGCTCCACCATCACCCAGCAGTACGTGAAGAACGCGATGCTCAACGACCAGTCGCAGACGATCTCCCGGAAGTTCAAGGAGATCTTCGTGTCCATCAAGGTCGGAGCCACGGTCCGCAAGGACAAGATCATGGAGGGGTACCTGAACTCCGCCTACTACGGTCGCAGTGCCTACGGGATCCAGGCGGCTGCACGTGCGTACTTCAACGAGGACGCGGTCAAACTGGACGCGGGGCAGTGTGCCTTCCTGGCGGCGATGCTGAAGGGCGCCACCTACTACGACCCCGCAGGCTCGATGTCCATCGACACGGCCGCTACTCCCGACGCCAACAAGAAGCGGGCCCTGAGGCAGATGCAGGACACCTTGGACAAGATGGTCGAATATGGCCATCTGAGCCCAACGGAGCGCGCCAAGTTCACGACGCTCCCCAAGTCGCAGAATCCGCGTGCGAACAACGAACTGAGCGGCCAGGTCGGCTACCTGGTCGACCTCGCCAAGGCCTATCTGATCAACAACACGAACATCACCGCCGACGACCTGCAGCAGGGCGGCTACTCGATCCACACGACCTTCGAGAAGAAGAAGGTCGACGAGCTGGAGAAGGCCGTAACGAAGGTCCGGAAGGCGAACATCAAGCCCAAGGAGCGCCCGGACAAGGACAAATACGTCCAGTTCGGCGGAGCGTCCGTGGATCCCGCGACCGGCGCGATCAAGGCCATCTACGGCGGTGAGGACGCGACGAAGCACTTCACCAACAACGCCGACGCGACCGGCGCCCAGGTCGGTTCGACCTTCAAGCCGTTCGTGCTGGCGGCGGCGATGAAGTGGGGTGTGCGCAATCCCGACGGCAATGAGGTGCAGGCGCAGGACGAGCGGACCCAGGTCAACCCGCAGAGCCTGTACAGCGGCAAGAACGATCTCAAGATCAAGGAATACGACGGGTCGGTCTGGAAGAACGAGAAGGGCAAGGAGTGGCTCCAGGAGAACGACGGCAAGGAGTCGTACGGCTCTCCGCCGGACTACAAGATCGACCTCCGCGAGGCGATGCGGGAGTCCGTGAACTCCGCCTTCGTACAGCTCGGTATGGACGTCGGGCTGGACAAGGTGAAGGAGTCGGCGGAGGACGCCGGCCTCTTGAAGAGCAGCCTGGCCGGCACCAACTACCCGTCCTTCTCCATCGGTATCTCCGACCCGAGCGCAATCCGCATGGCAGGTGCCTACGCCACCTTCGCGGCCAGCGGCAAGCAGAACGACCCGTTCTCGGTCCAGAAGGTGACCAGCAAGAACGGCACGGAGTACACGCATGAGGTGAAGACCAAGGAGGCGTTCGCCGCCAAGGTCGCCGACAACGTCACGGATGTGCTCAAGACCGTGGTCGAAAAGGGTACGGGTACCAACGCCAAGCTGGAGGGCCGTGAAGTGGCCGGCAAGACCGGTACCACCGACGGCAACAAGTCAGCGTGGTTCGTCGGATACACGCCCCAGCTCTCCACGTCGATCACCATGTTCCGCATGGACGACGACGAGACCAAGAAGAACCGCGAGTTCCTGAAGATGTACGGAACGGGTGGTCAGAAGAAGATCCACGGTGCCTCGTTCCCGTCCGAGATCTGGCACGACTACATGGAACAGGCGCTGAAGGGCACGCAGCCGAAGGCCTTCCCGACGCCGGAGCCCATCGGCGAGGTCATCAACGACACTCCGACTCCGACGCCCACCCCGACATTCACCCAGACCGAGGATGCCAGCCCGACTCCGAGTCCGACGCCCAGCGAGTCGCCGTCCTCCTCCTCGCCGTCGCCGTCGCCGAGCGAGACCTGCCAGTTCACCTGGCAGTGCCCCGGCCAGGACAACGGCGGAACGGGCAACGGCGGCACCGACGGAGGCGTGACGTCCTCGCCCACGGCTACCGTGACGGACGGGACCGGAAACACCAGAGGGAACGGCAATGGAGGCGGCCTCTTCCAAGGCCCGACCGGATAGGCCCCTTATCGTCCGTCGAGGGTGTTTCACGTGAAACATGGGCCGCCGCACCCACCAGGTGCGGCGGCCCTCCGCGTAGTCCCAGGCGCGTACGGCAGGATGTGCCCCATGCCCAGCGCAGAATCGACGCAAGCGAGCATGCACGAGCCGGAGCCGGTGCGGCCGACGAAGGACGACGCGGTCGCCGCGGCCGGCAGTGAACTTATCGGTGGCCCCATGGGACGGCGCGCCCTGCTCGGGACGTCCTGGTGGACTCCCGTCCGGGTGATCGCTCTGGTGGCGATCGGCATGTTCGCCCTCGGCCTGGTCCAGAAGGCGCCCTGCTACAACGGCGCTTGGTTCTTCGGGGCCAGCTCGCAGTACACACACGCGTGCTACTCGGACATCCCGCACCTCTATCAGGGGCGCGGCTTCGCCGATGGGCTCGTCCCGTACTTCGACAAGCTGCCCGGCGACATGCAGTACCTCGAATACCCGGTGCTCACCGGTGTGTTCATGGAGGTCGCCTCGTGGCTCACGCCCGGCAGCGGCAGCATCCAGGACCAGGAGCAGTGGTACTGGATGGTCAACGCCGGGATGCTGATGGTGTGCGCCGCCGTCATCGTCGTATGCGTGACCCGTACGCACGCCCGGCGTCCCTGGGACGGGCTGCTGGTCGCTCTGGCGCCCGCCTTCGCGCTGACCGCCACCATCAACTGGGACCTCCTGGCGGTCGCTCTGACGGCCGCGGCGATGCTGATGTGGTCCCGGAGCCGCCCCCTCGCCTTCGGTGTCCTGCTGGGGCTTGCCACGGCCGCCAAGCTCTATCCCGTCTTCCTGCTCGGCCCGCTCTTCGTGCTGTGCTGGCGCGCAGGCAAGTGGCGGGACTTCGGAAAGGCTCTGGGGGGTACGGCCGTCGCCTGGCTGGTCGTGAACCTGCCGGTGATGCTGTTCGCCTTCGAGGGCTGGTCGAAGTTCTACACGTTCAGCCAGGAGCGGGGCGTGGACTTCGGATCCTTCTGGCTGATTCTGTCCCAGAACACGAACAACCCGCTCAGCACCGACACCGTCAACACGCTTGCCACGCTGCTGGTACTGCTGTGCTGCGCGGGCATCGCGGCACTGACACTGACCGCGCCGCGTCGGCCGCGCTTCGCCCAGCTCGCCTTCCTCATCGTGGCGGTGTTCATCCTCACCAACAAGGTCTATTCGCCGCAGTACGTCCTGTGGCTGGTGCCGCTGGCCGTACTGGCCCGGCCGAAGTGGCGGGACTTCCTGATCTGGCAGGCCTGTGAGGTCGCGTACTTCCTGGGGATCTGGATGTACCTCGCGTACACGACCAGCGGAGATGCCCACAAGGGTCTGCCGACGGACGGCTACCACTGGGCCATCGCCCTGCATCTGCTGGGCACGCTGTACCTGTGTGCGGTGATCGTGCGCGACATCCTCGTGCCCGAGCGGGACGTGGTACGCCGGGCCGGCGATGACGACCCTTCGGGCGGCGTGCTCGACGGCGCGGAGGACGTCTTCGCGTTCGGCCCCGCCGCACATCCGCCGCGGCACGCGGCCCCCTTCGAAGGGCCTCAGGTGGAGTGGGGCAGCCGGGGACCGAGCTCGCACGCGGAGCCGCCCACGGGTGGTGCGCTCTGAGCGAACAGGACCTGGACCGGTCCGTGTGACCCACGCGAAAGGCCGTACACGGTGTTCCGTGTACGGCCTTTCGGCTGACCGAGAGTGTTCAGCGATCGACGATCCGGTCGAACTGCGTGGTGGTGTGCCGCAGATGGGCCACCAGTTCCTCGCCCACCTTCGGCTCCGGGGCGTCCGAAGGGACGAACAGGATCGAGACCTGCATGTGCGGCGGCTCGGCGAACCAGCGTTGCTTGCCGCCCCAGACGAACGGAGAAAGATTCCGGTTGACCGTGGCGAGGCCGGCGCGGGCGACGCCCTTTGCGCGCGGCATGACGCCGTGCAGAGCCTTGGGGGCCTCCAGACCCACCCCGTGCGACGTACCGCCCGCCACGACCACCAGGAAGCCGTCGGAGGCCGCCTTCTGCTGCCGGTAGCCGAAGCGGTCGCCCTTGGACACACGCGTGACGTCCAGCACGGCACCGCGGTACTCCGTGGCCTCGTGGTCGCCGAGCCACAGCCGCGTTCCGATACGGGCCCGGAAGCGGGTCTGCGGGAACTGCTGCTGCAGCCGGGCGAGATCCTCGGCCTTCAGGTGGCTGACGAACATGGTGTGCAGCGGCAGGCGGGCCGCGCGCAGCCGGTCCATCCAGCCGATGACCTCCTCGACGGCGTCCGAGCCGTCGGTGCGGTCCAGTGGCAGGTGGATCGCGAAACCTTCCAGGCGGACGTTCTCGATGGCGGTGTGCAGTTGGGGCAGGTCCTGCTCGCTGATGCCGTGGCGCTTCATCGAGGACATCACCTCGATGACCACGCGCGCGCCCACCAGACCGTAGACCCCGTCGATCGACGACACCGAGCGGATGACCCGGTCAGGCAGCGGCACGGGCTCCTCGCCACGCCGGTACGGCGTCAGCACCAGCAGGTCACCGCCGAACCAGTCCTTGATCCGCGCGGCCTCGTACGTCGTGCCCACGGCGAGAACGTCCGAGCCCAGGCGAGTGGCCTCCTCCGCCAGGCGCTCGTGTCCGAAGCCGTAGCCGTTGCCCTTGCAGACCGGGACCAGCCCCGGGAACTGCTCCTGCACGTGCTTGTGGTGCGCCCGCCAGCGCGCGGTGTCGACGTAGAGCGTGAGCGCCATGGCCGGACCTGGAACCTTTCTGGTCGCTGCGGTGTATCAGAGGTATGGGAGCTATTGAAGCGAAGAACGTCCTGTCAGCGGCGCGACATGTAGATGTCGAGCGCCTTGTGGAGCAGCTTGTTCAGCGGGAAGTCCCACTCGCCGAGGTACTCGGCGGCCTGTCCGCCCGTGCCCACCTTGAACTGGATCAGGCCGAAGAGATGGTCGGTCTCGTCCAGCGAGTCGGAGATGCCGCGCAGGTCGTAGACGGTCGCGCCGAGCGCGTAGGCGTCCCGCAGCATTCGCCACTGCATCGCGTTCGAGGGCCGGACCTCACGGCCGATGTTGTCGGAGGCACCGTAGGAGTACCAGACGTGCCCACCTACGATCAGCATCGTCGCCGCCGACAGGTTCACGCCGTCGTGCCGGGCGAAGTACAGCCGCATGCGATTGGGGTCCTCGGTGTTGAGGGCCGTCCACATGCGCTGGAAGTACGACAGCGGGCGGGGCCGGAAGTGGTCGCGCACAGCCGTGATCTCGTAGAGCCGCTGCCATTCCTCGAGGTCCTGGTAGCCGCCCTGGACGACCTCGACGCCTGCTTTCTCGGCCTTCTTGATGTTGCGGCGCCACAGCTGGTTGAAGTTCTTGTGGACCTCTTCCAGAGAGCGGTTCGCCAGCGGTACCTGGAAGACGTAACGGGGCTGCACGTCGCCGAAGCCGGCACCCCCGTCCTCGCCCTGCTGCCAGCCCATACGGCGCAGTTTGTCGGCCACCTCGAAGGCGCGCGGTTCGATGAAGTCGGCCTCGATGTCCCGCAGTCGCTTCACGTCCGGGTTCTGGATGCCCTGCTTGATCGAGCCCGCCTCCCAGCGCCGGATGATCACCGGCGGGCCCATCTTCACGGAGAAGGCACCCTGCTGCTTGAGGTGCGCGAGCATCGGTTCCAGCCACTCGGTCAGATTCGGCGCGAACCAGTTGATGACCGGGCCCTCGGGCAGATACGCGAGATAGCGCTTGATCTTGGGGAGCTGCCGGTAGAGCACAAGCCCTGCGCCGACCATCTCGCCGGTCCTGTCGTCGAACCAGCCGAGGCTCTCGGAGCGCCACTCCGCCTTGACATCCGCCCAGGCCGGAACCTGCATGTGGCTCGCCGACGGCAGGCTCTGGATGTACGCCAGATGCTGCTCGCGACTGATCGTCCTCAGGGTCAGGCTCATTCGGGGCGCTCCTCGGGCTGGTGTGTCCCCATGGGTACAGGGGCTCCGGCTCTCGCGCCGAAGCCTACTGCGCCTTGTGAGCGCCTCGAATGGGCATACGGCACCTTCGCCCGGGCCTGTGAGCCACCAGGGCGCAATACGGTGCCGTATGAGGATGTGGAGTGTGCCGTCCGTGGCGTCAGAAGACCCCGCCGAAGAGACCACCGTGCGCCATGCCGAGGAAGAAGCCGACGCCCGATGCGCCCAGGCCGAGGATCAGGCCGAAGCGTTCCCGGGTCGTCACCGAGATCCACTGACCGTACGCGCCGGTGAGGATGCCCACCAGGCCGGTCCAGGAGCTCAGCAGGTGCAGGTCGTCGTCGAACATCGCCGTGAGGAACGACGTGAAGCCCAGCACCAGGGTCACCGCCAGCAGCGTGTCCTGGAGCGGGTGGGGCTTGCCGTCCGTGGCGAACAGCCCTCCGGCGGTGTTGGGTCGCAATGCCTGTGCCATAGGGGCACCTCCTGCGAAAGCGGCGCATCGTAGCGCCATTCACACCTGATGTGTACAGATTGGCGGTCTCCGCGGCCGGATTTCAACCGGAAGCCGGTGTGCGGGTAGTCTGTACCGTCTGCACCGATGTCTGCCCACGTCACGGCTGAGGAACTCCTCCGAGGAACCCTCGATTGTCAGTGGCGGCCGATACCGTTGCGAACGCATCACAACCCTCCTGCCACGGAACCGCCGTGGCCGTTGAGTCCAAAGGAGGTGGGTTCCACATGCGTCACTACGAGGTGATGGTCATCCTCGACCCCGATCTGGAGGAGCGCGCTGTCGCCCCCCTGATCGAGAACTTCCTCTCCGTCGTCCGTGAGGGCAACGGAAAGGTCGAGAAGGTCGACACCTGGGGCCGTCGTCGTCTCTCGTACGAGATCAAGAAGAAGCCTGAGGGCATCTACTCGGTCATCGACCTGCAGGCCGAGCCTGCGGTCGTCAAGGAGCTCGACCGCCAGATGAACCTGAACGAGTCGGTCCTCCGGACCAAGGTCCTTCGTCCCGAGACCCACTGAGCTCTCCCGCTCAGTTGAACCCGGGATTCGAGTAGCAGCACCAAGCAGCCAGCAGCAAACCCGCCGAGAGGTTCCCCCATGGCAGGCGAGACCGTCATCACGGTCGTCGGCAATCTTGTCGACGACCCCGAGCTGCGCTTCACCCCTTCCGGTGCGGCGGTCGCGAAGTTCCGTGTCGCGTCCACCCCCCGCACCTTCGACCGTCAGACGAACGAGTGGAAGGACGGCGAGAGCCTGTTCCTGACCTGCTCGGTCTGGCGTCAGGCGGCGGAGAACGTCGCCGAGTCGCTTCAGCGAGGCATGCGCGTCATCGTGCAGGGCCGGTTGAAGCAGCGGTCCTACGAGGACCGTGAGGGCGTCAAGCGCACGGTCTACGAGCTGGACGTCGAGGAAGTCGGCGCCAGCCTGCGCAGTGCCACGGCCAAGGTCACCAAGACCGCCGGCCGCGGTGGCCAGGGCCAGGGAGGTTACGGCGGCGGTGGCGGCGGTGCCCAGGGTGGTGGCGGCTGGGGCGGAGGCTCCGGTGGCGGCCAGCAGGGCGGCGGCGGTGCTCCCGCCGACGACCCGTGGGCGACCGGCGCTCCCGCCAGCGGCAACCAGGGCGGCGGCGGTGGCGGCGGCTGGGGTGGAAACTCCGGCGGCGCCAGCGGTGGCGGCTACTCGGACGAACCCCCCTTCTAGGCCTCACAGCCGAGGGTGGGTCGTACCCACACTTCTTGATCACACAGGAGATACACCATGGCGAAGCCGCCTGTGCGCAAGCCGAAGAAGAAGGTCTGCGCTTTCTGCAAGGACAAGGTCACGTACGTGGACTACAAGGACACGAACATGCTGCGGAAGTTCATTTCCGACCGCGGCAAGATCCGTGCCCGCCGCGTGACCGGCAACTGCACGCAGCATCAGCGTGACGTCGCCACGGCCGTGAAGAACAGCCGTGAGATGGCGCTGCTGCCCTACACCTCCACCGCGCGATAAGGGAAGGGTGACCGACACATGAAGATCATCCTCACCCACGAGGTCTCCGGCCTCGGTGCCGCGGGCGACGTCGTAGACGTCAAGGACGGTTACGCTCGCAACTACCTGATCCCGCGGAATTTCGCTATCCGCTGGACCAAGGGTGGCGAGAAGGATGTCGAGCAGATCCGTCGTGCTCGCAAGATCCACGAGATCCAGACCATCGAGCAGGCCAACGCTGTGAAGGCCCAGCTCGAGGGTGTCAAGGTCCGTCTGGCCGTCCGCTCCGGCGACGCCGGTCGTCTTTTCGGTTCCGTCACCCCGGCCGACATCGCTTCTGCGATCAAGGCGTCCGGTGGCCCCGAGGTCGACAAGCGCCGCATTGAGCTGGGCGCGCCGATCAAGACGCTGGGCGCCCACGAGACGTCCGTGCGCCTGCACCCCGAGGTTGCCGCCAAGGTCAACATCGAGGTCGTCGCGGCCTGATCGCCGCGCTCGGCTGGACAGCTGAGAATGTGGACAGCCAAGAAGGGGTCGCGCCTGCCGGTGCGGCCCCTTCGGCATGCCCAGCGGGATGGCCGGGTCGGCATGTTTCACGTGAAACGACCGACTCGACCGGGCGGGCATGTTTCACGGGAAACGGTCAGCGCGTCGCGCCCGTCACCAGCCAGTGGCCGGAGCGGGTGCGCAGCCACAGGGTCACCAGGCGCACCGTCATCATCAATGTCATGGCGGCCCAGAGGGCGGTCAAACCGCCATCCAGCGCAGGAACGAGCAGGGCGACCGGGGCGAAGGCCGTCAGCGTGAGCAGCATGGCCCACGCGAGGTACGGGCCGTCACCGGCCCCCATGAGCACTCCGTCCAGAACATAGACGATGCCGCAGATCGGTTGCGAGACCGCCACGATCACAAGAGCGGGCAGAGCAGCGTCCTTGACCACGGAATCGCTGGTGAACAGTGGCAGGAACACCGGTCGGCTGATCACGACCAGCACGCCGAGCAGGACGCCGACCGCGACTCCCCACCCCATCATGCGACGGCACGCCTGGCGGGCGCCCTGGGCATCGCCGGCCCCCAGAAAGCGGCCGATGATCGCCTGCCCTGCGATGGCGATGGCGTCGAGGGCGAAGGCCAGCAGGCTCCACAGGGACAGGATGATCTGGTGGGCTGCGATGTCGGCGTCGCCGAGGCGGGCCGCGACGGCCGTGGCAATCATCAGGACTGCCCGCAAGGAGAGCGTGCGGACCAGCAATGGGACGCCGGCCTGAGCGGAGGCGCGGATCCCTGCGGAGTCAGGACGCAGTGAGGCTCCGTGCCGGCGCGCGCCGCGGACGACCACCACGAGATAGGCCACTGCCATGGAGCACTGGGCGATGACGGTGCCCCAGGCGGAACCCGCGATACCGAGGTCGGCACCGTAGACGAGCCCTACATTGAGAGCGGCGTTGGCGACGAAGCCCGCAACGGCGACGTACAGAGGTGTCTTGGTGTCCTGCAGTCCGCGGAGCACACCGGTCGCGGCGAGGACGACGAGCATGGCCGGGATGCCGAGGGACGAGATCCGGAGATAGGTGATCGCATACGGGGCCGCCGTGTCGGAGGCGCCGAAGAGTTCCACGATTCCCGGTGCCGTGGGAAGGACGACGGTGAATACGGCGGCACCGAGCAACAGCGCCAGCCAGATGCCGTCCATGCCCTGGCGAATGGCGGACTGAAGATCGCCCGCGCCGACGCGTCGGGCGACGGCGGCCGTGGTGGCGTAGGCGAGGAAGACGAAGATGCTGACGGCTGTCGTGAGGAGGGCGGAGGCGACGCCGAGCCCGGCGAGTTGCGCCGTTCCGAGATGGCCGACGATCGCACTGTCGGCCATGACGAAGAGGGGCTCGGCGACGAGTGCGCCGAAGGCCGGTACGGCCAGCGCGACGATCTCTCGGTCGTGCTGGTGCCGAACAGCCTTGGGGGTCGCGGGAGCCTGTGTCATGAGCACTAATCTAATCGTCCACAGGTAATAGACGCAACGCATAGGTGGCCCTTACTGAATTTCGTGTGAGGGCTGCGTCTGCGCACTAGCCGAGGTGATCTTGGCCCTAGTTGGAAAGTTTTTCTTCTGCACAGCCGGTGGATGGGAAGTCCGCAGGTCAGAGCCGGAGTTACGAGGAGATTCGAACCTTGTTCACAGGGCTGTCCACCGTGTCGTGCACAGGTTTTGCGGAGTTCTCCACAGCATCCGGGCCGTCGTCCACATGGCCTGTGGATAACCAGATTGGCTGACGGTGCCCGCGGGCCTACGGTGGTCCGGCGCCCGCTCCGTTCGTCGGCCGGTAAACCGTCACAAAACCGACGCGCTTGAACCGGAGTTGGGCGTCTCATTTGTCAGTGGCGTGCCGTAGAAAAGAGAGGCACGCGAGGTCCGCTCCGCGGACGGGAGGAGGTGGCTCGGTGAGCATTTCCGAGCCGTTGGACGATCCTTGGGCCGACAGCGGTCCCAGTGATCGTCTGCCCTCATCCCGCCGGCGCAGTGACGGAATCCGTGGCCGCGACGAACAGCATGACCGTGGCGGCGAGAACGGCGCCTGGGACGGCGGCAGTTCGACCTTCGAACGCGTTCCGCCGCAGGACCTCGACGCCGAGCAGTCCGTGCTCGGCGGCATGCTCCTGTCGAAGGACGCCATCGCCGACGTCGTCGAGGTTCTCAAGGGCCACGACTTCTACAAGCCCGCTCACGAGACGATCTTCCAGGCGATCCTCGACGTCTACGCCAAGGGTGAGCCGGCCGACCCCATCACGATCGCCGCTGAGCTCACCAAGCGCGGGGAGATCAACAAGGTCGGCGGCGCATCGTATCTGCACACCCTCGTCCAGACAGTGCCCACGGCGGCCAACGCCGAGTACTACGCGGAGATCGTCCACGAGCGGGCGGTCCTGCGCCGCCTGGTCGAAGCCGGCACCCGCATCACGCAGATGGGGTACGCGGCCGACGACGACGTCGACGAGATCGTCAACCGCGCCCAGGCGGAGATCTACGCGGTCACCGAGCAGCGCACCAGCGAGGACTACCTGCCGCTCGGCGACATCATGGAGGGCGCGCTCGACGAGATCGAGGCGATCGGCTCGCGCAGCGGCGAGATGACCGGTGTCCCCACCGGCTTCACGGACCTCGACTCGCTGACCAACGGCCTGCATCCGGGCCAGATGATCGTCATCGCAGCCCGTCCCGCCATGGGCAAGTCCACGCTTGCGCTGGACTTCGCGCGCGCGGCGTCGATCAAGCACAACCTGGCCAGCGTCATCTTCTCCCTCGAGATGGGCCGCAACGAGATCGCGATGCGGCTGCTGTCCGCCGAGGCACGCGTGGCACTGCACCACATGCGCTCCGGCACCATGACGGACGAGGACTGGACCCGCCTGGCCCGTCGGATGCCCGAGGTGTCGTCCGCGCCGCTCTACATCGACGACTCCCCGAACCTGTCGATGATGGAGATCCGCGCCAAGTGCCGTCGGCTGAAGCAGCGAAACGACATCAAGCTGGTGATCATCGACTATCTGCAGCTGATGCAGTCCGGTGGCTCCAAGAGGTCCGAGAGCCGTCAGCAGGAGGTTTCGGACATGTCCCGAAACCTCAAGCTCCTGGCCAAGGAGCTGGAAGTCCCGGTGATCGCGCTCTCACAGCTCAACCGTGGTCCCGAGCAGCGCACGGACAAGAAGCCGATGGTGTCCGACCTGCGTGAGTCGGGCTCCATCGAGCAGGACGCCGACATGGTGATCCTGCTGCATCGCGAGGACGCCTACGAGAAGGAGTCGCCGCGCGCGGGCGAGGCGGACATCATCGTGGGCAAGCACCGTAACGGCCCGACAGCCACGATCACGGTCGCCTTCCAGGGCCACTACTCGCGGTTCGTGGACATGGCGCAGACCTGAGCCGCTGTTGCAGGTTCCCCGGCTCCGTGTGAGGCGGCCGGAGAAGCTGCAGGTCAGGGAAGCGGCGTCCGAACACGAGCGGGAGACCCTACAGCCGCCGGTCGTAGGACAAATGAGCTCGACGTCTCAGGGCCACGCGGGGTGGACTGTCGGCATGACGACATCTGAGGAAGAGTTGCTGCCCGGTACGCGCCGGGCGTTGCTGCACCGGATCGCCGTGGCGCAGGCCGAGGGACGTGCCCCGTCGCTGGTGGCGGCGGTGGTCCGGGACGGGCGGGCCGTGTGGCACGGCGCCAGGACGTCGGTGGACGGACATGGTCCGGATGAGAACGTGCAGTACAGGATCGGCTCGATCACCAAGACCTTCACCGCCGTTCTCGTAATGCGGCTGCGCGACGAGGGCGTGCTCGACCTCGGTGACCCGCTGGAGAAACATCTGCCGGGCACCGGCGCGGGGGAGGCCACCGTCGCCGAACTGCTCGCCCACACCAGCGGGCTGGCAGCGGAGGCGCCCGCGCCGTGGTGGGAACGCACCCCGGGGTCCCTACGTCCTGAGCTCGCCGACGTATTGGGCGATCAGCCCTTCCGGCATCCCGTCGGCCGCCGCCATCACTACTCCAACCCGGGCTACACGCTGCTGGGGGCGCTCGTGGAGAAGCTGCGCGGGGCTCCTTGGGAGGAGGTACTGCAGCGCGAAGTGCTCGAACCTCTGTGCCTCGACCGTACGAGCACGCGGCCGCGGGCTCCTCATGCGGGTGGCTGGGCCGTGCATCCGTGGGCGGATGTGATGCTGCCCGAACCGGTCGAGGATCTCGGCCGCATGGCTCCTGCCGGTCAACTGTGGTCGACCGCAGGGGATTTGGCGCGGTTCGCCGGCTTCCTGGCACGGGGCGACGAACGGGTGCTCAGCGCGCGGACGGTCCAGGAGATGCGGACACCTGCGGCGCCGGCGGAGGTTGCGGATGTCGCGGACGGTGTTACCTACGGTCTCGGTCTGCAGATCCAGCACCGGGAGGGCCGCCTGCTCGTCGGCCACTCGGGTTCACTGCCGGGGTTCCTGGCCTGCCTCACGCTCAGCGTGGCGGACGACGTCGCGGCGGTGGTCCTGGCCAACTGCACATCCGGCCCACTGCTGGGGAGCGTGGCCGCCGAGCTCGTACGGATCGTCGCCGAGGCGGAGCCGCGGATTCCCGAGCCGTGGCGGCCCCTCTCCGAAGTGGACGCGTCCGCCCTGGAGTTGGCGGGTCAGTGGTACTGGGGGACTCATGCTTTCGGCCTGCGGGTGACAGCCGACGACCTTGTCTCGCTGGAGCCGCTGTCGGGGAACGGGCGTCGCTCGCGGTTCCGGGCCAACGGCGACGGTTGCTGGACCGGCCTGGAGGGCTATTACGCCGGGGAGCCTCTGACGGCTGTACGACGGCCTGACGGGTCCCTGAGCCACCTGGACCTGGGTTCGTTCGTGTTCACGCGTCAGCCGTACGGTGAGGGGGCTGCTGTGCCGGGTGGGGTGGATCCCGAGGGTTGGCGAGGCATCGGCTAGACGCCCTTGCGTGGCGGGGGGGGGGGTGGGGGGGAAAAACCCCCCCCCCCCCCCGGGGCGGGGGGGCGGGGCGCCCGGGCAATCGGGGCCGTGGAAACCCACAGTGGAAGCGGGGTGCCCCCCGCCACAAAATAAGGCGGG